>JAGZSY010000001.1 GCA_018380885.1 Enterocloster asparagiformis
TTTCAACCGGAGTGACGATTGACTGTAATGAATCTTTAAAATTAAAAATTGGGGACACTATTTATACAAACTTATATACACCTATGATGGAAGTTCTTTTTGACGATGTTGGCGAACATGATTTATTACACCCATGTTGCCGACCAGAAATGTATGATTATTTCTACCATAATGGTAAAGGACATCGAAACTGTTTTGATAATATCAATAATGCCCTCGAAGAACAACGGCCAATTATTACACCTGTCAATCTGTTTATGCACACGAAAATCAATACTAACGGTAATATCTCAGTAGAAAAGCCTGTTTCTAAAGCTGGAGATAAAATCATATTAAAAGCATTGTTGAATATCACATTGGGAATTGCTGCTTGCAGTGTTTCTGAAAGCCAATGCAATAGTGGCAAATGTTCATCTGTAAAAGTAATCATTGACTAACGCAAATTCCGGTTTATCGAGCTGATTAGGTGTGCCCTATTGGTTAAAGGCGTACTTGCATAGCCGGGGAAATAGCAAAGCCGGCCGAGCCGGTCAACGGTCAAGATGAACGGCGCTTACAGCGCCGCCGTTGACAGCCTGGCCCGTCTTTGCTGGTGGGTAATTAAGGCAGGAAAGCCCTAAAATAGCTTTCCTGCCCATTTCAATTTTGAGAGGAGAACCGGCCAAAAATCAAAATGACAGCGGCCGGGCACTTTGAGGGCATGGCCGCCTTGTCTACCCATTCAGCGGGGCGGAGGGCGGCGGCTATGCCGTGGCCTTCTCAATGCAAAAGACGGGCTATCAGCTTACCGTCGATAGCCCGCCTTTTGTTGTCACATTCCGCTTGCCGACTGCCCAATCTGAATGTTTCTCAATACTTCCTTATTGGGTGTCAGCCTTTACGCTTCCCCCTTTTCTTCCCCGTACAACGTGGCCTCGATGATCTCCACAGCATCCTTTATGCAGTCCGGGCAGGTGCGGATCGCCTTTTTCTCCGGCGTATCCAGGCCCTTGAGCTCCCGGCAGATCACGGTGCCGTTCTGATCCTTGAACGCCTTCACGCAGGCCCTGGCGTCCTTGTAGGTGACGGCCTTGGAGTTGGGATGCTCTAAGTCGGCGGTGCTGCACTTTAAGCCCGCCAGCACGGTGGCGGCGGAGATGGCCCCGCAGGTTCCCTCCATGCCGCCCATTCCCAGGCCCAGTCCCTCAGTTACGCGGAACAAGGTTTTCTCGTCTAAGTCCACGTGGTCGAGGAAAGCGAAACAGACGGACTGGCAGCAGTTGTAGCCTCTCTCGTGGTAGTCGGTTGCGATCTGGTAGCGGTCCTTTTTTGTATGTTCTGTCATTGCAGTGATTCTCCCTTCAGGTAAAGTTTTTTATGTGGTTCGCCGGATGCGGGCGCAGGCCAGGTGGCAGATAAAGCCGCCCAGAACCACGCCGGTCAGATAGATCAAATTTCCGGCGGTGATGCCGATTTCCAGGGCGATCTGGTGAAAGACGATCTGCCCGTTGGGGTAGTAGGGGCTGATATAAAACATGTCCGCGTCCCCGTAGGGATGCGCGGCCACGTTGATGAACATGGCTGCGGCGCAGCAGGCCCCAAAGAGGGGCAGCGTGGAGGCGAAGGCTCCCGGCTCCCGGCCGGCTTCGCCGCTCCCTGCGCAGTACAGGGCCAGGAAGATCAGCGTGAAATGCCAGCACAGTCCATGAAGGGTCAGCGCCCAGTAGGGGTGCAGCAGGCCCGAGGGCTCCGCCAGGGCCATCACGCCGCCCAACAGGCCGTAGTCCTGGATAAAGGTGCAGACGATCCGCCGGGCCCGCGCAAATTTCGGCCCGGACAGCAGGGGCGTGACCAGACACAGATACATAGGGACGCTGCAGAGCTGGAAGGGAAAATACCACCAGTCGTAGCTTTGGCCGTTCACAACGTAGTATAAGAAGCCCTGCTTGTAGAGCTCGCTGGCCGCCAGTATCAGTCCGCAGACAAACAGGACGTGTTTCCTGCGGCCGGCTGCCAGCCGGCGGGCCGCCCAAATGGCGGCGCAGACGCCCAGGGCCGTGATTGATAAGTGGAAAAGCGAATATGGAACAGGCGTCTGCATGGGCCGCGCAGACGCCTGGAAAAAACGTTGGAGCAAATCCTGCATGAGATCACTGCCTCCCGTTGGCCGGTTTAAGCGTATCAGCGCGCCGGACCGTGCCGTTTTGCCCGCCGGATTAGAGCGGACGGGCGCCTGCCATGTCTGCCGCTGTGGTAACGCTTTGAAACCGCGCCGCCAACCGGCAGATTGATGACAAATATTGCGTTTTCTTATTATACATCAGAACGGAAATGCTGTAAAGAGCGGCTTGTATAGAATCCATGGCGTCTGGATATCCTAACCACATTGAATCTTATGGGAAAGGCAGGAAATACGGACAATGGGAATTATCATTGCGTTGATTTCAGGTGCCCTGATGAGTATACAGGGCGTTTTTAACACCGAGGTGACGGACCAGACCAGCATCTGGGTGGCGGCAGGCTGGGTACAGCTCACCGCTTTTATCACCTGCGTGGCGATCTGGCTCTTTACCGGGCGGCAGCCCATCGGCGGATTGATGGACGTGACGCCCCGCTATGTGATGCTGGGCGGAATCATGGGAGCCCTGATCACCTACACCGTGGTCCGCAGCATGAGCGGCTTAGGACCGGCCCAGGCTTCCATCCTGATCGTGGTGTCGCAGATTGTGGTAGCCTACTGCATCGAGCTGTTCGGCCTCTTCGGCGTGGACAAGGCGGATTTTGAGTGGCGCAAGCTGATCGGCGCAGCGGTGGCTGTGGCGGGAATCATTATATTCCGAAAATAGAGTATGAAAATGCCGGTTCTCCCGGCACGCAGAGGTCCCCCGCGCCTGTGGCGCAGGGGATTTTTTTGAATGCAATGGGGGGAAGCGGCGCAGGCACGTCCGGGCGGGGTTCTGCGTATGATAAGAGAAAAGGGACAAGGAGAGACTATGAACGATATCACGAGAGTACACCCGCGGCTGCAGGAGCTGGCCGCTCAGTGGCAGAGGGAGTGTTCGGCCCAGCGCATCGGCGTGGCCATATCAGAAACCCTGCGGACGGTTCAGGAGCAGGATATGCTGTACGCCCAGGGCAGAACCAGGCCGGGGAATATTGTGACCAACGCCCGGGGCAGCGATTACCGCTCCCAGCATCAGTGGGGCATCGCCCTGGATTTTTACCTGGTCATGGATGTGGACGGGGATGGAAAAACCAGCGACGACAGCTTTAACGACAGCAAAGGCGGATTTGAGAAGGCGGCGGCTATTGCAAAAACCGTGGGCCTGGCCTGGGGCGGAGACTGGTCCAGCCTGGTGGATAAACCCCATCTGTATCTGCCGGACTGGGGTAGCACGCCCACCAAGCTGATCGAGACCTACGGCACGCCTGAAGCGTTTATGAAAACCTGGAGACAGCAGCCGGGATGGATGCGCAACGACAGCGGCTACTGGTACCGCAGGGAGGATAACAGCTATCCTGCGGACCAATGGTGTATCATCAACCATCATTGGTACCTGTTCGACCGTTCGGGCTATATGGTGACCGGGTGGCATCGCTGGGACGGAGTGGCCTGCGATCCGGCCGACGGGTCCGGGGATTGGTATTTCCTGGACAACACGGTGGACGGGCCGCTGGAAGGGGCCTGCTGGCACACCAGAGACAACGGGGCCCAGGAGATCTGGTATGTGGACCAGGAGAATCAGCTGTAATTGAAAAGTGACCGCAGGCCGCCGAAGATTTTCCGGCGGCCTGCGGTTTGTCCGCCGCGGCCCTGTTCTTCTGCACATTTGGCCGGATTCATACCCGCGGCCGCTTATCTATAAAATTTGCCTAAAATGTTGGAAAACAAGGCGGAAAATTAGTTTCCCCTTTTCCGGAAATAGGGCTTGTTTTTACCCCGGGATTTCGTTAGAATAATATTATCAGGCTGAGATGGCGTCCCGTCCGGAAGGAGGGAGACCATTGAAATTGAATCTGAAGTCACTGAAACGCATGAAAATGATGGCGGTTGTGCTGGGAATGGCGGCCGCGGGGGTCTGCTACGGCTGCAATTCGAGCCGGCAGGCGGACCATATGGAAATTGTTCTGGAAGCGGAATCCGGCGCTGCGCAGGCAGCCGGTTCAGAGGATGGGAGAGAAACGTCTGCGGGCCGGGAGGCGCCGCAGGGAGAGCGCAGCGCGCAGCAGTCCGCCGGGAGCGAACCGGAGGGAAGAACCGGGCCGGGAGACGGCCAGGAACCGGAAGCTGATGCGGCGGCCGGGCAAAAGCCGCCTGAGACAGGCGCTGCGGGGACGTCCCATCCCATATATTTTGTGCACGTCTGCGGAGCGGTTGTAAATCCAGGGGTCTACGGGATGGAGCCGGGCAGCCGGATATACGAGGCGGTGGATCAGGCCGGAGGTTTCGGGCCGGATGCGGCCCAGTCCTATTTAAACCTGGCCCAGGAGATCGGCGACGGCATGAAGATCCAGGTGCCCACAAAGCAGCAGGCCGAGGAGTGGGAGAAAAGCGGGCGCGCCGGCATTTTGGCCGGGCCTGTTTCAACCGGCGACGGTTTGCAGGCGGACGGTGCCGGCCAGAGCCGGAAGGTCAATTTAAATACTGCCGGCAAGGAAGAGCTGATGACGCTAAAGGGCATCGGCGAATCCAAGGCCGAGGACATTATCCGTTACCGCCAGACCTGCGGTCCCTTTGAGCGGATCGAGGACATTATGAATATTTCCGGAATTAAGGATGCGGCATTTCAGAAGATAAAAGATTCAATCACGGTGTGACAGAATCCGCCGGGCGTGTGCTCCGGACGCAGGACCGTTAAAGTCCGCGCCCGGAGTCTCGCTGTTTATGCCTGACCGATAGGATGAGACGACAGACGGCGCTTTTCCGCAACGGAAAAGCTTGATTGTGCAGCGGACCGCGGGCTAGGCCCGGGGACCTGCGGATAGAGTAAGGGGAATTGGAATGGCAAAAATCTTAGTGGTAGACGATGAAAAATTGATTGTTAAGGGAATCCGCTTCAGTTTGGAGCAGGAGGGCATGGAGGTGGACTGCGCCTACGACGGCGAGGAGGCCATCGAGCTGGCGAAAAAGACGGAGTACGACATGGTGCTGCTGGACGTGATGCTGCCCAAGCATGACGGCTACGAGGTGTGTCAGGCGATCAGGGAATTTTCCGACATGCCTATTATCATGCTCACGGCCAAGGGCGGGGATATGGATAAAATCCTGGGCCTGGAGTACGGGGCCGACGATTACATCAGCAAGCCCTTTAACATTTTAGAGGTAAAGGCAAGGATCAAGGCGATCATGCGCCGCAGCGGCAAGAACCGCAAAAACCGCAAGGATGAGCAGAACAACCACGTAATCGGCGCCGGCGATCTGAAGATGGATACGGAGAGCCGCCGGGTGTATATTGCCGGTAGGGAGATCAACCTGACGGCCAAGGAGTTCGACCTGCTGGAGCTTTTGGTGCGCAATCCCAACAAGGTGTACAGCCGCGAGGCGCTTCTGACCTATGTGTGGGGCAACCGGGCCATGGACAGCGGCGATGTCCGCACCGTGGACGTTCACGTGCGCAGGCTCAGGGAGAAGATCGAGCCCAGCCCCAGCGATCCCAAGTTTGTGCACACCAAATGGGGCGTGGGTTATTATTTTCACGTAAAAGGCTGAGAGAGGATTTTGACAGATGGAACAGAGTACGGACAAGGAATACACGATCCGCTTCGCGCGGCCGGAGGATTTGGAGGCGGTGACACAGGTGGAGGCGGAGTGCTTTCCCGCGGCGGAGGCGGCGGGAAGAGAGAGCTTTCGGGCGCGCCTGGCGGCGTTTCCGGAGAGCTTTCTGGTGGCGGAGCGCGCTGAGGACGGCCGAATCATCGGCTTTATCAACGGAGCGGTGACGGATGCCAGGACCATTTCCGACGATATGTTTGAGCATGCGGATCTACATAATCCAAACGGAGCCTACCAGAGCATCTTCGGCCTGGATGTGATCGGGGAGTTCCGCTGCCGGGGAGTGGCGGCGGCGCTGATGAACCGGATGATCGAGACGGCGCGGGAGCGCGGAAAAAAGGGCCTGATCCTGACCTGCAAGGATCGGCTGATCCACTATTACCAGCGGTTCGGCTATGTGAACCTGGGCGTGTCCGCGTCCGTACACGGGGGCGCGGTGTGGTACGACATGCTGTTGGAGTTCTAGGCCATGAAGATAACGCTGATAACCGTGGGTAAGATCAAGGAGCGGTACTTTGAGGACGCCATAAAAGAATATTCCAAGCGGCTCAGCCGCTACTGCAAGCTGGAGATCGTCCAGGTGCCGGACGAAAAGACGCCGGACGGGGCCGGCGAAGCCCTGGAGGCGCAGATTCGGGATAAGGAGGGACAGCGCATTCTCGCCCAGGTGAAGGACGGAACCTATGTGATCGCCCTGGCCATCGAGGGGGAGATGCTGGACTCCGTGGAGCTTTCCCGGAAGATTTCCCGTCTGGGCGTGGAGGGCAAGAGCCAGATCGCCTTTGTGATCGGCGGCTCCCTGGGCCTGTCCCCTGAGGTGATGTCCCGGGCAGACTACGCCTTGAGCTTTTCCAGAATGACGTTCCCGCATCAACTGATGCGGGTTGTTTTGCTGGAACAGATTTACCGTGGCTTTCGGATCGCGGCGGGGGAACCGTACCACAAGTAGGCGCGTGAGCGGCGGGGCGTGGACGGCGGCGCTCTGCGGAAAATCGGCCGTTCCGGCAGCTTGGGGCCTGTCACGCTGCGGCGCAATCCATATCATAGCAAAAGGTCCCGTGGAGGCGGCTACAACAGCCGTCCCGGGACCTCTTGCAATGGGCGCTGGGCGTAAACCCGGCGCCCATTGCGCGCTCAGACGCTTTTTTTCTCTTCCAATATTTCTACAATGGTCCGCTCCGTGCCTTCCATTCCCGGGGAGGCGATCCGCCCCATGTTGCGCATGGTTTCCTCGGGCGTGGAGCCGTTGATTCCGTGAACCTTGTCGATGGACACGCCGCTCATGGCCATTTTCGCCGAGGCGAAGGCCGCGTCCACCGCCACGATCCCTTTCATGACGCAGCCCTGGTTGCCGCCGTCACAGATCATGCCGGTGATGCTGCTGGCCATATTGCGGATTGCGCGCTCCATCATTTCCACGGTGCCGCCTTTTAAATGGATCAGGCCGCAGGCCGTTCCGGTTCCCGCCGCAATGGCGCAGCCGCAGAAGGCGGACAGTTTACCGGAGTATTCTTTGATGTACATGCAGACCAGATAGCTGAGGGCGGTGGCGCGCAGCAGGGCCTCCTGGGAATATCCGCCCACCTGACAGGCCGCGTAGAGCGGCAGGGTGGCGATGATGCCGTGGGCCCCTGAACCTGTGATGCTCATGGCGGGCCGGTTCAGACCGGTTACCCGGGCCTCGATGGCGGCGTTGCACAGCAGGGAAGCTGTCTTTTGCTCGTCCTGTGAGAACACCGACGCTTCGTTGCAGGCCAGGAGATAGGGCGCGTATACGGCCTTCGGGTTGTTGAGCCCCTCCTCAAACAGCGCCAGGTTCATGGTGTAGGCTTCCGCGATAAAACGGATCTCCTCAACGGGCACGCTGTCCGCGTACTCCGCCAGCTGACGTAAGCTGTATTGGTGGATGGAGGGCAGTCCGCGGTCCTCGGCTGCCGGTCCCTGCTCCTTCTCAAATATTATCTTGCCATTTGCCGCAATCCTCACGATATTGGTGTGGGCGTCCCGGATGGTGACGGTGGCTTCCCCCTCCCGGGCGATCACCTGGGCTTCGATGAAGATTCGGCTGCTGATCCCGCTCATTTCCACGGAAATCCTGCCCTGCTCCACCAGGCGGAGGGCTTTTTCGCCCGCCTCGGGGGATATGCCCTCCAGGCATTCCAGGCCTTTGGACGCATCCGCCGCCACTGCGCCCAGGGCAGCGGCGTGGTAGTTGCCCACCCGGCTGCTGCCGGGAATCCCGCAGGTAAAGGCGTTCTTGAACATTCCGCTGTTCAAGCGCAGGTTCACCTTCTGAATCTCGCCGCCCGCGTGGGAGCGGGCCGTGGCCACGGCAAAGGCGATGGCTCCCGGCTCTGTGACGCCCAGAGCCGGTCTCATATCTTCTTGAATCAGTTGTGTCAAAGCGTGCATATGGTTCACCTGTAATCCGTGCTTCTTAAGACCCTGCCTGCGCAGATGGGGTGAAATTCCCCCTGCTCCAGCGCGGTCTGTCCGTTGATGATCACATATTCGATTCCGTCCGCCATGGCATCGTGATGGTCGTAGTCGGAATTGTCGTGAAGTTTTCCGAAATCCAACACCAGGATATCCGCCTTCATCCCCTCCAGGAGCCGGCCTCTGTCGCGGATACCGATTTTGTCCGCGGGCATCCCGGTCATCTTGTACACAGCCTGGGGCAGGGACAGCAGGTATTCTTGTTTTACATATTTTTCCAGTACACGGATGAACGCGGCGATGTATCTGGGATGGTATTTGCCCAGAGACGGGAAGCCGTCGGTGCAGATCATGGAGTACGGGCTTTGGATCACCCGTGACACGTCCTCGCTGCTCATGAAGAATACGATCATCATGACGTTGTTGCCGCTGTCCTTTATGATATCCAGGGCCGCCTCGAAGGGATCCTTTCCGCTCTCCGCTGCGATCTGTTCCACGGTTTTGCCCACATACCGGTCCACGGTGCACTCGTTGATCAAAATCTTATCCCATCCGGAAAGCTGATAGAAGCTTTCATAATCAGGGGTCTCATTTTTGATGTCCGCGATCATTCTGGCGCGCAGGTCCGGATCAGCCAGGCGCTCCAAGAGCTTGTCCACGCCGCCTTCCATGGCCCAGGGGGGCAGGATGGCGCTGAACTGGGTGCTGGCCGCGTCGTAGGGATAGACGTCGCAGTTCACCGGCAGACCGTCCCGGTTGGCCTCCTCGATCATGGCCAGGGTGGTTTTGACGGTTCCGTGATATTTTCTCCCCGCGGCCTTGTGGTGGGATATCTCAGTGTTCACGCCGGTCAGCCGGGCGACCCGGATGGTCTCCGCCACCGATTCCACCAGCCCCTCGCTCTCGCTTCTCATGTGGGTGGAGTACATGCCGCCGTGCTCCTTCACCACCTGGGCCAGGCTCAAGATCTCATCGTCGTCCGCGAAAATGCCCGGCGGGTAGATCAGCCCCGAGGACAGCCCGAAGGCCCCCTCCTCCAGACACTCGGCGAGAAGCTTCCTCATCTCCTCCATCTCCACGTCATCCAGCTTCCGGTCGTCAAAGCCGGTCATCGCCACCCGCAGGGAGCCGTGTCCCACCAGGGCCGCGGTGTTCAGCATGGGCTGGTATTTCTCCACTTCATCCAAATACTGGGCATATGTTTTCCAGTTATAGGGAAGCGGGATGCTGGAGTAGTAGGGATCGCAGTACTTTTTCAGCAGATCCAGATACGTTGGATTCACCGGCGCCGCGGAAATGCCGCAGTTGCCGATCACCTCCGTGGTAAAGCCCTGCTGCAGGCGCCGGGGATTCTTGTCCGGGTAAAACACGATGGCGTCGGAGTGGCAGTGGATGTCGATAAATCCCGGCGTGACCACCTTCCCCCCGGCATCGATCACCTTTTTTGCCGGGCCGTCCGTTGGCCCGATTTTCACGATGGTATCGCCCTCCACCGCGATATCCGCAATATAAGGGGCTTCATTCTGCCCGTTCACAATCAAACCGTTTTTAATCAGCAAATCGTACATCGTTCGTCTCCTTTACATTGCCAGCCCGGGCAGGAAGCCCTGACAGGCGTTTAATAACATGACCAGGGCCAGTAGAATCGCGCTGGCGAGCACATTGCCCATGGTGTAGGTCAATACGGTGTCCTTGATGGAGAGGTTGTCCATCTTCTGGACAATCCAGAACGCGGCATCCGTGGGAGTTGCGATGGCCAGGCTGGCCGCGCAGATCGAGAGTCCCAGGATGATGGGATTTACCCCCATTTGCAGGCAGATGGGCGCCACGATGGACGAGGTGGTGACCATGGCCACGGCGGCCGATCCCAGAGCGGTGCGCAGCAGCAGGCAGAGGATAAACGCCAGGATAATCAGGGAAATATTCCAGTCCTTTAAAAGCCCTACGAAGTAATCGCCGATGCCGCTGGCCTGGACAATGGCTCCGAAGGAGCCGCCGGCGCCCAGGAGCATGAAGATTTCGCCGAATTCGTTGAAGGATTTGGTGACCAGAGGCGCGTATTTTCCGTCAATGTAGGGCTTCAGGGTCCACGCGGCCACCCCCACGCTGATCAGCAGGGAAATGACGCCGTTGCCCGTGGTCAGGAAGCTGCAGATCATGGTCAGCGCCGGCGCCTGAACGAACATGGGCAGGATTGTTCCCATGACGATCAGCACCAGGGGCAGGGTGATCAGGAAGATCGCCAGCCCGGCGGGCGCGTTTTTACGGTCGTCCTTTTTTAAATGCTCCAGCTCCGCCGCGTCCATGGGCGGCTCCACATAGGGAATCTTCTTTCCCAGGTACTCGCCGTACAGCCAGCCGGCAATCAGGGACGCCGGGATGCTGAGCAGGATGGAGTACAGGATGAACCATCCGATGTTGACGCCCAGGGTGCTGGCCACAGTCAGGGGGCCGGGCGTGGGAATGACCATACAGTGGGTGACCAGCAGGCCGACGGAAAGGGCTGTGATGTAAACCTGGATCGGTTTTTTCGTCTTTCTGGAAAGCACGCGCAGAATGGGATTTAATACGATATAAGCCGCTCCGAAGAACACGGGAATTGAGATAATGTAGCCCGTGATGTTCATAGCCAGTCCGGCTTTCTTTTCCCCCACCTTATCCAGCATGTAGTTGGCCAGGGAATCCGTGGCACCCGCCGCCGCCAGAAATGCTCCCAGCAGTCCCCCCAGCGCGATGACGATTCCCAGGCTGGACATCACGCTTCCGAACCCGGACGTGATACCCGTTACCATTTTCCCCAGATCCATTTTAACCAGAAGGCCGATCAGGATTGAGGCCGTGAGCATGGAAAAAAACGGATTCATTTTAAAACGTACGATTGTGACAAACAGGTATACCATTGATAGTAAAAAGATTATAATCAACCAGCTGCCATTCATATTCCTTCCTCCTTTTGTGAGCGCGGGGCGGGCGCCTTCGGCCGTTTGCGCCGCCCGGCGTTGATCAGGCGCATCCTGCAGGTATGCCTTGACTGATGCATCCATTATATCAAAGGCCGGAGCCCGGCGGGTAATAGCAAAGCGCAATACGGGATATACCTACATGGTATAACCCACATCGCCCCCCGGCCATGGCAACGGGCTGCCCCGCGTGTTATACTGATATCATGCGTATTTTTCCGGAACAATTGATGATGTGTCACCTCAGGCTTAAGGCCGGGTGGAGGAAGGAGGAATGTCCATGAATATGAACCTGATCCAGTACGCCCTGGAGATCGACCGCTGCTGCTCCATCAACAAGGCGGCCAAGAACCTTTATATCTCGCAGCCGGCTTTGAGCCGTGCGATGCGGGAGCTGGAGCAGGAGATCGGGATCACGATCTTTTCGCGGACCCCCACAGGGGTCGTCACCACGCACCAGGGGAAGGAATTTCTTCTGCGGGCCGGCAAGCTGAACGAGCAGTACACCGCGCTCCAGGAGCAGTATTACGACAAGCGCCGCCCCCATGTCCTGAACCTCTCCGTGTCCTCGATCCGCTACGCCGTGATTGAGCGGGCGTTTACCAATGTGTATAACCGGCACCGGGACTACGAGTTTCAGAACCTGTGCATCACCGAGGTAAATATCGAGGAAGTGCTCCACCACGTTTACGACGGCCTGTACGCGGTGGGATTCCTTCTGGTGTCCAGCGACTGGCGGGATCACTGGAAACGCAAGGCGGACCAGTACAACCTGTCCTGGATTTCCCTGCGCACCCAGCGCTCCTACATCCAGGTTGGCGAACACCATCCACTGGCGGACAGGGACAGCGTCTGTCTGGCGGAGCTGGTGGACTATCCACACGCCACCATGGCCCAGAACGACGTCTCCTCCATTCTGTCCTGCTCCAGCATCCGCGGTTATGACTCCACCACCGTTAAAAAAAGGATCGTGGTCAACGACAAATCCATGATGTACGAGGTGCTGACCCACACCGACGCCTATTACATTGGCGTCAACCTGGAGCATTTATCACCCAGCAACGGGCAGATCCGCTACATTCCCATCTCAGACACGGATATCACGCTGGAGCTGGTGCTAGTCTACCTGCGCCACCACACATTGACTGCCCTGGAGCAGGAGTTTGTGGACGAGGTGAGGGCCCTGCTGGCGCAAAATCCGGCGATGTAGAACCGATTTTACCGTCGGGGGTTCGGATTGGGCGGGTGGAGTTCATTGCGGCCCGGGACGGACGCGTCCGCCTGGTCCGCGTATGAAGAAAATCCCAGGCCGGACTTTGCCTCCGGCCTGGGATTTCGCTGTAAAATGAGATATTTCCGCTAGATACGCCGCACCACGTAATCCAGCACCTGCACCCAAACGCCCTTGTTCTGCTTCCAAACCGCGGGGTATTCGGAGAAGGGAACCGGGCAGGGCGTTTTTCCGACCTCCAGGGTTACGCCCGGCACGGCGTTGGTTCTCGACTGCATCCAGTCCTTGAAGCCGCCTTTACCGTCGCTGGAGTCCATCCGGTAGCCGGTCATCACGGAGACGGCCGCCGCCAGCGTGTTGGAGGCCATCTCAGCTCCGTTGCTGCTGGTGGTCCAGTAGATGACCTCGCCCTGGGAGTGGTAGCTGACGGTGATGGCGAAGGGGTACTGGTCCGCCAGGGCCGAGAGGGCCTTGCTCTCCGGCTCCGAGAAGGGCGCGGGGCCCTTGTAGGTGCCGTAGGAGGGGGCTATCAGCTGCGTGGACAGCTCCTCCCAGCCGTAGGGGAAATTGTAATTCAAATCCACGCCGGCGGCGTTTGCCTTCCATTTTGTCAGATACACCTCAAATGTGTCGGAGGTTCTGCCCAGGCTCACATCCCTGTCGTAGCAGTCACGGATTCCCTGCTTCAGCGCATCGGAGCGGATGGCGTCTATGCCGAACTGGCTCAAGGTTACGCCGTCCGGGTTTGTCATGGGCACAAAGTGGATGGCCACCTTCTGGAGCATATCTGAAATGGATTTATAATTGTAATGACCGGTGTCGTAAAACGCCAGGGCGTATTCCAATTCCTGCATCATCAGAAGAGGCGTCATATACTCCCGGGCGTGAATCGCGCCCTGCATGAGAATCTGCGTCTCCGCCTGGGGGTTGCCCAGGATGATGTCGTAGATGCTTCTTCCGTCCAGGGAGGTGCCGATGACATTGACGGTGATTTTATCCCCGTAGGCAGTTTGCAGGGACGCGATATCCGCCTCCATTTGTTCGTAGGAATACTTGTCGACCGCCACCACAATGGGGTTTGCCACCTCCTGGTCCAGGAAATCGTTGACGCCCACCGAGGCCTTGATCCCCGGCCCCACGGCGTTGGCCTCCGCGTAGGACGGCTCCGCCCCGTAGCTGACGGCCCCACCGGCTCCGATACCGCCGATCGCAAGTATTCCGCTCAATACAGCACAAACCATGCGTTTCATAATTCTTACCCTTAACCCTTCTATTCTTGTCTCTGTTTTTTGCTCCTGATTCCATATTCCATATGCTCCCAATCTAATATAAATGACGGTTTCAGTCAAATAAAGTTTTCTTACAATTTTATGCCGATTTTATGATCATGGCCGGGAAGCGCGGGGCAAGGTGGCGGTTTTTGTGGGATTTGCAGGAGGGTGGCAGACGGGCGGCGCAGTTGCTCGGGTATGGAGTGCAGAGGGGGAGGATTTGAGGGAAATGGGGAGGAGGAACGAAGACGGGCGCGGGCTTGAACTGCTTGATATTATCCGAAAATGGATATTGACGGATGGGATAGAGGCCCGCGAAACGGGAACCCGCGGCCGCTGCGTCCGGTGAAAACGGAGATTGTGTTTCACCAGGATATGCCCTATACTGGAATTGAGGCGGCGGAGGCCGCAAACTGGAAAAAGGGAGGTTTCTAAGATGGGCGAGCAGTGCACCATCCTGTACCCGGCCGATTTTTTTGATCTGAAAAAGGTGGACGGGGATTACGAGGCCGAATACCGGGAGGCGCTCAAATTCCCGGAGCTTCGGATTCTATTTTACAATTACGACGAATTTGCGGCTGGAGGGGCGCTGCGGTTTTATCCCGTCGCTTTCCAGGGGGGCCTGTGCATCTACCGGGGCTGGATGCTGCAGCCGCAGGCCTACGAAGCGCTGTACCGGGCCCTGGAGGAACGGGGGCTGAGGCTGGTCAACACGCCGTCCGAGTACGAGAACTGCCATGAGTTCCCCAATTCTTATCCGCTGTTAAAGGCCTTCACGCCGCAAATTATGGTTTACAATATGGACCAGGCCATCGACTGGCAGGCGGTCAGGGAACAACTGGGAAAATTTATGATGAAGGATTACGTGAAGTCGGTGAAGGGCGCTGATTTCCCGGCATTTTTCGACCAAACATACCCGGATGAAGAGATGGACCGCTATCGGGCGGAGTTTGTCCGGCTGCGGGACCGGCTTTTTGTGAAGGGAATCGTGCTGAAAGCGTATGTGGACTTAAAGAAAACGGATGGCGCGACCAATGAATACCGCGCGTTTTACCTGTACGGAAAGCGGATCACATTGTCGAAAAATTCCAATCAAAAACGCGACGCGCCGGTACCGGAGGCGTTTCTGAGGCAGATGCCCAGTCTGCCCAGCAATTTTTACACCATCGATTTTGCGGAGCTGGCGGACGGGAACTGGATTGTGGTGGAGACCGGGGACGGCCAGGTGTCGGGCCTGTCGCCGGGGCAGTACGCGTTTAAGTTTTATGAGGAGCTGCTGCGGGGGATGGCCTCGGCAAACCGGAAGGAGAAATTGTCATAGTAAAGGATTGCCGGAAGGATCTGGAGCGGCGGAAAGGTAGGCCAGCAAGCGGAAAAAATCGCCTGACGGATTGAAGGACGCCCTACGGTGAAAAAAGGACCAAATTCAACAAGGCTAATTCTGTTGAATTTGGTCCTTTTTGTATGGCGACGGCTGAGAAGTCCACGGCAGCCGCGGTGGGCGGCAGAGGGCTTTAAGGTCATTTGCGTTCCACATCGATCTCAGCCTCATGGGAGAGCAGGTCCGGTATGGAAAAGTCGAATATCATCTCCAGGCATTTCATGGCGCCCTCCTTGTGGTAATAATCCGGCTGCTGGAACTGCATGAGATACAGGGCCCCCACCTGCTCGGCGTAAAATTCCGCCACGAATTTTTCAAAGGCGGGACTGAGCTGCAGGCGGTCCCTCTCTTCGATGTGCTTGATGTGGTCCAGAATGATCGGATACAGCTCAGTGGTATAGCTGTCCCGAAATTTGTTATATCCCAGATACTGATAAGCATAGGTGAGAAACTTCTGGTTGTTGTTCAGATAGTTTACGGCGAATTCGCGGATTTGCGTGCCGTTGGAGCTTCCGAAGGTCTGGATATGGAGGTAAAAATCGGCCCGCAGCGTCCAGAGCAGCAGCTCCTCAATGCCCGCAAAGTGATAATAGAAGGTATTGCGGTTTACCCCGCATTTTTTGACGATTTTATCGATGGTAATTTTATCCGCCGATTTGCTTTGATTAATCAGGCTTTTCATGGCATCCGCCAGCGCCCGCCTGGTGTTTTCCGAGTTGATTTCGTGCCGCAAAACGATGTGCTCCCCCTCTGTTGAAAGTTGGTTAGAAAGATAACTGGCATTTTTTCTTGGTAATGTGATATTTACTAGATAAAAAACGAAATATGCCTAAATATTAGTCAAATATCACGACACATCTAAAAATTGTATATTTACAAACTATTGTTTATTGATAAAATTTTGGCAAAGTATAAAATAAAGATAGTGATATCTGTAAGATATCAAGGCTATTGTACCACAAACACTAAGTTCGTGAAAGACCTCACCAAGTATTTGGGCATGCATTCACGCAAGGCTCGTAAGGAACCGCACCAAGTGTTCATACTATACCACGATTTTGTCAAAATTGTAAAGAACAAGGGGGGCTATGCTTTGGGGGGAGTGTTTGCGGCTGTGTGTGAAAATGATTATAAAAAGGAGGAAATGACGACATGGAGATGACACTGAAGGGGAAGGTGGCCGTGATTCCGGGCGGTACATCGGGAATCGGATTTGCCATTGCCAAGCGCTATGTAAAAGAGGGCGCAGCGGTGGTGGTGTGCGGGCGCAATCCGGAGAAGGCAAAACGCGCGCAGGAGGCCCTGGCAGCCCTGGGCAATACGGGATATGGGACCACCTGCGATGTGAGCTCCGAGGAGCAGGTGGATGCGTTCATGCAGGAAGTGGTGGATAAGCTGGGACGGATCGATATCCTGATGGAGAGCGCCGGCGTCATTCCCGGACGGCCGTTCCTGAAAATGACCAAGGAGGACTGGAAATACGTCCAGCACATCAATCTGGACGGACCGTTTTACTGCACCAAGGCGGTTGCGCCTGTTATGGTGAAACAGAATTTTGGCCGGATCATTTACATCACCTCAGCGCAGGGACTGCGCGGCATCCCGTTGATGGCCCACTACACAGCCTGCAAGGGCGCGCTGATCGCCATGGCGCGCTGCCTGGCCTCGGAGCTTGGACCCTACAACATCACGGTGAACACCATCGCCTGCGGGCTGACCATGACGGAACCGCTCACCGGAGGCTTTACCACCAACAAAGAGCTGGATACCATGGAATCCACCGGCTTGCACACCAGCGAGGAGCTTCGAACCCTGCGGGAGCAGCAGATGCCCAACAAACGTCTGGGCGAGCCCGATGATTTTGCCGGATATGCGGTGGTTCTGGCCTCAGACGAGGGGGCTCACATCACCGGGACCACGCTGGCTATCGACGGCGGCATGACCAGCGCCCAGCCGGTTTTAGGCGACCTCTATAACAATCTGTAATTGATTTCGGAAACGAGCCGTACCGCTGGGGTGGCGCAGGACTACGCCGGCCGGGGATGGCGTGTATCGCACGAAGGCGCCTGAAAATACAGGGGCTGTGAGTGCCCATAGCGAGGAGGAATAAGATGTCAAAAACATACGACGTAATTATGGTAGGCGGCGGCCACAACGGACTTACCGTTGCCTGTTACCTGGCCAAGGCAGGGCTTGAGGTCTGCCTGATTGAGCAGAACGACAAGGTGGGAGGCGCAGTGATATCCAGAGAGGGTCTGACAGCCCCCGGCTTCATAAGTGACCCCTGCTCCACCCAGCACCATATTGCGCAGTTCAGTCCCACCTTAAAGGACGATGAACTGGGATTAATTTCCAAATATGGCCTGAAATATATCTATCCGCCGGTACAGGAGAGCATCCTGTTCAGCGATGGAACGACCTTCAACATTTATCTGGATGTGGATAAGACCTGCGATGAGATCGCGAAAAAATACGGCCAGCACGACGCGGACGCCTACAAGCGCTTCTACCAGTGGGCCAGCTACGGCGTGGACACCATTGTGGCCGGATTCTTCAATCCCGCGCCCGCGTACGGTCTGTACGCGTCCATGATGGACAGCAGCGACGAGAGCCGCGAGCTCCTGCGCGCCAGCCGTATGAGTTGCCTGGATGTGCTCAACGAGTGGTTTGACAACGACAAGGTAAAGATCGGCATGCTCCGCTGGATGAGCGAGACCATGGTCAACCCCAAGACTCCGGGCACCGGCGTGACCGCGTTTACCTTCATCGGGCTGGGGCACCGGCTGCCCGGCACAGGAATGCCGGTGGGCGGATCAGGAAAGCTCAGCGAGGCGATGGAGGCCTTCCTTAAGGATCACGGCGCAACCATTATGCTGAACAGCTCAGTGAAGGAATTTATCGTCGAGAGCGGCGAGTGTAAGGGCGTCCGCTTGGAGAGCGGCGAGGAGATCATGGCCAGGAAGATGTGCGTCGCGGACTTAAACATCAAACAGGTATTCCCCAACATGATCGGCGCCTCCAATCTGCCGGACGGATTTGTCCACAAGGTGGAGCGGCTGCGCCCGGCATCCTTTATGGCGTTCCAGCAGAGCGTCGCCCTGAAGGAGGCGCCCAGATTCAAGGCTGAGGACGACGCCTTAAACGAGGCGTTCTTTGTGGAATTCGCGCCTGACAATATGCTGGACTTCTGCCGCTTCTTCGACAACCTGGAGTACGGCATCCCGGGCGTGGCGCCTCTGGTATCCGTGCCCACCATCCACGATCCCAGCCGCGCGCCGGAGGGCAAGCACATCATGTACCTGTATGAGTACGCACCCTACAAGCGCAGGGACGGCAGAGACTGGGATGAGGTGAAGGATGAATTTGCGGATGAAATATACGACTATGTGAGCAAGTACTGTACCAACATGGACCGCAGCAACATAATCGGCAAATGGGTCATGTCCCCCAAGGATTTGGAGCGAATGAATCCGGCCATGGTCATGGGCGATATCGGCCATATCGGAAGCTACGCGGAGCAGATGCTGGGCGACCGACCGCTGCCGCGCTACAACTACAATACTCCGGTGGATAAGCTGATGATGTGCGGCCCCAGCACCCATCCGGGCTGCGGCGTGACCTGCGGAGGCCGTGCGGCCGCCACGGCGATTCTGGAGGAGATGGGCTTCATGATTGAGGACGTTGTGCAGAAAGACTGATGGCGGACAAGGAGCGTGAAACGATATGAAGATGTATTCAAAAGAAGGCCAGTGCATGGTCGACGTGAGAAGGGTGGAGCGCGACGGGGATAACATCGTCATGACCGCAAAGCTCATGGGCGCGTATTCCATGAAAATCTATCTGCGCCCGGAAGAGCTTCGGGAGGCGTTAAAGCTGGTCAACTGGGAGCTGCTGTCCGGCATCCCGGAGCTGATGATCAAGGGGACAAGGGGGGAGGATACGCTGCGCGCCATCGGCGCCAATCTGGCTTCCCTGACAGGGGAAAATGTCAAGCTTGTGCTGGGACCCAACGGGGCGGAGCGCATCTGCCAGATCGGGAAGGCGGTGGGCATCAACACCATGGAGAGTCTGGTGGAAAACGGCCTGCTTCTCCTTCAGGTGATTCTGGAAAATAAGGAACAAAAAAAGTAGCAGCTGGCAATCGCACATTAAATAATGCAGGAGGGGTTATCATGTTGCAATTAAAAAAGTATCCGCTTGGCTCCCGGGCAATTTTCGGGATGATTACGCCCAGCCACGACACGGGCTATGGTTCCTATGAGTTTGAGGTGATGTGCCCGGAGGGGGTGGTGACCTTAGACGGCCGCTGCATGGTGCGCAACTTAACGCCCAAGGAGCTGCAGCGCGCATCCCAGGACGCTGTGGGGGAGGCTGAGAAGCTGGCCACCGCGCACTGCGACGTTATCAACTATATTGCCACCGCCACCTGTTTTGCGCTGGGCAATGACGGCGAGGATTTTATTGTGAAGCAGATGGAGGCGAAGACAGGGATTCCCTGTACCTCCGGGGGAAAGGCGGTGGCCGAGGCTCTGAAATTCATGGGCGCCAAAAAGATCCTGCTGTTCACCTGCTACAATGAGGAGGTGGCAGAATCCTGCCGGACCTATTTCGGCAACGAGGGATTTGAGATTGTAGGGGAAGAGAATATGAGCTTTGTAAATCCTGCGGATGTCAACAAGGTGGAGCCGTTAAAAATCCTGGCCCACATTGTCAGGCTGGCCGAGGAGCATCCGCAGGCTGAGGGAGTGTTCTGCGTGGGCGGCTGCTTCCGCACCCTGGAGATCATCGACGATCTGGAGAAGATCATTAAAATCCCGGTCGTGGGAACGCAGCAGGCCAATATGTGGAAATGCCTGCAGATGGTTGGCATCGGCGACAAGATGCCCCAGTTCGGGAGACTGCTGGGGGCGGACCGGCTGTAAATTAAATAAAGTAAAGTCATTCTACTTTGGGAATCGTTTAATCAAACATATCATTCAGAGATTGTTGTTCAATCAGAGGACAATGATAGGAGGACTCATATGAAGGGCATCATCAGCAGCAAGTTTCAGGCGGATTATGTGACCGATGTGCTTGTGGTCGGATACGGCGGAGCCGGAGCGGTTTGTGCGGTTACGGCGTATGATTCCGGCGCAGAGGTTACGATTATCGAAAAAATGGATCAGGGAGGTGGGGCTACCCGCTTATCTTCAGGCGGCATATTTGTGGCAAAAGATGAGGAATTTGCAGATTATCTCGATAAAATATCCCAGCACAGGACGCGCAGGGACGTGCTGGAGGTCTATGCGGAAAACGACAGACGTCTGGTTGAGGACATGGAGGCCTTCGGCTTGTCCGTCAGCTTTTGGAAGGGAAACAGTCAGGAGGTGTCCGTCTCCTACCCGCCGCTGGGGCGTCCCAGCTGGCCCAAGGTGAAGGGCGGCAACCTGATCCGCGTTCACGCCACGGACCCGGAGGAAAAGCCTGTGGACCCGGACACATGGGCGAAAATGACCAACAATGAGCGGGTGTGGGCCAACGGCCGCACTTACGGCGTGCACTTGTGGAATCAGCTGAAAGCTATCACCGAGTCCCGGGACATTGATATCCAATACAACGTGCGGGCCAGGGAGCTGATCCAGAACGAGAAGGGAGAGGTCGTTGGGCTGATCGCCGAAAAGGACGGCCGGCAGGTGGTCTACAAGGCGAGAAAAGCCGTCATCATGTGTACCGGAGGCTTCGGCTCCAACGAACAGATGAAGGAGAATTATCTGTCCGCTCCCTTTGTGTATCTGGGGACCAATGACTTCGCCACCGGCGACGGACAGATCATGTGCCAGAAGGCGGGAGCCAGGATGTGGCATATGAACGCCGCCTGCGGGCAGATTGCGTTTAAAGCTCCCGAGGTGGATCAGGCGTTCCAGGTGCGGGCTGTGGACGAAGCCTTTGTATGGGTGGATAAGCTGGGGCGGCGCTATGTCAACGAAGTGACGGAGGTGCTGCACAATGCATGGAGAAACGCCTCCCTGTTCGACCCTCACAACAACATGGAAGATGGAAAAGACTGGCCCAGAGTGCCGATCTACATGATTTTCGATGAGTCCATGCGCCAAAAAGCCCCGATTTCCAGGGACTGGAGGCCAAACAACGACTATAACTGGAGTCTGGACAACACGGAGGAGATCAAAAAGGGCTGGATCATCAAAGCGGACTCCCTGGAGGAGCTGGCCGAAAAAACGGGCATGGAGGCTTCCGTTCTGGAGCTGACCATCGCCAAGTTCAACGAGGCCTGCCGTACGGGCGCGGATGAGTTTGGCCGCGATCCCAAGACCATGAAACCGATTCGTCATGCTCCCTATTACGCGATGCCCTGGGTGCCCTGCCTGATCAGCACCTGCGGCGGAGCGGAGCACGACGCAGATTCACGGGTGGTGGATTACGAGGGAAATGTAATCCCGCGCCTCTACGCGGTAGGGGAGGTATCCACCGCTGTGGGCTGGCTCTATGAGGCGGGGTGGGGGCACTCCGAGCAGTTCATTTTCGGCAGGATTGCCGGAGCGAACGCTGCCGGGGAGATTCCGCTGGATTGATCATCGGATATGAGGAGGGAAGGTACATACCATGCAGGATAATCAGACAAATCAAAATGCAAATTCCAGTTACAAATGGGTCATGCTGGTGGTGGCGCTTGCGATTCAGATGAACGGCGCCTTTGCCATCCAGGCCATCGGACCATGCGGTTCTTTTATACGGGAGGATCTGAGTATGTCATACACTCAGTTCGGCCTGATCTTTACAGCCATCAATTTCGGCACCATGCTGCTGATGACCTGGGCGGGGGCCCTGGCCGACAGGGGCAACATCCGCAAGATTTTCCTTGTCGGCGGCTGCGGTGTCGGCGTGGCTATGATAGTATGCGCCCTGGTGGCCAACGCCCCGTGGCAGCTGCTGCTGTTCCTGTTTATTGCGGGCCTGTTTAATTCCGTGGGCTCCCCGTGTTCTTCCAAACCCATTGCCGCCTGGTTCAGCGGCAAGGGAAAGGCCACTGCGATGGGCTTTAAGCAGTGCGCCATCCCGCTGGCCGGCCTGATCTGCGGCGCGGTATTTCCGTCCGTGGCCTCTGTGCTGGGCTGGCATAAGATGTTCATGCTGGACGGCGTTTGGTGCTGTCTGCTGTCCATCGTCTGCTACTTTTTATATAAGAATCCCGACGGCACCAGGGGCGATTCCGTACCCGGCGGCAAGGGAGGCGCGAATGTACGGCTGAAAGACATTCTCACCCGCGACCAGATTCTGCTGGGCGTCGGCTGCCTGTTTTTAAACGGCGTGCAGTATGCGTTCTCCAATTATCTGGTGTCCTATATGTCGGAGGTGTTTACGGCCATGGCCATCGCCTCGGCTGCGGTGCTGGCAGGCACTTACTATTCCATGACCAACCTGGGCGGAATCATCGGGCGTCTGGGCGTCGGGGCGATCAGCGACCGCCTGCTGGGCGGCCGGCGCAAGGGAATCCTCATCGCGGTCAATGTGGTTGCGGTTTTGATCGTGGTCGTGTTCGCCTTTGCCGGCAATGCGCTGCCCGCCGCGGTAATTGGGGTGCTGGCCGTGCTGTTCGGTCTCACCGGAGTCAGCTTTACGGGGCTTCAGGTATCCTTTGCCATCGAGCTGGCCGGAGACTGGAAGGTGGCGGGAACCGCTTCCGGCTTTACCATGACCATGTGCTTTGCCGGCATGATGCTGTCGCCGCCCATATTCGGCGCGGTTCTGGATCGCGGCGGATGGACGATGGCCTGGATCTCTCTGGCTGTTATGGGCGTGATCGGCGTTCTGCTCCTTTTGCCGGTCAGGGAGCGCAAGGGAAAGTAGAAGAAATTTAAACTCGGTGTAGATGCCGGAATTAAAACGGGGAACCAACGAAAAGAGAACATAAGCAGCCCGCGTATCTGATTGAGAGAAAGGTTGATTATGATGTCAGAAGAGAAGACAATTACGAAAGTTCCCCTGTGGCTTGCCACAGCAATCACGGTTATGGTTGCGTTGATTCCGGCATTTTTCTTTGGCGGCTATGCTTTTACCGCCTGGCTTGGATTCGTAGTCTGGGCTCAGTACTTTAAGACCGGCGATGGGCGGCCCGGCAACTGGAAAATTATCAGCCCCTGTCTGCTGGCAGGTTCGCTTAACGGGGCGCTGTATATCGCGGTGTCTGTGTTCCTGGCGCGGATTTTCGGCCGTGCGGCCGGGGAGGGGGAGATCGCCGCGTATGCCGGCTGGGCGGTCGGAGCGCTGGTCACCACGCCGCTTTTAATCTGCCCCATGCAGGCCAGCGGACTGCTTATGAAGGGGTCGCTGTCCTATTTCAACGGCTACGCTATGGTTTTTGCCGCATATTTTACAGCCTCTTATCCCAGGGTGGGACCGCTGGATCATCCGTACTGGCCGGTGCTCCTCAGTCTGATCTGGGTCAATCTCATGGGCCAGTACGGATGGCTGATCGGCTATCTGAATATTAAATTAACCTTTCCGAGGACGGTCATGGTCAAAAAGCAGGGAAACTGAACTGACAGGAGAATGGTATATGGCAGAGAAAATCACAATCGACAGAGAGTTGCTGGAACAATGGATGCATACGGTGAACCATTATATGGATCTCTATTCCGCCCATCCATTTGACGGTCTGGAGGTGGGAGCCGTGCTGGAGGAGGCCACCGCCACCCGCGGAAAAATGCTGCGCCCGCGGCTTCTGCTTTTGGCTGCGGCCTTCGGACCGGAGTTTGAGAGCCGGAAGGAGCGCCTGTGCAAGCTGGCCGCCATGGTGGAGCTGACCCACATGGCCTCGCTGATCCACGACGACATTGTGGACGATGCGCCCAGCCGGAGAGGAAAGCCCTCGCTGCAGCACCGGTACGGCAAAAATGCGGCGGTTTACGCGGGGGACTATCTCATGAGCCGCATCAGCTACCATGTGGCGACTGAGGATATGAACCGGCCGGGCGCGGTTATGGCCAGGACCGTGGAGGAAATGTGCGCGGGAGAAATCGGCCAGTCCCGGTGCAGATACCGGGAGGATATGACGCTGTCGGATTATATGCGAAATATCCACGGAAAAACGGCCGCCCTGTTCATGGCGGCCTGCCGGATCGGCGCAGAGGAGAGCGGCTGCGGCGCTGAGGTGATCCGCCGGCTGGAGGAGTTTGCCGAATGCCTGGGCATCATGTTCCAGTTAAAGGACGATCTGATGGACTTTACGTCCGACGCCCGGACCATGGGCAAGGAGGCGCACAAGGATTTCCGCGAAGGCATCTACACCATGCCTGTTTTGTGGGTTTTGCAGTATCCCCAGGGAAAGGAACAGCTGCTGCCCATCCTCAAAGCAAACGCGGCCGGAACCCTCACGGACGATCAGCTGGCGCAGATGGAGCAGCTGGTGGAGCGGCTGGGCGGCGTGCAGGCCGCCTGGGATGAGATACGCCGTCTGCAGAAAAATGCCGAGAGCCTTCTGCGCACCCATCTGCCCCAGGTGCGGCCCTCCGCGGATTTGATGGCTATGGTGCGCAAGCTGGGAAAGGATCTGTGAGATGGATTACGAGAAGCTGACTGTAAAAACAGCGGTTCAGCTGGCCGCGCCCCACACCTGGGCCGCCTCCCTGCTGCCGGCTCTGTTCGGAGTCCTGTACGCCATCCGTGCCGGCGCGGCATTGGGCCTTATGCTGGCCGCAGCCCTGATGGCTATCTGCGTGCTGATGCAGTCGGGCGTCAACACGATCAATGATTTTTTTGACTATGTGAAGGGGACGGACAGCCGGGAAGACTGCCTGGAGCAGTCCGACGCGGTGCTGGTATATCATCGGCTCCGGCCTGCCTGTGTGCTGGCGCTGGGTTTCGGATTTCTGGGCGCTGCCGCCTGTCTGGGGCTGTATGTGATCCTGAAGTCCGGCCCTGCTCCGCTGGCGGTTGGCGTTGTGGGAGGGATCGCAGTGCTGCTGTATTCCGGCGGCCCGCTTCCCCTGTCCTATCTGCCGGTGGGGGAGCTGGTATCCGGCGTGATCATGGGCGGATTCATTCCACTGGGAATTTTGGCCGCCGCCTGCGGGCGCCTGTGTTTTCAGATTCTAACCCCATCGCTTCCGTTCATACTGGGCATTGCCCTGATCATGATGAGCAACAATGGCTGCGACATCGAGAAGGACAGGGCTGCGGGCCGCCGTACGCTGCCGGTCCTGCTGGGCAGGAGGCGCACCAGGATTGTGTTCCTGGGCGCCGTCATTGTCTGGCTGGCGGCGATCTGCCTGCTGCCGTGGCTTCAGTATGGCCTGCGCGGGCTGGTGTCCCCGGCCGCGCTGGTTCTCTTTGGCCGCCGGCCCTTTGGGGAACTGCTGAAAGCGCCTATGACACAGCAGCAGCGCGTGCGCCAGATGAAATCTGTGCTTCGGGCCAACCTGGCGGGAAACGGAGCCTATATTCTGGCACTGGCAGCCGCGCTGGCATGACAGCCGCTTTGAGGCCCACGGCTGCGGGGAGGAGGGGATCGGCATGACAGCCGGGAATAGCTGGTGTACAGGGGAGAGCGGGAGCAAGAGAGACCGGGTCTATCAGGTATTTGAGGCGATCTCCACCAATTATGATGCCGCCAACACGCGAATCAGTCTGGGGCTGCAGGGCCGCTGGAAAAAGCAGCTGGTCCGGGAAATCCTCGGCCGCACCCGGCCGACGGACCGCCTGCTGGATGTGTGCTGCGGCACAGGGGATATTGCCCTGGCCCTGGCGGCCGCCCGCCCGGACTGCAGGGTGGACGGCATCGATTTTTCTCCTGCCATGCTGGAGGTGGCCCGCCGAAAAGGGTGCGGGCTGGGAAACCTGGTCTTTGCGCAGGGGGATGCCATGAAGCTGCCGTTTCCGGACGGAACATTCCAGGCGGCAGCCATATCCTTCGGGCTGCGCAATACTGCCTGCTACGGGCAGGTGCTGGGTGAAATGAAACGCGTGCTGAAGCCGGGCGGAACGCTCTATTGCCTGGATTCTTTTGTGCCGGACGGGGCGGCGGTGAGGCCCTTCTACCGATTCTATTTTCGCCGGCTTATGCCCCTGTTCGGGGGTGGATACAGGTACCGCAGAGAGTACCGGTGGCTTTGGCAGTCCACAGAGGACTTTCTCAGGAAAAAGCAGCTGACACAGCTGCTGGAGCAGACCGGAATGCGGGGGGTGTCCTGCCGAAGCTATCTCTTCGGCGCCTGCGCGCTTCATATGGCGCAAAAATGTGATGATTGAGTATATTCTGGAACGCACGGGAGACCGGAACACGGCGTCTGGGCGTTTATAACAAGGAGGATACAGGCATGAGGGAAGACAAATTTGACGTGATCATCGTCGGCGGAGGGCCGGCGGGAACGGCCGCGGCCTACCGCTTGGCGCAGGAGGGGCTGGAGGTCCTGGTGGTGGAGCGGGGAAACAGCTGCGGCTCCAAAAACATGACGGGCGGCCGTTTGTACGGGCATAGCCTTGAGAAGCTGATTCCCGGCTTCGCCCGGGAAGCTCCCGTTGAACGCAGGATCGTGAAGGAACGCGTTTCCATGATGACGGAAACAGGGGCCGCCACCATGGAATTCAGCTCCCAACATTTGAAGGATGAAGCCTGCGCCTCCTACTCCGTGCTGCGGGCCAAATTCGACAAGTGGTTTGCCGGAAAGGCTGAAGCTGCGGGCGCCCTCTATATCACCGGTATCCTGGTGGAGAACCTGGTGATGGAAGGGGGAAGAGTGGTCGGCATAGAGAGCGGCGGCGACAGGTTGTTTGCCGATGTGGTGGTGCTGGCAGAGGGAGTCAACGGCCTTCTGGCCCAAAAGGCCGGTCTGAAGGCGGAGCTGAAGCCCTCCCAGGTTGCGGTGGGGGTCAAGGAAGTCATCAAATTGGATGAAAAAACTGTCTCCGACCGCTTCGGTGTGGAAGCGGGAGAGGGCGCGGCGTGGATGTTTGCGGGCGATCCAACGGCAGGCAATCTGGGCGGAGGTTTTCTGTACACCAACAAAGACAGCATATCGCTGGGAATCGTCACAACCCTCAGCGATGTGGGCTACTCCCGGGAGACGGTGCCGGACATGGTAGAGCGGATCAAGGGACATCCGCTGATCCGTCCGCTGATTGCAGGTGGAAAAACAGTGGAATACTCAGCTCACCTGGTCACGGAAGGGGGATACGACATGGTTCCCCGGCTGTGCGGAGACGGCGTTCTGGTGGTGGGGGATGCAGCGGCCTTTGTGGTCAATCTGGGATTCACGGTGCGGGGCATGGACTTTGCCATTGAATCGGGACGGCTGGCCGCTGAGGCGATCATCAGGGCGCGGGAAAAGGGCGAATTTACCGCTCAGGCGCTTTCCGTATACAGGGAACTGCTGGACGACAGCTTTGTCATGAGAGATCTGGAGCATTACCGGAAAGCCCCCGAGCTGATGGAGCTCCACGAGCTTTTTAACGAGTATCCCCTGATGGTTCAGGAGATTTTAAGCAGCCTGTTTACAGTGGACGGCGGCAAAACGGAGGGATTAATGATGAAGGTTCTGCCTGCCCTGGCAAAATCCGGCGGGCTGATTACCCTGGCAAAGGTGGGCATGAGAGCGATGGAGGCGTTTTAAATGGCAAATGTGAGCGTAGATGATAAACTTGGCTTTGATAAATTCAACACAGATGAAAAGAATCCACACATCACAGTGAAGGAAAGCTGGGGGAGGGAGGACGATATCCGCCGTCTGGTCATGGCTTGTCCGGCCGGCCTGTACCGCTATGAGGACGGGAAGGTAATCTTCAGCCACGAGGGATGTCTGGAGTGCGGCACCTGCCGGGTTCTGTCCGGCGGAAAGGTTGTGGAGAGCTGGCGCTATCCGGATGGCGGCATGGGCGTGGAGTTTCGCCAGGGCTGAGGCCCCGGACATTATTTTAAGGAGGCAGGAATCATATGAATATGCTTGTATGTGTAAAACAGGTGCCGGACACCACGGAAATCAGAATTGATCCGGTTAAAAATACACTGATCCGCGACGGCGTGCCCAGCATCTTAAACCCCTTTGACAGTTATGCGCTGGAGGCCGCCCTGCGGGTTAAGGACCAGTATCCACAGGCAAGGCTGACCGCTCTCTGCATGGGGCCGCCCCAGGCAGCGGCCGTGCTGAAGGAGAGTCTGGCGGTGGGGGCCGACCGGGCGTATCTGGTATCCGGCCGCACCTACGGCGGATCCGACACTCTGGCTACCAGTTATATTTTATCGGAGGCCGTCAGGGAGATTGAGAAAACCGAGGGGAAATTCGATATCATTTTCTGCGGCAAACAGGCGATCGACGGGGATACGGCCCAGGTGGGGCCGGAGATTGGCGAGCATCTGGGTTACGCCCAGGTGACGTACGGGCTGGAGGTTTTGCTGGAGGCGGATATGGTGAAAGTGAAGAAGGAGGTGGAGGAGGGCGTGGAGGTCATAGGCGTCAAAACGCCCTGCGTGCTGACCTTCACCAAGCCGGCCTGGGATTTGAGAAGGCCTACCCTGAAGGGAAAGCTGGCGGCGGCTCGGGCGGGAATTACTGTCATCGGCGACGACGGCCTGCCGGATATCGACAAGGCCAAGATTGGCCTTAAGGGCTCCCCCACGAAGGTAAAAAAGACCTTTGTGCCGCCGCGAAAGTCCGGCGGCCTGAAAATCAGGGAGGCATCCAATCGGGAGTCGGCCGAGAAGCTGTTCCAGCTGTTGATGAAAGACCGGACAATCTGGGAGGGGGACGTGTGACATGGAAAGCAAAACGAAAGATTTGTGGGTATTTGTGGAAACCGACGAAAATGGTTCAGCCAGGAATGTGGGGCTGGAGCTTCTGGTGCCCGGGCGGATGATTGCCGGAAAGCAGGGGGGAAGGCTGGTGGGCGTTGTGATCGGCGATAATGTGGGGCCGGCTGTCGAGGCGGTATCCCGCCGCGGGGCGGATCAGATTTTGGTGGTGGAGGGACCGGAATACCGGCACTATTCCACGGACGCCTATGCGGCAGCACTGTGCAGGCTGGTAGAGACATACGGGCCCACCAGTATGCTGATCGGCGCCACCAACAACGGCCGCGACCTGGGACCGCGGGTGGCCTGCCGGCTGAAAACGGGGCTGACCGCCGACTGCACCGCCCTGGATGTGGATGAGGAGAGCGGCAATGTGGCGTGGACCCGTCCGGCATTTGGGGGAAATCTTATGGCGACAATTCTGTGCCCGGATCATCGTCCTCAGATCGGCACGGTGCGCCCCGGCGTGTTCAAGCAGGGGGAACCGGGGGAGAGCAGGGCTGAGGTCATCCGGGAGGAGATTCACGTGCCCGCCGAGGACATCCGCACCCAGGTTCTGGAGCTGATAAAGGATATGGACAGCGAGAACGTGGATCTGGAGGGGGCTTCGATCATCGTGTCCGGCGGGCGCGGTGTGGGCGGCCCGGACGGATTCAAGCCCATCCGCGAGCTGGCGGAAGCGCTGGGCGGCACGGTGGGCGCCTCACGGGCCGCTGTGGACTCGGGATGGATTTCCCACGCCCACCAGGTGGGGCAGACTGGCAAAACCGTGGGACCAAAGCTATACATCGCCTGCGGAATCTCGGGCGCAATTCAGCATCTGGCGGGCATGAGCGGCTCGGATAAGATTGTGGCGGTCAACAAAGACCCCGAGGCGCCGATTTTCGGCGTGGCGGATTATGGGGTTGTGGGAGATTTATTCGAGGTGCTTCCCGTGTTGACTGAGGCGTTTAAGTCTGCCGGAGCAGGCCGTCGGTAATCTGCCCTTTAGGATCAAAGACAATTCTGGAAAATTTGTAAGGTTTTTTGCGCGGTCATTTGTGTTATAATGAAAAAACCGAACATTTCCGCAGCCGCGGCAGCTTCGGTGAACAGAACGCGAGGAGGGCCGTCTTTATGATGAAATATATTATCGCTGCATAGCATGGGCTGATGCAGTGAAATGAGAGTAATTGCGTCGCCTTTGCTATTCCGGACAGAAAATATGTTTGGGAGGCAGCGATGCGCTATCAGAAGGCAAGTGAGATTTTGCCGGTGGAACTGGTGGAATTGATCCAGAATTATATCGATGGGGAGTATGTGTACATTCCCAGAAAGCAGGAGCACAGAAAAAACTGGGGGGAGACTTCCAGGGCCAGGGAAGAGCTCCGGTCGAGAAATATAGAAATATTTGTAAAATACAGACAGGGTGCGGGAACGAAGGAGCTGGCAGCCCAGTATTTCCTGTCTGAAAAGAGTATCCAAAGAATTGTGCTTCAGGAAAAGAAAATGAGGCTGAGCCAAGAGACAGGCGGTGAATCCGGGTGAAGGGATTCGCCGCCTGTTTGCGTATAAAGGAGCTTGAGGCGATTGTTTATTTCTGTCCTGAGCTTGAGGTTTATCTCCGGGCGGCCGGATGCTAGAGTGGTTCTCGGAGGTATAAGAGAATGAAACGGGAATACAGAAAAAAATGGCATATCCTTCCGGACCGGCTGCCCGCGGTGCTGCAAAAATGCTCCAGATGCGGTAAAAGGACTGAGTTTGAAAACAGCGGCAGATTCCGGGTGAATGCCAACGGGCGCATGCTGGACGTATGGCTGATCTACCGGTGCAAAACCTGCAAGGCCACCTGGAATATGGAGATCTATGAGCGCGTTCTTGCATCGGAACTGGACAGTGAGGAATATGAGCATTTTTTGAATAACGATATCCGGCTGGCCGCAAAGTACGGCTGCGACGCCGGTCTGTTTGCCAGGAATAAAGTGGAAATGTCAGCGGCTTCGGCGGAATACAAGGTGCAGATGATCGACACGCCGGTTCCCTGCAAACGGGAGGGATGGAGCGAGGTGGAAATCCACTTGGCCGGCTGCCTGAAGCTGCGGGTGGACGCGCTGTTTGCCGGTCAGCTGGGCATTTCCCGGTCAAGGGTGAAGCAGCTCTGCCTGCGGGGCTTGATCTGCGGGTCCCGGGGTCCGGTGCGGGCCGGGGACAGGGTGAGAGACGGCGAGGTTTTCTTGTTTCTATTGCACCGGCAATGTGGTAAAATGGAACTGCTGGAAAATGAATGGAGTTTGCAAGGATAAGACGGAGGTAATTCTGTGTATTGCGAAATTAAAACCGACCGATTGCTGCTGCGCCCTTTGAACATCCGCGATCTCAAAGCTGTTCACGCGTACGCTTCCGACCGCGAGAACACCGCGTACATGTATTTGCTGTCCCACGATACGGAGGAAGAGACGCGGCGTTTTTTGACAGAGGTTACAGAGGAGTGGGAGAAGGAGACTCCCGGTTTTTACGAGTTTGCGGTTATGCTAGGCGGGGCGCAGATCGGCGCTGTCTCCGTCGCGCTGAACGAGGCCCGAACCGAGGGCGAACTGGCCTGGATTATTGACAAGCGGTATTGGAAAAAGGGCTATGCGGCGGAGGCCGCCCTGGCGCTCAAGGATTTTGCGGTCAACACCCTGAAGCTCTCAAAGCTGACGGCAAATTGTGATTACAGAAACAGCGGTTCTTACCGGCTGATGGAAAAAATCGGGCTTCGGCTGGAAAGCGACAGCGGGACCAGGACCTACCCCAAGAGCGGAGAGACGGTCCGGGAGCTGACCTACTCCCTGATCATCGAATGAATTTGGAAATTTAAGGAAAATGCCTGAATGGCGCCGGATGCCGGTTGTATTTCAACGGCGCATGATTTATACTGAAACTCGGATTTTATTTTGACAGGAAGAGGAAGCGCAGGGGATGATACTTGCATTTGACACGCCGTACCGGCCATTGACGTCGAGACCGTTTCTACATGACAGCACGTATGCGGAGTACCTCCCCAGGGAGGCGCTCCGCCCGTACGTGTCCTGCATTTGGACCTCCGACGGCGGGGAGAACGGCGAGCCGGAGACGGTCCGGGTTATCCCGGACACATGTCTGGATATTATAATTGAAATCAACCATACCAGGCAGAGGATCAACAGCCGCCTGTGCGGGCTCCAGGACCGCACCTTTATGGTGGAGCAGGGAAGGGCGGGTGACCGGGTGACCAGCGTTGCAGCCCGGTTTTATTTTTGGTCGGCCCGTTTGTTTCTGGACGTGAGTCTGGGGGATACGGGCAACCGGGTGATGGAGCTGGAGGAGGCGCTGCCCGGGTGCAACCGGGAATTTGAACCGCTGTTTTACCATCGATCCGACCGGGAGCGCGTCTCCTGGCTGGAGGGTTATCTGCTGGAAAAGCTGAACACGGACCGGTACAACCCCAACCTTTACAATTCCATCGACTATATTCTGAGAACCAGGGGAAATGCCACGGTGAGGGATATCTGCGCCGGGGGCTGCCTGAGCCAGCGCCAGATGGAGCGCCTTTTCCAGCAGAATATGGGCCTGCCCATCAAGCGCATCGCCAGCCTGGTGCGCTATCAGAGCGTGTGGAGCGAAGTTGTGCGGCGGGATCAGTTTGAGATCATGGATGCGGTGCTGCGGTACGGCTACGCGGATCAGGCCCATCTGCTCAACGATTTCAGGCGGTTTCACGGCATCTGGCCGGAGCAGGCCAGACAGGCGGCCCTGGCCAGGCGCTAGGATGAAGGGGGGTTTTGGAAATTATTTCCTTTACCTGTGCCGTGGGAGTCCGCCTGTTCTGTGGAATTCCGCCTATCCCGTGGGGGCCCGTCCATTCCGTGGGAGTCCGCCTATCCCGCGGGGGCCCATCCATCCCCGGAAAAGCCCGCCCGGACTTTGCGATGTCGCTTTTTTTCAATACAGCTGCGCCTTGCTGTGTTATAGTCTTGTTCAAATACAATTTGGAGGTGCAGGATGAAGAGATTGAGCGCGGCGGCGTACGGGGAAGTGCGCAGTTGGATTTACCGCAACGCCAGGCCGCTGGAGCTGGCCATGTGGCAGTTTGACTTTGAAAATGGGAGCCCAAAGCAGGTGGAGGACATGCTGAGCTTTTATCAGAATGAGGACGGGGGCTTCGGCAGCGCGTTGGAGCCGGACAGCTGGAACCCGGAGTCAACCCCCTACAGTACAATGGTCGCAGCCGGAATCCTTCGGGGAATCGGGCTTGCCCAACCGGGAAATCCCATTTTGGAGGGGATTTTCCGCTACCTTGAAAGCGGCGTCCACGCCTCTGAGGAAGGGTGGCATTTCGGCGTTCCCAGCAACGACCGCTATCCGCGGGCGCCCTGGTGGACGTACAGCGAGGAGCTAAACGCAGTCCAGGACATGGGCATCACGGCGGGGCTGTGCGCGTTGATTCTGCGGTACGGCGGCGGGCATCCGAAGCTGTTTGAAACGGCCTGCGGGTATGTGGACCGGATTCTGGCTCAGGCAGACGGCAGGAAAGATTTTGGGGAAATGGGCGCCGGCGGACTGGGGATGCTGGTGCAGGATATCGGGGAGGCCGGACCATTGAGCGGGATCCGGAAAAATGGGCCCAGTATACGCCCAGGCCGTCGGAATTTATCTGGTCGCCCGCAAGCGGATATTATCCGGGGAATGAGGAGATTGTGGACTTGGAGCTGGACTATCTGATCGATACCAGAAATCCGGGCGGCGTGTGGAACATCACCTGGACCTGGTTTGATCTGGGGGATATCTATCCCAAGGAGTTTGCCGTCAGCGAGGTTTGGTGGATGGCCTCCAAGGCGGTAGAGAAGATGCGGTTTCTCAGGGCCTTCGGCCGGATTGAAATGGAATAGACCGTGATTTGGAACAAAACGGGGCGGACCTGGCGCGAGCAATGCGCGGGTCCGCCCCGTTTGCCTGAATGCAAAGGCCGGCCGGCGCGGCCCGGAAGGGAGAAGCCGGCGGTGGCCCGGGACGGGCGGAGTGCGAACGCGCAGGGAACGAATTGATTCACAGGCGCTTATGTGTTACAATGGAGCCATTATGGACCGGCCGCCGGCGGCCGGAAGGATGACGGGAACACGGAGGGACGATTGATGACAGTCGAGCGTAAAATCCACAGAATCGGAGTGATCTCCGACACCCACGGCCTGATCCGGGACGAGGTGAGGGCCAGATTGGCGGGCTGCGAGGTGATCCTGCACGGGGGCGATATCAACAGCCGGCGGATTCTCGAAGAGCTGGAGCAGATCGCCCCTGTCCACGCGGTGCGGGGAAACAACGACAAGGAGTGGGCAGGTTATCTGCCCGAGACCCTGAGCCTGGAGCTGTATGGGCTGCGGATTTTCATGGTCCACAACAAGAAATACCTGCCGTCAAGCCTGGGGGACAGGAATCTTGTGATCTACGGCCATTCCCACAAGTATGAGGAAAAACAGGCGGACGGCCGGACCTGGCTTAACCCGGGCAGCTGCGGCCCCAGGCGTTTCGGCCAGCCCATTACCATGGCCGTGCTCACGGCAGTTGAGGGGAACGAGGGCTTTTCCGTGGAAAAGGTGGAGATTCCGCATGCGTCCGGAAAATAAAATATTGTAAATATTTTCCAAAATCACATCGGGAATCAAACATACGGAGCGCGGCGCTGCCGGGACCGAGCGCGGTTTTTGCCCAGCGGGCTGCCGCGGGACGGAAGGAAAACTGCGCGGCGGATATTGGCGCGCCCCGGGGACGTCTGTGGGTGGCGGGGGATTGGCCCCTTTTACCGCCGGGAAGGCGGCCGCGTGGAACCCGCATGGAAGCCGCGTGGAAATCGCGGACGGATTCCCCTTGTCAGCGGGGGATATACGGGATATAATGTAGATTCCGGCCGGGAAGTTTGCGCGGGACGGCTGGATTGAGGGAAGCGCAGCACAGAGAATCAGAACGGAGAACTGCATGATACACGATTACTTACCGATCAGCCGGGCGGATATGAATATCCGGGGCTGGAATCAATGCGATTTTGTCTATATTACGGGTGATGCCTACGTGGATCACCCTTCTTTCGGCCACGCCATCATCAGCCGGATCCTGGAAGCCCACGGCTACAAGGTGGGTATCATCGCCCAGCCGGACTGGCGGGACAAGGAGAGCATCACGCTTTTGGGGGAGCCCAGGCTGGGCTTTCTGGTGTCGGCGGGCAATATGGATTCCATGGTGAACCATTATTCCGTGTCCAAAAAGCGCCGCTCCCAGGACGCTTACACGCCCGGTGGAGAGATGGGAAAGCGCCCGGACTACGCCACGGTGGTGTACTGCAATCTGATCCGCTCGGTCTACAAAAAGGCCCCTATCATCATCGGAGGCATCGAGGCCAGCCTGCGCCGTCTGGCCCACTACGATTACTGGTCGGGCAAGCTGAAACGGTCGATTCTCCTGGACTCCCAGGCGGATTTGATCTCCTACGGCATGGGCGAGCGCTCCATTGTGGAGATTGCCGAGGCCCTGGACAGCGGACTGGAGGTAAAGGATATCACCTTTATCGAGGGCACGGTCTACAAGGCCAGGGAGCTGGACAGCGTGTACGATTACAAGCTGCTGCCGTCCTACGGCGAGCTGACGGCGGACAAGAAGGAGTATGCAAAGAGCTTCTATATACAGTATTGCAACACAGACCCGTTCACGGGAAAACGCCTGGTGGAGCCTTACGACAGCGGCGTTTATGTGGTGCAGAACCCGCCGGCCAAGCCCTTAAGCCAGTTGGAGATGGACGAGGTCTACAGCCTGCCCTATATGCGCAATTATCATCCCAGCTACGAGGATTTGGGGGGAATCCCCGCCATCCGGGAGGTGAAGTTCAGCCTGATCAGCAACCGGGGCTGCTTCGGGGCCTGCAGCTTCTGCGCCCTGACCTTTCACCAGGGCCGCATCATCCAGGCCAGGAGCCACCAGTCCCTGGTGGAGGAGGCAAGGCTTTTGACCGAGGAGCCGGATTTCAAGGGATACATCCACGACGTAGGCGGCCCCACGGCCAATTTCCGCTTTCCAGCTTGTGAAAAGCAGATGACCAAGGGCGCCTGCCCGGGCCGCCAGTGCCTGTTTCCCAAGCCCTGCGCCAACCTAAACGCGGACCACACGGACTACATCGAGCTGCTGCGCAAGCTGCGCTCCCTGCCCAAGGTGAAGAAGGTCTTTATCCGCTCAGGCATCCGCTTTGATTACCTGCTGGCGGACAAGAACCGCAAATTCCTGCGGGAGCTCTGCGAACACCACGTCAGCGGCCAGCTGAAGGTGGCGCCGGAGCATGTGGCGGACGCGGTGCTGACCCGCATGGGCAAGCCGGCCAACAGCGTTTACCGGCAGTTCGTCAAGGAGTACAAGGAGATGAACGGGCGGCTGGGCCTGAAACAGTACCTGGTGCCCTATCTGATGAGCTCCCATCCGGGCTCCACCTTGACCGAGGCGGTGGAGCTGGCGGAATATTTGCGGGATCTGGGGTATATGCCGGAGCAGGTGCAGGATTTCTATCCCACGCCCTCCACCATATCCACCTGCATGTACTATACCGGATATGATCCCAGGACCATGGAGCCGGTCTACGTCCCTGTGAATCCCCACGAGAAGGCCATGCAGCGGGCGCTGATCCAGTACCGCAACCCCAACAACTACGATCTGGTGGTGGAGGCGCTGAGAAAGGCCGGGCGCACGGACCTGATCGGATATGACCGGAAATGCCTGGTACGGCCCAGAGGCGGTGAGGGCGGCCGTGGATACGGCCCGAATAAGGAGCATGGGTCCGGCGGCAGAAAGCCCGGATCAGGGCAGGCCCCCGCGGGCGGTATGGGACGCCAAAAGGGCGGCGCCGGGGCAGGAGGCGCCAGGGCGGAGGGCGGCCGCGGCCAGGGCGGAAAGGGCAGAAAGACCATCCGCAATGTGCATAAGAAGGTAAAAAAATAGCGTCGCTGTGGATAAAAGGCGGATTTTTGGATGCTAAGGCTTGCAGGCTGCTGCCGCCGAAAGCATCCATTTTTCAGAACAAATGTTTGGAAAAACCTGAAAAATCTCCTTGTTTTACCGCTTCTTCTAAGGTATAATGTCCAATATGGACGGAAATTTAGTTGCATGAGGAGAATGAAAAGCATGGAGATGACGGCAACTCAGATCGCCAGGGAATTGGACATTTCCAGATCCTATCTGTATTATCTGAAGAACAATCACGCCTTCACGGTGGAGGTGGACGAGAACGGCCGGCCGGTTTGGAACCGGGAGGTCTGCGAGGCCATCCGCCGGGTGCTGGCGGAGCGGAAGGTCCCGGCCCGGGAGAAGAAGGAAGAGTCCTACCGGACCATCCGCATCAACAACAGGCGGTATCTGGGAAATAAATACAAGCTGTTGGATTTCATCCGCCGGGTGGTCCGGGACCACTGTCCGGGGATCGGCACGGTGGCCGACATATTCGCGGGCACAGGGGCCGTCGCCTCAGCCTTTACGGACAAGAAGCTGATCACCAACGACATCATGTACAGCAACTATATCTGTCACAAGGCCTGGTTTGACAGCCAGCCCTACTCGGAGGAGAAGTTGGTGGATCTGATCCTGGATTACAACAGCCTGCGGGTGGACGAGGAGAACTACATGACCGAGAACTTTGCGGACACCTATTTTTCCCGGGAGGACTGCGCCAGGATCGGTTACATACGGGAAAACATCGAAAACCTGTACAAAAAAGGGGAGATCAATGAGCGGGAGCGGGCGCTGCTCATTACCTCCCTTCTCTACGCCATGGACAAGATCGCCAAGACCTGCGGCCACTACGACGCCTACCGCAAGGGGGCGGTGTTCGACCGCCATCTGGAGCTGGCGCTGCCCCTGCCCGAGGCGAAGCTCAACGCCAACAACGTCTGCTACAACGAGGACACCAACGAGCTGATGAAGAAGATCGAGGCTGACCTGGTCTACATCGACCCGCCCTACAACTCCCGCCAGTACTGTGACGCTTACCATTTATTGGAAAATGTTGCCCGCTGGGAGAAGCCTCAGGTTCACGGGGTGGCCCGGAAGATGGACAGGAGCGCCCTCAAGAGCGAGTATTGCACCACCAAGGCCGCGGATGCGTTTGAGGATTTGATCCGCAATACCAGGGCCCGATACATTTTACTCTCCTACAACAACATGGCGGAGAAGGGGGATGAGCGCTCCAACGCCAAGATGAGCGACGAGGACATTCTGCGGATTCTGGGGAAAAAGGGGCGGGTCACCGTGTACTCGGAGAGCTATAAGGCCTTTACCACCGGCAAATCGGACATCAAGGAGAACGAGGAACGGCTGTTTTTGTGCGTGTGCGACGGGGAGCGGGAGGTGATCCCCTCGCCGCTCAACTACACGGGCGGCAAGTTCAAGCTGCTGCCCCAGATTCTGCCCCTGTTCCCCTGTGGGATGGGCCAGGTGGTGGACCTGTTCTGCGGCGGCTGCAACGTGGGCTTGAATGTGCCGGCCAGCCGGGTGCTGTTCAACGACACCAACGAGCATCTGATCCGCCTCTTCGAGGTGTTCGGCCGCATGGACAAGGACCAGGTGTTCGCGCAGATCGACCGGATCATCCGCCGCTTCGGCCTTTCCAGATCCTGGGAAAATGGCTACGCCCACTACCGCTGCGGCAGCTCCTCCGACGGGCTGGGAGACTACAACCGCCAGCCCTTTTTGGAGCTGCGCCAGGCGTTTAATGAGCGGAAGGAGCGGGATGATGTGTACTTTCTGATGCTCTACGTGCTGATCGTCTACTCCTTCAACAACCAGATTCGCTTTAACCGGAAGGGGGAGTTCAACCTGCCGGTGGGCAAGCGTGATTTCAACCCGCGGATGCAGAAGAAGCTGTCCGCCTTTATGGACAGGCTGAAGAGCGGGGATTACCGGTTCTCCAGCCGGGATTTCCGGGAGATCAGGCCGGAGGAATTTCCGGCAGACACCTTTTTCTATGTGGATCCGCCATATCTGATCACCTGCGCCACCTACAATGAGCAGAACGGCTGGACGGAGCAGGACGAGCGGGACCTCCTGGCCTATCTGGACCGGGTGGACGGCTGCGGCATGCGGTTCGCGCTGTCCAACGTGGTGGAGAGCAGAGGGCGCAGAAACGAGATCCTGGCGGAATGGGTGGAGCGGCATCCGGGGCGTTACCGGATGATTCCGCTGGACTTCAGCTACTCCAACTCCAACTATCACATCAAGGACAAGAGCGGAGCCACCAGCGAGGTGCTGGTGGTCAACTATGGAGGCTGATATGGCAAAAATACCGTTTAAGGGCTACTGCTTCGCCGTCGGTACCACCAGCTACCGGACGGATAAGTTCAACCTGAATATTGAGCGCCAGCTGGAGATGATGAGCCGGTTCCGGGAGCTGCCGGAGAACCGGGGGCTTTCCTGGAACAGCAACAGCGCCTTTCAGGCCGCGTACTACAACTATCTGAAGGCCAACGGCTTTGTGAGGGGCGATGCGCCCAGGCCGGACAAGGATGCCAGGCAGAAAACCTCCGGCCTCAGGGATATCGGCCTGATGGACGAGGAGCGGAACGTGACGCCGGCGGGCAGGGCGCTGCTGGCTGTCTCCAAAAAGGGGGACTTCACGCCGGACAACCTGCTGGAGCTGCCAAAGGACAGTTTTATTTTCCTGAAACAGCTGTTGAAAACCGCAAACGAGGTGGACGGAAAGACGGTCCGCCCCTTTGTGGTCTTTTTGTATGTATTGTCACGGCTGGAGTACCTGACCAACGACGAGTTCACCTTCCTGCTGCCGCTGTGCGTGGACCGGGAGACCACTGAGCGGGTGGTGGAGAACATTCTCCGGTGCAGGGAGGGAAAACAGGGGATAGACGATATCCTGCTGTCCGTGCTGATGGAGAAGGAGAATTATCAGGCGGCCGCCAGGCTGCTCCTGGAGGAGCCTGTGACCGAGGAGCTGATCTGCACGGTGGGCATCAACCGCAAGAGCAAGGTCTACGACAAGCCCTATTACGCCATCTACCGGGAGCTGGAGCGGATCGTGTTCGCCAGGGACGGGAGCGCGCCTGCCCGCCTGCTGGCCGCCACCGCCAAGCTGACCAACTCCAAGGTGGGAGGCGCCTGGCGCAAGCTGCTGTTCAAGGTCAGCACGGAGGCTTCGGCCAGGACCAGGGGGCTGGATGTGATGAACGACATCCCGCTGCTGCGGGCCGCGGACGAGAACGCGTTTAAGCTGGAGTTTTTCCGGGCCATGCATCTGATCAAGGCCAAAGCCACGCTGTCGGACTATTTTGACCTGAACCGCCGGTATTTCAAGGTTACGGACGTGGTGATCTTTGAGGACGGCAAGGTTTGCCTGGATGTGCTGCCGGGCTGCTTTTTCGCCGAGGCAGGGGAGGACCTGACGGATCTGGCCTTTGAGCGGTGCGGGCAGCTGGAGGAGGACGTGCCCCTGGAGTCCATTTCCGCCTGTCTGGCGGTGGAACCTTCCAGGCTTTACGCGCGCCTGAGCAGGAAGGTGGGCGTTCCGGTGACGGACAGCGCTGCGGCCAGGCAGGTGCTCAGGGCCAGGCGCTACGCGCGGTTCAACCGCATGGTGGAGACGCGGTTCACCAGACAGGTGCTGTCGGAGCTGTTTGAGCTGTTCCGCCTGCGCCAGGACGGTGAGATACACCGTCTGGTCACGGACAACGCGGATATCCCCACTATTTACGAGTACGTCACGGCCATCGCCTGGTACCGCATAAGCGGCTGCCGTGGGGACGTGCTGGAATACATGAATCTGTCCCTGGAGGCCGACCTGCTGCCCAGGACCCACGCGGGGGGCGGGGAGGCTGATATTGTGTGGAAGTACGAGGCCACGGAGCATTATCCGGCCCACACGCTGTTGATTGAGGCCACCCTGTCGGACGGCAGCGGCCAGCGGCGCATGGAGATGGAGCCGGTGTCCCGTCATCTGGGGGATTACCGGCTGGCGCACCCGGAGGAGGAGGCCTACTGCGTGTTCACCTCCACCAACGTGAACTACAACGTGATCTCCGACTTCCGGCTTCGCAGGGAGATGGTGTACTACAGCGCGGACGGAGGTCATAAAGTAAAGGGACTGAAAATTTTGCCGCTCTACACCGGGCAGATCGCGGATCTGCTGGAGGCGGAGGCAGACTACGCCCAGGTCTACGAGCTGTTGAAGCTGGCCTACGAGGCGGAGGAGGAGCCGGCGGAGTGGTTTGAGAAACGGATCGCCGGGGCCTGCCGGCGGGCGGGGGGAGGAAGATAGATGCAGCTGGCGTGCAATTACTATGAGGAGACCGAGCGCCTGGCCCGGGAGGGGAAAATCCGTGTGGACTGTTTCAAATATCCCTCTCTGGGTTTTCAGATGAAGGTCTTTGACGACCCTCGGCTCAGGGAATACGCGGCGCTGTCCGAACGCCTGCGTGACCTGGGGCCGCTGCTGCTCCACGGGCTGGGGCAGAGGGACAACGACATCGGCAGGGCGGATTTCAAGGAGCGGTTCGACCCGGAGTTCACAGGGCGCATCCTGGAGCTGTCCGGCATCCGGGGCGTCTCCCTGCACCTGTGCGGCGGGGACACCGCGCTGCCCGAGGAGGAGCGCAGGCGCATCATTGTGGATAATATCCGGTACCTGCGGGAAGCTCTGGGGCCTCTGGAGTTTCTTTCCCTGGAAAATGTGGACGGCAACCCGTATTCGGATAAGACCTACAGCGACTGCTGCGTGGCCCCGCGCTTTATCAGGGAGACGGTGGAGGCGGCGGACACGGAGTTTTTACTGGATATCAGCCACGCCTGCGGCTCGGCCCTGGCCCTGGGGATGGATGTGCGTGAATATATAGACAGTCTGCCGCTGGACCGCTTATACGAGGTCCACATCAACGGCTGGATCAGCGCGGAGCGTGGGATGATGGCCCACACCAGGATTCACGAGGAGGGCTACAGGCTGCTGGAGGAGGTGCTGTCCAAGGCCAGGCCCCGCATCGTGACCCTGGAGTACGGCAGAGGGGACGACCGGCTGGGGGCCGGGATTCCGCTTTTAAAGCCGGGGCTTTGCAACGCGCGGGCCATGGAGGAGATTGAGGAACAGGTAAACCGGCTCCAAAAATTGATAAAACGGTATGAATTTGAAACGGAGGCTTGACAGGCCTCCGTTTTTCAGCTAGTATCCTTTTTGGATCAACTGCGAAACAGGGGGAAATGAGTCGAAATGGAAAATATCTCCATATTTTTTATCATAGAAATGATCGGGACCGTGGCCTTCGCCTCGTCGGGCGCGATGGTGGCGATCAAGAAGGAGCTGGATTTGCTGGGCGTGGTGGTGCTGGGCGTGACCACGGCCGTGGGCGGGGGGATGCTCCGGGACATTATACTGGGGAATGTGCCGCCGGCGCTGTTTATGAACCCGGTCTATGTGATCGCGGGCTTTCTGACCGTGCTGATCCTGTTCACGGTGGTGCGGCTGAACCAGAAGATTCTGGAGAGCCGGTCCATCGAGATGTACGAGCGGGTGATGAATATTTTCGACGCGGTGGGCCTGGGCGCGTTCACCGTGACCGGCATCAACACGGCGGTGATGGCGGGCTACGGGGATTATCGGTTTCTGGCGGTATTTCTGGGCGTGCTCACCGGCGTGGGCGGGGGCGTACTGCGGGACATCATGGCGGGACAGACCCCCTATATCCTGCGCAAGCACTTTTATGCCTGCGCCTCCATCATCGGAGCCATCGTCTACACCTATCTTCTGGAGTTCGCCGGAGGCGACTTGGCGGTGGTGGTCAGCGCCTGTCTGGTGGTGGTGATCCGCCTGCTGGCCACGCGCTATTGCTGGAATCTGCCCAAGGCCACCAAGCGGAAACAGGAGCCGGCAAAATAATACTGCCCGCGGTGAAATTCCTTGTGCGGAGTCCCTTTTCCGTAGTATAATAAAAGAAAAGCGGCGCGCGTTTCACAGGGAAAGGCGGCTGCGGACAGGGGGTATTTTATGGATAGCCGGACATTTAAGATCACATCCACCAACAACCATGTGCCACTGAAGATTACGCCTGGACACTTTGCTACCAACCACTCCCACATCAACTATTATCTTGACGTGACCACCCTGAAGGCCAGGATGAGCGAGGCCCGGCAGGCGGCGGAGGCGCTGGCCGGCATGTATGTGTACGACACGGTGGTTGACACCATCGTCTGCCTGGACGGCACCCAGATCATCGGCGCTTACCTGGCGGAGGCGCTGACCAACGCGGGCGTGATGTCCAAGAACGCCCACCAGACGATCTACGTGGTGGCGCCTGAGTACAACAGCAACAGCCAGATGGTGTTCCGCGAGAACACCCAGCCCATGGTAAGCGGCAAGAACGTGATCCTGCTGATGGCCTCCATCACCACGGGCAAGACCATCGCCAAGGGCATCGAGAGCATCCGCTATTACGGAGGGATTCTGGCCGGTATCTCCGCCATATTCTCCGCAATGGAGGAGACGGACGGTATCCACATCAACTGCATTTTCAGCAAACGGGATCTGCCGGACTACGAGGCCCACGATTACCGGGACTGCCCGTTCTGCCAAAAGGGAATCAAGCTGGACGCGCTGGTGAACAGCTACGGGTATTCGAAGCTTTAGAATGGAACAGCAGGCCGCAGGCTCCGCCCGCGACCTAACCGCAAGGGGTACAGCACCAAAACCGTGCCGTACCCCTTTTTTTGCCCAAAATATTTAGATGATCGATCAGTCGTAATTCACATAGAAGGGCTGTTCCTCCAGAGCCAGCGTCTCCGCCGTCTTGCCCTCTGTTTCAAAGATAATGATCTGGTTCACGCCCTTTTTCAGAAGGGGCGCCGGAATATAGAGATATTGTACCGGACCCTCAGACCAATAGCGCCCCAGGTTAAAGCCATTGATGAACGCCACCCCTTTGCCCAGCTCCCGGCAGTTCAGGAATGTATCGGCACATTCCTGCACATGAAATTCATACCGGTAAAAGGAGGGCGTGTCCCGGAGCCATTCGCCGGAAAAGTCCACGTTTTCAATATTCTGGAAATCCAGAGCGTACTGCTCCCAGCCGCTTTCAAAATGGATATCAACCATGACGCCGGTTCGGATTCCCTTTTTCTGGGTGGGAGCCTGGAGCTTATACCCGTAATTGACCCGTCCCATATTCTCCACCAGGAGCGCTAGCTCATTTTCCTCTTTAAAGTACATCTCCAGCTCTTCGCCCGAATAATTCTGGTACTGGGTTCCCTCGAATACGCGGTTTAAATAATACTGGATGCGGTCGGAGGCCTGCACGGCTTTAACTTTCATTTTCTTATTGTAGCCTCTGACATGGGTGCGGTAGAGCATATAGCCGTAACCGCTTCCGGCTTCCTCCATGGACAGGGGGACAGCGCTTTTTTTGCACTCAGCCAGACGGTCCACGCAGGAGAACAGGGATACCCGGCCAGTAGAAACAGCCTGACCATAGGCGGTCCGCTTCCGGTCCCGCGGCTCCATGGTGTTCAGATGAGGAAACAGCTTTTTAACCACCTGCTGTACCTGATAGAACTTGGCCGTGGGCTCCCCCCACTCGGTCAGCAGGGCATCGTAATTATAGGACGTAATCTGTGGAAGGTCTGTGTAGCCTCTTGCGGAGCATCCGTTGTAGAAGCCAAAATTCGTACCGCCCTGGAACATGTAGAGGTTGATGCTGGCCCGTTGTAACAGTTCCTCCACCTCCATGGCCAGATCTTCCGCATCCCTGGTTATGATCTTTTCCCTCCAGCGGTTGAACCACCCGTCCCAGAATTCCATGCACATCAGGGGCCATGCGCGCCCGTTCCTTTTGAAAAAAGCTTCCAGCACGTCCAGATTTTCCCCGGATCTGGAACCAAAGTTGGCGGTTGCCAGCACCCCGTCTTCGATCAGGCTTCCGGCTTCCAGAGCGGCGTCCCATGCTCCATCCGAAGTAAAAAGCGGGACCTGGGCGCCGTTTTCCTCCATCAGCCGTTTGATCTGCCGTAAATATTCCTTATCATTGCCAAAGGAGCCGTATTCATTTTCCACCTGCATCAGGATGACCGGCCCCCCCTGCGTGATCTGAAGGGGCGCGATGCGTTTAAAGAGCTCTTGGTAATAGGCCTCCACTTTACTTAAAAACAGAGGGGTGTTGGTTCTCACCTTCATATCGCTGTAGCGCAGAAGCCAGGCGGGCAGCCCTCCGAATTCCCATTCCGCGCAGATAAACGGGCTGGGCCGGAGGATTACATGAAGTCCCAGCCCACCGGCCAGCCGGACAAAGCTTTCCACATCCTTGTTGCCGGAAAAGTCGAACACCCCCTCCTCCGGCTCATGGAGATTCCATGGGATATAGGTCTCAACTGTATTAAATCCCATGGCTTTCAGATTATACAGGCAGTCCTCCCAGTATTCCCTGACAAGGCGGAAATAGTGCACGGCTCCTGACAACAGTTTTACCGGCTTTCCATCCAGGTAAAATGCTTCTTTTACTTCAAATGTACTCATTTTATTCTCCACTGTCATAAAAATGGGACCCAGTCCCTTCTCAGAAGGCGGAGCAGACCTTCCATGTAGAAAAAGTCCCCCCACAGGTTCGGCTCATCCACGCCTTTGCCCTCGCTGTAGGCATATACGCCGTGAAGCAGAAGGCCCTCGTTGCCGGGAGCATTCCCGGAAGAAGCCATATCCCGGCAGGTTTTAAGCATTTCCTCCGCCCGCTGCAGGCTGCCGGTCTCCAGCATTCCACATGCCGCGATGGCCAGCGCCGAGCTGTCCCTCGGCTGGCGGTCCTGATCTGTAAAAATCAAATCCCAGTAAGGCATGCCGTCCGCGGGAAGATGGGTTTCAAAATATTTTACAATCCTGTCATAGGTTTCCAACTCGGCCGGCGTCAGCGCCGCCCCCGACACCCGGGCGTGAAGCGGGATACCGTAGACAGCCCAGGCCTGGCCTCTGGCCCAGCAGGAGTGATCGTTGTAGCCCTGGTGGGTTGCCCCGTATGCGGGCGCTCCGGTGGTTTTGTCAAAATAATATGTATGGTAAGTGGAACCGTCCTCCCGGACAATGCAGCGCACTACATTTTTGTAATGAAGCCCCGCCACCTCCCGGTAGCGTTTATTTCCGGTGATTTTTGCGGCAGTGTAGAGAAGTGGAAGGTTTAACAGGGAATCGATAATCAGGCGGTATTCATTTTCCGCCCCCAGCTTTCCCCATGCCTGGATAAAGCCGCCCTTTTCCTGAAAACGGCCAGCCAGCATATCCGCAGCTTCCACAAGCATGTCTTTGAGGCTGTCATCCCCGGTCACCCTCCAGGCTGCCTCCACAGACGGGCTGTACAGAAAACCGATATCGTGGTGGTCCAGCACAAAGTGCTCCTTCAGGCGTTTCCCGAAGCTCTCCACATTCGTCATGGCCAGATCACGATAGCTTCCGTCGCCGGTATGCAGGTAGGCCATCCACAGCATTCCGGTCCAGAATCCGTTGGTCCAGTCGTCGTTTTTTTTAATCCTGTATCTGCCGTCCGTGGCGCAGGCTGAGGGGAAATCAGCGCCGTACCGGCCCATGTTTCTCTTGATCACGCCGCAGATGCGGTCCAACTCCCTGTCTGCCCATTTAAATGTATCTTCTGACATAACCTCTCCTTTGCACCCGCTTATTTCCGGCTTAAAAAAATGTTTCGATTCCTACGGAAGGATCATCCGGCACCATTTGGGCCGTTACCTTAATGCCGGCTGCTAACAGGGTATCCACAGCAGCCTTTTCCTCCGGGAACATGCTGACGGATTTCTTGTACTGGGTGGTGCCCGGACGGTTGGACATATTGCCGATGTTCACGGGCAGAAGCGCTACTCCCATCTCCATCATCTTTACAAGGGTGACAGGGGACTTCACGATCAGCATGACCCGCTGCCCCTCATAGTTGCCGTTCTTGATGTTGGCTACCGCTTTCTCAAGCGGCAGGATCGAAGTGTTGACACCGGCGGGCGCCGCCATGCGCAAAATTGCCTTCTCATTGTCGTTGGCGGCTACCGCGTCATCAATTACCATGATACGGTTTACCTTCAGTCCGGTAGACCAGCGTGTGGCTACCTGTCCATGGATCAAACGGTCATCAATACGGATGTGTACGAATCCTTTCATTACAGTTCCTCCTTATGCGAATACTTTCAGATTATATGCCAGTATGCCGACCAGCACTAACAATAAGGTTACTCTTGTAGAGTTCATTTTCTTGCGTCCGAGCATCCAGTAGGCAAAGAATACAACCAGAGTGGGAGCCAGGGACGGCATGATCTTATCAGCCAGCTCCTGTATGGATATGCTGACCTCACCCCAGGAGAACTCATATGCAAACCTGGCGTTGACAACAGAGGGGATCAGAGCGCCGATTACCGTGATGCCCAGAATATTGGCGGCCTTGGTAATCTTTTTTAAACGGTTTCCGATTTCACTTACAATCTTGGCGCCTTCCTTATAGCCCATGGCGTAGAAATTCTTCATGCAGAACAGGCGCAGCAGGCCGAAGAAGATCCAGAGCACCAGCGCCAGAGGGCTTCCCTCAAGGGCCATATAGGAGGCGATGGAGCCGATAATTGTGGAGGGGATCACATGGAACAGGGTATCGCCGATCCCGGCCAGAGGCCCCATCATTCCGGTTTTGAGCGCGGCGATGGTATCTGCGGCTTCTGCGCCGGTTTCGTCCTGAAGCGCGCAGTCCACGCCCATGATAATGGGAGCCATTGTGTTATTCGTATTAAAGAACTGAAGCTCTGTCTTGGCCAGATTTTTCTGGTCCTCCTGATCCTGCTGTTTCTTTATCATGGGAAGCATACTGTAAAAGTATCCAAGTCCCTGCATTTTCTCGTAGTTCCATCCGGCTCCGCCCAGGAAATACCATCTCCAGAATACGCTTTTGCTCTCTTTTGTAAGACCGTTCTGCACCTTATTCATCACCCATTTCACCTCCTGCATTTACTGGGGCCTGCGCTGCCGCAGGCATATCATCCTTCTCAGACTGGAAACTGAGAACCGCGCACGCCAGTCCTACCAGGGCCACGCCCAGGACCGGAACCTTCAGGTAAGCCGCGAGGAAAAATCCCAGAATCAGATAGGAAATATTCCGGCTCACAGGCAGATAGCGAAGCAGGATCGCAATACCAAGGGAGGGAAGGATTCCACCGGCCGTTTTAAGGCCGTTCATCAGCCACATGGGAAGGTGATTTACCACCAGATTGACAAAGTCAGAGCCGAATACCAGCGCCAGGAATACCGGAAGCATACGGGAGATGGACTGGGGAATCAGCCCAAGGATATTCATCTTGGCCGCCGTTTCGATATTCCCGCTGTCCACCAGGCGTTCCGCCCGGTGCTGGAAGTATGTATTGGAAAAACGGGCCAGTATATCCAGCTGGATCATCAAAAGGCCGATGGGGATCGCCAGGGTTACGCCGAACTCGGCGCCCTGCCCGCTCTGGATTGCGAACGCGGTGCCCAAGAGCGCGCCTGTCATGTAGTCCGGAATGGACGCTCCGCCGAAGTTGCCGATTCCAAGAACCAGCAGGTTGAGCGTTCCTCCCACCACCAGACCGGTGGTCACATCTCCCAGGACCAGACCGGCAAAGAAGCCCGCCATGGTCGGTTTTACGGTTCCGAAGGTTGTATTATTTCCATCGTAAAATGCAAATCCCGCATATAAAGTAATGAGCAGAATCTGCCACCATTGAATATTCATTTTTTATGATCCTCCTTGATCCCCATCATTCATCATCTGATCCGGCTGCCTGCGCTTCCAGGTCAAGGCACATAATTCCGTCCCTTGCGGCCTGTACCAGACCCGTAAGCTCCCCGGTGTCGCAGACATCCATGTCTCGCAGCGCCGCCTCCACCACCATGGGCAGGTTCATACCGCTGATCACCTTCGCCCGGTCCTTAAGCCCGTGCTTTGTAAGCAGCAGTTCTGCCTGATTATAGGGCGTGCCGCCCCGCAGGTCTGCAAAAATAAGGCCTTTTCCCGTCCCTGACAGCCAGGCGATGAGATATTCCTCCAGGCGCTTCGAAAACTGATCGATGCCCTCCTCCTCTGTCAGCTCCATGGCTGTAATCTGTTGCGCAGCAGGTCCCATAACCATGGCGATCGCTGTTTTCATCCCAGAAGCAATTCCCTTGTGGGAAACCAATAATAGCTCCATACATTTCCTCCATTCCGGCTTTGTACTGATAAACGCCGGGACTAAATCGGTTCAATCTCAATGCTGAAATAATCCCACCGCTTATATCCCTCAATATACTCAATGGTCCTTCCGTCAAACAGGTATGTGTACCGTCTGGTAAAGGCGCTGGGCTCCTTGTCGGTCAGTCCCAGGAGCTTTCCTTCCTCCTCGGGAGCCGGAAAAACGATTTCCGTGATCTCCTTTGAATCGGCCTGGTACAAATCAATGCCGAAGTCCTCCCTGATCTTACCGTAAATGGACGAGAACTTCTCCTTGTCCCCTGCATCCTCTTCCTTGATAAACTCTTTGATCACATAGCTGTTCTGCACAATAATCGGCTTGTCCTCAACCAGCCGCAGGCGCTTGATGTGGTAAAATTCCTCATTCTCCCCAAGGTTCAGCTGCGCCGCAATCCTCGGGTCCTTCATTACATGGATATCGATTACTTCCGTGCGCTCTGCGGCGTTGCGGTACTTCTCGATATCGGAAAACTTGACGATTTTGCCACGCCTGGCCTTTGATACATAAGTTCCTCTTCCCTGATATCTGACCAGATAACCCTCGTTGGTCAGACACTGCAAGGCCTTGATCGCGGTAATCCCGCTGACATTGTACTTTCTCTTTAACTCCGCTTCGCTGTAAAACTTATCTCCCGGCTGGAATTTCCCATTGTTAATCTCATAGAGTAAGCTTTGTTTAATCTGCTGATATTTCGGAATGGACATATGAACCTCTCTTTCACGGGTTGTTAATTGGTTAATATAATAATCTGTTATTATCATATCAAGTATTTCCTTTCTCTTCAACCAGAAACCCCGTAGTCCTTCCCGTGTTGATCTGAAAATCCCCACATATTTCGCAGATGTCTCTGCGGAAAGCCTCCCCCCTTTGTCCCTTGTTCCGGTTTGTCACTAACTTATTAGGTTAATATATTAAGCTGTTAAGCGAATGTTATCATATTACAATAATAATTGCAAGAGGCATTTTGAATTTTTTAAAACTTTTTTAAAAAGGACAGGATGGCGGCAGTGTGGAGTGATAGGATTTGATCCGCGAGTTGACAAAGCTTTACATGCATATTAAAATACCAGGAACATATGAAGTGCAGCCTGAGCGGAAATGCCGTTGATCGGCTAAAGCTTACAAGAATAGCCGGCTCTGGCCGCGGCCACCGGCATTTCGCCCATGGTTCTGTTCACCTGCATCATCATGGGCTCACAGTCCACCGGCGGCATTTCCCCCTTCTCCTCGGGCGGAAGCCGGGCGTTTTGCGCCTTTTGGCGGGCTCGCAATGAAACCTCCTTGTAAACTCTCCCTCTTTCAGATATAATCTGTATATCCATAAAACATAATCCCATGGAAAAAATATCAAACCACGGTGAAGAATACCGGGAGATACATTGCAGGATGATATAGAGTAGAACAAACGGGGAGAGGGGATCGCATGAAAAAAAATCCACAGGGAAAGCGGTGGCGCAGGCTGGACAACACCGGAAAAATATTCCCGCTGATCGCAAATGAAAACCTGAGCAATGTGTTCCGAATCACCGCGACGCTGAAAGAGGATGTGCGCCCAGAGCTTTTGCAGCGGGCGCTGGAGGACGTGCTGCCGCATTTTGAGGGCTTCCAGGTCAAGCTGAAGCGGGGCTTTTTCTGGTACTATTTCGAGTCCAACAAGCGCACGCCGCTTATTGAGCGGGAGAGCGGCTATCCCTGCCGCTATATCGACCCCAAGAGCAACCAGCTGTTTCTGTTCCGGGTGTCCTATTACAAGCGCCGGATTCATTTTGAGGTGTTTCACGCCGTCACCGACGGCATGGGGGCGGTGCTGTTTATCCGGGAGTTGGTGTGCCGCTACCTGCAATTAAAGCGCGGGGACGAGCAGGAGATAAAGGCGCCGTCCGGGGAGAGCGCGGACGAACCAGAGGACAGCTACTTAAAAAATTACCGGAAGCTGCCGGGAAAGCGCTACAGCTCCAAGCGGGCGGTGCAGCTGGACGGGGAGCACCTGGAGCTGGGCGCGGAAAACGTAATCCACGGCAAGGTGAAGGTGCCGGAGCTGAAGGCGGTCTGTAAAGCCTACGGCGTCAGCATCACCAAGTACCTGTCCGCCTGCCTGATCTGGTCCATCTACGAGGAGTATCTGGGCGGACAGCCGTCGGACCGGCATATCGGTGTGAACCTGCCCATCAATCTGCGGGCCTTTTTCGGCTCCCGGACCATGTCCAACTTTTTTGCGGTGACGGCCATCGATTTCCAGCCCTCCGGGGAGCATATGCCCTTTGAGCGGATCCTGGAGCTGGTCAGCGCGCAGATGGACGGGAAGATCGTCAAGGAGAAGCTGGAGGAGACCATCTCCTACAATGTCTCCAATGAAAAGAAGTGGTACGTGCGAATCATTCCCCTCTGCGTGAAATGGGCGGCGCTGGGATTTATTTTCCGGCGCAACGACAGGGCCCACACCATCACGTTGTCCAATATCGGTCCCATATCCGTTGACGAGGAATACCGGGACGAGGTGGAGGGCTTTCACCTGATCATCGGCGTGTCCAAGCAGCAGCCGGCCAAGTGCGGAGTCTGCTCCTACGGCGAGGATATGGTGATTTCGTTTACCACCGTGTTTGCGGACGCCAGGCTTCAGCAGCGGTTTTTCGGCAAGCTGGAGGCGGACGGCGTGAAGGCGCAGTTTGAGAGCAACGGGGTGGCTATGCCGGAGGCGGACAAGAAAAACTATCCCGAAATCGGATACGATGGAAATAAATGGAAAAAAATTGTTTGGATTTTCTACGCAGTGCTGTTGGCGGCGGCTGTGATCGTGGGGGTGGTCAATCTGGCGACCTATTCCGGGCTGTGGTGGTCCGTGATCGCCATTTTCGGAATGGCCTACGCGGGTCTGACCGTGCGCTATTCCATCCTGCGCCATGCGAATCTGGGGAAATCCCTGATGGTCGAGACGCTGGGCATGGCGGCGCTTCTGCTGGTGACGGACCATGTGCTGGGGTATCAGGGCTGGTCGGTGAACTACGCGATTCCCAGCATCATCCTGTTCGCGGATATCGCTATCATGTTCCTGATACTGGTGAACCGGATGAACTGGCAGAGCTATTTCATGTACCAGATTGCCATCACGCTGTTTTCCTTTATCCCCATCGCCCTGTGGGCCGCAGGGTTCATCACCCAGCCGGTGATGGCGATTATCACGGTGATCCTGTCCGTGCTGATCCTGACCATGACGGTGCTGCTGGGCGACCGGCGGGTGAAGAACGAGCTGATCAGGAGATTTCATCTCTGAGCAACAGGAGACAGACCGGCTGGGCGCAGGCAGCGGCGGCCGGAGCACAGATACAGATCGACAGCGCCTTAAGGCGCATATAGTTTGGAGGTATGATGCGAGACAAAAGCGTAAGCGTGCGGGGAGCACTGATCCGCGATATGATTCACGATGTGACGGAAACGACCTTCGGGCGGCCCATCAAGACCGGGGAGTTCCGCAAGAATCCCGTGGAGCCGGCCTGGGTCTGCCCGGCGGGCTACCAGTATGAGATCATTGAGAAGGACGGGTTTTCCATGGAGTATCTGCGGCCCGAGGGCGTGGTCACAGGGAGGGTGATCCTGCAGATTCACGGGGGCGGTTACATTGGACCTATGAAGAACATTTACCGGAAATTCGCGGTGCGCTATTCCAAGCTGAGCTACGGCGGGGATGTGCTGACCGTGGACTACCGGGTGGCGCCGGAGCATCCCTACCCAGCGGCCCTGGAGGACGCGCTGGCAGCCTATCGCTGGCTGGTGCAGGAGAAGGGCTACCGGCCGGAGATGGTGGTGATAGCCGGGGATTCCGCCGGGGGCGGGCTGGCGCTGGCCCTGCCCATGTACCTGCGGGATCACCGGATGCCGCTGCCCGGCGGCCTGATCCTCATGTCCCCCTGGGCTGATTTGACCTGCGGCGGGGAGAGCTACGACAGCAATTATGAGCTGGACCCGCTGTTTGGCAATACCCGGGAGAGCATGCTCTACGACTCCACCTATATCGGCGAGGCGGACCCGAAGGACCCGTATTTATCCCCTGTTTTTGGAAATTATCGCGGACTTCCGCCCATGCTGTTCCAGGTGGGCAGTCTGGAGATGCTGCTGAGCGATTCGCTGACAGCGGCGCGCAAGGCCGGGGAGGCGGGGGTGCGCAGGCGCATTTCCGTCTATGAGGGCATGTTCCACGTGTTTCAGATGAGCATGGACCTGTTTCCGGAGAGCCGGGAGGCGTGGGCTGAGGCCGGGCGCTTCCTGCAGATTATCTACCACATCCGGGTCAAACCGGATGGGGTGGTGGTGCGCAGGGTCAAGCGGCGGACCGGCTGCCGGGGATTCATCCAGAGGCTGCTGGGCGCAGGGGGAGACCGCCGCGGGAACCGGAGAAAAACGGCGGCCAGGCCAGGGCCGGTTTAAAACCATTTGCCCTGTGACTCTAATTGTGTTAAAATGTGTATAATTTGTAAATTGTCAAGAAGGGAAGTTAGCGGAAATGTTTACAGCGTTAAATGCACAGGATAAGACTCTTCCGGATTTGGCGGCTGATCAGGTGATATCCATGATTGTGGACGGAACCTTCAAGCCTGGAGACAAGCTGCCGGGGGAGTACGACCTGGCGCAGCGGCTGAACGTGGGAAGAAGCACTGTCCGGGAGGCCATCAAGTCCCTGGTCAGTCAGAACATACTGGAGGTGCGCCGGGGCAACGGCACCTTTGTGAAGGAGCAGACCGGGGTGGCGGACGACCCGCTGGGGTTCCGGTTCGCGCCGGACAAATGGAAGCTGGGGCTGGATCTGTGCGAGATTCGTCTGATGATTGAGCCGAAGATCGCGGCCATTGCGGCCCAGAAGGCCACGGAGCAGGAGATGGCGCAGATGCAGGAGGCCTGCGATCAGGTGGCGGAGATGATCAAGCGGGGGGAGAACCACATGAAGTGCGATGTGGAGTTCCACACCATGCTGGCGCGGTGCACCCGCAACAGCGTGATCAACACGCTGATCCCCATTATCAACCAGGCGATCCCCTATTTTATCGACATCACCAAGCGGGGGCTCTTGGAGCAGACCATCGAGACCCACCAGCAGGTGTTGGATGCCATCCGTATGCGCGACAGCGATGCCGCCTCCGATGCGATGCGCCGCCACCTGGAGTACAACCGCCAGAATATCGAGAATGCCGTCCGTTTGGAGCAGGCTCGGGAGCAGTAAAATAAATTCATAAGCATACGGGACAGGCCCGCCGGCGCAAGCGATTAACGGCTGCGACGGGGGGCCTGTGCTTTGGGCAACGGGGGCGAGGCGCCCTCCCTACCGTTTGGTGTCCAAAGCCATTGTAAACTTAAAATGGCTGGCGGTCATCCCCTGCTTTTGATAGAAGCGGTGGCTGTCCGTCCGCTTTCGGTTGCAGCAGACCTCCAGCTGCAGGCAATCCACCGCCGCGGCTTTTTTTATCTCTGAAAAGAGCAGGCTGCCGATGCCCCGCCCCTGATACGGTTTGGCGACGACGATCTCCTGAAGCTCCGCAATCCTGGCGGCGTGGTGCAATAGATACTGGATATGGACGCTGGCGAAACCGGCCGCCGCGCCGTTGTCCAGGGCGATCAGGCAGACGATGTCCGGTTCCTTTAAGTTTCGCAGGTAGATTTTCTGAAGCATTGCCCGGTCCATGACCTCGTCTTCAAGTTCACAGATCAAAGCGTATATTTGGGTGAAATGTTCGGGCTGGGCGCTGATAATTTCCATAGGAGGTCCTCCGCGGCCTCCGCCGGAGGCCAGGTAACAGTTGTGGGGAATCCGTCAATCCGTGTCAAAATCATCTTATCATCCGCGGGCGAGGATTGCAACACGCAGCGCGGCAAAAGCCGCCGGGCAAGGCCGGGCCGCCCTCGCGGACGGCGGAAAGCGGGACAGGCTCCGGCCTGCGTTATAAGACAATATTTTGCAAACCCCGAAATATATGTGTTGAAGGCGGCGCGCCCTTTTTTCTATAATGGCAGTAGAAATCATAGCTGTGATTATCAATAAAAAGAAAAAGGAGCAAAATATGAAGCCTGTAAATACGAATTCCAGTCCCTCCGATTTGAGAATTACGGATATGCGGTTTGTGGATATTGACGGGGCGCCCAAACGCTGTACGATCATCAAGATCATGACAAACCAGGGCCTGACCGGATTCGGGGAGGTTCGGGATGCATCCAGCAAGCTCTACGCCCAGATGCTCAAAAGCCGGATTTTAGGCGAGAATCCCTGCAATGTGGACAAGATATTCCGCAAGATCAAGCAGTTCGGTGGACATTCCAGGCAGGGCGGCGGCGTTTCCGGCGTGGAGATCGCCCTTTGGGACCTGGCCGGCAAAGCTTACGGGGTTCCGCTCTATCAGCTTTTGGGCGGAAAATTCCGGGACGAGGTGCGGGTGTACTGCGACACGGATGTGGACGGCAGGCACACGGGGAGAGATATGGGGCTGGCGTTGAAAAAGCGCATGGACATGGGGTTTACATTTCTCAAAATGGACTTGGGCATCGGCCTTTTGATGGACGAGCCGGGAACCATCAACGCGCCGCTGGGATTTATCGATGAGATGAAGGCGTACGCGCCCCAGGTGCTGAACGTCCAGGGCGGGTCGGTCACCGCGGATATGGTGAGGCACCAGAAGAGCTACGCCATTGTCAACACGGCCCACCCGTTCACCGGGATTCATCTGACGGAAAAGGGACTGGACTATCTGGAAAATTATGTAAGAGAAGTGCGGAAGGTGATCGGCTACGAGGTTCCTCTGGCCATCGACCACTTCGGCCACGTCTGCGTGGAGGACTGCATCCGGTTTGCCAGACGCATGGAGCGCTACAACATCGCCTGGATGGAGGATATGGTGCCCTGGATGTACACGGACCAGTACGCCAGGCTGCGCGAAGCTACCACGGTCCCGGTGTGCACCGGGGAGGACATTTACCTGAAGGAAGATTTTCAGAAGCTGATTCTGGCCGGGGGAGTTTCCGTGATCCATCCGGATATCCTGACCTGCGGCGGCGCTCTGGAGCTGAAAAAGATTGCGGATTTCGCGGACGAGCACGGCGTGGCGGTGGCGATCCACATGGCGGAGAGCCCGATAGCCTGCATGGCCGCGGTGCACACGGCTGCGGCGATGAACCACGTGCTGGCCATGGAATACCACTCCGTGGACGTGCCCTGGTGGCAGGACATGGTCACCGGGCTGCCAAAGCCTCTGATCCAGAACGGATTTATCCAGGTGCCGGACCGGCCGGGCCTTGGAATCGAGGATATCAACGAGGAAGTGGTGCGGGAGCACATCAACCCGAAGATTCCGGGCCTGTGGGAGAGCACGGACCAGTGGAACACGGAGTTTTCCAACGACAGATTGTGGAGCTAGGAGGATGGTATGCATTTTAATTCCAGAGAAGAGATTATAGCGCTGACGCCCCAGTGGACGGGCCAGCGCCTGGAGGACGGGCGGCCGCTGGTGGAGGACCGCTACCTGGACGCGCTTTACCAGATGACGCTGGAGGAGGTGTGGAAGCCTATCTTTGTGCTGGGCTATGAGAACCAGTTTGAAGGGCGGCTGCGTCTCCTGCACGACGACGGGCGCAAGCTGGTGGGGAGAGCCGTGACGGCCACGTACATGCCCACCAGACCGGACCTGCACGAGACGATGTTTGAGATCGGAAGGAGCGAGGGCCGGAAGGGAAACTACAACCAGTGGGTGATCGACACCCTGCGGGAGCGGGACGTGGTGGTGGCCGATATGTATGATAAGATTTACAAGGGAACGTTTTTGGGAGGAAATCTGACCACGGCCATCGCGGCCCGCACAAAAACAGGGGGCGGCGTGATCTGGGGCGGAATCCGCGACGTGGAGCAGATGAAGGAGGTGGAAGGCGTTCAGGTCTACTACCGGGGGATCGACCCCACGCCGATCCGCGACTTCGTGATGACCGGCTTCAACACGCCCTGCCGCATCGGCAACGCGGTGTGCCTGCCCGGGGACGTGGTGTTCGGAGCGGGCGGCGGCGTGCTGTTCATCCCCAGCCATCTGGTGGCTGAGGTGGTGGACGGGGCGGCCAAGACCCATGTGAAGGATATCTTCGGGTTTGAAATGCTCTCCGCCAACATTTTTACAACGGCGCAGGTGGATAAAAATACATGGACGCTGGAGATGCTGGATATGCTGACCGAGTTTATCCGCACGGACTCAAGGGGCGAGGCGTACCGCGGCCTGGACTGGTCGAAAGAGTATGAGGCGGCCCGCTTCGGGGACCCGTCGGACACGCAGACGGCGCTGTAGGCAGAAGGGAGATAAGAGATGAAGATCAAATGGCTGGGGCAGAGCGGATATCTGTTGTGGGATGATGAAACGGCGGTCGCCATCGACCCATATCTTTCGGACAGCGTCAATCGGATCGCGGGCAGGCCCCGGATGCCGGAGATTCCGGTGCTTCCCGGGGATTTGAGGGCGGACGTGGTCGTCTGCACCCACGACCATGCGGATCACCTGGACCCGGATACTGTGGCTGCGATGAGGCCTGAGGAGCGGATGTTCTACGCGCCCTCGGACTGCCTTGAGCACCTGCGGCAGCTGGGGGCTGTGCGCGTGGCACCGTTCGATGAGGGCGCGGTGGTGACGGCGGGAAAATTTACGCTGGAGGCTGTCTTTGCCCTCCATTCGGTGCCCGCGGTGGGGGTGTTTGTGACCTACGAGGGGAAGCGGCTGTGGTTTTCCGGGGACACCCTCTACGACTCCAGGCTGGAGCGGATGGCGCAGCGCAGGCCGGATGTGGTATTTCTGTGCATCAACGGCAAGCTGGGAAACATGAATGTGGACGAGGCGGTGAGGCTGGCGGGGCTTATGGAGGGCAGCGTGGCTGTGCCGGCCCACTACGGAATGTTTGCCAGCAACACGGAGGACCCTCAGAAATTCACTTCCAGGGTGGAAAATAGCTTTGAGATGGGGTATAACAGGGAATATACCATAGAAACATTACTGGACAGGAGGAAAAAAGCATGAGTCTTGAGGGAAAGAAAGCGCTGGTGACGGGCTCCAGCAGAGGAATCGGGAGCGCGGTGGCCGCGGCGCTGGCAAGAGAAGGGGCTGAGGTGATCGTCCACTACGCGGGCCGCGGCGACAAGGCCGCCGAGGTAGCCGCCGAAATCCGGGAGCAGAATGGCGTGTGCCGCGTCGTCCAGGCCGATCTGTCGGACCCGGAGGGGGCTGAAATCCTGTACGGGCAGGCGGGCGATGTGGATATCCTGGTCCTGAACGCCTCCATGCAGTTTCGCAGGCCCTGGCAGGAGATCACCAGGGAGGAGTTCTACACCCAGGTGAACTGCAATTTCCTCTCGTCCCTTGTGCTGATTCAGAAAATGGCGCCCGCCATGCAGGAAAAGCGCTGGGGACGGATCATCACCATCGGCAGCGTGCAGGAGGAAAAGCCCCACCCGGAGATGCTGGTGTATTCCTCCACCAAGGCGGCCCAGACCATGATGGCAAAGTCCCTGGCCCTGCAGCTGGCGAAGGATGGGATCACGGTCAACAACGTGGCCCCCGGCGTGATCTACACGGACCGCAACAAGGACGCGCTGAGCGATCCGGAATACAGCAGGCGGATGACCGCCGGTATCCCGCTGGGCTACTACGGCGACAAGCGGGACCTGGCCGGCATCGTGAAGCTGCTGTGCTCGGAGGAGGGCCGCTACATCACCGGCCAGAGCATCTTTGTGGACGGAGGCATGAGCCTGTAGGACGCCGCTTAGCCTTCCCCTCCGCTTTTGCGGAAGTCGGAGGGGGACTTGTGCGTCACCTTTTTGAAGGCGTGGTTAAAATTGGCGGTGTTGTTGAAGCCGCATTTGCAGGCGATGTCCAGAATGGACAGGTCCGTGCTGGTCAGAAAGTGGGCCGCCAGCTCCACCCGCTTATTGATGATATATTCCCAGGGGGTCAGGCCGTTCATCTCCTTGAAGATGGTGGAAAAGTAGGAGCGGCTCATATGGGCGGTTTTGGCGATGGTGTTCAAGTCGATATCCGAGGAAATATTGTCGTCGATGTAGGCCAGGGCCTTGTCCAGCTGGAGCAGATGCTGGGACCTGGACTGGGAGATGGCCCTCTGGGGGATGGAAAAATTGAAATTGCGCCCAAGGGTCACCAGGATGGTCAGAACCTTCACCTTGACCATGAGCTCAAAGTCGGGAAGCTTTTCGTTGAATTCCTTCTCGATCTCCAGAAGAAGCTGGCGGATACTGGCGGTATCCTCATCCTGCTCCAAACAGTTTTCAAAGGAGTCCGCCCGGTTGAAAAAAATATTCAGGTACTTGGAGTCAAACAGGTCGTTGCCCGGGGACCAGATAAAACGCGGCTCAAAATGCAGGTTTAAAATGTCGCAGTTGTCGAAAATCTCGATGATGTAATGGATCTCGTTGGTGCTGTATAAAAAAATATCGCCCGCGTGAAAATGATACAGGGCGTCCTGGGTTTTGTACAGGCCGGAACCGGACAGAATGCAGGAGATTTCAAAGGCCGTGTGCTTGTGCTCCGAGAAGGCCCTCTTCAGGGGCGGCAGGACCGAGTGGTAGAAATGCAGAAGCGGGATGCTCTGCGTAGCGGATAGTATAACTTGGCTGTCGACGGTCATATGAGGCGCTCCTTTGCGTAAAAATATCGTATTATCCATTATAGCATGGTGAAAAAAAACGTACAAGGGAAATATATTTTGTCGAAATCGTACGATATTTGATGATATGGAACAGGCAAAATGGTAATCTTGACATAGAGAAAACAAGCAGGAGCATGGAAAGGAGAAAATATTGTGTCGCAAACATATTTAAAATATTTCGAGGAACAGAGGGCGCAGATGGAGGCCAGGGTGGAGCTGGACACCAGGAGAAACCGGAAGGCCTTCGCCAAGGTCCGCATCACAGATCAAACGGGCGCCCCGGTCACCGGCGTAAAGGTCCGGGTGGAACAGAAATCCCACGATTTCAAATTCGGCTGCAACCTGTTCATGCTGGACCAGTTCCCGGACGAGGCGCGCAACCAGGCCTACCGGAAGGAGTTTAAGGAGCTGTTCAACTACGGGGTGTCCCCGTTCTACTGGGCTGATTTCGAGCTCACGGACGGAGCGCCGCGGATGGGGGAAAATCCGCCGGAGGTTTACCGCCGTCCCGCCCCGGAAAAGATTCTGCGCTACTGCGGGGAAAACGGAATCGAGGTCAAGGGCCATCCGCTGTTCTGGCACAAATTTCTGCCCGACTGGCTTCCCAACGACCGGGATCAGGTGTTTTACCGGCTGGACCGCCGCCTGAGGGAGCTTTCAGCGGAATACGGGGACAGGATACGGGACTGGGACTGCGTCAACGAATCCCTGACCCAGCCCTGCCGCTACATGCGGGATACCCGGCTTCCCAGGGATTACCCCGGCTCCATTTTCAAGAAGGCGGCCAAATATTTTACCAACAACCGCCTGTTTATCAACGATGTGACTGAGATCGCATGGGACGACGAACTGGGAGAGCTGAGCGCCTACCACATGCAGATTGAGAATCTGCTGTTAAAGGGAACTCCGGTGGACGCCATCGGCATGCAGTACCACATGTTCTACACGCCGGAGGAATTGGAGAAGCGCGCGGCGCAGTTCTACAATCCGGAATGCCTGTTCAACTGCATGGATTTGTACGGCGCCTTCGGTCTGCCTCTGCACGTGTCGGAGGTGACGGTGCCGGCCTACGGAGGGACCAAGGAAAATATGGAGCTTCAGGCGGAGATCACGGAGATGCTCTACCGCATCTGGTTCAGCCACGCGCAGATGGAAGGCATCGTGTGGTGGAATCTGGTGGACGGAACCGCCGCCTACGCCCCGTTTGGCAGCTTCGACGGGGAGAACTACTATGCGGGAGGACTTTTAAACCACGATATGACGCCAAAGCCCGTCTACCATGTGTTAAAACGCCTGATCCAGCAGGAGTGGCATACCAGAGAGGACATCGGCGCTATGCCGCAGGAACATCTGTTTGAGGGATTTTTTGGAAAATACGACGTGGAGGTGGAGATGAACGGGGAAACGGTTCACCGGGAGTTCCATCTGAGCAAATATGGGCCGAGAGAATTTACAATCGCATTATAAGGGGGAATCCAGAATGAAATACAGGAAGATGGTATCGTTATTGATGGCGGGCGCTATGGCGGCGGGGATGCTGGCCGGGTGCGGATCGGGCGACGGCGGCAGTCAGCAGTCCCAGGCGCCGGCGGGAACCGCCCAGGGGGAGAGCGGCAGCCAGGCCGCGGCGGGGGAGGAGGTAACGCTCCACCTGTTCGGGCCGGGACTTCTGTCCACCGTGGGGGAGAACGGCTCCATGGATCTGATCAGCGGGCTGGAGATGCCGGGATATCAGGTGATTGTGGACCGCTGGAATGAGCTTCACCCCAATGTAAAGCTGGTGATCGAGGCGCAGCCCTGGGACAACTGGCAGGCGGCGATCCAGACCGCGGTTCTCAGCGGCGACGTGGACATTATCATGCACGGCGCGAGCCTGGCGGACTTGGACGAGCCCCTTGACGCGTATCTGGAACAAGAGCCGGAGCTGCTGGAGCAGATTTATACGGTGGCCCAGCGCCGGACGGACGCCAGCGGGGACATGAGCGTGATGACCACCACCGGAATGTCCTATGCCATGAACCCCATGATGTGCATCCTGGACAAGCAGATATTCGACCACTACGGCCTGGAGCTGCCGGATGCGTCCTGGACCTGGGCGGACCTTGTGGAGCTGGGGAAAAAGACGACGGGGACCGATCCGGTGACGGGCGAGCAGACCTGGGGAATCCGCATGACCCAGACGGACAGCGTGGGCAACCGCTACTTCAATTACCAGATGATCGCCTCCGCCTACGACGCAAAAGCGTTCTTCTACGGGAAAACCCTCCAGGAGTGCAGCGCGGACTTGACCGGGGAAAAGACCACCAAGGTATTTCAGACCATCGCGGACATTGCGGAGTGCCTGAGCCCGGATGTGCGGGAGGGCATCAACGTGAGCAAGACCATCACGGCGGAAAACCAGTTTGCGATCCAGTGGGAGCAGGACCCCTTCAACCGGTACAACGAAATCAAAGCCTGCGGCGGCGAGGACCGGTTCGTGCTGATGACCATGCCGGCCATCGAGGAGGGCGAGCTAAAGGGCAGCCCGTCCCTGTTTATGGGCGACCACAACATGTCCATCTGCAATACCAGCAAGAACAAGGAGTGGGCATGGGAGTTCTTAAAGTTCATGGTGACGGACGAGGTGGTGACGGACTGGGTGACCGGCTGTATGCAGCTGCCCAACAACCGCGAGGGCATGGAGCGGGTCAAGGGCCAGATGGGCGAGAGCTTCAGCGCGCCTATGGTGCGCGCCTTAGAGCAGAGCCCTGTGGGCTTTAGCAATTCCACAAACGACTATTTCAACAATGTGAGCTTCGGCTCCGTGACGGCGGATACGGGAAACGCCATCGGGGAAATCCTGATGGGCAACATGAAGCCGGAGGAGGCGGGACCTTACATCCAGAAGAACATTGACGAGTATCTGCAATCCAAGAAGTAGGAAGCATTGAGAGGAAACGGGAGGCGTTGCGATGAAGAAACATAAAATAAAAAAACAGCTGGAGTGGTATTCGTTTATCATCCTGTCGCTGGTTACCCTGGTGATCCTCGTCTATGTGCCGATGATATCAACCATCCGATACAGCCTGTACGACGTGTCGTTTCTGGGTTACGGGGAGCGGTACGTGGGACTTAACAACTACAAGATGCTTTTGGGAAGCAGCAGCTTCCTGAAAGCCTTTGGGAACACGGTGGTTCTGACCGCGCTGGGGCTCCTCACCATCCCCCTTGGCTTTATCCTGGCCACGCTGATCAACAGCCTGGGAAGGGGCAGGCTGCAGGGCTTCTTCCGGGTTGGGTTTTATCTGCCCAACATTATAACGGGAGTCAGCGTGATCCTGATTTTCCAGATCATTTTAAAAGGAAACGGCGGGCTGTTCAACCGGTTTTTATCGGCTGTTTCCGGCAGCGAGGTCAGCATCGGATGGCTCTCGGATTCCCACTACGCAAAGCTGGGGGCCACCCTGCTGTGGCTGTGGATGAATTTGGGCTATTCCATGCTGATCAATCTGGCCAGCATGCAGTCCATCCAGACCGAGATATACGAGGCGGCCGCGGTGGACGGGGCCAACGGGTTTAAGCAGTGGCTTTACATCACCATCCCCCACATGAAGCAGTGCTTTGCGTTTCTGTTTGTGACGGGAATGATTTCCGGCCTGTCCCGGTTTACGGACCTGTTTATCATCGGCGGCAACAGCTCCTCCGGCGCGCCGGGGGGCTCGCTGCAGACGCTGCTGCTCTATATTTACCAGTACAGCTTTGAGGTTCCCCAGTACGGATTGTCGTCGGCGGGCGCTATGATTCTGTTCGGCATTGTCTTTGTATTTACGCTGTTTAACGTGAGAATGTCCGGCATGTTTAAGGAGGAGGACTAATGAGGAGACGGAAAATTCGAAAAATGCTCCTGACGGCGGGGCTGCTTGTGCTGCTGTTGTTCATCCTCACGCCGGTGTTCTGGGCCGTCACCCTCTCCTTTGACCGGGCGGCCACCACGTCGGTGCCGGAATTTTCCCTGATTCCCAGGGAGGCCACGCTGTTCAATTACCAGGCGGCGGGAAAGCTGATCAATCTGGCCCGTTACTACCGGAACACCGTATTTTTGACGCTGGTCAACACGGCGGTCTCCGTATTTTTCGCGCTCTGCTGCGGCTACGCGTTCGCAAAAGGGAAATTCGCGTTAAAGAAGTTTTGGTTTTATTTTATGCTGGCGGTCATGATGATCCCCTTCGAGTCGAGGATGATTCCCCTCTACATCCAGTACAAGAACTGGGGGCTGATCGACACGTACGCCCCTTTGATTCTGGGAAATTTCGCCTACGTGTACGGCATATTCTTCGCCAGGCAGAATATCGCGGCCCTGCCGGATTCCCTCAGGGAGTCGGCGTACTTGGACGGGGCCGGGGAGTGGAAGATTTTCTTTCACATCATCCTGCCCCTGTCAAAGCCGGTGATGGCCACGCTGTCCATCCTGCAGGTCATCGCCAACTGGAACGCCTATCTGTGGCCTCTGGTGGTGATCCGCTCCTCCTCCAAGCAGGTGATATCCGTCGGGGTTGCCCTGTTTAACGCCCAGGAGAACGCGATCTACTACGGTCCCAGAATGGCGGTGGCGGTGTTGAGCGCCATCCCGCTGACCATTATGTTCCTGTTCCTGCAAAAATACATTGTGCAGAGCATCGCGGTGTCGGGGATCAAGCAGTGAGCGCCGTCAAGGCGCAGAACCCAGGCCGGGCCTCCGGTTTCCAGCGCCCCCTGGCGCTAAAAAATTGAATCAGAATAGGCGGTATTACAGTAAAAAGCAGCAGGTCCATCCGGCCCCGCTGCTTTTTTGCATGCAGAAACTACAAAAACTTAAAAAAATGGGTTGACTTTTTGTCGAATAGTTGCTACTATAGGCACATAAGACATCAGACATCTGATGTATCAAAAATAATGAGGAGTTGCGGACATGTATAGAAGCGAAGAAGTGAGAAAGCTGGCCCCGGAGATGGATCCGCTCCGGCTGGGCATGGGCTGGAAGCTGGCGGATCTGGATAAACCGAAGATCATGATCGAGAGCACCATGGGGGACAGCCACCCCGGAAGCGCCCACCTGATGGAGTTTGTGGAGGAAGCGGCCAGAGGCGTTGGCGACGCCGGGGGCAAGGCGGCCCGCTACTATACCACCGATATCTGCGACGGACAGGCCCAGGGCCACGACGGGATCAACTACTCCCTGGCCAGCCGGGACATGATCGCCAACATGGTGGAGATTCACGAGAACGCAACGCCCTTTGACGGAGGCGTGTTCATCGCCAGCTGCGACAAGGGCATGCCCGGGCTTTTGATGGGAATCGGGCGCTGCAACATCCCGTCCATCATGGTGACGGGCGGCGTGATGGAGGCCGGGCCGGACATGCTGACCCTGGAGGAGATCGGAAAGTACAGCGCCATGTGCCAGCGGGGCGAGATCACCGAGGAGCAGTTTATGTTCTACAAGCACCACGCCTGTCCCAGCTGCGGAGCCTGCAGCTTTATGGGCACGGCCTGCACCATGCAGGTGATGGCCGAGTCCCTGGGCCTCATGCTTCCCGGCACCAGCGTGATGCCGGCCACCTGCGCGGACTTGAAGAAAGCGGCCTACGACGCGGGACTCCAGGCCATGAAGCTGGCCGAGATGGATTTGAAGCCCCGGGATATGGTGACCCTGGAGAGCTTTGAGAACGCCATCATGGTGCACGCGGCCATCTCCGGCTCCACCAACGCGCTCCTTCATCTGCCGGCCATTGCCCACGAGTTTGGAATCACCATCGACGCCGACACCTTTGAGCGCATCCACAAGAACGCCCACTATCTCCTCAACGTGCGCCCGGCCGGAAAGTGGCCGGCGGCCTACTTCTACTATGCGGGCGGCGTTCCCGCGGTGATGGAGGAGATTCGCCACAGCCTGCACTTAAACGTGATGACCGTGACCGGAAAGACCCTGGGCGAGAATCTGGACGAGCTGAAGCAGAACGGCTTCTACGAGAACTGCGCCAAGCTTCTTGAGCCCACGGGACTTAAGAAGGAGCAGATTATCTACCCTTACGCCAAGCCCATCGGGGAGAACGGCACCATCGCCATCTTAAAGGGCAACCTGGCGCCCGAGGGCTCCGTGGTGAAGCACTCCGCGGTTCCAAAGGAGATGCACGTGGCCATGCTCAACGCCCGCCCCTTTGACTGTGAGGAGGACGCCATCGCGGCGGTGATCAACCATGACATCAGGCCCGGGGACGCGGTGTTCATCCGCTATGAGGGCCCCAAGGGCAGCGGCATGCCGGAAATGTTCTACACCACGGAAGCCATCGCCTCCGACGAGGAGCTGGGAAAGAGCATCGCGCTGATCACGGACGGCCGTTTTTCCGGCGCCTCCAAGGGCCCTGCCATCGGCCATGTGAGCCCGGAGGCGGCGGAGGGAGGCCCCATCGCCCTGGTGGAGGAGGGGGATTTGATCGAGATCGACATCCCCAGGCGGGTGCTGCGCATCGCCGGCGTCAAGGGCGAGCAGAAATCCGAGGAGGAGATTCTGGAGATTCTGGCAGAGCGCCGGAAGAACTGGCAGCCCAAGCCGGCCAGGTACCAGTCCGGCGTGCTGAAGATTTATTCGGAGCACGCGGTTGGGCCCATGAAGGGCGGATACATGGAATAATATGGATTTACAGTAACTGCCCGGCATATTCTGCATGGTTTGCCGGGCAGCTTCCCGGAGCGCGGGAACCGGCTGGCAGGATTTTACTGTCCGGGACCGGTGACCCGGGAGGTCTGCCCGCGGCCTTAAGGGCGCCGGATCGTTACAAGCCATAAATATATAAAGGAGATACAGGACGGATGGAGAAGTTAAGAACAGGAATCATCGGCTGCGGCAAGGTGGGGGATTTCCACGCAAAAGCGTTCGAAGCCCTGGAGAACAGCGAATTTACGGCAGTGTGCGACAACAATATCGAGCGGGCGAGAGCCTTTGCGGACCGCTACGGGGTGAAGGCCTACGACGATATCGAGGCCATGATCAGGGAGTGTAAACTGGACGTGGTCAGCGTCTGCACCCCTCATCCCCTTCACGCCAATCCGGCGGTGGCTGCCGCGGACTGCGGCTGCAACGTGCTCATCGAGAAGCCTCTGGCTTCCAGCCTGGAGGACTGCGACCGCATCATCGAGGCCGGGGACCGGAACCATGTGACCATCGGAACCATGGTGCAGAGACGTTTTTACCGCCCCTGTATGCGCATTCACCAGGCCATCGAGGACGGAAAGATCGGCCGCCCCGTGCTGGGAATGGTCACCATGCTGGGCTGGCGCGACAAGAACTACTACGACAGCGACCCGTGGAGGGGGAGCTGGAAGGGCGAGGGCGGCGGCGTCATGGTCAACCAGGCGCCTCACCAGATCGACCTGCTCCAGTGGTACATGGGCGACGTGGATGAAATCTACGGCGTGTGGAAAAATTTGAACCACCCCTACATTGAGGTGGAGGACACGGCGGTGGCTGTGATCAAGTTCAAGAACGGCGGCGTGGGCAACATCGTGGTGTCCAACAGCCAGAACCCGGCGCTGTTCGGCAAGGTGCACGTTTTCGGCGAAAACGGGGCCGGAGTGGGCGTGCAGACTGACGGCGGGGCTATGTTCGTGGCCGGAATGTCCAGCATCACCGAGGCGCCCTACAACGATCTGTGGACCGTGGCGGGAGAGGAGAACATGCTGGAGACCTGGAAGAAGGAGGATACGGATTTCTTCAACAGCGTGGATTCCATGTACTATTACCACAGAGAGCAGATCAAGGACTTTGTGGATGCCGTGCAGAAGGGCGAAAAGCCGCTGGTGGACGCCAGGGAGGGCCGCAAGACAGTGGAAATCTTCACGGGCATTTACCGGGCTACAGAGACAAACAGCGTGATCAAGTTCCCCATCAAATAGAAGGAGGCGGACCGTGAAAATTTCTTATAATGAAGCCACGGCCAAGGACTGTTCCAGCCTGGCCAAGGACTTGGAGCTCTGTGAGAAGGCGGGGTTCGACTACATCGAGATTCGCCTGGACATGCTCAGCGACTATTTAAAGGAACACACGGTGGAGGAGCTGGCGGCGTTTTTCAGTACCAGCCGCATAAAGCCCCACGCCATGAACGCCCTGTATCTCTACCCGGAGTTTCTGGGGGAGCGCGACGACCCGGAGCGCAGTAAAGCGCTGCTGGCGGAGTTTCGGATGGGCCTGGAGGTGAGCAAAGCCATCGGCGGCCACCACTTTATCATAGTTCCGCCGCTGCAGCGCGATCCCGCGGGAGGCCCCTTTGTGGGCACCCGGGAGGAGACCTATGAAAACTGCGTTCGGATTCTCGGCAAGCTGGGGGAGATGGCGGAGGAGTACCAGGTGAACCTGTGCTTCGAGCTGGTGGGCTTTGAGCGCAGCAGCGTGCGCAGCGTGGAGGAGGCCGACGCCATCGTGCGGGCGGTGAACCGCGATAACGTGGGCTTTGTGTTCGATTCCTACAATATTTACTTAAACAACCGCACCAACGATTTCTCCGCCCTGCGCAAGGTGCAGCCGGAAAAGATATTCGCAATTCACATGATGAGCGGAAAGGACGTTCCGGACGAGGAGATGGGGCAGGACAAGCGCTGCTTTCCGGATGCGGGCGTGGTGGACATCGGCAATTTCCTGGAAAATCTCCGGGAGACCGGCTACGACGGAATGGTGTCCATTGAAACCTTCAATCCGGACTACTGGAAGAAGGACCCGGCGTGGGTAATAAGTACGGCTTACCGGACCACCAGAGAGGCTCTGGTGCAGAACGGCTGTATTTAATACATAGATGAAACAATCCGTTCTGCCCGGCAGAGAGGACAGAGCGGAAAAAACCAAGTTAATTCCCGCAGCAATCCGCGGGGTATGCAAGCTGAAGCGCGGCGGGCCGCAGGGCATCCGGTCCTGTGGACAGCAGCCAAGGTCAGGGGGGCTTGACCCTGGTCCGCCGCCTTCACGAAAATGAAAAAGCTTAGGAGGAATAGGTATGTCACCTACATTATTTATCATCATGCTGGTTGCAGCGATCGTTATACTGACCGTATTGACGCTGAAATTCAAGATGCATCCGGTTATGACCCTGTTTATCACGGCCGTGTTCATCGGTCTGGTATCCGGCAAACCGCTTGTCGATACATTTAATTCCATCAAGAACTATTTTGGTTCCACGCTGGGCAGCATCGGCGTCATGATCATTTTCGGCGCGATCATCGCCTCCGGTATCTCTGATACGGGCGCCGCCACCAGCATCGTGAACTTCTTTATCCGCCTGTTTAAGGGCAAACGCCTGGAGCTGGCGCCTGCGCTGACCGGCTTTATCATGAGTATCCCCGTATTCGGCGATATCGCAATCATCCTCAACGCCCCGATCTCCGCGATCCTGGCAAAGCGCAAAAACATGAGTATGTCCCAGGTAGCGCCCTTTGTAAACCTGGGCCTGACCCTGACCCATGGACTGGTTCCCCCCACGCCCGGCGTGCTGGCTGTGGCCGTGCTGCTGCAGGCGGATATCGGCACCGTGATCATGTGGGGCCTGGTGTGCAGCGTTGTGTCCTTCGCCGTCTGCTATTTTGTGCTGGCCCCCATCTACGCCAAGGGCGAGTTCATCGAGCCGCTGGCGGATTACACCGAGGGCATCGAGGCGGTGGACGACAGCGCTTCTGTTGAGAAGCTGCTGATCTCAGAGGAAAACGCTCCCAGCGCGGGTATGTCCTTTATCCCGCTGCTGCTCCCGGCCGTGATGATCGCGGTTGGCTCCATCGGCAAGCTGATGGTGGAGGAGGGCTCCGGCGCATACGTGTTCTTCAACACCTTCGGCGACACGGTTCTGGCTCTGTTCTGCGGCATCGTGGCCCTGGGCCTGATGGTGTTCGGCCGCAAGGACAAGGTTGTCCGCAAGGCCAACGAGGCCACCGGCACCAAGGAGCTGTCTGAGAAGAGCTCCTGGACTGAGATCGTGTTCGGCAACTGGTGCGGACGCGCCTTAAAGATCGCCATCAGCGCGCTGTTAATCACCGCGATGGGCGGCGCAATGGGCGGCATTCTCCGTGAAAACGAAGCCATCAGCGTGATCGGAAACGCTATCGCAAGAACCAGCTTCCCCAGCCTGCTGATTCCCTTCCTGCTGGCTGCGATCCTGATGACGGTCTGCGGTTCCATGACCACCGCCGCCATGACGGCTGCGGCCCTGATGGTGGATCTGATCCCGGTTCTGGGCATGAGCCCGGTTGTGGCCACCCTGGCCATCGGCGCAGGCTCCATGGTGGGCTGGCATGTAAACAACAGCGGATTCTGGATCTTTACCTCCCTGTACGGCTTTGACACCAAGCAGGGTCTGAAGTACTTCACCACCACCAACGCGCTGGGCGGCATCGTGGCATTTATCTGCCTGGCCGGCCTGACCATGATCGGCCTGGTAGGCTGATCCGGCGCGATCTGACAACAGAGTGCATTTTCTCTGCGGTGCACGACAATGCCTGCCCGGTTCCTGAGCCTGTCTAAAACATGCTCAGGCGCCGGGTAAAGGCGGTTTTTGATTGGAGGGCATGGGATGATCGGTTTTTTTAAAGCCAGCAGGATGACGGCAATATGGGGAAGCGCCGCTGGAGCGCTTGCGGGAGCGGCGGCAGTCTGGCTTCTCTATCCGGGCGGCACCGCCGCCAAGGCGGTGGCGGCGCTGGTGACCGCAGCGCTGGCGGTCAACGTGTTTTTGTATATTGCCAAGATTATCGCGGTGCGCAGCTACCAGGAGATGCTGCTGCTGTTGTACGAAAAGCTGGATGCGGAAGCGTTTCTGGCCCGGGCGCTGCCCCTGCTGGACCGCAGGATAAAGACAGCGGACCGCGTGACCCACGCCGCCCATGTGGCCAACGGCTATCTGGCCAGGGGGGAGGCCGATGCTGCCATCGCCCTGCTGAAGGCCCAGGAGGTGCCGGAGCAGGCCGCGGCCCTGCGGGGCCTGGTGGCCTCCAATCTGGGCACGGCTTATTTGCAGAAGGGCGACCGGGCCGGCGCTGCCGCGGCCTTAAAAGAGCTTAAGGCGGCGATCGCCTCCCCGTCCTGCAAAGAGAAATTCCGTCAAAAGGCCCGCCGCATCATCGCCTACCAGCAGATATGCCTGGACGTCCTGAACGGGAAAACAGGCGGGCTTAAGGCTCTGGAGCAGGATTACGAGACCACCAAATCGCCGTTTCACAAGATGAATGCGGGTAGGTTTTTGTCAAGGGCCTACGAGCTCAGCGGGAAGGCCAAGAGGCGTCAATGACGTGACGAAAGGCAAATAAGTGCCGGTGGGCATATGAATTTTTGAAGAATTAAAGGGAACTCCGATTTTCTTTTCGAAATCGGGGTTCTTTTTGGATTTTGGCAACATAATGTGAAAACATTTCCATACAAATTATTTTAATGCTGAATAGGAGAAGGGGAGGGGGTTAATTCTGAAATAATATTATAAAATGTGAAAATATTTCCATATATTAATTTTTCAAATATAATAACACTGATAATTTAGGATAAATTGTATATAAAATCTAAAAATTCATTGACAGGTTTGTGGAAACAATATATACTAAATGTGGAAACTATATAAAAACGTTTTTACATATTGTGCAACATATATATTATACAAAGGAGGACTTTTATGAAGAAGAGACTGGCGGTTGTACTTGCGGTAATGATGGCGTTATCCACCGTTCTGACGGGCTGCGGCGGCGGGAAAAAGGCGGACCCTGCCGCCGACGCGCAAACCCAGGCGGCTGCGCAATCCCAAGCGTCCGCGGCCCCCGAATCCACGGAGGGGGAGGAAGCCGCGGCAGTAAGCAATCTGAACACGGAAGACGAATTTGTGCTGAAGATATGGCTCACCCCCCAGTGGGTAGGCGTGTTTGACCAGACGGCGGAGGGAGCCGCCTACACGGACTATTTTGAGTATGTGGGAGAAAAGTTCAACGAGCTTCACCCCAATGTCAAGGTGGAGGTGACGCAGATCACCGGCTCTGAGCGAAACGCGGTGCTGACCTCCAACATCCAGTCCGGGACGCAGCCGGATATATTCTTTGACACCTCCATGGTGATGACGGATTTTGCCCACATGGGAGCCCTGGTGCCCCTGGACGATCTGGTGGGTGAGGCGGACAGAAGCGATATCTTCCAGGACGCCTGGGACGGCTGTTCAGTGGCCGATCAGCTGTATTTTTATCCCTTCTTCATGGTGACGGGCAGCCTGATTGTCAACAATGATGCGCTGAAAGCCTCGGGCCATGAGGATATGATTCCGGCCGAATACGAGATGGGCACCTGGAAGCCGGAGGAGTTTAAGGCTGTGCTTGCGGATATGAGGGACAAGGTAACGGATCAGGGCTTCTATCCCTTGGGGTTCTACTGCAAGAACGAACAGTCCGACCAGTACAACAACAGCTACCTGCAGATGTACGGGGCCAAGATGTTCAGCGAGGACAGCTCCGAGGTGACGATCAACACGGAAAAGGGGATTCAGGCCATGGATTTTATCAAGTCCCTCTACGATGAAGGCCTGATGGAGCCCTCGCCGGAATCCATGGGCAGCGCGGACACCCGGGAAATGTTCCGGAACCAGCAGCTGGGCGTGGCCTACTGCCTGACCACCCACTACAATGAGATAAAAAGCGCCATGGAGACAGGTGAGCTGGAAAAATTTGATTACTCGCTGTTCATGCTTCCGGGGGAGGAAAAGCCCATTTCCTTTGCGCAGTATTACGGCGCCTGCGCCTTTGACACCGGGGAGGAGGAGCGGATCCAGTGGGCCAAGGAGCTGATCAAATTCTTCTCCAGCGATCCGGAGCTGGTGATGGCCTCGGCCACAGCCGGAGTGCCGGTCCGCCAGAGCGTGATTGAGCAGGTGGCTGAGAAGCAGCCGGAGCTGCCCATGTTTATGGCGCAGTCGGATTACTTTGTCAACTACAACGGGGGCATCCCCAATTACAGTGAATTCCGCAAAGCGCTGTACCCGCAGTTCCAGGCCGTGCTGGCCGGAACCATGACCTCCAGGGAGGCCCTGGACGACTTTAAGGCTAAGGCGGATGAGATCATCAAAAACGGCAAGGAAGAGTCGGAATTATATTAAGCAGCGTTAAGGTTGCCGGACCGGAGGCATGATCCGGTCCGGCGAACTGAGATAAAAGGGGAGAGGACAGTTGAAATCTTGGAGAAAAAGGTTAAAAAGCGAAGTGACGGGATACTTGTTTGTACTGCCGCAGCTCTTCTTGTTCCTGGCGTTGATGATCTATCCGATTTTTTCGGGATTTCGGATGAGCCTGTATAAAATCACGCTCAAGAGCGAGAAATTTGTGGGGCTGGCCAATTACCGCAACCTGCTGTCGGATCCCAATTTCATGAAATCCCTGTGGAACACCGTGTTGTTCGTGGTCTGCATCGTGGTGCTGGCGGTGGGGCTGGGCCTGGTGGTATCGGTGGCGATCTTTGATAAAGCCAGCGGTTATGTGTCCTTTATAAGGGCCTGCTACTATATTCCCATTGCGGTGTCCATGACGGTTATGACGGTGGTGTGGAATTTCCTTTTGAACCCGTCGTTGGGGCTGATCAACTATCTGCTGGGCAGGGCCTCCGTGGGGCCGATCAATTTCCTGGGGGATGTGAACTGGGTGATGCCCATCATCATCTTCGTCACCTTTGTGTCGAATATCGGCCAGGTGATCGTCCTGTATGTGGCCTCTATGGTCAGCATCTCCTCCGACGTGCTGGAGGCGGCGGAGGTGGACGGCTGCGGTAAGGTGGGAAGGTTTGTGTACATTATATTCCCGCTGGTGAAGCCCACCACGCTCTACGTGCTGATCACGGAGATCATTGCGGTCATCAAAATATACGTAGTCATCCAGCTGATGACGAACGGCGGTCCCAACCATGCCTCCTCCACGCTGATGTATTACCTCTACGAGAAGGCCTTTGAGCTGAACAACCGCATGGGCGAGGCGGCGGCCATCGGAGTCATCATGTTTGCGATCTGTATGTTGTTGTCCCTGGTGCAGGTGGCGATCTTTGCCGATCGGGATAAACCGCGTTTGAGCCGAAGGAGGGGAGACGCAGGATGAAGGAGAGACTGGTGACGTTAAGAAGCGGGTGGAAGCGGATGTCCGCGCCGGAGAAGGTGCTGCAGGCGCTGGTTTTGTGCGGCGCGGTTCTGAACCTGTTTCCGCTGTACTGGCTGATATCCAACACATTTAAATTTTCCAGCGACGTGACCAAGATGCCGCCGGACTGGTGGCCGGTGAATTTTACTTTAAAAAACTACATCAGCATATTTACCACAACAAACGCGTTCCGCTGGCTGTTCAACAGCGCGCTGGTTGCCTTTGTGGGCACCAGCCTGGTGGTGCTCGTCAGCGCCCTGGCCTCCTATGGGTTTGCGAAACTGAAATTTACAGGGAGCAAGGTGCTGTTCGCCTTCTTTGTGGGGACTCTGATGGTGCCCAAGGAGAGCTACATTGTGCCGCTGTTCTCGCTGATGAGCAAAATGAAAATGACCAACACCTACATGTCCATGATTGCGCCGGTGGTGGCGATGCCCTTCGGGGTGTTCATGCTGAAATCCTTTTTTGACGGGATACCGGACGCGATGCGGGACTCCGCCAAGATCGACGGGGCTAATGAGCTGACCATATTCTATAAAATATTCATGCCCATGGCAAAGCCTGGTCTGGGGGCGCTGTTTATCCTGATGTTCGTGCGCTTCTGGAACGACTATCTCTGGCAGCTGTTGATGGCGAAAACGGATGTGATGAAAACCATGATGGTGGGGATCGCCTCCCTGATGGTGGACAACCGCCCGGACATTGCCAGGAAGCTGACGGGCGCGGCCTGCTCCGCCATACCCATGATCATTGTATTTCTGTCGTTTCAAAAATATTTTACCAGAGGGATCAGCGTTGGGGCGGTAAAGGGCTGATATGATAATCGGAAGGAGGAACAAAAGATGGGTGAGATTAAGTTTACAGGCGCGTGGCCTGCGTTTATAACTCCCTTTGACCACAAGGGGGAGGTGATTGAATCGGCGGTGAGGGAGTGCGCGGATTATATGATCGAGAGCGGCTTAGACGGCCTGTATGTGGGCGGCAGCACCGGCGAGGGCATGATCATGTCCAAAGAACAGCGGATGAAGGTGGCGGAAATCTGTATCGAGCAGGCGGCCGGGCGCGTGCCGGTGGTGATCCACGTGGGAACCGCGGACACGAAAACGGCCGTGGAGCTGGCAAAGCACGCCGGGGAGGCGGGGGCGGACGGCATCTCCTCGGTGCCGCCCTACTACTACCGGATGAGCAAGCGGTATATCAAGGAGTTTTACACGGAGATTGCCAGAGCGGCGAAAATTCCCTTCCTTATCTATAATATCCCCCTGCTCACCGGGGTTTCCATTGGCTATGATTTTATGGTGGAAATGATGGAGGTTCCCAATGTGGTCGGCCTCAAGTATACGGACACCAATCTGGAGATTATGCGCCAGATCAAGGATTATGAGGACGGACGGATCAATGTGATGATGGGGTATGACGCCATGCTGCTGAGCGCGCTGACGCTGGGAGCGGACGGGGGAATCGGCAGCTATTACAACATCATGCCCAAGCCCTTCGCCAAGCTGTACGATTTCTATCAGAGCGGGGATATCCCGGCGGCCAGGGAACTGCAGTGGAAGATCGACCGCTACATCATGGTGATCAAAAAGTACCTGGAGCCGGCCAATCAGGCGGCCATCAAGGCGATTTTAAATTTCCAGGGAATCGAGGCCGGCACGACCATGAAACCGATCCTGCCCCTGGAGGACGCCAGGGCGCAGGCGATGATTGAAGAATTGAAGGCCGGCGGATTCTTTGAGTTTATCCGATAGCGGGGAGGCAGCGATGAATGCGTTTGAATTTTACAGCCCTACCAGGGTGATATTCGGTCCGGATGCGGAGCAAAAGGCAGGCTCCTATCTGCGGTCAAGGGGCGTCAAAAAAGTGATGATCCATTACGGGACCGGCAGTGTGATCCGCTCAGGCCTGCTGGAGCGCATCAAACAGAATTTGGAAGAAAATGGGATATCCTTTGCGGAGCTGGGCGGCGTGAAGCCGAACCCTGAGCTGCCGCTGGTGCGCAGGGGGATTGAGCTCTGCGTCCGGGAAAACACAGATTTCATATTGGCGGTGGGCGGCGGCAGCGTGATCGACTCGGCTAAGGCGATCGCCATCGGTGCCAGGAATCAGGATACGGATATCTGGGACTATTTTGTGCGCAAAGCCTCTGAGGTGAGGGGACATATCCCGGTGGGCTGCGTGCTCACCATGGCTGCGGCGGGCAGCGAGACCAGCAATTCCTGCGTCATACTGGACCCAAAGACCCGGCTGAAGCGGTCCTTTAACGGGGATTTTGACCGGCCGGAGGTAGCGTTTATGAATCCGCGCCTGCTGGAAACGGTCCCCTTAGCTCAGCGGGCCTATGCGGTTACGGACATCATGATGCACACGCTGGACCGCTATTTTTCCGCGGACACGGGAAATGATCTGACCGACGAGATTGCGGAAGGCCTGCTGCGCACCGTGATCCGATGGGGGAAACGGTATGTGGACGATCCGGGGGATTACAGAGCCGCCTCGGAGATCATGTGGTGCGCCAGCATTTCCCACAACCAGCTGACAGGCCTGGGAAATGCAGGGGATTTCGCGGTGCACATTCTGGGACATGAGCTGTCGGCAATGTTTGACGCTCCCCACGGCGCTACCCTGTCGGCCATATGGCGAACCTGGGCGGAGTATGTGGCGGCCGGGAATCCGGGACGCTTTGCCCGCTATGCCCGGCAGGTGTGGGGGATTTACGGCCGGGAGGGGGAGGAGGCCGAGACGGCGCTGGAGGGAATCCGCCGCACGGACCGGTATTTTCAGGAGCTTCCCGTGCCCACCGGCATCCCGGAGCTTTTGGGCCGTCCGCTGACAGAGCGGGAGCTGGCGGAGATGACGGAGAAATGCACCCTGTTCGGCAAAATTGAAAGCGTGGGTACCTTCCGGAAATTGTTCAAAAGGGATATCGCCATGATCTATGGTCTGGCGAATCAATAGAAAGCTGGGGGAGCGGCCATGAAAACATTGGAGGATATTTCGCGGGAGGCGGGGGTGAGCATCTCCACCGTGTCCAGAGTGCTCAACAACAGCGGGTATGCCAGCAGGGAGACCAGGGAGAAGGTCCGCAGGGCGGCGGTGGGCTATGTGCCCAACGCCATCGCCCAGAGTATGGTGAGCGGCCGCTCGGAAACCATCGGAATCCTGATCAACTGTACGCCGGAATATTTTTTTATGAACGCGTTTTACTCAACAATACTGTCGGGAATCTCCGAGGCCCTCAATCAGAAAAATTACAAAATGCTGCTGGTTATGAATTCCGGGGAGGACAATCTGCTGGAACTGTATTATAACCGCCGGATCGACGGCTACCTGATTCTGGGGAGCAGGGAGAGCGATTGCATCCACCGCCGCCTGACCGGGCAGAACATACCCTTTGTGGTTATCGGCGAGCGGGATCCGGAGGACCGGGAAACCCACAACGTGGACATCGACAATTTTAAATTCGCCTACGATATTGTCAGATACCTGATCGATCTGGGCCATACCCGAATCGGCATGATCAGCGCCAATCTGTCCATTGCGTTGTCGGAGCGGGTCAGGGGTTACAGGCAGGCGCTGGCGGACAGCGGCATTGAGGTGAATGAGGACTATCTCCAGATATGTGAGTACTCCATCCACAAGGAAGCTGAGAACCACGCCAAGAAACTGATGTACATGCCAAAGCGGGTGACGGCGGTGTTTGGCGCCAACGATATGATCGCCATTTCGGTTTACAAGGCGGCCGAGGAGCTGGGCCTTAAAATCCCCGCTGATCTCTCCGTGGTGGGCTTTGACGATTCCCAGATCGCCCAGTACGTGTCACCGCCGCTGACCACGGTGTGGCAGCCGAGCTACGAGAAGGGGGCCAGGGCGGCGCAGATTCTGCTGAATCTGCTGGAGAGCGGGGAGCAGCCCCGGGAGATGCCTGAGCTGAAGTGCTGCATACAATTTCGTCGGTCCTGCTGCCCGCCGGAAAAGCGGGAGGACGGATGATAGGGGGATTACGATGAGAATTGCATTGATGAATGAGTGGAGCCAGGCCGGAAAGAATGAGCTGATTTTCAGAGAGCTGGCGGCCGCGGCAAAGGCGCACGGCCATGTGGTTTACAATGTGGGCATGAAGCGGGAGGGGGACGAACCCGAGCTGACCTATATCCACCTGGGCCTGATGGCCGCCGTGCTCTTAAATTCTGGGGCTGTGGATTTTGTGGTGACGGGCTGCGGCACGGGGGAGGGAGCCATGATTTCCCTGAACAACTATCCGGGAGTGGTATGCGGGCTGGTGTTGGAGCCGGTGGACGCTTATCTGTTCTGCCAGATCAACAACGGCAACGCCGTCTCCCTGCCCTACGCCAAGGGCTTTGGCTGGGGCGCGGAGCTGAACCTGCGCGGCATATTCGAACGCATACTATCCTGCGGGCGGGGAAATGGGTACCCGCCGGACAAAAAGCAGGTCCAGAACCGCAATGTCGCTATTTTGAGCCATATCAAGTCCATTGTAAACAAGGATATGATGACCATACTGCGGGAAATGGACCGGGATGTGCTGCTGACCGCGTGCAAAGGGGAGGAATTCCGGCGCTGCCTGTACGGAAATTCCCAGGCTCCGGAAATATGCGACTATATCCGCCGGGCCCTGGCTGAGCCCAGACCGTAACTGCGCGGCGCTCAAAGGATAAAAGCAGGTATTGTTCGACAAACCACGGTTGAACAATACCTGCTTTTATTACGTTGACAGATCTCTCCCCAGTCCTTATAATTGGAACTGTCGGCGGATTTTCTCACGGTGAAGGGAGAAAGCGGCCGTTTAATTCAGGGAAGCGAGGAAGAATTGCGTGAAAATACGGGATATATTGGCGGCGGGCAAGCCGACTCTTTCGTTTGAGGTGTTCCCGCCCAAGACGGAGGGCGCTTACGAGTCGGTGGAGCGCGCGGCCTGCGAGATTGCAAAATTAAATCCGTCCTTTATGAGCGTTACATACGGGGCGGGCGGCGGTACCAGCCGCTACACGGTGGATATTGCCGACACCATCAAGGGGTACGGGGTCACGCCGCTGGCCCATCTGACCTGCGTTTCGTCCACCAGGGAGAAGGTGCACCAGGTGCTGGATGAGCTGAAGGCCAGGGGCATCGAGAATGTCCTGGCGCTGCGGGGCGATATCCCGGCGGACGGGGAGACGCCCCGGGAGTACCGGTACGCCTCACAGCTGATCCGGGAGATCAAGGAGAGCGGCGATTTCTGCATCGGCGCGGCCTGCTATCCGGAGGGACACGTAGAGTCGGCCAACAAGTCGGTGGATATGGATTACCTGAAGGAAAAGGTGGAGGCCGGCTGTGATTTCGTCACCACCCAGATGTTCTTTGACAACAGCATTCTCTACAGCTATCTGTACCGCATACGGGAGAAGGGGATCACAGTGCCGGTGATCGCCGGAATCATGCCGGTGACCAACGCCAAACAGATCAGCCGCATCACCGGCATGTCCGGGACCTATCTGCCCGCGCGGTTTAAATCCATTGTGGACAGGTTCGGGGACAACCCGGCGGCTATGAAGCAGGCGGGCATCGCCTACGCCACGGATCAGATCATCGACCTGATCGCCAACGGGGTCAACGGCATCCACGTCTACTCCATGAACAAGCCCGACGTGGCTGCCAGGATCCGGCAGAACCTGTCGGAGATTCTGTAATCCATATGGGAAAAAGCGGAAATCGGAGGTGATTGCATGGATCAGACTGCGGTGGACCGGAGGGAGGTCCTGCGGTATATGGGCTGCAAGGGGCAGCAGAGCCAGGCGGTGATGGAGCTGGTGGAGGACTGCCTGGCCCAGCTGGGGAACGCCTGTGAGCCCCGCCATCTGACGGCCGCGTTCCCCCTGGCCCTTTCAGGGGACGGGGAGATCGACGGCGGTTGTTTTCACACCCGCAGCAAAAACCTGGCCCGGAATCTGGCGGACTGCCACGGCATCATCGTGTTCGCAGCCACCCTGGGCACGGGGGCTGATCACCTGATTCACAAGTACAGCCGTCTGGAGATGAGCCGGGCCGTGGTCATGCAGGCCGCGGCCGCGGCTATGATCGAGGAGTACTGCGACCAGGTCTGTTCCCGGCTGAAGGCGGAGTACGAGGCCCGGGGGGAGTACCTGCGGCCCAGGTTCAGCCCGGGATACGGGGACTTTCCCCTGGATTGCCAGCCGGCCCTGCTGGGAGCGCTGGAGGCGGGCAAGCGCATCGGAATCAAGCTGACGGACAGTCTGCTTATGATGCCGTCCAAGTCGGTGACCGCGGTCATGGGGATCAGCAAAAAGCCCCACCGCTGCGATGTCAGGGGCTGCGAGGCCTGTGCCAAGACGGACTGCGCCTACCGGCGGTAAAGCGGCCCGGCCGCGCAAACGAGATTATCATATTAAAGTGACAATAAAAGGAGGAAAAGAAAATGATACGTTTTAACTGCGATTACAGTGAGGGCGCCCATGAACGCATTTTAAACAAGCTGGTGGAGACCAACATGGAGCAGACGCCCGGTTACGGGAACGACCGTTACTGCGCGGAGGCTGCGGATATGATCCGGACCATGTGCAAGAAGCCGGAGGCCGCGGTGCATTTCCTGACAGGAGGAACCCAGGCCAACCTGACGGTAATCGCGGCAGCGCTTCGTCCTCACCAGGGCGTGCTGTGCTCGGAGGCGGGGCACATCAACGTCCATGAGGCGGGGGCCATCGAGGCCACGGGCCACAAGGTGATGGGGCTGCCCACAACGGACGGAAAGATCACGGCCCAGCAGGTGAAAAAAGCCTGGGACGCCCACAACGAGGACGAGGCCTATGACCAGATGGTTCAGCCGGGCCTGGTGTACATTTCCCAGTCAACGGAGCTGGGAACCGCCTACTCCAAAAAGGAGCTGGAGGACATCTACCGGGTTTGCCGGGAGTGCGGACTTTACCTCTATGTGGACGGCGCGCGCCTGGCCTACGCCCTGGGAGCTGAGGGCATGGACGTGGACTGGGAGGTTCTGGCGGCCAACTGCGACGTATTCTACATCGGCGGCACCAAGGTGGGCGCCCTGTTCGGCGAGGCTGTGGTGATCCTGAACGACGCCCTGAAGAAGGATTTCCGCTACATTATGAGACAGGAGGGCGGTCTGGTGGCAAAGGGGCGTCTGCTGGGCCTCCAGTTCTGCGAGCTGCTGCGGGACGGATTTTACGTTGAGACGGGCCGCAGGGCGGACCAGCTGGCGGAGGAGATTCGCCGCGCCTGCGTGGACAGGGGATATCCCTTCCTGGTGCCCAACAACACCAATCAGACCTTCCCGGTGATTCCGGATGAGGTGCTGGAGAGCTGGAAGGACAAGTACGCCTTCGCATACCAGTGCCGCGTGGACGAGAGCCACAGCGCCGTGCGCATCTGCACCAGCTGGGCCACCCGGCCGGAGGACGTGAGCGCCCTGGCCGCGGATATTCGAAATAGTTAAAGAGGACTTGTACATGGATTTGTTAAAGGAAATGAGACAGCGCCGCCTGTTTTTCGACGGCGGCACGGGAAGCCTGCTGCAGGCGCAGGGATTGAAAGCCGGGGAGCTGCCCGAGGTGTGGAATATCACCCACCCGGAGATTTGCGTGAAGCTCCACCGGGATTACCTGGAAGCGGGCGCGGACATCATCAAGACCAATACCTTCGGGGCCAACGGCTTAAAATTCAGGGGACAGGAAAATGCCTTAGGCGCCCGGGAGGAGCGCGGGCAAATGCGTCCCGCGGAGTCCTACGGCGTGGAGGAGATCGTCGCCGCTGCCATGAAAAACGCCCGGGAAGCGGTGGCGCAGGCCGGACACGGATATATCGCCCTGGACCTTGGGCCCACGGGAAAGCTGTTAAAGCCCCTGGGGGACCTGGACTTCGAGGCTGCGGTGGAGCTCTACAGGGAGGTGGTCCGTGTGGGCCGCCGGGAGGGCGCGGACCTGGTGCTGATCGAGACCATGAGCGACAGCTATGAGCTGAAGGCGGCCGTGCTGGCCGCCCGGGAGGCGGGCGAGGGGCTGCCTGTGTTCGCCACCGTGATTTTTGACGCCAAGGGCAAGCTTTTGACCGGCGGAAACGTGGAGTCCACGGTCGCGTTGCTGGAGGGGCTGCGGGTGGATGCGCTGGGCATCAACTGCGGTCTGGGGCCGGTGCAGATGAAGGGGATTCTAAAAGACATTCTGGCGGTCTCCTCCCTGCCCGTGATCGTCAACCCCAACGCGGGGCTGCCCCGCAGCGAGAACGGGGTGACGCTCTACGACATCGACGCGGATCAGTTCGCCCAGGTGATGGAGGAGATCGCGGACATGGGCGCCTGCATCCTGGGAGGCTGCTGCGGCACCACGCCGGAGCACATTAAAAAGACAGTGGAGCGCTGCAAGGGCGTGCCCTTAGCGTGGCCCGAGCCCAAGAGGCGCACCGTGATATCCTCCTACGCCCAGGCGGTGTGCGTGGAGGGCAGGACCGTGATCATCGGGGAGCGGATCAATCCCACCGGCAAATCCAAGTTCAAGCAGGCCCTGCGGGACAACAACCTGGAATACATCCTCAGGGAGGGCGTGACCCAGCAGGACAACGGGGCTCAGGTGCTGGACGTGAACGTGGGCCTTCCGGAGATCGACGAGCCCGCTATGATGGAGGCGGTGGTGAAGGAATTGCAGGCCATTATCGACCTGCCGCTGCAGATCGACACCTCCAATCCCAAGGCCATGGAGCGGGCACTCAGAATCTACAACGGAAAGGCGCTGATCAACTCTGTGAACGGCAAGCAGGAGGTGATGGACGAGATATTCCCCCTGGTGGCAAAATACGGCGGCGCCGTGGTGGCGCTGTGTCTGGACGAGTCCGGCATCCCGGAGACCGCCAAGGGCCGTATCCAGGTGGCGCGAAAGATCATCAGGGAGGCGGCCCGCTACGGCATCGGCACCGAGGACCTGATTTTCGACGGCCTCTGCATGACGGTCAGCTCCGACAGCAGGGGGGCCATAACCACTCTGGAGACGCTGCGCTGCATCCGGGACGAGCTGGGCTGCAAGTCTGTGCTGGGCGTGTCGAATATTTCCTTCGGCCTGCCCCAGCGGGAGATCATCAACTCGGCCTTTTTCACCATGGCCATGGAGAGCGGCCTCAGCGCCGCAATCGTGAACCCCAACTCAGAGGCCATGATGCGGGCTTACTATAGCTTTAACGCGCTGATGGACCGGGATCCCCAGTGCGGGGAGTATATCCGCATCTACGGAGGCCAATCCGGATCCCTGGGAAAGACGCTGCCGCGGGACGGCGGCGCGGGTAATTCCGGCACCGGCAGCGCCGGAGATTTGGGGAGCGGCGCTGCAGGCCAGGGGGGCGCCTCCAGGCTGTCCGCGGCCATTGAGCGGGGCTTAAAGGACGAGGCCCACCGGGCCGTGGGGGAGCTGCTGGAAACCAGGGAGCCTCTGGATGTGATCAACACCGAGATGATCCCGGCTCTGGACCGGGTGGGCAAGGGCTTTGAGGCCGGAACCATTTTCCTGCCCCAGCTGCTCATGAGCGCCGAGGCTGCGAAGGCGGCCTTCGAGGTGATCAAGGACCGGATGGCCGGCTCCGGGCAGGTGCAGGAGAAAAAGGGCAAGATCATCCTGGCCACGGTGAAGGGCGATATCCACGACATCGGCAAGAACATCGTCAAGGTGCTGCTGGAAAACTACAGCTATGAGGTGATCGATCTGGGCCGGGACGTCCCGCCGGAGACGGTGGTGCGGACCGCCATCGAGCAGAAGGTCCGTCTGGTGGGCCTAAGCGCCCTGATGACCACCACGGTTCCCAGCATGGAGGAGACGATTTGCCGGCTTCGGGAGCAGGCGCCCGGCACCCTGGTGATGGTGGGCGGCGCGGTGCTGACGCCGGACTACGCCAGGACCATCGGCGCGGACGCCTACTGCCGGGACGCCATGGCTTCGGTGAACTATGCGGAGTCGGTGTTTGTAGGAGCAGGTGAAAATACAGCTACAGAGAGATAAGGCGAGCAAGAGAGCGCTGCGCGGCAGCCGGGAAATCCGGCCCTGCCGCGCAGCGCTTTTTGACGGCCCGGGGGAAGGGGCGTCTGGACCAAAACGCAAAAAAAGAGGCTCCGCTCCCGGCCGGCCCTGCAACTTCCAGAATTCCGGCGGCGTCCTCTCAAAAATCCCCATATGGGTAAACTACATTATCCATCATACTACAAGTGAAAATAAAAGTCTAGTATTTTTTTCTTTTTCTGATATTCTGTTACTACACCCTGAATTTATGGGCGCGGGATGGGAGCGCACAGAACGGACAGAAGGGAGATATTAAAATGGAACAGGATCGGGAAAACGAGCAGCGGCATTTTGATGAGACCATGGCGAAGCTGCGGGCCAACGTGACGGAATACCGGAACCGCGAGACGCGGTTAAAGCGGGAGTCGGACGAGCTCTATGGAGCGGTGACCACAGGCGGGGAGACGGAGCTGTACAATCAGCTGGCCGCATCCCTGAGCATTCTGGAGCATACCAGAAATACCCTGCGCAAGAACGAGGCGGCCCTGAACAGACCGTATTTTGGCCGCATCGACTACGAGGACCTTGAGCAAAACTGCTTTGCCAGCCTCTATATTGGGAAAAACGGGATTTCCCAGGATCAGGAGGTGGTGATTGTGGACTGGCGGGCGCCGGTTTCCAGCGTCTACTATGAGAACGAGATGGGGGAGGGCGGCTATCAGGTCCCCACCAGGGAGAAGCTGCTGGAGATACCCATCGACCTGCGCCTGAAACGGACCTACGACACGGACCAGGGGAAGCTTTTGGGCTACTACGACAACGACGTGGCCTCCAACGACGAGCTGCTGGTCAAATATCTGGCCAAGAACAAGGACGCGGTGCTGGGAGACATCATCGCCACGATCCAGAAGGAGCAGAACGAGATTATCCGGGACCGGCCCTACAAAAATATCATTGTCCAGGGCGTGGCGGGGAGCGGAAAAACCACGGTGGCCATGCACCGGATTTCCTACATTCTCTACAACTACGAGAAGTACATACATCCCAGCGAGTTTTGTATCATCGGCAGCAACGACATGCTGCTGAGCTATATCACCAGCGGCCTGCCGGAACTGGACGTGTCCAATGTGCGCCATATGCGCATGGACGGAATGTTTACCTATCTGCTGGGGAAGCAGTGGAAAAAGTCCGCCCGCGTGGTGAGCGGGGGAGGGGAGGAGCGCTTTAAGAGCCGCCTGGACTTTGGGCGCGCCCTGGACCGCTATTTGGAGGAGGTGCGGGAGGCGCTTCTGCCTGCCGCCGATGTTTCGGATTCGCTTCTGGGGGTGATCCTGACCGCGGACAATGTGCGCGCAACCCTGGACCTGGGCCGCTCCCGGTCCGTGGCTCAGCTGGCAGCCCTGTTAAATGAGCGGATCGCCTCACGGATCATATTTCTGGCGGACGAGGAGGAAAAGGAGCTGATACGGGACAAGAAAAGGGAGTACCGGCGCTATTTCGATCCGCTGAACGGGGCGGATACGGGCGCAAAGCTGTATCTGAAGTTTCTGGAGCGCTATGAGCGCCGGCGGGCGGACGCGGGCGTTGGATTTGAGAAAACCCGCGGGAATATCCGCAAAAACAGATACGATGTCTACGATTTGGCGGCGTTGGCCCTGATCCACAAGCGCCTGACAGCCAAGGAGACAGTGGATGAGTTCAGCCAGATTATTGTGGACGAGGGCCAGGATTTTGGCGAGATGGTGTATTACGTGCTGAAACAGGTTCTGGAGGACTGCTATTTTACGGTCATGGGCGATGTATCGCAGAATATCAACTATGAGACGGGTATGAATGACTGGGAGGCCCTGAAGGAGATCCTGTTCGACAAGAGCCGCGACAGCTTCCGCCTGCTGTCCAAGAGCTACCGGAATACCATTGAGATATCCCGGCTGGCGGGAAACGTGCTGGAGAAAGCCTCGGCCGGAGCCTACAGGATACAGCCGGTGATCCGCCACGGCCTTCCGCCGAAACGGATAGAGGCGGGGGAGGGAGAGCTGTTTGCCTGCGCGGCGGGCTTAATCCGGCAGATTCAGGACAGAGGCCATCTGACCACGGCGGTGATCTGCCGCAGCGAGGTGGAGGCGGCCCTGGTCAAGGAGGGATTAAAGCCCCTGGCCGCGATCCGTGAGAATGACGGGGAGAGGTTTCAGAACGGCGTGATGGTTCTGCCCATTGGGCTCACAAAGGGGCTGGAGTTCGATGCGGTTATCCTGTGGAAACCGGACCGGGAGCACTACGGCAGCAATCCCATGGAGGCCAAGCTGCTCTACGTGGCCGTCACCCGGGCGCTTCACGAACTGTATCTGCTGGGGGGAACGGAATTGTCGGACCTGTTCGGGTAGACGGGGCGGGAAAGCCCCCTGGGAAGGATGGGGCCGTAGTCCGCCGCAGGACGGATGTTTGTCCGATTTTCCGCTGCCGAAAGGGGAAGGTCATGAAAGCCCGGGCAGGACATGTCCGGCTGGGGGCGGCCGGGGGTAAAGCGGCAGGCGCTTACCCGGTTTTTCCCGGTCTCTTTGGAAAGGTACAGCTGCCGGTCCGCCAGCCGGAGCAGGGCGTCGAAATCCCGCTCGTGCCTGAGGACGCCCGAGGCCACGCCCAGGCTGATGGTCATGTAGGGCGAAACCTTGGGATCAGGGGCGGGAATGTGCAGGCTTTCCACCAGCCTTCGCAGCCGTTCCGCAGCCTTGACCGCGTTTTGGTGGTCGATGCCGTAGAGAAGTATTTGAAATTCCTCACCGCCGTACCGGCAGATGAAATCCGAGTTCCGGTGGATGCCGCGGGCCAGGGCGGAGGCGATCTCCTGCAAGCACAGGTCCCCCTCGCAATGGCCGTAGGCGTCGTTGAAGCGCTTGAAATAGTCGATATCGATCATGACCAGGGCCAGGGGGATTTCCATGCGGATGGTGACCGGGAGAACCTCCGCCAGCTTTTTGGCAAAGCCGCAGCGGTTTAACAGGCGGGTGAGGGTATCGTGGTGGGCCTGGTTCATGAGGCTTACGTTGTCCTCGTTGGCCTGGTACAGCTCCCGCAGGCTTCCGGTGATGCTGTGGTAGCGGCTGCGGGACAGGAAGATGGCCGCGCTGCAGAACAGGGCCATGTGGGAGTAAACCATGGGCGGCGCTTGGCGCAGGGAGAACAGGCAGAAGGCGACGGCGGCGGTTGTCCCCACCGCGGCGGACACCTCCCGCAGCGTGAACAGCGGGCAGGCGGCGATGTAGAGCACGAACAGGAGATAGTTTTCCATGGTGATCCGCTCCCGCAGGTTTAAGAACGTCATGGCCAGGCAGAACAGCGCCATCACGCCGGTGAAGGCGTAGGTGTGGTACTTTAACCAGGCGGTGCCTTTGCCGGAGGCCACGGCGCGGAAAATATATTCGGTTAAAAAAATGTTGCCGGCCATTGCCAGCAAAAACAGCGCGATGGCCGCCATGTAAAGCTTAAACTGTCTTGTCCGCATGTGAATCATACAGAAAATGCTGACGTTGACGGCCTGCACCAGAATCATCATAATGGAGAAGTTCAAGGTCTGCCGCAGATTGCTCACGCGGATCATGGCCGTCAGCTGCCCTTCGGTCCGGGGCGTGGTATTTTGGCGCGGGCAGCCGGACCAAAACACGTTCTTTCTAACGTTGTCTAACATTCGTATTTCCTTTTCTCGCAAGTTATTCCGTGCAAAATTACACATGTTAATTAGAATATGCGCGAAGAATCGAAATTATAACTTATAGATGGAAAAATTTACACTTTCTTGACGGATAAGGGAACTGGAACCCGTTGGAAAACCGCCCAGAAACTGCCAGGCACAAACAGGGAAAAATGTGGTATTATAGTTTTGTAACAAAAAAGAAATATATTTGTAACAATTTACAGGACGGAAAGAGAGGATAAGATATGACAGTAACGATTCCCGCAATGGCCCTCGCAGCGATGGTAGGCTCCGGCTGCCCGGTTAACCAGGCCAATATGAACCAGTACAACCAGGCGATGAACCCGGCAAACAGCCGGTCCTACATACAGGTACAGAACGGAGGCGCGGACCTTGACGCCCTTTTACAGCAGATGGGCGCCTTCTGCCCGGCCGGCCTCTGCGACGGCCTGGATTCCGGCTGCCCCACCGGCCTATGCGGCGCGGACGGCGGCTGCAATAACAGCGGAAACAGCTGCTTTACCGGCGGCAGCCAGGGCTGCAACAATCAGGGCCGCGGCAGCCAGGGCTGCGGCAGCCGCAACCTTGGCGGTTTTTACCGCTGATTAACCTAACGCAATGATTTTTCTCCGATTGATTGTTTAGAAGCTCCTTTTGATACAGAACGGCGCGGACGGCGGATTGGCTGCCCGCGCTGTTCTTTGCGAAATTTTAATTCGACATTCTCCTCCCCTCAGGTTACAATGGGCTGCATAGACGGCCTGAGTCCGGGAATATATTTTAAAGACAGATTGTGGGAAAGGGAGAATTTGATGAATCGCGACGGAGTCACTACAATATTAAAAGGAATGTGGATTGGGGGTACGATGACGGTGCCCGGCGTCAGCGGCGGGTCCATGGCGATGATTTTGGGAATATACGATCGGCTGATCACGTCCATCAGCTCGTTTTTTAAACACCCCAGGGAGAGCATGCGGTTTCTGGCCCTGTTCGTGGCCGGTGCCGGGGTGGGGATGGTGCTGTTTGCCAGGCTGATCAACCTGCTGTTCTCCGGGCCCGCGGACCTGCCGGTGCGCTTTTTCTTTCTGGGAGCGGTAGCGGGCGGCGTGCCCATGATCTACAAGGAAGCGGGGGTGAAGCGCTTCGGCCCCGGGGCCGTGCTCTATCCCCTGGCGGGCATCGCGCTGGTACTGCTTTTGGCCCTGCTGCCCCAGGGGGTGTTCGGACCCCAGGAGGGCGCCGGGCTTCTGGGCGTTTTCCTTCAGCTCCTGGGCGGCTTTATCATCGCCGTGGGACTGGTGCTTCCGGGCATCAGCGTCTCACAGATGCTCTATATGCTGGGAATCTATGAGGGGATCATGAAAAATATCGGCAGCCTGAACATTCTGCCCCTGATTCCCCTGGGCGTCGGCGTGGTGGGCGGCATTTTCCTGACCACCAAGGTGTTGGAGCGCCTGATGGAGCGCCACCCCCAGCCCACATACCTGATCATCCTGGGCTTTATGTTCGGCTCGCTGCCGGAGCTGTTCCCCGGCGTTCCCCGCGGGAGCGCTCTCATATTCAGCGCGCTGGCCGCCGGGGCCGGCTTTGCGGCGCTGTACGCCATGGGAAAGCGGGAGGCCGCGGGCGGGAATTTATAGGGGGATTTCAGGAAATTTATACGGCTCTGGGCTCGCCCCAGAAGAACAGGGCCACGGTGCCGGGGCCGGTGTGGGAGCCGATCACGGTGCCGATGTCGTTGATCATCACAGGTCCGTTTAAGTGAGGGAAGGACTCCTCCACCAGAGCGGCCACCTCCCGGGCTTCCTCAGGGCAGGCGGAGTGGGAGAGGAAGCATTTTCCGCTGTAATCCGCTCCGTCCAGGGCGTGGAGCTTCATGCGCTCCACGATCTCGCGGATGACCTTTTTCTTGCCCCGGACCTTGTCCCGGGGGATCAGCTTGCCCTGGGCGTTGACCTCCATCAGGGGGCAGATATTCAACATGCCGCCAAAGAACGCGGCGGAGGCTGAAACACGGCCGCCCCGCTTCAGATGGGTCAGATCCGTGGTGAAAAACCAGTGATGCAGATTGGCGCGGTATTCCAGAAGCCAGCGGCACAGCTCGTCGTAGCTGTAGCCGCTTTCCATTTTATTCCAGGCAGTGTCCACCAGCAGGCCGTAGCCCGAGGAGGCGGACAGGGAATCCACCACTGTGATCCGGCGGTCCGGATAGCGCTCGGACATCTCCTCCATGGCAATCTGCGCGGAGTTGTAGGTCCCGGAGATTCCGGAGGAGAGGGTGATGTGGATGATATCCTTGCCTTCTTTTAAGAAGGGTTCAAACATAGCTTCATATTGACCGGCGTTTACCTGTGAGGTCACAGGCATGGCGCCGTTTTTGATGCGGCGGTAAAATTCCTCCGGGGTGATGGATTTACCCAGGTCGTCGTCGTACTCCCGCCCATCCATGGTAAAGTGGAAGCAGGCGTAGGGAATGTTCTTTTCGCTGAAATAGGACTGCGGCATATCGGCAGTGGAGCAGCAGGTGATAACGTAGTTGTGCATAAGGTGATTCCCCCCTTTACTTGTGTGTCAGCGCGTGTCTGGAAAAAGTATAGCACGGTCCGGGGGAAGGTGTCAAATGTGGGTAAATATGAAAAGAATTTAGAAAGAGGTTACAAAAATGACAAACTATGCTATAATCAGCAAAAGGGCAGGCCCATGGCCTGCCCGTTAGAGCGTGGACGGGACGCTTCGGTTCGGGAAACGCTGTATAAATATGGAAAGGAATGCCAATGCTATGTATAAATGCTGTATATTCGATCTGGACGGCACGCTGGTCAACTCGATCTACGCCATTCAGAAGTCGGTGAACATGACCCTGGCCTCCTTCGGCCTTCGCGACATCACGGTGGAGGAGACGAAGCGGTACGTGGGCGACGGCTACAAGAAACTGGTGGAGCGGGCGTTACTTGCCTGCGGGGATGAAAAGCTGGCCCTGTATGAGGAGGCATTGAACCGCTATACGGAATTTTTCCGGGAAGTCTGCATGTACAGGGTGGAGCCCTACGAGGGAATCCCCGAGCTGCTGGAATTTTTAAAATCCAACGGCTTGAAGATCGCGGTGCTCTCCAACAAGGCCCACGACAGGGCTTTGGACAATGTGGAGGGCGTGTTCGGCAGGGGATATTTCGACGAGGTTAGCGGAGAGCGGGAGAGCGAGGGCATCCGCCGCAAGCCCGCGCCGGACGGCGTGTGGCTGTGCGCCCGGAACATGGGCGTGGAGATGTCGGAGTGCCTGTACCTGGGGGACACCAACACGGATATGAAAACAGGCCTGGCCGCGGGAGCGGACACTGTGGGCGTCACCTGGGGCTTTCGCGACAGGGAGGAGCTGGAGGCGTTCCACCCGGCCTATCTTGTGGATCATCCCTCACAGGTGGCCCAGATTGTAAAGGACGTGAACGGGATTGCGTAATTTGATTAAACGGACGGCAGGGCTTTTTGCTCTGCTTTTCCTGGCGGCGGCAATGACGGCCGGCTGTGCCAGGAGACCGGAAACCACGGAGGACGGCCGGCTGAAGGTCGTCACCACGCTGTTTCCATATTATGACTTTGTGCGCCAGGTGGCGGGGGACCGGGTCAACCTGACCCTGGTGGTCCCGGCGGGGATGGACAGCCATTCCTTTGAGCCCACCCCGGCGGATATGATCACCATCCAGGAGGCCGATGTGCTGATCTGCAACGGCGGCGAGATGGAGCACTGGCTCAGCCAGGTTCTGGACTCCATGGACACCTCCCACATGAAAATCGTCACCATGATGGACTACATCGACACGGTGGAGGAGGAGCATGTGGAGGGCATGGAGGAGGCCGAACACGGTCACGCCCACGGGGACGAGGACGACGACGGCCACGGGGTGGAGATTGAGTACGACGAACATATCTGGACGTCGCCGGTCAACGCCATGGCGATTGTAAAAATCATAAACAGCGCGCTGGACGAAGCGCTGCCGGGCCAGGCCGGCCGGTTCGACGAGAACGCCCAGGCCTATCTGGCGGAGCTAAAGGAGCTGGACGGGCAATTCCGCCAGGTGGTGGCCCAGGGAAAGCGCCACATGATCATCGTGGCGGACAAGTTTCCCTTCCGCTATTTTGCCGACGAGTACGGACTGTCCTACCGGGCGGCTTTCTCGGGCTGCAGCAGCGACACGGAGCCCAGCGCCAGGACCATCGCCTATCTGATCGACAAGGTCGAGGACGAACAGATTCCGGCGGTCTACTACCTGGAGCTGTCCAGCCACAGCACAGCCCGGGTGATCGGCGAGGAGACAGGGGCCAAGCCCCTGCTGCTGCATTCCTGTCACAATGTCACCAGGCGCGAGTTCGACCAGGGCATCACCTATCTGCAGCTGATGAAGCGGAACGTGGAGGCGCTGCGGGAGGGGCTTGACTAGGCGCGGTTGCCGCGGCCCGCGGGAAGGCTGCCCTATGCGGGAATCGCCTCCCAGTGGGGCGGTTCCGAGAGAATGGATAACGAGGTAATAGAATGACACCTTTGATAAAATGTGAACATGTGGATTTCGGGTACGACAACCAGGACGCGGTGGTGGACGTGAACATGGAGGTGGACGCCGGCGACTACCTGTGCATCGTGGGGGAGAACGGATCGGGCAAGAGCACGCTGATGAAGGGGCTTTTGGGTCTGTTAAAGCCCACCGCGGGCCGCCTGAGCGTGGCGGAGGAGCTGCGCCGGACCGGCATCGGATACCTGCCCCAGCAGACCGCGGCCCAGAGGGATTTTCCGGCCACGGTCAGGGAGGTGGTCCTAAGCGGCGCCCTGAGCCGCACGGGTCGCCTGCCCTTTTACTCCCGGGCGGAAAAAGCCCTGGCTGAGACGAACATGGAAAAGCTGGGCATCACGCCCCTGAAAAACCATTGCTACCGGGAATTGTCCGGCGGGCAGCAGCAGCGGGTGTTAATCGCCCGGGCGCTGTGCGCCACCAGCAGGCTGCTGATCCTGGACGAACCCATCACCGGCCTGGACCCGGCGGCGATCCAGGACTTTTACCGGATGATCCGCCGCCTCAACCGGGAGGACGGGGTTGCCATCCTGATGGTTTCCCACGACCTGCGCAACGCGGTGGAGGAGGCCAACAAAATTCTGCACCTGCAAAAACAGGTGCTGTTCTACGGACCCGCCCACGATTACATGAACAGCCAGGCGGCCGGCCACTTCTTCCATGAGAAGGAGCAGGGGAAATGCAAACCCACGGCAGGCTGCCGCGCGGTCCATTTACAGACAGGGCCGGATGGCCTTCCGGCGCCGATTCTGAGCGCGGCCTCCGGAAAGCACACGGCCGGAAAGGCTGAGAAAGGAGGGTGCTGCCATGGGAATGATCAGTGAGATGCTCTCCTACCCCTTTCTGGTGCGCGCATTGGTGGGCGGGCTGATGGTTTCGCTCTGCGCCTCCCTTCTGGGCGTGAGCCTGGTGTTAAAGCGCTACTCCATGATCGGGGACGGGCTGAGCCACGTCTCCTTCGGCGCCCTGTCCATCGCCCTGGCCCTGGGCTGGTCGCCCTTAAAGGTGTCCATCCCGGTGGTGGTGCTGGCGGCGTTTTTCCTGCTGCGGATCACGGAGAACGGACAGGTGAAGAGCGACGCGGCCATTGCCATGATCTCGGCCAGCGCTCTGGCCATCGGCATCATCGTCACCTCCATGACCACGGGCATGACCACGGATGTGAGCAGCTACATGTTCGGCAGCATCCTGGCCATGAGCCGGGAGGACGTGATCTTTTCGGTGATCCTGTCCGTTGTGGTGCTGGCCATGTACGGGCTGTGCTACCATAAGATATTCGCGGTGACCTTTGACGAGAGCTTTGCCAAGGCCACCGGGGTGAACGTGGGAGCCTACAACGTGGTGATCGCCGTGCTGACAGCTGTGACCATTGTGCTGGGCATGCGCATGATGGGCGCCATGCTCATTTCCAGCCTGATCATCTTTCCGGCGCTGACCTCCATGCGGGTGTTCAAGAGCTTCCGCAGCGTGACGATCTCCAGCGCCGCCTTGTCCCTGGTCTGCTTTATGATCGGCATGGCGGCCTCCTACCAGCTGTCCACTCCGGCGGGAGCCAGCGTGGTGGTGGTAAATCTGCTGGCCTTTCTGCTGTTTGGGGCCTGGCAGTCCCTGGGAAAGCTGCGGACGTAACAACCGGCTGGGCCGGATAAGGATAAAAATGAATAATAAACGAGGGGAACGATATGGAACAAGGTAAAAGCGTCCGGAAAAAACGGAATAAGCTGAGCAAATGCATCTCCCAGACGCAGTTTATCGCGTACGGCTTTTTTATCATAATTATGACGGGAACGCTGCTGCTCATGCTGCCGATGGCCAGCCGGGACGGGCAGTCGGAGCCGTTTCTCAACTGCCTGTTCACGGCCACCAGCGCCACCTGCGTGACGGGACTGGTGGTGGCGGACACCTGGACCCAGTGGAGCCTGTTCGGCCAGGTGATGATTCTGATCATGATTCAGCTGGGCGGCCTGGGCTTTATCAGCATCGGCATTTTCCTGTCCATTATCCTGCGCAGGAAGATCGGCTTAAAGGAGCGGGGGCTGATGCAGGAGAGCGTGAACACGCTGCAAATCGGCGGCATGGTGAGGCTGACCAAGCGGATCATCAAGGGGGCGGCGTTTTTTGAGAGCGCCGGGGCCATTTTGCTCTCCATCCGCTTTATCCCGCAGTTCGGGCTGCTCAAAGGGATTTGGTACAGCATTTTCCACTCCATCTCCGCCTTCTGCAACGCCGGCTTCGATCTGATGGGGCACACGGAAAAATACATTTCCCTGTGCAATTACGTGGGGGACTGGCTGGTGAACCTGGTGATCGTTTCCCTGATCGTCATCGGCGGCATCGGATTCATCGTCTGGGACGATCTGTACACCAAGCGGTGGCATGTGCGCCATTATATGCTGCACACCAAGATCGTGCTGGTGACCACGGCCATTCTCATCGGGGGCAGCATGCTGCTGTTCTATATGATGGAGCGGGGAAATATCCTGGTGGGCATGACCGGTTCCGAGAAATTCCTGGCCTGCCTGTTCAGCGCGGTGACGCCCAGAACCGCGGGCTTTAACACCGTGGACACCGCGGCGCTGACGGACGGCAGCAAATTCCTCACGGCAGTGCTGATGTTTATCGGCGGCAGCCCGGGGTCCACGGCCGGCGGTATCAAGACCACCACGCTGATGGTGCTGTTGTTCTATGTGGTGAGCAACGTGCGCCAGACCTACGGCGTGGAGGTGTTCGGGCGCAGGCTGGAGGACGAGTCCATCCGCCAGTCCGCCTGTATCCTGACCATCAACCTGTGTCTGACCATTGTGGCCTCCATCCTGATCATGACGGCCCAGAACCTGCCCATGTCGGCGGTTCTGTTTGAGACGTGCTCGGCCATGGGCACCAGCGGGATGAGCACGGGCGTTACCAGGAGCCTGAACACATTTTCAAGGCTTATGATCATTATGTTGATGTACTGCGGACGGATCGGCAGCCTGTCCTTTGCCCTGGCCTTTACCAGGACCAAGCGCAAGGCCCATGTGCAGCTGCCGTCTGAGCGGATTACAATCGGATAAAACGTATGCGGTCTGAGTTTACTGCGGAAGGGAGATAATCAATCTTATGAAATCAATCTTAGTAATCGGTATGGGCAGGTTCGGACAGCACCTGTGCGAAAATCTGGGCAAGCTGGACAATCAGATCATGGCGGTGGACATGCAGGAGGAGCGGCTGGAGCCGGTTCTGCCCTACGTGGTCAGCGCGAAAATCGGCGACTGTACCAACGAGCTGGTGCTCAAGAGCCTGGGCGTGGACAATTTCGACATCTGTTTTATCTGTATTGGAAATAACTTCCAGAACAGCCTGGAGGTGACCAGCATGATCAAGGAGATGGGCGCCAGGTATGTGGTCAGCAAGGCCAACCGGGACATTCACGCCCGTCTGCTGTTAAAGAACGGGGCGGACGAGGTGGTTTACCCGGACCGCGACGTGGCGGAGAAGGCCGCGGTGCGCTACAGCGCCAACCACGTGTTCGATTACACCGAGCTGTCGGCGGGCGTATCCATCTATGAGATTCTGCCCCTGCCAGCCTGGGCGGGAAAATCCATCAAGGAGCTGAACATCCGCCAGGTCTACGGCATCTCCATCATCGGCGTGAAGGACACGCAAGGGCACATGACCATGCTGCCCGGGGCCGACTACGTGATCGAGAAGGATGTGCACATGATGGTGCTGGGCAGACAGGAGGATGCGGAAAAGATTCTCCGGCAGCTGCGCTAAATCCGCCGGTTTGCTTGACTTTGACGGGTGGTTGTGCCAAAATAATGAAATGACAGGTTAATATTTAAGGCTGCCCGGCCAAGTCCGGGACAGCCATGGAATGAGAAAGAAGGAAGAACAGAAATGACAAAAATCGATATTATTTCCGGTTTCCTGGGAGCCGGAAAGACTACATTTATCAAAAAGCTGCTGGAGGAGGCTATCTCCGGCGAACAGGTCGTTCTCATTGAGAACGAATTCGGCGAGATCGGCATCGACGGCGGATTTTTAAAGGACGCGGGCATCGAGATCCGGGAGATGAACTCCGGCTGTATCTGCTGCTCCCTGGTGGGTGACTTCGGCAAGTCCTTAGAGGAGGTTCTGACCAAATACAAACCGGACCGCATCATCATCGAGCCCTCCGGCGTGGGCAAGCTGTCCGACGTGATGAAGGCTGTGATCGACGTGTCCGCGGACATGGAGGTGGAGCTGAACAGCGCCGTGACCATTGTGGACGCCAACAAGTGCAAGATGTATATGAAGAACTTCGGCGAGTTTTTCAACAATCAGATTGAGAACGCAGGAACCATCGTGCTCAGCCGCACGGACATCGCAGACGCCGCCAAGATTCAGGCAGATGTGGACATGATCCGGGAAAAGAATCCCCAGGCCGTGGTGGTGACCACGCCTGTGAACCGCCTGGACGGAAAACAGCTGCTGGAGATCATCGAGAAGCGCGATACCATGCTGGACGACATGCTGGAGGAGGTGCGCCGCAGCCGCCACGAGGAGGAGTGCGATTGCTGCGGGCATGACCACGATCATCACCACCATCACCATGATCATGATCACGAGCATGAGGGACATGACCATGATCACGAGTGCCACGATCACGGCCATGAGGGGCATGACCACGACCATGAGGGTCACGACCACGACCACAGCGGCCACGATCACGGCCATGAGGGTCACGACCACGATCACAGCGGCCACGATCACGATCATGAGGGTCACGACCACGACCACAGCGGCCACGATCACGGCCATGAGGGGCACGATCACGATCATGCAGGTCACGATCATGAGGGTCACGACCACAGCGGCCATGATCACGGCCATGAGGGCCACCATCACCACCACCATGCCGACGAGGTGTTCACCAGCTGGGGCATGGAGACCATTATTCCGGTTACCAGGGATCAACTGGAGGACGTGCTCAAACGCCTTTCCGACACAAAGGAGTTCGGCGACGTGCTGCGCGCCAAGGGTATGCTGCCCACGGAGAATCCCGGGGAGTGGCTTTACTTTGACCTGGTGCCCCAGCAGTATGAGATCCGCGACGGCAGACCCGACTACACGGGCAAGGTATGCGTGATCGGCGCCAACCTGAACGAGGGCGCCTTAAACCAGGTATTCGGAAGAGGGTAAAAGCCATGGCATATGAGATAGATGACGATGTGATGCCGCTGTTTCTCATCAACGGATTTCTGGAAGCGGGTAAAACCCAGTTTCTGGATTTTACCATGCGGCAGGACTATTTTAAAACCGACGGAAAGACCCTGCTGATCGTGTGTGAAGAGGGAGACACGGAGTACGACGAAAAGATGCTGAAAAAGAACCGCACCGCAGTGGTTTTTGTGGACAGCTTTGAAAAGCTGACGCCCCAGTATCTGAATGAGCTGGAGGTGGTATACCGCCCGGAGCGCGTGCTGATGGAGTGGAACGGCATGTGGAACCAGGACGAGCTGTGCCTGCCGGACGACTGGTTGATTTACCAGCAGATCACCATCATTGACGGCTCCACCTTTGAGCTGTACGTGCAGAATATGAAGCCCCTTCTGGGCGCAATGCTGCGCGGCTCCGAGCTGGTCATTATGAACCGCTGCGACGGCCTTCCCGACGAAAAGCTCACCAGCTACCGCCGGACCATCAGGGCCATGAGCCGGGAGAGTGAGATTGTGCTGGAGGACAAGGACGGAGAGATCGAGCAGGCCACCCTGGAGGAGGACCTGCCCTACGATGTGAGCGCGGATGTGATTGAGATCAAGCCGGAGGCTTATGGCATCTGGTACATTGACTGCATGGACCAGCCCGAGCGCTATAAGGGAAAGACGGTGGAATTTACGGCCATGGTGCTAAAATCCCCTAAATTCCCCAAGGGCCAGTTTGTGCCGGGCCGCATGGCCATGACCTGCTGCGAGGCGGACATGACGTTTCTGGGCTTTATGTGCAAATGGCAGGGAGCCGAGGAATACCGCACCAAGCAGTGGGTGAAGGTACGCGCCGAGGTGGGCGTGGAATATCAGAAGGACTATCACGGGGAAGGGCCGGTGCTATATGCCAGCAGCGTGGAACCTGCCGAGGAGATCAAAGACATCGTACAGTTCTGATACAATCGGCATCACCGGCTCGGTGGTGCCTTTTTACACGGACCTGCAGGAGCCGGGGCAGGCATGAAAACGCCGGCAGCAGCCTACAGATGAGGGGGAAAACCATGATATCCACAATCCAGAGACCGAAGGATGAAAATGAGCGCCTGAACCACCGGCCCGGACATGACTGGCTTACCGGTCTGTACGACCGCGGGGAGGCGCAGAAGAGAATCGACAGCCTGATCGTGGAACGGGGCTGCGGGGTGATGATCCTGCTGGACGTGGACCATTTCCGCAGGATCAACAGCCGCTACGGCCACATCGTGGGGGATCATGTGCTCAGCTCCATCGCCGCTGTTCTGGACTCCATGGTGTTCCGCCACGACGTGGTGGGCCGGGTGGACGACGACGAATTTGTGGTGTTCATGCCCGTAAAGCAGGACGAGAAATTTCTCCAGCAGCGCTGCCGCCAGATTCGGGATCGATTAAAGACCATGAGCCTGCCCGGAGGGGCGGAGATATCCATCTCGCTCAGCACCGGCGGCGCTGTCTACGATGAGGGAGACACATACAGGAGCATGTTTGACCGCGCTTACGGGGAGCTGGACAAGGACAAGGCCGGCTCCTGCGCGGCTGCAACCGATGTCGACGGCTGTAAGGCCAACTTTATGGTGGATTTGAAGCAGGTCCGCGGGGAGCTGGCTGAGCAGAGCCTGATACCGGGCGCATACTGCCAGGACTATGAGACGTTCAAGCATATCTACCGCTTTGTGGAGCGCAGGCTTCGCCGGGCGGAGATCAGCTCCTACATCCTGCTGATCACCCTGACAGACGGAAAAGGCGATTTTCCGCCCCTTTCCAGACGGGAGAAGCAGATGGCGGTCCTCAAAGACCAGGTCCAGCTCTCCCTCCGCTCCGGCGACGTATTCACCCAGTACAGCAGCTGCCAGTATCTGGTGATGATTTCCGACGCCTCCGCAGAGAACGTGGAGATGATCGCGGGCCGCATCTGCGCCGCTTTTTACGCAGCCATCGGAGACGACTGCCAGGGCGTTCTCCTGCACAGCTGCTATCCCATGTGGCCGGCAGGTGAGAAGGAGCGGTGACCGTTTCCAGCAATGCCCCCAGTTCTTTGATTTGGCAGAGCGGGCGGAATATACCGCGATAATAGCCGCATACGCACCCGTGACAGCCGGACCTGCGCCCTCGCTCAAATACCCGTCAGCGGGATAAGCACGCAGCAATAACAACTCCATATGCCGCCGCAGACAATGCCGGGGCAGCCAGCCGATGAATCCCAGCCTCATCCGCAGCCCTGCCGGTGCCATGTCTGCGGTTTTTTGTGCCGAAAAACGGGTAAATGCAGGATGGGCAAATATCGCCTGTCCGCATTTTAAATGGAGAAATCATTCCTGGCGCCCGCCGTCTGAAAATACAAATCCCAAATCCCAAACGCGCACTGCAAACTGCTTTATCCGATCCGGATTCCGCCATACGTTCCGCCTGCGCATTTTTTGTCTGAATCTATCCCAATAAGCCGCAGTTGCCCCGCTCTTTCCGCCTGACCAACAGCGGAAGAGAAGAGGCGAAAAAACACTTTTGTTTTTAATTGGTGTGATAACGCTTTTTTGCAGGAATAGAGAAAAATAAGAAAAATAATAAGAAAGCGCTTTTTTATAATTTCTGTAAAAGTTTATAGCAAAATCATACAAATATCGTTATAATATATTGAATAAATCGACGAAAAAACAATATATACTATAAAAAACTTAAAAAACCTTGACAAAATATTAATTAATGCTATTATAATTGTAAAAGCGCTTTTCCAAATAAAAAACCGATTAAAGGCGCTTCCGAGAAAGCCTTTTCACAAACTTTCACGGAAAACAAAATACGCTAAGAAATATATCAAGGAGGAAGAAGATGAAAAAGACGAAGAGAATGTTGGCATTGCTTGCAGCGGCTATGATGACCGTTACAGCCTGCGGCGGCGCGGGGAACAAGACCACCACAGCGGCGGGCGGCGACGCGCAGTCCACGGCCGCAGGAAGCGAAGCTGCGGGGGAAAGCAAGGAGCACGTCGAAAATCTGACGAGAAAGACCGCGGAGGACACCTTCACTTGGGCTTTGAACGCCGAGCCCAACAACCTGGACCCCCAGGCCACCACCATGGTCAACTCCGGTATGGTTCAGAAGCTGATCTTCGACACGCTGATCAAATCCAACGGCGACGGAACCTACGCTCCCAGCTTGGCTACCGAGTGGGAGTACACCGATGAGACCACTCTGAAGATGACTCTGAGGGACGATGTATATTTCCACAATGGCGAGAAGATGACTGCCGACGACGTGGTATATTCCATCCAGAGAGCGGCGACTATGCCTGCAACCCTTCCTTATTATAAAAGCTTCGACGATGTGAACACCAAGGCTATCGACGACACCCATGTGGAGATCAAGTTCAAGACTCCCTTCGCTCCGGCTTTAAATTACCTGGCAAGCGTAAAAGCCAACATCGTCAGCAAAAAAGCCGTTGAGGAGATGGGCGACGAGAAATTTGCCCGCAACCCGGTTGGGACCGGCGCGTTCACCTTCAAGGAGTGGGTGACCGGAGATCACATCACCTGCGAGCGCAACGACAATTACTGGGGCGACAAACCCGCGTACAAGACTGCGATTGTGCGCTTCATCACCGAGGATGCGACCCGTTCCGTAGAGCTTGAGGCAGGCGGCGTGGACGGCATCGGCGACGTGTTCGGCGACAATGCAATCCGTCTGGCCGACACCGAGGGCTGCCACCTGATCGGAGGCCCCGGCGTACAGCTTACATACTTCGTTATGTACGATCAGTCCGAGAATTTCAAGGACGTGAGAGTGAGACAGGCTTTGGCAATGGGCGTGGATATGGCCCAGGTGGTACAGGCTGCTTACAAGGGTTCCGCCAAGGCTGCGGAGAGCAGCATGGCCGATAAGGTTATGTATTATCAGTCTCAGGGACTCTATGAGTACAACCCCGAGAAGGCAAAAGAGCTGTTAAAAGAGGCGGGCAAGGAAGATTTACACCTGACCCTGGTAATCGTAGACATGCAGACCGCAATCGACGTGGCTCAGATGTGTCAGGCAATGTGGTCCCAAATTGGCGTGACCGTTGAGATCGAGATCAACGACCAGCCCACCGTCACCGAGCGCATGAACAACAAATCTATCGACTTCACCCTGGTGCAGCTGACCGCAGCGACCGGCGACCCCGATCACGTGTACGGCCAGTTCAACGGCGACAGCGGTTCCATCCAGGCCAGCAGCGACGAGACTTTCAACAGCCTGCTTGAGAAAGGCCGTACCGAGTTAGACACCGCCAAGAGAGCGGAAGTGTACGCAGAGCTTCAGAAGTATATCCACGACAATGTGCTGATGATCCCCATCGCCGTTCCGAACATGACCTTCGGCGTGAGAGATTACGTGGACAATCTGTCCCACGATCCGGGCAATATGCCAGACGTAAAGACCGTAACCTTCAAGTAATTCAACTACCCCCATATTGGATTCAGAATGTTCAGAGCGATCTGAACATTCTGAATATATAGGGGAATTGAGCGCATGTTTGACAATCGCAGTGATCAAACACGCTATAGCGAATGATAAGGAGTCAGAACTTTGGGAAAATTTGTATTGAAACGATTTTTAATGATGATTCCGGTGCTGATCGGCGTTATGTTTATAACGTTCACAATTAACTTTTTCACGCCGGGTGATCCTGCGCAGGCTATTTTGGGCGCAGAGGCGACTCCGGAAGCTGTCGAGGCGATGAGAGAAGAATTAGGACTGAACGATCCATTTTTTGTACAGTTCGGCCACTATATGTGGGGAGTTGTCACAAAGGGGGATCTTGGGACTTCCTATCAGACCTTCCAGCCGGTTCTGACAGAAATTCTGGACCGGTATCCGACAACCTTTCTGCTGGCGCTGGGAAGTATCATATTGGCAACGATGATCGGCATTCCATTGGGCGTGTTGTCCGCCACAAAACAATACTCAATTTTGGATAATACCACTATGGTGGGCACATTGATCGGCGTATCCATGCCCCATTTCTGGCTGGGATTGATGCTGATCCTCGTATTTTCCGTCAATCTGGGAATCTTCCCGGCCTCCGGTTTCTACGGCCCGGCCTACTGGGTGCTTCCTATTATAACCATGAGTGTTCAGAATATCGCAACCTTCACCCGTATGACCCGTTCCAGCATGCTGGAGGTCGTGCGCCAGGACTATATCCGCACAGCCAGAGCTAAGGGGCTCTCGGAACGCAGCGTGATCACCAAGCACGCGCTGAAAAATGCGTTGATCCCGGTAATCACCACCATCGGTATGAGAATGGGCGCTGCAATGGGCGGCGCGGTGGTCTGCGAAACCGTGTTCACGGTTCCCGGACTTGGCAAGATGCTGGTGGACGCCATCAAAGCGAGAAACTATCCGGTGATCCAGGGAGGTATCCTGTTTATCGCACTGGCGTACAGCTTCTTAAATCTGTTTGTGGATATTATGTACGGCTACATCGACCCGCGTATCCGCTCGCAGTACGGCTTTAAAAAGAAAACAAAGAAAGGAGGCGAGAACTGATGGCTGCGGAAAAGAAAAAACACTCCCAGCTGCGCGTAGTTTGGCGCAGGCTGAAGAAAAATAAGCTTTCCATGGTCGGGCTGGGGATCGTGTGCGTGCTGGCGTTCTGCGCGGTATTCGCAGACTTTATCGCCCCTTATCCTTACGATCAGATGAACCTGCTTAACACCTTCCAAATGCCCTGCAGAGAACATCTTCTGGGCACCGACAACTTCGGCTACGACATTTTAAGCCGGCTGATTTACGGGTCCCGGGTATCCCTGATCGTCGGATTTATCTCCGTTGGAATCGGCCTTCTGTTCGGCGGCCTTCTGGGCTCCGTTTCCGCATTCTACGGCGGAAAGACGGACAACATCATCATGCGCGGCATGGATATCATGATGTCCATTCCAGACCTGCTGCTGGCCATCTCCATCGCAGCCTCCATGGGCCCCGGCCTGACCAACGCGATGATCGCGGTGGGAATCAGCTCCATTCCCAGCTACGCCAGAATCGTCCGGGCCTCCGTGCTCTCCACCAAGGAGCAGGAGTATATCGAGGCGGCCAGGGCCATCGGCGCGGGCGACAGGCGGCTTATCTTAAAGCACATTATACCCAACTCCTTCGCGCCGGTGCTGGTGCAGGCGACCCTGGGCGTGGCCAACGCCATCCTGGTGACCTCGGCTCTGAGCTTTATCGGACTGGGAATCCAGCCGCCGAGACCGGAGTGGGGCGCAATGCTGGCTGCCGGGCGTTCATACATCAGAGACTTCTGGCCGATCGTAACCTTCCCGGGTATTGCGATCATGATTACCATTATAGCATTGAACCTTCTGGGCGACGGTCTGCGCGATGCGCTTGACCCAAGATTAAAACAGTAAAGAGGTAATGATTGTATGAGTATGCTCGAAATAAAGGATTTAACCATCCATTACATAACCGACGACGGCGTGGTGAAGGCGGTAAACGGCATCAGCCTGGAAGTTGACAAGGGCGAGACGCTGGGCCTTGTGGGCGAGACGGGAGCCGGAAAGACGACCACCGCTCTGGGAATCCTGAATCTGGTTCCCGACCCGCCGGGAAAAATCATCAGCGGCGAAATCCTCTTTAACGGAGAAGATTTGCTGAAAAAGTCCATTGCGGAGCTGCGCAAGATTCGCGGTAATGAGATCGCCATGATCTTTCAGGACCCTATGACCGCGTTAAACCCGGTGCTCACTGTGGGAGAGCAGATCGCGGAGGTGATCCGCCTTCACGAAAAGTGCACGCTGACGGAGGCGGAGCGCAAGGCCTGCGCCATGCTGGAGATGGTGGGCATCCCGGCGGAGCGCATGACCGAGTATCCCCACCAGTTTTCCGGCGGCATGAAACAGCGCGTGGTGATCGCCATCGCGCTGGCCTGTAACCCGGAGATGCTGCTGGCGGACGAGCCCACCACCGCCCTGGACGTGACCATTCAAGCTCAGGTGCTGAGCATGATGGACGACCTGAAAAAGAAGCTGGGCACCGCTATGCTGCTCATCACCCATGATCTGGGCGTGGTGGCGGAGACCTGCGACAAGGTGGCCATCATGTACGCCGGTGAAATCATGGAGTACGGCACGCTGGAGCACATTTTCGAGAACACCAAGCACCCTTACACCAAGGGGCTGTTTGATTCCATTCCCAGCCTGGACACCAAGGTGACGCGCTTAAAGCCCATCGACGGCCTGATGCCCGATCCGTCCAACCTGCCGGTGGGCTGCGCGTTCTGCGACCGCTGCCCGCACAAGATACCGATGTGCGACACCGTGCATCCCCAGGCCGTGGAGCTGGAGCCGGGACATCTGGTGCGTTGTCATTTATATGGAAAAGAGGTGCCGCAGAATGGCTAACGAAAATATCATTGAGGTAAAACACCTGAAAAAATATTTTAAGACCGCTTACGGCATGCTGCACGCGGTGGACGACGTGTCCTTCAACATCCGAAAGGGGCAGACCCTGGGCGTAGTGGGCGAGTCCGGCTGCGGCAAATCCACCCTGGGGAGAGTGATGATCCACCTTTTAGATGCCACCGAGGGGGAAGTGATGTTCGGCGGCCGGGACGTGACCAAGGCGAAGAAGAAGGAACTGTTTGAGCTGCGCAAGGAGATGCAGATCATTTTCCAGGACCCGTTTTCTTCTCTGGACCCTCGTATGACGGTCAGCGAGATTATCGCGGAGCCCTTCTATATCTATAAGACCTTAAAGAGCCGCGCGGAAATTGAGCAGCGTACCAAGGAACTGATGGACACGGTGGGGCTGGCCCAGAGACTGGCCCACTCCTATCCCCACGAGCTGGACGGCGGACGGCGGCAGAGAATCGGCGTAGCCAGGGCCCTGGCTTTAAATCCCAAGTTCATTGTATGCGACGAGCCGGTTTCCGCGCTGGACGTGTCCATTCAGGCGCAGGTGTTGAACTTAATGCAGGACCTGCAGGAGCAGATGGATCTGACGTACGTGTTCATCACCCACGATCTGTCTGTGGTAAAGCACATCTCCGACGAGATCATGGTGATGTACCTGGGCTGCGTTGTGGAGAAATGCGGCGCGGACGAGCTGTTTGTGAACCACTGGCACCCCTACACCAAGGGACTGCTGTCCGCAATCCCGATTCCCAGAATCCGCAAGGATAAAAAGCGCATCCTGCTGCAGGGGGAACTGTCCAGCCCAATCGATCCCAAACCCTGCTGCCGTTTCGCCTCTCGCTGCCCCTACGCCAGGGACGTATGCTGGAGCAGACAGCCGGAGCTTGAGGAGCTGGGGCCGGATCACTTTGTAGCCTGTCATCTGGCCAGGGAGATCAACGGCCTGTAAAACAGGGGGGGCGCCGCGCTCCTGCTGGGGCGCGTCTGAGACACAGCGGAGGATTTGAGCATGGATAAACATGAATTTTTGAGAGAGATAAACGACTATCTGGAGGAAAACAGCGCTCTATTCTGCGCGGTTTCCGATGAGATTTACGAGTACGCGGAGCTGGCTAAGGAGGAGTTTCAATCGGCCGATGCTCTGGAACGGCTGTTGACGTCCTACGGGTTCACGGTGGAACGCCCCTATGAGGCGCTTCCCACTGCCTTCCGGGCCGTGAAGGGCAGCGGAAAGACTGTGATCGGCTTTCTGTGCGAGTACGATGCCCTGCCCGGCCTGCAGCAGGAGCAGGTACCGTATCCCAAGGGAAACGGCTGCAGCGGCCATGGCTGCGGCCACAACCTGTTAGGCACCGGCAGCGCGGCCGCGGGCATCGCCCTGGCCCACGCGGCGGAGCTTCACGGCCTGGACATTACCGTGGTGGTGTACGGAACACCAGCGGAGGAGCGGTACTCCGGCAAGGCCATTATGGCGGAGGACGGAGCATTTCGGGACCTGGACGTGTGCCTGGGCTGGCATCCCCTGGATCACAACGACTGCGGTATGACCAAATTCAAGGCAATGACCAGCTTCGAGGTCATTTTCCACGGCAAAAAGGCCCACGCCTGCAACTGCCCGGAGCTGGGCAGAAGCGCCCTGGACGCCTGCGAGCTGATGAACGTGGGCTGCAATTACCTGCGGGAGCACGTGGACCGGGACAGCTATTTCCACTACTGCTACACCGACGGCGGCGAAGTGCCCAACATTGTGCCGGACCGCGCATCGGTCTGGTATTACGCCAGGTCCTACCGCTATGAGGGGATGAAACAGCTGGTGGAGCGGATTCTCAAGGTGGCTCAGGGGGCGGCCATGATGACGGAGACGGAGATGGAGTGCAGGATTTCCAGCGAAAACCGGGACAACAAGCTGAACCTGACGTTGAGCAAGCTGGCGTACCGCTGTATGAACGAGGTGGGAAGCCCGGATTTCACGGAGGAGGACTTAGCCTACAGCAGAGAAGTGGCCTCCTATGTAGATCTGCCCGAGGCGGACGGCGAGTTCGACAATGAGGTGCGCGAACCCAGCGCTGAGAAGTTTATCAAGGACAACGGTTCCAGCGATATCTCGGAGGTGAGCTGGATCGTCCCCACGGTCAATCTGTATATGACCTGTTATGGGCGCAGGACGCCCAACCACAGCTGGGCCATTTCTGCCCAGACCAAGACCCACGCCGCCCACGCGGGTATGATCCGCGCGGCCAAGGTGCTGGCACTGATGGGCGTCAGGCTGGCGCAGGACGAGGGGCTTATGCGGGAAGTCCAGGATGAATTTGAACATCCCCTTCCACTGTGAGCGATGCGTATGAGAGCAATTGAGATCGATGATTTATACCGGTTCCATTCCCTGGGAACGCCCATGTGGTCGCCGGACGGCGCCTGGGGCGTATTCTTAAAATGGGAAATGAACCGGGAGCTAAACGAGTATGCGGCCCGGATTTGGGCCGTGCCGGGGGATGGCCGGGGCGAAGCGCGGATGATGACGGACCGGCCCTGCGCGGGAGTGATGTGCTGGACTGGGGACGGGAGACTGCTGTTTGAAAGCGCAGGGGAGGGAGAAGGCTTCCTGGACGACCCGGCGGGAGCGCATGGTGCCGCCCTGGGCCGCCGGTTTTTTTGCCTGGATCTTTCTGACGGCCGCGTGGAAGCAGCCTTCATTCCGGACTGCACGCCGGAGAAGATCGCAGCGTTTGGGAACGGCCGGTATGCGGCAAGCGCTTCCTTTTGCAATCAGCCGGAGGACGACGAGTGCCTGGTGATCGACGAGATTCCATATCAGGTCAATGGCAGTGGGTTTGTCAACAAGGTGAGACGCCGCCTGTTTCTGATGGATGAAAACGGCCGCCTGACGGATGCCCTGACACCGCCTCTGTTTGAGACAAATCTGTGGGAGGTGTCGCCGGATCAGACTTGCATTTTGTATACTGGATACCAACCGGATGGCGTGGGCCACAAGTACGACGGCCTCTACCTGTACAGCCGGGAATCGGGGGAATCCCGATGTCTGGTGAAACCGGGGAATTTCCGCATCGACGGGATTGCCTTTGGGCCGGACTGCTTTTATGCGGCGGCGTCGGACCAGAAGCGCTACGGCATGGATCAGAATCCGGTGATTTACCGGGTGGACGCCGCAGGGCGCATGGAGGAGGCCGGCTTTTGGGACGGACCGTCCACCGGTTCTTCGGTCAATTCCGACTGCCGCTACGGCGGCGGGGCGGTGTTCGCGGCGGACAAAGGCACGGTCTGGTTTGTGACCACCCACTGGGAACGCAGCGCTCTCGTGAGCGTCCGGGAGGGAAGGGCGCAGATTCACTGTGAGATGGATGAAAACCCGGAGTTTATCGCAGTGAGGGACGGGCGCTGCCTGATGATCGGCACTGTGGGGCTGAGCCTTCAGGAGGCTTATCTGGCGGATTTGACCGGGGAAATGATTTCAGTCCGCCGCCTGACCTATTTTACCGGCGGAAGCCTTACCGGCTGCGCGGTGTCCGCGCCGGAGCCGCTTACCTTTTTAGACGAGTGGGGAAACGAGCTGCAGGGCTGGGTGATAAAGCCTGCGGACTTCCAGGCGGACAAGCGTTACCCTGCGATTCTGGAGATACACGGAGGTCCCAAGACCGTGTACGGCCCGGGATTTCACCACGAGATGCAGGTGTTCGCCGGGCATGGCTATTTTGTATTTTACTGCAACCCTCCCGGCAGCGACGGGCGGGGCGACGAGTTCGCGGACATCCGCGGGCGCTATGGGGAGCGGGATTACAGGGCGATCATGCGCTTTACGGACCTGGTCCTGGAACGCTGGCCCTGCATCGACCGCCACCGGGTGGGCGTCACCGGAGGGAGCTACGGCGGATTTATGACCAACTGGATCATCGGTCACACGGACCGCTTCGCGGCGGCTGTGTCCCAGCGATCCATGGCGAATATGGTGACCTTGAAGGCCACCACGGACATCGGCCACTATTCCATCCTGGACCACCAGCGGGCGGACGTTGGCTGGAATGTGGAGGAGCTGTGGAGACAGTCGCCTCTGCGCTATGCAGGGCGCTGCAGCACGCCCACCCTGTTCATCCATTCCGACGAGGACCACAGGTGCTGGCAGGTGGAGGCGATGCAGATGTTTTCGGAGCTGAAGCTTCACGGCGTGGAGACGAGGTTATGCCTGTTTAAACGGGAAAATCATGAGCTGTCCAGAAAAGGAAGGCCGAGAAACCGAGCCAGACGGCTGCGGGAGATGCTGGAATGGATGGACAGTCATTTGAAAAAGTCGGACCGTCCGGGTCCGCAGTGAAATGAAGCAGTTGAAAAGGGGAAAATATGAGAATTACATACGAAGAGTTACTGACAAAATTTCAGAAGATTCTGGAGAGCAGGGGATTTTCTGAGAAGCACGCAAAGGATGCGGCCACTGTGTTCGCCCTGAACAGCCTGGACGGCGTGTACAGCCACGGCGTGAACCGCTTCCCGCGGGTGGTGGATTACCTGGACAAGGGCGAGATCGACTGTCATTCCATCGCGGAGTGCGAGCAGAGCATGGGAGCCATCGAGCGCTGGAACGGGCACCGGGGCTTCGGGCCCTTAAACGCACGCCTGGCCATGGACAGGGCCTGCCAGCTGGCAAAGGAGCACGGCGTGGGCGTGGTGGCGCTGGGCAACAACAACCACTGGATGCGCGGGGGAAGCTACGGCTGGCAGGCTGCGGATGCGGGCTGCATCGGCATCTGCTGGTCCAACACCATGCCAAACATGCCGGCCTGGGGCGGTAAAGACCGCAAGATCGGCAACAACCCGATTATTATGTCCATCCCCAGAAGCAGCGGCAGACATGCGGTGATCGACTGCGCGGTGTCCCAGTTCTCCTACGGCAAGATCGAGGAGGCCAGGCTGAAGGGCGCGCAGCTTCCGGTTCCCGGAGGCTACGACAGCGAGGGCAATCTGACCACGGACCCGGCCAAGATCGAGGAGACCTGGAGAGTGCTCCCCATGGGCTACTGGAAGGGCAGCGGCATCTCCGTCGCCCTGGACTTAATCGCCACCGTGCTCACCAACGCCAACTCCGTTGCCAAGATCGGCACCTTTGACGACGAGATCGGCCTCTCCCAGGTGATGATCGCCATCGACCCGGGTAAGTTTAACTCCGTGGAGCTGACGGACCGTATTGTGGACGGGATTCTGGAGGATATCAAGGCCTCCCAGCCGGCAAAGGAGGGCGGCGAGGTGTTCTATCCGGGCGAGATCGAGCTCAACACCCGCCAGGAAAATCTGGAAAACGGTATCCCGGTAATCGACGAGGTATGGCAGACCATTCTCTCGCTGGAGCGCTGACGGTTTTCCGGAAAAATATAACAGTATTTCCACAAAAAGGATGACAAAGCCGCGAAAGTTGGTTAAACTAGAGACAGCTTTCGACGGCGGCTTTGTATGAGATTTGAGAGGGGTGAGGACCATTCATGAACATTTATGACATTGCGGCGGAGGCAAAGACGTCCATATCAACCGTATCCAGGGTTTTGAATAATAAGGAAAATGTAAATCCACAGATCCGCAAGCGGGTCGAGGAGGTGCTGAAAAAATACGATTATAAGCCCAGTGCCATTGCTCGTGGTATGGTTTCCAAGACCATGAAGAGCATCGCGATTCTGACCATCGACGTGCGCGTAACCCACTATGCCCGGATGATCTATGTGATCGAGCAGGAATTCAGCAACCGCGGCTACAACGTGACGGTCTGCAACACGGGCGGTTCCATTGAGGAGTGCGACCGGTATTTCAAGATATTGGCGGAGAAGCAGATCGACGGCCTGGTGCTGATCGGGTCCATTTTCAACAACCTGAGCCATTACCCGGAGATTATCGCCCAGATCAAGGACGTTCCGGTGGTGCTTGCCAACGGCCATGTGGACAGCCCGAATTTTTATTCCGTTCTGGTGGACGACACCAAGGCCATCCGCACGGTGGTGGATTACCTGTTCGACACCGGCAGAAAAAACCTGGTCTACGTGTTCGACCTGGAAAACGACAGCGCCCAGGCAAAGCGGCGCGGATTTGTGGAGGGGATGAAGCTAAAGGACGTTCCAGAACCGGAGACGCGGGTGTTTACTGCGCCCTACGGCCTGGAGGGAGGGATGCAGGCTGCCGAGGAGATCATCCGCTCAGGAATCCCCTTCGACGGAGTGGTCTGCGGCGAGGACAGCACGGCCATCGGCGTCATGAAGGGTCTGAAAAAGCGGGGATACCGCATACCGGAGGACGTGGCGGTGACGGGCTGCAACAATTCGCCGGAAGCGCGCATCTGCGATCCGGAGCTGACGACCCTGGACAACAAGCCGGAGCTTTTGGGCGGCATGTGCGCCCAGCTGCTCCAGGATACCATTGAGAAAAAGGGCTCGGCCGTGAGCGTGGCCATCCAGCCGGAGCTGGTGGTGCGCGAATCCACTTGAACGGAGAAAAACAGCCCTGAGATGGTAAAATGAGCGGTGACAGATTGGTAAACTTGCCGGTTGACAGAAAATATGGGATCTGATATAGTTAATTACTGTACGAAACGAGAGGATGAAAGGCCTGAAGCGTGCCTGGAAGCCTCTCGTTTCGGCGTGTACAGGAAAATTATGGAATTTGCGGTGCATGAAGCGAACAAGTGGGTATGCACAACCGGCCTGCCGCCTGGGTTTGAGAGACAAACCGCGGGTACGGCAGAGAAAGAAAGGAATTTTTTAGTTTATGGAAGAAATGAAATTTGATACGTTACAGTTGGATGAGCGGATTCTGCGGGCAGTGACCGAGATGGGCTTTGAGGAGGCTTCTCCCATACAGGCCCAGGCGATCCCGGTGGCCATGGAGGGCAGGGACATGATCGGCCAGGCCCAGACCGGCACCGGAAAGACGGCGGCCTTCGGAATCCCGCTGCTGCAGAAGGTGGACCCCAAGGTTAAGAAGCTGCAGGCCATCGTGCTCCTGCCCACCAGAGAGCTGGCCATCCAGGTAGCGGAGGAAGTGCGCAGACTTGGCAAGTTTATGCACGGAATAAAGGTTCTGCCCATCTACGGCGGACAGGACATTGTAAAACAGATTCGATCCTTAAAGGACGGCACACAGGTGGTCATCGGCACACCGGGACGGGTGATGGACCACATGCGGCGCAAGACCGTGAAGCTGGACAATGTGCATACCGTGGTGCTGGATGAGGCGGACGAGATGCTCAACATGGGCTTTCTGGAGGATATGGAGACGATCTTAAGCCAGCTCCCCGAGGAGCGTCAGACCCTGATGTTCTCCGCCACCATGCCCCCGGCCATCGCTGAGATCGCCAGAAAGTTCCAGAAGGAGCCGGTGACGGTGCGCGTTGTGAAGAAGGAGCTGACCGTTCCCAAGGTGACCCAGTATTACTACGAGGTGAAGCCAAAGAACAAGGTGGAGGTGATGTGCCGCCTGCTGGACCTGTACGCTCCCAAGCTGTCCATCGTGTTCTGCAACACCAAGAAGCAGGTGGATGAGCTGGTGCAGGCCCTCCAGGGCCGCGGCTACTTCGCCGAGGGGCTCCACGGGGATTTGAAGCAGATGCAGCGCGACCGCGTGATGAACAGCTTCCGCAACGGGCGTACGGACATTCTGGTGGCCACCGACGTGGCGGCCCGCGGAATCGACGTGGGCGACGTGGAGGCGGTGTTCAACTATGACATCCCCCAGGACGACGAGTACTATGTGCACCGCATCGGCCGTACGGGCCGCGCCGGACGTGAGGGCAAGGCCTTCAGCCTGGTTGTGGGCCGCGAGGTTTACAAGATGCGCGATATCCAGCGCTACTGCAAGACCCGCATCATCCCCCAGGCCATCCCGTCCTTAAACGATATCACGGAGATCAAGGTGGAGAAGATTCTCGACCAGGTGGAGGAAGTGATCAACGACAACGATCTGAGCAAGATGGTGGGAATCATCGAGAAAAAGCTGATCGAGGAGGAGTACACCTCCCTGGATTTGGCGGCCGCTCTGTTGAAGATGACCATGGGCGAGGACAACGAGGACATCATCGAGAGCTTTGAACCGGCCCGCTCCCTGGACGATTTAGACCGTTTCGGCAGGGACTATAGCCGCGGCCGCGGCAGAGCCGCCGCCGGAAACCGCAGCCGCCGCAAGGGCGCTACGGACCGCGCCGCCATCGACTACATTGTGGACGGAGACGGCGAGGGCGACAACATGGCCCGCCTGTTCATCAACATCGGCAAGGCCCAGCGCGTGACCCCGGGCGATATTCTGGGCGCGGTGGCCGGGGAATCCGGCATGCCGGGACGCCTGGTGGGCAGCATCGACATGTACGACGGCTACACCTTTGTGGACGTGCCCGTGCGCTACGCCGACGAGGTTTTAAAGGCCATGGGCCACGCCAGAATCAAGGGCAGGAACATCCATGTGGAGAAGGCCAACGGGAGAAGATAGGAAAATAGCGGAGCCGAAAGGAATCACATCCTTTCGGCTCTTTTTGCAGTTCGGGGAAAATCGCGCCCCTGGGGCTAAAAACGCTTGGCCGCACCGCGCCTGCGCAGCCGCCGGGGTCATCTGGGCAACCTGCCCCTTGTCACAGCGCGGCAAGTGTACTATAATTTGAAAAGCAATTGCTGTGAGGAGTGAAGTCGGATGATCAAGACAAATGTGATGCGCCTGCTGGACGCGGCGGATATTTCCTACGAGGCCGGGACCTACGAGGTGGACGAGAACGACCTGTCCGGGAGCCATGCCGCTGATCTCATGGGCGTGGATCACGACACGATGTATAAGACGCTGGTGTTAAAGGGCGAGAAAAAGGGGTATATGGTCTGCTGCATCCCGGTGGACGAGGAGCTGGACCTGAAGAAGGCGGCCAGGGCCGCGGGGGAGAAGAAGGTGGAGATGATCCACGTCAAGGATATGCTGGCAGTTACCGGTTATATCCGGGGCGGCTGCTCGCCGGTGGGGATGAAGAAACGGTATCCTACTTATATAGAAGAGACTGCCCAGCTCTACGACGCGGTCACGGTCAGCGCAGGACAGCGGGGCGTCCAGGTGACCCTGAATCCCGGGGAGCTGTGCCGCTATGTGGAGGGGGAATTTGCGCCGCTGATCTGAGGCTGCGGCATTTGACCACGTCGGAAGCTTGTATTATAATAGAAGTATCCGGGCGGTCCGGGCTCGCGCAGACGGCCCGCTGCCAGGTTATAACAAAAATGCGAGACAGCATGTCTGAATCAATCCAAGGAGGAAATGAATATGGAGCGCAGTGAGATATACAGACGGGTGGACCACACCCTGCTGGCCCAGACGGCCACCTGGGAGCAGATCCGTGAAATCTGCGACGATGCGCTGGCGTACGGCACGGCCAGCGTGTGCATCCCGCCGTCCTACGTGAAGCGGGCGAAGGAATATCTGGGGGACAGGATGGCGGTCTGCACGGTGATCGGCTTCCCCAACGGCTACAGCACCACGGCGGTCAAGGTGTTCGAGACGGAGGACGCCATCGCAGGGGGCGCGGACGAGATCGACATGGTGATCAATATCGGCTGGCTCAAGGACAGGGAGTACGACGCTATTGAGGACGAGATTCGCCGGGTCAAGGCGGCCTGCGGCGGCAGGATTCTCAAGGTGATCATCGAGACCTGCCTGCTGACTGAGGAGGAGAAGATTCGCATGTGCGGCATCGTCACTGCGGCCGGGGCGGACTTTATCAAAACCTCCACCGGATTCTCCACCGCGGGCGCCACCTTCGACGACATCAGCCTGTTTGCTGCCCACGTGGGCCAGGGCGTGCGGATGAAGGCCGCCGGCGGGATCAAATCCTTTGCGGATGCAGAGGAATTTATCCGCCTGGGAGCGGAACGCCTGGGCACCAGCCGGATCGTGAAGCTGGCCAAGGCTGAGAAGGACGGAGGGGAGGACGCCTCTGATTCCGACCGCTATTAAGGTATGGGCCGCGGCTTTCCCAGCCGGTCCAGCCGGAATAAAAGGCCGCGTGTCCGCATATCCTGGAGAAAGGGCCGAACGGCCCGCGGCCGCAAGGTTTTTTGCCCTATTTGAATTTCATACAGGGGAATGCTGGACATACTGTCAGAATTGTTCACAAAAGTTCACAAAAATCAGCTTGAAAAATGAGAATGATTGCGCTATAATAAGTCCATACAAAATTATGTAACCTGTAATTACCTGGGATGTACGATACTCTTACCAATTTTGAACCTACATTTCGACACAGGGATTCCAATATTTTTAGGCGGATGTCAAGCCTCCTTACGAGTGGAAGGCAGAAGTCTAAGTGAGGTTGCCCACCTAGCATTGCTAGGCGTCAATAAGTAAGAGACGGCATCTTGGGGTTACAGAAGACAAAAAGCAGCGAGCAATCGCTGCTTTTGCTTCTTGTACGAACTGAAAATCAGAAAATCATTCGGTGAGGGGGAAAGATGAAGAACAAGATGATTATATGGATGGCGGGTATGATATCTCTCGTCGTCGCGTTAATGATGATCATTGTGTCCCTGGAACCCCCAAGGGACGGAATCACCCGCTCCCAGGCATTCAAGGCGGCGGCCCTTCTGACCGCCTCACGGGAAGAGTGCGAAGCCCACCAGAAGGCGGCGGGCCGGTCTCATTTCTCCGCCAAGGAGCAGGGAAACTGGTTTGTGAAATATATGGACTATCTCTACGATGAAGGGTATCTGACCGAGGAGCTGACTCCGGCGAATCTGACCACGGCCCAGGGGCTTTTGACCTACGGGGAGGCCTCCTATCTGGCCGCCAAGGCGGGGAACGCCTTTAAATCCAGGGTGGGAGCGAACAAACGCAACCAGGACAGCCCCTACCCGGAGGAGGAGTGGTGGGCCCTGTACGACGCCATGGCCAGGGAGCTGGACCCGGAGGGCAGGATCGAGAACGTGAGCGCGGTGCTCTACGGCACGCCCTCCAATCTGGAGCAGGCGGCCAGCTGGACAGCCTATACAACCCAGGGGGACTACGGCTTTGAGGGCCTGGCCCTGGACGCCTATATGGACTGTGAAATCCGTTTCCTGGCCCGGGAGGGCGAGATGATCGCCATGCGGGAGTTGGTTTCCGAGGACGTTACATATCCCAATGTCTGGCTCACCGACGGCTCCGAGGGGCATTTTAAGGTGTATCTGGGCACCCTGAGCCGTGAGTTCACCATCAACGGCAAGATGGGCAAGGCAGAGGATTTGGAGAACAACCTGGTGGATCTGGTGCTGAACCGCGGCAGGCTGGTGAAGATCGTGCTGAAAAAGGACAGGATCAACGGCAAGGTCCTGTCCGTGACTGAGGATGCCATCGAGGTCGAGGGCTACGGCCGCCTGGAGCTGGCGCCCAACTTTAACGTCTACAAGCTCTACGGGGATTTCAAGACCCTGAGCCTCAAAGATATTCTGGTGGGCTACAACCTGCAGGAGTTTGTGGCGGCTGACGGAAAGCTGTGCGCGGCCCTGGTGGAGCGCCAGTTCGACGCCAAGACCATCCGCGTGCTATTGATGGACACCGGCTTTAAGAGCCTGTTCCACCCGTCCGTGGACCTGACCGTACACGGGTCGGCGGTTCTGGAGTACGACGTGGGGGCGGGCGAGACGGAGCGGGAGGAGCTGGAGGACGGCGCCACGCTGCAAATCCTGCCAGGAGATAAACGCCTGGCGGCCGGCCGGCTGGAGATTCGCCCGGCCGGGGACGAGGGAATCACCATCACCTCCATCGAGCGCGCCCAGGGAAATCCCACGTACAGCGGCAGCCTGGAGGTTCGCCAGGAGGCCGAAGGGCTGGTTCTGGTCAATGACCTGTACCTGGAGGATTACCTGACCAAGGTGGTTCCCAGCGAGATGCCCTCCTCCTACGAGAAGGAGGCGCTGAAGGCCCAGGCGGTGTGCGCCAGAACCTACGCCTACCGGCAGATTCAGGGCAACGCCTACAGCCAGTACGGCGCCCACGTGGACGACAGCACCAACTACCAGGTGTACAACAACAAGGATACCGACGAGAAAACCACCGCGGCGGTGAAGGAGACCTACGGGAAGATGCTCTTCTACGAGGATAAGGCCATCGAGGCTTTCTATTTCTCCACCTCCTGCGGCCACACCACGGACGGCAGCGTGTGGGGATCTGAGGGCGCCAAGCTGCCCTATCTCCAGGCAGTGGAGCTGCGGGACCGGAGAAAGACCCAGGACCTGACGGAAAATGACGCCTTCGACGCCTTTATCCGCAATCCCGATGTGCCCGCCTACGACAGCAGCTTTCCCATGTACCGCTGGGAAACGGACGTGAGCAGCGAGCTGCTCAGCAAAAAGATCGGGGGCGTGGGAGCGGTGCAGAACCTGACCGTCACCAAGCGCGGCCCGGGCGGGATCGCCCAGGAGCTGCTGGTGGAGGGCCCGGAGGGGAGTACCACGTTAAAGACCCAGGGGAGCATCCGCTCAACGCTGGGGGATCCGGGGCTCTCCATTGTGAAAAAGGACGGTACAACCATGGAGGGCAGCGACAAACTTCCCAGCGCCTTCATCTCCATTGACAAGCGCACCGGGGACGACGGAACGATTTCCTTCCATATTTATGGCGGCGGCTTCGGCCACGGCGCGGGCATGAGCCAGAACGGCGCCCAGGGGATGGCCAGGGAGGGAAAGGATTACAGGGACATCCTGGAGTTCTTCTACAAGGGCACGGAGCTGAGAGAACAGTAAATCGACCCCATATACAACAAAAGCACAAAAGCGCACAGCCCGGAAACCAAGGTGAGGTTTCCGGGCTGTGCGCTTTTTGCCGCTTTCCGGCGCCGGGTTATCGGGCGTCCCGGCAGGCGCGCCACAGCCGGAGCGCCTGCTCGGCGGCGCCGGCCATATTGCTCCGGGCCGTCTCCGGCTCCATGGCCTCCTCCAGGGTGGTCACGGTCCGCAGGATGGGAAAGAAGGCGTCTATGCCCTTTTCGTTGCAGGCGCGGGCATCCTCGGTGACACAGCCCGCAAAGGCCAGAACCGGCTTGCCGAACCGCTTCGCCAGGGCGGCCACGCCCACAGGGGCCTTGCCCATGGCGGTCTGTCCGTCCAGACGGCCCTCGCCGGTGATCACCAGGTCCGCGTCTCGTATATAGTCCGCCAGGTGCGTTTCCTCCAGCACAATGTTGATACCGGATTCCAGGACCGCGTCCGTGAACGTGAGGAAGGCGAAGCCCAGCCCGCCGGCGGCCCCTGTGCCCGGGAAGTCCGCGTCCGCCTTGGGGAAGGTTCCGGCTGCCAGGGCGGCGTAGCGGCCCAGCCATCCGTCCATCTGTTGGATCATCTCCGGGGTGGCGCCCTTCTGGGGGCCGTAGACAGCGCTGGCGCCCTGTTTTCCGCAGAGGGGGTTGATTACGTCGCAGGCCACGCAGAAACGGCACTGGGCCAGCTCAGGCAGCACATTGTCCGCGTTGATGGAGGCCAGGCGCGCAAGCCCGGCCGCGCCCCTGGGAACGGGGCTGCCCTGGCTGTCCAGAAAATCGTAGCCCAGGGCCTGGAGCATCCCAACTCCGCCGTCGTTGGTGGCGCTGCCGCCGATGCCCACGATAAAGCGGCGGCAGCCTTTAGAGATGGCATCGCGGATCACCTCGCCCACGCCGTAAGTGGTGGTGAGAAGAGGATTGCGGTCCGCCTCGGGCACCAGGGGGAGCCCCGCGGCGCCGGACATCTCGATGACCGCGGTGCCCGAGCTGCCGATGATTCCGTAGGAACATTCCACCGGTGTTCCCAGGGGACCGGTGACTGTGACGGTGCGAAGCTCGCCGTTCATTCCGCTGACCAGGGCCTCCACGGTGCCCTCCCCTCCGTCCGCCAGCGGGCGCACGGATACCACCGCATCCGGGTAAACACGCCGGATTCCCACAGACGCCGCCCTGCCTGCCTCCATGGAAGTCAGGCTTCCTTTTAAAGAGTCGATCGCTACAACTGCGTTCATATTTCTGCCTCCCTGTCCTTTGAATTTGTATTGTTCTCTGTCTCCACTATAACAGATTGAGGGGCGAGAAAAAATGTTATTAATACCTAATAATTTGTTAATTATTTAAAAAATATAGTATAGATAACATATTTGCGCTATAATGATCGTGACAAACACGAGAGGGAAGTCGTGAGGGGGGAGAACGTGATGAACGAACAGATCGACAAGAAGCTGGCCCGGCAGATAGTGGACACGGTGAAGGATGTGTGCGGGCAGAATGTGAATTTTATCGACGGATCCGGGCTTATTTACGCCAGCACCGACGAGAGCAGGATCGGGACCTACCATGAGATCGGGCGGCAGGCCGCGGAGGCGGGAAAAGCCATCGAGGTGGAGTCGGACGACCGCTTTACCGGCACCCAGAGGGGGGTGAACCTGCCTGTGTACCACAACGGAACCATGGTGGCGGTGATCGGCATCAGCGGGCCGCCGGCGGAAGTGCGCAAGTACGCCCGCCTGGCTGAGCGGATCACCGGGCTTTTGATCAGGGAGCGTGAGATGGGCGCCTTTTCCCGCACACAGGAGGAACGCCGCAGCTATGTGATCAACGGGTTGATCCGCAGGGAACGCATTGCCGGGGCGTATTTGAAGGAGGTTTTAGCGGAGTGGAGGGTTGACGGGGACACGGACAAGCGGGTGGCTGTGATCAAGGTGTGCGGACGCCCATACGCGGCGGGAGGCGCCGTGGTGGATCAGGATATCCGCCGCCTGTTCGAGCGGGCGGGGATTCGCCTGTACACCCGCAATTACCCGGACGAATACCTGGCTGTGCTGGAGGACGGCCGTTTCGCCCAGACGGCGGGGATGATCAGGGACTTCTGCGCCGGGCGGGAGGAATATTTGCAGGTCGGCGTGGGAAAGGCAACGCCGCTTATGGCGTTGGCCGATTCCTATGAATCCGGCCTTACCGCCCTGGAGAGCCTGCTGGGGAGCCGGGAAAATTACGCGGTGTTCGACCAGCTGACCCTGGAGATCCTGCTCTCCCGGGTGCCGGAAAGCAGCAGGGAGGAGTTCCTGCAAAAGACGGCGGGCTGCCTGACTTGCGAGGAGATGGAGCTGCTGGCCGTCTATTTTGAGGAGGATATGTCCCTGGCCGGCGCCAGCGGCCGCCTGTTCCTGCACAAAAATACCCTGCAGTACCGCCTGGACCGCATCGCGCGCAAAAGCGGCTTCAATCCCCGCAGATTCAGGGACGCAGCCGTGCTCTATATGGCGGTAAAACTGAAAAACCGGTCCTGTCCGGCTGATGAAGCCGGGCAGGACCGGTAGGGATGGTCCTTGGGGTTAGGACTGTACCAGGTAGACCTCCGCGCTCTGGGTCCCGTGCAGGAGCGTCTCGCCGTGGGTGTTGAAAAAGATATCGATGTGGTTGCCCTTGACGCCGCCGCCGCGGTCCTCGGCCGTGTACTCCACGCCGTTGATCATGACCTTGGAGCCGAAGGGGATCACCCTGGGGTCCACAGCCACCGTGTGGCCGGCCGCCGCTGTGGCTCCGGTGCAGGTGTGACGTCCCCAGCCCTCGGAGCAGGCGCGGCAGGGACAGTAGCCCGTGGTCTTGAATACGCCCAGGGGAATCAGCTTCTGGCTTGCGGCGCTCTCATGGGACTGCGCCTGGGGATCGCCCTTGGTGTGGCTCATGGTGTTGGAAAAATCCGAGTCTCCCACATAGCCCTCCACCTGGTACTCGCCGTCTGGAAGGGAGGACCAGTCCATGGGAATGGTAAATCCGTGGCAGCCGTTGCCCTTGCCCTGGTTCTCCAGCTTTTCGCGGTATTCCCCCGCGGTCACCCGCTGGCGGAAAACCTCCTCGCCCGTGGCCTTGTTGAACACGGCAACGGTGCAGTCGATGGGGGAGTTGGGAAGATCCTTGTCATATGCCCAGCCGGTGATGGCGGTGTCCGACACCTTTTCCAGACGTCCTCTGGGGACCGCGGCAAACGCCGTGGTGGCGGAAGCGGCCAGTATGCTGAGTGTGAGGATTGCTCCTGTAATGATTGTTTTCAGTTTCATGTCAGTACCTCCTGATTGCTCATGTAATAAATGGAACAGAAATTTAAAACTTATTACATAATATGTAACACTTTTGTAATATATGAGCAATAAACACATTTTTATCATAATTTTTTGGCGCTGTCAAGGAAATAAATGGAAATATAGGACAAATCAGGATAAAAAGTTGTTAAAAAAGTAAATAATTTACAAATCACTGTGACCGCGTCCGCGCGGGAAAATGAAATGTCCGCCGTAAACGGAATAGAAAAAATAAGATAAAAGCAAAAAAATCGTCATTCAGGTGAAAAAATGGCATGGGATTTGCTAAGAAAAACAGAGCAGCTGTCCGTCCGGCGAAAGGCCGGGGGCAGCTGCTCTGCAGCGTTTGAAGCGTGATTCAATTTTAATATAGAAGGATCAGTCCGCCCGGAATACCTCCGCGGTGTACTGGCCGGCTTCCAGGGCCTCCTCGTGGGTCGCGTAGAAGATATCCAGCTTTCTGCCGTTTACAGCGGACCCCATATCCTCCACCGTGTAGACGGTGCCGTTGATCAGGAGCTTGGTTCCCAGCGGAAACAGGTTTAAATCAGCGGAGATTGTGTGGTTGGGCTGAGGTGTGGTACCGGAGTAGGTCAGGTTGTGTCCGCCGGAACACACGTCACAGCCACAGTAGCCTGTGATGGTGAAGGTCCCCAGGGACTCGCCGCTGTTTTTGTCCGGCTCCTGGTTTTTCGCCGCGCCGGGTCCGGCATCCACGTACTCGTCGTCCTCCTCGAACTGGGCGGCGCTTTTGCCGGTGCGGGTAATATGAAGTGTCCCGTTGTCTTTCGGGGCGTCAGCTTCGTTTGCTACCGTGACATTTGTTCCCACAGACGCGTCGGCCTGGACGGACGGTACCGTATCCGGGCGGGGCTCCACCACGCTGCCCTGGGCGCCGTAGGCGGGAAGGGAAAACAGCATGCAGGCGGCCAGCGTTGCGGCTGCAAGAAGCTTATTCGATTTAATTCGCATATGTTTGCCTCGCATTCTCAATGAATCGACAGTTAATATGTGTATTTAACATTATATTACAAAATTGTTAAATGTCAAGTAAAAATGGTTAAATGGAGATTACAGATTTGTGAAAAATGGGAAAAAAGCCCTGGAAATTAGAGGATTTTTAAGGGAAAGTGGGGACGAAAGCCATAGATATGGGGGTCTGGTGGGAGCGGATTACAGGATATGCCGGCCTGGCGGGAGGGGAAAATTGAAAAGGTTATAAAATTTTTAGAAATGGATATTGACAAATAAATTAAAAAGGAATATATTATGAAATGTAGATGTTAGCACTCTGGAGAGTTGAGTGCTAATAATAAGCGGAAAGGCGGTAGGTTTATGGCGATGGAACTGGATGACCGGAAAGTTACAATCTTAAAAGCGATCATCAAGACTTACCTGGAGACAGGCGAGCCCGTGGGGTCCAGAACCATTTCCAAGTATTCGGATTTGAAGCTGAGCTCCGCTACGATCCGCAATGAAATGTCCGACCTGGAGGACATGGGCTATATCGTCCAGCCTCATACATCGGCGGGCAGAATTCCTTCCGACAAGGGCTACCGTTTCTACGTCGACCAGATTGAACTGGAGAAGGACAACGAGGTGACGGAGTTTAAGGAGATGATGGTCCAGAAGGTCGACAAGCTGGAGCTGGTGCTTCGGCGTATGGCGCAGGTCCTGGCCAGCAACACCAACTACGCGGCCATGATCAGCGGCCCCAGCTACCACAAGACCAAGCTGAAATTCATTCAGCTCTCCAAGATGGAGGAGCGCAAGCTGCTGGTGGTCGTGGTGGTGGAAGGAAACATTATCAAGAACACGATGATTGACATCAGCGATACTCTGACGGATGAGGAGCTGCTGAATCTGAACATACTCCTCAACAGCAGCTTAAACGGTCTGACCATCGAGGAGATCAACCTGGATGTGATCAGCAAGCTGAAGGTTGATGCCGGCGTCCACCGGGAGGTGGTGGAGCTGGTGCTCAACGAGGTGGCTGAGGCCATACGGGCCGGAGGCGAGGATTTACAGATTTACACCAGCGGCGCCACCAATATTTTTAAATACCCGGAGCTTTCCGAGGGCGGCAAGGCCAGCCAGCTGATCGGCACACTGGAGCACCAGGAGGTGCTGCAGGAGTTTGTGACCGAGGTGAACGCCCATGCGGACAGGGACTCAGGGATTCAGGTATATATCGGAGACGAGACCCCGGTTCAGTCCATGAAGGACTGCAGCGTGGTCACCGCCAACTACGATCTGGGCGGGGGCCTGCGCGGAACCATCGGGATTATCGGCCCCAAACGGATGGATTATGAGAAGGTGCTGCGGACGATGCAAAATCTCATGAACCAGCTGGACGGGGCGTTTAAAAAGGATGAAAGGTGATAAACGGTGAACAGCGAGAACATGAACAAAGAAGAGATGAACCATCAGACGGCCCAGGAGGCGGAGAACGAGACCCCGAAGGCTGTGAACGACACGGACGCAGGCGAGGAGCAGGCTCAGGCGGCCGGACCGGAGACGGAAGCCCAGGAGGCGGAAACGGCGGAGAGCGCCGGGGAAGCCGAGGGTGCCAAGGAAGAGAAGAAGGGATTTTTCAAGAAAAAGAAAGATCCGCGGGATGAGAAGATCGAGGAGCTGACCGACCGGGTGAAGCGGCAGATGGCGGAGTTCGAGAACTTCCGCAAGCGGACGGAAAAGGAAAAGTCCACCATGTACGAGATGGGCGCCCGGGATATCATCGAAAAGATCCTTCCCGTGGTTGACAACTTTGAGAGAGGGTTGGCCTCCATACCGGAAGAAGCAAAAGCCACCCCGTTTGCGGACGGCATGGAGAAAATATATAAGCAGTTCCAGAAAACACTGGAGGAGGCCGGCGTGAAGGCCATCGAGGCGGTAGGCCAGGAGTTCGACCCCAACTTCCACAACGCGGTGATGCACGTGGACGACGAGAGCTTAGGCGAGAACGTGGTTGCGGAGGAATTGTTGAAGGGTTACATGTATCGCGACACCGTGGTTCGGCACAGCATGGTAAAGGTTGCCAATTAATAACCATTTACGATAGATTTCAGAGACGACAAATAATCAGGAGGAAAAAACTATGAGCAAGATAATCGGAATTGACTTAGGTACGACAAACAGCTGCGTGGCTGTTATGGAGGGCGGAAAGCCCACCGTTATCGCCAACGCCGAGGGCGTGCGCACAACGCCGTCCGTAGTAGCTTTTACAAAGACAGGGGAGAGACTGGTGGGCGAGCCCGCCAAGCGTCAGGCAGTGACCAACGCCGACAAGACCATCTCCTCCATCAAGCGCCACATGGGAACCGACTACAAGGTTGACATCGACGGCAAGAAATATACGCCCCAGGAGATTTCCGCGATGATCCTGCAGAAGCTGAAGGCGGACGCGGAGGCTTATCTGGGCGAGCCGGTAAACGAGGCGGTTATCACCGTTCCCGCGTATTTTAACGACGCGCAGCGCCAGGCTACCAAGGACGCAGGCAAGATTGCGGGCCTGGAAGTAAAGCGTATCATCAACGAGCCCACGGCCGCAGCCCTGGCTTACGGCCTGGACAATGAAAAAGAGCAGAAGATCATGGTATACGACTTGGGCGGCGGCACCTTCGACGTTTCCATCATTGAGATCGGGGACGGCGTTATCGAGGTTCTGTCCACCAACGGCGACACCCGCCTGGGCGGCGACGACTTTGACAACCGCATCACCCAGTGGATGATCGACGAGTTCAAGAAGGCCGAGGGCGTGGATCTCTCCGGCGACAAGATGGCTATGCAGCGTCTGAAAGAGGCCGCTGAGAAGGCGAAGAAGGAAGTTTCCACCGCCACCACCACCAACATCAACCTGCCCTTCATCACCGCTACCTCCGAGGGGCCGAAGCATTTGGATATGAACCTGACCCGTGCGAAATTCGACGAGCTGACCCATGACCTGGTTGAGCGCACCGCCATCCCGGTTCAGAACGCGCTGCGCGACGCTGGTATCTCCGCCTCCGAGCTGGGCAAAGTGCTGTTGGTAGGCGGTTCCACCCGTATGATCGCGGCTCAGGATAAAGTAAAGCAGCTGACCGGCAAAGAGCCCAGCAAGTCCTTAAACCCCGATGAGTGCGTGGCAATCGGCGCGGCTATCCAGGGCGGCAAGCTGGCGGGAGACGCCGGCGCGGGAGATATCCTGCTGTTGGATGTTACCCCCCTGTCCCTGTCCATCGAGACCATGGGCGGCGTAGCTACCAGGCTGATCGAGCGCAACACCACCATCCCCACCAAGAAGAGCCAGATCTTCTCCACCGCGGCCGACAACCAGACCGCAGTTGACATCCACGTGGTACAGGGCGAGCGCCAGTTCGCAAGAGACAACAAGACTCTGGGCCAGTTCCGTCTGGACGGTATCCCGCCGGCGAGAAGAGGCATTCCGCAGATCGAGGTTACCTTTGACATCGACGCCAACGGCATCGTGAACGTATCCGCCAAGGATCTGGGCACCGGCAAGGAGCAGCACATCACCATCACCTCCGGCTCCAACATGTCCGACGACGATATCGAAAAGGCAGTGAAGGAAGCGGCCGAGTACGAGGCACAGGATAAGAAGCGCAAGGAAGCCATCGACGCCAGAAACGACGCGGACTCCATGGTGTTCCAGACCGAGAAGGCGCTGGAGGAGGTTGGCGACAAGATTTCTGCCAGCGACAAGGCCGAGGTAGAGGCTGACCTGAGCACGCTGAAGGAAGCCATCAACCGCGCTCCGGTTGATCAGATGACCGACGCTCAGGTGGAGGACATCAAGGCAGGCAAGGAGAAGCTGATGAACAGCGCTCAGAAGCTGTTTGCCAAGGTATACGAGCAGGCTCAGGCCTCCGGCCAGGCAGGTCCGGGACCGGATATGGGCGGCGCCCAGGCGGGCGGCTCCAATCCGGACGACGACGTGGTTGACGCTGATTTCAAGGAAGTATAATACAACGGGAAAATAAATGACAGCTGTATGCCGGACCCTGGTCCGGCATATGGCGTGATTCCATAACGAGGTAGAGACAACATGGCAGAGAGTAAAAGAGATTACTATGAAGTTCTGGGCGTTCCGAAGACTGCGGACGACGATGCTTTGAAAAAAGCATACAGAGCTCTGGCCAAAAAGTACCATCCGGATGCGAACCCGGGGGACAAAGAGGCTGAGGCCAAATTCAAAGAAGCTTCCGAGGCTTACAGCGTGCTCAGCGATCCCCAGAAGCGTCAGCAGTACGACCAGTTCGGCCATGCTGCGTTTGACCCGGGCGCCGGGGCCGGAGCCGGCGGATTCGGCGGATTCGATTTCTCCGGGGATATGGGCGACATTTTCGGCGATATCTTCGGCGATATTTTCGGCACCGGCCGGTCCAGCAGGAGGAACAACGGGCCCATGCGGGGCGCCAACGTGCGGACCTCCGTGCGGCTTTCCTTTGAGGAGGCCATTTTCGGCTGCGAGAAGGAGATTGAGATCAATTTCAAGGAGACCTGCGCCAGCTGTCACGGCACAGGGGCCAAAGCGGGAACCTCTCCCCAGACCTGTCCCAAGTGTAACGGCAAGGGCAAAATCATGTACACCCAGCAGTCCTTCTTCGGCCAGGTGCAGAACGTGCAGACCTGTCCGGATTGCGGCGGCAGCGGCCAGGTCATCAAGGAGCGCTGTCCGGACTGCTACGGCACAGGCTACAAGACGGTGCGCAAGCGCTTTAAAGTGCCGATGCCCGCGGGCATCGACAACGGCCAGTCCGTGCGCCAGGCGGGCGGCGGCGAACCCGGCGTAAACGGCGGCGAGCGGGGCGATCTGCTGGTGGAGGCGGTGGTCTCCCAGCATCCGATCTTCAAGCGCCAGGATACCAGCATTTACTCCACGGTGCCGATCTCCTTTACCAAGGCGGCGCTGGGCGGAGCCATCCGTATCAAGACCGTGGACGGCGAGGTGGAGTACGAGGTGAAGCCGGGGACCCAGACCGACACCAAGGTGCGCTTAAAAGGCAAGGGCGTGCCCTCGCTGCGCAACCGAAACGTCCGCGGCGACCACTACGTGACCCTGGTGATCCAGGTTCCGGAGCGCCTGACCCAGGCCCAGAAGGAGGCGCTGCGCAAGTTCGAGGAGGCCATGGAGGGCGTGTCTTCGTCCGAGCCGGAGAAGCCCAGAAAAAAAGGGATTTTTAAATAGACGGATAATAGAAGCTTTCAGGCGGATTTTCCGGTTTCAGACCGGAAAGCCGCCTTTTTGCGCGCGGAGGGGAGAAAACGAGGCCGGGCGGGACGCAAAAAAATTCCCCTGTCCCGGCTCGTGAGAGCAGGGGCAGGGGAAAACGGTGTGTTCCTGTGAAACTGTGGCCTGTCCGGGCCGGTGGTTTAGCGCAGGCGGTCCACCCGGCCGGACTGGATGGCCTTAATATTCTGCTTTATGCGCTCCCTGGGCCAATCCCACCACCGAAGCTCCAGCAGGGCGGAGATGGTCTCCTCCGAAAAACGCCTGCGGATCGGCCTGGCGGGAACTCCGCCCACAATGGTGTAGGGCGGGACGTCCTTTGTCACCACCGCTCTGGCGCCGATGATCGCCCCGTCGCCCACGGTCACGCCGGCCAGGATCACGGCCTCGTAGCCGATCCAGACGTCGTTTCCGATCACAATGTCGCCCCGGTTGTCCCAGGAATCGGTCACATCCCCGCGGTCTAAATCCCACTCCTCGAAGAACAGGGGAAAGGGGTAGGTGGAGAGCGAAGCCATGGTGTGGTTCGCGCTGTTGAACAGGAATTTGGCGCCGCAGGCGATGGAGCAGAATTTCCCGATAACCAGCCTGTCGTGGTTGATGGGGTAATGATACAGGACGTTGTTCCGCTCAAAAGCCGTGGGATCGTTGGTAAAATCATTGTACATGGTGTAGTCTCCAACCTGGATATTGGGGTTGGTGATCACCTGCTTTAAATACACAGTCTGTCTGTCCCCTGTACGGGGGTATATTTGCTGCTCTGGAATAGTCATTTTAAATCCTCCTGATATGCTACAATATGTCCACAACTATTCCAGCCGCTGCAATGCAGAGTTTCACGGAATACCACCTCTCTTTTCATCAGATACCGCTATTTTACCACGATTCCTGCCCCAAGTAAACAGGGGGAGGAGGTGCGTTTTCGGCTATACATTTTTCCGCATATCGTGTATGATAGGAGTATCTGTCAGAGAGGAATGTGAGGGAATGATGAACGAAAACGATTATTTTTTGACATTGAGCACGCCGCTGCCCGAGGATATCCAGAAATTAAAATGGTGCGGGCAGTTTGAACAGGCCAGGCGGGTGATCGGACTGCGGCTTGAGCGGGAGCTGCCCCGGGCGATGAGGGACCGGCTGAGGCTGGAGCTGGAGATTCTGGAGAGAATGCCGGGACAGTACCCCTACTCCTGGGAGGAGGCCCTTGAAATTCTCAGGAGGGAGATTCAGGACTTTGAGGATGCTGAGCTGACGCGGCTGTGGGAGGAGGACGCCGCCGACTGGATTTACGTGGACGGCAAGGTGAGATTCCGCAGCAGCTTTCTGTCCAATATCCTGAAAACGCGTCCCCAGTACGGCAAGCGGGCCGTGGATCCCAGCAGGATAAGCGGCAGGAAGGACAATTTACGGCTGCTGGAGGAGGCCATGAGGCGCATGAAAGAGTCGGAGGGCATGAGCTGCAGCTTCCGCATCCGCAGCACCGTGGAGATCAAGCCGGAGGCGGAGCGGGAAGGGGAGCCGATCCGGGTTTACCTCCCCCTGCCCATCGAGTACAGCCAGATTCGCAATGTAAAGGTGGAGGGCGTGTACGTCGGCGGACGTGAGGCGGAGCCGTCGGAGTACACGGTGGCGGCCCCCCTGGAGGCGCAGCGGACGATCTGCTTTCACACGAATCACCGCAGGGGGCAGCAGTACGCGGTGGAGTATTCCTTTGAAAACCATGCGCCGTACCACGATTTTTCCCGGGGACAGGCTCTGCTTCGGGCCGCGGCCCTGGCGGAGCGGTCGGAGGGCAGCCAGGGAGAGATTCGGGAGATATGCCGGGATTTCTGCCGGGAACAGCTTCCGCACATCCGCTTTACGCCCTATCTGCGCTCCCTGGTCCGGGAGGTGGTGGGGGAGGAGACCAATCCCCTGTTAAAGGCCAGGCTGATCTACGATTACATAACGAGCCACGTGATGTACTCCTATGTGCGCAGCTACTTTACGCTGACGGACATTCCCGAGTACGTGAGCACCTGCTTTAAGGGGGACTGCGGCGTGCAGGCGCTGCTCTTTATCACCATGTGCCGGGCCGCCGGGGTGCCCGCCAGGTGGCAGGCGGGGCTTTACGCCACGCCCCTGGAGATCGGCTGCCACGATTGGGCCCAGTTCTACGTGGAGCCCTTTGGCTGGCTGTATGCGGACTGCTCCTTCGGAGGGGCGGCCTTCCGGGAGGACTACCAGGAGCGCTGGGAGTTCTATTTCGGCAATCTTGATCCCTACCGCATGCCGGCCGCCAGAGAGTTTCAGGCGGATTTTAATCCGCCCATGGCGCATCTGCGCAACGACCCGTACGACAACCAGGTGGGCGAGGCCGAGTATGAGGACCGCAGCCTGACGGAGTGCGAGTATACCACCGACCACAGGATGGTGAAGCTGCGGGAGTGGTAGAGCGCGGCTATGAGCGTTTATCGATATTTTGAACGGCGTGTTGTTGCGCCGTTCTTTTTTTGTGAAAAAGTTGGAATCCGGCGCGATTTTGGTATACCTATCAAAAGATGGTATACTTTAAAATGTAAAATACTGCAAAAAATACAGTAAATTTGTGGGAAAAATATTGTGTGATTGTTATTTTTTATACATATAAGAAAAAATTTATACTTTTTATTGACATTTTAGACAATAGATGGTATCCTGTCATTACAAAAGGTATACCAATTGAATAACACAAAGAAAAGGTGATAATATGACCAAAGAAAGCAATACTAATGAATCAAGGGTATTTTTCTCCCGAAAAACATTAATTCAATTAGCTATTGGATTCGCTATTTTAGTTGTTATCAGTATTATCCCGGTACCCTCTATCGCTGGAGATGGGGGGGGGGGGATTAACTCCTGAGGGACAACGGGCAATCGCTGTCCTTGTTATGGCTGGTTATCTGTGGATTGGCAATGTTCTGCCGGTTGGGGCCACGGCGTTTCTGCTGCTGTCATTGCTGCCGCTGATGGGGCTTGTCACGGCGAAGGATTCCATGGCGCAGCTGGCTAACGACACCAACTTTCTGGTGATGGGCGGCTTCGTGGTTGCCGGTAGTATGTCGATCTACGGCCTGGACAAACGGATTGCCATCAGCGTGATCAAACGGATTGGCACCAGTATCCCGAAAGTGTTTCTCGGCGTGATGGTTTCCTGTGCTTTCTTGTCAATGTGGATGTCCAACACGGTCGCCATGCTTTGTGTGTTACCGATTGTTTTGGGAATATTCCGGGTTATGAATATTAAACCGGGTGATTCCCTTGCGAAGATGTTTTATATGGGTCTGCTGATGTCCGCGGTTTTGGGAGGCATGAGCACCATCGTGGGAACCCCGCCCAACGTCTATTGCGTGTCAACGCTGGCTGAAGCCGGAATTGAAGTGTCGTTTTTGAGTTGGATGGTGGTGGGAACGCCCATATCCTGGGGGAGCATGCTCCTTTCCTGGTTCTTTATGTACAAGTTTGTGTTCAAGCTTTCCATGAAGAAGGACCCCGCCTTAACCCAGTATGTCCACGAAGAGTACGCGAAGCTGGGTAAGATGGGGACCGGGGAGCTGATATCCGCCATTTCACTGGTCGTATTTATCATTATGCTTATGTTTAAAGATTTTTTTGCAGGGATTTTCGGCGCAGATTTCTATACAAACGGAATTGCCGCCCTTGTACCGGCCGTATTTCTCTTTATCGCTGGCGCGGTCAACTGGAAGGAAGCGGTGGATTCGATTTCATGGCAGACGATGCTGTTCTTTTCCTCCGGCCTGGTGTTGTCCAACGCCATTAAGGGAACCGGGGCCGCGGCCTGGATGGCCAACGGAATCTCATCCTTCTGCCCGGCCAGCCTTATTCCGCTGATGTTCATGCTGATGGCCGTTATTCTGACCCAGTTTTCGTCCAACACTGCGGTTGCCGCCGTATTTCTGCCGGTGGCCCTTGCCACGGCCACGGCGGCGGGAGCAAATCCCACGATCACCTGCGTGTGCCTGGCGCTGGCCTCGTCCCTCGGATTTTTAACGCCCATTGGAACGCCCATCGGCGTGATCCTGCTGGGCAAACAGGTGGATGGAAACAGCTATGTGGACGAGCCGATTGAGTATTTAAAATATAATTTCATTCCCTTTATGGTCTGTTTTGTCTTTGTAATTGCATATTGTTCACTCCTTGTCCCCGTATTGATTTAGCGGAGCTGGCGGGTGTTGAGCGCTGGGGCGGATATTCGGTATCCGCCCTTTTTGCGCGCAATGGGCCCCTTGCGCAGCCAGCGGGCGATTGTTGCGCGCAAGCCTTGGCGGCCCTGTTTTTGGAAAAAGCTGTTTTATTTGTTTAAACAAATGTTAAGGAAAATGATAAGACATTCCCCCCGCGAATGCTTATAATAAAGTCAGAGGAAAAAAGAAAGCGGGTGATTTGATGGGATACGGATTTTTCGGTATAATGGATACAATATTCCCGCTGATATTCGGCGGTGTGTTTCTGCTGGTGATCGGCACCATGATCGCGATGCTGGTCCGGTCCGCCTCCGAGTGGAGCAGCAACAACCGTTCGCCCGTGCTCAGCGTGGAGGCGAAGGTGGTCTCAAAGCGGACCAATATTTCACGGCATGTGAACCAGGCGGAAAACGCCATGGCCCACACCTCCACGGTCTATTACGCCACCTTCCAGGTGGAGAGCGGGGACAGGATGGAGCTGCGGATGTCCGGGCGGGAGTTCGGGCTCCTGGCGGAGGGCGACCGGGGCAAGCTCACCTTCCAGGGGACGCGTTACCGCGGGTTTGAGCGCAGGCTGGTCTAGGGCGTTATCTTGTTTTGGTTCAGGCGCTCATAGTAGAATATGTATTGCTGGAGCACGCCGGCATAGCCGCCGTACCTCCCGAAGTGATCCGCCAGGATGGTGTCGTAGAGGCGGTTTTGGGGGATTTGGCGGTATTTTTTTGCGCTGAAATACTCCCGCAGCAGGATTTTCTCAATCCAGGTGTCCACGGGAAATGCCTCGATGTGGTGCAGGCCAAAGAGACAGACGCAGTTGGCCACCTTCTTTCCGATGCCGTAAAAGCCGGTGAGGTATTCCATAGCCTCGCCGTACTCCATGGCGGTGAGCTTCTCCAGATCCAGGGTTCCGGCTGCCGCGTCCCCGGCCAGGCGGTGGATGTATTTGGCGCGGTAGCCCAGCTTTAGGTCCAAAAGCTCCTCCAGGGAAGCTTGGGCCAATTCCGCGGGGGTGGGAAAGGCGTAGACGGCGGACGGTTCCCCGGCGGCGCGGAGGGCGGGGGATCCCTCGTCTGCAATCATCCGTCCCCAGCGGCGGGAGAGGTCCTCCACCAGCCGGCGGATGCAGGGGATGGTTTTCTGCTGGGAGATCACGAAGGTGATGATCATTTCCCAGGGGTCCTGGCGCAGGATGCGGATGCCCCGCCCCGCCGCGGCAGCGGCCGTCAGGTAGGCGTCGGCCGGGTCCACGGAGGCGATGATGGCGGCGTAGTCCGTGGAACAGTCAAAGTAATCCAGCCAGGCGTCCAGGTCCTTTTCCGGGCAGTCAAAGCGGACCCGGCTCCCCTCCTGAAAGACGCGCAGCAGCCGGCCCCTGCTGACAACGGCGTAGCCGCCGGGGATGGGCAGCATGCGGAAGCACTGGCCAGAGTCGGCGATCTGCTTTAAGTCCAGGCAATCTATGGTATGTACGTGGTTCATCGTTTGTACGGCTCCTTTTCGTCGCGGGTGTTGAGTGTCTGACACCAGTTTACGGCTGGGACGGCTCCTTGTCAAATGGGTTTTGATGGGATGGGGGATGGGGGGGCTTCCGGCCGCTGGTCCGTTCGGACGGCTAATCTTCTTGACCGAAAAAGCCGGTCAAGAAGCATCGGATGTCCATCCGATGTGAAAATTGCTGGAGAAAGGCGCTTACAAGCGAGCTTGACGCGCCTTTCTCCAGCAATTTTCCCGCCGTCTGAACTCTTTCCGGAAAACCTCTTGACTTTTTTCAAAGTTATGGATAAAATGTAGTTTAGATTTTAAATCGCAAAGGCGATGAAGGTGTTCAGTAGAGGCTTATTTTCCGGCAGAGAGAGGGAGTCACCGGCTGCAAGCTCCCCCAGGTTCAGATAAGCGCTTGAAATTCCCACCGGAGCCGCACAGGTGAAGGCCCAAGGGCCGGTAGTCTGTGACGCCGGCACGCGTTATGTGCAAATGAGTGTCTGTGCTTCCTGTGGAGCGCAGGAATCAGGGTGGTACCGCGAGAATATTTATGTCCCGTCCCTTTTGCCGCAAACGGCAGAGGAACGGGACTTTTTTGTTACACAGGAGATTGCAGAGGCAGGGAATCCCGCGGCCGGGATTCTTTAATTCAAGGAGAAAAGGAGAAGCCATGAAAGAGCAGTTAGAAAAAATCAGAGAAGAAGCGTTAAAACAGATCGAAGCTTCCGAGGCGCTGGAAAAGCTGAACGAGATCCGGGTGGCGTACCTGGGCAAGAAGGGCGAGCTGACCAACCTGCTTAAGGGCATGAAGAATGTGGCGCCCGAGGAGCGTCCCAAGGTGGGCCAGATGGTCAACGAGGTCAGGGAGCAGCTGGAGGGCAGGCTGGAGGAGGCCAAGAGCACCCTTGCCAAAAAGGCCAGGGAGGAGCAGTTAAAGCGGGAGGTCATCGACGTGACCCTGCCGGCCAAAAAGAACAAGGTGGGCCACAGCCATCCCAACACCATCGCCTTGGAAGAGGTGGAGCGCATTTTCGTGGGCATGGGCTACGAGGTGGTGGAGGGTCCCGAGGTGGAGTACGACCGCTACAACTTTGAGAAGCTGAATATACCAAAAGGGCATCCGGCCAGGGACGAGCAGGATACCTTCTACATCAACGATACGATCCTGCTGAGAAGCCAGACCTCCCCGGTGCAGGTGCGCACCATGGAGAAGGGACGGCTGCCCATCCGCATGATCGCCCCGGGGCGCGTGTTCCGCTCCGACGAGGTGGACGCCACCCACTCCCCCTCCTTCCATCAGATCGAGGGCCTGGTGATCGACAAGAACATCACCTTCGCCGACTTAAAGGGCACGCTGGCGGAGTTCGCCAGGGAGCTGTTCGGGCCGGAGACAAAGGTGAAATTCCGCCCCCATCATTTCCCCTTCACAGAGCCCAGCGCGGAGGTGGACGTGACCTGCTTCAAGTGCGGCGGCAAGGGCTGCCGGTTCTGCAAGGGTTCCGGCTGGATTGAGATTCTCGGCTGCGGTATGGTGCATCCCCACGTGCTGGAGATGTGCAATATCGATCCGGAAGAATACTCCGGTTTCGCCTTCGGCGTGGGCCTGGAGCGGATCGCCCTGCTGAAGTACGAGATTGACGACATGCGGCTGCTGTACGAGAACGATATCCGGTTCCTGAAGCAGTTCTAAATTGCGGCCTGACGGGCGGCAGAACCTGCGCCCGAACCCATAGAGAGAAAAGGAGAAGAAAAATGAACACTGCATTATCCTGGATAAAAGCATATGTTCCTGATCTGGATGTGACGGCTCAGGAGTACACGGACGCCATGACCCTCACAGGCACCAAGGTGGAGGGCTTTGAGCGCCTTGATAAAAATCTCGAAAAGATCGTTGTCGGACAAATTCTCTCCATTGAGAAGCACCCGGATGCGGACAAGCTGATCGTCTGCCAGGTGGACATCGGAGCCGGGGAGCCGGTTCAGATCGTCACCGGCGCGCCCAATGTGAAAACCGGAGACAAGGTTCCGGTGGTGCTGGACGGCGGAAAGGTGGCCGGCGGCCATGACGGCGGCCCGCTGCCTGAGGACGGGATCAAGATCAAGAAGGGCCAGCTCAGGGGCATTGAGTCCAACGGCATGATGTGCTCCATCGAAGAGCTGGGCTCTGACCGCGACATGTACCCCCTGGCCCCGGAGAGCGGCATCTACATTCTGCCGGAGGACACCCAGGTGGGAGCGGACGCCGTGGAGGTCCTGGGACTGCGGGACGTGGTGTTTGAGTATGAGATCACCTCCAACCGCGTGGACTGCTACAGCGTGGTGGGCATCGCCCGGGAGGCTGCCGCCACATTCGGCAAAGAATTCCATCCGCCGGTGGTGACGCCTACCGGAAATGACGAGGATATCAACGATTACCTGAAGGTGCGCGTGGAGAATCCCGAGCTGTGTCCCCGCTACTGCGCCAGAATGGTCAAAAACATCAAGCTGGCTCCCTCGCCGGAGTGGATGCAGCGCCGCCTGGCTGCCAGCGGCATCCGCCCCATCAACAATATCGTGGACATCACCAACTATGTGATGGAGGAGTACGGCCAGCCCATGCACGCCTTTGACTACGACACGCTGTCCGGCCATGAGATCGTGGTGAAATGCGCAAAGGACGGCGACGTGTTCCAGACCCTGGACGGCCAGGAGCGCAAGCTGGACAGCACGATCCTGATGATCAACGACGGCGAGAAGGAAGTGGGCATCGCGGGCATCATGGGCGGAGAAAACTCCAAGATCACGGACAGCGTGAGCACCATGGTATTCGAGTCCGCCTGCTTTAACGGCACCAACATCCGCCTGTCCGCCAAGAAGGTGGGACTGCGCACGGACGCGTCCGGAAAGTACGAGAAGGGCCTGGACCCCAACACCGCGGGGGAGGCCGTAAACCGCGCCTGCCAGCTCATTGAGGAGTTGGGCGCCGGCCAGGTGGTCGGCGGAATGATTGACATTTATTCCCAGAAACGTCAGGAGAACCGAGTGCCCTTTGACCCGGAGAAGATCAACCGCCTGTTGGGCACGGACATCGCCGAGGACGTCATGATCTCCTATTTCAAGAAGATTGATCTGGGCTACGATGCCTGCGCCAAAGAGGTGATTGTGCCCACCTGGCGCCAGGACCTGTACCGCATGGCGGACCTGGCCGAGGAGGTGGCCCGCTTCTACGGCTACGACAAGATTCCCACCACCCTGCCCTCCGGCGAGGCGACCACGGGCAAGCTGCCCTACGAGCTGAGAATCCAGGAGGTGGCCAGGGAGACCGCCGAGTTCTGCGGCTTCTCCCAGGGTATGACCTACTCCTTTGAGAGCCCCAAGGTATTCGACAAGCTGATGATCCCGGCGGACAGCAGGCTGCGCCGGACCGTGGAGATATCCAATCCCCTGGGCGAGGATTTCAGCGTGATGCGCACCACGCCTTTAAACGGCATGCTGACCTCCCTGTCCACCAACTACAACCGCCGCAACAAGGACGTGCGCCTGTATGAGATGGCCAATGTGTACCTGCCGGTGGCCCTGCCTCTGACCGAGCTTCCCGACGAGCGCATGCAGTTCACCCTGGGAATGTACGGAGAGGGGGATTTCTTCACCATGAAGGGCGTGGTGGAGGAGTTCTTCGACCGCGTGGGCATGAACAAGAAGCCCCACTATGATCCCAACGGCGACCATCCCTACCTGCATCCCGGCAGAAAAGCGGATATTGTCTACGACGGCGTGACCGTGGGCTACCTGGGCGAGCTTCACCCAGACGTGGCGGACAACTACAAGATCGGCGACCGCGCTTACGTGGCTGTGATCGATATGCCGTCCGTGATCCCCTTCACCACCTTTGACCGCAAGTACACGGGAATCGCCAAGTTCCCGGCCGTGACCAGGGACATCAGCATGGTGGTGCCCAAGAACGTGCTGGTGGGCCAGATCGAGGACGTGATTGAGCAGAGAGGCGGCAAGGTGTTGGAGAGTTACAAGCTCTTCGACATCTACGAGGGCGCCCAGGTATTGGCCGGCCACAAATCCGTGGCTTACTCTATCACCTTCCGGGCCAAGGACCACACCCTGGAGGACAAGGAAGTGACCGCGGTGATGAACAAGATTTTAAATGGGCTCTCCGGCCTGGGTATCGAGCTGAGAGCATAATATAAGTCCAGCCCGGACGGCAGCGAAGCCGGGCGGGAGCGGACAGAACAGACAGCGCGGCAGCGACGCGGAGGCGGAGCGGCCGCGCTGTCTGCGTTTTCCAGGAGTTCGGTTACAAAAAAATAGTAAAAGTGGCGGATTATGTAGAAAAAATAGCCCGGAATCCAACATAATTGTTCACTGTGGATGGTAAATGTGCTATAATTCGGTTAGAATGCCGCCGCGAGAAAAAGGGTCTCCCGGGGAACGACAGTGAGGGGGGAACGGCGGCAGGAGGTGAACAGGCATGGAGTCAGTTGAGGAAAGCATGGAAGATATGTTGTGCCGGGAGGATATGGAGCGTTTCATGAAACGTCTGCCTGCCGGCTTTTTGCGTTGCGCAGAGGAAGGCGGAATCGAATATATCAGCAAGGGAATCCTGGAATTGTACGGCTGTCGCGATCGGGCGCAGTTTCGGGAGCTTTGCGGGGACCACGTCGCCGGGATGGTATTTCCGGAGGACCGGGAGCGGTCCTTCGGGGAGATCGCCGAACTCCTCGGCCGGGGAAACGGAAGCGCTAAGACGGAGTTTCGGATACAGCGCCGGGACGGCGAGATCAGGTGGGTTGGCTGCAGCGGCTGCGCGGTCACAGAAATGGACGGACGGAAGCACTTTTATGGCGTGTTGATCGACGACACGGAGGCCAAGATGGCGGGGCTGCGCTACCGGGAGCAGGCGCGCAGGGACTCCCTCACCGGCCTGCTCAACAGGGCCGCCTGCCGGGACTTGGTCAACGCCTGTCAGGACGAGCGGGTGCGGGGGGAGAATGAGATCAGCGCGCTGATGATTGTGGATGTGGACAATTTTAAGGCGCTCAACGATACCTGGGGCCATCTCTTTGGGGATACCGTGCTGACTGAGATTTCCAGAAGGCTGCAGCAGCTGTTTCGCAGAAGCGATGTGGTGGGCAGGATCGGGGGCGATGAGTTTGTGGTGTATCTCCGCGATCTGAACGACATGAGCCAGCCGCTGCAGCACGGCGGGCGGATTGTGCAGAGTATAAACGAATTGCAGTTTCTGCTGAAAAACAAGGTGGAGGTCACATGCAGCGTGGGCATCGCCGTCTGTCCCCGTGACGGGAGAAGCTTTGAGCAGCTGCTGGAGCGGGCGGACGCGGCCCTCTACTCCGGCAAGCGCGGCGGGAAAAACAGGTGCACGCTGTTCGAGCCGTCCATGTCCGTCTGGGGGGAGGCTGAGGGCGGAGCGCGGCCTGAGGATTCCCGAATCGATTCGGAGGCAGGGCTGCGCAGGGTAAACTCCCAGATTATCCAGTATGTGTTCCGGGCCCTATACGATTCCACCAATCTGGAGGAGGCGATCCAGCTGATCCTGCAGATCGTGGGCAGGCAGTTTGACGTCAGCAGAGTATATATATTTGAAAACCGGCCGGACGGCATACACACGGACAACACCTTCGAGTGGTGCAACGACGGCATTGAACCGGAGATCGACCATTTGCAGAGCGTGAGCTACGAGGCGGATGCGCCGGGCTACGCGGAGAATTTTGATGAGAACGGGGTGTTTTTCTGCCCGGACGTCTCCCTGCTGGGGGAAAAGCAGCGCAGCCTGATGGAGCGGCAGAACATCAAATCCATATTGCAGTGCGCCATCTTCGACAACGGGGACCTGGCGGGCTTTATGGGATTTGACGAGTGCCGCAGGAACCGGATCTGGAGTGAGGAGCAGATCGACGCCCTGTCCTTTGTGGCCAAGATTCTGGGAACCTTCCTGATGAAGGGGAGGGCCAAGGATAAGCTGGAGGAACAGATCGGCGGCCTCAAGGAGATACTGGACAAGCTGCCGGGATGGGTCTATGTGGTGGACGCGTCCACCTATAATCTGTATTATCTGAATCAGAAAACCAAGGAGATCGTCCCGGGCAGCCGGCTGGGAGCGTGCTGCTACCACGAGTTTATGGGGCTGAGCCAGCCCTGCCAGTCCTGTCCGGCCAGGGAATCCCTGCGCAAGGGAGGCCTTGTGTCCATGGAAATCTACAACGGGTATCTGAATGTGTGGACCAACGCCAGCGGCATCCCGCTTATCTGGGAGGGAAAGCAGGCGGTGCTCCTGTTCCTGCAGGACATCAGCAAATACAGGCGGGCCCTGGCCTACATGCCCATGGCGGAGCAGTGCCGCCCGTCGGACGGATGGGGGCGCTGCGGGGCGCTCGGGGAGGGGGACGGGAACCAGGCCGCCCCCGCTCCGGCCGCCCAGGACGATACTGTGGCGATTTACGCGTCGGACCAGAAGGGGGAGAGCTACGGGGCGTTTGACAGCGCCAAGACGGTTACGGCAGCGGCCCTGGATATTTTCCGGTCCCAGGAAACCTTCGCCAAGGCGGTCCAGGTCCTGCTGGGCTATCTGGGCAGCCGCTACGGGGTGAGCCGCGTTTCACTGTACATGAACAACGCCAGGGACGGCGGGAAGGACACCATCTATCAGTGGATCGACAACTGCACCGCTCAGCCCATCTCCCTGTCCGACAGCTTCCGCAAGGAGGAATTTTTCATCTGCTACGGGCTGTACGACCAGAAGGGCACGGTGGTTCTGTCCAGGGAAAATTATGAAAACTATACGGATAATCTTCGCCGGTTCCTGGAACAGAGCAACGCCATGACCGTCCTGTTTGCGGGCATCAACATCGAGGGGCGCTACTCCGGGCAGCTGGCGCTGGTGAGCTGCGGCGAGACGCACCGGTGGGACGAGAGGGAGCGGGAGGAGGTATCGGAGGTGGCCAGCCTGGTGGCCTCGGAGGCCAGGACGCTGGCGGAGCTGGACAACGCCAACCGCAGGGCGGAATACTACCGGGATGTGGATTTCCTGACCGGACTGTTCACCTACCGCATGTTCAAGGGCTTGGCCCAGAGGGCTCTGGATGAGAGCGGCCCCAGGCGGGTGCTGGTGGCCAGCGATATCAAGGGCTTTAAGTATATTAACACCGCCATCGGATACACCCAGGGGGACAATATCCTGCGGATGTTCGCGGACATGATGGTGCAGAGCAGCGGCCCGGAGACGATCAACGCCAGGTCCAACGACGACGTGTTCCTGACGCTGGGCGTTTATGAGGACCGGGAGGAGTTCGAGAGGAAGCTCCAAGAGAGCAACGACAGCTTCGCGCGCCTGCAAAATCAGATTTACGACGGCCTCAACATCAGGGTCCGCTCCGGGGTGTATTTCCTGGAACCGGACTGCCGGGAGATCGACCTGGCGGTGGACCGGGCCAACCTGGCCAGAAAGTCGGTGGACTATATTCTCAAATCCACGGTGGTGGTGTACAAGGAAGCGCCCTTTAGCAGGAAGCTCCGGGAAAATGAGATGATCAACCGGATGGAGTACGCGCTGGAACATGGGGAGTTCCAGGTGTATTACCAGCCGATGATCAACCTGACGGACGGCTCACCGGCGGGGGCGGAGGCTCTGGTCCGCTGGGCGCAGAAGGACGGCGGGATCGTGCCGCCGGACGAGTTCGTGCCTCTGTTTGAGAAAAACGGCTTTATCACCAGGCTGGACCTCCACGTGCTGCGCAGCGTGTGCGCGTGGCTTAAGGAGCGGAGGAAGCGGGGGGAGCCGCTGCTAAAGGTGTCCGTGAACCTGTCCGGTGTGGACGTGCGGGACGAGCAGATTTTAATACTGATCCAGGACAGCGTGAGGGAGTACGACATCCCGCCGAAGCTTCTGGAGTTTGAGCTGACGGAGACGGCGTTCCTCAGCGATGCGAAGAGGACCTTCGACGTGCTCAAGCATTTACAGGAAATGGGATTTACTACTGCCATCGACGATTTTGGCTCAGGCTATTCCATCATGAATATGATGACGGAGATTCCCACCGATACCATCAAAATGGACTGTGCCTTTGTGCAGAACTGCGCAAAGACAGACCGCGGCAGGGAATTTCTCGGCCAGCTGCTCCAGATGGTACGCAGGATGGGATTTACGGCTCTGTGCGAGGGTATTGAGACAGAAGAGCAGCTGGAGATGGTGCGGGGCTTGGACTGCGGTTTGGGCCAGGGCTACTATTTTTCCCGGCCCATTCCGGAGCAGGAGTTCGAGGAGTGGCTGAAAAGCAACGGTTCCATCCGAACGGATTTTGTGATATGATATAGGTAAATCACAGAGGAGAAACAGGAGGGGTAACCGCTATGAGAAAAATTTGTTATCCGGCTGTGGCCGCGGCGGGGTTACTGGCGCTTATGCTGGCGTTTCCGGCTTACGCGAAGGACGAGGAGGACCGGGAACCGGTGGGCGTGATTTCGCTGAGATTTTCTTCCACCATAGAAGCGGGGGAGGACGGCGACGTGGACGTGGAGGTTGTGTCCGGCAGCTGCAGCGTGTCCGAGGTGGATGTGGACAACCCCAAGGGCTACTGGGTCGGGGGCGACAAGCCCAAGGTGAAGGTGGAGCTGTCCGCGGACAGGGGCTGTTATTTCGACCAGAAGGGAAAGAGCGCCTTTGAGCTGGACGGGGCTAAGTATTCAAGCTCCAACCGCGACAGCGACAAGGAGATCATGAAGCTGACCGTAACCCTGGACAAGCTGGAGGACGGGGATCTGGACGTGGACGATCTGCGCTGGGATGAGGAGAACGCCATCGCCCACTGGGAGGAGAGCCCGGAGGCTAAGGAGTACAAGGTGCGGCTGTACCGCGGCGACAACAGCGTGGGTTCGGTGATCACCACCAAGGAGACCAGCTGGGAGTTTGCCGACAAGCTGGACCGGCCGGGCAACTACACCTTCAAGGTGCGCATCATCGACCGCGGCGGCAACGGCGGCGACTGGGAGGAATCCGCCCAGTTCTCCGTGACAAGCGCGGAGGTGGAGCGCTTTGTGGGCGGCTGGCGGCAGGATGAGCGCGGCTGGTGGTTCTGCAACGCGGATCAGACGTATCCGGCAAATTGCTGGAAAAATCTGGGACAGTTTTGGTATTTCTTCGGCGAGGACGGGTATATGAAAACCGGCTGGATTCAGTGGGAAGGGAAAATGTACTACTGCGACGCAGCCACCGGCTCCATGCTGACCAACACGGTGACGCCGGACGGGTTCCATGTGGGCGCGGACGGGGCGAGAGTGGAATAATTTTCTTTAAAAATGGCTATCCTTATATCAATGGAATGAATTGATATGAGGAGGTCATTTTTTATGTCAGAAGAGTTGGAAATTGAAGGCGTACAGGGCAGGGAGATACTGGATTCCCGCGGCAATCCCACCGTGGAGGTGGAGGTGAGGCTGGCCGGAGGGGCCACAGGGCGGGCCGCGGTGCCCTCAGGGGCGTCCACGGGCAAATTTGAGGCCGTGGAGCTGCGGGACGGCGGGCCGCGCTACAAGGGCCTGGGCGTGCGAAAGGCTGTGGAGAATGTGAACACGGTGCTGAGCGAGGCCGTGATCTTTGAGAGCGCCTTAAACCAGCGCCACATCGACCGGCTGCTGCGGGAGGCGGACGGCACGGAGAACAAGGAGAACCTGGGGGCCAACGCCATCCTGGGGGTGTCCATGGCCGTGGCCAGGGCTGCCGCCAACGCCCTGAACATGCCGCTGTACCGCTATCTGGGCGGGATCGGCGCCTGCCAGCTGCCGGTGCCCATGATGAATATTTTAAACGGCGGCAAGCACGCGGACAACACCGTGGATTTGCAGGAGTTCATGATCATGCCCGTGGGCGCCGGCTGCTTTTCCGAGGGCTTGAGAATGTGCGCGGAAATCTACCACACTCTGAAGAAGCTGTTAAAGGACAGCGGCTTCAGCACCGGCGTGGGCGACGAGGGCGGCTTTGCGCCGGACTTTAAGGATGCGGGGGAAGTGCTGGGCTACATGGTGAAGGCCGTGGAGATGGCCGGGTTTAAGCCGGGAGACGAGGTGAAGATCGCCATCGATGCGGCCTCCAGCGAGCTGTACGACGAGGCCAGCGGCATGTACCTGTTCCCCGGTGAGAGCCAGATGGCGGGGCATCCGGTGCGCCGCAGCTCCGAGGAGCTGGTGGACTACTACGAGGACCTGGTCCGCAGGTTCCCCATCTGTTCCATTGAGGACGGATTGCAGGAGGAGGACTGGGACGGCTGGCAGAAGCTGACCAGGGCGCTGGGCGGACAGATTCAGCTGGTGGGCGACGATCTGTTCGTCACCAACACCAAGCGGCTGAAAAAGGGAATTGAGCTGGAGGCGGGCAACGCGATCCTGGTGAAGGTGAACCAGATCGGCACGCTGAGCGAGAGCTTCGAGGCCATCGAGATGGCCAAGCGGGCGGGCTTCGGCACCATTATCTCCCACCGGTCCGGCGAGACGGAGGATTCTATCATCGCGGATATCGCGGTGGCTGTCAACGCGGGGCAGATCAAGACGGGAGCGCCCTGCCGCAGCGACCGGGTGGCCAAGTACAATCAGCTGCTGCGCATCGAACAGAATCTGTAAAAATTTTTTACAAAAGCTCCCGGCCCTCCGGGGGCTTTTTCGGCTTCGCGAACCTTGACAAACGGTTAATCCATAGTATGATAAAAGAGATGAAAAACTTGCCGCCATGAAAGGTGAAATGAGATTCAAGGGGAACGTGATAAGGAGAAATGCACATGAGCGAATTATTATTTATGGAACCGGTATTTAAGGAAGCCATCTGGGGCGGAAGCCGCCTGAGAGAGGTGTACGGCTACGATATTCCCAGCGACCACACGGGGGAGTGCTGGGCCATCAGCGCCCACAAGAGCGGGGACGGGCGCGTGGCCTCAGGCCTTTACAAGGGCCAGACCCTAAGCTCCCTGTGGGAGAGCCACCGGGAGCTGTTCGGCGCGGAGGGCAAGGAGGGCGTGTTCCCTCTGCTGGTCAAGATCATTGACGCCAAAAACGACCTGAGCATCCAGGTGCACCCGGACGACGCCTATGCGGGCCTCCACGAGAACGGCTCCCTGGGCAAGATGGAGTGCTGGTATATTCTGGACTGCGACCAGGACGCCACCATTGTGGTTGGCCACAACGCCAAGGATCACGACGAGATGGTCCGCATGATCGAGGAGAAGCGCTGGGGAGAGTTTATCCGCGAGATACCCATCAAAAAAGGAGATTTTTTCCAGATCAATCCCGGCTGCGTTCACGCTATCAAGGGCGGAACCCTGATTCTGGAGACCCAGCAGAGCAGCGACATCACCTACCGGGTGTACGACTATGACCGCCTCAGCGACGGCAAGCCCCGTCCCCTGCACGTAAAGCAGAGCATGGACGTGATCCGCGCCCCCTTTGCGGCGGACGAGGGAGAGGGGCCCAAGGTTACGGTGGACGACGGCCATGTGGTCAGGACCCATTTGGTGACCTGCCCGCGCTACACTGTGGTGAAGCTGGATGTGGCCGACGCCTGGGAGGAGACCTTCCCGGCCGGGTTTGCCAATGTCAGCGTGCTGGAGGGCAGCGGAACCGTGAACGGGACGAGTATCCGCAAGGGCCAGCACTTTATCGTGCCCGCGGGCTACGGCGCCTGCCGATTTGAGGGGCAACTGTCCCTGATCTGCTCCTGGCCGGAATAGGGGTAAATGGGCAGAGCTGTAAATTGCGGTAATTCGGCGGGAAAACTAGTTGTAATCCCGGACAAAGTATGGTATATTATTTATGTTTGTGACCATAGAAAATGAAAGAGGTGTATCAAAGTGGCGGTTGCGGAGATAATTTTATCAGTTATATATGTAATTCTCGGTGTTGCAATATCTGCAGTGATTCTGATGCAGGAGGGCAAATCCCAGGGCCTTGGCGCGCTGGGCGGTATTGCCGACAGCTATTGGGGCAAGAACAAGGGACGTTCCATGGAGGGCGCTCTGGAGAAGTTCACCAAGTACGGCGCCATCGTGTTCATGCTGATTACCATTGCTATGAACATGATTTTGAAGTCCCAGGGAGCATAAATCAGAACAGAAACGAAAGCGATCAGACACCCTTTTGTAATTTACATAAGGGTGTTTTGTTTTTCTTTGAACGCAATGGGCCGCCGGCTCCGCTCAGAGGCGGCGCGGGGGAATGGACCGGGCCTGCGGCCGGGGCGCGGTTTTGCCGGCTGCGGTGCGAACGGCCAGGAAAGAGGAAATATGGAAGAAACGCAATTAAAAGAGCGGGCGCAGATCCTGCTGGATCTGATGAACGACAAGGCGTATGTGCCGATGAAGGCCAAGGAGATCGCCATACTGCTAAACCTGCCCAAATCCCAGCGGGACGAGCTCAAGGAAGTGCTGGATTATCTGGTGGCAGAGGGAAAAGTGGGATTGTCAAAAAAAGGAAAATACGGCAAGCCGGAGGCGTTTTCCGTGAACGGGATGTTCACGGGACATCCCAAGGGCTTCGGCTTTGTGACTGTGGAGGGGATGGCGCAGGACGTGTTCATTCCCGAGGACAGGACGGGGCAGGCGCTGAACGGCGACCGTGTGCAGATTGTGGTGGAGTCCGAGGGGCGTGAGGGCCGCCGGGCCGAGGGCACTGTGATCAAGGTGCTGGAGCACGCCAACCAGGAGGTGATCGGCTACTACCAGAAGAGCAAGAATTTCGGCTTTGTGATCCCCGACAACAAGAAGATCGCCGCGGACGTGTTCATCCCCGAGGGTAAGGATATGGGCGCTGTCACCGGCCACAAGGTGGTGGCCAGGGTGACGGAGTTTGGCGGCGGCGGGAAAAAGCCCACGGGTGAGATCGTGGAGATCCTGGGCCACGTCAACGACCCGGGCACGGACATTCTCTCCATTGTGCGGGCTTACGGCCTGCCGGAGGAATTCCCGGAGGAGGTGATGGATCAGGCGGGGCTTTCGCCGGACGAAGTGTACGTGCCCTCCGAACCGGCTGCCAGAAGCTACGGCCCGGCTTACGGGCTGGACGATCTGGCGGGCCACAGCCAGTGGGGCGGCGACCTGGCGGGCCGCCTGGACCTGCGCTCCCTTCAGACAGTGACCATAGACGGGGAGGACGCCAAGGATTTAGACGACGCCGTAACCATCTGCCGCCATGGGGACGGCACCTGGCTGCTGGGCGTCCACATCGCGGACGTGAGCCATTATGTTCCGGAAAACACGGCCTTGGACGAGGAGGCCCTGCGAAGGGGCACCAGCGTTTACCTGGTGGATCGGGTGATCCCCATGCTGCCCCACAAGCTGTCCAACGGCATCTGCTCTTTGAACGCGGGCACGGACCGGCTGGCCCTCAGCTGTCTGATGGAGATTGACTGCAAGGGCAACGTGACGGACCACCGCATCGCGGAGACCCTGATCAGGGTGGACCGCCGGATGACCTACACGGCGGTGAACGCCGTGGTCACGGACCGGGACGAGGCGGTGATGGAGGAGTACCGGGAGCTTGTGCCCATGTTTGAGGACATGAGGGAATTGTCGGGCATTCTGCGGGAGAAGCGGAAGCTGAGGGGGGCCATTGACTTTGATTTCCCGGAGAGCAAAATCCTCCTGGACCCCCAGGGAAAGCCCCTGGAGATACGACCCTACGACCGGAACGCGGCCACGCGCATCATTGAGGACTTCATGCTGATCGCCAACGAGACCGTGGCCGAGGACTATTACTGGCAGGGGCTGCCCTTCCTGTACCGCAGCCACGACAAGCCGGACCCGGAGAAGATGAGACAGCTGGCCGCTTTTATCAACAATTTCGGCTACCACGTGAAGATGCAGCAGGGGGAGATCCACCCCAAGGAGCTGCAAAAGCTGCTGGACCGGATCGACGGCACGCCGGAGGCGGCGCTGCTCACCAGGCTCACCCTGCGCTCCATGAAGCAGGCAAAGTACACCACGGAGTGTATGGGCCATTTCGGCCTGTCCACCCGGTATTACACCCATTTCACCTCGCCCATCCGGCGCTATCCCGATTTGCAGATTCACCGGATCATCAAGGAGAGCCTGAAGGGCGGGTTAAAGGAGCGGCGCACCGAGCACTACGGCCAGATACTGCCGGGGGTGGCCGTCCAGACCTCGGCTCTGGAGCGGCGGGCCGACGAGGCCGAGCGGGAGACCGACAAGCTCAAGAAGTGCGAGTACATGTCCCGGTTTATCGGGCAGAGCTTTGACGGCGTGATATCCGGCGTTACCAACTGGGGACTCTATGTGGAGCTGCCCAACACGGTGGAGGGACTGGTCCGCATCGGCGAGCTGCGGGACGATTACTATATATTCGATGAACAGAGCTACAGCCTGACCGGCGAGATGAAGAAGAAAACCTACAAGCTGGGGCAGCCCATCCGGGTGGAGGTATCCGGGGCGGATAAGCTGACCAGAACCGTGGATTTTCTGCTGAGCCGGGACGAGGGAGAGGCGAAAGGTTCGGACAGGTAAGGAGGAACTTTACAATGGGGAAGGAAAGTATCAAGCTGGTAGCAAACAACAAGAAAGCCTACCACGACTATTTTATCGACGATAAATACGAGGCCGGTATCGAGCTGTTCGGCACGGAGGTGAAATCCATCCGCATGGGCAAGTGCAGCGTCAAGGAGGCTTTTGTCAAGATCGACAAGGGAGAGGTGTACATCTACGGCATGCACATCAGCCCCTACGAGAAGGGCAACATCTTCAACAAGGATCCCCTGCGGGTGCGAAAGCTCCTGCTTCACCGCAGCGAGATCATGAAGCTGAACGGCAAGATCACCCAGAAGGGATACACCCTGGTGCCGCTGCAGGTGTATTTTAAGGGCAGTCTGGTGAAGGTGGAGATCGGCCTGGCCCGGGGCAAGAAGCTCTACGACAAGCGGGCCGACCTGGCCAAGAAGGACCAGCGCCGGGAGCTGGAGAAGGATTTCAAGGTGAAGAATCTGTATTGACGGAAGAGGTTTGGCCGGCGCGCACCAGCGCGCCGGCCAAACCTCTGCGCAATTTAAAATGGCAGAGCCGGTTCCGGCCCTGCCATTTTAAATTGCGCCCCCGCGGGCTTACGTGACGGCCAGCATATTGTAAAGCTTCAGCAGCCGGATGTCCTCCTTCGATATTTTCAGCCTTCTGGACAGGTCGGGGTCCTCCTTGAGGATTTCCCTGGAAAACAGCATTTTTGTGGCGATGGGCATCATGGGGCGGGAGGAGAAGCCGTTCCACAGCCCCCATTTCGTGTCCGCATCCAGGTAGGAGGCCAGAATCTGGACGCTGGCCTTTTCCATTGGGGTGTCCCTGTTGGTGAGGACGATATTGGTGATGGCGTCAAAGTGCTCAATATAGCCCCAGTAGGTGTTTTCGCAAATCTGGTATTTGCCGTAGTCGGAAAAATTCATGTACATCATAAGCTTGTATTGGTTCTGCTCCGTCTTTGAGAGCACGTCAAAACGGCAGCGGATGATCTGGTTGCTTCTCCCGTCGAACAGGTAGGAGAAAAAATGGGATACGCCGTTAAAAAATGCCGGGTGGCTGGGCGAGGCCGAGATGGGGACCCTGTCGGGCGGACAGTACAATAGCTGCTCCACGTGCACGTTCAGGGCGGCGGCCAGCTCGTACAACGTCTCCACATCCACGGCGATCTCGCCCCGTTCATATTTCGAGATGGTGGCCTTGCTCTTGCAGATAATTTTCGACATATCCTCCAGGGTCATATGCCTCATTTTCCTGAAATCCCGGATATGCTTTCCGATCTCGGCCATTGTCCCGCTCATCTGTTGTCCTCCATAAAAGTTTCCTGAAAGTATAATTTTCCACGAAATTTCCCGATTTTTTCTTGTATACAAAAATTCTAGCATATATGATTTCAAAATTCAATTTCAGGGAAAAAAATTGCAAATTTTTCTACTCAGACGAAAAATACCTCCCTTTGACCGGGTTCTGTTTTGCTGTTAAGATAGCATCATGAAGCGTGGGCTGCGCAAAAACAAAACAGAAGGAGGAGTGATTGTGTATGTATAATTTTGATGAGATAATCGACAGAACGCACACCAACGCCATGAATACCGATGGTTTCCGGGATTATATCTTTCACGCGGACGAGACCATGACCTTTCCCTACAGGGATGAGGAGTTTATCAGGATGTGGGTGGCGGATATGGAGTTCGCCACGCCGGACGTTGTGATCGAGGGCATGAGAGAGCGTCTGGACAAGCGGATTTTCGGCTACACCAGAGTATTTGAGAAGCGCTATTACGACGCGTTTTCCGCCTGGTGCCGGAGGCGCTACGGATGGGATTTCGACCGCGGGGAGCTGGTGATGTCCAACGGCGTTATCCCGGCCCTCTATGAGCTGGTGGAGTACATCTGCAAGCCGGAGGAGAAGGTTCTGTTCATGACCCCGTCCTACGCGTATTTTAAATATGCCGCGGATTTCAACAAGCGGGACTATGTCTGCTCGGATTTGATCTGTACCGACGGATACTATTCCGTTGATTTTGAAGATTTCGCAAAGAAGGCCGCGGATGAGAAAACCACCTTGTTCATTCTCTGCAATCCCCACAACCCCAGCGGCCGGGTCTGGAAGCAGGAGGAGTTGGAGCGGATGGCCGGGATCATTGAGAAGAACCGCCTGTGGGTGATTTCCGACGAGATTCACTGCGACTTACTCCGCCTGAACCAGAAACACATCCCCCTGGGAAAGGTGATGCCGGATTACGGCCGGCTGATCACGGCCATGGCGCCCAGCAAGACCTTCAATCTGGCCGGAATGATGATTTCCAACGTGATCATCCGGGACGAGGGTCTGAGGAAGGTCTGGCTTGACCGTCATTACAATTTCGACAACCCCTTAAGCATTGCCGCCGCCCAGGCCGCCTACGAGAAGGGGGAGCAGTGGCTGGAGGAGCTGCGGGCTTATCTGGATGAAAATTTCCGCTTTACGGGAGCGTATCTGAAGGAATATCTGCCCAGGGCGGGATATCGGATTTCCGAGGCCACCTATCTGGCCTGGGTCGACCTGAACGCGTACTTCGAGCCGGACGAGCAGCTTCCGCTGTTCTTCGCTTACCGGGCCGGGGTTCTCCTGGAGGGCGGAAATATGTTTGTGCAGAATTCCGACGGCTTTATCCGTCTCAACCTGGCCTGCCCCAGGGCGGTTCTTACCGAGGGCTTAAAGCGAATCTGCGAGGCGGTCAACACCAGGCATGGGGAGAAGTATTTGGGAGAAAGCAGCTGATCATCCCTGCCAGGACACGCTGTACGCCATGATAAAGCTGAAGGAAAAGGGGGCGCTGATTGATTTCCAGAATATTTCCGCCTTTTCCGGCGTTTAAGCTGTTTTTACAGAAGCGGGAAAATGCCCTGGTTTTTGAACCGATCAAGCAGGAGGGAAAATCGGACTTCCGTTCTTTATTCTGGAGGACGGGAACGAGACGTTCGACCTGGAGTTTGTTTTGAAAAGGCTGGACCAGGCGTCCGGCAACAGCAGCGCCGCGTGCGGCTGAGGCTGGGACAGGGGGAGGTTCGCCGGCCGGATTTGAAAGATTTGGCCGGCGGACTTCCCCCATATTGATTGTTTAAGAATTGACAGGTTTGTTAATCGTTTAATTTGCACAAGATACATTGACTTTACCCTGTACATTTAGTATGATTTGATTAAGGAAGGAGGCCAAAATATGACAAGAAACAGTGATTTGCCGCTTCTGCTCCTGGACAACAGCAGCATGATGACTGCCATCAACCAGGGCGAATACAAATGTACGAATTTGAGCTTTGAGGAGGCGAGATCGATTCTGGAGATGTACGGGGACGACGTGATCCGCGGTTTTACCAACCCGTCCATTGAGACGATTATCTTCGAGCATCTCGGCATCAGCAGCCGTCATTACCCGTACAGGAGTATCCGCAATATGCGGCCCAACCAGGACGCCATTGCATTCAAGCTTTATGTGACACCGTCGGAGACACAGCCCATTATCGAAGTAGAGGGCGTGGAGGCTAAAAAGATCCAGAATGTGTATGTATACTGTCAGTTTATTAACCGGAAACCGGAAGCATGATCGGGAAGCTCATAGCCGTCTGCCGTAATCCCCCGGCCGCAGGAGACATGGTCGCCGCGCCGGGGGATTTGTGTTTTTATAGGACGCTACTGTGCGTTCTGCTGTAAATTGTCCAGGATTTCCTTCATCTGGGAGATTTCTTCCTCCTGCTGCTCAATGATGCCGTTGGCCAGCTGGGTTACCTCCTCCTCGTCCGTGTATTCCAGGATGGATCGGGCCATATCCACAGCCATCTGGTGGTGCATCATCATGCCCTCGGCAAAGGCCTGGTCCACGGAGTCCGGGGTGGAGTCCGTCATGTGGTGGCCGTGAGCGCCGTCCTCGAACATTTTCTCATATTCCTGGCGGTAGGCTTTGGCCTGATCCTCGTTGTGGCTGCCATTTTCCTTTAAGTCGCCGGCCATTTTTTCCATCTGGTCGATCTCCTCTTTTTGGACTTCGATGATGTTTTGCGCCATCTCCTTGAGCTCTCTGTTCTCCCCGCCATATTTGAGATAGGATTCCGCCATCTCGATGGCCGCCTGGTGGTGGGGGATCATGCCGGTGAGAAAGTCCACGGCTGCGCTGCCGGACTCGGGGATGTCCTGCATTCCGGCCATCATGTCGTTCATCTGCCGGTCCTGATCCGCCATGTAGCGGCTTAAGTTCTGGTCTGCAAAGGCGTCGTGGCCGTCCATGCTGTGGCCGCTGTGGTCCGCGGCGGATTCAGTTGTTTCTGCGGCCGTGCTGCTGTCCGCAGGGGCGTCGGTGGACTGGGCGGTGGTGTTCTGGCTGTCGTTTCCCGGGTTGCCGGCGGAGAACATGATCCAAATCAGCAGCAGCGCCAGCACCACGATGGCTCCAATGGCCCAGTATCTTGAATTTTTGTTCATAATACATTTTCCCTTCTATGATTGAAATGATTATTTGTATGGGAATAGTATTGGGAGTAATTAACATTTTCATACATGGAAGATATGGAAGGGAGAAGGCTTTTTGGGCGGCGGACGGTTGCGGACAACAAAAAAACAACCGGTAAATACCGATTGTTTCCTGTAGTGACCTGACCGGGAATCGAACCCGGGTTTACGCCGTGAGAGGGCGTCGTCTTAGCCGCTTGACCATCAGGCCGTCGTTTTTTCTGTCTCATCTCCGACAGCTCGTTTATAATACCATATGTTTTTTAGTTTGTCTATAGTTTTTTAAAAATTTTTTGAATTTTTTTATTCCGCTGCTTTCGGGGGCGGGGCGGGGATGAGAAATATATTGATAGTGCGAATAATTATTGTTGTCAAAATCTGCCATATTACGGTATAATCAAGGAAACGTATTACTGGTCATCAACCTGGCGGTTGGTGACAAGGATAATCAAGGAAACGTACTGCCGGTCATGGAACCGCCAGGTTCATGGCCAGGATAATAATGACCTGACATAACAAGGCAAGCTTAAGAGGGGGACATCATGATGCATTGGTCGTTTGAGGGGGAGTATATCGCTTGTATTATTATCGTGATATTGGCGCTCTACTCCAGGGAGCGCATTTCGCATGTGGAGCAGCAGAACACGCTGTTTTATGAGTGCCTGTCCGCCTCGTTCTGTTCAATCGTCATCAACATTGCCGCGATCTGGCTGATGGGCCGGCCGGACCGGACGCCGTACTGGCTTTTGTACTTTTTGAATATCCTGTATTTTGTCTCCATGGCCGCGGTGGAGTTTCTCATGACGCGGTATTACCTGCTGCTGATACACAAGAACAGCAAGGACAAGAGCTGCTATTACCGGGCGGAGAAGGTGTCGGGGGGACTTCTGGTGCTGTATCTGGCCGTGGCGGCCTTCAATCTGCAAACCGGGCTTATCTTTACCCTGGAGGCGGACGGGACCTACGTCAGGGGGCCGGGCAACCGGCTGATCTACCTCCTGTTTCTGATCTACTGGCTGATGGTGCTGGTCTGTTTTGTGCGCCAGCGCCGGTATGTGGATCAGTCCATGCGCCAGGTCATGAAGCTGGCGCCGGTGATCGCCCTGTTTCTGGGCACGTTCCAGGGGCTGTATCCCCAGATGATTATGTCGGGAACTGTGATGGCGGTGTCCCTGCTGATCCTCTTTATCAGCTTTCAGAGCCAGAAGATCCACACCGACGATTTGACGGGGCTGTTCACCCGGGAGGTATTTTACCATCAGATGGAACAGCTGCACCAGGAAAAGCAGCCGTTTAAGACCGTGATCATCAGCGTTCACCAGTTTAAAACCGTCAATGAGAAGTACGGCACCCGGGTGGGGGACGCGTTTCTGCGCCAGATCGCGGATTATATCAAGGAGGCCAGCGGTGATGCCGTGGTGTTCCGCTACGCCGGCGTGCGCTTCGGCGTCATTTTCCAGGGCATTTCTCAGGAGGAGTTTGAAGGCTTCCTGGCAAAGGTGCGGGAGCGGTTTGAGTCCGCGTGGATTTACGAGGAGTTCTGCTGCCTGCTGCCGGTCAGCATGGCCTACATCGATCAATACTATGATATGGCGGACGTGGGCGGGCTGAGCGCCTGCCTGGACTACGCCATCGGTATCTGCAAGGAACGGGGAGGAGGGCAGTGCCTGTACTTCTCCCGGAAAATGTATCAGGACTTTCTCCGCCAGAACCAGCTGGTGGAGCTGATCAAGCGGGGCATGGAGACGGAGCAGTTCTACCTGAATTTCCAGCCGGTCTACAACTGCGTCAAGGGGAAATTCGACAGCTGCGAGGTGCTGCTGCGTCTGAAGGACGAGAAGGGGAACAACGTGTCCCCGGCGGAGTTTATCCCCCTGGCGGAAAAGCGGGGGCTGATCAACAGCCTGAGCTGGATGGTCATCGAGATGGCCTGCCGGTTTATCCAAGACCACCCGGATTACCAGGGCTCCCTGTCCATCAATTTTTCCGTCCTGCAATTTCTGGAAGCGGACATGGTGCCGCGGATCGTATCCCTGACCCAGCGCTGCGGGGTGCGGCCGGAGCGGCTTAAGATTGAGATTACGGAGCGGATCATCGCGGAGGACACCGGGCGGGTGCTGTTTGTCATGAATCAGCTGAAACGTTCCGGCTTCGGCTTTTACCTGGACGATTTCGGCACCGGGTACTCCAGCCTGTCCTATGTGCTGACGCTGCCCTTTGAGAGCATCAAGCTGGATAAGAGCCTGGTGGACGGCATCGGAAATGAAAAGAACAGGATTCTGGTGGAGTCCATTGTCAAGTGCTTCCACGCCATCGGGGTGGAGACCATCACAGAGGGCGTGGAGAATGAAGAGCAGAGGCGCATCATGGAGGAGCTGGGCACGGACAAGATCCAGGGCTACTACTATTCCAGGCCGCTGTCCGAGGAGGAGTTTCTGGCGCTGATGCGCGCTCAGGAGGCAACGTGATGCACAGAGTTAAGGCCAGAGGGCTTCTGTCCGCTGAAAATACCATGAATCTGTACCGGGGCTGCCAGCACGGCTGCATCTACTGCGATTCCCGCAGCAGGTGCTATCACATGGACCACGCCTTTGAGGATATCGAGGTGAAGGAGAACGCGCCGGAGCTGCTGGAGCAGGCGCTGCGCCGCAAGCGGGAGAAGTGTATGATCGGCACCGGAGCCATGGGCGACCCTTACATTCCCCTGGAGCGTGAGCTGGGCCTAACCCGCAGATGCCTGGAGATCGTGGCGCGGTACGGCTTCGGCCTGGGAATCCTGACCAAGTCGGCGGATATTCTGCGGGACTTAGACCTGCTGCGCGAGATTCACCGAAACGCCAAGTGCGTGGTGCAGATGACGCTGACCACCTGCGACGAAAAGCTGTGCCGGATTCTGGAGCCGGGGGTCTCCACCACCGGGGAGCGGGCCGAGGTGCTCTTTACCCTGCGGGATGAGGGGATTCCCACGGTGGTGTGGCTCTCGCCGCTTTTGCCCTATATCAACGACAGTGTGGAGAATCTGACCGGGATCCTGGATTACTGTATCAGGGCCGGCGTGTACGGGGTGATCTGCTTTGACATGGGCATGACCCTGCGGGAGGGGAACCGGGAATACTATTACAGCCGGCTGGAGCGGCATTTCCCCGGACTTAAGGAGCGCTACATTCAGGAATTTGGGAATTCTTACCAGGTACCCAGCCCCAACCGGGCGCAGCTCTGGGCGGAATTTTACCGGCTGTGCGGGGAGAACGGCATTGTCACGGACATTGACCGCATTTTTACTTATCTGCGGACCTTTGAGAACCGCAATTACCAGCAAATGAAACTTGATCTGCGGTGAAGCGATCACGGAACATTGTGAAAGTGCTGGGTTTGTGAGATGGTTTTTGTAAAATGTGCACAAAAATGCTAAAAAATTTTGAGATATTCGCTAGTGGACTAATAAATTTTTAGGTGTTATAATAATAACAACTTAATAAGTCGTTTATCAATATGTATATCCTGGGGATTGGCCCAGAGTCTCTACCAACTACCGAAAAGAGTTGACTACATAGTTTATGTAGCCAGCTCTTTTTTTCGTCCGGAAGTATCCGGGGAATCGGCTGTGCGCTGGGGAAAACGTAGTTGGAGGAGGTCTGCCGGACTCGCACAAAGAGGCATTTGGTGCGGGGTTGGCGGACTTTTTGATTGGGCAGCATGAGCCGGGGAGTTACAAGTGGACGGCAAGACGAGGTAAGGAGGAAGCATAGAATGAAGATTGTAGGCCAGGAATTGAAACGGGTCGACGCTTACGGCAAGGTGACCGGGGAGGCGAAGTATACCGCGGATTTGGAACCGAGGGATATTCTCCACGGGAAGGTGGTGCACTCCACCATCGCCAACGGGCGGGTCAAGAGCTTTGATCTGACCGAGGCCATGAAGGTGCCGGGCGTTGTGAAGATCGTCACCTGCTTTGACGCTCCGGAGTGCCAGTTTCCCACCGCGGGACATCCGTGGAGCGTGGAGGCTAAGCATCAGGACATCTGCGACAGGCGGATATTAAACGAGCGCGTCCGTCTGTACGGCGACGACATTGCGGCCGTGGTGGCGGAGAACGAGGTGGCGGCGGCCCAGGCGGCCAGGCTGATCAAGGTGGAGTACGAGGAGTATGAGCCCATTGTCACCGTGGAGGCGGCCATGGCGGAGGACGCGACCCCGCTGCACCCGGACCTGCGAAAGGACAACGTGATCGTGCACTCCCACATGACCATGGGGGACAGCGATTTTACCTTTGACCAGGGGATTCTGGACGCCAGGAAGCAGTGTCCGGGGGAGGAGCTGGTGGAGATCGAGGTGGAGTACGACACGCCCCGCATCTCCCACTGCCACATTGAATTGCCGGTTTCCTGGGCGTATGTGGACACCAACGGAAAGGTCACCGTGGTATCCTCCACCCAGATTCCCCATATCGTGCGGCGCTGTACGGCCCAGGCGCTGGGAATCCCGGTGGGCCAGGTGCGCATCATCAAACCGTACATAGGGGGAGGCTTCGGCAACAAGCAGGATGTGCTCTACGAGCCGTTAAACGCTTTTCTGACCATGTCTGTGGGCGGCCGGCCGGTACGGCTGGAGATCAGCCGCGAGGAGACCATTTCCGGCACCCGCACCCGCCATGCGATCAAGGGAAAATGTAAAGGGCTGGTGACAAAGGACGGCCGCGTGCTGGCCAGAAAGCTGGAGGCCTACGCGAACAACGGCGCCTACGCCTCCCACGGGCACGCGATCTGCGCCAACTGCGGCAATGTGTTCAAGGACCTGTACCGGGATGAGCTGGGCTGCGAGGTGGACTGCTGGACCGTGTACACCTCATCGCCCACAGCCGGAGCCATGAGGGCCTACGGCATCCCGCAGGCCGACTGGTTCGCAGAGTGCCTGGCGGACGATTTGGCCTGGGAGATCGGCATGGACCCCTGCGAATTCCGCCTGAAAAACTGTATGCAGGACGGGTTTGTGGACCCGGCCAACGGGATCACCTTCCACTCCTACGGGCTGAGGCAGTGCATCGAGGAGGGCAGAAAGTACCTGGGCTGGGACGAGAAATGGAAGGCCTACGGCAATCAGACCGGCCCGGTCCGCAGGGGCGTGGGCATGGCGATTTTCTGCTACAAGACGGGCGTGCACCCCATTTCCCTGGAGACCAGCTCCGCGAGGATGGTGCTGAACCAGGACGGCTCCATGCAGCTGTGCATGGGCGCTACGGAGATCGGCCAGGGCGCGGACACCGTGTTCTCCCAGATGGCTGCCGAGACCACGGGAATCTCGTTCGACAAGGTTTATATCGTGTCCACCCAGGACACGGACACCACGCCCTTTGACACGGGCGCGTACGCGTCCCGCCAGACCTACGTTTCCGGCATGGCCTGCAAGAAGTGCGGGGAGGAGTTCCGCCACAAGATTCTGGAGTATGCGGCTTATATGCTGAATCACGACTTAACCGACCTGTCCAAGACCATTTACGCGGATCAGGTGAAGGAGGCCGCGGTCAGGCTGCGGGAGGCCCTGGGGCTTCACGAGGGCGACCAGGTGACGGAGGATATGCTGGATATCGCGGACAGCAAGATCGTGGTGAACGGCGGGGACCCGGTGCTCTTTGATGTGGCCGTGGTGGCCGACACCGCCTTCTATTCCCTGGACCGCTCCGTGCACATCACGGCGGAGGTTACCAACCAGTGCAAGGACAACACCTTCTCCTCCGGCTGCTGCTTTGTGGAGATCGAGGTGGATATGCCCCTGGGGCTGGTGACGGTGAAGGACATTGTCAATGTCCACGACTCCGGCGTGCTGATCAACCCCATCACCGCCCGCGCGCAGGTGCACGGCGGAATGAGCATGGGTCTGGGCTACGGGCTTTCGGAGGAGCTGCTGGTGGATGAAAAGACCGGCAGAGCTTTAAACAACAACCTGCTGGACTACAAGATTCCCACGGCCATGGACACTCCGGACCTGAATGTGAAATTCATCCAGCTGGAGGACCCCACCGGCCCTTACGGAAATAAGTCCCTGGGCGAGCCGCCGGCTATTCCCGTGGCCCCGGCTATCCGGAACGCGATTTTAAACGCCACCGGCGTGCACATGAATGTGACGCCCATGACAGCCCAGCGGCTGATCGAAAAATTCAAAGAAAAAGGTCTGATATAAGGAGAAGGTTCTATGTTTGACATTAAATCATTTTACGAGGCAAAGAGCGTTGCGGACGCCGTGGACGCCCTTGTGAAGGACCAGGATGCCGAGGTTATCAGCGGCGGCACCGATGTGCTGATCCGGGTGCGTGAGGGCAAGGACGCAGGGCGCTCCGTGGTTTCCATCCATAATCTGCAGGAGCTCAAAGGCGTGAAGCTGCTGGAGAACGGCGACCTGTGGATCGGCGCGGGCACCGCGTTCTCCCATATCACCAACGATCCCCTGATCCAGAAGTACATCCCCATGCTGGGGGAGGCGGTGGACATGGTGGGAGGCCCACAGATTCGCAACACCGGCACCATCGGCGGCAACATCTGCAACGGCGCCACCTCCGCGGATTCAGCGTCCACCATGTGGACCCTGGAGGCCGGCGTGGTTCTGGAGGGGCCTGAGGGGGAGCGCACTGTGCCTGTCTGTGAGTTCTACACAGGGCCGGGCCGGACGGTTCGCGAGAGAACAGAGGTCTGTAAGTATTTCCTGATCCCCAGGGAGAGCTTTGAGGGCTGGACCGGACATTACGTCAAATACGGCAAGCGCAAGGCCATGGAGATCGCCACCCTGGGCTGCGCGGTCCGCGTAAAGCTGTCCGAAGATAAAACGCGGGTGGAGGACGTGCGCCTGGGCTACGGAGTGGCCGGCCCCACGCCGCTGCGCTGCCGGAAGGCGGAGGAGCGCTTAAAGGGCTGTCTGGTGACGGACCGCCAGGCTGTGGCGGAATTTGCCAAAGCGGCGCTTGACGAGGTAAATCCGCGCTCTTCCTGGAGAGCGTCAAAGGAATTCCGCCTGCAGCTCATCGAGGAGCTGGCCAAGCGGGCGTTTTATGAGGCGGTAAGAAAAGCGGGAGGTGAGGTCAATGCTTAACATCGTACATATGAAAGTGAACGGCAAGGAAGTGGAGCTGGCGGTGGATGAGCGGGAATCCCTGTTGGATACCCTGCGCCAGCGGCTGGGGCTGACCAGCGTAAAAAAGGGCTGCGAGGTGGGCGAGTGCGGCGCCTGCACCGTGCTGGTGAACGGGGAAGCCGTCGACAGCTGCATCTATTTGACCATGTGGGCCGACAACAAGAGCGTGATGACCGTGGAGGGCCTGAAAGGCCCCAACGGCGAGCTTTCGCCCATCCAGAAGGCATTTATCGAGGAGGCCGCGGTCCAGTGCGGGTTCTGCACGCCGGGGCTGATTATGAGCGCTGTGGAGATCGTGGGCACAGGTAAGAAGTACAACCGTGAAGAGCTGAAAAAGTTGATTTCCGGCCATCTGTGCCGCTGCACGGGATATGAGAACATTTTAAACGCTATGGAGCGCATCGTGGAGGAGGTCTATCGGACCAGCCATCCGGAGGAGGCGTAAGCGGAAGGCTTTACAGCCTGCGCGGGCGGGATGCCCAGCGGGCTTTTGGGGCCGCGGGCCGGGGGAAGGGCCTGCGGGAGATTGCAGATGGTAATGGGCCGCGGCAGCGGCCCGGCCTGCGGTCCATTGTAATCAATAAAATCAGGGGGTAGCAAATCATGAACAGCAATGCGAATTGCAGTATCAATAACATCTACCAGCTGGAGGGGAGGGTGCCGCTGGAAAAAGCGATACCCTTCGGCCTTCAGCACATCTTGGCCATGTTCGTCTCGAACCTGGCTCCGATCACCATTATCGCCGGGGCGGCCCAGCCTGCGCTGAGCCAGGCCCAGACCGCGATCCTGCTCCAGAACGCCATGTTCGTGGCCGGCATCGCCACGCTGATCCAGCTGTATCCGATCTGGCGGATCGGTTCCCGACTGCCCGTGGTGATGGGAGTCAGCTTTACCTTTGTCACCGTGCTCAGCACCATTGCGGCAAACTACGGATACCCGTCCGTGGTGGGAGCCGTGCTGGTGGGCGGCCTCATGGAGGGAACTCTGGGCCTGTTAGCCAAATACTGGCGCAAAATCATCACGCCCATTGTGGCGGCTTCCGTGGTGACGGCCATCGGTTTCTCACTGTTCACCGTGGGCACCCGCTCCTTCGGCGGCGGTTACGCCGAGGATTTCGGCTCCGCCTCCAACCTGACGCTGGGCGCGATTACGCTGCTGACCTGCCTGCTGTGGAACATTTTCGCCAAGGGGTATTTAAAGCAGCTCTCCGTGCTGGCCGGCCTGATCGTGGGCTATGTTCTGGCCATTTTCATGGGCAAGGTGGATTTGAGCCTGATTATGTCCGGGGGCGTAATCGCATTTCCCAAGCTGCTGCCCTTTATGCCGGAGTTTCACGCCGGGGCTATCATCTCGGCCTGTATTATTTTCCTGGTGTCCGCGGCGGAGACCATCGGGGACACGTCGGCTCTGGTGTCCGGCGGCTTAAACCGGGAGATCACCGGTAAGGAGATTTCGGGGTCCCTGGCCTGCGACGGCTACGCCTCGGCCATGTCCACCCTGTTCGGATGTCCGCCTGTGACCTCCTTTTCCCAGAACGTGGGCCTGATCGCCATGACCAAGGTGGTCAATCGGTTCACGATCATGACCGGCGCGGCCTGTATGATCCTGGCCGGCCTGCTGCCGCCGGTGGGGAACTTCTTCGCCTCCCTGCCCCAGGCGGTTCTGGGCGGCTGCACGATCATGATGTTCGGCTCTATTTTGACCTCCGGAATCCAGATGATCGCCAAGTGCGGCTTCTCCCAGCGCAACATCGTGATCGCCTCCCTCTCCCTGTCCATCGGGATCGGCTTTACCACGGCCAGCGAGATCGGAATCTGGAATATTTTCCCGTCCCTGGTGCAGTCCGTATTCTCGGCCAACGTGGTGGCGGTGGTGTTCGTGGTTTCCGTGTTCTTAAGCCTTGTGCTGCCGAAGGATATGGATATCAAGATGCTGGAGGACGGCGGGAGCGGGAAGTAACCGGATTCTTTCGTTTATGCAGTAGAACTTTATCGATAGTTTCTTTAATTGTTTAATATTCCAATTCTGTCATATTTGTCTTTGCCAGAAGGTTTACCTGATTGAAGGTATCCTTCTGGCATTTTTGCATCTGTGACTCCTTCTCAGGCAGGTTATAAGGAGAATGGGATATGGAGAATAGCCCTTCATGCAAAAATATAGTATATTGTTAAAATGTGTTGATTTTTAAATTGATGAACACTTGACATGAAATAAAAAATTTGATATTATTATCTAAATAACGAATAACAATTTTAATAACAAAATTGTTAAACAATATTTTGAGGAGGAATGTTATGCCGGATCAAATGAACCCAGTCATACGAACATGGTACGAGGATAACAAGCATGATGTAGCGGATTTAGCGCTGAAGGTGTGGGCAAATGCTGAATCGCTGCACGAGGAGTACTATGCATGTGAAGTCACCGCTGAATTTATGAAAAAACAGGGATTTTCCGTGGAGACGTTCCATTGCTTATATCCTGAACGACGGCCTAACACGGTAGTTGCTACATGGGGGAGCGGAAAGCCGGTCATTGGTTTTATTGGCGAATACGATGGATTGCCTGATCACGGACAGGAAGCGGTTCCTTATCGTGCCCCGATTGAAGGCAAGTGTGGTCATGGATGTGGCCATAACCTGATGAACGCTTCCTGCGCATCCGCTACTGCGGCTCTGAAAGCGGCTATGGAAGCGGAAGGCCTTTCCGGTACAATTAAGTATTTTGCATGTCCGGCGGAAGAGGGTGGGGACGGTAAAATGCACATGGCTAAGGCGGGAGTGTTTGACGGACTTGACTGCTGCTTCTCCTGGCATCCTCAGCCGGGGACCAACTTGCGTATTAAGGAAGTAATCATGAATACGGGAATTAGTCTGAAAGTGGAATTTTTTGGAAAAACTGCGCATGCCAGCGTTGCCCCCCAAGATGGCCGTTCTGCTCTGGATGCCTGCGAGCTGATGAATGTCGGGATCAACTACCTGCGGGAGCACATTCCTTCCACCAGCCGGGTTTTTTATAAATATTCCGCCGGAGGGGATAACGTTTTGCCGGAGTATGCAGCCTATGAATACTTTGTCCGTGCGGCAGATTTAAACGCCGCCACCGATCTGTACCAGCGGGTGAGGAAATGTGCGGTTGGCGCTGCTACAATGACGGAAACCAAGTATAAGATTACAGTACCTTCTATCAGCCTCGCGCCTATTCAGATTGATGATTTCAATAATCTGCTGGCGAACGCGATGATGAAGCTGCCTAAGCTGACATACACAGAGGATGAAATAAAGTTTGCCCGGGAACTTTACCGCAATATTTCCGGCTGTGAACCCGCCAGTGATGAGGTTGCGATTCCATCCGGGTTTGAAGCCCCCACCGGCATTCATACCCATGTTCCCAACACAACCGACGTTGGCTGGGTGGCGCGTAAGATTCCAACTGCCCGGCTTCAGGGATTGGCTATGATTGGAGGCACCAGCATGCATTCCTGGGCCTGCGTGGCCTGCACAGGCCATTCCATTGGCGTTAAGGGCGCTGTCTGGTCGGGAATGGCGCAGGCGCAGGGAGGGTACGATGTGCTGAAGAATCCTTCCGTTATTGAGGCTTGGTGGGAGGAGCTGCGCAGGCAGACAAAGGACGAGACAGAACCCGTTGTAATGGAAGTTTAAGGAGAGTATCAATGAGCGATCAAGTAAATCCGATAATTAAGAAATGGTTTGATGAACACAGCGCAGAGACAGTGCAGCTGGCATTGGATATCTGGAATCATCCAGAACCCGCCCATGAGGAATATTATGCTTGCGAGATCACTGCGGAATTTATGAAAAAAAATGGCTTTCGCGTTGAGACGTTCCACTGTCTGGATCAAACGCGGAAGCCCAATACGGTTGTAGCGACATGGGGCAGCGGAAGCCCGGTAATCGGTATTCTTGGCGAATATGATGCATTGCCTGGCCTGGGGCAGGAGTCGGTTCCCTACCGAGCTCCAATTAAAGGGAAATGTGGTCATGGCTGTGGTCATAATCTGATGAATGCCGCGTGCTCATCTGCAGCTGTTGCGCTGAAGGAGGCAATAGAGGCCGGCGGACTTAAGGGGACAGTTAAATACTTTGCCTGTCCTGCAGAGGAGGGCGGAGATGGCAAAATGCACATGGCTAAAGCAGGTGTGTTCGACGGTTTAGATTGCTGCTTTGCCTGGCATCCTCAGCCTGGTACCAATCTTCGTATTAAGGAGGTTATTTTGAATTCCATTATTGGTATGAAGGTGGAATTTTTCGGCAAGGATTCCCACGCAGCTGTTGCACCCGAGGAGGGACGCTCCGCGCTGGATGCCTGTGAAATCATGAATGTCGGTGTCAACTATCTGCGGGAGCATATGCCTGCCACCAGCCGTGTGCACTACATATATACCAATGGTGGAGAGAGGACGAACATAGTTCCGAATTATGCTTCTCTGGCTTACACAATCAGAGCTGTGGATCTCAATTCGGTGAGAAGCCTCTACGAGAGAGTGAAAAAATGCGCGGAAGGTGCAGCTACTATGACGGAGACGGAATTTAAAATAACAGTTGAATCGGTCGGTCTGGCTCCCGCTCAGATTGATGATTTCAATAATTTCTTTTATCGTTCCATGCAGAAACTGCCCAAGCTGTCCTACACAGAAGATGAGATTAAATTTGCAAGAGAGTTGTTCCGCAATGTTACCGGGCGCGAACCTGCCAGCGATGAGGAAGCGATTCCGTCCGGTATCGAGGCGCCTACAGGAATCCATAAAAATGTTCCTAATTCCACAGATGTGGGATGGGTGGCCCGCAAGGTGCCAACCTCGCGTCTGATGGGGCTGGCCATGATTGGCGGGACCAGTATGCATTCCTGGGCCTGTGTGGCCTGCACCGGCCATTCAATTGGCACAAAGGGGGCTTGCTACGTGGCTATGGCCATTGCCCAGGCTGCATTCGACGTTGCCTGTGACCCCTCTGTGATTCCACCTTGGTGGGAGGATCTCCGCGCCCAGACGAAAGATGAGAGTGAGCCCGTTTTTGATTGAATCAGAAAGTAAGCAGAACAATTAAAGGAGGAAGCTATAATGAAAAAAAGTGTGTCCCTGTTACTCGCAGTCTGTATGACATTCAGTTTAGTGGCCTGCGCAAAGACAAATGACAGTCAGAAAAGTTCTAATTCCAGCTCTGATTCCGGTGGCACTGAAGCGTATGTTGATGTTGTAGGCAATCCGGCTCCCGGAGGCATTGCCACAACTACGGCAAAAGAAGAGTTTACATTTGGTATGCTTGGAGAGCCCATGTCTTTGGACCCGCCTACTTCCCGTGATGCGACCACTCCGACCGGTTGGCTGTTCCATTCTCAGCTGTATGATACGCTGCTTCGTTATGATGCGCAGACCCAGCAGTTCCACCCTGTTCTGGCCACCGAATGGGAGATCAACGATGATGTCACCGAGGTATTGTTTACTCTGCGTGAGGGCGTTAAGTACCACTGCGGTGAGACGATGACGGCTGATGATGTTGTCTGGTCCCTGACAAGAGCGCTTGAAGCTGGTTATACGGATGCTCTGAATGATGCCATTGATCATTTCGAGAAGGTGGACGAAACACACATTAAGGTTGTTTTGAAATATGCATATGTGCCGATTCTTCAGGTGCTGACTGTTCCATGCTGGGGTGTGGTCTGCCCCCATGATGTTCAGAAATGTGAGGCCAATGGCAGCGATTTTGGCAGAAATCCATGTGGGACTGGAGCTTACAAGTTTGCAACATGGGAGAGTGGAAAACAGCTTACCTTTGATGCATTTGAAGATTACTGGGAGGGGGTCCCGGCAATAAAGAAAGTTACCTCTACAATCCTTGGAGATGCCTCCGCTGGTGCGCTGGCTTTGGAGGAAGGCCTGATCGACTACTTCCCCAGTGTCGCCACATCAGATATTCAGCACCTGTCCACTCTGGACAACCTGCATGTTGAGATTTTGCCGGGAACCGCGATTGTTGCTATCTGTATGAATTCCACCGACGGCGTATTTTCCGATGTTCGTGTCCGCCAGGCTGTTTCATATGCTGTGAACCGTGAAGATATCCTGACGGGTGCCAAGAACGGCAACGGTTCGCTGGCATACTGTTATTGTGCGCCGATGTGTGTCGGCTATGATGCTGAGTTCCAGGCGAATGAGCAAAACATTGAGAAGGCAAAGCAGCTGCTGGCAGAAGCCGGTTATCCAGACGGACTGACGGTCACCTGCCAGCAGGATTCCAGTGCAACCTATATGCCTGTGGCGGAGGTGGTACAGGCCCAGCTGAAAGACATCGGCATTAATCTGGAGTTTGATAAAATGGAGCGAACTACCTGGATGGACGTTGTTTCGGTCAACAGACAATTTGATATCACAGTCCGCCAATCTACATATTCTATTTTCGATGCCGACTATATGCTGACCAGACGTCTGCATAGTAAGAATATTGGTGTGGGGGGTAATTATTCCGGTTACGCCAACCCTAAACTGGATGAAGTTCTGGACGCTGCTCGTACTGAGCCGGATGCCGTTAAGCGTCAGGCGTTGTACACAGAGGCTTACGCCATTGTCCGTGATGACGCTCCGATGATACCACTACTGTATACTGCTAGTCCACAGATTACGAATGTGAATTTGAGAGGGATGATGGATGATGCCAGTTGGAGAGATCTGTGGAGCCGCCTCTATTTTATTCGCTGAGTATTTCCAGAAATAGTGTGCCCATGTGAAATTAGCCGGGCGGGTAGGAGCGCCCGGCTTGTTTTATACATAGCAGGGAGGTAAAAATGCTAAAATACGTGTTGAAACGAGTCCTTATGCTCATACCGGTCGTGTTTGGAATCTCGCTTATTATTTTCTTTATCATGAGCCTCACGCCGGGCGATCCGGCATTGGCGATGTTGGGAGATGATCCTTCTCCTGAGGTATATGAACTGCTTCGCAAGGAGCTGGGCTTGAATGATCCCATTATTGTCAGGTATTTCAAGTATATTCTGGGCGCGCTGCAAGGAGATCTGGGGACGTCCTATAAAAGCGGCCTGCCTGTGATCGATGAAATCAGGATACGTTTACCTTATACGCTGCGCCTTGCGCTGATCAGTACGACGTTTGCTGTGATCGTAGGGATTCCAATTGGAATTTTGTCGGCGGTAAAGCAGTATTCACTGCTCGACACGACTGTATTGGGAACTTCACTGATTCTGACTTCTTTGCCGGGCTTTTTCTTTGGTCTGATTTTAATTTTGATTTTTTCTGTTCATCTGCATTTACTGCCGATGATGGGGATGGATTCTGTGAAAGCGCATATTTTGCCCTGCCTTGCGGCGTGTACCGGCACACTTGCTTCCATGATTCGTATGACACGCTCTACGATGCTGGAGGTTATCCGGCAGGATTATATTCGTACCGCCCGGGCTAAAGGTGTTCCGGAGAGAAAGATCATCTTTAAACATGCCCTGAAAAATTCCCTTCTCCCTGTTATAACAATTATTGGCCTCCATATGGGACTGGCTATGGGAGGGTCCATTGCAATTGAGCAGCTATTTTCAATAACAGGCATCGGACAGCTGATGATTACGGCAATTCGCCAGAAAGACACGCCCGTCGTAATGGCTTGCATTATGATGACGGCACTGATTGTGAGCGTTTCAAACTTACTGGTGGATATTCTATATTACTATGTTGATCCAAGATTGAAAACTCAAGTTGCAGGAAACAGAAAGAGGGTGAGAGTATGACAGCGGGGACAAAAACGTTGGTGGGGGAAGAAGGTATTTTGAAGAAGAAGGGCCAGCTACGGGTCATCTGGATGCGTTACTGCCGCAGCAGGCTGGCGGTTTTCGGTCTAATCATTTTTTCCGTTATGCTGCTGCTGGTACTGTCCGCCGACCTGTATATGGATTATGATACAAATGCTTTGAAAATGAATATGAGCGAGCAGTATCTGGCTCCAAGTATGCGGCATCTGATGGGGACTGATTCCATGGGAAGAGATTATTTTGCCCGCGTGATATATGGTGGCCGTATCTCGATGTTCGTCGGAGTGGCGACCGTTATTTTTGCACTGCTTGTCGGCGGCCTGATCGGCGCCGTAGCGGCTTACTATGGCGGTAAGCTGGAGAATATTCTGATGCGGATCATGGATGTTTTTCTGGCAATTCCACCGACTCTTCTGGCTCTGACAATCATTGCCACGGTTGGTTCGGGAATTTCCACCTTAGTCATTGCTATGGGCATTTCTCAAACTCCCCGTATGGCGCGTATTGTACGGTCGGCTGTTCTCGGAGTCAAGGGTTCGGATTATGTAGAAGCGGCCAGGGCATGCGGTACCAGCAATGCGCGTATTATTCTCCGCCATATTATTCCCAATGCTATGGGACCGATTCTGGTTCAGGCAACTCAGACGGTAGCCAGATCCGTTCTGATTATCTCCAGCTTGAGTTTTATCGGTCTTGGTGTATCTGAACCTACCCCTGAGTGGGGGAGCATGCTGTCCACGGTAAAAACGCAGATGCGTTATTATCCGCATCTGGCGATTGCCCCCGGAATTGCGATGGGTCTTTCTGTTTTGTCACTGACACTGATTGGGGATGGACTTCGTGACGCTATGGACCCGCGCCTGCGAAATTAAAGGAGGCTGTTAAATGTCGAATCCATTGTTCAAAATAGAAGATTTACATGTGATATATAAAACTGACACGGATACGATTTATGCGTTGAACGGTGTCAATCTTGCGCTGGAAAAAGGTGAAACAGTCGGACTGGTAGGCGAGACTGGCGCTGGCAAGAGTACGATTGCCCTCAGTACCATGAAAATACTGCCTCAAAAGGTAGGCTTTATTACGAAAGGGAGTATACGCTTTGACGGCAAGGAATTGATGGAGGCATCAGAGGCGGACATGCGTATCATTCGGGGCAGTGATATTTCTATGATTTTTTCTGATCCAATGAGCGCGTTGAATCCGTTGTTGACTGTAGGGGATCAGATTGCCGAGGTCATTGAAATGCACGAGGTGGATTTCAGCCATGCTCAGATCGACAAAAAGGTCGACAGCATGATGGAATTAGTCGGCATTCCGGCCAAGAGGAAAAGCGAATATCCCCACCAGTTCTCAGGAGGTATGAAACAGAGAATCGTTATCGCCATTGCATTGGCCTGCAATCCCAGGCTCATCCTGGCGGATGAACCCACCACGGCGTTGGATGTAACGATTCAGGCACAGGTCCTGAAGATGATGAATGAGCTGAAGGATAAGTTTGGAACTGCGATGCTGCTGATCACCCATGACTTGGGTATTGTCGCACAGATGTGTGACTCTGTAGGGATCATCTATGCCGGTGAGATCATCGAATATGGCACTGCCGAAGATATCTACGAGAGTGATAGACACCACCCCTATACGATTGGCCTGTTTGGGGCAATTCCCGATATCAAGAGCCAGGCTCGCCGTCTAACTCCAATCGACGGTATGATGCCCGATCCCGCGAAGCTGCCTAAGGGCTGCAGCTTTGCGGACAGGTGCAACAGGTGCATGGATATTTGCAGGGCCGAGAAGCCGCCTGTATGTAAGTTTGGCAGCCACAGCATCAAATGCCATCTCTTCTGTGCTGAGGCGACTGATGAGGGAAGGGAGATTGAATGATGGGAACACCTCTGATTCAAACAGTAGACCTTATTAAGTATTTTAACACGCCTAACGGTAAACTCCATGCTGTAGATAAGGTCAATATGGAGATTCAAAAAGGTGAGACGCTTGGTGTGGTAGGCGAATCCGGATGTGGAAAATCGACGCTTGGTAGAACAATCCTTCGATTGCTTGACCCCACCGACGGCGATATTCTGTATAATGGAGAGAGTATTGTTCATTACAATAAAGCGCAGATGAAACAGATGCGCAATGAAATGCAAATCATTTTTCAGGACCCGTTTACTTCCCTGAATCCACGTATGACTGTCAGCGATATTATAGCGGAACCTATACGTGTCAGCGGTATGATCAAAAATAAGAAGGAGATTCAGGAGCGGGTTGAACATCTGATGGAAACGGTTGGACTGGCACGCCGTTTTATCAATACATTTCCCCATGAGCTGGACGGAGGGAGACGGCAGCGTATTGGCATAGCACGGGCGCTGGCGGTTGATCCGGGATTCATTGTGTGTGATGAACCCGTTTCCGCTCTTGATGTTTCGATTCAGGCCCAAATTCTGAACCTGATGATGGATCTTCAGGAGAATATTGGTTTGACGTATATGTTTGTAACCCATGATATGAGCGTGGTAAAACATATCAGCCAGCACATCATGGTCATGTACCTTGGCCAGAGCGTCGAAAAGGCACCAACAGAGGAGTTGTTTGAAAATCCGCTTCATCCGTACACAAAAGCGCTGTTGGATGCAATTTTTGTCCCCAGCATCCGTCATCGGAAGGAACTAAAAATTCTGAAGGGAGAGGTCACGAATCCCGTGGAGCCGAAGCCGGGATGCCGTTTTGCAGACCGTTGCCCAGTGGCTGCTACGGAGTGCTATGGCCATGATTTTGTTTTAAAAGAAGTCAGTCCAGGTCACTTTGTTGCATGCAGGCTTTACCAGTAAAAGTATATAATAATAAGATAAAGGCACCGAAAGCTGCTGGATACCGCATATATTACCTCTGTAATATTGGTATCCGGCTTCTTTTGGTAGTCCAAATCCATATTGATAAGGATAATATGATATTGACATTTAAAAAAACATGTAATATAATTGTTATACAATATAAACGATCAATATTGATGATATCAAAAAACTTATATAAAATGTGAGGTAAGAATATGGCCAGAGTAAATAAGGTCAACTTTATTTATGAATCTTTAAAAGAGCAGATCGTAAGCGGCGCTTTACAGTCGGATAAAATGCTTACAGAGGCAGATTTAGCAGCCCGGTATAATGTGAGCCGCAGTACTGCAAAGAAAGCGCTTCTCATGCTTGAGGGCGACGGTTTGCTTGTAATCGAGAAGAATAAAAGTGCGCGGTTATATGACGTTTCGTTGGAGGAGGTATCCTCTTATCTTGAATTGCGGGCAGTTTTAGAAGGATATATCGTGCAGAATGCGGTGGCGACAATCACGGCTGCAGATATTGAGAAAATGGGGGAATTGTTGGAAGTAATGACAGAACATATCAATAATAAAGAGTTGCTTGCATATGTTAAATGTAATCAGGAATTCCATAATGTGATTTTTGAAGCCTGTACAAATCCGACAGCGATTAAAATGGTACTGCAATTGAAGAATCTGTTACGCAAGTATAACGCTAAGACAATCTTGGTGCCTGGGAGGGATAAAAGTTCTCTCGCAGAGCATGTTCAAATTTTTGAAGCGATAAAGGAACACGATGCAAAGAAGGCAAATGAGAAGATGCAGCAGCATATTCTGAATTTGAAAAAGACCTTTGAAGATAATGTAGAATTGTTATGTTAATTATTTAAAACTGAATTTTATAAAAATGCCTATTCTGAGTTGAATCGGAATGGGCATTTTTTATGTAGAAATTTCATGATTTTTATCTCTAAATGTAATCCCCCCTACGATTGACAAGGTAAAACAATTATGATAAATTAATTGTATAACAATTTAATAATACAAAAATGATTTACGAGTGTTCGGTAATTGCTGCTTTGTATGATGGCATAGAAATAGCGCAGTGGAGAGGAGGGGGGGGGGGGATAAGAGAAGCTTCGAATGGACATCAACAATTCACGTTACCTTACCCCAAATATTAAGAAAAGAGGTGAGCAACTTGCGAAAATATCTAACCCTGGAAACGGTCGTAACCTTATCGATTCTCTTATTCATCGGTGTGCTGGCTGTGGAGGGACTTGTAGTGGAAAAGCTTTCGCCAAAGGCGATGGCATTTCCCGGATTTGTATTTGGAGCGGCCGGTATCATTGGCCTTTTTGAAATTATCCGCGTTGTCAGGCAGATAAATCGAAGTGAAGCCATGGAAAAGACGGAGAAATCTGTGCCTCCCGCTGTATTTAAAAATCGGCGTAACTTTATTGAATTTGTTGCTATGACCATATGCTATTTTTTGCTGATGTATTTACTCGGCTTTCTTCCTGCAAGCATTATTTTCTGTGCTGTGTACGGCTTGCGCAAAAAGTACGAGAGAATGGGGCGGCTTATTATTGCCGCAGTTGCAGTCAATCTGCTTTGGTATCTTTTGTTCAGTAAGGTATTTGTAATCCGTATCCCCAACGCTGTCTTGCTTAAATGGATTATGTAAGCTTGATGGTATGAGGTATAGAAGGAGGATAAAATGAACTTTAACACGATTTTGGAAGCCTTTTGGACAAGTGTCACTCTCGCAAATATAGGTATGTTGTTTCTCGGTACCTTCTTGGGGATTGTGGTTGGCGCGCTTCCTGGTCTGGGGCCAACGATTGGGGTGGCATTGCTGATTCCGATCAGCTATGGGATGGAGACTTCCACTGCGCTGATATTGATGGCAGGTATTTATACCGGCGCAGTATACGGCGGTTCGATAACCGCCATCTTGTTGGGCATTCCCGGAACTCCTAACTCGGCAGCAACGGTCCTTGACGGCTTTGAGATGGCAAAGCAGGGCAAGAGCATGGATGCATTGGGGGCTTCCACCGTGGCATCGGGTTTTGGCGGTTTGACCGCCGCGCTGTGTATGATGTTTTTTACGCCGTTGGTATCCCGGATTGTGTTGTATTTTGGGGTGGCCGAACAGTTTATGCTGGCAATTTTTGGACTGAGTGTAATTGCGATTGCCTCAAAAGAGAATTTCCTTAAGGGCCTGTTGGGGGGATTTTTTGGATTGGCGATTGCCACCATCGGTTATGATCCCATTACAGGACTCGATCGTTTTACCTTTGGTACCACCCTTTTGGCTGACGGTATCGATTTTATGGTCGTAGTCATGGGATTATTCGGCATTGCTCAGACCTTTTCACTGGCCGAGGAGGCGAGGAGCATTTCGGCTACCCCCAAGCTTTCGGGGAGCGTTCGCAATGGCGCCGTATCAGTGCTGCGCCACTGGAAAGTAACCATACGGGCGACAGGAATCGGCCTGTTTTTTGGGGCTGTTCCCGGAGTTGGAGGGGGAGCGGCCAACATGATCGCATATACTTCTGCGGCGGCAGCCTCCGAGGACAGGGAATCCTTTGGCTGTGGAAATATCAGAGGCGTCATTGCTCCGGAAGCCGCCAATAATGCGACGGTAGGGTCCGCTCTGATCCCCACTCTGGCTTTCGGTATTCCAGGTAGTGCGGTCTGCGCAATTGTGATGGGGCTTCTCACAATGCATGGGATTGATGTGGGGCCAAAGCTTTTTACGAAGCTGCCCCCGGAACTGTACGTGTTTTTCTGGGGTATGCTGTTGACCAACTTTGCATTGGTTATCATTGCACTTCCGCTGATGCGTTACTTTGCCAAAGTGACGCTTGTACCATATCAGATTCTAGTACCCAATATTATTATCCTTTGTGGGTTGGGTACCTACAGTCTCCGCGGTTCCTTTTTTGATGTGTTTATGACGATTGCATTTGGAATATTGGGATACTTTTTAAAAAAAGCCAATTTTCCCACTGTCACGATTGTGCTTGGTCTTGTCCTGGGGTCGCTGGCTGAAGCAAACCTTAGCCGGTCGCTCCTCATCTATAAGGGATGGCGCTTTTTATACACCCGTCCGATCGTCTTGGCATTGGTGATCATCACCTGTTTAATCATTGTGCTGCCATATATTGACTTTAAAAAATGGAAAAAAGAAAAATAAACTGCTGAATAACTTTAAAAATGTGAAAGGAGTCATCTCAAAATGACAAAAGAAAAAAAGAACATAATGAAATTATTGGCTGTAGTTCTTTGTTTGATGCTGACCATTGGTCTGGCCGCTTGCGGCGCATCCACACCTAGTAAGCCAACAGAAGCGGCGGCTGCATCAGAGGCGTCGGAGGGTGGAACAACTGGAACAACTGAAACAACTGAAACAACTGAAACAACTGCCTCAGCGGAAAAAGCTTCGGTTGCCCAGAACAATTATCCCAATTCTACCATTCGCATTGTTTCACATTCCAATCCGGGCAGCAATGATTTATATATCCGCGCACTGCAGCCTTACCTGCAGCAGGAACTGGGAGTCAATGTGATTATTGAAAATGTCGTCGGTGCGGCAGGCCGTCTTGCCAGCAATGAAATGTGGACGGCTGAGCCTGATGGGTACAATCTTTACAGTATGACCATACCGTTGGTTGTGGCCAGCGATATTTTATATGACGCAGACTATGATGTGCTGGGCTTTGAATATATTTACGCGTTTGACCGCACGCCTTATGCAGTAGTGGTCAAAGCCGGTTCTCCTTATGAGAATTTTGATGCGTTGCTGGAAGCAATTAAAAACGGAGATATGACCAACGGAACCTCAGGCGTAGGCGGTTCCATGCATCTGCAGAGTATGGTGATGAAGAAAGCGCTTGGCATTGATTATGTGGATGTTCCATTTGACGGCAGCGCGAACGCTGTACTTGGAGTTATGTCGGGAGACGTTGACTTTGCAATTGTTCCGGCTGACGTTGCTTCCACTAATGAGGGGGAGACAAGGGCGCTTGCAGTTCTTGCGGCCAACCGTTTTTCGGCGTATCCGGATGTGCCCTGTACCCAGGAACTGGGCTATGATTTTACGACACTTGACTCGATCCGAGGCATTGTTGCGCCTCCGGGAACCCCGAGGGAAGTCTGCGACGTAGTAGCAAAAGCACTTGATAAAGCGACGCAGGCGCCGGAGTTCCAGGAATTCCTTCAGAAAAATGCACTCGAGCTGGATGTTAAAAACTCTGAAGAATACTATGAGGTTGCCAAGGATATCTATGATTCGATTTATGAGCTTAAGGATTTGGTTGATATCGATTAAAAGTTTAGTATTGACTTTTATGATTACATATATTACAATTTAAATTGTTCAACAATAATAACAACAATATAGATGAATAGGAGAGTGCAACATGAAAAATTTAATTGAAGGTGCATATGATTTACATGTACATTCGGGTCCGGATATTTTGCCGCGCCGTATGGACGATATTGAGATGGCTCAGAGAGTGATCGAAAGCGGTATGGCAGGATATGCCATAAAATCTCATTTTTTCTGCACAGCGGAGAGAGCGAGCCTTATCAATAAGTTATATCCTGGCTGTGACGCGATAGGCGCGGTTGTACTGAACAATGCGGTAGGTGGGATTAACCCTATTGCGGTGGAGATGGCGGCACGGGCAGGTGCAAAAATTGTGTGGATGCCCACATGCGACAGTGCACATGAACAAAAATTAGTTTTTGGTGGAGAGCACAAGGGAAAGCTGCCTTACTGGGCCACACTTGCAATCCGGTTACGCGAGGAGGGCGTTAAGATCAAAGAGCTGTCAATTTTGGATACAGATGGAAAATTGACGAAAGAAACATGTGAGGTTCTGGATGTGATTGCGCGCCATGACATGATTCTTGAAAGCGGTCATTTATCACAGCCGGAGGTATTCATACTGATTAAAGAAGCGGCCAGGCGCGGTGTAAAACGAATGCTCATCACGCATGCTGACTACCCCGGAACGTATTACACGATTGACCAGCAGAAGGAATTGGTCCAGTACGGCGCATATATTGAACATTGCTATACTACCTGGGCAACAAAGAAAGTTGATTTTGAAGAGACGGTTGAACAGATCAGGGCAGTTGGCCCGGAGCACGCGACACTGGCGACTGATTTAGGGCAGAAAACGGCGAAGTATCCGGATGAAGGCTTGTTGGAATTCGCAGTCAAACTGTATGAAGCCGGCTTTAGTGAAGATGAAATTCATATGATGGCCGTAACAAATCCGCGTTATTTGCTCAATAAATAAAATGGCGGAATTCGGCGAGGAGAAGGACATATGGCGGGAAAAACGATAGCGGAAAAGATATTAGGGAGTCATGCAGGGAGGGATGTTCACGCAGATGAGATCGCACTGTGCAATGTAGATTTTATCATGCTGCATGATGCGAATAGTCCCCTTGCAATCCGCGCATTTGAAAGCATGGGCGGAACGCAGGTATTTGACCCGGATAAGGTAGCGGTTATTTTTGATCACTGTACCCCACCATCTAATGAAAAGCTTTCTAATATTCATGCTTATCTTCGCAGGTTTGCGCGAGGACAAGGTGTCCGATTTTACGAAGGCGGACGGGGGGTATGCCATCAGCTGATGGTTGAAAGCGGAATTTTACATCCAGGTGACCTAGTCGTTGGAAGCGATTCACATACCTGTACATACGGCGCATTGGGGGTGCTTTCTACCGGATTGGGGGCAACTGACATTGCAGCCGCTATGTTTACCGGACAGCTATGGTTTCGCGTACCTAAGACAATCCGTATTCAGCTTAATGGCAGCCTCTCGCCTATGTGCAGCGCCAAGGATATTATACTTTATGTAATCGGTACCCTTGGCGCTGACGGAGGGAATTATTTCAGCTTTGAATTTTATGGAGACTATTTAGAAAAATGCTCACAATCGCAGCGGCTGACAATTGCCAATATGCTTGTGGAGATGGGGGCAAAGTGCGGATTTCTATGTCATGATGGACTTGGTATTACGGCAGATGAGGACGCTGTTTACGAAAAAAATATAGAGATCAATCTTGACGGAATCGAGCCTGTCATTGCCAAGCCACACACGGTTGACAATATCTGCTTTGTAGGAGAGGCTGAGGGCATTCACATCAATCAGGCAGTACTCGGCAGTTGTACGAATGGTCGGCTGGAAGATCTGGAAGCGGCAGCGCGGATATTGAAAGGAAAGCATATTCATTCAGATATCAGATTGTTGGTCCTTCCTGCATCTGAGACAGTGCTTCGGCAGGCGGCAAATACAGGCGTACTCGTAGACTTGATCGATGCAGGGGCAACTATTTGTACTCCAGGCTGCGGTATCTGTGTTGGAACGCTTGGCGGTGTTCCCGCCGATGGCGAAGTTGTTATTTCAAGCACAAACCGAAATTTTAAAGGGAGAATGGGAAATAACAAGGCATCAATTTACCTGGCATCTCCTGAGACAGTAGCCGCCTCGGCGCTTATGGGCGAGATTACAGATCCGCGGAAACTACTTTGATGTACAGGAAAGAGAGGTGGAAGTTCAATGCTGATATCATCAAAAGCAATTGTCTACGGGGATGATATTAATACGGATTTAATCATTGCCGGAAAGTATACAAAAACCCTTGATACAAATGATCTTGTAGCGCATGTTATGGAAGATTTGGACCCGTTGTTCAGAGACAAATGTGCGGGCGGCGCATTTGTTGTGGCAGGTGAATACTTTGGCTGTGGTTCTTCTCGGGAGCAGGCCCCGGTTGCGCTGCTGGAAGCTGGTGTACAGTGTGTTGTGGCAAAAAGCTTTTCACGTATTTTTTACCGCAACGCTATCAATATCGGCCTTCCGATCGTAGAATGCGACACAGGCTTTATTGCTGACGGAGATATTCTTTCTTACGAATTGGGCTCAAGCCACCTTTTCGATATCACAAATGGTCAATCCTGTAAGATTATGCCTTTGGAGCCGTTGATGGTGAAAATACTGAACTGCGGCGGTATGGTGGCGTTCATGAAGAAATATGGAAGTTTTAAAGCTTTATGCGAAGAGGAAAATTAATTATGGGGAAAACATTTGCAGAAAAGGCGCTGGGCAAGGCTGCAGGCTATGCGGTCAGCGAAGGGGATGTCGTGACGGTATATCCTGATTTCTGTTTGACTCACGAAAACACAGCTTCAGTATACGCAACGTTTAGCACGCTCGGAATCGAGCGGGTTTACGATGCCGGCCGAATTGTGGTGGTCTTTGACCATACGGTACCCCCTTCCACTGCGGCGTACGCCAACAGCCACATGCAAACACGCAAATTTGTTGCGGAACAGGGAATCGAACATTTTTATGATTTGAATAAAAAGGGCGGTATATGTCATCAGATTATGTGCCAGGAGGGGTTTGCCGCACCAGGTGAGGTGATCGTTGGTTCGGACAGCCATACCTGTACTTATGGCGCCATGGGAGCTTTTTCCACAGGGATTGGAAGAAGCGAAATGGCAGCCACATGGGCGACGGGAAAACTGTGGTTGAGAGTGCCGGAATCAATGAAAATTACAGTGGAAGGTAGATTTCTAGCAGGCGTTACCGCGAAAGATCTGATTTTGACGATTGCCGGTGACGTAACCGCTTCAGGCGCCGATTATCTATCCATCGAATATCACGGAGAGGGTATACAGAATATGAGTATCGCCGAGCGCATGACCCTTTGTAATATGGGAGTAGAGCTTGGGGCAAAAAACAGCGTGTGTGAGCCTGACGAGAAGGTTTTTGAGCAGTTAAAGGGAAAAGCAAAAAAGGATGGATGGGAACCACTCTGGGCGGATTGTGATGCCCATTATGTAAAGGAATTACATTATAACCTGGAGGATATTGTGCCGGTGGCAGCTATGCCCGGCAGGGTCGACAACCGGGAATACATTGAAAACGTGGCGGGATATCCCATTGATCAGGTGTTTATAGGCACCTGTACCAATGGAAGATTGGAAGATTTACGAATTGCAGCAGAGATACTGAGGGGGAAGAACGTACAGGTTCGCACCATAGTACAGCCCGCTTCGGTGGAGATATATCGCAAGGCGATCGCTGAAGGTATCATTACTGAGCTGCTGGATGCCGGCTGCGTGGTTTCACATCCCGGCTGCGGCCCTTGCGTAGGGGTGTGCGGAGGCATTTTGGGGGACGGAGAGGTGTGCGTGTCCACGGCAAATCGCAATTTTACCGGGCGGATGGGAAGTAAAACGTCAAAGATTATATTAGCCAGCCCTGCTACAGCTGCAGCCAGCGCGTTAGAAGGCAAGATTGCCGATCCGAGGAAATACTTCGTGTCAAAGGAGGGCGTGTAATTTGTCAATCAAAGGGAAAGCGCTGGTATATGGAGATGATATCAGCACAGATCTGATCTATCCCGGCCGTTATACATACATTTTGCTGACCGAGGAACAGATGGCGGAGCATGCGCTTGAGGATTTAGACCCGGATTTTAAGGACTGCGAGGTCAGAGGCCGCATTTTGGTCGCCGGCAAAAATTTTGGTTGTGGATCTGCAAGAGAACAGGCGGTGAAATGCCTTAAGCAAAAGGGAATTACAGCGATCATCGCTAAAAGCATTTCCCGCATCTATTACCGGAACTGCATCAATGAAGGCCTTTTGCCCATTGTATGCCCTGCCGCCGTCGAAGCCATACAAACCGGGGATACGATTGATATTGATGTCGAAGAGGGACTGCTGACAATCGGTCGACGGCAATACCCGTTTCCAAAGTATCCCGCTTTTGTTTTAGAAATTATAAACTGCGGTGGCCTTATTGCCAGCATACGGGAATCACATTTGAGGAGGAGTTGAAATGCGTCAAATTGATGTTGAAAGTGCAAAAGAGAAATTTGGAAAGCTTCTGGAGTCAGAGGCGGCTCGGATTGAACGCATGAGAAATACCGGGCCTGCGCCGGATTTCAGTGTTGTGAGTCCAATTATTGTAGGGGTGATTCCTGGGGATGGGATTGGTCCCATCATTATGGAGCAGACGCTGAGAGTACTCCGCGAGCTGATCGGAGACAGGATTGAAAAAGGGACTGTCGACCTGCGCATAATCAAAGGCCTCTCTATTGATGAACGCGTGGAGAAAATGCAGACGCTGCCGCTGGAAGCGCTGAATGCCCTTAAGGAGTGCCATGTTATTTTAAAAGGGCCCATGACGACTCCGCGTCCGGGCGATCCTTGGCCTTACCTGCCCAGCGCAGTTGCAGGAATTCGCAGGGAATTGGAATTAAATGTAAGCTTGCGTCCGGTTGTCAATCCTGTCAAAAAGATTGATTGGGTTATGTTCCGCGAGAATATCGAAGGCGCTTATATCTGGGGGAGCAAAGGGATTCAGGTGGACGATGATTTGGCCGTGGATTTTGTAGTAGAGACTAAATTACAGAGCCTGCATGTAGCGCGTATGGCGTTTGAATATGCCAGAAAAAATGGAAGACATCATGTGACAGCTGTGACAAAGGTCAACATTGTCAAGCTGACGGACGGCAATCTCCTTGCCGCGTGCCGCGAAATCGCGAAAGAGTATCCTGAAATTGTGTATGATGAAAGGCTGGTTGACATTACGGCGTCCAAGCTTACCGATCCCGAGTTCACCAGCGATTTAGAAGTATTGGTGCTGCCCAATCTCTACGGCGACATTATTTCAGATATTGCGGCGGAGATTTCCGGCGGGGTGAGTACAGCAGGAAGCGCCAATATAGGTTCTCGGTATGCGCTGTTTGAGGCTATCCATGGAACGGCTCCATTTCTCACTAAAAATAATCGGGGAGAGTACGCAGATCCCAGCAGCCTGCTGAAAGCAATGGGGATGATGCTGGCGCATATTGGCTTTACGGAAGAAGCCCGCCGTCTGGAAAAGGCCATGGAAATTTGCGGTTATACGGAGCGTAAAGTGACTGTTACCAGTTTTCCGGAGGATGCCAGCACCAGAGAATACACGGATTATATTCTGGAAACACTCGCTCAGATTGATTGATATAGGTTCAGACTAGAAAGGCGGTATGATTTGATGAAGACAATTGCATTAACAGGCCCATATAATCCGGCTACGCGCAGTGCAATCCATCAGGCAGTCCCGGAAGGATATCGTTTGATTGATGTCCCGGACTATGAGCATTATGAAGATTTAAAGACTGCGGATTATATGATTATCCGTACTCTGAAGTTAAAAAAAGAGGATCTGGCAGGCACCAATGTACGTTTTGTTCAGAAGTGGGGGGCCGGATACGACATGATAGACGTAAAAGGCATCAGTGAGTTGGATATTCCTGTAGCAATTTGTAATGGAGTCAATGCGACGCCCGTCGCGGAGATGGCCGTTTTGCATATGCTGGCTCTTTATCGGAATTTCATTGCAATTAATTCCAAGCTTAGGAACCGGATTTGGGCAAAAGATGAGTATTCGTCTAAATCCTATATAATTAACGGAAAAACGGTTGGGATTGTGGGCTTGGGAAATATAGGCGGCAAGGTAGCTAAAATTGTAAGCGGCTTTGGAGCGAAGGTAGTATACTCTGATATACGGGAAGGCGCGCTTGCTCTTCAGCCAGATATTGAGAGGCTTCCGCTGGAAGAGCTTCTGGCTGTGTCCGATATTGTCACGGTGCATGTTCCCCTTACGGATCAGACCCGCAATATGTTTGACGCGAAGAAATTCTCAATGATGAAACCGACGGCAGTGTTCATCAATACAGCCCGTGGAGAGGTTATCAACGAGGCAGACCTTGCCGACGCGCTTCGCAGCGGGAAAATTGCAGGAGCCGGTCTTGACGCTCTGTCAAAAGAACCGCCGGAGGAAGATTGGCCCTTTTACGCAATGGAGAATGTTGTTTACACACCTCACACAGGCGGAAATACTGCGGATAACGATATTAACATGATTAAATGCTGTATGGATAATATCAGCAGGATTGACAAAGGTGAGCCAATCAGCGCCCGCAATCTTATTAATAACCATTTATTGAAAAATAAAAAAAGGGAGTGTGCCATATGATGAAAGATAATCCACTGCTGCTTGATAAACATATTGTCGAACGTGCTGAGGCACTCGGTTCTGCTTTGCTGGCTGACGGGATGAAAGGGATGGGGATTGAGATGGACGGCTGTATGTGTTCAGACGTCATGCCAATCACACCGTCTATGAAGATGGCGGGAACAGCGCTCACTGTAGAGACAGATGACGGTGATAATTTTCCGATCCATGTGGCTACATATGCAGGAGGCGAGGGCTATGTGATGGTTATAGACGGGAAAAACTGCTCATATCGTCCGTATTTTGGCGAATTGATTGCAAGTGCCGCTAAGGCGGTGGGTTTTAGGGGAATGGTATGTGACGGACTGGTGCGCGACCGGGACGGCTGCAGTGAGCTTGGACTTCCGGTCTTTGCAAGAGGCTTTTTACAGCGGGGGCCTGTGAAAAAGAATCCGGGCAAGATCAATGAACCCATTCGCTGTGCCGGAATTATGGTAAATCCCGGTGACTTGGTGGTTGGGGATTGTGATGGAGTAACCGTAGTGCCGAGAGAGCTTGTGGAAGAGATAATAAAGAAAGCGGAGGATAAATTAGCTTACGAGCAGAAGCGTATTAAAACGATAACCGAGTATAACGAAGCAAAAAAGAATGGGAATCCGCTGCCGGAGCTTGCTCCGAAATGGGTTCTGGATATGCTCAACGCACAGTAGAGACTGACTTAATAAAAGGGAATTGCTGTATTGTCTAATGATTATTCAGAAGACGTATATCAGTTCCCTTTGTTATTGTGAAATGCTTCCCGGAAAAATATAAATCTATGAGAGCTGAGGTGACAGAAAACGCAGCCCGCGCAGACATTGAAATATAGATGTGACTATGATAGAATAGAACTATAGCTTTGGACGGCCGGGGTATATGCGGAGGCAGAGCGAATCAGGAGGAGGGGTTACGAATGAGAAGAGGCGTATTGTTTGTGTGTGCGGCTGCGCTGGCGCTGGCATTGGCCGGCTGCGGCAACAGCAAGGAGCTGGAGGCGGAAAACGCGTCCCTGTCCGCCAAGGTGGGGAAGCTGTCGGATGAGAACGAGAGCCTGGAGGACGAGAAAAAGGATCTGCAGGAAGCGCTTGAGAAGGCTGAGGAGGAGAAGAAGAGCGCGGAGGAGCAGCTGTCCGCCGTAAGGGAGTCGGTTCTGGCTCTGGAGGCGGAGAAAACGGTTCAGGAGGGCGACGTGACGGTGCTTCTGGTGAACAAGGGCGAATCGCCCAAGGATGTCAAAAACTGGGTATTCAACAGCCGTTGCACCTTTGAGTTTTTGGTGACCAACAATACGGATAAGGACATCCAGGGAGTGGAGGGAGCGCTGAAGTTGATGGACCTGTTCGGCAAGGAGATCCAGACGGTGGGCTGCGATTTCACCGGCCGGATCATCCCCGCCCACGACAGCCTGACCGTGGATACCCTCTCGCTGGAGGTGAACGAATATATGGACGAAGATGTGAAGCTCTATAACACGAAGTTTGCGGATTTGAAATCGGAGTACACAGTGACCAAGATCGTTTTCACGGACGGAACTGAGAAGGAGTGAGCGGATGAAAACCGCGGTGGGAGCTTGACAACGCGCCGCCATTGGGAAAGATATTCTCCCGTGGCGGCGCGTTTTTGCGTGTTACAGCGCGAATTTGCGGATGGCCCAGGCCACCCCGTCCTCCCGGTTGCTCTTCGTCTCGTACTTGGCGGCCGCCTTCAGGCAGTCCATGGCGTTGCCCATTGCTACGGTATAGCCGAACTCCGGGGCGAACATGGAGAGGTCGTTGTCGCTGTCCCCCAGAACCATGATCTCCTCCGGGCGGATGCCCAGCCCGGCGGCGTAGGCCTTCAGCGCCAGGCCTTTCTGGGCCCTGACGTTGGTCAGCTCGATGTCCGTGGGGAAGGTGGAGGCGGTGGCGATATCCGGGCAATCTGCGAAGCGCTCCTTTAGGCGGACCACGGTTTCGGCGGGAAGGCCGCTGCTGCATATCTTAAAGATAACCGCAGCTTCCGGCACGCTGCCCAGGGAATCCGTGAAGGTGAATCTGGAGGTGAATTGGCTCACCATGCGTTCAAGCTCCGCCGAGGGACTCCCGGAGGCCAGGGAGCCGTCGTCGTAAAAGCGGTAGAGCTCCTGCAGCTTGTCCTCCCTGCGGTATGTGCTGAATACCCCAAGGCTTGTCATGATGTCCATGGAGACTCCGGCGTCCGTCAGAATCCGGTTGATGTCCGCCAGATTTTCAGGGGAGAGGGGGATGACAGCGCGCGGCTCGCCCTCGTCCGAGCAGATCATGGCCCCGCTCAGACAGATATAGCTGCAATGGATACCTGCCTCGCTGACAATGGGGCGGGCTTCGGAGTAGGCTCTGCCGCTGCAGATCACAAATTCCACGCCGCGCCGCTGCAGTTCCCGGACTGCGGCGGCGTTTTCCGCAGAGATGCGGGAGAGCGGGTCTAAAAGCGTTCCGTCCATATCGGAGGCGACCAAGCGGATTTTCATAACATTGATTCTCCTTTTGCAATTATTTTCTATTTACTTAGTTTATATCAAAAATAAAATTTGTCAATTTGAATCGGCAGACGTTTCCTTTTTCGGTGTCGTCCCTTATAATGATTAGGAGCGACCGATCAGAGGGATGGATCGGTTGTACAAGCAGTATGCGGGGGTTTTGAAAGGAGAAGGAGCCATGTACCATATTTTACTGGTGGACGATGAGTCCCAGGAGCGGGAGGGAATCTCCTGGCTGATCGGGAAATACCATCTGCCGTTATCCGTGGCCCAGGCGGCCGACGGGCAGAAGGCGCTGGCGCACCTGGAAAATTATCCGGTGGACATCCTGTTTACGGACGTGAAGATGCCGTTTATGGACGGGCTGGAGCTGGCGTCGGAGACGTCAAAGCGCTTTCCGGATGTGAAGATTATTATGTTCAGCGCCTACGGCGAGTTCGAGTACGCCAAGCGGGCCATGGAGGCCAACGCGGTGGATTACCTGCTAAAGCCCATCGAGGTGGACGAGTTTGAGAAGGTGATGGGCAAGGTGATCGGGGAACTTAACGAGCGGAGCCGGGAGAAACAGCAGGGGCGGGAGGAAGCCGCGGCGATAGGCCGCCACGCGCTCTACAAGCTCTTTACCGGCGGCCAGCTCTCCGCCCAGGATCAGGAGCTGCTGCCGGTCTGCTTCGAAGAGATTGGAAAAAAATGGGCGGCCATTATCAGCCTGGAGAGCAGCTCCAACCTGTTTGAGAACAGGGAGGACGTGTTCTTAAAGCTGGCGGAGACGTACCTGCCCGCCGGGTTTTGCTATGTCAATTTGTACCCGGACACCTCTTGGATTCTGGTGTTCGGCGAGCAGGGGTATCTGAAAAAGGATCTGATCCAGGGCATGGAAAAAATCGGGCGGGATGTGAGAATGCTGGCACAGCAGGAGCTGTCCGCGGTGGTCAGCCGGTCCTTTTTGGGGCTGGACGGCCTGGTGAAGGCCGCCCGGGAGGTCAACGCTGTCCGGGAAAATTACTACGGGGGCAGCGATGAGATCATCTGCTTATCCGATACCGTCCTCAACTCGGAGTATTATGTGGCGGAGATCGAGAAAACCAAGAAACTGCTGCTGGGAGCGGTGCGCCAGGAGAACCGGGATTTGATTCTGCTGTACGGCAACCAGCTGGCCGGGCATATGCAGCACGGCCGCGTGGTCAGCAAGATTTACGTCTATCACCTGTTGAACGACATTCTCACCGCCTTTTATGAACAGTTCCAGGACTACGATAAAAAGCGGATGCTGGAAAATCTGGGAGAGCTTTTGGCCTGCCGCAGCAGCGCCCAGCTCATCGACAAATTCCGGGAGATTTTAAACGGGGGAATCGCCGGGGAGACGGGCGGGAGGACGGACGAGCGCGGGATCGTGACGCAGATCAAAAATATCGTGCGCCTGGAGTACGCAAAGGATTTGAATCTCAACGACATCGCCGGGCGGGTGAATATGGCGCCGGCCTACATCAGCTTTCTGTTCAAGCGGGAGACCGGCAGGACCCTGATCCGCTATATCACGGATTTCCGCATGGAGCGGGCCAGGGAATATCTGGAAGAGAGCGAGTTGAAGATCGTGCAGGTGAGCAGGGCCTGCGGCTATGAGAACCAGCCCTACTTTAACAAGTTGTTCAAGAACTATTACGGCGTGACGCCCGGGGAGTACAGGGAACGGCATGAGACGAAAAAATAATCTATTTACCTGGTATTACGGCAGCGCATCCATCCGGAAAAAGCTGGTGATCAGCTATCTGCTGCTGATCGCGGTGCCGATTCTGGTGCTGGGAACCTATTCTTACTCCGTGGCCCGGAAGAATTTTGAGGATCAGACCAAAAACACCATGAGCAACAACGTGGCGTTTCTCACCACGGACTTAAACACCAGCTTGAAGCGCGAAAATGACAATATCAAATTTCTGTCCTACAACATTGAATTCCGACAGACGCTGAAGCTGAACGGGGAGAACCGGAACCCCACGGAGATCGCCTGGGTGCTCAACAAGGTGGTGGAGCCCACGTTTTGGTACTTTATCGCCAGCGACATGAACATCAAGGGGATGGAGATTTACACGCCCTATGTGGACTACGATATCGGCAGCTTTCTGAGGACGGACCGGGAATGCAGGGACGAGGTCTGGTACCAGTGGCATCGGACGAATTTCAACACCCGCTGGCACTGTGAGAACGGGGAAATTTACGCCACCAGAACCATTCTGGACGCCCGCACCTCCTCGGAGCTCATCGGCGTTTTAAAGCTGAAGCTGTACCCCACCAGGATCTTTGAGACCCTGGACGAGGCCGCCTATTTAAACAACGGCCTTTTGCTCACGGACGGGCAGGGCAATGCGATCTATTCCCGGGGCATCGGAAACGGGGAAATCGACGGGGCGGTGGCGGAGCAGGCGCGCTCCGGGCAGCCGGGCGGGGTGGACAACGGCGATTACTTCCTGGTCACCGGGGAGGTGGCAAACAGCGGATGGCGTTTGTACTACTACGTGGACCGCAGGGAGATATCCGGGCAGCTGGACGAGATTCTGGACTCCACCCTGGTGGCGGCGGCGCTGTGCCTGGGAATCAGCCTGGTGCTCATCAGCGTGCTTTCGAAAATTCTCAGCAAGCGGATTCTGGAGTTGAAGCGCAGCGCGGAGCAGGTGGCGGAGGGGAATTTCTCCCTGGATATCCGAACCGACTATGAGGACGAGATCGGCGCGGTGGCCGTGAGCTTAAAGAGCATGAGCAGGCGGCTGAGCGAGATGATCGACCGGGTGTACAAGTCGGAGCTGGAAAAGAAGGCTATGGAGTTAAAAGCCCTCCAGGCCATGATCAACCCCCATTTTCTCTACAACTGCCTGTCCAGCATCAAGTGGAAGGCCATGCGCTCGGGCAACGACGAGATCAGCGATATCACAGGATTTCTGGCGAAGTTTTACCGGACCAGCTTAAACGGGGGCAGACAGATCACCACCGTGAAGCTGGAGCTGGAGAACATCCGCTCCTATATCGAGCTGCAGTCCATGACCCGCGACCACGATTTTGAGGTGCGCTACGAGGTTCAGGAGGAATGCGCGGACTGCTCCATGCTGAATTTCCTCCTTCAGCCCCTGGTGGAAAACGCCATTGAACACGGTCTCGCCCGCCAGGAGGGAGGCGGGGAGCGGCTTCTGATCGTGCGCTGCCGCGCGGACGGGGAATTTCTGCTGTTCCAGATTTTAAACAACGGACCCAGGATGGACCGGGAACATCTGGAGGAGGTGCTGCGAAAGCCGGGAAAGGGCTACGGCATCTTCAACATCCGGGAGCGCATCCGGATTTATTACGGGGAGCGGTGCGGCATCTCGGTGGAGATCACGGAGGAGGGATATACCTGCTTTACCGTGAAATTGCTGCGGGAGCTGACCATTTCCTAAAAAAAGTGCAAGGTTTCTAAAAAATATGTTAAAGAATACTCCTTCGGTCTGCGGTATGATAAGGACAACAAAAGAAGGAGGAAGGTAACGGTATGAAAAAGAAAATTTGGGGAACATTGTTGTGCGCCGCAATGGCGGCAAATCTTCTTGGCGGCTGCGCGGGGGCGGGAGCTGAAAAGACATCGGCGGAGAGCCCTGCGGACCAAAAGCAGGAGGCGGCGTCCAGCCAGGATACGGAGCCGGCGGGGGAAACGGGAAAAAAGGTGAAAATCCGCATGACCTACTGGAACAGCGAGGACACGGTGGAGGAGCTGCTCAAATATCTGGCAGAGGCTGTGCCGGAGGCTGAGATCGAGTACCAGTTTATCGACAACTCCAACTACGACACCATTGTGGACACCCAGCTGTCCGCCGGGGAGGGGCCGGATATCATCTGCGAGTCCTCGGGACTGGCCTTAAAGCACGCCAGGCTGGGTTATCTCGTTCCGCTAAACGAGTTAGGAGAACAGTTCCTGCCGTCGGGCGTCAGCGTTTACACCTACAACGGCGATATCTACGCGCTGCCGGGTACCAGCTGGTTTGAGGGAATCTTCTACAACAAGGAGATTTTTGCGGAGCACAATATCCAGCTGCCCACCACCTTTGACGAGTACATCAGCATGTGCAAACAGTTCCAGGAGCTGGGGATCACTCCCCTGGCCGCGGGCTTAAAGAAGGGCGGCCCCCTGATGAAGAACTCCATGGCCTTTGTGACCGCCGACTATCTGTCCAAGGATGCGGGCAAGAACTTCGGCGAGGAGTACCGGGAGGGGAAAACCACCCTGGCGGGCAGCTGGGATCCCTATATGGAGAAGTGGTCCGAGATGATCACCGAGGGAGTCTACACCCAGGATATGACCGGGATCGACAAGGATCAGGCGCTGGAGCAGTTTGCGGTGGGCGACGCGGCCATGTTCTGCTCCGGCCCCTGGGACCTGGACACCATCATGAGCAAGAATCCTGATTTGCAGATCGACATGATGCCCTTCCACGGCTCCGAGGCCGACGCGGGATGGCTGGTAGGAGGCCCCGGCTGCGGATTTGCGGCCAACGCCGCTTCCCCCAACCTGGAAGTGGTGATGAAGGTTCTGGACGCCATCGCCTCCCCGGAGGGCCAGAAGGCGTTCTGGGAGAACAACCAGGGCGGTTCCTCCTACTTAAAGGGCGTGACCTTTGACCTGCCGGACGCTTACAACAGCGTGGCGGACACCCTGGCCGCAGGCAACGTGTACTGTCCGTGGGACGCCTGGGGCGTGGCGGCCAGCGCGCACAAGGTGTTTGAGACCGAGATGCAGAGCTATTTTATCGGGGCACAGGATTTGCACACAACCCTGGCCAATGTGGACCAGGTGGTGAAGGAGCTGCTGGAGAAATAAAAGGATAACAGCGAAAAACGCTGTTCATGCAGTGGGGAAGGAGATTTCCGCATGGGCAGCGTTTTTTTGCACCTTTTTTTCGGGATTTTGATGGGAGACTGCGTATGAAACATAAGACCAGAAAGCGGACAGCCGGTTCCCTGGGGGGATATTTCGGTATCTTTCTGACTCCGGCCCTGGCGATTTACCTGCTGTTCAGCATCGTTCCGTTTATCTGCACATTTTATTACAGCTTTACCGACTACACGGATTTAAATCCCGTGAACCTGCATTTTGTGGGCTGGAAGAACTATTTAAAGGTTTTTGAGACGCCGCTGATGGTGGCCGCGATTAAAAATTCGATCATCTACGCCGTGCTGTTGACCGGCTTTCAGACGGTTCTGGGGCTGCCCCTGGCCGTGATTCTGGACAAGAAGCTGAAAACGCGGAATTTTCTGCGGGCGGCATTTTTCTTTCCCGCGGTGTTCAGCTCCCTGATCATCGGCTACCTGTGGAGCTTTATCATGTCCTCGTCCAATTACGGGCTGGTCAACAACCTTTTGCACCAGATGGGTTTTGGCACCTTCAATTTCTTCACCGCGGATAGGGCGCTCTACTCGGTGATCTTCACGCAGATTTGGCAGTGGACCGGCTGGGCCATGGTCATATACTTAGCGAACCTCCAGAGCATTTCCCCGGACCTCTACGAGGCCGCGGACATCGACGGAGCCGCCGGGATTAAAAAGTTCTGGTATCTCACCCTTCCGCTGATGTGCCCCTCGGTGAAAATTATCGTGGTGACAGGGCTGATCGGCGGGATGAAAGCGTTCGACGTGATCTATTCCATGACCAACGGCGGTCCGGGAAACGCAACTCAGACCGTGATGATGGTGATTATGAAAAAGGGCATCTCCGACGGCTTTTACAGCACGGGAGCTGCCTTCGGCGTCTGCTTTTTCGTGATTGTGCTCTGCATCAGCACCGTAGTGACGAGGCTTATGGGCAAGTGGAGCGAGGCAATACAGTAAGGAGAGATGGATATGGTAAAACGGAAGAGAAGGCTTATGATATTGGAGGCGGCCATGATTTTTCTGGCAATCCTCTGGTTTGTGCCGATCTATTATCTGGTGGTCACGACCCTGAAAAATCCCCGCGAGGCCACGGCCAGCCCTCTGGCCCTGCCGAGAATCCCGGAATTTCACAACTATGTGGCGGCCTGGAAGAACATGCAGTTTCCGCGCGCGTTTGGCAACACCCTGTTTATCACCGTGGCGGCCGTGTGCTCCATCGTGGTGTTCGCCTCCATGGCGGGGTACGCACTGGCCAGGTCCAAAAACCGGGCCGGGAACACCGTGTTCCTGCTCTTCATGGCCGGACTGGTGGTGCCCTTTCAGATGAACATTGTCAGCCTCTACAAGATCGTGAAATCCTTCCACCTGATGAACACGCCCTTTGCCGTGATCGTGGTGAACGTGGCGGTCAATATGCCCCAGGCGGTGTTTTTGTTCAAGGAGTTCATCGAGGGCACGGTGCCCAAGGAGCTTGAGGAGGCGGCGGAGATCGACGGGTGCTCCGTCTCCATGAAGTTTTTCAAGGTGGTGCTGCCGTTACTCAGCCCTATTATCTCCACAGTGGTTATCATCGTGGCCCTCAACGTGTGGAACAACTTTCTGACGCCCCTGCTGTTTTTGCAGACCCGGGAAAAGGACGTGATTCTCCAGGAGGTGGCCCGCAATATCGGCCAGTTTGCCACGGACTGGACGGCGCTGTTTCCCATGCTGATGCTGGGCGTGCTGCCGCTGATGATTTTTTACGTGTTCATGCAGAAATATATTATCGCCGGGGTGGCGGCCGGCGCGGTAAAGGGGTGAGGAATGTGAGGGAAGAGCGGATTGACAAAACCTCCGGACAAATCATGGTGATCGTGCCACACCAGGACGACGAGATTCTGATGTGCGCCGGAATCCTGAGAAGCGCGGTTTTAGCCGGCCTGCGCCCGGTGGTGGTCATGGTGACCAACGGGGACTGCGGCAGCAGCGACGGGGAGACGGGCCGGGCGCGGCTGCGGGAAACGCTGAACAGCCTGGCGCTTTTGGGCGTTGGGAGCGGCCAGGTTGAGTTTCTGGGCTACGCGGACACGGGAATGCCCAGGGAGGAGAGCTTTCTGTATCGGTTATACCGGGAAACGGACGGGGAGCGGGTGTTTGCCTCCCACTGCTGCGCGCAGACATACGGCCTGCCGGAAAAACAGACCTTTCACCGAACGACCTGGGGGGCCGAGGCCGCCTACACCAGGAAGAACCTGGCGGGGGACCTGGAATCCGTGATCCGGGCCTACAGACCGGATAAAATCTTTACCACCCACCCGGCGGACACCCACGGGGACCACGAGGCGCTGTTTTGGTTTACCGCGGACATTCTGAGGGACATGAGAGCGGCCGGGGAAGCGGCTCCAAAGCTGTACGGCGGGCTGGTTCACTCCCCGGCGGGGGACGACAGGTGGCCCGCCAGGGGAACCGGGGGCGTCTACGGCTGCCCGGAGGGCTTGGACCGGATTTCACCCTGGAAATGGGAGGAGCGCGTCCGCTTCGCCGTTCCGGAGGAGATGAGGGGGCCTTTAGACGGGAACTTAAAGCACCGGGCGGTGGCGGCCTTCCCGACGGCCTTAAAGCCGGATGCGGCAGCGTTTTTGTTCTCCTTCGTGAAGGACGAGGAACTATTTTGGCAGATTGAGATTCAGGATACAGACAGGCGGGGAGCGGAAAATGGAGTGGAATAACACGAATATTTACCCGGTGGAGCCCTGGACCGTGACCGAGGAGGGCTTTTCTGCGGAGAACAATTACCGCAATGAGACGACCTTCGCGCTGTCCAACGGATACATCGGGACCAGGGGCACCTACGAGGAGGGCTACGACTTCCCGGAGGATCAGGGGTTAGAAGGAAACTTTATCAACGGTTTTTACGAGAGCGGGAAAATCCGCTATGGGGAGTGGAACTACGGCTTTCCGGAGGAGAGCCAGTCGCTCTTGAACCTGCCAAATTTAAAGCAGATTCGTCTGTTTGTGGACGGCGAGGAGTTCGACATGCGGCAGGGAGGGCTGATTGAGGCTGGCCGGACCCTGCACATGGACCGGGCCACGGTGAGCCGCCGGGTGTTCTGGGAGTCCAGGTCCGGAAAGCAGGTGGAGATCGAGACGGGCCGCCTGGTGAGCTTCCGGGTGAAAAACCTTATGGAGCAGGTCTACCGGGTGACGCCCTTGAATTTCGAAGGGGAGCTGGCATTTGTCTCCACCCTGCAGGCGGATGTTGAGAACCATACCCGCAGGACCAATCCGCTGGTGGATTACGGGCCCTTCGGCCGCCGCCTTAAGCCGGATGCGCTCACGGCGGACGGAGGATTCCTTTACTACCAGGGAACCACAAAGGGCAGCCGCCTGACCATGGCCTGCGCCTGCGGCCACCGCCTGATGGGAGCCGGAGGGCGGGAGCTCATAACCTCCGAGGCTTCCCCCAGCCGGCTTTTTGCGCAGGCTTGCATCCGCGTGCCCGCAAGGCGGGGGGAGACGGTGGTTTTGGAAAAGCAGATCGCCTACGCCTCCTGTCTGGAGATGGAGCGGGAGCGGCTGCGGCCGTTCCTGGAGGAGGTAATCCGGGAGGCCGGGGACCGGGGCTGGGCGCAGGAGGAGGCCTGGCAGAAACGGTATATGGACGGGCTTTGGCGCGGGGCGGACATTGTGATTCGCGGCGACACGGCTTTGCAGCAGGGGCTCAGGTTCAACCTGTTCCACGTCATGCAGGCCGCGGGGCGGGACGGGAGAACCGGCATGGGCGCCAAGGGGCTTTCGGGCGAGGGCTATGAGGGCCACTATTTCTGGGACACGGAAATGTATGTGCTGCCGTTCTTTATCTACACCAACCCACAGCTGGCAAAGCCCCTGCTCTCGTACCGGTTTCACACCCTGGACGCGGCCAGGGAGAGGGCGGGAGTGCTGGGCCACGGGAAGGGGGCCTTGTACCCGTGGCGCACCATAAACGGGCGGGAGGCCTCCACCTACTATCCCCTTGGCACGGCCCAGTACCACATCAACGCGGACATCGCCTACGCCTTCAAGCTGTACGTGGATGTGACCGGGGATATGGATTTCCTGAAGGAGCAGGCGGCGGAGGTGCTGATCGAGACGGCCAGGGTGTGGGCGGACGTGGGCTGCTTCGCCGAATCCAAAGGGGGAAAATACTGCATCTGCGCGGTGACCGGCCCGGACGAGTACAACGCCATTGTGGACAACAATTTTTACACCAACCTGATGGCGCGGGAAAATCTGCGGGCAGCGGTCTGGGCGCTGGACACCTTAAAGGAGATTGATCCGGAGCGGTACGAGCACCTGTGGGACGCGCTCAAGCTGGAGCCGGAGGAGCCAGAGCTCTGGGAGCGGATCATTGAAAACATGTATTTCCCCTACGATGAGAGACGGCGGGTCTATCCGCTGGACGACGGGTTTCTCATGAGAAAGCCCTGGGACGAGTCGAAGATTCCGCCGGAAAAGCGCCATCTTCTCTACGAGAATTACCACCCGCTGTTTATCTTCCGGCAGCGGATGTCCAAGCAGGCGGACGCCATCCTGGGAATGTACCTGCACAGCCAGCTGTTTACCCAGGAGGAGTTGAAGCGGAATTACGATTTCTACCAGGAGGTCACGCTGCACCACTCCTCCCTGTCCACCTGCATTTTCGGAATCCTGGCCTGCCGCATCGGGGAATACGGCGACGCCTGCCGGTATTTCAACCAGTCCGTGCGCATGGACCTGGACGATTACCACGGCAATTTTTACGCCGGAATCCACGCCGCCAACATGGCCGGGAGCTGGCAGGCCGTTGTGAACGGCTTCGCGGGGCTCAGGATGAACGGCGGCATCGCGGAGCTTAGCCCCTATCTCCCGGAGGGGTGGGAGGGGTACGAGTTCCCGCTGAGGATCGGGGGCAGCTCCCTTCGGGTCAGCGCGGACCGGGAGAAAACCGCGGTCACTTTGACGGCGGGGAAACCTGTGGAGCTGAGGCTGTTCGGGGAGCTGAAAAAATTGGAAAGGGTGGGGGATCGGATTGAACAAGAAATATAGAGCCATATTTTTTGACTGGGACGGAACCGCCGTATATTCCAGGACGTCCCCGGCGAACCAGGCGGCGGAGGCCATGGCCCCGCTTCTGGCGCAGGGGGTCAAGCTGGCGGTGGTCAGCGGCACCACGCTGAAAAACATCGGCGGCGGAACCCTGGCGGAGCGTCTGGGGGAGAGCGCGCGGGGAAATCTGTATTTCGGCCTGGGCAGAGGCGCCTTTAACTACGCGGTGGAGGAGGGAGCAAAGCCCTGCGAGTTCGCGGAGAATCTGCCCGGCAGGGAGGAGCTTCTCGCCATCCACGACTGCTGCTATGCCCTGCACCGGCTGCTGCTCGAGCGGTATAATTTTCCCAGCGATATCGTTTTCTCGAGGCCCAATTACTGTAAGATCGACCTGGCCGTTTCCGGCCGCCGGGAAGGCGGGCTGTACCTGCAAAAGGACGAGATCGGCCTTCTGAAGGCCCGGCTGGCTGAGGCGGGAATCGTGGGCGGGTTAGGGGAACTGTTCCGGCTGGCGCGGCAGATGGGAGAACAGCATGGAATCCCTCTGATCCCCACCTGCGACGCCAAGTACCTGGAGGTTGGAACCACCAGCAAGAGCAGCAATGTGGACGTGATTTTCAGCAAATTGCAGGCGGAATGGGGGATAACCGCCCAGGAGTGCTGCTTCTGGGGGGATGAGTACCTGGAGATCGACGATGGAATCTATGGAAGCGACAGCTTTATGCGGACGGAACTTACAAAAGATGGGGATTTTTTCGACGTGTCCGATATACCGGGGCGCAGGCCCGAGGGCGTGACGGTTGTGGGCGGGGGCGTGGAGCGGTTCCTGGGGTTTTTGCGGGAGCAGGCGGAAAATCCGTGATTGCGGATTGGTCCGCGGAATATCCGCCGGGGCGCCAGGTGAAGTCTTTCGCGAATTCGGTCCGTGTGATACAATCATAGAAGAAACTAAAATTTGACGAGGGGGAGTTGCTTCTATGATTTTGCGCTGTTTTTCAAAAGAGAGAGAGCGGGTGCTGCTGAAATTTTATCCTTCCGCCGCGGACGCCTGCCCGGGAGATTATTACGGCGCCTGCGCCGATCCGCTGACCGTCTATGAGACGGATTACACCAAGCTGCTGCTGCCGTATCTGAAAGCGGTTCAGCCGGATTTCGACGTGTGCCGGAACAACTGGATAGCCCGGGAGCAGTGGGACGAGGTGATCCGGCGCATTGAGGGCGACATGGGCCATATCCAGTTCGACGACACGGTATTTGACTTTTACACCGGATTTGTGGCCTGGATCACGGAGGCCCTGAAGCAGCAGGAAATGATTGTGACGGAGGGGAATCAATCGCTGGAACCGTTGAAATGTGAGGAGCGCCGGCAGTGATTCCCGCCGCTTGAATTCGGTTGGGGACGCTGCCTGTCCACAGAGAATCCCCAGCCTATCCCCATAGTTATCCACAATGCACGCCGCAATTTCGGTAAAAAAACGGGGCGGTTGGGGATAAATACAGATTGGGACCGGAGCTTTTAGAGAGATTCGGACAAAGAGAATGACCAGCCGGGGGAGCTGGTCATTTCTCAAGGAGAAGGTATTTCGTTTCTTATGGGGTGTAGCAAAAACTATATAATGTATTGGGGGGTTACAATATTATAATAGCACAGGGGGAGAAAAAAGTGTGCACAAATTTTATAAATATTGGAAAAAAGCTTTGTGCATTTTACAGGAGGGAACGGAACTGGCAGCAGGTGGGGACCGCATAAATGGACAGAAAAACAGAGGAGTGCCTGCCCGATACAGTCACCCCCTATGATTGCTGAAATTCAATGAGATTCTACAGATCCATCAGCACAACATCGCCGTCCACAAAACCCACGCCGATTCCCTGATAGGATTTCAATTTATCTGCAAAACGTCCGCTTTCCAGATATGCCTCCAACTGGGCGATGACATCCTCTAAAACCTGCTCCCAGGAACCGTCCTGTTCCCAGCGCAGCAGGCTGTCCCTGGCGGCGAACACCTCGTCGCAGGCCCAGTCCGGGTCGTCGGCATCAAAGCTGCCAGCTCCGATGAGCTCCGCGGACCAGCAGTGGTCCCCGTCGTCGTAGAGGTTGAAATTCAGGGCAGCGATGTCCTCGGGAAGAGGTTCCTGCAGCAGACTGTCAAGCCATTCGGTTAATTCAAGCATTGTGTGTCCTCCTTTTCCGGATTGTATTGTCTGATTTCATTGTAACAGAATGTGGGGGAATTACAAGCGACTCTTTGCCGCAGGCAGGGGAAATCCATTAATGGTGGACAATAATTTGTGTAAATGGTACAATTGTTATATTGATATACAAAAATTGGTATTCATTTTTCACAAGACGGGAGGGCGAATATGAAAAAACGGAGATGCCTGCTGGCTGCCACGCTTCTGATCACATGTTCTTTGAGCCTGGTATCCTATGCAGGCCCCAACAGCCGCGCGGCGTACGTTAAGCGAAATTGGGGTGAAACCACGGCGGCTGAGAGCCGGGAAACGGCGGGCGGTTCCTCCGGCAGCCCGCAGGCAGCATCAAAAGAGGACCTCAGACTATTTGCCGACGCTGTGAGTAAGATGCGCAAATTGACAAGCGTGGAGGTGCAGACCTCTTTGAATCTGTGCATTGAACTGGACGGGCAGACTACCGGCATGCTCCTGAGCTCCCAAATAAAAGGGGAGGATCTTGGCAGGAGCACCATGAAATATACGATGAGCAACCACATGGAAGCCACGGAGGAAAACTGGGATGTCAATTTGTTTTACACCGACGGCTATCTCTATACGAACACAGGCGGGGAAAAGACAAAATTTCCGTCAAATCAGGCCAACATAATGGAGGTGTTTGACAGCACCACCAACTCCGATTGGCTGAGCCGCAGCGATTCATTCAAAGATATAAAGGTGTCTGAGGACAGGAGGGGGAACCGGATATTTACGTTTGTCTGCGACCTGGAGAATGCGGGCAGCTCCGTCAATGATCTCTATACCGGGCTGGGGCTGGACACCGCCGCGGATATGAAGCCGTTAAACGGAACTGTCTGCGTCAACGCCGCCGGCTATATCACCCACCAGTCCCTGGATATGAATGTGGACATTGGATCGTCGGGCCGTACCGCGTCCGTTTTCATGAAAATGGACATCATATATGTCAATCCGGGGAAGGCGGTCAAAATCACCCTTCCGTCCACAGCCGGGTACCAGGAGACCTCATAGCCATGTATTAAAGGTGTGTTAAACTTTACGGCATCCTCTTGTGCGATGAGCTGCGATCCCATATAATTCAGTCATAGACAAATTATGGAAGAGGAGACCGAGGGTTTGCGGACACAGGGCCGGAAACGTTTTGGGATGACGGGATGAAAATAGAAGAGCGGAAATCCTTTATAATCAATTTTTTTTACTATGCCATATGGCTGGCCATCGCCTTTGTAATTTTGGGATACTGCCTGCCTATGCTGACGCCGTTCGCCACGGCGTTTGTGATCGCCTATCTGCTGAACCGGCCCATCTGCTTTGCGGCGTCCAGGCTGCATCTGCCGCGGAAGGCCGTGGCGATTCTCACGGTGCTTTTATTCTACTGCACAGTGGGTTCCCTGATTGCGCTGCTTTTTATCAAGCTGTTTTCCAGCGGGAGGGTGCTTTTTTTAAACCTGCCGGCGATCTACGCCCATTACATTGAACCTGTCTTTGCCGCGGCTTTTGCCGGCATCGAGCAGTCGATTCTGCGCATGGATCCGTCGCTGATCGGAACGCTGGAGGAGTTGGAGGGGCATTTCGTCCAGTCCGCCGGGCAGATGGTTTCCGGCCTTTCCATGGGCGCTGTGGGCTGGATTTCAGGCATCGCCTCGTCGCTGCCCGGGCTTTTTATCAACCTGCTGCTGATGATCATCACCACGTTTTTTATCGCCGCTGATTACGATTGCCTGACCGGCTTCTGCCTAAGCCAGATGGGGGAAAAATCCAAGGGCATTTTCCTGAAAATACAGTCCTATGTGGTGGGAACGCTGTTTGTGTGTATCCGCTCCTACGCGCTGATTATGTCGGTTACCTTTGTGGAGCTGGCCGTGGGCCTGACGCTGATCGGGATTAAGAACTCGGTGTTGATCGCCTTTGTGATCGCTGTATTCGACATTTTGCCGGTTCTGGGCACCGGAGGGATTATGATTCCCTGGATGGTGGTCGCCGCGGTGATGGGAAACCCAAGGCTGGCCATAGGGCTGCTGGTGGTCTATCTGGTCATCACCGTGATCCGAAATATCATTGAGCCTAAAATCGTGGGCAGCCAGATCGGACTTCACCCGGTGGTGACGCTGGTGAGCATGTTCGCGGGAGCGCAGCTCTTCGGCGTGCTGGGTCTGTTCGGCTTTCCCATCGGCCTGTCCCTGCTGCGGTATCTGAACGATACGCAGACCATAAGCATTTTCAAAAAACCGCAGGCTTTATAGGAAAACTGCCGTCCCTTGGCCGGGATGGGGAGCTGTTTGCGCGTGCGTTGGAATAGGTGCAGGAATTGAATGCGGGGAGAGTCCATACAATATGGGGGCAAGCATCTGTTGATTTGATCATATCGGAAAGGAGCGCACATGATGAAAGATTTTTTTGACAGGGAATGGTGTTATTCCGACAAGTGTATGGCGGTGCTGTCCGCGTTTTTGTGCGGCGTGGTTGTTGGGATTATGATCTCGCCCGTCAAACGTGGAATCTACTGCGGCAATCACAACGGCAACACCCAGCTGCTGCCAAAGGACCAAGAGTAAGTTTTCAGGCCAGCCCGGCACAGGCTGGCTTTTTTCTATATGTTGGGATTGCCTGTTTGCGGGAACCGGTGTATTCTTTAGGTGATAGAGGAAATGAAATCGGGAGGGCATAACCTATGATCGAGGTACTGTTTGGGGAGAGCGAGGCGGCTTCCATGAAGATGGCCAAGGGCCGCGGGCACATAATCGGCAGCGGAGCGGATTCCCGGGAAATCCCCGCCGTGTGGATGGAGGGGGAGCCGGGACAGGTCGTCTGTTTGGGCTTTATGCTGGATATCGGGGATATCCGGGAGCCGGTGGAGGGCCGGTACCGCCGGGATTTGATCCTGTCCATGTATCAGCAGGACCAGTGGGAGGAAAATACGAAATGCGCCCGGCAGCTGGAGGCCGGCGCCGGCCTGTACGCCCGGGAACTGGCCCGGCTGGCGGCTTTTCTGGAGCAGGGGGAGCCGGTTCGGATCTGGTACGGCGACAGCCCCTACTCCCGCTGCGGATTTTACTTTCTGTGCAGGTGGATGAAACCGTTTCGCAGCCAGGTGCGGGTGGTGAAACTGCCGGAGTACCGCGTGAGCCCAAAGTCCATTGTGGAGTATCACAACTGGGGGGAGATCGGGCCGGAGGAGTTTGCCGGATTCCTGTCCTGTGAGCGGCTGCTGACGGAGGAGCGGAGAATGTACGCCATGGCCTGGAGCGAGCTGGTGGAGGACAACAGTCCCCTGCGGGCTATGGTCAACGGAAAACTCACGGGCGTGCCGGCGGACTTTTACGATTTTCTGATCTGGAAGCGGTTGACTGAAAAGCCGGTGAAGCAGTGCCGGCTCATCGGAGATATTTTGGGGCGTGATCCCTTGAACGTGGGGGACTGGTGGTATGCAGCCAGAATTGAACACTATATCGCCCAGGGCAGGATCAGGGTGACGGAGGATTCGGGACAGAAGTATGCCAGAACCATTTGCCTGGCATAAAATAGGGGGAACGATCGGAATCATTCCCCTGGTAGTGTATGCAAATTACTGCTGGGACAGCTGGATGCGGGCGTTGCCGGCAGTGCCCAGGATGGTCAGCAGATAGGTTCCGTTGCGGAAGAAGGTAACGTTTGTGTTGATGATCGGGCTGGCAAAGAAACGGCTTCTGTAAACCGTCAGCTGGTAGGTCCCAGGCATAATCTGAAGAAAACCGGAGGCGGTTCTGGGATCTAAATTTGACAGCACAAGGCGGGAATTTAAGTAGATATTTAAGGGCTCCCGGATAGATGTCATGTTGGAAAAACGGACCCGGGCCGACTGCGGGAACATATTCACATTGGGGCCGAACAACCGCCAGGTCCAGTATATCATGTTGTTGCCTGGCCGGAAATTGTTGCAGTTGGGACAGAAATTGGGGGATACGTCCGGCACGAAATCGGGGAATACAGGGCCGGGGCCAGGAGTGGGAAAACGCATACGGCTATCCGGAACCGCGGAGGCGGGATCATAGGACATGTTGTCGTCATACTCGTAAGTTTCCATAAAAGGTGCACCTCTATATGTCTTAGTGTAATGATATTATATGGGAGGGCGGAAACAGATGTGCGCTGAATTGCGGTATTTTTGACTTTGGAAAGGAGCGGACTGTGGAACGGAAAATTTACCGGCCCCTGCCGGAATGCGACATGGAAAAGGCCATGGAAATTCTGGACAGGGGCGTAACCGAGGAGCTTTTACTGCTCCCTCTGTCGGTGGGAGAATACTTTGAACACTGGAAGCCCGCCCAGGATATCTGCGTCCGGCTCTTTGAACACAAGGACGCGGCGGTTCGCGCCAACGCTGCCCTGGGACTGGCCTATATCGCCCGGACCAAGGGGAGGCTGGACAAGCGCATCGTAAAGCCGTATTTGCTGCGCGAGCTGCGGGAAAATACGCAATACCGGTGGCGGATTGTGGACGCGATTCAGGATATCAATTTGTTTTTGGGGTGGAAGATAGCGGAGAAGATGATGGAGCGGTATGCGGGAACATGACCTGCCGCCCGGCCGTGATCCGGGCTGCAGGTGGGCAGAATGAAATGTGAATCAGGAGCGAAAATAGGAGCCGTCTGAGACAGCAAAGCGCTGTTTGGGGCGGCTTTTTGCTGTGCGCGGCAGGCTGGGGAATATGACGAAACGGCTCCATTGTGCCGGTCAATTCGGTGAATCATCAAACAGGGGGTGTTAATTAAGTGAAATAGAGTGTCAATTAAGTGCAACACCTTATATTTCCAGGAAAGATGTTGTAAAATCAAACCAGCAAAAACGAGCAATCCGCGGCAGGATTCGCGCGATTTTTTAAAGTAAAAGTACGGAAGATACGGTGAAATTCGGATGAAACGATTTGTGGGGGTCATGTTGCTTTTGATTTTGTCGCTGTCATTGACAGTGCATGTTGCGGAATGCAGGGAGATCGACCGGCAGGAGGTGGTGAGGGAGGAAGGAAAGAAAACCCCGGCGCCGGCGCTTGCCAAGGTGAAGCCGCAGCGGCCGGGAAAACTAAAACAGCCGGCAGCGGAGACGGAAGCGGCCGGGAACAGGTGGGGAGTCAGCCTGGGACCGGAGGAGAAGGATTTGCTTGCCAGAATCACCATGCTGGAGGCGGGAGGAGAGCCGGATGAAGGCCAGCAGGCGGTGGCGGAGGTCATTTTAAACAGGATCTGGTCGGATAAATTTCCGAACACCGTCTACGAGGTGTTAAGTCAGAAAACCAACGGGCGCGTGCAGTTTACCTCGTGGAAAAGGCGCAACGCGCCGGCGGCGGAGCCGTCTGACCGGGTGCGCAAAAATGTGGAACGGGTGTTGAACGGGGAGACCCATATCCTGCCCTTTGAGACTGTTTATTTTTCCGTCAAAGGGGAAAACGAAAAAGTGCAGATTGTCATCGGACATCATGTGTTTTGCAATCAATATTGAGGGGGTGACAGAGGGAACCATGAGGCTGCGGATACGGCTTCATGGTTCCTTTTTGCGCGGGCGGACGTGTCGACAGCCTCCATATCAGATGGGCAAAACAGGATTATTTTGAAAAAACAGTAAAAATATCCCAGTGGGGACTAGCCGCCCTGCGGCTGACTTGATACAATGGATGTAAGGTTAAAGGCAGGGAGGGGAAAAGGGCGGTTTTAATCATCGCCGTATTTCTCGAATTTGGAGGTGGTGTATTAAGGGGAAAACAACAAGACAAGACAAGGAACGCGATAAAATGATGAGGAGGGATTAGATATGCCGTCATTTAAGACGAACGACAATGTGGAAATCTATTATGAGGTTAGCGGGGAGGGAAAACCGCTGTTTATGCTTCCGGGCTGGACCTGCACCACGAAATTCTGGAAGCACAATGTGGAGGAGCTGTCAAAGCATTTCAAAGTGATCTGCATGGACATGAGGGGCCACGGGGAGTCTGAAAAGGTCATGCACAGCCATCGCATATCCAGGTACGCCATGGACGTAAAGAACCTGCTGGATTACCTGGACGCAGAGGATGTGACTGTGCTGGGATGGTCAATGGGAGCGTCTATCCTTTGGAGCTATATTGAGCTGTTCGGCAATCACAGGTTGTCGGGCCTGATCTGCGTGGACCAGTCGCCGGCCCAGTACACGGGGCCGGACTGGGTATGGGGGCAGAAGGGCTGCTATGACGTGGAAATGTTTATCCGCACCTGCTACGATATTAAATATGATCCCCGGGGCGCGGCGGCCGGCCTGGTGGGGGCGTGCCTGTATCACAAGCCGTCCGATGAGGATGCGGAGTTTATCGTCGATGAAATCTGCAAATGTCCGCCCTATGTGAGAATTGAAATCATGCGCGACCACACGAACCTGGATTGGAGGGATTTTATTCCGCAGATCAAACTGCCCGCCCTGGTGTGCGTCGCCAGGAACAGCAATGTGTTTGACTGGCATGGCAGCGCTTGGGTGGGTGAGGCGATCCCCGGGGCAAAGACTGTTTTCTTCGAAGATTCAGGCCATATGCTGTTCTGGGAGGAAGCGGAGAAATTCAACCGGACGGTCATCGACTTTGTGGAGGGACTGCATCGGTAGATAAAAATCGGGCGCCCCAACGGCCGACGGCCCTGCCAAAAAATGCCGCTGGAATCCGTGTGGGAATCCGCGGCGTTTTTTGGTGGAGCCAAAGGTTTTTCTGAAACCCGTCCTCTCCGCAGAGACGATTGCTTCCCTGTGTGCCGCTGGCATATTGCTCACCTTTTTAGTATGCAAAATATGCCAGGGCGGTATGGAATCCGGGCTTTTGAATTAATGGTAGCCGATTACCGTCGCCAGCATGAGCAGCAGGCAGCCGATCACGACCCAGATGGCAAACAGTCGGATGACGAAACGGAGCCAGCGCGAGAAGGGAATATTTCCTGCGCCTACGAAGCCCATGGTGGCCGCCGCATGGGGCAGGATAAAATTACAGAAGCCGTCGCCGAAATTGAAGGCCAGGACAGCGGTCTGCCTGCTTATGCCGCACAGGTCTGCAACCGGAACCATGATGGGCATGGTCACGGCGGCCTGGCCGGAGCCGGAGGTCACAAAGAAGTTGATGATAATGTGCATGAAAAACATGACCGGCGCCTGGAAGATGGCGGGAACCCTGCTTAAAATATTGGCCAGATGGAATACAATCGTATCCATGGCGTGGCCTGCATCCAAGATTAAGGAGATGCCGTAGGCGAAACCAATCATCATAGCGGTGCTGGCCATTCCCTTGGCGCCCTTGATATAGGATTTTGCCATATCGTTGGGGGACATGCGGTACGCAATGCCGCACAGCACTCCAATGTAGGTGAATACGGTGCCGCAGGCGCTCAGAGATAAATCTCCCTTTATTCCCACATAGACCAGGTAGACGAGGCCGCAGGCAAATACAAAGAGAACCGGGTAATGGCGCTTCTGCAGCTCCGGAATGTGGTCCGTACTCAGATGGTCAAGCCCCAGATCCAGTCCGTAGACATAGGATTTTGTGGGATCCTTCTTGGTTTTCTGGGCATAGCGCACCACGTAGAGGACGGTGACGATCAGGAACGGAATCATGCAGAACAGGCGGTAACCCATGCCGGATAAAATGGGAAGTTCGGCGATGGCCTGGGCGGTACCAGTGTTGCTGGTGTTCATGGCGCCGCATGAGAAGCCCACCGAGCCGCCCAGCATAATCATGGACACGCCTACAATCGCATCGTAGCCCAGAGCGCCGGCGATCACGATTCCCACTGTGGCGAAGGGAATCCAGGAATTAAAGCCTGCGGGGATGCAGATCAGGGCGAACAGCACCATCACCAGGGTGACGACCAGCCACTCCTTTCCCTTCACCTTCCGGGCCATATTGCCGGCAAAGCTCTGGATGGAGTTGCTGTCCAGCACGATGCCGAGTCCGCCGCCGGCGCACATCAGGCAGAAAATGATGCTGGCCGCTTTTGTCAGGCCGGGAAATATGTAGTTCAACACCGTGAGCGGATTCACGGGAGTGTTGTCCACATAGTGGAAGGTAGTCGGATCGACCATGGTCTGTCCGGCATCATTTTTGACGCGGTCGTAAGCGCCGGCCGGAATGAGATAGGTCAGAAAGCAGGCCAGAAGCATGATGGAGACGATGATGACCAGGGAATGGGGTATCTTCGATTTTTTTGCGTTTGCCATTTTAGACTTCCTCCTTTGGATGGATCAGCGTGTAATCTTCTTCACAAGGGCTGCCGATGCAGGCGTAAATTTCGTTCGCCTTGAAATCTACGATCATGGAAGAAACAGTGGCCCGGTCCTTTGTGTAGGAATTGTCAGGGTCTCCCGGATGCGCGCAGATTGAAAGGGGATGGTACTTGTGGTCCCGCAGCGCGGCCTTCACATGGCCGACTGTGATATGGCCGTGATGCTCCATCATCAGTTCCCGCAGGCGCTGGTCACGGTTCTTGGGGCGGCCGGTGAGCGCATCACGATTCGGGCATTTCACAAAGTGGTTGGCATGGGTCAGCACTCCATTTTCCGGTTCCAGAACATCCGCGCCGGACGGGTACCATTCATAATCCCTGGCAACGCCGTTTTTGCAGTCTGTCAGTAAAATGTTGTTGGAGATGGTGCGCTTGGAATTCAGCAGCACCGCTTCCGCCTCCTCAAAGGTTTTCGAGTAAAGAATCTGCCTCCGCAAAAAGGTGACCGGGATGCCCAGGCCGTAGTGGTCTTCCGTGGACTGCAGGTTGTTGGAGACGAGGGAAATTCCGTAGCTGTTGACGCCGTCACGGATCATCTGGCCCGCCTCTGTGAAGCCTGCCAGCCAGAAATCAGGCTGCCGTATCAGCAAAAACACCACGTGGCTGCGAACCTGGATATTTAAATCCCAATTCTTGAATACGAGGGTGTGGCCGTCTTCAACGGCTTCCGGCAGCACGGCTCCGGTGGTGCATTCCGGCAATTTTGGAAACTTTGAGATCTCATAGCGGCTGTTGATTGTCATGATATCCGCGACGGTGACGCCTGCTCCGCAGGCCATTCCCTCCACCTCCCGCGCCTGGTCCGGATAGGCTGCTTCCACCTCGTAAAAGAACTTCATGGAGCATTTCTGTACCTTGTCCCAGTCCTGGTTTTTCCGCTCGAACATATCCCGGTAATACGCCAGGGCTGTCAGAATCCAGGGTTTCGCCTGCGTGCCGTACTGAAGCCCCATTTCATAGGGGTCTGTGGCTGTGACGGTGATAATAGGCAGCTTTTTCATAGATTTTCTCCTTTGTTATAATCTCCTTGCCCCCGATCGGGCCGGACGGTGCGCCCGATGGATATGTCATCATTATCTATGAAATAGAGGGGAATGTAAAATATATAAAAGTTTGACTTTTTGAAACTAATTGTTATACAATAGTAACAGTTTAGACAGGGGATCGGAGGAACGCAATGAATACGAACCATCTTCGCTATATGCTGGCAATCGACGGGAGCAAGAATTTGACGGCCGCCGCCCAGGAACTGTATTTGTCACAGCCGGCTTTGACCAAAACTTTAAATATGATGGAGGAGACCTATCACGTTCAACTGTTCGACCGCAGCCGTTCCCCCATAACGCCCACCTACGCCGGCAGGGTGTTTCTGGAGGAGGCCAGGCGTCTTTTGGATATGGAAAACCATCTGGAATCCCAGATGAAGCTTCTGGCCAATGGCGAGAAGGGGCGCGTGTCCTTTGGGATTCCGGGCGCCCACGGAACCACGTACCTGCCCCTGATTGTTCCGGCTTTTACGAAAAGGTACCCGGATATCACCATCGACATCACAGAAGCCCACATGACGGAGCTGGAACGGCTGCTGTTGGACGGAAGTCTGGATATCTGTATGAGCACGCTGCCGATTTCCATAGACATTCTGGACTATGAGGAGATTTTTGACGATCCCATCGTCATCGGCGTTTCCAGAGATTCTGATTTCGCGCGGCGGTTTGACCTGAGTGAGAACACGCTGTTTACGCCCTATATCATATCGGGGAAAGAGCTGGACGGCCAGGTTTTTGACGGCGGATCGCCGGAAGGCGGCGTGCGCAGAGTGGCGAATGACCTGTTTATGCGCTATTCGGTGCACCCAAAGCGCATCCATACCTTCTACCGCCATGAGACTGCCGTGAAAATGGCTGCGGTGGACGGTCATTTTGTGGTGACGCCCTGTTTTACCCCGAGAAACCTTGGTGTGGATGGGAAAATGGCCTTTTTTACGCTGGACAATCCTGTATACAACCGGAAAAAAATCATCTGTTACCGGAAGGGACAGCTTTTATCGCCTCAGGCCCGTCAGTTGATTGAGGTGATTGAGGAGGTAGTGAGGCAGGAGATGGAGTCCAACGCCTGGAATATGCAGCCTCTGACAGCGCGGTACGCCAAGGGGGATGGCGGCTTTATGCGATCTTAGCAGGACGCGCGGGCGCCCCGGAGGCGCTTATGCGGACCTGGCCGCGGGCCGGGTCCTCGGCGGATCGGCTACGTTTTTAAGACAACAAAAAACCGCGTAAACACGCGGCTTTTTTAGTGGAGCTGAGGGGATTTGAACCCCTGTCCGAAAACCAATTCCCTGTTCTTCTACTATCATAGTCCTTTATTTGACATTCCCTCTGCCGCCAGAGAAAGGACACCCGGACGGTTTCAGTAGCTTCATATTACGCCCATATGCTCAAAGCTTTGCATAAGTCGTTTCCTGCATAGTCGATGCCAGGGTCTTAAAGTGCAGGTGCTCTAAGTCTGACAGCCGCAATTAAGCGGCGATTGCTAAATTGTCTTCAGCGTTTGTATTTAATTTTGCCATTTGACCCATCGCATGGGGATAGCTTCACCAGCTGCATGATCCCCGTCGAAACCAGTACAACCCCTGAAAAGGACTGGCCGGTTCGCTCGCAGTTTTTCGCTGAAAAACAGGACGAACCTTGCGGAGCTTGTTACAAGCTGCCGGCGCCTGACAAAGGCACCGTTTACATAATAGCAGTTTCCCGGCCGTCTGTCAAGACCCGGCAGCTGAGTTGGGACCAAATAACCAAATATTTCCTAATTTTGGGCCGCCAAATACTCCAGTATTTCTGCGGCGTTGGTATCCGGTTTGGCCTTGGGGTAGACCTTCTCAATCACGCCCTGGGCGTCGATGATGTAGGTAGAGCGGACCACGCCCATGCTCACCTTGCCGTAAAGCTTTTTTTCCTGCCAGACATCGTAGGCCTTGATGGCCTTTAAGTCCGGGTCGGAGACCAGGATAAAGGGCAGGCTGTACTTTTCGGCAAATTTCTGGTGGGATGTCTGGCTGTCCTTGCTGACGCCGATCACCGCGATATCCATCTGCCTGAAGCCTTCGTAAGCGCCCGCAAACGCGCAGGCCTCCCGGGTGCAACCCGGCGTGTTGTCCCGGGGATAAAAGTACAGCACCACCCGTTTTCCCTTGTAGTCCGCCAGCGATATCATGTTGCCGTCCTTGTCCGGCAAGGTGAAATCCGGCGCTTTTGTTCCTGCTTCCAACATATGTGTTACCTCCTGTTTTTAAATTTTCCATTCATTGGCCGGGACGGCCGTTTTTAGAAATCCTGCTGCTGCGCCCCGCTTTCCTTAATAAATATAAAGTTCCGCTCATCAGATAGCTCCTGGCGAAACCGGTAGCCCAGCCGGTTGAACTGGCGGATCGGCTCCGGGGACTGGATCTGGTGCTCCGCCAGATAGCGCACCATCTCGCCGCGGGCCATCTTGGCCTCGGTGCCTTTTACCTTGATCTTGGGATTCCCCTTTTTGTCCGTTTCCATACAGCCGAACACAACATTGACAAACACCACATCCGGCTCAAGGTAGGGCTCCACGGCTTTGCTGTACTCTTTGGAGGCCAGATTGATAACAATCCTGTCGCCCTTCACCAGCTCCCGGTAGATGCTGTCGCCCCAGAAGCCGTACAGGTCGGTGAAATGCCGCTCGCCCAGCGTTAGATCGATTTTGGCCTGCATCTCCAGCCGGTAGGGCACGATCCCGTCCAGGGGTTTTAAAATCCCGTAAAAACCGGACAGAATCCGCAGATGGCTCTGGATATAATCCAACTCCACATTTTGGAAAATACTGGGAGCCATGTACTGGTACTGGATGCCCTCGTAGGAGAGAATGGCCGGCGTCAGCCGGCGGTCCAGATCCATATGTAAAAAGCGCCGGTAGTTCAGCTCCGCGATGGCGTCGTTGCATTTCCAGATTTTCTGGGCCTCATCGCGGGTGAGCCCGCGCATATACTGCAAGAGCTGTCCGGTCTTGTCCGGGAACGCCGGAGCGCCGGATATCTCGAGTTCGTCCTCACGCACGTTCATTTTCTTTGCAGGTGAAATAATCAGCTTCATATCCCGCCTCCTTTTTCTGCTGTGTACACGTCTAGCAAACCACACTTGAATCGGAATGTCAAGAGGGAAGCATTTCTGGGAAATGCTTACGGAGACAAAAGAATTTTGTAAAGAAAGACGAATCAAAAGATTAAGAGAAAAGAAATACAAGAAACGGAAGTTTCTGGTAAGATGGGGTTAGATAAAAAATATCCAAAGGGAGGAGAATTTTATGAAAAGATTAGCAGAAGGCAGAAGTGGCAGAAAGGTTTTGGCAGTGACGGCCGCCGCGGTGACAGCCGCCGCCATCGGGTTGTCCGGGTGCGCTGCCCAGGGCAATCCGGGAACCATTGTGGTGCAGAACCAGAATATGGCTTCCAATCAGCTGACGGTCAGCGGCAAGGAGGAGGTCCGGGTGGTGCCGGATATGGCTGAGATTGTTTTTTCCATCCACACGCAAAAGCCCACCGCCGATGAATGCCAGCAGGAGAACGCCGAGAATCTGGACGCCACCATTGAGAAGCTGAAGAGCCTGGGCGTGGAGGAGCGCTCCATTCAGACCTCGGCGTACGGCCTGGACCCCATCTACAATTGGAATTCCGACACCAGGGAGATCACCGGCTACGAGATGAACACCCAACTGACCGTGTCCGACATCCCCATCGACGAGGCGGGGACTATTATGAGCCAGTCCGTGGTGGCGGGCGTCAACAGCATCGACAATGTGAGCTATTTTTGCAGCACTTACGACGAGAGCTATCAGGAGGCTTTGAAGAAGGCCATCGGCATGGCCAAGGACAAGGCGACGGCCATGGCGGAGGCCAGCGGACGCACCCTGGGCGGCGTGAGTAATGTGGAGGAGTACGGTTACAATCCCTACACCCGCTACACCGGCTACATGAGCGCGGGGGCAGCCAAAAACTCGGCGGCTCAGGAGACCATGGCCGCTGCCAGGGACATGGGCGTGATGGCCGGGGAGATCAGCGTGGAGGCGCAGGTTTCCGTCACCTTTGAGCTCCAGTAGAAATACAGAGGGACAGGGCGTTTCCCAAACCATGGGCCGCGGGCAGGGCCGGCGGCAGGGAGGCGCCGATGGCACAGGGCGGGCAGCCGGACAGATCAAATCCGGTTGCCCGCCCTTTTGGCGGCGCTGATATGTTTGGGCGTTACTGCGGAGCCGCGACAGAATTTGGCCCGCTATTGCATGAGCACGCTGACTAACCCTTCTCCGGGGGCGGCCAGCATGGCGCCGTCCTGGTCGTAATAGTAAACCCGGGCCTGCTCCCGTTTTCCCAGCAAGTCGTAGTCGTGGCACAGGAGGTCTACCGCGGTATTGAGGCTTTCGCAGTAGGACGACTGCTGTGAGGATGACAATTTCTCCCATGACGCGCTGTACAGGTATACGGCGAAAGTGCCGGCGTCCAGGGAACGGAGCTCCACAATGGCGCTGTCCGCGGCGGCAAAACGGTTTAAATCGGATTTAAAGGCGCTGTAATTGACCTGGGAGCGGGTGACGGCGCGAAAGCCCATGGCCGCAGCCAGGGCTAAGGAGACGAGCAGGAGTCCCAGGGCGATGGCAAAGGCCATCCGCGAGGTCCGCCTGGTAAAGTCCGCCATGGCCCCGGCCACGGCGTTCTGCTCCGCCCGCTTGATCGCGGTGGGCCGTTCCGCGAATTCGTCGTTTGCCATGGGAAAGGCGGAGGGGGCAATCATTGGACTGGTTGTGGCTGGCTTCATCATAGAGCACCTCCCAGCGTTCGAGACAGGCCTCGGGAAAGGCCTGGAGTTCACAGAAAATTCACATTCTATCTAAGAATATTTTAACATTTCTGCTGAAAGAAGTAAAGGATTCAGGGGCTGTCCTGGACAGATTTCACAATTTTGTAAAAAATTGGAACACCAATGAATGTTTTTATGTTTATTTTATGAATGTACCAATGGACAATACTGCGGATTGGTTTTATAATGAACATGATAGTGACAGAATAGAAACATTCTGAAGATTGGAAGGAGATTAAAACGTTATGAGCGAATGCAACCACGACTGCGGCTCTTGCAGTGCGAACTGCGAGAGCCGTAAGACAGATAAAAGTGAGTTTTTGGAGGCGCTGAACCCGGCCAGTTCCGTGAAAAAGGTGATCGGCATCGTCAGCGGCAAGGGAGGCGTGGGCAAGTCCCTGGTGACCTCCATGCTGGCGGTTTCCATGAACCGCAAGGGGAAAAAGGCCGCGATTCTGGATGCGGATATCACCGGCCCCTCCATCCCCAAGGCATTTGGAATCCACAATGACAGCGGGATCGGCGTTTCCCCGGACGGCAACCTGATGCTGCCGGCAAAATCCCTGGAGGGCGTGGAGGTCATGTCCGCCAACCTGCTGCTGGACAACGACACGGACCCGGTGATCTGGAGAGGCCCGGTGATCGCTGGCGCGGTCAAGCAGTTCTGGAGCGAGACGCTCTGGCAGGATATCGACTTTATGTTTGTGGATATGCCTCCGGGGACGGGCGACGTGCCGCTGACCGTGTTCCAGTCCCTGCCCGTGGACGGGATCATCATCGTGACCTCGCCCCAGGAGCTGGTGAGCATGATCGTCTCCAAGGCTGTGAATATGGCCAGGAAGATGGAGATTCCGATTATCGGCATCGTGGAGAATATGAGCTACCTGGAATGTCCCGACTGCGGCAAGCGGATCAACGTGTTCGGCGAGAGCCACATCGACGAGGTGGCTGCGCAGGCGGGGCTGAAGGTCCTGGCGCGCCTTCCCATCGATCCCAAGATCGCCCAGATGGTGGACGCCGGACAGGTGGAGTACCTGGAACTCCCCTGGCTGGATGAGGCGGCTGCTGCAGTGGAGGGACTGTAAGCTTGCCGGACAACAATGTAATGAGGGGTATACCTATGAATATCAATATCAATCCCAACAGTGAGCTGAACCAGTCCATTGTCAACGTGCCGGATATGGTACAGGTGCCGGAGGTCTGGATCCATCAGGCCCGTGAGTTCCAGCAGGCGATGATGATGTACGCCTGCGCCATCCGGGAGGTTAAGACAAAGCTGGAGGTGCTCAACGACGAGCTGTCGGTGAAAAACCAGCGCAATCCCATCGAGATGATCAAATCCCGGGTGAAAAAGCCCATGAGTATTCTGGAAAAGCTTCAGCGCAGGGGATTTGAGGTGTCGCTGGAGTCCATGCGGGAGAACCTGGACGACGTGGCCGGCATCCGCATCATCTGCTCCTTTCTTGACGACATCTACGAGGTGGCGGAGATGCTGGTGCGCCAGGACGACGTGAAGGTGATCGCCGTGAAGGATTACATCAAGAATCCCAAGCCCAACGGTTACCGCAGCTACCACCTGATCATCGAGGTGCCGGTATTTTTCAGCGAGTGCAAGCGGTACATGCGGGTGGAGGTGCAGATTCGCACCATCGCGATGGATTTCTGGGCCAGCCTGGACCATCAGCTCAAGTATAAGAAATCTCTGCGGGACGACAGCGAGATCAGCCAGGAGCTGAAGCAGTGCGCGGACGTGATCGCCCAGACGGACGAGAAGATGCTGGCGATCCGCCAGAAGATCGAGGCCCAGGGCATCGCGGTGCGCAAGGAATAGCACATATCAATACAGGTAGTAGGACAGGGTTTCCGCTATGCGGAACCCTGTTTTTTCGTAAAGGCCCAGGGCGGGCAGGTTCTCGCCGGACACCTGGAGGGTGAGGGAGTTAAGGCCCAGGTCCGGCGTCAGGGACTGGAGCTTCCGGAGCATGGCCTCTCCCAGTCCGCGGCGTCGCAGCGGTTCGGCGATCTCCACCTCGAACAGGCAGGCGGAGGGGGGCGTGAGATACAGGCTAAAGGAGCCAACCGCCTGCCCGCCGGGCGTCCGGGCGATGAAATTCAGACGGCGGCTGTCCGCAGAATCCGGCGCGCCGGTCAGATCGAGGGAGGGGAGCTCACCGGCCGGAGGGGCCGGCCTGACGGCGCCGCTTTTTTCCGCCCTCCACTCCATGGCGTGCTCCTCGTACCACGGCTGAGTCCCCAGGGCCGCCAGGGCTTTTAAGGCGTCCTTGCCGCTGGGGTCGGCCACAAAGCACAGATCGGGCTCAGGCTCCATAGCCGCGGCGTCTTTCTCTAACGGCAGCAGCAGGCTGCTGAAATAACCGCGCCGCCGGCTGTCCGGCCGGGTGAAGCCGTAGCACTCCCACAGCCCGTCCTCCTCAAAGACGGCGGCGGCGCTGATGAGCAGCAGACCGCCGTCCGGCGTTTCTTCGGCCAGCAGATAAAAGCGGTCTGCGTCCAGGGGACAGGATAGGCTGATTCCGTCATGGACGCGGCAGAGGCCGGCCAGCTCCTCAAAGGCCTGAGCCTGGGCCGCGGACAGGATATTGGTGCGGATTTTTTTCATAGGTTGTTTTCCTCCAAACTGATCGTGTTTCACCAACATTGTACTCTGAAATCTGTCCCGGGGCAACTGGTTCCGGCGCGAATGGACGAGGGCGCGCCTGCGATTGGGGTCTTGCGCGGCGAGGACTCAGGTGGTAGAATAGGGACGGCGCGCAGGGCGCGTTTTGGTTGGGGCGTTAACGCCGTAAAAAGGAGATACGATACACAGATGAAATATGTCAGACAGGTTGCGATTATTTGGAGTTTTACCATGGCGGGCGAGATTCTTCACACGGTTCTTCCGCTGCCGGTGCCGTCCGGAGTGTACGGTCTGTTTCTGCTGCTGGGCGCGCTGCTGGCCGGCTGGGTCCGGCTGGAGAGCGTGGAGGGCACGGGAAATTTCCTGATGGACACCATGACCATGATGTTTATCCCGGCCATGGTGGGGCTGATGGAGTACGCGCCCCAGATCAGGGAGGTGTTTGTGCCCTTTATGGCGGTCATCGCGGTGTCCACGGTGGCGGTGATGGCGGTGACCGGCCGGGTGGCCCAGGCGGTCATCGATTTTCAGGAGAAAAGGCGCGGGCGGAATGGAACCGGCGCCGGTCAGTGCGGGGAGGAAGAAACCGATGCGAGATGAAATCCGAATGATTTTAGGCCAGTCCCAGTATTTCGGGCTGGCGGTCAGCGTGGCGGCCTATCTGTTCGCCTCGTGGCTGAGAAAAAAGACGAAGCTGGCGATTTTAAATCCGCTGCTCATATCCTCGGCGCTGATTATCGGCTGCCTGGTATGCGTAGGAATGGATTATGAGACATATAATAAGGGTGCCGGATTTTTGGGCTGGCTGCTGACGCCGGCTACGGTCTGTCTGGCGATTCCGCTGTACCGCCAGCTGAACCTGCTCAAACAGCACGGCGCAGCGGTGATGATCAGCATCCTGGCGGGCGTGATCACCAGCGCGGTCAGCGTGTTCTTGCTGTCCAAGGTGTTGGGGCTGAGCCATGTCCACTATGTGACCCTGCTGCCCAAGTCCATCACCACGGCCATCGGCATGGGCGTGAGCGAGGAGGCGGGAGGCATTGTGACGCTGACGGTGATGAGCATCATCCTCACCGGCGTGCTGGGAAATATGGCCTGCGAGGTGATTTTGCGCCTGGCCCGGGTATCCCACCCGGTGGCAAAGGGACTGGCCCTGGGCACCAGCGCCCACGCGGTGGGGACTGCCAAGGCGCTGGAGATGGGCGAGGTTGAGGGCGCCATGAGCAGCCTGTCCATCGCCGTCGCCGGGCTTTTGACAGTGGTGGCGGTGCCTTTGATGGCGAATTTGATCTGACGGGAGCCGGACAATGAAAGGAGAACATGATCGATGAAAAAACGCAGTGAAGTAGATGTGAGCATGACCTGGAAGCTGGAGGACATGATGCCCGATGACAGGACCTGGGAGGAGCTGTATCGCAGCACGGCCGGCCGGGTGAAGCAGTATGGAGCGTTCAAGGGCACGCTGGCGGATTCCGCGGACGCGCTGTATCAGTGTCTGAAATTTGACGATGAGCTGTCCCTGGATATCGAACGGCTGTACGTGTACGCCCGGATGCGCTCGGACGAGGACACGGCCAACCAGACGTACCAGGAAATGTTCGGGCGGGCCCAGTCCCTGTCCTTTGAGGCGGGGGAGCGGTCCTCCTTTATTGTGCCGGAGATTCTGGAAATGGATCCGGCCGTCCTTGACGCCTACATGAAGTCGGAAAACGGCATCGGCCTGTACGCCAGGCTGATGGAGCGGATTCTGCGCAAGCGGGAGCACACCCTGTCCGCGGGCATGGAGGAACTGCTGGCCCAGTCCTATGACGCCACCCAGGGAGCCTCCCAGATTTTCAACATGTTCAACAACGCGGATGTCAAGTTCCCCTCCATTACCGGGGAGAACGGGCAGGAGGTGCCCATCACCCACGGCAATTACATTTCCCTGATGGAGCGCGGGGACCGCAGAATCCGCCGGGATGCGTTCATGGGGCTCTACAGCGTTTACCGGCAGTTTTGCAATACCCTGGCTGCTGCGTTTTCCGCCAATGTAAAGCAGGCAGTGTTCTACGCCAGGGCCCGGGGCTACGCCTCCAGCCGCCAGCACTCCCTGGCGGAGAACGAGGTGCCGGAGCAGGTGTACGACAACCTGGTGTCAGCGGTCCGGGCCAACCTCCCCCTGCTGCACCGGTACGTATCGGTGCGCAGGGAGACCCTGGGGCTGGACGAGATCCATATGTACGATCTATACGTGCCCATGGTGACGGAATTCGACCGCACCTACACCTACGAGGAGGCCAAGGCCATCGTGGCCGAGGGCCTGGCGCCGCTGGGTGAGGAGTACGAGAAAATCCTGCGGGAGGGCTTTGAAAACCGCTGGGTGGACGTCTGCGAGAACGAGGGCAAGCGCAGCGGCGCTTACTCCTGGGGCGTTTACGGCAGCCATCCCTACGTGCTGATGAACTTTCACGGCACCTTAAACGACGTGTTCACCCTGGCCCACGAGATGGGGCACTCCATCCATTCCTACTACTCGGACGCCGCCCAGCCCTACGTCTACGCCAGTTACAAGATTTTCGTGGCAGAGGTGGCTTCCACCTGCAACGAGGCCCTGCTGATCCGCCATCTGCTGAGCCGGACAGAGAACGTGCAGGAGAAACGGTATCTGATTAACCATTTTCTGGAAAGCTTCCGGGGCACCCTGTTCCGCCAGACCATGTTCGCCGAGTTCGAGGCCGCGGCCCACAAGAAGGCCCAGGAGGGCGCGACTTTGACCGCCGGCGTCCTGGGGGAAATGTACCATCAGCTGAACCAGGACTATTTCGGCCCGGAGATGGTGGTGGACCCGGAGATCGATTTCGAGTGGGAGCGCATTCCCCACTTTTACACGCCGTTTTACGTGTACCAGTACGCCACGGGCTTTTCGGCCGCTGTGGCCATCAGCAGCCGCATTCTCGGCGGCGATGAGGCGGCCCTGGCCGGTTACAAAAAGTTTTTGCAGGGCGGCTGCTCCCTGCCGCCCATCGACCTGCTGAAGCTCTGCGGGGTGGATATGGCAAGCACCCGCCCGGTGGAAGAGGCGCTGCAGGTGTTCGGCCGGCTGCTGGACGAATTCTGCCGGCTGTAGCGCGGCCAAACGCCCAAAAGACAACAGAGGAAAAGGAGAACGAAAGACTATGGCACAGACAAGGGCGCGGGCCCATGTGGATCTGCTCAACGGCAGTCCGGGAAAAAATCTGCTCTTATTTGCACTGCCGATGATTCTGGGGAATCTGTTCCAGCAGTTTTATAATATGGCGGATTCCATGATCGTTGGAAATTTTGTGGGCGAGGAGTCGCTGGCCGCGGTGGGCGCCTCCTACGCCCTGACCAATGTGTTTATTATGATCGCCATCGGCGGCGGAAACGGAGCTTCCGTGATTACTTCCCAATATCTGGGAGCTAAGAATTACAACCGGATGAAAACGTCCATCTCCACGGCGCTGATCTCGTTTCTGGTGTTGAGCCTGCTGCTTGGCGGCTTCGGCTTCGCGTTTAACGGTGTGATCCTGCGCCGCCTCCAGACGCCGGCCAATGTGCTGGATCAGGCCAGGCTGTACCTGGGAATCTATTTCCTGGGCATGCCCTTCCTGTTCATGTACAACGTGCTGGCGGCCATTTTCAACGCCATGGGGGACTCACGGACGCCCCTGTATCTGCTGATTTTTTCCTCCCTGCTCAACGTGGGGCTGGACATCCTGTCCGTGACCGTGTTCGGCATGGGCGTGGACGGCGTGGCTATCGCCACGGTGGCGGCCCAGGGCGTTTCCGCCTGTATATCCTTCTTCCTGCTCATGCGCAAGCTGAGGGGCTACCGGTCGGAGCGGGCGGAGGGGGAGCGGTTCGCGTTTTTTGACTCCCGTATGCTTTGGTCCGGGACAAGGGTGGCGGTCCCGTCCATTTTACAGCAGTCCATCGTGTCCATCGGCATGCTGCTGGTGCAGTCCGTGGTCAACAGCTTCGGTTCCGCGGCTCTGGCCGGATACTCGGCGGGCAGCCGCATCGAATCCCTGTGCATCGTGCCCATGATCGCCACCGGAAACGCGGTGAGCACCTTCACGGCCCAGAACATCGGCGCGGGTAAGGTAGAGCGGGTGAAGCAGGGCTACCGGGCCAGCTACGCCATTGTGATCGGCTTCGCGGCGGCCATTGCGGCCATTGTGGCGGTATTTAACGGGCCGATTATTTCCAGCTTCCTCAAGGGGGACAATACCTCCGCCGCGTTCACCACGGGCGTGGGCTACCTGTCCTTTATCGGCTGGTTCTTCGTGTTCATCGGGTTTAAGACCTGCACCGACGGCGTGCTCAGGGGAGCGGGCGACGTGGTGGCGTTCACCATCGCCAACCTGGTGAACCTGGCGATCCGCGTGTTCACGGCCTTCCACTTCGCGCCCATCTGGGGCGTTGCGGCGGTGTGGTATGCGGTGCCCATGGGCTGGCTGGCCAATTATCTGATCTCCTTCTCCTGGTATCTGACCGGGAGATGGGCGAAGCGGCGGCTGATATAGGAGGAATGAACATGAATCATCAGGTGTTACTGATCAACGATATGGCGGGCTACGGAAAGGTGGCGCTGGCGGCTATGATACCGGTGATGTCCCACATGGGCATCGCCGTCTGCAACCTGCCCACGGCGCTGGTGTCCAACACCCTGGATTACGGGAAATTCGAGATTCTCGACACCACGGGGTATATGGAGAACACGCTGAAGGTGTGGGAGGAGCTGGGCTTTACCTTTGAGGCGGTCTCCACTGGATTTATTGTGAACGAGGCCCAGGCAAAGCTGGTGGCGGACTACTGTCTTGAGCAGTCAAAGCGGGGCGTGGTGATTTTCTGCGATCCCATTATGGGGGACGACGGGGCGCTGTACAACGGCATGGGTGAGGAGACGGTGAAATGCATGAGAAGGATGGTATCCTGCGCCGACTACGCGGTGCCCAACTACACGGAAGCCGTTTTTCTGGCCGGGGACGAATACCGGGAGGAACCGGAGGAGGCGGATATCCGGCGCCTGATCGATAAACTGCGTGGGCTTGGCGCCAAGTCGGTGGCGATCACCAGCGTAAATATCCACGGTGTCAACCAGGTTTCCTGCTACGACGCCGGAAAACAGAAGTATTTCAGCCTGCCCTTCGACTGCCTGCCGGTCCGCTTTCCGGGCACCGGGGACATTTTCTCCGCCGTCATGCTGGGACAGATTCTGAACAGCGGCGACATGGAGCAGAGCGTGAAAAAGGCCATGGACGTTGTCCGGCGCATGATTGAGCGGAACATAGACAACCAGGACAAATTCAGGGGCATTCCGGTGGAAGCCTGTCTGGAGGTGATCGACTCGTGAGCAGACCGAAAATTAAGCTGACCGTCGTGGACAGGATCGGGCCCAAGGGCTGTCACCGCGGCCATCAGGTGGGAGACGCCTTTGACTTTGACACGGAGCGGGGAAAAATCTGTCCCATGGCCATGCACGTGGCGTTTCCCTATATCGATATCCTGCGCTACGGCGGGAATATTCCCGGCCAGCCTGAGGGCACCGCGGTGTTTTGCTGCCCGGATGTGGATACGATTAATGTGTTTAAGGTTGAAGTGATAAAGGAATAGCAGAGAGGAATTGTGAATACATAAAGTGCGTTTTCCGGGAGGAAGGCGCACTTTTTTTGCGGTCTGCGCCGCGGTTTGCCGGCGGCCCTTATGTGGAATTGATATCAAGTGGAAGGATATCGTTGGGGTTGCGCAGGGTCAGCTCCCGGTATTTTTTCGGGGTGATATTCTTCACTTTGCGAAAACAATCGGTGTAATAGCTCTGGTTGCAGAAGCCCACGGCATCGGCGATCTCCGAGATGCTCATCTTGGGATCCTTCAGCATGTCCATGCTTTTGTTTATGCGCAGATTTTTGAGATACGAAAACAGGGACTGGCCGGTTGCCTTTTTAAAGAAGCGGCAGCACTCGCTGCTGCTGATGGAAAGCTGTCCCGCGATATCCTCCAGCGTAATTTTTTCAGAATAGTGATCCAGCATATATTGCAGGACCAGCTTTAAGCGGTCGTTGTCGTTGTAGTCCACAGGGGGCGGGCCGGTTTTGACCAGAAGCCGGAAGGTGGTTTTCCATATGTTGATGATTTCCGTGTGAATGTCCAGCTCCATGAATTCGGGCTCCTCTTTCAGCAGATCCCGGATGTTCCTGATGGACTGGAGCAGCTGCTGCCCGGCGGTATCCCTCCTTGAGAACAATAAAACCTGGGGGTAGGGATTGCGAAGAACCGGCTGGATGTATTTCTGGTAAAGGCGGCTGCGCTCGTCCGGGTAAATAAAGGCTGGGGGAATATCGAGGCAGAGGTAGGAGGAGGGCGACGCGCCCCTGCTCTTGCTGAAATGCACCTGCTGCGTATTGATAAAAATGCCGTTCCCGGCCTTCACGCAGTAGTTGCAGTTGGGCAGCAGAAAATCCACGGATCCCTCCGTGACAAGGCAATACTGGAACGCCTCGTGCCAGTGCCAGTTGATACAGCTGTAGGTGTCCTCCCGAAACGCCGTGAAAAAGACGGAGATGGGCAGTCCCGGCAGGATCGGTTTGATTAATTCCTGATTATCTTCTGAAAATCTGATGTTCTTAGCAATCATTCTGAACCTCAATATTCTGATAAAAAACAGCAACATCTTGACAATTTTTCGCGGTGGCCTCCGGGCCGTGCAAAAATCAGGGGAAGGGGCATAAAATACTGGAAAAATAAGGATATAACAGAGCTGCGAAGGCCCCTATAAACCGGCTTTCTGCCGGGACAGGTGGGGGATGATTTTCGCAATATTTTGATAAAAATTGAAAACCTGTTGATATATTTTATCACGTTATCCCGCTATAATCAAGAGTACAGGGACCAAATAAAACAGTTTGGTTCTGAACTTCAGCATGATCGCGCGCGGATGATGGGAAGGCAGATGGAAAGGAGAGTTTCTTTTGTATAAGGAATGGAGGCAGGTTTACGGCATGGATGTGGTGGCCGTAGATTCTGCGAAAAAGAGCCGGATTCCCCAGGCCTTTGGCCGGGAGGCGGCTGCGGAGGCGAGAGCGTTTCACCGGCAGATTGACGGATACCGTGAGACGCCGCTGGTCGGATTGCCGGCGCTGGCCAAAAAGCTGGGGGTGAAGGGGATTTACGTCAAGGACGAATCCCAACGGTTTTCCCTCAATGCGTTTAAGGGGCTCGGCGGAAGCTACGCCATGTTCCGGATTCTCTGCGGTCGGCTGGGGCTGGACCCGGCTGCGACCACACTGGAGGAGCTTCTTAGGGAGGAAAACCGGGAGAAAATCAGCAGGGCCGTCTTTGTGACAGCCACCGATGGGAATCACGGGAGAGGCGTCTCCTGGGCGGGCAAAATCTTTGGCTGCCAGGTTCACGTCTATATGCCCGCCGGGTCCGTGGAGGCCCGGGCCGAGGCGATCCGCCGGGCGGGACCGGCCCAGGTGAGCATCACGGATATGAACTATGACGATACCGTTCAGTTCGCCTTGGAACAGAGCCGCAGGCACGGCTGGTATCTGATACAGGATACGGCGTGGGACGGGTACGAGCAGATTCCCTCCTGGATTATCCAGGGGTATCTGACCATGGCGGCCGAGGCGTTGGAGCAAATGCGGGCCGTGAAAGCCGCTCCCACCCATGTGTTCCTGCAAGCAGGCGTTGGCGCGATGGCAGGCGGCGTGCTGGGATATCTGGCCCAATGCCTGGGCGGGGATAAGCCGACGGCAGTCATTGTGGAGCCGGAGGCGGCCAACTGCATTTTCTGGTCCGCTAAGGCAAATGACGGGGCGGCCCATACCGTGGAGGGCTCGCCGGTGACCATCATGGCGGGCCTCAACTGCCAGACGCCGTGCAAGATCACCTGGCCGGTTCTGAGGGACTATGCGGAATTTTACCTGTCCTGCCCGGACTACGCGGCCGCCCACGGCATGCGCGTCTATGCGGCGGCTGTGGGAGAGGATCAGGTCGTGGTTTCCGGGGAGTCGGGGGCGGCGACCATGGGGGCGCTGAGCCTGCTGCTCTCGCGGGAAGAATTGAGGGACGTCAGGGATGAGATGGGGCTTACGGAGGATTCCGTGGTTCTGCTGTTCAACACGGAGGGGGATACGGACCCGGAGGGATACCGCAGCGTGGTGGTGGAGGGAACATATCCGATTCCGGAGTGATGAATATTGAGGAGGAAGAAACATTATGGGTAAGGAAAAGAAACAGACAACGTTTGGCTTTGCCGCTTTCGTGATGATCGCGTGCTTTGCGTTTATTATGGTTCCCGGCGCGCTGTTGGGGGCGAAGATACATATCATGTTCCTGCTGTCCTGGCTGATCGCGTTTCCGCTTTGTATGACGCTGGGGTACAGCTATCAGGAATTGCAGTCCGGCATGATTAAATTTATTCCAAAATGCATTGTGCCGGTGCTTTTGATCCTGTCCATCGGTTCCCTGATCGGCTCCTGGTGCGCCAGCGGGACCATCGCGTACATCACATACCTGGGCTTACAGGTCATCAACCCCAAGTATTTTATGGCCACCGCATTTGTGGTGACCCTGATCTGCGCCTGCTTTACCGGCACCAGCTTCGGCACCTGCGGCACCATCGGCGTGGCGCTGATGGGCGTAGCGCTGGGCATGGGGCTGGACCCCTACTGGGCGGCAAGCTCCATTCTGTGCGCGGCGGTGATCGGCGACGGCATCTCCCCGCTGTCCGACACGCCCAACGTGATCGCGGGTTCCGCGGAAGTGGACATGTTTGAGAGCGTGAAATTCCAGCTGCCCATGACAATACCGGTTGCGATTTTAAGCTTTCTGTTCTACCTGATCATGGGGGCCTCCGGCTCCGTGCAGTCTGCGGACACGTCCTCCATCGGCGCGCTGGTTCAGGCCATCGGCGGCAGCTACAACCTGGGGCTTCACTGCGTGATCCCCATTGTGCTTGTATTCGGTCTGCTGGTCATGAAGGTTCCGGCGATCCCGTCGATTCTGGTGGGCAGCTTAAGCGGACTCGGCGTTTCCTGCATATTCCAGGGGGAGGGCTTCGGCAATGTGATCAACGCCATGTGGGGCGGCTACACCTTACAGGCTGAAAACGAGATGGTGGCAAAGCTGTTCAGCCGCGGCGGCGTTTCCGGCATGACCGGCACCTGCGTCCTGATCATTTTCTCCTTCGGGCTGTTTGGCATCCTGAACGAGGCGAAGATTCTGGACACCCTGGTGGAGCCGCTGGCCAAAATGATTAAGTCCCGCCTGAGCGGCGTGATCTGCGTGATCATTCTGGGCTTCCTGGCAAACCTGTCGTCCTCCGCCAGCTTTTCCGAGGTGTTTACCGGAAATATCATGAGCCCGGTTTACGACAAGGCGGGGTTAAACAAGCTGGATTTAGCGAGAGCGGCCACGGTGGGCTGCCTGGCCTTCTCCATGTTCATTCCCTTTGTGGTGATGCCGGCCACGGTCACCGCCTCCCTGGGCGTAGACCCGGTGAAAATGATTCCCTATTACATCAGCATGCCGATTTACCTGGTGGTGATCCTGGTGATCACGGCGTTTAATCTGGACAAGAAGCTGTTGAAAAAGAGTAAATAACCACAGGATTTGAGGAGGATTTTATCATGGAGAAATTGTACGAGGATATTTCGGCGTATATTGACGGCCACAGGGAGGAGATGCTGGAAAAGCTGATCGAATTTGTCAACCTGGAAGGCCATTTTGAGGAAAAGGAAAATGTGGAAATCGCCCGCGCTTGGTTTCAGCGGGAGCTGGAGGCGGAGGGCTTTGAGTGCCGCGTCCGGGAGGTGGCCCCGGACCGCGCGGGCATCCTGATCGGCGTGCTGGGCAAGGACCGCCCGGGCAAGGCCGTCCTGTTCTCCGGCCACGTGGACACGGTGCACCACAAAGGCTCCTTCGGCGGGGACAACCCCTGCCGCGTGGAGGACGGCCTGATCTACGGTCCGGGGGTGCTGGACATGAAAGGGGGGCTGATCATCGCCCTCTACGCGGTGAAGGCCCTGAACGCGGCCGGTTATGAGGCGCATCCCATCAAGTTCCTGGTGGATGCGGAGGAGGAGTCCGACCATGTGGGAAACGACTGCGACAAATATATGACCGAGGAGAGCAGAGGCGGGCTGGCGGCCTTTAACATGGAGTGCGGCGAGCTCAAGAACCGCCTGTGCACCGCGCGCAAGAGCCAGTTTACCTTCTATCTGACCGTGGACGGCGTGGGCGGCCACGCGGGCAACGACTTCCTGCGGGGAAAAAATGCGATCCACGAGGCGGCCCACAAGATTGAGGAAATCATCAAGCTGACGGATTTGGATCAGGGCACCACCGTGACCACGGCGGTGATCAAAGGCGGCGGACACACCAGCGGGATTGCGGACCACTGTGAGGTGGTGTTCGACGTGCGCGTCAACAACGAGGAGGAGGCGAAACGGATTCTGGACTCCATGTATGAAATCGCCGGGAGGATTTACATCGACGGCACAACCACCAAGCTGGATCACTATCGCGCAAAGCTGGCCCCGCTCCAGGAGACGGAGGACGTGCTGCGGTTCTTCAATCTGATCAACAAGGTGGCGGTGGAGTCCGGCTTTGAGCCCTTCGGTAAGATCCACCGGGGCGGAGCCACGGATGCCGGCAATATCTACGCGGCGGGCGTTCCGGTTGTGGACGCCTGCGGCATCCGCGGAGATTTTGCGCACAACAAGAAGGAGTACGGCGTTTTGGAATCCCTGTATGACCGGGCAAAAATCTTTGCTGGCGCGGTTGCAAAAATTGAGGAGATGTAAAAAATCATGAGCTTACCAATGACCCCGCTCTACTGGGCGGCGGCCGTGGTTCCCATCGTCTTTCTCCTGGCTGCGATTATGAAATTCGGATGGAGCGTGGCGAAAGCCGCGCCCATCGGAATGGCGTTGGCCTGTGCCACGGCAATCCTGTTTTTTAAGTCGTCGCCGGCAGCCCTTGTCATGGAAGCGGGAAAAGGCGCGTGGAATGCGGCGACCATTTTGCTGGTGATCTGGCCGGCAGTATTTTCTTATGAATTGACCTGTGAATCAAAGGGATTCCAGTCAATCCGGAACGGCGTACAGTCGCTGACCCGGCACGAATTATTGCAGATATTAATCTTGGGCTGGGTTTTTCCAAGCTTTCTGCAGGGAATCACCGGCTTCGGCGTGGCCGTGGCCGTGGGCGCGCCGCTGCTGTTAAACATCGGCGTGGCGCCTTTTTACAGCATCGTGATCGTGCTGCTTTGCCACTGCTGGGGGGCGACCTTCGGCACGCTGGCGCTGGCCTGGGAGGCGCTGGCGGCCCAGGCGGGCATGAGCGGAGCGCACACGGCCCAGGCGGCGTTTATGGCGGCGGCCATGATCTGGTGCTTTAATCTAATCTGCGTCCTGCTCTGCTGCGGGATGTACGGGAAATGGAAGGGGCTGAGAGAAGCGTGGCCCGTTGTGGCGCTTCTGTCTCTGATCATGGGAGGCGGCCAGCTTCTGCTGGCTCCGGTCAATGCGACCGTGGCGTGCTTTCTTCCGTCGGCAGCGGCTTTGGCGGCGGTGTTTGTGATCAGCAGGACGAAGCGCTACAAGCGCGCCTGGTCCGTCGAGGCCAGTCCCATTATGGAACGAAGGGAGCAGGAGGGCGAAGCGCCCACGGCCATGACCTTTCATCAGGCGTTTTTGCCCTACTACTGCCTGACGGCGATTACGGTGGTCTGCCTGCTGATCCCGCCCGCCGCCCGCTTGTTGGGCCGGTGGAGGATCGGCTTCTCATTCCCGGAAACCGCCACCGGATATGGGTTTGTCACCGCTGCGGAGAGCCTCTTCTCGCCCTTAAAGCCCCTGACCTACGCTGGCACGTTTTTGGCGCTGTCCTCGGCGGTCAGCTTCTTTTACTATAGGAAAAAGGGATTCGTCAGAACCGGCGATCTGGCCGCGGTGTGGAGGCGGACCGCAAAAAAATGCAGGCCGTCCACCGTGGCGATCCTCTGCTTTATCGTCATGTCCAAATTCATGAGCAGCAGCGGACAGATTCATGTGTTATCCCAGGGGATTGTCACGATTCTGGGGCGTTATTACGTGATCGCAGCCCCGTTCTTCGGCATGCTGGGGTCCTTTATCACCAGCAGCAACATGTCGTCCAATATCCTGCTGGGCAATTTCCAGAGCACGGCGGCTGAGATTTTGAACGTCAACCCGGCCGTGACCGTCGCGCTTCAGACCGTGGGCGGCGTGCTGGGCGACGCCTTTGCCCCGGGCTGCGTGATTATGGGCATCTCCACCACCGGCTTTATGGGGGGAGAGGGGAAGATCCTGAAGGCCATTGTGCCGGTTTCCGCAGCCTGCGCGGTCCTGTTTGGCGTTTTCGCGTTTATCGCTTTGATATAGGAACATAGGAAAGTTAAAAATCGGCTGTCCGTTCCGTGACCTGGGACGGACGGCCGAGAACGGAGGTGATCAGATGAGAGAGACGGAAAAGAAACCGATAAAAATTGTGGAGACCGTTTTGCGCGACGCGCACCAGTCCCTGTTGGCCACCCGCATGAGCACGGAGGAGATGCTGCCGGTCGTTGGGAAAATGGACCGGGTGGGCTACCACGCGGTGGAGTGTTGGGGCGGCGCCACCTTTGACACGGCGCTGCGCTTTTTGAAGGAGGACCCGTGGGACCGCCTGCGCAGGCTCAGGGACGGATTTAAGCATACAAAGCTGTCCATGCTTCTGCGGGGACAGAACCTGCTGGGCTACAGCCACTATTCGGACGACGTGGTGGATTATTTCTGCCGGAAATCCATAGCCAACGGGATTGACATCATCCGCATCATGGATTGCCTGAACGACACCCGCAACTTAAAAACCGCCCTGGAGGCTACGCAGGCGGAGGGCGGCCGCGCCATTGTGGCGCTGGTCTACACCTTGGGAGACGCCTACACCCTGGATTACTGGAGGGACATTGCCAGGCGCATCGAGGACATGGGCGCGGACGAGCTGGGGATCAAGGACATGGCGGGGCTTCTGACTCCGTACCGCGCGGAAGAGTTGGTCCGGGCGCTGAAAGAGTCGGTGGAAATCCCGGTGGCGGTCCACACCCACTATACGGCCGGGGTGGCCTCCATGACCTATCTGAAAGCGGTGGAGGCGGGCTGCGACAGCATCGACTGCGCCATCTCGCCGCTGGCCCTCGGAACCAGCCAGCCGGCAACGGAGGTGATGGCCGAGACCTTCAGGGGAACCCCCTACGACCCGGGGTTAAACCAGGAGCTGCTGGGAGAGATCGCGGACTATTTTGCGGGGATACGGGAACAGGCCATACAGAGCGGCCTGCTGAGCCCGAAGATGCTGGGCGTGAATATCAAGACGCTGCAGTACCAGGTGCCGGGCGGTATGCTCTCCAACCTGGTGGCGCAGCTTAAGGAGGCGGGTCAGGAGGACAAATACCGCCAGGTGCTGGAAGAGATTCCCCGCGTGAGGAGGGACTTCGGCGAGCCGCCCCTGGTGACGCCCTCCTCCCAGATTGTGGGAACCCAGGCGGTGCTGAACGTGATCACCGGGGAGCGCTACAAAATGACCACCAAGGAGTCAAAGCGCTTATTGCAGGGGGAGTTCGGCCAAACGGTCAAAGGTCCTGACCCGGAGGTGAAGAAAAAAATCGTGGGCAGCCTGCCCTGTATCACCTGCCGCCCGGCCGACTTGATCGGGCCGCAGCTGGCGCAGTTTGAGAGGCAGTGCGCGCGGTGGAAGCAGCAGGACGAGGACGTGCTGACCTACGCCATGTTCCCGTCCGTGGCAAAAGAGTATTTCCAGTACCGCCAGGCGCAGCAGACCGGGATCGACCCCTCGGTGGCGGATGTGGTAAACGGGGCGTATCCGGTGTGAGGCGGGGAGGGGATCCGCGGCAGGACGGTCCGGAAAATATTAAAAGCGATATCACATGCAACAGTGTGGTATCGCTTTTTTCATCTCCCGGACAGCGTGGGCGGGACATCAGAGGGGAGGCTGCAGATTGTTCAACTGGTACTTTTTGGGAGACATTCCTACCTTCTGTTTGAAAATTCTGCTGAAGTGGGACAGGTTATTGTAGCCGCACATATTGCAGGTCTCCTCCACGGAGTAGTTTTGCAGCAGCAGGTTCTTGGCCTGGCTGATCCGGTAATTGATGATATATTCATTGGGCGTGACGCCGCTGATCTCATTGAAAATCTTGTAGAGCTGCGTGCGGTTGACGGCGAACTGCCTGGCGATCTGCTCCGTGCGAATCTCTGTCATGTAATTCTGGTGGATGTAGCGGGTCAGCTCATAAAAGAGACTGTAGTTTTCAAAATCGTGATCCCTGATGTGGTGGTATTCCCGGTAAGTGCGGTTGATCAGCAGGAGAAGCTGGCAGAACTGTGATTTCTCATACAGCTCGCAGCCGTAAACGGAGGAAGGGCTTTGGGCGTGGTAGTGTTCGATGGAGTTGAGGAGCGTGAGGCAGGTGTCGAGCTCCTCCTCTTTCACGGGAAGAATGTAGGGATTATCAAAATTCCGGTAGTAAAAGCACTCCAGCAGGTTGGTGTTCACGGAGTAGAAGGAGGAGATGTAGCGCGGCGAGAAGTACAGAACAAACCGGTCGCATACGCCGGCGCGATCCATGTAAAACTGGTGAAAGTCGGAGTTGTTCAAGAGCACAAAGCAATTTGCCGGGATGGGGAAAGACCGGTTTTCCAGGCGCAGCTTCATGGTATTGCAGAACGTATACACGATTTCCAGCTGGCTGTGGATATGAAAATGGGTTTTTTCCGGCAGCGCGCTGATTTTATGCTTGATAAAAAAATCATCTTCAAAGATTTCTGTGTACTTTTGCCGGTCCATTTCTGTCCCCTCCCTGCAATTATGTAAAAAAAGTCATATTTATTACAAAGTTTACGATATTAGTATATATGAAAATGAAAAAAAGCACAATATTAAAACAAAAACGCAAAAAAATATACTCAAAATGCCCTATAATCTGTCATATGACACGCAGAAAGGCAGCAGATTATGAGCGGAAACAGTCGGGAGATCAATATGAAACAGGCCGATGCATACCTGGAAGGGATCCGGGAGCCCATGGCCGGAGCATACACGGAAGAGCTGGTCTACAGGAATCTCAGGGCCTGCATAAATCTGCGGTTTGGAATCGGCGAGGAGACGGAGACGGATTTCAGAAAGCTGGCCATTATCAGTATCAAGCGGAGAGATTTGTCGGAACGAAAGCTTCCGGAAGCGGTACTTGAGAAGCGGATTCACCAGTACGACTGCCACCAGACCAGTCTGGTGACGCAGATGAAGGTTTTGTTTGTGATGTATGTGGAGCGGAAGCTGGGGATTTGCCTGGAGGATGACGAGGTGACGGCGGCGGAGGATCTCAGAGCATTTTCCCGCCTGGTGTTCCGGGCGCTGGCAAAAAAGGAGTAGCGATGTTGGATGTGGGAAAGATGAGGGAAGATTTCCCGGTGCTGAACCGTAAAAAATTGATCTATATGGACAACGGGGCCACCACACAGAAGCCCTGGGCAGTGATCAACCGGATTACCGATTACTATAAGAGCGAGAATTCCAATATCCACAGGAGCTGTTACCTGCTGAGCATTCTCGCATCTGAAAAATATGATGAGGCCAGGAGAACCGTAGCCGGACTGATCGGGGCGTCGGCTCCGGCGGAGGTTATTTTCACCAAGGGGGCTACGGAGTCTTTCAACCTGTTGGCCTACGTATTGGCCGAGGGAAAGCTCGGGGACCGGGACAACGTGGTGGCCACCGAGCTGGAGCATCACTCCAATTATCTGACCTGGCAGCATGCCTGCCGGCTCTCAGGAGCGGAATTCCGGGTGGCTTTGGCGGACAATACAGGCAGATTGGACATGGAGGATCTCAGAAGCAAAGTGGATCGCCACACAAAGCTGGTGGCAGTTACCATGGCCTCCAATGTGACCGGGGAGACGCCGCCGGTGGAGGAGGTAATCGGGATTGCCCGGCAGGCCGGCGCGCTGGTCGTGTTGGACGCGACCCAGGCAGTCCAGCATCAGAAAATTGATGTCAAAGCCCTGGACTGCGATTTCCTGGCCTTTTCCGGGCACAAGGCCTACGGCCCGATGGGCACAGGGGTGCTCTACGGGAAGGCGGAGCTGCTGGCAGAACTCCCTCCGTTTATGTACGGCGGAGATATGGTGGAGGCTGTGGGGGAGCCGGAAAATACATATAAGGATGCACCCTACAAGTGGGAGGCCGGAACTGTAAATGTGGCGGATATTCTGGGGCTGGAGGCGGCGGTGAAATATCTGCAGGCCGCAGGGCTGGATCATATCAGGGAATATGAAAGCTCCCTGGGCATGTACCTGGGCCGGCGTATGGGCCGGCTGGACGGCTATCGCCTGGTAGGAGCGGTTAAGGACAGCACCATCCTCTCCTTTGTGCCGGAATTTTGCTCGCCTTACGACATTGGAGTGATGCTGGCGGCCAACAATATCGCCATCCGCACGGGAAAGCACTGCGCCTACCCGTATATGAGGCGGCTGGGGGCCGAGAGCAGCTGCAGGCTGTCCATGGCATTTTACAATACAAAAGAGGAGATCGATGAGGTAGTGGACACGCTGTCCTCCATCCGAAGGCTGGCGGACAGGCGGAAGATTTATCACGATCCGGCGGCGAGGTGAGGTATGACGTCATTGCAAATGTTAGATCAATGGTGCGAGCGGTTTCAGACAGCGGATCTGCTGGAACAGTACGACATTCTCCTGGAACAGGGAATGAGGCTAAAGGAAGATGAGATCAGCCTGGAGGAATACAAAATACCGGGCTGCAAGGTGAATTTTTACATAAAGGTTACACGCCGCGGGGAAGGGCTGGAGCTGTTGGCCAGGAGCGACTCCCTGCTGGTGGGCGGGGTGATCGCCATTCTCAAGGAGATATACAGCGGCACTTTACAGGAGATCGGCCCGCTAAACAGTCCCATGCGGCTGGTGGAGTCCATAGATGACTGCATCATCAACCCGGACATCAAGCAGAACGGGCTCAAAAAGCTCTGCCAGGCCATGGAGGCGGCGAGCAACGCAAACGTAAGCGCTTACCTATAAAAATAAATTTTAAAGGAGAAGAGGATTATGAAGTATGCAATGGATGTGAAGGTGAATCTGAAGCCCGTATTCAGCAACATGGTGCATTCCGATATCTGGGAGGGACCGTGCAGAGTGGGGCTGCAGGAGGAGCTGGACCCGCGCTACGAAATCAGGGTGGGGAAAGAGCAATTCAAGGTTTGGGAAAAGGAACTGCGGGAGAATATCGGGGACTGCGCCAACATTATGGAACCCGTGTATCTGGAATTCGACGAGACGTTTGTGGTCAGCGACCGGGAGTTTGCCAAGCTGGACGGGGATGCCCACGAGGTGGACCTCTATTTGATCACCTACCGCGTGCCGGGCATCGAACGGTACAAAAAGGCGGTGTCCATGATCAATCTGGGCCCCACGCCCATCGATCTGGTGGGGTTCTACCGGGATATCGGCCTGGAGGCCTACATGGCTCACGACTACGAGGAGTACAACAAGCTGTTGAACTATTTGCAGGTGAAGAAAGCCATTGCCAACACAAAGCTCCTGATCCTCTCGGCCACCGAGGAGGTGCCGGCCAGCGTGAATACCAGCTGCTGCGATCTTCTGGGGCTGTGGCAGAAATACGGAATCCGCAATAACCGCATGACGTTCCGCAATGTGTTCGACGTGATGGACAAGATGGAGATTACCCCGGAGATAGAAGCCGAGGCCGATGAGGTGATCGGCGGAGCCGTGAGCTGCAACATTAAAAAGGAGTGGGTTTGCCAGGACCTGAAATATTTTCATGCGGTTCGGGCGCTGATGGAACAGTTCGGCTGTAACGCCTTTACCACCTCCTGCAAGGAGCTTTGCGCGTCGCGGTATCCCATGCGGAACAAGTGCGTTCCCTGCATGACCCACAGCCTCAACAAGGATGAGCGGATTCCCTCGGCCTGCGAGGAGGATATCAACGTCTGGCTGGCTATGACCGTGATGATGTACCTGGCGAAAAAATCGATTTTCATGGGAAATCCGGTGCTGGTGCTGAAGGGAACCAAAACGCTGGAACAGCTGGGTATGCCCAAGCTGCTCACCGCGCCCAGCCAGGTGTTTGACGAGGACGTGCTGGAGATCCACCATGCGGTTCCGGGCCGGAAAATGGACGGCTTCGGCGAACCGGATATGACGTATCAGCTGGGACATTTCACCTATGAGGGCTGGGGATCAAAAATCCAGGTGGATATGGCGGACCACCAGGATAAGACCGTCACCCTGGGCCGTTTCAACCGCAGGGGGGACAAGATGATCGTGGCCAGGGCGGAAATACTGGGATGTGAGATCCGTGAGGTCTATTGCAGTCCCGCGGTATTTTACCGCGTGGAGGGAGGGGCGCGTGAATTCCGCCAGGCCCTTGCCAAAGGCTCCTACGGGCACCATCTGGCTGTGGTGTACGGGGACTACACGGAACAAATCAGGGAACTGGGAGAGATAGTTGGATTTGAGGTGGAGGTGTTCAAATGAAAAAAATTATAGCGGCGGCGTTAACGGTATGTATGACGGCGGGTCTTATGGCCTGCGGGGCAAAGACGGAGGAAACATCGTCGGCAGCGGCATCTTCTGCTGCCGGCACACAGGCCGGGCAGGCGGGCGGGGATACCTACAAGATCGGGATGTATCAGGTCATGTCCGGGGCCAATGCCATATATGGTGAGGAGGCGCTTAACGCCCTGAATATGGTGGTGGACCAGATCAACGCCGAGGGAGGCCTGAACGGGGCCAAGGTGGAGGTGGTGGTCTACGACGACCAGGGATCGCCTGAGGAGGCCGTGAAGGCGGTGACCAAGCTGATCAACGTGGATCAGATTGACGCCTGTATATCCTCCTGCGTGTCCAGCTGTATCCTGGCGTCGGCCGGCGCCCTCAATGACGCGAAGATTATTACCTTTGGCACAGGGCTGTCCCCGACCTACATGGATCAGGGCTGGGACTACGTGTTCAGGGCCTGCGTGAATTCCGATTTTGTGGCGCCGCTGACCGTGGAGCTGGCTAAGGACTTAAACGTGACCAGCGTGGCGATCTTCAGAGGGCAGGACGAGTCCGCCATCGCCACAGCCAAAACCTTTGCCGCCACCTGCGAGGCCGAGGGGCTGCAGGTGGTGACGGAGGAGGCCTATAATGAGGGGGACAGCGATTTTTCGGGCCAGATCACCAAGATTATGAATTCGGGCGCGGATGCGGTGTTTATGTCCACTGTGGGCGCCACCTACGGCGTGTTTATCAAACAGCTGAGACAGTACGGATTTGAGGGGATTATCCTGAACAAGGAAGCGCTGCCCTCCGATGCGGTTCAGATAGCCGGCGAAGCGGCGGATTACGTGGCGTTCTCGGCCCCGTACCTGACCTACGCCTCCATCGACGAGTGCGACGACCCACACATCAGGGAATTCCTGACACAGTACCAGGAGAAGTTCGGCGCCATGCCGGCCACGGACTGCGCCTACCGCGTTTACGACAGCCTGGTGGTGCTTCGCGAGGCGGCAAAAAAAGCCGGAACCAACGACCACGAGGCTGTGAAGGCTGCGGTAAATCAGATTTCGGGGCTTCAGGGGCTGGGCGGTGTGCTGGACTACACGGACGGCTCCGGGGAAGGGCTGCACAATTTCAAGGAGTTTATCCGTGTGGACGGCAAAAACGTGTTGATGAAGGAATGGATGGAGAGCGACGCGTACGCGCAGTGGCAGGCTAAGTAAAAAGACTGGGGGTAGGATATGTTCTGGCAGTTGTTGATATCCGGATTGGTGATTGGCAGCGTGTACGGGCTGATTGCGCTGGGCTACAGCCTGATTTACAAGGCGTCCGGTCTGATGACCTTTGCCCAGGGCGATCTGCTCACGGTGGGGGCGTTTCTGGGCGTGACCTTTTTCAACGGCTATCACCTTCCGTTCGTTGTCTCCCTTGCGCTGTCCGTGTTCATCGCGTTTTTTATCGGGCTGGGAGTGGAAAAATTTATTATCAGGCGGCTTTTGAACAAAAAGGTCATGGCCATTTACATTGTGCTGGCCACCATTGCAATTTCTTATATTATCCAGAACGGAACCATGATCGGATTCGGTACCAAGACTCTGTATTTCCCGGCCATATTCCCGTTTAAGACCGTGAAGCTGGGAACTATTTCGGTTCAGACGGAGTCGCTGGTGTGCATCATTGTCGCGGTTTGCTGTATGGTTCTGCTGCACTTCTTTATGTCGAGGACAAAACTGGGGACCGCCATGCGGGCGGCCTCCATGGACGCCACGGCGGCTGAGGCCTGCGGCATCGACGTGTCCCTGACGACGGGGATCACCTGGGGCCTGGCCGCCGGTCTGGCGGCCCTGGGCGGTATGCTGATCGGCCCCATTTTCGGCGTCTACACCACGCTGGGGGCCACCATCGGCAAGAAGGGCTCGGCCGCCGCCGTGTCGGGGGGATATGGAAATATGTACGGCGCCATTGTGGGCGGACTGCTTTTGGGGATCGTGGAGACCATGGTGGCAGGCTTCTGGACCAGCGAGCTGAAGGATATGGTTTCATATGTGATTCTGCTGGCGTTCCTTTTCTTAAGGCCCACGGGATTATTCAACGAGCAGGCGATCCAGGATTAGAGGAGGGGAATCATCATGAATAAACTCAGGCAAAATTGGAGTTACATTGCGGTTGCTGCCGCGGCCGCCTGCCTGCCGGCAGTATTTTCCGGCTTTCCGTACGCGATCCTGATCTGCTGCTTTATCATGCTCTACATTATCGCTGTGTCGGGTTTGGATATTGTATTCGGATACTGCGGTCAGATTTCCATGGGGCACGCGGCATTTTTCGCCATCGGCGCCTACGGTTCTGCTCTGCTGCACGGCTATCTGGGCATACCGATTCCCGTGACCATGCTGCTGGGCTCCGTTCTTGCGGCGGCCGTGGGCGCGCTGATCGCCTATCCGGCCTCCAAGCTGGTATTCCACTTCCTTTCCCTGGCCACGCTGGCCTTCGGGGAGATTGTATACCAGCTGATTTCCCATTCTCCTGGAAATATCACCAACAATTTTGTGGGCTATTACACGGAGTCGGTGAGCGTGTTCGGGTTTCAGATCAACACGAACCAGCGTTTCTTCTACTTTGCGCTGCTGTGCACCCTGATCTTTCTGACGGCTAAGCACCGTCTGATCAATTCCAAGGTGGGGAGAGCCTTTATCGCGATCCGGGAGAGCCGCCAGGCCGCCGACGGGATGGGCATCAACGTGCGCAAATACAAGGTGATGGCCTTTGCCACCAGCGCGTTCTACACGGCCTTTGCCGGGGCAATGTACGCCCACCTGGTGAAGTACATCAGTCCCGACACGTTTATGCAGAAGCAGAGCGTCATGTTTTTGACCATGCTGCTGTTCGGCGGAACGGCTTCCATGTTCGGACCGATCTGCGGCGTGGCCATCGTCATGGTGCTCAATGAGCTGCTGCGCTCTGCGGAGCGGTATCAGATGCTGATTTACGGGGCCATGCTTCTCATGGTGATTGTGATGATTCCGGGGGGAATCTACGGGACGGCGGAAACGTTATTTAAGAACCATCTGAAAAAGAGGAAAGGGATGAAAGCAGGTGCTGAAAGTCAATGACGTTACACTGAGCTTTGGGGGACTGAAGGCAGTGAATCATGTGAGCATGGAGGTCCGGGACGGCAGCATTACCGGTCTCATCGGGCCCAATGGCGCGGGAAAGACGACCTTTTTTAATCTGGTCAGCGGTGTTTACAAGCCGGATTCGGGAAATGTGGAATTTGACGGCAGACAGATTTCCGGTAAGTTCTGTTATCAGATCAACGAGTCCGGGATTTCCCGGACCTACCAGGTCATCAATCTGTTTAAGAAAATGACGGTGATGGAAAATGTTCTGGTGGGCATGCACTCCAGGCTGAAGGGCGGCTTCTGGCCCTCCCTGCTGCGGATGAGCGCACAGAAAAAAGAGGAGGAAGCGGCGCGGGAAAAGGCCATGGAGCTGCTGCGGTTTGTGGGCCTGGACGACAGGGCGATGGAACCGGCCGGAAGCCTTTCCTATGGGGATCAGCGCCTGCTGGAGATCGTCAGAGGTCTGGCCAGCGATCCCAGGCTGCTGTTGCTGGACGAGCCGGCGGCAGGGATGAATTCCAAGGAAAATGACGAGCTGCTGGTATTGCTTAAAAAGATCGCGGCCCGGGGCGTTGCAATTCTGGTTATTGAGCACGACATGAAGCTGATGATGAATCTCTGCGACTATATATATGTGCTCTATTACGGAAAAAAACTGGCGGAAGGGGCTCCGGCTGAGATTCAGAAGAATCCGGAGGTGATCGCCGCTTATTTGGGAGGTGAGTAGATGGGGGCCATGCTGGAGCTGCACAATTTTCAGTACAGCTATGGAAACATCAAGGTGGTGAAGGGGATCGATCTCTATGTGAACCAGGGGGAAATGGTCACCCTGATCGGGGCCAACGGCGCCGGCAAGACCACCACGCTGCGCACGGTATCCGGGCTGACGGAGGCCAGGGGCGTGCAGGGGGAGATCATTTTTGACGGCAGACGGATCGAGGGGATGAAGGGCAGCAGGATAGCCAAAATGGGCCTGGTCCAGGTGCTGGAGGGACGCCACATCTTTTCCAAGCTGACCGTGGAGGAAAATCTTTTAAACGGCGCTTACACCCGCCGGGACACCAAGGGAATCCAGGAGGATTTAAAGAAGATATACAAACGGTTCCCGCGCCTGCTGGAGCGCAAAAGCCAGATGGGCGGCACGCTCTCCGGCGGGGAGCAGCAGATGCTGGCAATCGGCCGTGCGCTGATCGCCAATCCCAAGATGATTCTGTTGGACGAGCCCTCCCTGGGGCTGGCGCCGTTGATTGTGGCGGAGATATTTGAGGCAATCCGGGAGATCAACCGGGAGGGGACCACGGTGCTGTTTGTGGAGCAGAACTCCAAGATTGCGCTGACCACCGCCCAGAGAGGCTATGTGCTTCAGACGGGGCGGATGATTCTGACGGATACCTGCGAGTCGCTGCTGCACAACGAGGAGGTTCGCAAGGCGTACTTGGGAGAGGAGTAGGATAAGAGATGGATATTTATTCCGGCAGAGATAAGGTGTCGGCGCTGGTGAGAGATGTGCCGGTGCCGAAAATGTTCCGGGTGAGACAGATATTTGAGGGACCGGAGATTCCTTCCGGGGACGTGAGGGAGGTATTGACGCAGCGGCTGAAACGGGACAGCGGCTGTGAGCGGATGGACGGGCTGAGGATTGCCGTGGCGGTGGGATCCCGTGGAATCTGTAATCTCCCGGAGATCGTGCGCGCTGTAATCGCCTACTTAAAAGACATGGGGGCGCGGCCCTTTATCGTTCCCTCCATGGGCAGCCACGGAGGCGCAACGGCGGAGGGGCAGAGGGAGGTGCTGCGCTCCCTGGATATTACGGAGGATACGGCGGGCTGTCCGATCTTGTCGTCCATGGAGACTGTGTGCGTTGGGCGCAATGAGGAGGGCAGGGAGGTGCTGGTAGATAAAAACGCCGCGGAGGCGGACGGCATCGTGCTGATCGCGCGGATCAAACCCCACACCGCCTTCCGGGGCAGATATGAGAGCGGCATGATGAAGATGATGGCAATCGGGCTGGCAAAGCAGAAGGGCGCTGAGCGGACCCACAACGAGGGCGTGGGAAACCTGGCTAAAAACGTGTATCTCAACGGTAAGGCTGTCATCGCGCACTGCAATGTGCTGTTCGCGGTGGCAATCCTGGAAAACGCCTATGATCAGACAGCGGAGCTCCATGTGGTGCCGGCCGGGCAGATCGAAGAGCGGGAGCCGGGACTGCTAAAAAAGGCGTTTGGCTATATGCCGGGGATTCTCACCGGGGACTGCGACGTGCTGGCGGTGGACCGGGTGGGAAAGAATATCAGTGGCGAGGGGATGGACCCTAATATTTCCGGCCGGTTTATCCTGCCCCAGTATGCCCAGGGCGGAATCTGTGCCCAGAAGGTGGCAATTTTGGATCTCACGGAGGAGACCCACGGAAACTGCCACGGCATCTGCAATGCGGACGTGATTTCCCAGGCCGTGTTCAACAAGGCTGATTTTGAGGCTTTTTACATCAACAGCATCACCAGCACCGTGCTGACGCTGGCCAAGATTCCCATGATTATGAAAAATCACCGGGAATGCCTCCAGGTATGCCTGCGCTCCTGCGTAGGAACGGATCGGGTGAATCCGCGGCTGGTGCGGATCGCGGATACGCTGCATCTGGAGCACATCCTGCTGTCCGAGGCTTACTGGGATGAGGCGCAGAAAATGGCTGGGCTTGCGGTTGAGAGCGAACCCTTTGAGATGGAGTTTGACCGGGAGGGAAATCTGTTTTGAGATGCGCCAGATAGCATTGGGACGGCGGCTGCCTTAAAGCTCAGTAAATCTGCTCCGCATCCCGCGGCAGCTTCCTCACATGCTCCAGATACATCCGGCTGTTTTCTGCCTCGGTCCGGTCGCAGGTGAAATGCAGCGCAGAGCCGACCTCCCCGGCGATCCGGTCGAACAGGCCGCACATGGTGAAAACCGCCTCCCACACGGCTTCGGTCTCCGCCGCCGAATAGGTTTGAAGGTACTGGCGGCAGTCCTCGGGCGGCAGGTAGCGGTCCATGTATTTGGCCGATTTGCCGGCGCTTACGGAAAAGCCGGTGAGCACGCCGATTTTCCACTCCAGGAGCTGTCTGAGCATGGGGCGGATATTGAAATCGATCATCTCCATGGCGTAGGGCAGCTCCCCGCGCCATAAGCCCTTGGCCACGTTGTTCAGGCACCACCAGAATTCGTTGCAGGCGCAGGAAAACTGTTCCTGGGACGGTTTTTTGACCCAATAGATCCGGTCGGAACACATCTGCTTTTGGGGCAGGAGATTATCCTTATCCACCAGCACGGTGTAAAGCTCCAAATGATCCCGGGCGTAATTCCAGGTGCAGACGTGCAGATCCAGCCGGTTGCCGTCGGCAAACTGGATCAGCCAGCCGTAGCAGCGGTCGACGTCGGAGGGATAGCTGGGATTTTCTTCCGGGTACTGCATGTACAGGCGTTCCCCGAAGCGGTCGATCCACTGTCTGTCCTCGCGGAAGGACCGGGTCTCTGTGACCACGTACACCACGTCGTAATCCTGAAATAAGTCCTGGGGAGCGCTGGGATTGGCCCGGGAGCCCTCCAGCCAGGCGGCGCGGATGCGGTTGTCGTTTTCGGCTGCGCTGCGGATCAGGCTGAGCATCTCTGTCTCTGAACGCATAGGTTTAAGCCTCCTTTCGAATGGTGGGTGGAGTGGGGAATATTCCGTTGTGGGGGAATAGCCCGTTGTGGGGGAATATTCCGTTGCGGGGAAATATCCTGTTGCGGGGGAATATCCCCGTTGCAGGGAAATATCCCGTTTCGGGGAAATATCTCGTTTCGGGGAAATATCCCGTTGCAGGGGAATGGCCCGTTGCGGGCGAAGGGCCTGTTGCAGGGGAATGGCCGGCTGGGAGTGGCCGCCTGCAGGGAAATGGTCAGCTCCCCCTCCTCCGTCAAATGAGAAACCGCACCGGCTGCATCACAAACCCCACCACCGCCCAGGCGGCGCGTTTCCAGAGGGGAACCTCAGAAATGACGATGTGGTCCGGTATCTCATAGCTGCCGTCGGGCAGCAGTTTCCGGCAGTCCTTCTCATAGGAGGTCATGTATTGTTCCAGCTCCCCGGCCAGCTCGCGGCTCTGTATCACCAGCATGAGCTCCGTGTCCATGTAGGTGCTGCGCAGGTCGAAGTTGTAGGACCCCACCGCGGCCAGCTCGTGGTCGATCACCATGGATTTGCCGTGGTAGGAGATGCCGCCGTCGTACTCGTAGATGGTCATGCCGGTGGCGGCCATGTCTTTGCGATGACGCAGATAGTCGCTGGAGGCGAAGAAGTTGTCGCCGTTTTCCACGGAGTTGATCATCATGCTCACCGGGACGCGGCTGCTGACATCCTCTATGGTGCCGTACATGTAGGAGTTAAAGACCGCGTAGGGGGTGTGGATATCCACGCTCTGTCCGGCGCTCTTCATCAGCTCGGTCAGGGTGAAAAATACGGTGGGCTCCTTGCCGTAGATACCGGTGGGGTTGGAAACCAGGGTGATCCTGCCCGCCTCGCAGGTGTTCGCGGCATAGTAGGCCAGGGCCTGCCTGCGGCGGGCGGCGCGGTCCGGCGGCAGCGCGCCGCAGGCAGGCGCGGAGAGTGAGGCGCTCGCGCCAGGAACGGTAGTATCGCCGGGAGTAGTAGGGCTGCCGCCGGGATCGGCGGCGCGGCTTCCGGAATCATCGGTACCACCCCCAAAATCTCCAGGAACCGCGCCTCCCTCCCCCGTCCCGCCAACCTCCCCCGAATCCAGCAGGTCCGGCCGGGCGGCTGCCAGGTCCTGGTAGCGTTTGTGCAGCATATCCGCTGCCGCCTTTACCTTGGGCTTATCCGCCAGCGCCTCGTCGTTGTGGAATGGGCGGCAGACGTCCAGATTCCACACGCCGTCAAAGTAGCCCAGAACCTGGCCAAGGGAGCTCTCGCCGCTGTCCGGGCCGCCGTGGGCGGTGTTGTAGACGAACACCTCCCGGTCGTGGCTGCGGCTGTTTGTGGGATAGCTGCCGATAAAGTAGTCAAAGGTGTTGCGCCCGCCCAATATGTAGCCGTAATCGTCCACAATCACATACTTGTCGTGCATCCGGCCCTGGGTTTTCCAGGGCTTTGCCAGGTTTATGGGGTTGTAGAGCTTGATTTCCACATTGGGATGGCTGGACAGGGCGTAGAAAACCTCGCTGTGCTCCATGCGCACCAGGCCGGAGAAGCCGTCCACCAGTATTTTGACCTGAACGCCCTCCTCGGCCTTGTGCAGCATAACAGAGAGCAGGTCTCTGGGGCTTTCCCCGTCCCGAAAGTCAAAGGTGGAGAGAATGATCCGCTTCTGGGCCAGGTTCATGAACCGCAGCCGCTCCTCCCAGGCGCTCTCGTTGGTCTCCAAAATCATGGCCCGGTCCACGCCGGGACCGTCTTGGTAAAATGACTGGGGAGAAAATTTTTCTTTTGTTTTGTCCGGGATCGTCTTATAATGAAAAAAGGGCGCAGTGGCGCCGATTGCCAGATAGAGAAACGCTGCCAGCAGGAGAAGCGGCAGCCAATACTTTTTGAGCCATGCACGCGACATAGGATACACCTTCTTAGGATATACTTGATGAATGGAATTGTATAACACACTATACCCGCAAACACATGAAATGTCAACGATTGAGCGGTTTTTACAGATGGAAAGGACAGGTGAGGCAGATGAGCGGAACTTTGTATTACAACGGAACGGTGATCACCATGGAAGAGCCGTTTTGCGCCCAGGCGGTGCTGGAGGAGGATGGAGTGATCCGCGCGGTGGGGACTCTTGAGGAGGTGAGGGCTGCGGCGGCCGGCAAAGAGCCGCGTTTGGCGGATTTGCAGGGGCATACCCTGATGCCGGCGTTTATCGACCCCCACAGCCATTTTACGGCCTGCGCCAACGCTACCATGCAGGCGGACCTGGGGGAGGCCGGGAATTTTGCGGATATAATCCGCATCATCCGGGAGTTTATCCGACGGGAGAACATTCCGGCCGGACAGTGGGTGAAGGCCTCGGGCTACGACCACAACCGGCTGGAGGAGGGGGCGCACCCGGACCGCAGTGTTCTGGACCAGGCGGCGCCGGACAACCCTCTTCTGGTCCAGCATCAATCCGGCCATATGGGCGCGTTTAACACCCAGGCCCTTAAGTGGCTGGGGGTGGACGCGGGCACCCGGCCGCCGGAGGGCGGAATCATCGCGGTGAAGGACGGGGAGCCCACCGGATATATGGAGGAAACTGCGTTTCTACAGTATATTCAGAAAGCCCCCATGCCGTCGCCAGAGGAATTTTTGAACGCATACCGGAAGGCCCAGCGGCTCTATGCCTCTTACGGAATCGCTACGGTGCAGGAGGGAATGATGAGCGCCCCCCTGGGACCGCTGTACGAGCTTTTGCTGCGCTCCGATATTTTGAAGCTGGATCTGGTGGCCTACATGGACATAGCGGACGCGGATAAGTTGAAACGCCAGTTTGCGGACCACATCGGCCATTATAAGCATCACATGAAGATCGGCGGCTATAAAATGTTCCTGGACGGCTCGCCCCAGGGGCGGACCGCCTGGCTGCGCCGGCCGTATCTGCCGGTAGGAGAGGCGGAGGAGGCCGCCGCGGTGCGGGACGGGAAGGCCGGAGATTCCCCGTCTCAGCCCGCCCAACCCCCTGTCTCCCCCGCCCACTGCGGCTACCCCACGCTCACCGACGCCGCGGTTAAACAGAACATCCTGCGGGCGGAGCGGGAGAATATGCAGCTTTTGGCCCACTGCAACGGGGATGCGGCCTGCGAGCAGTATTTGCGGGAGTACGCAGCGGCGCTGGAGGAGCTGCCGGAACACCAGCCGGGGGACATCCGCCCGGTGATGATCCACGCCCAGCTGCTGGGCATCGACCAGCTGGACCGGGTGAAGGCCCTGGGGATCATCCCCTCCTTCTTCCTGGCCCACGTGTACCACTGGGGGGACATTCACCTGGCAAATCTCGGCCCGGAGCGGGCGGAACGGATCAGCCCGGCCCATTCTGCCCTGGAGCGGGATATCCGCTTCACCCTGCACCAGGATGCGCCGGTGATCCGCCCGGATATGATGGAAACCGTCTGGTGCGCGGTAAACCGGCTGACAAAAAACGGGAGGCTTCTGGGGGCGCAGGAACGCCTCGGCGTGGCGGACGCCCTGAGGGCCGTGACCATCAACGGGGCTTACCAATATTTTGAGGAGGACCAGAAGGGAAGCATCGCCCCGGGAAAGCTGGCGGATTTCGTGATTCTGGAGGAAAATCCCCTGGAAGCGGACCCCATGGAGCTGCGAAACATCCGCGTGCTGGCCACCGTCAAGTCGGGGAGCTGTATCTACTGCGCAGACGGGGCGGAACCAGAATTGTAAACACAACCGAACAGAAATAAGCGGTCAAAAAGGGACTCAGACACCGGAAAAACGGCGTTTGAGTCCCTTTTTTGCGCGCAGAAACCGCATATAAAATTATTCCTTTTTTGGTGAAGCATCCGTCCGATTGGATAAATAGTCTTTTAAAATCAGATTGATATATTGGGAGAATGAGCGGTCGTCTTCCTCGGAGAGCTGTTTCAGCCGTTCGATCACATCCGTGTCCAGGGTGATGCTTACCTTTGCTTTTAATGGTTTCATGATCATCCTCCTTTTTCGTATACTATAGCATTTTGTACCAAATCGTATTGACTTATCGTATTAAGTAGGATAAAGTAGGATTTGGTAAGAATTTACGTTTTTTAGTCCGTAAAATAACAGAAGATGAGGAGTGACAGCCGTGTTGGGTAAGATCAGGGAGAGCATTGACAAAAGTCTCGTGTCGGTGAGTGTCAAGTCCGGCACTTATCTGGAAACGGAGAAGCTGAAGGCAAAGGTGGGCAACGTGAAGGATGAAATCCACAACCTGAAGCAGGAGCTGGGGGAGGCGGTGTTCGCCCAGTGGAAAAACGGCGGGGTAAACCCGCAGACGATCGAGTCGGCCTGCGCCGCGTTAAGCCGGAAGGAGCAGGAGATCGCCCGGTATCAGGAGGAGATCGACCGGATCACCGTGGAAAAGGCCAAGATTCTGGGGGAGGAACCGCGGCCGGCGGCCGCAGCAGCGCGGGAGGACGGAATGACCTGTACCTGCGGAAAGGTCAACGCGCCGGGGGCCAGGTTCTGCAAGGCCTGCGGAAAAAAGCTGGAGACGGAGAACCGGGAGACGCCCCAGGAAGCGCCCAAAAAGCGCCATTGCCCAAATTGCGGAGCCCTGATGGAGCCGGGAGCCAGGTTCTGCTGCGAGTGCGGCCGCCAGGTGTGAGCGGGATAAATTAAAACCGGATAAATCAAAATAAGTAAGGATTCAGACGGCGGAAAATACAGAGGAAGAGGTAGAGGAGAATGTACTGTACAAAATGCGGGGCCGAGATGCCGGACGACGCGTTATTCTGCACGGCCTGCGGAGAAAAGGCGGACTGCGGGGACGAGTGTGCAAACGGACAGGAAGAAGGCGGAAGCGGAAGAAAAAAGGGGAGACGGGCCTCAAACGCGAGGAGCGTCTCCGGCTCCCACAAGGCGCCAAAAAAGGGAGTGAAGATCGCTCTGGCCGCTGCGGCCGGAATCGCAGTCTGCGGCCTGGCCGCGGGGATCGTGCTCTGGAACCAGCCGAAGGCGGTAATTGCGAGGGGCGTTAAAAATACCTGGAACGCAATGTGCACGGAGGAATCCGGCGTGTCGGAATATCTGGGATTAAAGAAGATTGCCCACATGGTGGACACGGGAAAGAGCCGGAGGAAGGCTGAGATCGCGGTCTCGGTGGGGCCTCAGGATCTGGGAATCGGCCTGGCTGACTTAGGCGTAAGCGGCTGGCTGGAGAAGGACGACAAGGGCCGTCTGCTGGGCCGGGTGAACGGCACCATGGGCGAGCTGGAGATTGCGGGCGTGGACTTTTACCACGATGAGGAAAAGACGGCGGCCGGGTCGCCGGAGCTCTACAGCAAATATTTTTACGTGGATCACCAGGAGCTTAAGGACAAGCTGGAGGATTCCAAATTCCGGAAGCTGTTAAAGGAAGAATATGGAATCGACTGGGACGGGGAGTGGAAGGCCGAGAGGCTGGATCTGATGGCGGAGTATTGGGACGTCTCTAAAGAGGACTGGGCGGCGCTGATGAAAAACATGGACGTAGCCAAGATCGACAAGCGGACCTTTACCATAGGAGGAAAGGATAAGGCCTGTCAGGGCTACGAGCTGACCATTGACCGGGACGATATCCGCCAGGTTCTCGCGGATCTGGACGATGTGATGCTGAGTAATTCCATGCTGGTAAAGGCGGCGGCAGAGGCCTCCTGGTCGTCGCCGGAGGAGATGAAGCGGGAGCTGAAGCAGATCAGCAAAAAGTGTCTGGACTCGCTGAAAAACGATCTGGTCCTTCAGGTCTATGTGGGACCCAAGGGACGGATCGTCTGCGTGGAGGGCGGCTACACGATGGCGGGGGACGTGATTACCCTGTCTCTGAACGGCAGCCTGGAGCTGACCGGGAAAAAGAATCCTCTGGACACGGTCTATCTGGAGGCGGAGGGAAAGATCGCCTCCCTTGCCGCGGCCAAGCTCACCGTCTCCCGGGAGTTAAACGACGGCGGCAATGTGATCAAGGACAATTTTGAGGCGGGATTCTCCGCCACCGGCGCGGGGCTGGTCAACGTCTCCGCCAAGGCCACGGCCAATGCCAGCCTGAACCGGGAGAAGGGCCGGTGGAACGCGGAGGCCGGCCTGACCATACCCGGCGTCCAGGGCTCCGCCTCAGCCAACGGAACGGTGGGGGACCTGGTGAAGGGCAAACAGTTTGTGGTCACCCTGGACGATGCCAGCGTGGGCGCCTACGGTCTCAGCATGCCCTTTGTGGGGATAAAGGCCAGCTACGGGGTGGAACCTCTGAAGGAGGAGATCGTGGATCCCACCGGGGATGTGAAGCTGGTGAACGTGTTAAAGCTGAACCGGGAGGATTTGTACGAGATCGGTTCTGAGATCGAGCATAACGCCGGGAGCGGCGGATTCGGCTTTCCGATGATGGGCGGCAAGAGCACAGCGCCGGAGACCACAGCAGCGCCGGCCGCGGAGACATATGACAACAGAGAAACGACCTACGGCGGATACTAAATCATAAAAAACGCCCGACCCCGAAGCAGGTAAATACTTCGTGGCCGGGCGTTTTTGACGGATACGGCGGGCGGTGGGCCCCTTGCACAGTCCCGCCGCCGGCGTTTGCATGATTACGTGAGAATCTGATTGTGGTCGTCCCTTCCGTCGTCCTCATAGACCAGAAAGTCCGTGATCTCCAGGCCGATTTCCTCGCCCGTGCGCAGAACATCGTAGGTGTGCGGGTCCGCGATCACCCGTAGCTGGGTGCCGTTTATGTCGATCTGGCAGTCGTTGACGTCCCCCAGATAGAACATGGATTTGATGGCCCCGTGGAGATGGCCCTCGGCCTTGGTGAGCTTGATGTTCTCAGGCCGGATCGCAACCACCACGTCCCCGGTCAGCGGTCCCTCGTAGGCCAGGGACTGGCCGATTCCCTTTAAGTCCACTGCGGAGCCGTTCACATGGCCCTTGATGAAATTTACCTTGCCCACAAAGTCCGCGATAAACTGGTTTTTGGGCCGCCGGTAAATTTCCATGGGGCTTCCTACCTGCTGGACGACGCCCCGGTTGATGACAAAGACCCGGTCGGACATGGTCATGGCTTCCACCTGGTCGTGGGTCACGTAGACCACCGTAATCTTTAACTTGCGCTGAATCTCCTTGATTTCAAAACGCATACTCTCGCGGAGCTTGGCGTCCAAGTTGGACAGCGGTTCGTCCAGAAGCAGCAGCTTGGGTTCTCCGATCAGCGCCCGCCCCAGGGCGACGCGCTGCTGCTGGCCGCCGGAAAGCTGGCTGGGCATCCGGTCTTTGTACTGGCTTAAGTGGACGATCTCCAGAATCTCCTCCACCTGGGACTTGATCTGGGCCTTGGGAACCTTCTGGATCTTTAAGGGATAGGCCACGTTGTCGAACACGTTCATATGGGGCCACACGGCGTAGGACTGGAACACCATGCCGATTCCCCGCTTTTCCGGCGGCACGAACACGTCCTTGGAGCTGACCACCCTGCCGTCGATGCGGATTTCGCCGGTGGTAGGTTTCTCAAAGCCCGCGATGATGCGCAGCATGGTGGTCTTGCCGCAGCCCGACGGGCCCAGGAAGGTGATGAACTCCCCGTCCTGAAATTCTTCCGTAAATTCTTTTAAGACCGTCACGTCCCCAAAGGACTTGGTCACATGATTGATGGTGATAACAGACATCGCTTCTCCTCCTAGATTGAAAATTTCCCTTTGGTAACCTTGTTCAGCACATAGTTCAGGACAATTACCATGATTAAGATACCGGAAGCCAGGGCGGAGGCCGTCTGCTGGCTGTGGTAGGTCTGGTAGGTAAACAGCTCCACGCCCAGGGTCTTGGTGTTGTTGGAGTAGAGCAGGTTGGACATGGTCAGCTCATAGAAGCAGGGCATAAAGATCAAAAACCAGCCAGCCACAATGGACGGCACGATCAACGGGAACACCACGTCCTTAAGCCGCCGGATCCAGCCGGAGCCTGAGATTTGGGCCGCCTCCTCCAGGGAGGGGCTGATCTGGGAGAACGCGGAAACCACGGTGCGCATGCCCATCATCATGTATTTGATCATGTAAGCCACCACCATAATGAACATGGTGTTGTAAATGTTGATTCCAAACCGGCCCGACATGGTCATGATCAGAGCCAGGGCGATCACCACGCTGGGGCTGCCGGAGCCCACGGTGATCAGGAAATCGGGCACTCCCTTGCCCTTCACGTTGGTGCGCTTCAAGAGATAGGCCATGATCAGGCAGATGATCATACCCAAAGAAGCGGCCCAGGCGGCGGAGATCAGGCTGTTCTGGCCGGAACCCAGGATGGATTTGCGGGTCAGGATGGTGTGCCAGTATTTGAAGGTAATGTTTCCAGCCTCAAAGATGGACTTGCCCATATTCATGGTAAAGGAGGTCATGAACACGGTGGCGAAGGGGATGGCCACCACCACGATGGCGAACAGACTGACCACCACGGTGATGGGAATCCGCCATTTTCCAAGGTCCACGATGTTGGGGCGGGTGGATTTGCCGGACACGGTGATGTACTCGCGTTTGCCCACCACGAAATTGGACACGTAGAGCACGATCAGGGCGATGGCCATCAAAAACACCGCCAGGTTGGTGGCGTCGGTCAGACCCTCCTGGGAGCCGATGTAGACGTAGTCCACGATGCGGGTGGTCACGGTGTAAATCTGTCCCGGCGCGCCGATGATGGACGGGATGCCGTAGCAGGAGGCCGCGGCCACGAACACAAGCAGAGCCGCCGCAACGATGCTGGGGAGCATCAGCGGGAGCGTAATGGTCATCAGGGTCTTAAAGGGGGAAGCGCCGGAGATCCGGGAGGCCTCCTCCAGGGACGGGTCCATTTTCTCCATGGCCCTGGAGATGGTGATAAACGCATAGGGGTAATAAAATGTGGTCAGTACCCAGACCAGGCCGCCGATGGAGTAGATGTTAAAGGGCGCGCTCTCCAGCCGGAAAATGGACATGATCAGGGTGTTTAAGGTTCCCACCGTGGGGTTTAACAGCCTGAGCCAGGCCATGGCTCCCACGTAGGGCGGCACCATGTAGGTCATGACGAACAGGGTGCGGAAAAATTTCTTGCCGTACAGGTTGGTCCGCCCCACCAGCCAGGCCAGGGGAAAGGCCAGCAGCACGCCGAACACCATGGCCAGCCCCGCGGTGATCAGGGTGTTTTTCAGGCAGGTCCAGTTGAGCGGGTAGGAGTAGATCCGCTTGAAGCCCTCCAGGGAAAAGCTACCGTCCGCGAAAAACGAGCGGTAGATCAGGTAGAGCAGCGGCAGAACCTGGAAAATGACCAGGAAGGCCACGATGGCCAGGATCACAAACCATTTAATGTCAAAATAAAATTTCTTTTCAGTAACCATAAGTTTCTTCAGCCCCTTTTGATATGTGCAGGAATCGTGTTTTTGCGCTACAGGAAATCCCAGGACTAAGATCTCCTGTGGAGCAAAAAAACCGTTGCCGGAAAATGGCAACGGCCCTGTGAATGGATTCTCGTGAGCGTGGCAGCCCGGCTTTAAGCCGGTCCGGCTCCCACGGCTGTCTCCGGGCCGGCGCCAGGCCCCGTTTGCGGTTTAAATCGCTCCTGGGGAGGGGCCTGGGCCAGACTGCGCGTATACTGCCTGCCGTCGGATTTGTGAGCCGGCTTTACTGCGGTACCGTTACGTTTTCCTGGAATAATGTGCGGATTTCCTCGCGCTGGGTGTAGCATTTTACCCAGTCCACCGGCATAACGCCGGACATGATCTCGCTGGTGGGAATCGCGTCGTAGGGGGCGTTGGGATAATCGCTGCGCACTGAGTGCATCCAGCCTGCCACGATGTATTTCTGGCCCTCCGTGGACAGGAACCACTCCTCAACCGCTTCGCAGGCCGCCGCGTTGCCGTTGGCGCTGTGGGTGTCGTCGATGATCATGATGGGGGAGGGGGTGCTGATCACGCCGTCGGTGGGGTAAATCACTTCCAGCATGGAGCCTTCCTCCTCGCGCTTTTTCAGCACGGACTCCTCAAGGATCATGACTTCCTTGCACTCGCCGGTCTCCAGCTTGGTCAGCGCCACGGAGCCGGACTCGATCGCCACGCCCTGATCGCCCAGCGCTTTGTAGTACTCCTCGCCGTACTTGTCTAACAGCGCTACGATGGCGGCGTAGGAGGTGCCGGAGGTCAGCGGATTGCCCATGGACAGGGAACCCTTCATCTCCGGATCATAGGCGAAATCCTTGAAGGAGTTGGGAAGGGAGTCCTTGCTGTACTTCTCCGGGTTGTAAGCCAATACCATGTTCAGCATGCGAACCGGATACCAGTAGCCGTCGGGATCGTAGTCGAACAGGAGCTTGTCGGTATCGCTGAACTTGTAGGGATGGAGGATATTCGCCTCTTTGAGCTCCAGGGCGTAGGACGGCTCGGCGACCATCAGGATGTCGCAGCCCAGCTTGCCGGAGTCCATCTCAGCGGCTACCTTTGACTGGAGTGTTCCGGTGCCGCCGTAGAAAAATTCGATGTCCATGTTGGGGAACACCTCGTCCAGCTTGTTGTCCATGGCCTCGATGATATCCTCGTACATGGAGGTGTAGATCACCACTTTTCCGGTCATGTCCTTGTAGTCCTTGGCGGCCTCGGTCTCAGCGGCCTCCTGGCTGCCGGCGGCGGTTGTGCCGGCGGCGGTGGTCTGAGCGGGCTCCTGGGCGGTGGTCGCAGCGGAACCTCCGCCGGAACAGCCGGCCATTCCCATAACCATACTAGCACCGATTAATAACGCTAAACCTCTTTTTTTCATATGCCCCTCCTTTATGGTGAATCATTTTTTTGTTGTCTCTATTTTAGCAGAATGACTGTGAAAAACGACCTGAAATCCGGTATAAAAGGAAAAAATGCCATATAAATTTCGGATATCCGGAAAATATATGGCATTTTATATCAAGAAGATATCTCTTTTATGTATTCCTTTGGAGAACATCCCAGATATTTGCGGAATACCACGCGGAAATATTTGTAGTCGCCGATGCCGCATTTCCAGGCGATATCCTGGATGGGAAGCTCCCCCTCCCGGATCATGTCCAGGGCTTTCTGGATGCGGTAGCGGTTCAGATATTCGTTGAAGGTGGTGCCTACGGCGTCCTTGAACTTGCGGTTGAGGAATGCCTCGCTGTAGTTGAAGTGGTCCACCAGGTCCTGCATGACGATTTTGCGCTGGTAGTTTTCGAATATATACTCCAGCATCCTGCGGGCCAGCCGGTCTTCCACCGGCTGCTTCTGGAAATCCTTCAGCACCGAGGTGCGCTCCCAGTCCTCCCTGGTTTTCTGGTGGGAGATCCAGGCGTTGCGTATGGCGCATTCCCGCTTGGCCAGCCGGATGGCCTCCTTCATATCGGCCATGTTTAAGGGCTTGAGCAGATAGCCCTTGACGCCGTAATGAATCGCCCGCTTGGCGTACTCGAAATCTGAGTAGCCGGACAGGATGATGGGAGCGTAATTGTACTGCTCATAGGAATTTTCCAACATCTGGAAACCGTCCATAATCGGCATATTGATGTCCACCACCGCGATATCAGGATTGTGTTCCCGGATCAGCTCCAGGCCTTCGGTGCCGTTGGCCGCGGCGCCCACCACATTGCAGTCCATCTCCGCCCACGGGACTGAGTAGACCAGGCCTTTCCGGATAATGTCCTCGTCCTCCACGATAATTACCTTATACAATGTCAGCTGTCTCCTTTCTGACGAATTTTTACAATTACTTCCAGGCCAACGCCCTCCTGGTTTTTTAACTCCAGGCCGCTGTCACTGCCGTACTGTAGAAACAGGCGGCGGGCGATGTTGTGCAGCCCGATGTGCTCGGAGCCTGGGTGGGGGCTGTGCAGGGTATTGGTCAGGTTAAGCGCCTCCGCATCCGGCATGCCCAGACCGTCGTCCTTCACGCTCAGGCAGAGCAGAGTGCGGCTCAGGCGGCCGGTTATGAGGATGTGAATCTGCTGCTTTTTCTGAAAGCCGTATTTGATGGAGTTTTCGATAATAGGCTGCAGCACCAGCTTGGGGATCATGCAAGGCAGGCAGTTGTCCTCGATATCGATCTCGTACTGCAGGCGCTCGCCGTAGCGGCATTTCTGGATATCCAGATAATCGCCAATATAGGCCATGTCCTCGTCCAGGTGCACATATTCCCGGGAGGTGTCTATGCTGTAGCGCAGAATCTGGGTCAGCTGGATGATCAGGCTGTCCGCCCTGGCCGGGTCAAAGACCACCAGATTGCGGATGATTTCCAGCGTGTTGTAGAGAAAATGGGGGTTTATCTGAGCGGTCAGCTGCCCGATCTCCGTCCGGTTTTTCAGGCGGAGCAGCTCGGTGTTGCGGCTGTTCAGCTCCTGGATGTGATCCAGCATCTGGTTGATCTGCACGCCCACGATGGAAAACTCGTCCTCCGTGCCCATCTCCACCCTGTGGTCCGGGTCCAATTTGCGGATGATGCGGATTTCGCTGACCAGCTTCTGGATGGCAGCCGCATTGCTGGCCGCCATGGCGCTGCGCATATTGTCCGCCAGCTTGTACCACAGCAGGCTCATGACCGCGATTACCCCGCCGCCGATCAACAGCAGGGTCATGTTATGGGGGTAGTAGACCAGGGAGTAGATCCTTACGTTGCCGTCCCCCGCGGTCTGCCGGTCCAGCCAATAGCGGGTGCCGTGGATGCGCACAATGGGGCCGGTGCCGTCTAACAGGAACTTGTTCACTTCCTGGACGAAGTTGAACCGGCTGCTGTAAATCACCCGGCCCGCATTGTCGGTGATCACGCCCTCGTAGCCGGAGTCGGAGAGGCACTGGGCCCAGCCGTCCCCCTTCAGGTACAGGTTCAGGTAGCCGATGGTGGCTCCATCAGCGTTGATCGGCCGGGACATCACGTAGTCGGAGCTGGTGCCCTCAAAGTAGTAGACGCTGGTGTAGATGCCGTCCTGGGCCGAGCCGAAGGCGTTGTCGCAGATGGCTTTGTTGAAGCTTGAGCGGTACAGGTTCCACTCGTCCGGGCGGAAACTGTTGTAGAGGGCGTTGCGCTCCTTGTCGCAGAGAACCAGCCTGCTGTCCAAGGAACAGGAGGCGTTTAACTCGTAGGCGGAATAGGAGAGCAGCGAGGTGCCGCCCTGGTAGAGCAGGATTTTGCGGCAGGCGTCCTGCACCTCGCCGTCGGTGAGAAAATCCGCGCCCATGCCATAAATCTGGTTGAAGGTGTTCACAAACAGCTCGCCGTTGCGCCTGGCCCCCGCGTGGTTGGTGGCCGCCACCGCCAGGGCCATACAGGAAACCATGAGGAGCGCCCCGGTGCTGACCAGCACGATCAGTTTGGTGAATACCAGCTTTTTAAGTTTTGCCTGAAAAGTTCCCATGGCGTGTTCAGTCCCCCGTGTGTGCGCTCACAATGTTGGAATAGCGGCTTAAAATCTCCATCTTATGTTTTTTCACATAGTCCATATCCTCCTCCAGCATGTCGATGCGATCCATGGGGATCAGGTAGGCCCCGGACATGGCATCCTTGCGCACGGAGCGGTTCATGAGCAGGTTTCCGTAGATGTTCTGCATGTCCTTGCTGGTGATGAAGTCGATGAAATGACGGGCATACTCCGGCTGGCCGCTTCCGCGCACGATGGCCGCGGTGGCGGGCAGATAGACGCAGCCCTCCTCGGGGTAGACGATCTCAATGTCCGCGCCGGAGCGCATGAGGGCCGCGCAGGGGGCCTCGTAGGAGAGTCCCACCGCCTTTTTGCCGGAGGCCACGCTGGAGTAGACCTTGCTGGAGGTGGAGGCGATCTCGCCCGTCCGTCCGATGAGCTCGTCCACATAGCGCCACGCCCCGTCGTCCTCATAGCCGCCCATTGCCAGCAGGATGTTGGTCAGCTGGGCCAGGGCGGAGGAGGAGTTGATGGGGTTGGCCATGATGATTTTGCCGTTCAGTTCAGGCTTTAGCAGGTCTTTGTACCCCTCGATCTCCACGCCGTCCGTCAGGGACTTGTTGACCACCAGGCAGCTGCCGGAGAGAATGTAGCTGGTGGTATAGCCGGTGGTGTTCTGGTAGGCCGGGATCAGGTGCTTGTCATTGACCGAAACATAGTCCTGAAACAGGTCCGCGTAGGAGTAGAGCTCCGAGTAGACGCCTCCCAGCAGCACGTCCGCAGGCGGATCGTTGGCACCGGTGCGGATGCGCTCCAGAAGGTCCACGGTCTCGCCCTTCACCAGGATTACGCGAATCTTATATTTTTCTTCAAACAGAGGAATGGTGGCGTTCAACAGTTCGTCGCTGCTGGACGTGTAGATGGTCAGCACGTCGCCGTCCTGTCCGCCGGCGGAGGCCGGGGAGGCGTAGCGGTGCGTATAGAAAAAAGCCGCGGCCTGAAGCAGCCAAAGGACTGCGACCGTGGCAAACAGAAAACGCAGGCCGGCGGAGCGCCCGGTTGTGTGATTTGCCATAATATCCCCCCAAGAACGGAAAAATCCCCGGCCCGGCGCGGAAGGCACCGGCCCGGCGGGATTTTCCAGTTTTTATCATTATAGCATCGGCAGGGGCGATTTTACAATGGGTAAGTTGGCTCGTTACCGGATGATGCCCATAAACACCAGCAGGGAGGCGAATAGGATGGTGGCGATGTAGAGGGCGGAAACCGGGTAGATGGCGATGCGGTAACTGGATGGCGGTCACACCGGCCTGCTCATAAAGGGCCACGGTGCGCATCGCGTTCATCAGGCCTCCGTAACCGTTGTCCGCGTCCGCGATCACCGGAGTGCCGCCGGAGGCATCCACGATATGTCTGGCTATTTCCGTCAGGGTGATCAGGCCGATGTCCGGCTTACCCAGCACGCTTGCCGAACCCCCGTACCCGGTCATGTAGACTACGGGAACCCCACTCTCCGCGATCAGACGGGTCGTCCGGGTATCGTAGGCGCCGGGGGCGATCAATGTTGCATTGCCTTTTAAAAGCTCTCTCAATTTTTTTGCTGCTGTCATACGTACCCTCCTTGAAATGATTTGACATTGTTTTATAAAGCAAGTTTTGTGCCAAATGCGGGGAGGGCAAAAAAGGGCATCCGGACCGCTTTTTAACTGTCCGGATGCCTCTGGGGGAGAATTGTGTTCTTAAAATGCTGGAAAAAAGTTTCAATTTTTGCCCTGGAGCCCCAGCAGCCGGAGCTTGCGCCACAGGGTGGAGCGGCTTACGCCCAGAAGTTCGGCAGCTTTGCTCCTGTTCCCGCCGCTTTTCCGGAGCGCATAGATATGCGGGAATGCCGATTTCTAGGGGCTGAAGGCCCTTGTACGGGGAAATCGGCATTTCGTCCTTTAGTAATTGAAATTCATGGCTTGCGCCATTGTAGATCAATCGTCTTCCTCCACAGCCAGCTCAGTGGTTTCCACCTTGGGCGGCATGGCGTAGGAGAACAGGATGAAGCAGATAAAACCTGCCACCAGTCCGGGAATGATGGGCTGGCTGAATTTGATACCAAACAGCACGCCGCCGGAAATGTGCTCCAGATACACCACCACAATGGTTCCCGCGATCAGGGAGGCGATGGTGCCGGCGGTGGAGGCCTTCTTCCAATAATGTCCCATTACGTAGGGGAAGAAGGAGCCAGCGGCCCGCAGGGTGAAGCAGAACATCAGGATGGAGACGATGCTCTGGGTGTTGAACAGGGCGATCAGCATGGAGGCCACGCCCACCAGGCACATGACGATCTTGGTCACCCGCATCACGGACTGGCTGGAAGCTTCGGGCTTTAACACAGCCTTGTAAATATCGTTGGCGAAAATGGAGCCTGCGCCCAGCAGGTCGGAGTCGGAGCTGGACATGGTGGCGGAGATGATCCCCGCGAACAGCAGGCCGCAGATCAGAGCCGGCATGGTGTTGATGGCCAGCACGGGCAATGCGTAGCGTGCGCCCACGGAGGCGAACTGGTCGGCGCTGAATTTGTTCATGTTGATCAGCGCCAGGGTGATGATGCCCAGGATGGTGGGGATGAACGCGTAGATAAAGTTCACCAGAGCCGCCAGCCAGGCGCCGCCCTTGGCCGCCTTCTCGTCTCTGGCCGCGTAGAAGCGGGAGACAGCCTCCTGGCCCACGGAGAAGGTGGCGGTGTACATGATCACCAGGGAAATGATGCCGAACAGGTCGTAGCCCTCAAACAGGCTCAAAGTGCCCTGGGGGATGTTGGCGGTCACGCTGCCCCAGCCGCCCGCGTAGTTTAACGCAAAGGGAACGGCGATGATCATGCCGATCACGATCAGGAACACCTGGATAAAGTCGGTGAGGGTTACGCTCCAGAGACCGCCCATGATGGAGTACACGGTCACGACCACGGCCACGATAATGACCGCCACCTGGTAGTCGATGTTCAGCATGGTGGACAGGATCACGGCGGAGGCGATGAACTGCCCGGCCGTCAGGCCCACCAGGGGGAGCAGCATGATCAATGCGGTGATCAGGCCGCAGGATTTGCCGTAGCGTCTGCGGAAATACTCGGGAACTGTTTTGACCGTGGCGGCCCGGAATTTCGGTGCGATAAAGCTCAGGATGATGAATGCGATGCCCATGGTGGTGATGTACCAGGACGCGCTGAGGCCAAAGCCGGACATACCATTTTGCACCACGCCCAGGGAGCTGCCTCCGCCGATCTCCGTGGCGGCCAGGGTGCCTGCCATGAGCAGCGGTCCCAGCCGGCGGCCCGCCACCATGAAGTCGGTGTTGGTGGAGATTTTGGTGGAAGAATACCAACCAATCCACAGCATGACCAGCAGATAGATAATGACAATCGCAGTTACAAGCACATTAGTACCCATACAAAGCCCTCCTAACTTAGTTGGAATATTTTCTCACATTTAGTGTAACATAGTGCAAGTTTGAAGAAAATAACCGTTTATGCAGAAAAAACACCGAATATGAAGGTTGGGAATGCGCTGTTTAAAGCCTGGGCCGAGGCGGGCTGCGCCGGCTCTTTTTGGCCGGGCAAAACTTGACTTATGGGCCAGCAGACCATAAAATAGAAAAAAAGACCTGGCGGGAACGCGGCAAAGCCGCCGGCCTCCGCCGCTGTCCCGGGAGCTTCTGTGACGCCGGCCGCGCTGGGCTCACAAAAATACTTTGCGTGGCGGCCGCTGTGGACAAATATGGGTATTTTACAGAGGAGGGAACGGATGGGTATGCTGGAAATTGCAATCTGTGACGATACCGAGGAGGAGCGCAGGGAGGTGGCGGCGCAGGCAGGCCGTTTTTTCGCGGAGCGCGGCATGGAGGTCCGCCTCCACACCTATGGGGATATGGCGGAGCTGCTGGCCTCGGGTCGGGAGTACGATCTCTACCTGTTGGATGTGCTGATGCCGGGGATCACGGGCATCGAGGGGGCGGCCCGCCTGAACCGGCAGGTGGAGCGGCCGGTTGTGGTGCTGATCACCTCCTCCCTGGAGGCGGCGGTGGACGGCTACAGCGTCAACGCGGCTGGTTTTGTGTTAAAGCCGGTGAGCCAGGAAAATCTGGACGCCACCCTGGAGCGGGTGCTGGCCCGGGAGCTGGGCGACCGCCAGGCCTGCCTCACCGTGACCCACAACCGGGTGGAGGTGAGGCTCAAGCTGGATAAGGTGGTGTTTTTTGAAAACCGCCTGCACAGGGTGTACGTGAACCTGGACGACGGGGAGGTTCTGACCATCGGCCACAAGCTGTCCGTGCTGCAGGAGGAGTTGGGTATATACCCCCGCTTTCTGCGCTGCCATCAGAGTTATATCGTGAATCTGGACTTTGTGGAGAGCCTGGACGAGTCCAGCTTTCACATGGCGGGAGGACAGATCGTGCCTGTGTCCCGCAACTTCTACAAGCAGAGCAAACGCGCCTACTACAGTCACCGGTTGAAATGAGGAGCCTATGAACGATGAAGCCTGCAGCATTTTCCTGGACCTGATCAATCTGGCCGTGCGCATGATGCCCATTTTCGTGTGCCTGGAGCCCAAGCGCAAAAACAAGGAGAATATCGCCGCCGTCTCGGCATACCTCTGGGTGCTGATGGTATCCGCGCAGTCCCTGCTGCACATCGGGTCAGAAGCGTTTTTTTTGTTCCAGGGGCTGTTCTCCTGCCTGTTTTTCCTGGTGCTTCTGGTGTTCTTTAAGGGCGGGCTGATCCGCAAGGCCTTTCTGTACGTTTCGGCCTGGATGTTCGCCGTGCTATGCGCTCCTTTGTACCGGTTCGCCGCCTGGGCGCTGGCGACCCGGTCGGGGCTGACCTACGGGCAGATTTGCGTGATCGTCTCCCTGGGGCTGGCGGCGGGCTTCTGCCTGCTGGTGAGATTCTGGCTGAGGGGCGCGGTGGAGCAGCTCTTTGCCCAGCTCTCCAGCCGCTCCTGCTCCCTGCTTCTGACCTACCCCTCCATCTCCCTGGTGATTCTGTTCATCGGCGGAAATACGATCTTTTCCCCTCCTTCCCTGGAGGCGAGAGGAATTGAGGACATGCTGTTCTTTCTGGCCCTGTGCGCCATGATCCTGGTGCTCTATGTGATGATTTTGAACAACACCCTGGAGATCGTGGGCAGGAGAAAGTCCGAGGAGGAGCTGCGGTTTGCCAGGCAGCTGATCGGCAAGCAGCGGGAGCACTACAACCAGACCCTGGATTATATTGAGCAGGTGCGCATCATCAAGCACGACTTCCGACACCACATTCACGCGCTGCTGCACATGGAGAAGGAGGAGCAGACCCGCTATTTGCAGAACCTGCAGCAGGAGCTGGACACGGCGGCGGAGATGGTGTTCTGCCAGAACCAGTCGGTCAACGGTCTGCTCCAGGAATACGCGGCCAGGGCGCGCCAGAACGGCGTGGAGTTCACGGCCTGCCTGGACTTATCCGCCCGGGTGCCCGTGGACGACCTAACCCTGTGCGTTGTGATCGGAAATCTGCTGGAGAACGCTCTGGAAGCCTGCAATCGCTTTGAGGGCCGGCGTTTCGTCCACGTGCAGGCCCGTTGGATGGAGGACCATATGATGATGATGGTGGAAAATTCCTACAACGGCCAAATCCGCCAGAGCGGCGGAAAAATCCTCTCCAGCAAAAAGGACGGCGGCCTGGGTATGATGAGCGTCCGCCGCATCTTAAACAGGCCCGGGGACGAGTTTGACGTGTGCTACAATGAGAATACCTTTACGGCTATGGTAAAGATCGTGGACCGGGGTCTGCCGGAAGGGGAGGGATAGGAGAATACAATGTAGAAACGGCTCTGCCAGGGGAGGCAGAGCCGTTTCTACGGTTGGTGTAATCATCTATATAAAAGGTGTGACAGGGGGATAAAATGGTTGGTTGGGTTGGTTGTAATGAAAGCCCCTCGATCAGTTAATGGAAATGTACTTCGGCACCTCCTCCACCTTGGGCGCATCCTTGGGAACGGTCAGGCAAAGCACGCCGTTGGCAAAGCACGCGCGGATGTCCTCCTGGCGAATCTGTTCGCCCACGTAAAAGCTTCTCTTGCAGGAACCGGTGTAGCGCTCTCTGTGGAGATAGGTGCCTTTTGCCTGCTCGTCGCTCTCCTGGGCGGCCTGGGCGCTGATGGTCAGATAGCCGTCCTTCAGCTCAATTCTGATATCTTCCTTCGAGAAGCCCGGCAGCTCCAGATCCAGCAAATAGTTGCCGTCCTTCTCGCGGATGTCGGTCCGCATAATCGGAAGGTTTTTGGGCTCCTCCGCCTTCTCGCGGCTTCCGGTAAAGAACGGATCGTTAAAAAATTCATCAAATAAATTCAGACCATAGTTTCTTCTGGGTATCAGCATCATCGGTATTTCCTCCTTGGTTGGTATCGGTAATTCGTTTTCATGTCCCTATTATAACACGATTGTTAGCACTGTCAAGAGGTGAGTGCTAATTTTTAAACATTTTAGATTTTATTTAGAAATTGCGCAATTTAAAAGGCGGCCGAAGCCGCCTTGATCGTTTATAGCAATTCTGATTCTGTCCTTTTGATATAGGTTTCCAGCGAGTTGCGGTCAATCAGGGCGGGAATTACGCCCTGCCGGGATACGCAGAAGCCGGCGGCGTAGCTGGCGATTCTGGCGGCCTTTTCCGTGCCGTATCCGGCGGAGAGGTAGACGGCCAGGGCGGCGATGAACGCGTCGGCTGCCCCTGTGGTGTCCACAGGGGTGAATTTTGCCGGAGGCAGGTATCCGGTGAAATCAGGGGCCTTCACATAACAACCCCGGTGGCCCAGGGTGATGATGACGGTTTTTGCCCCCATCTGCAGGAAGTGCCCGGCCCGGCCCTCGGTGTCCGCGATCTGAGGGCACAGCAGCTCGGCTTCCTTGCGGTTGGGCACGAATATATCGATGTACTGCATGAGATCCGGGCTGATGTGGCTGACGGCGGCGGGCTTCAGAATATTTTTGACGCCGTGTTGCCGGGCGATCACAGCGGCTTCCCGGACCGCCTCCACGGGGATTTCGGTCTGGAGCAGGCAATAGCCGGCGTTCTCAAAGAGACTGGAAAAGGCCCGGATATCGGCGGGGAGCAGCTTCTGATTGGCGCCGGTCAGGATGGTGATGGTGCTCTCGCCGTCGTTCTGGACGTGGATGTAGGCTTTTCCTGTCTCGCTGCGGGAGTCCCGGCTGATTCCCTGGACATCCACGTGGTTTTCCTCCATACAGTTGTAGACAACGGCGGAGTCGTAGTCATTTCCCACCTTGCCGATTAAGGCGACGTCGTTGTCCAGCTTGGCCACGCCCACAGCCTGGTTGGCCCCCTTTCCGCCGGGGATGATGGAGTGCTTGCTGGTACTCACGGTGCGGCCCGGCTGGGGCAGTTCCTCCACATTCAGAGTCACGTCGATGTTGATGCTTCCGATGACCACAATCTTTTTGGCGCTGTGTGCAAAGGGCAGTCCCAGGCTGGATTCGTTTTCCAGGGGGCAATCTGTTTGAAAACCGGCTGCCGCGCCCTCGGTCTTTTCGCAGCGGTTGATCAGCTGCGCACAGACAAATTCCCCGAATTCATAATAGGGAATCCGCAGGGTGGAGAGTCCGGGAAAATGTACGCACTCCTCGGAGCAGTCCCGCAGGCTGACCAGGGACAGGTCGTCGGGGACTCGGTAGTGGATCTTGCCCAGCAGCTCCAGCAGGCGCAGGGAGGCGGAGTAATGGCTGCTCACAATGCCGGTGGGGGTGTGGGAAAACAACCCCGCGTGCCAGTCGTCCTGCTCGACAGGCAGATTCATGCTGTCCGTGTAGGTGAGGCCGTTGTCGAACAGGCATTTTCGGAAGCCGTCCAGCACCAGCTGGGAGCGCCTGCTGCCGGTCTGGGTCAGGCAGGCCACCTTGGTGTGGCCGCGGTCCAGAAGCAGCTTGGCGCCCTGGTAGCCGATCCGGGAAAAGTCGATGCAGGTGCCGGGGTCCGCGGGGGAATTGACGTAGCTGACCTCGATCCCCTCGCTCTCAAAATACCTTGCGTGCTCCAGGCTTTTCTCGCTGAGCGGTTCCCAGATGACGCCGTCCACCTTGTGGCGGCAGAGGGCGGTGATGTTTTTTAACTCCTGCTCGGGATCGGACATACAGTCGCAGATCAGCAGGCTGTACCCGTTTTTTTGGGCGGCCCGCAGCGCTCCGTTTAAAAACTGGCCGGTCCGGGCGGAAGCGTTTAGCAGGAGGCCCAGCATGAAGGTCTTGGCCTCGGAAATATTCTTGACGGTGCCGTAGGGCGTGTAATTGTATTCCTTTACGATTTTCAGCACACGGTTCCTGGTCTCCGCGTTGATGTTTTCGTCCTTGTTGTTCACGATCTTTGAAACAGTGGATATGGACACGCCGGCTATCCGGGCGATCTCCTTGATTGTCATATGGCCTCCTGAAATGTTGTCGCATAATAAGGATAGTTCTCCCCACATTATCATATAGGAAGGCAGATTTGTCAATGTTTCTTGTACAATATATAGGTAAAATACATAAAAAAACTATTTAAGAAAATATTTTTTGTAATATAATGCAAAAAGCTTGACAAGTAACCGTTATATGGTAATATAAAAACACAAAAAAGGGATTTATGAAAATGCTTTTTTATAAAAATAGCATAAAATGAGGGCGGACAAAGGCGTATTGGTTGTGGGAAGCCTGGACGTGGATATGCCGGTTTATAAGGAGGCTATGCCGCAGGATGAGGCGATCCGCTTCGCCAACCCAGCGGCCCCTCGCGGTGACGTGGGAGGGACCGCCGAGCGCTCTGACGTCCCGGGAGGCAGCAGAACAGATAGGAGGATAAAAGTACCGCATGGAACAGGAGAAAAATGGTTATTTGTCCGGGAATGCTCGGACGGAGGAGTTTGAGGGGATATTTCCCTACATCGTCTCGCCGGTGGGCGAGGACGGGGAGATTCTGGAGGAACCGCTGCGCAGGCTGGTTTCCCACCTGATCGGCTGCGGGGTCCACGGCCTGACCCCGCTGGGAAGCACGGGAGAATTTTATTACCTGACCTGGGAGCAGAAAAAGAGGATCGTGGAGATCGTGCTGGATGAGAACAACAACCGGGTCCCTGTGGTTGCCGGGGTTACCTCCTCCAACACGAGGGAAGCATGCCGGCAGGCCCGGGAATTTGAGGCCAAGGGGGTGGACGGAATCCTCAGTATTCTGGACGTTTACTTCCCGGTGAAGCCTGAGGAGGTGGAGGAATACTATGCCAGCGTGGCGAAAAGCGTTTCCTGCCCCATCGTGCTGTACAACAACCCGCGTTTTATGAAGTTTAATCTGGAGCTGGACACGCTGCAGGCGCTGTGCAGGATTCCCAACATCCAGTATTACAAGGATGCCACTGGGGTGACAGGGACGCTTCTGACCCTGCGCAACCGGCTGGGCGACAGGCTGAAAATTTTCAGCGCATCCGCCCATATTCCTGTGTTCGTGATGATGCTGGGAGGCGTGGGCTGGATGGCCGGCCCGGCCTGTGTGGTTCCGCGGCAGAGCGTCCGGCTCTACGAGCTGTGCAAAGCCGGGGCGTGGGAGGAGGCCATGAAGCTGCAGACAGAGCTCTGGGAACTGAACCGGGTGTTCCAGAAGTATAATCTGGCGGCCTGCATCAAGGCATGCCTGGAGATACAGGGCTTCCCGGTCGGCGATCCGATTCCGCCTATCGCAGCGCTGGGACAGGGCCCGCGGGAGGAGCTGAAAAACGTACTGGAGAAAATGGAAGCATTATAGTGCAAAGAAGGAAAAACGGTTGTAGATGGTTATGGTTTGCGCGGTTGTCCTGTCATCAGCCGGCTGTTCCGCCAGGCAGAGCGCCGGGACGGACAGACGGCAGCGGGGCGGCGGAGTTTGCGGCCCGCGGGGATACCGGAGCCGGGGATGACCTTCAACCGCTTTAAAATCGGCTTTGGCAGCGACCGGCAGAATATCCGCTGCGCCAAACATATCCGCGCGGAGGAATTTGTGGAAGCATTCAAGCGCATTATGATTTCAGACTGAGGACAGAGGACGCCTTTTCGCCCAGGAATATGCCCGGCGGCATTTTCCGCAGAAGGTGTCCTTTGTTTTGCGCGGAGGAGGAAAACCGCCGGCCGGGCCGGTAAATTACTTGAAACGCGGAATCATATATGTTAGAATGGGGAGAGGTTTCCGGGCATATCCGGGGAGAACGTGAGATAAGATCAAGGAGGATACCATGATTCAACAGTTAATTGAGAAGATAAAGAAAACGAAAGCGCCGATCTGCGTCGGTCTGGACCCTATGCTGAGCTATATTCCGGAGCACATTTTAAAGAAGAGCTACGGCGAGTTCGGCGAGACCCTTGAGGGGGCCGCGGACGCCATCTGGCAGTTCAACAAGGAGATCGTGGACCACACCTGCGACCTGATTCCCTCGGTGAAGCCGCAGATCGCAATGTACGAGCAGTTCGGCATCGAGGGTCTGAAGAGCTATCAGAAAACCGTGGACTACTGCCAGGAGAAGGGGCTGCTGGTGATCGGAGACGCCAAGCGCGGCGACATCGGTTCCACCTCCGCGGCCTACGCTGTGGGCCATCTGGGCAAGGTCCAGGTGGGAGGAAGCACCTACAGCGGTTTCCACACGGATTTCCTCACCGTGAACCCCTACCTGGGCACGGACGGCGTGAAGCCCTTTGTAGATGTCTGCAACACCGACGACAAGGGCCTGTTTGTGCTGGTCAAGACCTCCAATCCCTCCAGCGGCGAGTTCCAGGACCGCCTGATCGACGGCCGTCCCCTGTACGAGCTGGTGGCTGAGAAGGTAGTGGAATGGGGAAATGCCAGCATGGACGGCGACTACAGCAATGTGGGCGCGGTGGTGGGCGCGACCTACCCGGAGATGAGCAAGATTCTGCGGGGACTTATGCCTCACACCTATTTCCTGGTGCCCGGTTACGGCGCTCAGGGCGGAACCGCGGCGGATCTGGCCCACTGCTTCAATGAGGACGGCCTGGGCGCGGTGGTGAACTCCTCCCGGGGAATTATCGCCGCTTACCGCCAGGAGAAGTACAGTAAGTTCGGGCCGGAGCATTTTGCCGAGGCTTCCCGTCAGGCCGTGATCGACATGGTTGCGGATATCAACAGCGTGCTGTAAGGAATGGAGTGTAGTTAAATGGCAAAGGTTAAGGTGACGGCGGAGATTACAGCTCAGGAGCAGCTGGCCGCCGGGATATACAGTATGTGGATTCAGGTTCCCCAGATCGCTTCCCAGGCCGCGGCCGGGCAGTTTGTGGACCTGTACTCAAAGGACGGCTCCCGTCTGCTTCCCAGGCCCATCAGCCTGTGCGGCATCGACCGGGAGCAGGGCAGGATCCGCCTGGTGTACCGGGTGGCGGGAGCCGGCACGGAGGAGTTCTCCCATCTGCGGGCCGAGGACACCATCGACGTGCTGGGGCCGCTGGGCAATGGCTTTACGCTCCGGGAGGGGAAGAAAGCGTTTCTGATCGGCGGCGGCATCGGCGTTCCGCCCATGCTGGAGCTGGCGAAGGAGCTGAGCGCGGCGAACGGGCGGGAGCAGGTACAGGCGGTGCTGGGATACCGGGACAGCCAGCTGTTCCTCAAGGAAGAGTTTGAGCCCTGGGCGTTGGTGTATGTTGCCACGGAGGACGGCAGCGCCGGTACCGCGGGCAACGTGCTGGATGCCATCCGGAAGAACGGGCTGGACGCCCAGGTGATCTACGCCTGCGGCCCCACCCCCATGCTGCGCGCCCTCAAGGCCTACGCGGCGGAGCAGGGCATCGAGTGCTGGCTGAGCCTGGAGGAGAAGATGGCCTGCGGGGTCGGCGCATGTCTGGCCTGCGTCTGCCAATCCAAAGAGGTGGACGGACATTCCCACGTGCACAACAAGCGCGTCTGCAAGGACGGCCCTGTGTTCCTGGCGGATGAGATCGAGCTGTGACGGAGGTGCGGGCGTGATGAATACGGATAAAAAACAGTGTAATATTAATATGGAAGTGGAGATCGCGGGCGTGAAGCTGAAAAACCCGGTGATGGAGGCTTCCGGTACCTTTGGCTCAGGCGAGGAGTACAGCGAGTTCGTGGATTTGAACCGTCTGGGCGCGGTGGTGACAAAGGGCGTGGCCAATGTGCCCTGGCCCGGGAATCCCACTCCCAGGATCGCGGAGACCTACGGCGGTATGATCAACGCCATCGGTCTGCAAAACCCCGGCATCGACGTGTTCGCGGGGCGGGACATCCCTTTCCTCAGGCAGTTTGACACCAAGATTGTGGTCAACGTCTGCGGCAGGACCACAGAGGATTACATCGACGTGGTGGAGCGGCTGGGAGACGAACCGGTGGATCTGCTGGAGATCAATATTTCCTGCCCCAACGTGAAGGAGGGCGGCATCGCCTTCGGACAGGACCCGAAGGCGGTAGAGGCCATCACCAGGGCGGTGAAGGCCCGCGCCAGACAGCCCATTATCATGAAGCTGAGCCCCAACGTGACGGATATCACCGTCATGGCGAAGGCGGCGGAGGCGGGCGGAGCGGACGCCATTTCCCTGATCAACACGCTGACTGGGATGAAAATCGATGTGAACCGCAGGACCTTTGCCCTGGCCAACAGAACGGGCGGCTTGTCCGGCCCGGCCATCAAGCCGGTGGCGGTGCGCATGGTTTACCAGGTGGCCCAGACCGTTAAGGTGCCGATTATCGGCATGGGCGGAATCTGCAACGCTGAGGACGCGCTGGAGTTTATTCTGGCGGGAGCCACGGCGGTGTCCATCGGCACGGCCAATTTCCACAACCCCTACGCCACGGTGGAGACCGTGGACGGAATTCGCGATTATATGGAAAAAAATGGAATACAGGATATCAAGGAGCTGATCGGCGCGGTGCGCTGACCGCAGCAGGCGGGCGCAAGCGGGCCCGGCTGTGGGGCCAGGCCGCCCTCTTAATACGTGATTAGATGAGGAGATTGAACATGGAGAGCTATAAGCAGGAATTTATTGAATTTATGGTTGAGAGCAAAGTGCTCAAGTTTGGCGAGTTTACTTTAAAGAGCGGGCGCAAGTCCCCGTTTTTCATGAACGCGGGCAGCTATGTGACCGGAACGCAGTTAAAGAAGCTGGGCGAATACTACGCCAAGGCCATTCACGACAATTTTGGCCTGGATTTTGACGTGCTGTTCGGGCCGGCCTACAAGGGAATCCCCTTAAGCGTCGCCACCACCATGGCCATCAGCGACCTCTACGGCAAGGATATCCGCTACTGCTCCAACCGCAAGGAGGTCAAGGACCACGGAAGCGATGCGGGCGTGCTTTTGGGCAGCCCCATCCAGGACGGCGACAGGGTGGTGATCATTGAGGATGTGACCACCTCCGGCAAGTCCATCGAGGAGACCTACCCCATTATCAAGGCCCAGGGCAATGTGGAGATCGCCGGGCTGATCGTTTCCTTAAACCGCATGGAGCGCGGCAAGGGCACCAAGGGCGCGCTGGATGAGATCAGGGAGCTGTACGGCTTCCCCACCGCCGCTATCGTAACCATGGAGGATGTGACGGAGCATCTCTACAACCGCGAGTGCAACGGAACTGTTGTAATTGACGACAAGATCAAGGCGGCGCTGGACGCTTACTATGAGCAGTACGGCGCGGTCCGGGATTGACAGCTGACAGCAAGGAGAGTGTCTATGAATCAGATGGAGAAAGTATATAAGACTATGCGCAACACCGGAGCCGGGAGCATCGCCATCGGCGTGATCATCGCGGTGACCGGACTGACCGTGGGAATCGTGGCCATTATCAATGGAGCGCTGCTGCTGAAGCGCAAATCCGACATTATCTTTTAAGCGAGGCACCCATGATTCGAAACACCACAAAACGCCAGAAGCTTGGCTGGGTGCTGTTTATCCTGTACCTTTGCCTGCTGGCCTATTTTATGTTTTTTTCCGAGAGCTTCGGGCGGACGGACACGGACAGGGGCTACGCCTATAACCTGGTCCCATTTAAGGAGATCATGCGGTTTATACGCTACCGCGGCACAGTGGGTTTTTGGGCGTTCCTGATCAATATCGTGGGAAATGTGGCGGCATTCCTGCCCTGCGGTTTCTTTCTGCCGATTGTCAGCCGCAGGAGCAAACGGTGGTACAGGGCCATTGTATTTAGCTTTGCATTTAGTTTTATGTTGGAGACAATCCAACTGATTTTTAAGGTCGGAAGTTTTGACGTGGACGATATGATACTGAATACGCTGGGCGCCGCCCTGGGCTTTGTGTGTTACCAGGCGGTCCAGCGCACGAGAATATATTTGCGCAAAAAGGAGGGATACAGGCGGTGAAATACGTTGGCGACAAGGTTTCCTATATCCGTCATCCCTTTGCGAAAAACAGCTATTTCAGCCTGGTGCTGGGGCTCGTCTGTATGCTGCTGGCCACCAGCTCCATGATCCTGTCGGTGCGCAGCGCCGGACAGGGCGATCTCGTGACCGGGGCGCTGGGATTTTCCAGCATCGCGGCGGCGATTATGGGGATCTGGTTCGGGCTGATTTCCTTTATGGAAAAAGAGAAGAATTATATTTTGGCAAAGATTGGCGTGGGAATTGCGCTGGTGGTGATTATTTTCTGGCTGATGGTGCTGGTGGTGGCTCTGCGCTGAGCGGGCCGCCTGCCGCGCCGGAGGTCCGGGCGCCGGCGCATTCGGTGGATGCCTTGGATTCGGAAGGGAAGTTGAAAGCAGAATGGATTACCGGGAATTATTGAGGGAAGAAAACGAAGCCGTAAGGGAACGCTACGACCTGTCCATGGAACGGATTGCCGCCATGGAGAAGGAGGGTCCGGCAGAGCCTTACGGCTGTTATTTTACGCGGGTGGCGTCCTTTATCGGGCAGATCCGGGAGCTGGTTTGCTGCCTGGAGGCAGGGGAGGAGCTTACGCTGGAGGAGATGGAGGAGCGAAATCATCGCCTGTACGGCGATGTGCTGCCGGAGAATTACGGGGCCAGCTTTGCCAACCCCGACTACGCGGCCGATGTGCTGGGTGAGGAGTTCGGGCGCCTGCTGTCATTTCTGTACACGGAAATCCGCGGGGATATCGCGTTTGCCTTTGAGATGCGCCTGGAGAACATCACGATCTTAAACGAGACCTTGATCGAGGTGTGCAACCTGTTCGAGCAGGCGGGCGCGGAGGGAAGAGAGGCGCCGGAGGCGCAGCAGGTGCGGGATATCCTGTACTGGTTTGTCAGCGATTACGCGGATATCACCGTGAGCTGGCGTATCCGGGAGGCCGTGGACCCGTCCCTGTCCTTTGCGGCGGACATTATCCGGGAGGCGGATTTAAACGACCTGCGCTATCTCTACCGTTTCGGGGAGTATATTTCCGACAATGAGCGCAAGCTGGCGGAATTTATGAACAGCCTGCCCCAGGACACGGTGGACCGCATGGCGGACACCTATACGGAGGGATTTTGCCGGGGATTTGAGGTTATGGGCCGGGATCTGAGCAAAAAGCGCACCGTGGTGATCGAGTATCACCTGGGCTTTGAGCGGATGATCCGCAAGGCCATGGAAAATTTCCAGAAAGTGGGACTTACGCCCATCCTGTACCGGGCGGCCGTGCAGTCCATGAACCGCAAGGCAGCGGGCAAGCGGGGATATTACGGCGCTTCACCCAACAAGCAGTACGAGTACGACCACCGCTATGACAGCGCCTTGTATATGGGCAGCGCCATCCGGGAGCGCAAGCTGGCGGTGAGCCGGGCGGCCTACGAGGAGTTTAAGGAGCAGGCCGGCTGGTGCGCGGGCCCGGCCCTGGTGGAGACCTTCGGCGAGGAGGGATTCTCGCCGGTGAACAAAAAGACGGCCTTTGCCCTGAGCGCCCACCAGGAGGAGGTGAGCAACGCTCTGGCAAACGAGCTGCGCCAGATTGCCAACCGGTATATGCCCGGTGATGAGACCAGCTTTACCATCATCGCCTTCCCCATGCCTCAGATCGGGCCGGATTTCCCGGAAATATTCCGGGAGACCATTGTGATCAACACGCTGGACTACGACAGGTACCGGGATATCCAGCAGGTGATTATCGGGGCCCTGGACCAGGCGGACTTTGTGGAGGTGAGCGGCCGCGGCAGCAATGAGACCGCCATGCGGGTAAAGCTCCACGCCCTGAAGGACCGGGAGCGGGAGACGAACTTTGAGAACTGCGTGGCGGATGTGAACATCCCTCTGGGCGAGGTGTTCACATCCCCTGTGCTCTCAGGCACGGAGGGGCTGCTCCACGTGGGCAATGTGTACGTGGAGGACTACCAGTTCAAAAACCTGCGCCTCCGGTTTGCCCAGGGGCGGGTCACGGACTATTCCTGCGAGAATTTTAAGCCGGACGGGGATTGGCTGGAGCAGGGGAGACAGCTGGTAAAGCAGGTGATCCTGCGGGGCCACGACTGGCTGCCTTTGGGCGAGTTCGCCATCGGCACCAACACTGCGGCTTACGCCATGGCCAGGCGGTTTTCCATTGGCGACAAGCTGCCGATCCTGATTGCGGAGAAGATGGGGCCTCACTTCGCGGTGGGGGACACCTGCTACAGCTTCGCGGAGGATTCGCCCATGTACAATCCCGACGGCAAGGAGGTCATTGCCCGGGACAACGAGATTTCCCTGCTGCGGAAAACGGACATGGCGAACGCTTATTTCAGCTGCCACACGGATATCACGATTCCGTATTCCGAATTGGGGGATATCGCGGCGGTGAAGGAGGACGGCAGCCGTATCTGGATTATCCGGGACGGCCGGTTTGCGCTGGCCGGGACCGAGGAACTCAACAAGGCGCTGGAGGACCGGTAGAGCGGAGGAAAATAGAGCGGGAGCATGCGGATTTTGCATGCTCCCGTTTTCAGATGCTTTTGGTGTGGGACGGATTAAGGGGTGAGGCCGGATTTTTGGATGAAATCGTCGACGGAGTCGGAGCTATAGGCCAATTTGAGCCAGCCGGTCTGCACGTCGGGATGGATTTCGTCCCCGATTTTATGTTTGATTCCAGCGGGAACCGTGCCGAGCCCGGAGAGGAACAGGAGCAGGGCATCGGCTGTCGCCATGGCCCGTGCCTCCGACCGCTCCATCTCCATATATTTTTCTTCATCGAAATCATATAAAAACATATTAAGCACCTCCGCTCTGTGGCCGGATAGAAATTCGGCCAGTATGCCCTCCTCAATACAGCCGGCTACCGCGCGGTCAACCGCTGTGTTCAGATCGCCGCCGCAGGCCGCCTCGCGCCGCACGCGTGGCGGCGTGAGAATTCCCAGGAGGAATCTCCTGTGGATGAGGAAATGTATCACATACAGGCGGCAGCTGCAAGCTGTTTGGCGCGGCAAAGGCTGTGAGAAGCCGGGAGCCGGCGGGATGAAGCGGGGCGCCAGGCCGTTTCCGCGCTCGCGGAAGCGCATTGTGACTCAGAGAAACTTTCTTGCACTTGCCTATTGACGGAGCGGAAAAATCCTAGTATTATAATTATAAGTAAAACTGAGACATACAAAGATATATATTAGATTTTCTAATAACAATTATTTGTCATAATAATGACCACAGAAAAAGGAGAATGAGCAATGGCAAGAGTAGGAATTGTGATGGGCAGCGACTCGGATATGCCTGTTATGGCGAAGGCGGCGGAGATTCTGGACAAGATGGGGATCGACTATGAGATGACGATTATTTCCGCGCACCGGGAGCCGGACGTGTTTTTCGAATGGGCTAAGAGCGCTGAGGAAAAGGGCTTTAAGGTGATCATTGCGGGCGCCGGCAAGGCGGCTCATCTGCCCGGCATGTGCGCGGCGATCTTCCCCCTTCCGGTGATCGGTATCCCCATGAAAACGTCCGACTTGGGCGGTGTGGATTCCCTGTACTCCATCGTGCAGATGCCCAGCGGCATCCCGGTGGCCACGGTGGCCATCAACGGCGGGCAGAACGCGGGTATTCTGGCGGCGAAGATTCTGGCAGCCTCCGATGAGAACCTGCTGGCGAAGCTGAAGGACTATTCCGAGAGCCTGAAAAACGATGTGGTGAAGAAGGCGGAGAAGCTGGAGAGTATTGGCTACAAGGAATATTTAGCCCAGATGAAATAGGGCGCGGGGCGTCGCCAAAACGGGCAGAGCGCATTTTCGTGGAAAACAGAGCGGAGGATAAATACCATGATGGATTACAAGAACGCCGGAGTTGACATTGAGGCCGGCTACAAGTCGGTGGAACTGATGAAACAGTATGTGAAGGGAACCATGCGGCCCGAGGTGCTGGGCGGCCTGGGCGGCTTCTCGGGGGCGTTTTCCCTGGCCTCCTTCAAGGGGATGGAGGAGCCCACCCTGCTTTCCGGAACGGACGGCGTGGGGACGAAGCTGAAGCTGGCTTTTCTCATGGATAAGCATGACACGGTGGGCATCGACTGCGTGGCCATGTGCGTGAACGATGTGGCCTGCGCCGGCGGCGAGCCGCTGTTCTTTTTGGATTACATTGCCTGCGGCAAGAACGTGCCGGAGAAGATCGCCACCATTGTGAAGGGCGTGGCCGACGGCTGCTGCCAGTCCGGCGCTGCCCTGGTGGGCGGAGAGACCGCGGAGATGCCCGGCTTCTACCCTGAGGACGAGTACGATCTGGCCGGCTTCGCTGTGGGCATTGTGGACAAAAAGGATTTGATCACAGGGGAGAACCTGGCCGCGGGGGACGTGCTTATCGGCATGGCTTCCTCCGGCGTGCACAGCAACGGCTTTTCCCTGGTGCGAAAGGTGTTTGAGAAGGAGCTGACAAAAGAGGGCTTAAACACTTACTATGAGGAGTTGGGCGCCACTTTGGGCGAGGCGCTGATCGCCCCCACCAAGATTTATGTGAAGGCGTTAAAGAGCGTGAAGGACGCGGGCGTGACCGTGAAGGCGTGCAGCCACATCACCGGCGGCGGCTTCTACGAAAATATTCCCCGCATGTTAAAGGACGGCGTGCGCGCGGTGGTCAAAAAGGACAGCTACCCCATTCCTCCGATCTTCAAGCTGCTGGCCGAAAAAGGGCAGATTGAGGAGAAGATGATGTATAATACCTACAATATGGGGCTGGGAATGATCGTGGCGGTGGACCCCGCGGATGTGGACAGGACCATGGCTGCCATGAAGGCGGCCGGCGAGGCGCCCTACGTGGTGGGCAGCGTTGTGGACGGCGAGAAAGGTGTGGACGTATGCTGAGAGTCGGCGTGATGGTGTCGGGAGGCGGCACCAATTTGCAGGCGATTCTGGACGCGGTGGACAACGGGACCATCACCAATGCGAAGATCGCGGTGGTGATCAGCAACAATCCCGGGGCCTACGCCCTGGAGCGGGCCAAGAGCCGCGGGATCGAGGCGGTGTGCCTGTCCCCCAGGAGCTTTGAGAGCAGGGAAGCATTCAACGAGGCGTTTCTGGCGAAGGTGGACGAATATGAGCTGGACCTGATCGTGCTGGCCGGATTTCTGGTGACTATCCCCGCGGCCATGATCGCCAAATACCGGAACCGGATCATCAACGTGCATCCCTCGTTGATTCCCTCCTTCTGCGGCGTGGGCTACTACGGGCTGAAGGTACATGAGGCGGCGCTGGCCCGGGGCGTGAAGGTCACCGGGGCCACCGTGCACTTTGTGGACGAGGGCGTGGACTCGGGGCCGATCATATTGCAGAAGGCCGTGGAGGTGCTGCCGGGCGACACGCCCGAGGTATTGCAGCGGCGGGTGATGGAGCAGGCGGAGTGGGTGATTTTGCCTGAGGCCATTCAGATGATTGCCAATGGCCGGGTCTGACGGCAGGCATTGGATAAGCGGATAAATTTGAGCCCGCCGGGGATAGACGCCGGCGGGCGGATTTTGTTTGGATGGAATGGGCTTTGGGCGTGCGGCGGCCGTATGGAATGGGCGGCCCGCGCCCCATTCCCGCAAAAATAAGATCGGACTGTGAAATGCAGTGGAAAGGACTGACGGATGAAAGTATTGGTAATCGGCGGCGGCGGCCGCGAGCATGCGATTTGCTGGAAACTGGCCCAGAGCTCCAAGGTGGACGCCCTGTACTGCGCGCCCGGAAACGCGGGGATTGCGGAGTACGCCAAGTGCGTGGACATCGGCGTGATGGATTTTGAGAAAATGACGGAGTTTGCAAAGGCCCAGACCTTTGACCTGGTGGTGGTGGGGCCGGACGATCCCCTGGCCGCGGGTATGGTGGACGCGCTGGAGGCGGCCGGGCTCAGGGCGTTTGGGCCGAGAAAGAACGCGGCTATCTTGGAGGGCTCCAAGGCATTTTCCAAGGATCTGATGAAGAAGTACGGGATTCCCACCGCCGCCTACGAGACCTTTGATTCGCCGGAGGCGGCCATGGCTTATCTGGAGACCGCCAAGGTGCCCGTGGTGCTGAAGGCGGACGGTCTGGCTCTGGGCAAGGGCGTATTGATCTGTAATACCCGGGAGGAGGCCAAAGCCGGCGTCAAGACCCTGATGCTGGACAAGCAGTTCGGCTCCGCCGGGGACCGCATCGTGGTGGAGGAGTTCATGACCGGACGCGAGGTGTCCGTGCTGTCCTTTGTGGACGGAAAGACCATCCGCATCATGACCTCCGCCCAGGACCACAAGCGGGCCAAGGACGGGGACATGGGGCTGAACACCGGCGGCATGGGTACGTTTTCCCCCAGCCCCTTCTACACGCCCGAGGTGGACCAGTTCTGCCGGGAGCACATTTACCAGCCCACGGTGGACGCCATGGCCGCGGAGGGGCGGGAATTTAAGGGGATCATTTTCTTCGGCCTCATGCTCACGGAGGACGGCCCCAAGGTGCTGGAGTACAACGCCCGCTTCGGGGACCCGGAGACCCAGGTGGTGCTGCCGCGGATGAAGAACGACATCGTGGACGTGTTCGAGGCCTGTGTGGACGGGACGCTGGATCAGGTGGAGCTGGACTTTGAGGACAACGCGGCGGTCTGCGTGGTGCTGGCCTCCGACGGCTACCCGGAGCACTACGAGAAGGGCTACAAGATCCAGGGCCTGGAGAAGTTCAAGGACCAGGACGGCTACTATGTGTTCCACGCGGGCAGCAAGTTCGACGCGGACGGGAATATCGTGACAAACGGGGGGCGCGTGCTGGGTGTGACGGCCAAGGGAACGGATTTGAAGGAAGCCAGAGCTAACGCCTATCGGGCGGCGGAGTGGGTGGAATTTGAAAATAAATATATGCGGCATGATATCGGGAAGGCCATTGACGAGGCGGTTGTGGGGTGATGCCTGCTATTTGGGATCAAATTAGAAAATAATACCGCATAAAAAGGCGTCCGTAAATAAAATGATACCTCTTAAGCAGACAGGGCATATACCCTAAAACTACTTAAGAGGTATTTTTATGGCTGAATCACCACATACGCCAGCGTTCAGAGCAATGCTATCTGGGGCGCATCTGGACAGATTGGGTTCCTATGATTTTCTGGCAAATAAATATCAAATGAATTGGCAGTCAAATGTGAAAACAATGAGTTGCCAAATATAGGCCGTATGTTTTGTTTGCGCTGTATGTCCAACTGCGGGTATCTGGCGGGAAGCGTGATATGGTTGGGCATGAGCCCGCTTCGGCCGGTGGAAATACATGGCGCGTGTCTGCCGCCTATGGCTTTAAGACACTTGCTTTTTGATTTTCAGCAGCAGAAGTATCATACTCACGCCCATCAGAATGTGGCCGATCCCTGCAATCCCGGAGATCGAGGCGTCCATGCCGCGGCTTAAGTCGGTTCCCCATACCTGGGTCAGCCCTCTCATCAAAAAGCCCAGGCCGGTGATATTTAAGCCGAGCTGGTAGGTGATTAAGAGCCTGCCGGTGTGGGGCTGGCCGGAAAAGCCGAAGTTTTGTTCTAACAGCATCAGAAACAGGAAGAAAAACATGCCCAGGAGAAAATAGTGGGTGTGCATGACGGACAGGTTGGTCTTGCCCGTGAAATGATTGAATTTTGTGAATTCCCGGTAAAAGACTCCGAATATCATGGCGAGAATTGCGTAGAAGATTGCAGTATTCATATAGCGTTTTATCATTTTAGTTCATCCTTTCATCGAATCGCCGGCCGCAGCGGCGGCCGGTATGGTCATGAATCCGTCTTTTTTAATAGATCGTCCGTTTGACGATCGCTATTAAAAAATCCATATTCTGCGCCCGAACCCTGAGGAGCATGGTCATATTCATCATCAGAAAGCGGGCGAACTGTTCCCTGGTGAAGGTTTCGTCCCAGATGTCCCCCCGGATCCGTTCAGCCTGTTCCATCCGGCGGACCAGCGAGCTTTCCAGGGCTGCCTGCATGGATTCCATGCGGTGGAGGCCCGCCGCTTCCACGTTGACCAGGCTGCCCATGAGCCTGCCGGCAGAGCGGTCGATCCGGTCCCTCAAAAAGGCGAATATCTCTTCCAACTGGCCGCAGAAGGAATCGGAGGTGACGGCGTCTCCCAGTTCAGCCAGCGCCTGCTTCCAGTAAGCTTCTGTGAGAGCCAGAAGGATTTCGTCTTTATTTGCGAAGTAATTGTATACGGTTCCGGTTGCAATCCCGGCCTTCCGGGCGATGGAACGGATATTGACCGCCCCCAGCCCATCTGAATCCGCCACGCTGCGCGCGCAATCCAAAAGGGTGTCGCGCAAGGTGTCGTCTTTTTTTCTCATAATGCCGCCTTCTCTCTATAAATGAACGTGTTCATGTATAGTATATGCGCGGCGTCCCGGCTTGTCAATATTAAATGAACGCGTTCATGAATAAAATTTTAGACCAGATTATGGATATGAGGTCAAATGGGACGTAAGCCGGATTGCCGGCTGCCCATGAGGAGGAGAGCGGTAGCAGAGGGGAAAAGCCGTATGAGGGAAGGCTCGATCAATCCTGCTCCATCCCAGGCCGCAATGCACTTTTTTGCGTTTCGCAAGAAAGTGCATTTTTTATACCCTCCCCCGCCGGGGCCTCCGCAATTATTTGCCCCGCCATTGCAAGTATCTTGAATTTAAGCCGTTTCCCCGCTGTGCTATACTTTTTTCAGGTAATAAAACAAGCACTCAAGAGGGAGGTAACAAAGATGAAAAGAAAAATGGTGAGCGCACTGGTGGCGGCGGGGTTAGCGTCCGCTTTGATCGCAGGTTGCGGTTCCTCGAACACGGCGGCGACCACGCAGGCGGCCAAGGCCGCGGAGTCAGCGGGGACCGCGGGCTCGGAGGCGGCAGGCGAAACGGCGGCGGGGACCGCGGCTTCGGAGGGGGCCACGGCGGGCGTGATCTGGTACAATTTTGCGGACACCTTTATCGCCAACGCGCGCCAGTGCCTGAACAATGTATCCACCGCTGACGGGACTATCAAAATCAGCGACGCGGACAGCCAGAACGACATTACGGTTCAGGACAACAATCTCAATAATTTCCTGACCCAGAAGCCCAAGTACCTGGTCATCAACAACATCAACAATCCGGCGGCAGACAGCATCGCAAAGACCTGCAACGACAACGGGATCGTGGCGATTTTCGCCAACACCACCAGCCCCAGCGACGACGCCTTTGCCCAGAATGAAAATCTGTGGTACGTCTCCTCCGTGTCCACCCAGTCGGGCGAGAACATGGGAAACGCAATTGTGGATTATTTTAAAACCCACGAGAATTGGGACAGAAACGGCAATGGGAAGGTGGATTTCATTCTCCTTCAGGGAATGCAGACCTTCAGCGACACGATCAACCGCTCCTCCTACAGCCTGGCCACCATCGAGGGCGCGGGATTTGAGCTGGGCAAGAACATCGGCGGAGACGACGTGACAGGCGTGAAGGGCGGAGATTCCATCAACGGCGTGCTGTGCAACTTCTCCCGCTCCGAGGCTCAGACCAACGTGGAGGCTCTGATCGCCAACTACGGCGACGATATCGACTGTATCCTTGCGGACAACGACGACGAGGCTCTGGGCGCTATCGCGGCGCTCCAGGCTCACGGATATTTCACGGACGAGAGCAATTCCATCCCCGTGGTGGGCGTGGACGCCACCGTGGCGGGCTGCGAGAGCATCAAGAACGGAACGCTCCTTGAGACCAGCCTGAACAATCCGGTGAAGCTTGCCAAGTCCATTTACAAGCTGATGTATCTCCTGGAAAAGGGCGAGGCGGTCACCACGGAGAGCATCGGAATCGACGGCGTCAATGTGGAGGGCCACAAGATTCTGATCAACTACATTTCCATCACAAAGGACAATGTGGAGGACGCCAGCTACGATATCAACGACACCAGCTTTTAGAAATCGCAGGCCCTTTGTGTTCTGAAGCAATGAACCATAAAAGATCAGGCTCACACAACCTGATCTTTTATGATAAGAGGAGAATGAAGCATGAGTAATTCGGAATATGTTTTGGAAGCGGTTGACATCTCGAAAAACTTTCCCGGGGTGAAGGCCTTAGACGGCGTCTCGCTGCGGGTAAAGCCCGGAACCGTGCACGCGCTGATGGGGGAAAACGGCGCGGGAAAATCCACCCTCATGAAGTGCATCTACGGCATCTACTCCCCGGATGGGGGGACCATCCGGATCAATGGGGAGCAGATGCAGATCGAGAATCCCAGAAACGCCATGGACCTGGGCATCTCCATGATCCACCAGGAGCTGCATCCGGTGCGGACGCAGAATGTGAGCGAAAATATTTTCCTGGGCCGCCTGCCCTACAAGAAGCGTGCGTGCGTGCGCTGGGTGGACAAGGAAAAGCTGGTGAAGGATACGCAGCAGGTGTTTGAGCGGATCGGCATCAAAATCGACCCCAGGCAGAAGGTTTCGGAGCTTTCCACCTCCTACTGCCAGCTGCTGGAGATCGCCAGGGCGGTGTCCATCGGCGCGAAGGTGATCATCATGGATGAGCCCACCTCCTCGCTGACGGAGACGGAGACCGAGATATTATTTAAAATCATCAAGCAGCTGAAGGCGGATAACGCCGCGGTGATCTACATTTCCCACAAGATCGATGAAATCCTTCAGATTTCGGACGAGATCACCATTATGAGGGACGGCAGGCTGGTGGGAACCTGGCCGGCCCGGGAGATGACCACGGACACCATTGTGAGCCGGATGGTGGGGCGGGAGATGAACAACCGCTTTCCGCCCAAGACGCACAAGCCCGGGAGCGAGGACTACCTGAGAGCCGAGGGGCTGACAAGCGCCAATCCCCACTCCTTCCAGGATGTGAGCTTTTCGGTGCGCCGGGGGGAGATATTCGGGATCGGCGGCCTGGTGGGCTCCCAGAGAAGCGAACTCATGGAGGCGATTTTCGGCCTTGGCGAGATCAAAAGCGGAAAGCTCTACATAGCGGGCAAGGAGGTCCACAACAGGAGGCCCGTGGACGCCATCAACAATAAAATGGCCCTTCTGACCGAGGACCGGAGAAAGACGGGAAATATAGGCTGTGCGTCCGTGGTGGACAATATGCTGGTGGTGGAGCAGAACGTAAATCCGGGGCGTTACCGCAAATACGGCCTGTTCCTGGACAAGAAAAAGCGCGGCCAGGAGGCCCAACGGTACGTGGATATGCTCTCCGTCAAGACGCCGACGCTAAAAACCTCCATGGAATCGCTGTCCGGGGGCACGCAGCAGAAGGTGCTTTTGGGGCGTTGGCTGCTGTCGGAGCCGGAGATCCTGATTCTGGACGAACCGACCAGGGGAATCGACGTCGGGGCAAAGTATGAGATTTATGAGCTGATGGAGGAGATGGCTAAGGACGGGAAGTGCGTGATCATGATCAGCTCGGAGATGCCAGAGCTCATGGGCATGTCGGACCGGATCATGGTGATGTGCGAAGGCCATATGTCGGGGATCATTGAGCACTCCGAGATATCGGATGAAAAAATCATGCTGCTGGCCAGCACCTACAATGCAGAAGAAGTAAAGGAGAAAAAATGAAATCGGATAACATTTCAAAATTCTTGATTAACAATATTTTGTATATCTGCCTGCTGATTATGATTGTGATCATTGCGGTCATCTCGCCGTCCTTTTTGTCGGCCCGGGTGCTCAGCGACGTGCTGATCCAGAGCGCGCCCAAGATTCTGCTGGCAATGGGTATGCTGGTGGTGATCATCGCGGGCGGCATGGATATGACCGTGGGCCGTCTGGCCGGTCTTGGCGCTGTGATCGCCGGAACCCTGGCGCAGCAGTCCGACTATTACCTGAAATTCTGGCCCGGCCTGGCGGAGCAGCCCATCATCGTTCCCATGCTCGTGTCCGTGGCAGCCGGACTGATCGTGGGCGCGGTCACCGGCATCATTATCTCCAAGTTCCGGGTGCCCGCGTTTCTGGCAGGTCTTGGGATGCAGCTGATCATCTACGGCGGAAACCTGCTGTTTCTGAAAAAAGCGCCCAACAATTCCCAGCCTCTGGCGGGCTACAAGCAGTCCTTCACCCAGTTTGGAACCGGCTCCTTCATGGGGATCTCTTACTTGATAATTGTGGCGTTACTTGTTATGATATTTGTATTCGTGTTGTTGAATATGACAACACTTGGAAAAAATATCTATGCGATCGGAGGTAACAGGGAGGCGGCAAAGGTAGCTGGAATCAACGCGTTTAAGATCGATATGTTCGTCTACATGCTCTCCGGGGCGTTGGCGGCATTTGCCGGCTGTATGCTGGCGGCCCGCACAGGAAGCGCCAACGCGGCCTTTGCGGAGGGCTATGAGATGGACGCCATCGCAAGCTGTATCATCGGGGGAGCCTCCTTCTCGGGAGGAATCGGAAATGTGCCCGGCGCGTTTCTGGGCGTTATCATTTTCAGCGTGATCAACTACGGCCTTACCTTTGTGGGACTGAGCTCCTACTGGCAATTCATTGTGAAAGGGCTGATCATCATCGTTGCGGTCGCCCTGGATATGCGCAAATACGCCTCCAAAAAATAGTGGATGAGAAGAGATTTCGTTAAGACATTGGGGCTTTTGGGAATGGCGGCGCTGGCCGCCGCGTCGGCTGCGGTCTTGCTGTGGGGCTGCCGCCGCGCCGACGAACCGCCGCATCCGGTTACGAGGGTGTCCGTTATTCTCCCACACAACGACGACGGTTACTGGAGCCTGATCCGGGAGGGGATCGAGGAGGCGGAAGCGGAGCTGGGGGAGTCTTATAATATCGACATTCAGATCAGCATCCCGCAGCTCAATTACAACATCGGCCAGATGACGGATATCCTGAAACAGCAGGTGGCCTCCAAGGTGGACGTGATCGTGATCCAGGGAAATGAGGACCAGGCGTTTCGGAAGGTCCTCGAGGAGGCACAGGGACAGGGAATCCAGATTATCTGCGCGGACACGGCCATCAAGGACTTCCCCTGCGATCTGTACATTGGCACGGACAACTACGAGGCCGGTAGAATGATGGGCGAGAACCTGGTCAGGCTGGCCGGGGAGAGCGCCAGGGTCGCGGTGGTGACGGGGGAGCCGGGGTATCTGAACCTGGAGCTGCGCCTGCAGGGGCTTCGGGATGTGCTGTCGGCCTATCCCGGCATCGAGATCACCAGTGTGAACTACAACCGCTATGACGGGCTCACCTTTATGAACCAGTACCACAGCCTGTCCGGCGAGGCGGACATCCTGGTGTGCCTGGAGGGCACGGGAGGCCAGACGCTGAGCCACACCTTCACCGGTCCCGATACGGAGTACCGTTTTGTGGTTGGGTTCGATGCGTACACGGGCGTGGAGAGCCGGGTGCTGGCGGGAGTGGTAAAGCAGGATACGAACCAGATGGGCCGCCGCATCGTGGAAGAGATTGCAAATTATGTGTCGGAGGGCAGCTATACGGGCGACGTGATCTACACGGACTGCCACTGGCTGTCCGCCGATGACTGTGACGAGGTTAGCCGATGAAAAGGGCCGTCTTTTTTAACACGGTGGCGAAAAAGTACGCCACCGGATATATCATCATGGGATTTTTCGTGCTGGTGTTCCTGGCCTCCGGCCTGTTCGAAAATTTTTACGTTTCCAGCCGGTATTCCAGGGCGACCTCGGAGCTGGTGGCGGTCAACCGCCTGGAAACCTCGGTCAACGATCTGAACGAGAGCGTGAATCTGGCCTACCTGTATCTCTCCTCGGAGGGAGTCGAAAAATATGAGGCGGGCAGGGACAGAGCGGAGCAGGATATAGCGGGGATCGAGGCGCAGCTGGCCCAGCGCTTTGAGCGGGAGCTGTCCGATGCCTGCAACACCATCAAGACCTATATTGAGAAGAGCGAGATTCTGATGGAGAGCCTGCGGGAATATTTAAACGGCCAGAGGCGCGAGGGCGCGGACTACGCGCTGTTGGAAACGCAGTACGGACAGTTGCAGGAGGTGTACGGCTACGTCAATCTGCGGTTTCAGAATACCTACACCGCCAAGCTGGGAACTTTGAGCGAGATGGAGGCCCGCCTGGACCGCCTGCAGAGGTGTATCGCCGCGTCCCAGGTGGCGTTGACAGCCGTCATGGGGGCCATCTGTTCCGCTTATCTGTACAAGGTGATCCGGGAGGTGTCCGGCTCTATCCGCAAGATGATGGCCGGCGTCAACTCCATGCGGGAGAATATTTCCCGGGCGGAGCCGATTCAGATGGGCTCAAACGACGAGTTCGACCAGTTTGCGGATGCGTTTAACCACATGATCGAGATCATTCAGGACCAGATGCGCAAGCTGGAGGAAAACGCAGATATCAAGGAGCGGCTTGCGGCGCTGGAAATTGAAAACCTGCGCATGTACAGCGAGCTGCAGAAGAGCCACCTGAATTTCCTCCAATCCAGGATCAATCCCCATTTCCTGTTCAACACCCTGAACATGATCTCCTCCCTGGCGCGCATCGAAAATGCGGACCAGTGCGCGGAGCTCATGGAGATCACGGCCACGTTTCTCCGGTATAATCTGGATAATATTTCCAAAACCGTGACGCTTAATAAGGAGATGGAGAACCTGAAGGACTACGTTGCCATTCAGGAATACCGGTACGGCGGACGATACGCCTATTACTTTGACGTGGATGAGAGCTGTCTGGACTTTCAGATGCCCTGCATGATCCTTCAGCCCCTTGTGGAGAACGCGATCCAGCACGGGATCGCCATGAAAATGAGCGGCGGCTGCGTCTGGATCAAGGTGTCGCGGTCAGGGGACGGCATCTGCATGGAGGTGCGGGACAACGGCGTGGGCATGACGCCCAGCCAGATCCGCGATGTGCGGGAGGATTTAGAGACGAACAGCTCCTCCGGCACGCACATCGGGCTGCGGAATATTTACCGCAGGCTACAGCTGTTTTACAACGGGCGCGCGAAATTTGAGATTGAAAATATGAACCCGGGCTTGAAGATTGTGATTTGGCTTCAGCGGGAAGGATAATCTATGAACTTTACAATGGTGATTGCGGACGACGAGCCTCTGGTTCTCAAAAGCATGGAAATGTTTGTGGCGAAAACATTTCCCCACATCCAGGTGACGGGGCTTGCCGAAAACGGTGTGGAGCTGAAGGAGATGCTGGAACGGCTGGAGCCGGATCTGGCGGTGGTGGACATCCGGATGCCGGGGCTGTCGGGGATCGAGGTCATTGAGCTTATGCGCAGCAAGGGCTGCAAAACCCATTTTATCATCAACACGGCCTTCAGCGATTTTGACTATGTGAAGAAGGCCCTGGACTTGAAAACAGACGGCTACATCCTGAAGCCCGGCAAGCAGGAGGAGAAAATCAAGGTGATCTCCGAGCTGTGCAGGACGGTGGAGGCGGAGCGGGAGAAGAGCAGCAGGCAGAGCAACCTGGACTCGGCTCTGGAGGTGGTGAATCCCTATCTGGGCAGTGAAATCCTCATGTCCATCTTTTCGGAGCAGTGCGACGAGGAACATTTTAAGGTCTATCTGGAAATCAACGGCCTGCGTTTTTCCGGCGGCTGTATCGCCACGTTTCTCCTGAAAAAGCAGGGGCCCATGGGCGCGAAGGAGTTAAACGGCGAGCTGGGAAGGATACTGGACGGCATATGCGGCTTTTTGGCCACGGTCACATCCGACGGGATTGTGGTGCTGCTCTTTGCGCCGGACCGGCCGGACCGGGAGGCGCAGGGAAGCTGGTGCGCGGGGCTGGCGGAGCTGATCGCCAGGGATCTTGAGGAGCGCGCGGGCGCGGAATGCCTCTACGGGGTGGGGGATGTCTATCCGGCCTTTACCGATATGCTGCGGTCCTACCGGGAGAGCGTCGCCAGGCTTAAGGAGGCGCACAAGGACAATCCGGACCTGATGCTCGACAGCGCGGACAAGATAAGGGACTACGTGGAGGCGGCAAAGCGATATATCGAGAGCAATTTTATCAGGGACATTTCCCTGATGGCCTGCGCGGAGAGCGTGGGGATCAGCCCCTACTATCTGAGCCACATTTTTAAGGAAAAGACGGGAAATACCTTTGTGGAGTATCTGACGGCGGTCCGGATTGAGCGGGCCAAGGAGCTGTGCCGGAATCAGAGCCTTACCGTCAAGGATATTTCAGACCGCTGCGGGTACATCAACACCACGTATTTCTGCAAGGTATTTAAGCGCAGCGTGGGAAAAACCATCGGAACATACAGACAGGAGCTACAAAAAACAGAATCAGGGAGGGAACGATAATGTCAGAGACAAGCAAGCAGATGAGGGCGGAGTGGAGCGTAAACGATGCAAAGCGGGACGCGGGTCTGACCACGCCGGAGGGGGTCGAGCGGTTCGACGACCTTCTGTACGGGCCGGATCAGGTCTGGAACCGCCTGGACGTATACCGGCCCAAAAAAGAGCGGGGAAACCGGCTGCCGGTCATTGTGAGCATCCACGGCGGCGGCTGGGTGTACGGGGACAAGGAGCTGTACCAGTTTTACTGCATGTCGCTGGCCGAGCGGGGCTTCGCGGTGGTGAACTTTACATACCGGCTGGCGCCGGAGTCCAAATTCCCGGCTCAGCTGGAGGACACGAACCTGGTGATGAGCTGGGTGTTCGAAAACGGCGCGGAGTACGGGTTTGACCTGGAAAATATCTTTATGGTCGGGGATTCGGCCGGCGCGCACCTGCTGGGGCTTTACACGGCGGTCTGCACGTCCGCAGAGTACGCCGCCCAGTTCGATTTCACCGTGCCCCGGGGGTTTGTGCCCAGGGCGCTGGGGCTAAACTGCGGCGCCTACGAGCCGCTGACCGATGAGGAGCACGAGGGCGGGGGGACGAACCGGGACCTCATGGGGGACCTGCTGCCGGAGAACGGCTCTGAGCGGGAGCGCAGACTGATCAATGTGACCGACCATGTGAACGGCAGCTTCCCGCCGGTGTACCTCATGACGGCGGTGGGGGATTTCTGCCTGGACCAGGCGCCCAAAATGGCGGAAAAGCTTAAGGAAGCCGGCGTGCACTGCGAGTACCGGATTTACGGCACCCAGGAACAGCCGCTCTACCACGTGTTCCACCTGACCGTGCAGGAGGAGGAAGGGCAGCGGTGCAACGACGAGCAGTGCGGGTTTTTCAGGCGGATGATGCGGTAGCTGGGACGGTCCCGGATATCCGGAAGTGCGGAAAAATTTTGATATGCGAGTAGCCAAAAGACCGGCCGGAACCCATCGGTTCCCGGCCGGCCTTTTGGCTACCGTCAAAGTTTGATTTGGTAATCGATAATGTCGCTGTGATATTTCAGACATTCCTCCAGATTCCGCTCCTTCAAGGCCTTGTAGGTCAGTCGGTGACGGTCGTCCTCAGGCTTTTCCTTAGCGGCGTTTTTGATCCAGGCTCCGGTGCGGTCGTGGACCAGGTATTCCATATACTGGCGGATGAGGCTCCTGGCCATGTCGAAGGAATACACGAACAAATCGTTGTGGGAGAGAGCGCATATCCGCGCGTGGAATTCAATATCCGAGTCGATGAATTCCGACAGATGGACGGGGGTGCGCGACTTTAGGTATCTGGCCTTGGCCATGTCCATGTGGTCGCAGAGCGCGGCCAGGCTGTCGATCTCCTCGTCCGTGGCGCGGGCCACCGCCAGCTTCAGGCTGCTGGTCTCAATGGCATCCCTGAATTCGCAGATTTTGTCCAGCAGGTCGGTGCCCAGATAAAATTCGCTGACATTGCCTGCGTAATCCTTAAAGCTGAACTCCTTGACATAAGTGCCGTCGCCCACCCGGGTCTCCAGCAGGCCCATCCCAATCAGACGCTGCAGGGCCATGCGCACGGTCAGGCGGTTGACCCCGAACATTTCCGACAGCTCCACCTCAGTGGGGATTTTTTCATTGATTGCCCAGCGCCCTTCCGCCAGCGCATCCTTTAAGCGGTTAAACACCTGTTCATGAACGGGCATTCTCTTTACCCGGAAATCTTCACTTGTAGCCATTCTATTTACCTTCTCATATCATAATTTTGGGTTGTCCAACAGTCATATCTAAAAATATAACATATTCTCATCAGAAAATCAAACGCACAATCCCGTTTCAGGCCGGCTCCAATTTCGAAAATTGAAAAAAACCGTTGACAAATCTCCGGTATTATTGTATATAAATTATTGAGCGAACAAATTAACAAATTACCCAACGAGCCAATAAACAAATAAAATGTGTTGGAGGGAAGGAAAATGAAAATTACAAGTGTTGACGCGATGATCATTGACAGCGGCAATCCGTGCCAGGGGCGCAATACCTGGAATCCGATTATTGTCCGGGTGAATACGGACGAGGGCATTTCAGGATTCGGCGAGGTCGGCATGGCTTACGGTAAGGGGTACCGGGCCGGATACGGTATTGTCCAGGACTTTGCGGAGGTGATTATCGGCGAGGACGCCATGAACATCGAGAAGATATGGGACAAGATTTACCGGAAAACCTTCTGGGGACTGGGAGGGGGAACCGTGGTCAGCGCGGGCATGAGCGCCATCGACATCGCCCTGTGGGATATCAAGGGCAAAGCGCTGGGCGCTCCGATCTACCAGCTCCTGGGCGGTAAGACAAACGATAAGCTTCGGGCTTACGCGAGCCAGGTGCAGTTCGGCTGGGGAAACGGGGAGGTGGTTCCCGGGAAAAAGCTGATGATCACCCCGGAGGACTACGCGGCGGTGACCAGGGCGGCCATGGCCGAGGGGTACACGGCGGTCAAGGTTGATCCGCTGGCCTTAAGCCACCGGGAGCCGGACGGCAGAGGCCCCTGGAAAACCACCGGCATCCTCTCCGAGCAGGCGGTGGAGCTGGCGTATGACCGGGTGAAGGCCATGCGGGAGGCGGGCGGCAAGGACTTAGACATCATCATCGAGCTGCACTCCTACACGGATACCCTGTCGGCCGTACAGCTCGGCCAGCGGTTGGAGAACCTGCGGATCTTCTATCTGGAAGAGCCCTGTACCCCGCTGAACGCCAAGAATATGCTGGAGGTTCACCGGCAGGTCAGGATCCCCATCGCCAGCGGCGAGAGAATCTACCAGCGCACAGGCTTCCGCGAATTTTTAGAGGACCGCTCCCTGCAGGTGGTGCAGCCGGATGTGTGCCTTTGCGGCGGTATCTCCGAGGCAAAGAAGATTTGCGATATGGCGGGCGCCTACGACTGCGCCGCGCAGATTCACGTGTGCGGCAGCCCCATCTCCAAGGCGGCGGCCCTGCACATCGAGGCGGCGCTGCCCAATTTCATCATTCACGAGCACCATAAGTGGGCGCTGCACCCGGATTGCAGAGCGACCTGCAAGTATGATTACCAGCCAAAGGACGGCTATTACGAGGTTCCGGAGCTGCCCGGCCTGGGTCAGGAGCTGACGGAGGAAGCCATCGAAAAGGCGCAGATTGTAACCATTAAGTGACGCGTGAGCGGATCATAAAAAACAGGAGGATTCGAGAGAATGAAGATTACAAAGGTTGAGGTAATGGCGCTGCATTCCAGCAAAGAGATGAAAAAGACGGAGCCCGGCCAGGCGGCTGACTGGAGCAATATCGCGTGGCGGCCGGTGGTGTGCAGGATCTACACGGACGAGGGGATTTACGGGGACGGGGAGGCGGCTATGGCCTACGGCTCCGCAGCGCCCGGGGCCTTCGGCATGCTGAAAGAGCTGGCGGGAATGGTGATCGGGCTCAATCCTATGTACACCGAGCCTATTTGGGAAAAGATTTACAAGCAGACCTTCTGGGGACAGAACGGCGGCCCCGTTTTCTTCGCGGCCCTGTCGGCCATCGACATGGCGCTGTGGGATATCAAGGGCAAGAAGCTGAATGTTCCGCTTTATATGCTTCTGGGCGGCAAGTTCCGCGACAAGCTCCGCACCTATGCCAGCCAGCTGCAGTTTGGCTGGGGGAGCAGCTTAAAGCCGGCCCTGCTTCCGCAGGAGTATGCCGAGAACGCTATGAAGGCCGTGGCCGAGGGCTATGACTGCGTGAAGATCGATTTCTTTACCTTTGACGAGCAGGGAAATACCTTCACGGAGGAGCAGAGGACCGGGCTGCTGAAGCCGGAATATGTGGATCTGGTGGAGGAACGCGTCAGGGCGGTGCGGGAGGCGATCGGCCCCAAGGTGGATATCATTATGGAGAACCACTCCTTCCTGGATGCCATATCTGCGGTGCAGATCGGCAGACGCGTGCAGAAATACAATATTTTCTGCTACGAGGAGCCCAACACCCCGTCGCCCAAGACCACAAAATATGTGGCTGATAACATTCAGATTCCCATTGCCAATGGCGAGCGGATTTACACCAGATGGCAGTATGCGCCCTACTTTGAGAATATGAGCATCCACATGATTCAGCCGGATGTGGGCACCTGCGGCGGAGTCAGCGAGACTAAAAAAATCTGCGACATGGCGCACACCTATGATATCGGCGTCCAGGTACATACCTGCGCAAGCCCGCTCTGTACAGCTGCCGCCCTTCATATTGAGGCCAGTATCCCCAACTTTGTGATTCACGAGCACCACGTGTACAATCTGCAGGAGTTCAACAAGAATCTCTGCGTCCACGACTATCAGCCGGTTAACGGATACTATGAAGTTCCCGAACTTCCGGGACTGGGAAATGAACTTTCTGAGTACGCGTTAACACATTGTGATAAAGTAACTGTAGAATAAGGGAATGAGGATTGGAGGGGTTTACATGGAAAAGAAACAAAAGAAGGGGCTGAGCCTGCTGAACCTGGTGGCCATTTCCGCGGGCCAGGTGATCGGTGCCGGGGTGGTGACGTTGGTCGGCCCTGCGATCGCAGCCACGGGTATTTCGGCGTGGCTGGCCTATGGGGTGTCGGTTGTGATGGGATTTCTGAGCATCGTCCCGTTTGTATTTTTGAGCAGCGCGCTGATCCTGCAGGGGGGCGAGTACAGCATCATTGAGCGGATGCTGGGCGAGAAATTTGCCGGTTTTTATATTGTGGCTTACATCGCCCAGTGTCTGGGCGTCTCGCTGATGGGCCTGTCCCTGGGAACCTATTTGAACTTCATTTTCCCGCTGATCGACAAGCGGGTGATCGCCATCGTAGCGCTGACCTTTTTCCTATGCACGAACCTGCTGGGCGTCAATGCCATGGCCAAGGTGCAGACCATACTGACGGCGATTTTGATCGGGTGTCTGCTGACGTTTGCCGCGGTCGGCCTGACGCATGTGGGGCCGCAGGCCTTTGACTTCTCGTCGCCGGATTTTTTCACAGATGGGTTTAAGGGATTTTCCAGCGCAGTGGCCCTGTACGCCTTCTCCACCTACGGCCAGTACATGGTGGTCAATTTCGGCAAGGATGCGGCCAATCCGAAGCGCGACATCCCTCTGGCCATCATCATCTCCAGCGTTGTGATCCTGGTTGTGTATGTGGGCATCGCCCTTGTAAACAGCGGCATTCTGCCGATCTCCGAGACCGCTGGCCAGCCGCTGACCGTGGTGGCGCAGAGGATTCTTCCCGGACCGTTTTTACCGCTGTTTATCATCGGGGGACCGCTGATGGCCCTGGCGACAACCGTCAATTCCTTTTACTCCGCCAGGTCCAATCCCTTGCTGCGGGCCACAAAAGACGGATGGTTCCCGGAATTTTTCGGCAAAGTCAACCGGAATAAGGTTCCCTTTGTGCTGATGGGTCTGATCTGGCTCTTCGGCGTGGGACCCATTCTGCTGAACATGAGCATCAGCCAGATCACCAACAACGTAGTGCTGGTAGCGTATCTTCTGCGCATGATTATCGCAGTGGCGACCCTCCGCCTGCCCACGATGTACCGGGAGCAGTGGGAGAAATCCTTTATCCACCTGCCCGACAAAGTATTTTACGCGATCACGGGCGTGGCGATCCTGGCGCAGTTTTACATGGTCTACCTGTCGGCGAGATCCCTGTCTCCCTTTATGGCTGCCTGCAACATCGGCTTCGTGGCTCTGTGCGCGCTGTACGCGCTGCTGCGCCACCGGGCGGGGAAGGTGCATATTGGGACGGTGGCGGAACTGAAGTAGAGCGGGGTATTTGACGGCAAAATAGCGTGACATCAATCAGCAGTGAAAACCGGCGCGGGGTTCACTGCTGATTTTTACTGTAACGCAACGCGGGCTTTGAGGGCAGTTCCAAACGCCAGTCCCGCCAAAATCTTCGGATGCTATTAAAGCGCGCGCCGCAAATTGACACAACCTATACGCGACCGCGATAGTGGATTTTACATTTCCCTCCTATACTGAATTTAACGGCGGATGAAGCCGGTAAACTGTGAAAAAGAAGGGAACGATTATGAAAAAGCAGAGAGTGATTGCATGTATTCTGGCAGGCGTCATGGTCCTCGGAGGACAGCAGGTGTGGGCCGCGACAACGCATTACAACGATTCCGCTGTCACCGGCGGCTCCCAGGAGTGGAACGACTGGGCGGCGAGGTGGGAGGCGGTGGCAAACGACTATACCAACATATCGCTGACGCCCGGAGCGGCGGCGTCCCAGCTCAATTTCGCGTGGTACAGCGAGGGCACGGGCGCTACGCCCACCGTATATTTTGGCACAGACCCTGAGAATCTCCAGCCACACAACGGCGCATCCAACGGGGTGGATTCGGGGCTGACCGGCGGCAAAGCGTATTCTTATAATTATGTGACCGTGGACGGCCTGGAGGAAAATACCACCTACTACTATGCGGTGGCAAAGAGCGGAGTGGTGACGGAGCCTCAGATGTTTAGGACCGGCAGCTTTGACACGGTGAATATCCTTTATGTGGGCGATCCACAGATCGGAGCATCCAAGGGCCAGCCCCAGGGCGGTGGCGTGCTGGCGGCGGACTCCGGGGCGGCCAACACTGCGGCGCGCAACGACGGCTTTGCCTGGAACCGCACGTTAAACATCGCAATGGCCCAGAATCCCAACCTGAATTTTGCCATTTCGGCAGGCGACCAGGTCAACAAGACGGGCAAGGCCAAGGAGGAAGAGTACGCGGCGTATCTCTGCGCGGACGCGCTGAGAAGTCTTCCGGTGGCGACCACCATTGGCAACCACGATTCGCTGAACCCGGACTATTCCTACCATTTCAACAATCCGAACCCCACCGGGCTGGGTATGACCCAGGCGGGCGGAGACTATTACTACTCCTACGGCCCGGGGCTGTTCATCGTGCTGAACACCAACAACTACAACGTGGCGGAGCACGAGCAGACGATCCGGAAGGCCACCGAGAACTTCCCGGAAACGGCCTGGCGGGTGGTCACGATCCATCAGGACATTTACGGATCCGGTCTGGATCACTCCGACACGGACGGCATGATTCTGCGCACGCAGCTCACGCCGGTGTTCGACCAATACGATATCGACGTGGTCCTTCAGGGGCACGACCACACCTACAGCCGTTCCAAAATCCTGTACGGGGACGGGCAGAGCCACGGAGCCTACGAGTTCAGGCTCAACGACAAGGGCGATGATTACGACTGGGATCACGCGTTCAATACCGCCAGCGGAGAGCGCATCCCCTTAAGCCCTGGGGCGGACGACAGCGCAGGCGCCCGGGCCCTGGACCGTTTCACCGGGGACAATCACTGCTACACCATCGAGAGCTCCGGCCAGAACACGGTGACAAACCCCAGGGGCACGCTGTATATGACGGCGAACTCCGCTTCCGGTTCCAAGTATTACGAGCTGATCAACTCCCAGCAGGACTACATAGCAAACCGGAGCCAGAACTGGCTGCCCAGCTATTCCGTGATCAATATGTCGGCCGACGATTTCAAGATTACCACCTACCAGATAACGGACGAGGGAAATGTGGAGACCATCGACGGAACCTTCACCATCCACAAGACTGCGGCCGGGCGATAACCTATGGAAATGTCGCTGAGAACGAAACGAATTTTATCGTATCTGATCGCGCTCATCGCGGCGGCGGCACTGATCGCCGCCGTTGTCCGTTTGAACAGCGTGAGCAAAATCCAGCTCGTCAACCGGACGGGGCAGAGCTTTGAGAAGGGCGTGGTGGTGCAGATCCTGGAGGACAATCTGCAGGAGGACGGGAGACGGATTGGGCAGCAGACGGTTTTGGTCCGCATGGCCAGCGGGGAGAAAAAGGGCAGGGAGCTGACTACCACCAGCAGCGCGGGCTATCTCTTCGGCGCCGTGTGCGAGGTGGGAACGCGGGTGGTGGTTCTGCAGAGCGTAGCCGGGGATTCCGTGATCTCCAGCGTGTATTCCGTGGACCGGGGCGGCGTGATTCTGGCCTTTGCGGCCCTGTACCTGGCGGCTCTCTGCGCAATCGGCGGCAGGAAGGGGGCCAGGGGCGCCCTGGGGCTGGTATTTGCCTTCGCTGCCATTATTTACGTCTATCTGCCCTTGGTTTATCTGGGGTATTCCCCCTTCTGGTCCGCCGTGCTGATCTGCGTGGCGACAACGGCGGTTACGCTGTACCTCATCGGGGGAGCCACCAGAAAGACGCTGTGCGCCACGGCGGGCACCCTGGCCGGGGTGATCATCGCCGGGCTGGCGGCTGCGGCGTTCTCCGCCGCCTCCGGCGTCACCGGCTGGAACGTGTCGGAGATCGAGAGCCTTTTGACGCTTTATGAGACAAACGGCATCCAGGTGGGCGGCCTGTTGTTTTCCGGCCTGCTGATCAGCTCCCTGGGCGCGGTCATGGATGTGGCAATGTCCATTTCCAGCTCCATGCAGGAGCTTTGCAGCCAGAATCCGGACATCACACGGATGGAGCTTATGCGGGCGGGGATGAGAGTGGGGCGCGACATGATGGGCACGGATTCCAACACGCTGATCCTGGCCTTTGCGGGCACCAGCCTGTCCATGCTGGTGCTGGACTACGCCTACGACCTGCCTTTTTTGCAGATCATCAACTCCAACAATATCGGGATTGCGGTCATGCAGGGGCTGTCGGGCAGCTTCGGCGTGGTGTTAAGCGTGCCGGCCACGGTGGTGATGGCCGCGTATATTTATAAGAGGGACGGGCGGCGGAACGGGGCATAGCCGCCCGCTCTCTGCGCGTTCGCATCGGTGCTGCGCAGATATTCCGCTGCTGGGGTTTTGCCGCAGTTTGGTTTGCAATTAGGGATTGACATTTTTCCATTTTCCGTATATAGTAAACCATAGAATCAAGGAGGGCAGAAGTCCTTCATAAGAAAAGGAGTGGTTGTTATGTTGGCAAACAGTAGAAGAGAGGTAAAAAGTAAATAACCACGCAGATTTTGACAGGGACAGGTGTATGACAGGTTTGACTGCACACGGCTCGTTGTCGTGTTTTTTTGTACCCTTTTTTCGGGAAATGCGCCTGGAACTGCCCTTGCGCGCAGCTGAAAATACGTTTTCGCCGCCCGGCGGACCGCTGTTTTCAAACGCGCCCTTATGATTGTGAAGGAGAACTTGATTTGGACAGAGAAAATTGCATATTGATTAGTAACCATAAAAACTGGGTGGAGCAGGCGGCCAAGGACCAGCTGGCCGGCGTCAGCCGTCTTGCGGGCGTGGTGAGGACCGTGGGTCTGCCGGACCTGCACCCGGGGAAAACGCCGGTGGGAATGGCGGTTTTAAGCCGTGAGCGGTTCTACCCCCATCTGATTGGAAATGATATCGGCTGCGGTATGAGCCTATTTTCCACCGGGACGCGGCGCAAGCGCTTTAAGACGGAGCGGTGCGTGACCCGGCTCAACTCCATCCGGGAGTTGGGGGATATCCTCTGGGAAAACCCCTACGAGGAGGAGTGCCCGATCCGGGACTTCGGCACCATCGGGTCCGGGAACCATTTTGCGGAGTTCCAGTGCCTGGAAACGGCACTGGACCCGGAAAAGGCCGGGGAGCTGGGGCTGATGGACGGCCAGGTATTCCTGCTGGTCCACTCCGGCTCCCGCGGCTACGGCCAGGAAATTCTCTCCCGGTTTTATAACCCCGAGGGAATCCGGGAGGACTCGCAAGAGGCTTCGGCCTATCTGGCGGAGCACGATAAGGTCCTCAAATGGGCGGACCGGAACCGCCTGGCGGTGGCAAGGAAGCTGATGGGCTATCTGGGCCTTGACGATTCCGTGGATACGGTGGTTGAGAGCTGCCACAACTATGTGGAGAGACGACCCGACGGCTGGCTCCACCGCAAGGGCAGCGTGTCCACCAAGCAGGGGGCGGTGGTGATTCCCGGGTCCAGGGGCAGCCTGACCTACGTTTGCCTTCCCCGGGAGGAGACCGGGCTTTCGCTGGACTCAGTGTCCCACGGGGCCGGGAGAAAGTGGGCCAGGAGCATTTGCAGAAGCCGCATCGACCAGAAATACGACCGCAACTCCATCCGCAGCACCAAGTACAAGAGCCAGGTCATTTGCCACGACACCAATCTGTTGTTCGCGGAAGCGCCCGAGGCCTACAAAAATGTGGAGCAGGTGATCGCCTCCCTCCAGGAATACGGCCTGATCGACGTGGTTGCAACCCTGCGTCCGCTGATCACGTTTAAAGGGTAGGTGGCGCGGATGAGAATACAGATCAGTTCCGGCCAGGGGCCAGAGGAGTGCGAGCTGGCCGTGGGGCTGTTTTATCAGGCCCTGCGGCGGGAGGTGGAAGGGATCGGGCTGATCCGCAGCGTCAAGGGACGACGGGGAGGATTCTCCAGCGTGGTGTTTGAGACAGAGACGGATTTGACTGAACTGGAGGGCAGCGTGCTCTGGGTGTGCAAAAGCCCTCTGCGGCCCGGACACAAGCGGAAAAACTGGTATATCGACGTGAGCATTTTGGAAGAAGTTCCCAGAATCAACCGGGATTTGCAGGTGCGCTATGAGACCTTCCGCAGCGGAGGCAAGGGCGGCCAGAACGTCAACAAGGTGGAGACGGGCGTCCGTGTCATCCACATCCCCACGGGGATCGCGGTGGTGTCCACTGAGGCCAGAAGCCAGCACATGAACAAGCAGATTGCCTTAAACCGGCTGTGCGGGCTCCTGGCGGAGCGGGATATGCAGTGCGCCGGCCGGGAGAAGGAGCTGGCGTGGCTGGAGCACACCCGCCTGGAGCGGGGAAACCCGGTGCGGATTTACGAGGGGAGCGGGTTTGTGAGGCGGCGGTGACGAGGTAGAATGGGAAGTTGGGGGGAGATTGGTGCTGGCGGGGCCGGGAGAGGCCGGCGGCTGTAAGGCGTTGGAAGAGACTGGCGTTCACAGGGGCCGGAAGAGGCCGGCGCCCTGTTACATTCACAGAAAGGAAGCGATTATTTTGGAATTGCATTTTGAACCGGTGACGGAGACGAACCGGGAGACGGTGTTGAAGCTGGGGATACTGCCCGGGCAGAAGCCCTATATTGAAACGGTCGCCCAGTGCCTGTCCGAGGCGGATGAAAGCGAAATCTGGCGTCCGGTGGGAATATACCACGGGGACCTGCTGGTGGGCTTTGCCATGTACGGTTTTTTCCTAAAGGAGTACCCGCCGGAGGGGCGGCTCTGGCTGGACCGCCTGCTGATCGACGCCCGCTATCAGGGCAGGGGATACGGCAGGGAGGCGCTTACCGGGCTGCTTGAACGGCTTTCACGGGAGTACCCGGGAAGGGACGTCTATCTCAGCGTGATCGAGGGCAACGACGTGGCGGTCCATCTCTACGAACAGTTTGGGTTCCGGTTTATCGGGGAGAAGGATATCCACGGCGAGGACGTGATGGCGAGAGCGGGGGAGAGACGGTTGTAACCCTGCAAAAATAGCGGAAATTTTTTTAAAATAGCGCAAATCTGCACAGCAGGCCATGGTATATTACAGTCATAAGAAATGCAATGGCAAACGGAGAGGTAAACCGTAACTGGAAGCGGGCCAGACTGTAAATCTGGTGTCTACGGACTCTGGCGGTTCAAGTCCGCCCCTCTCCACTGTGCAGATGTGGCAGAGATGGCCGAATGCGGCTCCCCGCTAAGGAGTTGACCGGGCAACCGGTCCGGAGGTTCGAATCCTTCCATCTGCGTTATTGACAGAAAATACAGTTTCTGTGTATACTATGGAGTAAGAAGCCGGAAAGGAGGGCGTTTGTGATGAAAGTCAGGGTATGTAAGGCAAACAGGACGAGTTATGGGCAGTCCGGTGCCGTCAGTCGGTCTTATGGACCGTATTGCGGCAGCGGACGTATTGGCGTAACATTTCATCACTGCCAGGGCGCCCTTTGACGGATTAACGGAAACATGGGGGCTGCGGCAGGCCCTTTTTTGATGCGGAGAGTGAGGTAGATCTGCTATGCATCAGACGATGTTTCCACTTCTGATTATGAATATACTTGAAAATCATGCGACCAGAGAGCACCCGTTAACCATCACGGAGATCACGGAATTTGTGAACCGGGAGTTTGCGGCCTTTGCCTTTGACAAGGACCGGGTGATGAACCGTTCCACGGTCACGCGCATTCTGGACGCCATGGAGCTGTGGACGGATGGAAATCTGTTCAACTTCCGGGTGGTGCAGTGCGGCACAGAGGGAAAGAAGCTGTTCTGTCTGGAGCGTTGAGCCTGAAAGGAGGCTGTTTTATGGGATGTCTGGGTAATTTACTTTGGTTTATATTCGGCGGCGCCATCAGCGGTTTAAGCTGGTGCCTGGCCGGCTGCCTGTGGTGCATCACCATTGTGGGAATCCCGGTGGGATTGCAGTGCTTTAAGCTGGCGTCCTTAAGCTTTTTCCCCTTTGGCAAGGAAGTGCGCTACGGGGGCGGCGCTGTGTCGTTTCTGCTGAACGTGATCTGGCTGTTGGTGTCCGGCCTGCCCCTGGCCCTGGAGCATCTGGCGTTTGGCCTGATCCTTTGCGTCACGGTGATCGGAATCCCCTTTGGACTGCAGCAGTTCAAGCTGGCGAAGCTGGCCCTTATGCCCTTTGGGGCGGAGGTGTTCTGATCGGCGGCTGAAACTGGCGGTTGGCAGGCAGTTTAATGGGAAATAAATACACAACAACATTGAAGGAATCCCCGTCTATGGCGGGGATTTTTTTGAATGTGATGGGGCGTTGGGGCAGCATACGGGCGATTGTTGAATGTAATGGGCTGCCGGCGCAGCCTGCGGGCCATTGCCGAATGTAATGGGCTGCCGGCGCAGCCTGCGGGCCATTGCCTGCCGTCAGCTCAGAAGCGTCCTCAATCGCTGCCGGTCATTCCCGGTCGGCCGAGGCGGCGATGGCCTGCTCCAAAAGCAGCCCCACCTTTCCGGCGATCTCCTCCGTGGTGCCTTCGATGGTGTTTAACACAAAGGACTCCATGACGCCCAGGACGGCCATCCCCAGAAACCGGACCACCACCTCGTCCGGGGGAGGGGAGCCGACCGGCGACAGCTTCCGGCGCAGCTGTTCCTCCATAAATTCCAGCAGCAGCTTGCGGAAGGATACGGTGCTGGCGCTGCGGAACAGGGAGGCGAAAAATACCTGGTTCTGTTCAAAGTAGCGGAACCAGAGGATCGTGCCCTCCACCATGCCCATCTCTTTTTTCTGCTCGCAGATTTGATCCAGCTCGGCGATCAGTATGTTGATAATGGCGTCCAAAAGATCGTACTTATCTACGTAATGCAGATAAAATGTTTTTCTGCTGATGTCCGCCCGTTCGGTAATCTCCTTTACGGTAATGGCATCGAAATCTTCCTCGGATAGCAGGGATAAAAACGCCTCCTGTATCGCCCGCCGTGATTTCACAATTCTTCTGTCCATATCGGTTCTCCTCTTTGCTACCCACATTTTTTAGATATGAGTATTACTACATCTTCGGCGGCTATGTGGCCATTGAGCCACCGTTGAATTTCAATTATAATTAATATACACGAGTATAATAAAATTCACAAGTGAATTATTTGACAAAATTAGGAGGAAAACATGGATATTGTAAAGAAACAAGTGCAGGTGCCCGCGCACGGGCTGAAACTGGCGGCGATTCTCAACATACCGGATCAGGCTGAGGGAAAAAAGAACCCGGCCATTGTCTGCGTTCACCCGGGCAGCAGCTGCAAGGAGCAGACTGCCGGAATCTATGCGGCCAGGCTGGCGGAATGCGGATATGTGACCATTGTCTTTGACGCCTCATTCCAGGGAGAGAGCGGGGGCGAACCGCGCTATGCGGAGATACCGGCCGCACGGGTGGAGGATATCCGCTGCGCGGTGGATTATCTGGTGATGCTGGATTTTGTGGACGAGAACCGCATCGGCGTGCTGGGAGTCTGCGCCGGCGGAGGTTACGCGGTCAATGCGGCTATGACGGAGCGCCGGATCAAGGCGGTGGGAACCGTTGTGGGGGCTAATATCGGGCGCGTCCAGCGGGAGAGCGGCGATCCCATCCAGGCCCTGGAGGCAGTGGCGCGGCAGCGTACCCTGGAGGCCCGGGGGAAGGAGCCGCTGATTGTAAACTGGATTCCCCGTAGCCAGCAGGAGCGGGAGCAGGCGGGGATTCAGGATATCGATATTGTGGAGGCAGTGGATTACTACACCACGCCCCGCGGTCAGTCCAACAATTCCCCCAACAAGCTGAAATTTACCAGCATGGAGCAGATGCTGGGGTTTGATGCATTCCATTTGGTGGAGACGCTGCTGACACAGCCGCTGCAGATTATTGTCGGCGACAAGCAGGGAGCCTTCGGCTCTTACCGGGACGGGCAGGAGCTTTACCGCAGAGCCGCCTCCACCAAAAAGGACCTGATGGTGCTGGAAAATGTGAGCCACTACGATCTCTACGATCAGCCGGAGCCGGTGAGGCGCGCGGTGGAGAAGCTGGCGGCATTTTACGGGGAAAATTTATAAAAGTACGAATACTGTAGACGATTTTTAATGAAAGGAGCGGAGACGATGGGAAAACTGGATGGAAAAGTAGCGATCGTGACAGGTGCAAGCAGCGGGCTCGGAAGAGGCGTGGCCATTGCGTTTGCCAAAGAAGGGGCCAAGCTGGCGATCTGCGCCCGGCGGGTGGAGAAATTGCAGCAGACGGCTGAAACGTGCAGACAGGCCGGGGCAGAGGTGCTGGCATTGCCCTGCGATGTCACGGTAATGGCAGACTTGGAACGCCTGGTGAACACGACAATGGAAAAATATGGACGAATTGATATTCTGGTGAACAACGCCGTCTCCGCCACGCAGTATGTGTCGATTATGGATCACACCCAGGACATGTGGGACGGCGTCATGAAGAGCGGGCTGGAGGCGAGCTGGAACCTGATGCGCCTCTGCCAGCCGATTATGAAAAAACAGAAATACGGCCGGATCATCAATGTCTCCTCAGCGGCGGGCTATCAGGGAATGGCGCTGTACGGCGCTTACGCCATCGCAAAAGCGGGTATCCGCGCTATGACGATGGTGGCGGCCAGAGAATGGGGGCCGGAGATCACGGTCAACAGCTTCGGACCGCTCTGCAACAGCGATCTCTCCAGCGTCACATTCGGCAAAATGCCTCAGGCGGATGCCGACACCTACATTCCGCCGCTGGGCTACGTGGGGGATCCGGAGAAGGATCTCGCCCCGGGCATGGTATTTCTGGCCTCGGACGACGGACATTATGTGACGGGCCAGCAGTTGAATGTGGACGGCGGTTTGGAGATTCATTTCTAGGCGGGCTGGCGAGCTTCGCCGGTGTGTCGGAAAAACATACGTTTATATTATAATAAAGCAAAAGCCGCGGCCATTCACGACCGCGGCTTTTCGCAGCAGAGTGTTTACGCTCGGTGAAATTCATGGCCGCGCTATTATTTAAGTGCCCTGTATGCAAAATGCCGATTTCTCCGTACAAGGACCTTCCAACCTCAGTGCATTGTCTTTTTCATATTTTGCCAAACAGCAACGCCTATTCCGCCTGTCTAAATTTAGTTCCGCGGCGTTGTCCTCGGGCTCTTTCCTCGGTAATTTGACTTTGCCGGCAATTTGAAAGCATACCCGTGGCGGTTGGGAGCTTTTCTGACTTACGACGGAGCTATTTTTTCAGTATCCGCTCCAGGGCGGCGATATCCAGCAAATTCACCGTCTCAAAATTTCCCTTGTAAAATACGGCCCAGTTGTTGAACACACAGGGCAGCTCCTTGGCTTTTTCCAGCGTGTCCACCAGGATAAAGGATGCGGGGACGCCGTTCTTTTCGCAATGCTGCCTGATCGTTTCCAGGCTTTGGAATGTGTAGGGGCATTGCATATCGTAGTAAATTGTCAGTTCCTTCCCCTTGATCCGGGAATTTTTTGCGTTCTCAGTGAAGGCCGGCGCTGTCTGGTCAAAGGAAAGGGCCAGCAATTCGTACCCGCTGTCGGTGCTATCAACAACCTCAAAGCCGAATTTCTTCGCAAATGACTGGTCGGTGAGCCAGTGCTTCTGCTTTTTTGACCCGAGCATGCAAACGCCGGATTTGCCCTGCTTTTTGGCATCGGCCAGACAGTACTCCAACAGCGATTTCCCATATCCTTTTCCCTTGCAGCTGCCGGAGGCCCACAGGCAGTACAGATAGATATAATTGTCGCCGGTTATGGGAACCCAGGCCGTCTCCAGGGGAGCGTATTCAATAAAAACAGCTGCCTTCTCGTTGAGCTTTCGAAAGACATGGCCTTCCTTCAGCCGGTCCGCAAGCCATTGCCGCTTGGCCTCCACGCCCGGATGGGGCTTCTTGCTGCGGATGATGCAGCACAGGTGCTCGTCGGCAAGATTTTCCAGTGTCAGGTTTATAAAATCAGTATTCATGCGCGCCCTCGTTTCCCAATAAATGTTACCGACCGGTCCGTACGGCCGGCTGGTTTCATTATAGCAGATGGAGCTGCAAAAAGGGTGAAAATATGCACATACGGTGGGCTTTTTGCGCTGCGCCTTGAAAGTTCGGACCCACTAAGGTATAGTATAGATAAAATTGGGAGCGCTGCCTAAGCCGCCCCTGCGAATAGTGAGGATAAGAAAAATGGCATTGTACGCGATTGGCGATCTGCACCTGTCGTTCACCGCAGATAAACCCATGGATGTATTTGGAAAAGAATGGAAAAATCATGTGGAGAAAATTGAAAAGCATTGGAAAAAGAGAGTCGGGCCCGAGGACACGGTGGTGGTCACCGGGGACCACTCCTGGGGGAGGAACCTGGAGGAGTGCGCCGCGGACCTGGATTTCATCGCCGCCCTGCCGGGAAGGAAGATTCTGCTGCGTGGAAACCACGATATGTTCTGGGACGCCAAGAAAACCCAACGGTTGAACGAACGGTACGCGGGACGGCTGTCCTTTCTGCAGAACAATTATTTCGCCTACGGGGACTGCGCTTTGGTGGGAACTAAGGGCTATTGCGACGAGGGGCGGGACACGCCGGAGCAATTTGAGAAGCTGGTCAACCGGGAGCTGGATCGGCTGCGCACATCCTTTGAGCTGGCCGCTGCGGACGGCTATGAGCGTTTTATCATGTTTCTCCACTATCCGCCCACCAGCATCGGTGAGATGGACAGCGGCTTTACGAGAATGGCGGAGGAGTACGGGGCGGAGCAGGTGGTCTATTCCCACTGCCACGGCCAGGCGCGGTATCAGGACAGCCTGATGGGAGAGGTGGACGGCGTGGAGTACCGGCTGGTCTCCTCTGACTATCTGAAATTCCGGCCGGAGCGGATACTGGAGTGACCGTTTCCGGGACAAGGGGAACATATGCTGCGCCAGGAATTGGATTGTCTTGAGCAGGGCCGTGAAACATGGTAGAATGGAGTCAAATTATAATGGTAAGGAGGGGTTTTTATGGCAAAGGACCGCATTGAGAGCAAGTATTTTAGCGTGGCGCCGGGGATCGAGCTGCACTATCTGGAGAAGGGAGAGGGCAGACCGCTGGTGTTCATTCCCGGGCTGACCTTTTCGGGGGAGGTCTTTCAGGCGCAGCTGGAGTATTTTTCCAGAGATTACCGGGTGATCGCCATCGATCCGCGGGGGCAGGGACTGTCCGCCAAACCGGTGGACGGCAACGATTACATGACCCACGGCCGCGATCTGGCCGCGCTGATGGACGGCTTGGGCCTGGACAAAGCGGTGCTGGTGGGCTGGAGCACGGGCAACCTGGAGGTGTGGAGCTACATCCGCCAGTTCGGCAGGGAAAAGCTTCGTGGAGCGGTGACCATCGATATGTCCCCGCTGCCCATGTCTCCCGATCCCAAGTGCTGGACCGAGGGTGCGATTGAGGAGCTGTCCGAGGTGGCGACCCAGTACCTCACCAGCTTCGAGGGGACCAGGGCGTTTTTCAGCGATTACGCCACCGGAGTGATGATTCAGCACGAGATGGAGCCGGGAGAGCTGGAATATCTGCTGGATATTTCCGCGCGGACGCCCTACTGGATCTGCCGGGCGCTGTTCTGCGACGCCATGTTTTCCAATTTCGTGGACGTCGCCCGGGAAACGGCCGAGGATATGCCCAGTCTGATGTTCATCGCAGAGCACTGGGCGGACGTCGCACGTCCCTTTGTGGAGCGGACGATGCCGGGCTGTGAGATTCAGGTTATGGGAGGACATTTGATGTTCTACGAGTATCCGGAGAAATGGAACGGGATTCTGGAAGAATTTTTAAACAGGCTTTCCTGATAAAGCGCAAAAAAAGAAGGGGCGGACGCCGCAGACTGGGCGTCCGGCCCTTCTTACCCGTAGGGAGTATATTTCGCAAAAAACGCGCAGAAGCGGATCACTGCGCTCCGTCGGCCTCATGCTGCCGGACCAGTTCGATGGCTTCCTTTCCGGTGAGGTGCTCGATGTCCATCTCCAGCATGTAGAGGGCGCGGTACTCCTGGTCGATCTCCTTTAAACGCCCTTCCTCGTCGCCGGGCGTGTACTTGGCGGCCAGGCGCTCGATGGCGATTCTCTTCTCAGCGTCGTCCTCGATCACCCGGATTCTGCCGAAAGCGATGGCGCTGCGGAAATAGGTGGTGTACCTTTCCGGAACCACCTGGTCCTGAGCGATCACGCAGAAGGAGGCCTTCTCACAGCCGCGCACGGCGTCGATCTTGTGGCCTGCCTTTGCGCAGTGGAAATAGAGTTTGGAGCCACAGTAAACGTAGCTCATCGGCACGGCGTAGGGGTAGCCCTCGTCGCCCAAAAGCGCCAGCACCCCGGATGTGCCATTCTCCAGAATTTCCACAGCTTTTTCTTCCGGCAGCAGCTGCCGTTTCCTTCTCATTTCTCTGAACATCACAATCTCTCCTCTTTTTTAAATGAAGTGCTGGCTGCACAAAAGCCCTCATACGGACTGGGTGGCGCGGGAACGCAACCAAAAACGTACCAGGCGGCGCTGCCAGCAGCGTGTAGTGCAGACGGCGCCAGACCGCAACCAAAAGCCCTCGCACGTACCGTGCAACTGCCTGGGTAGAGCGTCCGCCCCGCCCGAACACAAAACCGCCCCCACCTGCGTATCCTCTACAACCTGCAAACACACAGATAAATGCCCGCTCCACTCCCGCCGGGCAGCAGTTTTTACAGTATGAACTGTCTACGATTCTAGCACAAAAGGGGCGGGGCGTCAATTTTGTTCTGTGGGTCAAAGGACGCTGGCTAAAGTGCGCTCGAAGGGTGTTCCAAGTGCGCCCGAATAGCTCTGCACTTCACGGCTCGCAGCCCTGCGCTTCACAGCCCACGGCCCCCAAAAACCACAGCCTTCACACAAGGACTGTCCTTTTACTCAAAAAAATGTTATAGTAGTCTGAGAAAATAGACGGACAAATCATAGAATAAACAAATGTTAAAGGTGGGGGGATGAGATGGCGCAGCTGGAGAAACGCAAAGCGGTTATTTTGAACACGCTGCTGGAGCGGGAGGACTATATCACCGCCCAGCAGCTGGCGGCGCTTGCCGGGGTGTCGGTGCGGACGATCAAGAGCGATATCGCGGCCTTAAACAAGCTGGTGGAGGCCTGCGGCGTGCAGATCCACTCCGCGCCCAACCGGGGATACCGCCTGGAGCAGGGGGAGGACGCGGACCTATCCGAGCTGAGCCTGTTGATGGACGATTCGGAGCTGAAGCGCTTCTACAAGGTGCCCCAGGACGCCAACGAGCGGATTTACTATCTGATCCGCAAGCTTTTAGTGGTGGACTATCCGCTGGAGACCGGGGAGCTGGCGGACGAGATTTACGTCAGCGTTCCCACCGTGACCAGAGACCTGCAGAAGGTCCGGATCATCCTGGCGAAGCGGAATCTGAAGCTGATCATGGAAAAAAGGGGAAACGTGCGGCTGGAGGGCAGCGAGCTGAACAAGCGGCTGGCCATCTCGGAATTCTTTTTCCACAACGAAAAGCACATCGGAAAAGAGGAGAACGTGTTCCGGGACGGCTTAAACCGACAGGAGGTGGAGGGCATCCGCATCATTTTGCGGCTGGTGTGCCGGGAATTTGGCATCGTGCTCTCGGACGCCTCCCTGTCCAATCTGGTGATCCACGTGTTTATCGCCCTGACCCGGTACCGGTTTTACAACTTTATCGAGGCGGACCAGGCTCTCCACGAGGAATACCGGGACGCGGTGGAGTACGCCGCGGCAAAGCGGCTGACCGAGGCGCTGGAGGAGGCCTACGATTTTGTGATCCCGGACGACGAGGTGATCTACTACGCCATGCATCTGAGGGTCAAGCGGATTTACGACGAGATTCCCCTGACCGACCAGGAGAAGATGCGCATCAACCAGTGCATTTCCCAGTGCTTCTGGGAGGTTTACGAGGAGTACGGCATCGACTTCTCCCAGGATCAGGAGCTGCGCCATTACCTGTACCAGCACATTCCGCTGATGATTATCCGGCTGAAAAACCACATGAGCTTCCGCTATCCCCAGGTTTTGGAAAAACCGTCCTCTTACCTGTTCTCCATCAAGCTGACCTACATCGTGGCGGAGGTGATCGAGCGCTTCTACCAGGTGAGGGTGAACGCCCAGGAGTTCGAGTACCTGGTGATCTACTTCTGTTTTGCCCTGTGCAAGAGCCGCACCGGAAAACGGATCTGCATCGGCGTGTACAACGGCGGCGGCCGGGCGGAGACCGTGATGTATTTCAACGCGATCCGGGGCGCGTTCCACGAGGACGACTACGAGGTGCGGATCGTGGACTACGCGGACCTGTATCAGCGGGAGCGGGGCGCTGTGGACATCTGCGTGAGCACCTGCAGCCTGGAGGAGCCGCTTGAGGCGGAGACCGTGATGATACGGGATCAGACCTACATCCGGGAGATACGCCGGGCCATTTACCGGTACAAGACGCGAAGCCTTAACTGGGCGGAATATTTCCCGCCGGGCTGCGTCGCGCCCTGCTTAAAGGGGCGGGAGCCGTCCAGGATTTTGAAAAATCTCCGCGACATCCTGGTGGAGCGGGAGATTCTGCCGCCGGATACGCCGGACGATCCAGGGTTCTCGTGCCTGGAGATCGGCAACGGCGTGATCTTCGTGAACGATCCGGCCCACCGCTGCCAAAAGGGGTTCTTTTTCCTGGGCGTGATGGAGCGCCCGGCGATCTGGGACATGGAGGTGGCGAAAATCCTGGTGATGACCGACACGGTCAGCCGCAGGGATATGGACTTACAGACCCTGTGCTACATTCTGTCCAAGTGGATGACGAACTGCAAGGCGGAGGATATCATGGAAAAACAGTGGGACGATCGGGAATGGATGAAGTTCATGAGCGATCCGATGGAGGACTGAAAATGGCGATTTTACTTCGGGTGGACGATAAACTGTGCCACGGGCAGGTGACGTACCTGTGGATCAAAAAATTGAAGATTGACCGGCTGATCATCGCGGACGACCGCCTGGTGTCCGACAATTTCAGCCAGGTGATTTTAAAGCTCTCCAAGCCCGCCGGGGTGGAGCAGGAGATTCTGACCGTGCAGGACGCCGTCAGGCGCCTGGCGAAGGAGCGGGGGGACGAAAATCTGCTGGTCCTGGTGGGAAGCATCGAGAACGCCTGGCAGATCGCCGCAGGCTGTCCCGGAATCCGCAAGGTGAGCATCGGGGCGGTGCGCCAGCACCGCGGCTCCAGGGCCTGCAGCCCTCACATTTATCTGGATGATGAGGAGCTGGAATGGTGCAAAAATATGATTCAGAGCGGGATACAGCTGGAGTGCAGGTATGCCTACGACGACCCGCTCATCGATCTGAGCCCGTTTCTGGGCTGAAATCCAATAAAAGTTAGCTGAATTCACGAAAAGCAGGTGGGACAACCTGCTTTTTTTGATGGAATCATGCATAAATGTTGCACGATTAATCGTGCAGAACTGTATTTGAACCGCGCCGCCATTTTCCCTATACTGTGATTAACGATCAACAATCAAACACAGGAGGGAATGTCGTGGAAAAGAAAATTTACTATTTGAATCCGGTATTCGAGGCCAAATACTGGGGAGGCCAGGCGCTGCGCAGCCGGTACGGGTACAACCCGGATATCCCCAACATCGCCATCGCATACCATGTGATCGCGCTTCCGAGCCACAAGCTGGACAACGAGGTGGTGGGCACCGGGGAGACGCTCTCGCAGTTCTATGAAAACCACCGGGAGCTGTTCGGCTGCAACCGGGAGGATTTCCCCATCCGCATGGATTCGGAGAACAACGTGGAGCTGCTGTCCATCCAGCTTCATCCCAACGATGCTTACTGCCTGGAGCACGAGGGGGAGCGGGGCAAGGTGGAGTGCTCCATCCTGGTGCAGGGGGACTGCGACCGCATGGCGATCCGCGGCCACAACGCCCAGACGCGGGAGGAATTCCGGCGCATGGTGGAGGCAAAGGAGTGGGATAAGCTGCTGCGGGTGGTGGAAATCAAGAAAGGCCAGTACACCTACTCGCCGCTGGGCACGATCCACGGCTCGCCGAACAAGCCCACGGATTTCGACTGCATTTCCCTATCCTTTGAGACCAACTCGGACATCACCTACCGGCTGTACGACTATGACCGCAACATCGACAACCGTCCGCTTCACGTGGAGAAGGTGATCGACACCGTGAACATTCCCGACGACAAGAACGTGGGATTGGATCCTGTGGTGGAGGAGAAGGACGGCTGCCGCATCTCCACCTTTGTGGACATCCCGGGCGTGTTCACCTCATTCCGGGTGCAGGTGGAGCAGGAGGGCGTCTATGAACTGCCGGAATTCGTGTTCTTCTTCTGCATCGACGGCGAGGGCGAGATAAACGGCGCGCCGGTCAAAAAGGGACAGACCGTGTTCGTGCCCTGCGGCTTTGGGCCGCTGACGATCAGGGGAAATGTGGATTTGGGAGCCATGACTTACAAAAACGTGTAGAAACGGGGAGTGTGCATGAGAAGAATTTTGCTTGCAACGCATGGCCGCATGGCCGACGGGGTGTTGAGCGCGGTCAGGCTGATTATGGGGAACACGGCGAAGCTGGATGTGATCAACGCGTACCTGGACGGGGAGCCGCCCACGCAGGAGCTGAGGGCGTATTTCGACGGCCTGGGGGAGGCGGACACGGTGATCGTGCTGACGGATTTGCTGGGCGGAAGCGTGAACAAGGAGGTCTTTCCATATCTGGAACGGCCGGGCGTGTTCGTGATCGCGGGCTTTAACCTGGCCATGGCGCTGGAGCTGGCGGCCATGGGCGAGGACGAGGCGGTGACGGAGGAATTCTGCCGGGAACTGGTTGAGACGGGCAGGAGCCAGGTGGTTTTCTTGAATGATTACAGCAAACCACAGGAAGAGCCCAATGATTTCTTTGGGGAGGGCTAGGGATGATTGTACTGATTCGTGTGGACGAACGATTGATTCACGGGGAGATTGTGTACAGCTGGAAAAACGCCGTGCGCTACGACTCTCTGGTGGTGGTCAGCGACGAGGTGGCGGGCAACGAGATGCGAAAGACCGCGCTGAGAATCGGCTGCCCCCAGGACGTGAAGGTGGCGATCCGCAGCGTGGCGGATGCCGTGAAGATGTTAGGCGACCCGCGCCTGCAGAAGTACCGCACCATGGTGCTCTGCGAGGACACGGTGACCGCGCTCAAGGTGTACGAGGGGATCGCAGAGCGGCCGGAGTTCAACGTGGGCTATATGAAGCCAAAGGAGGGCAGGCAGGAGCTGACCAAGGGCGTCCACGTGACAAAAGAAGAGGCGGACGCCATCGCCCAGGTGAAGGCGATGGGCGTGAAAATCAACCTGCAGCGGGTGCCCACGGCGCCGGCCGCCAGCTATGAGAAGGCAGTGGAGAAGCTGAAATTCTGAATTGGATAAGGGGGTTATGTTATGCATGAAGCATTGATCGTTGGTTTAATTGTGGCACTCATTGTGGTGGCTGAGCGCATTCTGGCTGCGCCGCTGATTATCCGCCCCATCGTGACCTGTCCGCTGGTGGGACTGGCGCTGGGGGATTTCCAGACCGGCCTGCTGGCAGGCGCTACGCTGGAGGTCACCTTCATGGGAGCGGTTCAGATCGGAGCCTCCCTCCCGGCGGACGCCACGGTGGGCGGCGCCATCGGAGTCGCCCTGGCCGTCATGAGCGGCAGAGGGCTGGAGAGCGTGATGGTGATCGCGCTGCCGGTGGCGGTGGCGGCATCCACGCTGAAGCTGATCATGTTCACCGTGCGAAGCTACTACATGCCGCTGGCGGAAAAGTACGCCAGGGAGGCGAACGTGAAGGGGCTGATTCTGGTGGATTTGGTGGGCGGCCTGGGCCTGCAGTTCATCATCTATTTCCTGGTGACCTTCGGGGCAATCTACGCGGGCGCTCCGGCTGTGGAGGCGTTTCTGGACGCTATCCCGGACGTGGTGATGCACGGCCTGGACGTGGCGGCGGGCATTTTACCGGCAGTCGGCTTTGCGTATCTGCTGCTGCCAATGTTAAAAAAAGACACGTTCCTGTATTTCCTGCTTGGGTTTATCCTGGTTTCCTACATGGGTCTGGGCACAGTGCCGATCACCATTATCGCTTGTGTGATCGCATTTATCATTACCTTTGAGCTGCAGAGAAACGGCGGCAGCGCGCAGCAGGCGAAAACTGACGATGACGAGGAGGGGCTGTTCGATGAGTGAGAATCGCGCAAATTTGACCAAGGATGAGAAAAAATTTGTCCGGGAACTGTTTTTCTGGGACCATATGTTTGACACCTGTTACAACTACCAGCTCCAGCTGAGCATCGGCTTCGCCCTGAGCATGTGGCCGGCGATCCGCAAATTTTACAAGACCAAGGAGGAGCGGGCCAAGGCGCTGACCAGGCACCTGATGATGCCCTACAACAACGGGGCGCCCATGAACACCTTAGTCAGCGGCGTGTGCTCGGCGCTGGAGGAGGAAGCCAGCCAGAACCCGGATTTTGACACCAATATCATCACCAACATCAAGGTGGGCCTGATGGGACCGGTGGCCGCCATCAACGATTCGTTTTTCTTCGGCACGTTCCGGCTGATCGCCTCGGCCATCGGCATCGCGCTGTGCACTAAGGGCAACTGGCTGGGCATCCTGCTGTTTATCCTGATCAACAACATTCCCAGAGTGCTCAGCATCTACTACTGCGGCGTGCTGGGGTACAAGACAGGCCTGGGGCTGCTGACGGATCTGAGCAGCAGCGGCATCGTGGACCGGGTGTCCAAGGCGGCCAATATCGTGGGCGTGACCATCGTGGGCGCAATGACCGCCATGATGGTGGCGTTAAACACCACCGTGTCCTGGACCATCGGCGGGGAGGTCTACGCGTTACAGAACTATTTGAACGACATATTCCCCATGCTGCTGCCGCTTTTGGTCACCCTGGGGCTGTACAAGATTCTGAGCAAGCGGGTGAGCATGGTGGTCGTGATGCTGCTGGTGCTGGGCTTCTCCATTCTGGGAGCTCTGGTGGGAATCATCTAACATATCATTTTAAAAAAAGGAGAAATTTGTAAAATGGAAAAAGTCGTAGTGATCGGCGCCGGCCGAAGCGGAAGAGGTTATGTGGGCGAGCTGTATGATCTGGAGGGCTATCAGGTTACCTATGCGGATATCGATCAGTCTCTGGTGGACGCCATGAACAGCCAGGGGTATTACACCGTGTTCAAGATCGATGAGGACGGAAGCGAGGAGGTGCGCAGGATTACGGGCTACCGGGCCCTGCACACCATCCGCGACCACAAGGCGTACATCGACAGTATTGTGGAGGCGGACTATGTCTCCACCGCCACCTTCCCGGACGGCTTCGACGCCATTTCGGACGATATCGTGGAGGCGCTGCGGGAGCGCATGAAGCGCCAAATCAAGCGGCCCATGGCCATCACGGTGGGGGCCAACTATGTGGGCGTATACGATTATTACAGCAAGCGCATTGAGGCGCAGCTGAACGAGGAGGAGAAGGACTACCTGAAAACCTATATGCCTCTGGTGGAATCCATCATCCGCAGGGCCAGCTCCTACCCGACGCAGGAGCAGAAAGCGGTGGACGCGCTGGCGATCCAGGGCGACTGCCTGAACACCCTGGAGGTGGAGCGCAACGCCTTCCGGTTTGAGGAAGGGCACAGCCTGCCTAAGTTTTTCAAGCTGGTGGACAATGTGAAGCGGGAGATGATCATTAAAATCTGGATCGGAAATACGCTGCACTGCTCCTACGCTTATCTGGGCCAGTATTACCGTCTGCACTCGTCCTTTGAGGCGGCGGTGGACGACTATGTGAGCAAATGCTCCTACTACGCCTGCGAGGAGGCCTACAATGCGGTGGCAAAGCAGCTGGGACTTCCCATGCCCCGGCCGGTAAAGGAGTGGCAGGGAATCTGGACCTATTACCGCAACCCTGCGCTGCAGGACACGGTGCTGCGCATCGGCGCGGACCCCATCCGCAAATTGTCGCGGAACGAGCGCTTTATCGGGCCGGCGCTCATGAGCCTGGAGAACGGGGATGTGCCCGTGTTCATCTGCCGGAACGCGGCCTACGGCTTTGTGTTCACCAATCCTGACGATCCCAGCGCCTGCCGCCTGCAGGAAATGATCCGGGAGCAGGGGATTGAGAAAACCATAGCGGACGTGTGCCAGCTGGATTTAAGCCAGGCCAACGACAAGGTGGTTTACGATCTGATCCTGCAGAGCTACAAGGAGATCATTTCCTACAATCCCACCTGGTATCTGTTCATGGAGAAATAGCGAGGAAGAGCCTGTGGTGAAACAGTTATATCAGATAGAACCTGTATTTGAGGAGCGCCTTTGGGGCGGACAGCGCCTGCGGGAGCGGTTCGGCTACCAATCGGATTTGAACAATATCGCGGAGGTTTACAACGTGATCGCCATACCGGGCCATCTGGACTGCACGGTGATGGACAACGGGGAAAAGCTTTCCTCCTTCTACCACACGCACCGGGAGCTGTTCGACTGCGACACCCCGGAGATGCCGGTGCGCATGATCATGTGCGCGGCAAAGGAACCGCTGTCGATCCAGATTCACCCGGACGACGAGTACGCCCTGGCCCACGAGGGGATGAGGGGGAAGCCGGAAGGCTCCCTCGTCCTGGAGTGCGATGAAGATTTTTCCATGCTGCACGGGCATTACGCCCAGACCCTGGAGGAGTTTCGCAGGCTGGCCGGTAAGCGGGACTGGAAAACCCTGTGCCGGTATATAAAGCCCAGGGAGGGGGAGTACATCCACATTCCCAGCGGCACCCTGCACGCGTTCGCGCCGGGAGCCATTGTGATCGCGTTCTCGGTCAACGGGGACGTGACCTACCGCCTCTACGACTATGACCGCATCGATCCGGCCACCGGCAAGGCGCGACCGACGCACCCGGAGGACGTGTACGCCAATGTCAACATCCCGGACCGGATGGTTGAGCCCCTGCGGGCCCGGCCGGAGCTTAGGGACGGCTGCCAAATCTGGCGGTATCACGACGAGCCCGGCGTTTACAGCTGCGGGCGCATAAGGACGGCTGGGGAGGGCGGACGTTTTGAAATGGAAGAATTTTACTTTGTCACCTGTGTAAACGGGGCCGGAAGGATCGAGGGCCGCAGGGTGGAGCTGGGGGAGTCCTTTTTGATCCCGGCGCACTGCGGCGCCGTGGAGCTGTCGGGAGAGCTGGATTTGACCTACATCACCTACAGGGCCGTATAAAATGAGACAGGAGTCAACGCTATGTATGTAAAGTCAGTGGTGATCAAAAATAAGACCGGGCTGCACGCCAGGCCGGCGGCGGAGTTTGTGAGCTGCGCCAAAAAGTACAGCTCGGATATCCAGGTCCGCCGGACGGGCGCGGCCGAGGGGGCCAGCGCGAAATCCATGATGCGGGTGCTGTCCCAATGTCTCTGTCAGGGGGTGACGGTGGAGATCAGCGCCCGGGGAGAGGACGAGGAGCAGGCCGTGGAGGCGCTGGCCGCGCTGGTGGAGTCCGGTTTCGGGGAAGAGGAATGAAAGCGGCGGTATTTGACATGGACGGCGTGCTGGTGGACAGCGAGGCGGTCAACGTGGCCGTGCTGGCGGAATACCTGCGGGACCGGGGGATCGCGGTGCCGGACCAGGTGATATGGGAGCACATCGGCGCGCCCGGCCATTTGTTCTGGGAGCGCGTGGGAAAGCTGAATCCGGGCCTTGACGCGAAGGCCGCCATGGAGGGGTATCAGGCCAGGCGGAGGGCGCGGGGGATCGCCTACCGGGAGATTCTCTACCCCACGGTGAAGGGGCTTTTAAAGCGGCTTCGGCGGACCGGATGGCGCGTGGGTCTGGCTTCCTCCACCGCCCGGGAGACGGTGGAGGAGATTTTGCGGCAGTGCGGGCTGTCGGACTGCTTTGACGCCGTGGTGTGCGGCGACGAGGTGGAGCGGGGAAAGCCGGAGCCGGATATTTTTTTGCGGGCGGCCGATCAGCTGGACGTCCGGCCCGGGCGCTGCGTGGTGATCGAGGACTCCCGGCGCGGCGTCCTGGCGGGAAAGCGGGCCGGGATGAAGGTGATCGGCAAGGAGGACCGGCGGTTTAACCAGGAGCTCTCCGGGGCGGACGTGACCGTTTCGGGGATGGAGCAGGTGACCGCGGCATTGATGGAACAGCTGTTGGAAAGCGGGGAGATTGTATGAGACTGGGAATGATTGGCTGCGGAAATATGGCCTCGGCCATGATCAAGGGGATTCTGGAGAAAAAGCTGGCGCTGCCGGAGGAGCTGCTGGCCAGCGACCCGGGCGGGGAGGCCAGGGAGCGCGGCAGAGCGATGGGCATCGCCGTGACCGGGGACAACCGGGAGACGGCGGCCTGGGCGGACATTCTGGTGATCGCGGTGAAGCCCCTGTTTTACGGGGAGGTGCTGGAGCAGATCAAGGACTGCCGCCGGGAGGGCCAGGTGGCGGTGACCATCGCCCCGGGAATCTCCACGGAGTGGGTGGAGCGGATTCTGGGCAGCGATGCGAAGATCGTACGCACCATGCCCAACACGCCGGCCATGGTGGGGGAAGGCATGACGGCGGTGTGCTGCAACCGGAACGTGCAGGAGCGCGAGCTGGAGCAGGTCTGCGGCCTGCTAGGCGGCTTTGGACGGGTGGAGCAGATTCCGGAACGGCTGATGGACGCGGCCGTCTCCGTGGGAAGCAGCTCTCCGGCCTACGTGTTCCTGTTCATCGAGGCCATGGCGGACGCCGCGGTGGCGGACGGGATGCCCAGGGCCTCGGCCTACCGGTTCGCGGCCCAGGCGGTGCTCGGGAGCGCGCGGATGGTGCTGGAGACGGGCAAACACCCGGGAGAGCTTAAGGATATGGTGTGCTCCCCCGGCGGGACCACCATCGAGGCAGTCCGCTGCCTGGAGCGAAGCGGATTCCGCGGCAGCGTGATGGAGGCGATGCGGGCCTGCACCGAGAAGGCCAGGCATATGGTGTAGCGGTAAGGAAAAGCGCAGAAGGGAGGAGGAGCATGAGGACATACAGCGGGCGGACGGTCTGCGGGGGAAGCGTGGAGGGAGCCGTGGCGGTCCGGCGCCGGACGGAGGCGGCTTTTCCGGCCCCGGCGGGCATCGAGGAGGAGAAGCGGAGGTTTCAGCGGGCAAAGTCGGCGGCGATGGAGCAGCTCTTAAAACTGGAGGCGCAGGTGGAAAGCCTGGGCGGAGTGGAGGCTGCGGCCATATTTTCCGTGCACCGTCTGCTTTTGGAGGACTATGATTACGTCCAGATGGTGATGGAGGCCATTGACGGGGGAAAGAGCGCGCAGGAGGCTGCCACGGCGGCCGGACGGGCCTGCGCGGCGCTCTTTGAGCAGATGGAGGACCCGTATCTGAGGGAGCGCGGCGCGGACATGATGGACATTTCGGCCCGGGTGAGGGCCTGCCTGGAGGGCGGCGCATATCCGCCGGAGGCCGGACCGGAGGCCGTGCTCCTCGCAGAGGACTTTTACCCCAGCGAGATGGCGGCATGGCAGCGGGGACCGGACCGGGCCATGGTCTCCTCCGCCGGGTCCGAGTACTCCCACGCCTCGATCCTGGCCCGGGCGCTGGGCGCGCCCGCCCTGGTGCAGACCGGGGTTCCCATCGCAGAGCTGGCGGGAGGAAGATGGAACGGGAGAGTGGAAGCGGGGGAGGGATGGATTGTGGTGGATGAGGTCAGGGGCGTGACGTGAAAACGCGCAGGCGGATGTGAATCCCGCCCCGGATTGCTCTGTAGAAAAACGGTGCTCAGGACGCAGGTCCCGGCACCGTTTTTTCCATAAATTTACTTTTGCAACAGTTTTGACAAATCAGACCCGTATTCTGGAAATCAGACAGCCTTATGGCCCCACATATCGGGAGCAGTTCAAAACCTCTCCATGGACCAAGGTACCTTGCTCACACAAACATAGCGCGGCGCAGCGGGGATGGGGAGGACTGGAGGAATCAATTCTCCGGATACAGCGCTTTCACCCGCGCCTCCACTCTCTCTTCCAGGCCCTTCAAAGAATTCTGTGCATATTCCTCAGCCGCGGAGTTGTATTCCTGCGCCTTTTCGTCCGGGATGCGTTCAATCCCCGTGAGCTGCCCAGAATGATTCCGAACCGCCGCCACATTGACCGTTCCGGCGGCATCCGTCCAAAATACTTCAGGGCCCGCGCCCTCCGGCTGGTCGATCAGGAATTTTACTCTGTTTTCATTATAATACAATCCCCCGTCCGTCGCAGAGCAGGTGAGGCCGAAGGGCGCGTACTGCTCATATTTGTCAGGTCCGTCCTGCACACCTTCTTGAACCGCCGCGATATCCTGCGCCTCCGGAGAAGAACCGCTGAGTTCTTCCGCGAAAAAGCCCTCATAGTATTCCTGCGCTTTTTGGGGAGAGATGCGTTCAATTCCTGTGAGCTCGCCGCCGGCGTTTCGGACAGCGGACCAATCTCCGTTCCCTGCCTCATCCAGATAGAACGCCCACCCGTCTGCCTTTTCATCGACAAATTGTCTGATGGGCTGCCCTTGACAGAGCAGTTTTTCGCCGTCGTCTGAAACCGTGATTCCGAAACCGGCGTAAGGGGCATAGGCGCCGGTGGAGGGAGCGACGTCAACTGCGATCCAGGGGGTGACCTTGATCGGTTGGTCTGCGCCGATTCCCTGGTTTTGCGGCTCTGTGTTTGCCGCGCTTGCCGCGAACGTAAAACCGGTCCCCAAAGTGAGGATCAGGGCGCCGCAGAGGACAGCTGCGCCGGTTTTCTTCCTGCTCATATCCATAATGGAAAAAATGCGCGTTTTCATATTTTTTTTGCCTCCATAAAAATTGGTCGAGAATGCTGTTTTCAGCTTCGAGCTGTACCGAACCGCGCGGATGATCGTTTCGCTGTAATAGAGGCGGGTATCCGCCCTGGCGTTGCGTACAACCTGCGCATCGCAGGATAATTCACATTGAATGGCAATGGCTTTCGCCATCAGGTGGACGCAGGGATTGAACCAATGGACCGCGGCCGCGGCCAGCACCAGTCCTTTATACCAAAGGTCCCTCCGCTTGTAATGCACCAGCTCATGCTTTAGAATCAAACGGAGTTCCTCCTGGGCGTAGCCCGCTCCCGGCAACAGGATACGTGGCCTTATGAAACCGATCAGCATGGGGCTCCCAATGCTGTCACAAATCTGCAAGCCTATGGTTTGGGAGATGCCCATCTGAGCTTTCAGGGTTTGGAACAGTGTCAATATCTGTCCGTCCGTGATGGTTTCGCTCCAGCGTGCCGTCCATCTCAGGAACCGGTTGTGCTTGATGATATGGAAGGCGAGAAATGCGGCCATTCCCAGCAGCCATACCGCCGCCGCGATGTGCCACCATGTCACATGGAGCGCGGTGGAGGGCAGCGCATTGGGAAGGGCGGTCACCGCCGCTCCGTTCCCGGCGCGGACCACCGGCGCGGCCCCGCTGACCGGCAGATCAACTTTAACCATGGCATTGCCAAGGTGCGGCCGGAACGGAACGATCAGCCCGATCACAAAGACAAGCCATGCGTAGTAAAGGCCCACAGCTGAATAGCGTTTCGCTAAAAGCGGCGTTATCGCCATATACAAGAGCGCCAGCGCCGACGTCGTAACGGAACAGACCAGCAGCGTGATCATTAAGTCCTGCAAACTAACCCCTCCGTTCCTTGGCCCATTTTAACAGCTCGTCGATATCCCCGTCTGTTAATGCCTCATCCTCATACAAGGTATTGATCAGGTTAAAAATCGAGCTATCGTGGTATTGCCGCATAAAATTCCCGGTTTCAAACTTCAGGTAATCCTCCTTGCTGATAAGCGGATAATAGGTGCGCTCCTTTCCGCGTTTTTCAGAGCGCAGGAAGCCGCGTTCAACAAGACGGAGCATCAGGGAAACGACCGTCTGTATTTTCCACTCCTTCTCCTTCCCTAATTGCTCCATGATGATTGGGGTTGTTATGGGCGGGTCGTTGGCCCACACCACTTTCATAATGTCGAACTCCGCGTCCGGCAGTTTTTTCATCTTTTCCACGCCATCACCTCCTTGACAAGATTTAAGACATTCGTCTTATTTATATAATACATCTGTCTTAAATCGATGTCAAGCGTATATTGAAAAATACGGGGATTCAGGGGATCATCCCCTCCACCAGCACGTGCTTTGCCCACACGTCGTCCTCCACCGGCACCTCCAGGACCAGGTCACCCTGCTCCAATTTCAGCCGGAAGCGATCTCCTTCCACCCTGGCGGAAAATTCCAGCTCTCTGCGTTTGCTGCCGCCGCCGTCGCAGGTGATGCGGTAGCCGTCCCGGGAGGTAAAGATCATGAACCAGGCATGGTTTCCGTCCGCCGTGTCCACGGAGTAGCCCTCGTCGAAGGGCAGGCTCACCGTCTCGCCCCGCTCCAGGCGTTTTCCCAGCACGCTGCCGTAATCCTCCGTCAGGTGCAGCATATCGAAGCTGCCGGAGCAGGTGTCGTAATAGCTGCTCTCAGCGGTGAAGGTGTCCCCGGTGAGGCCGGATTTCAGCGTGTACACCGCGTGGCAGGAGTCGATCACCTGTTTGTCCACCAGCTCCAGGGTTTCCCCGTACATATCCTCGTAGTGGGGAATGATATAGCCCTCGTTGTAGACCTTGGAGCCAAAGTCGTGGTGGAAAAAGTAGCCGGGCCCGTTTGTCAGGATGCTGCTCAAAATCCAGGCTGCGGCGCTTACCCCCAGCAGAAGCCCGGGAACCACCAGGATTTTGGGGCGAAAGCCCTTGTTCAGCACGATCAAAACCACCGTCACCACCACGGCGGCCACCGGAAAGACAAACATAGCGGCCATGCCGGCCAGGAACACCGCCAATACCAGAATTTCTAAAAAGATCAAGTTTTCTTCCTCCTGTCAATCATTTCCCCAACGCCAATCATCCGCAAACCTGGGAGAGATCCAGTCCGTCTCCCACAAAAGCCGCTATCTCCTCGTGATTCTCGCTGATCAGCCACTGGTATTTTTTGGAAATGATATAAAAGTCGTCCAGCCCCGGAATCTCGTCGAGAACGGTAATCAGCTCCGGCAGATACATCTCATAGAGCCAGTATTTTGGTTGATATCCCTTACAGTCCTCCAGCAGCAGGTACACCGGCTCTCCGGGCGCAGGGAGGATCGCCGCGAGATTGTGGTACCACAGCGGATTGTCCGCGACGGACCGGAAGGTGCAGGGGAGGTCCGGACGGAAATACCCCATATTGGACCAGTGAATCCCTCCTCCCCGGGCCACAAAGGTCTCCTCGATCCGGCGGAGGATGGCGGGATAGCGCAGCTTTTGCACCTCAAAGGCCCTGCCGCGGTCAAGGTTCTGTTCTTTGATGATCTGTTCCGCCTGTTTTCTGATATACATGGAAAACGCCGCCTTTCCCCGTTCTTTCCCCCATTATAACAAATGGATGCGCAAAAACAAAGCTGGTTTGCGCCCAAAGGCTGCCCAAGCGCGGCTCAAATGCACCTCCAAATATTTACGGGCAGTGACGGTTTACGGCCCCTCTAAAAGCGCGGCTGCGCAAACAGCCGCACGCTTCACGCTGCACAGAACCGGCAAAAAGTGCTGTTTCGCGCCGCAGCCTCAGGTTTTCCGTGCCCTCCGCTTCGCTGCGCTCGTATAAAAACGCCCCGCGGGATACTGCCTGCGAGCAGTACTCCCCGGCAGCGCCACCGGCATCATTTCTTATTGCAAAGAGCGGAAGAAAAATGCTAAAATAAAACCAACTGCGGTTGGCAGCGATTGGAGGGCAAACATATGAAAATTTTGGTGATCAACAGCGGCAGCTCCTCGTTAAAGTTCCAGGTGATCGACCCGGAGAACGAGAAGGCTTTGGCAAAGGGCGTCTGCGAGCGGATCGGCATCGACGGGATATTTAATTACAAGACGGACGCGGGGGTTTCCCTCAAGGAACAGGTGGCGATGCCGGACCACAAGGCGGCGGTGGCCGTGCTGTTAAACATGCTGGTGGACCCGGAGCGGGGCGTGATCGCTGACTTTTCAGAGATCGACGTGGTAGGGCACAGGCTGGTTCACGGTGGTGAGAAATTCACCGGCTCCGTGGTGATCACCGAGGAGGTGATCCAGGCTATGACCGAGTGCAACGACCTGGCGCCCCTGCACAATCCGGCCAACCTGGTGGGCGTGGCCGCCTGTCGGGAGCTGATGCCCGATATCCTCATGGTGGGCGTGTTCGACACCGCCTTCAACCAGACCATGGAGCCCAAGGCGTTTCTGTACGGCCTTCCCTACCGCTATTATGAGAAGCTGAAAATCCGCCGCTACGGCTTTCACGGCATCAGCCACAAGTACGTGTCCCGGCGGGCGGCAGAGTTCATGGGCCAGGACCCGTCCCGGGTGAAAACCATTGTCTGCCACTTGGGCAACGGCGCCAGCATCTGCGCGGTCAAATACGGGCAGGTGGTGGACAACTCCATGGGCTTCACCCCCCTTGAGGGGCTGGTCATGGGCACCAGGTGCGGGGACGTGGACGCCGGGGCTCTGGAGTATCTGGCCAAGAAGGAAAATCTGGATTTCCAGCAGATTATGACCATCTTAAACCAGGAGTCCGGCGTGCTGGGCATCTCCAGCAACTTTTCCAGCGATTTCCGGGAGCTGAAGGACGCGGAGATCAAATACAACGACAAGGCGGCCCTGGCCCGGGAGATTTTCGTCTACCGGGTGGCCAAGTACATCGGCAGCTACGCGGCCGCCATGAACGGGGTGGACAACATCGTGTTCACCGCCGGGGTGGGGGAGAACGACTCCGATATCCGGGAACAGATTTGCGAGTACCTGGAATTTCTGGGCATCGCCATCGACGAGGTCAAAAACCGGGAGCAGGCCGAGGCCGTGCGAATTTCCGACGGCGCGTCCAGGGTCAACGTGCTGGTGGTCAAGACCAACGAGGAGCTGGAGATCGCCAGGGAGGCGGCGGCCATTGCGGCCCGGGTGAAGGGGACAAAGAGGTAGCGCGGCATGGAGAACGGAAAATATACGCCCCAAGAGCTGAACCTCATCTATGAGGCGGTGCTCAACCAGGTGGAGGAGGCTGTGGTGATCTCGGACGACGAGAATAAGGTGGTGTTCATCAACCGGGCGGCGGAGGTCATCGAGGGGGTGGACGCCAAAAAGTCCCTGAACAAGAGCATGGAGGAGCTGTATTCTCCCACTGAGAACACGCCCAAGCACAGCCGCCACGCCATTGTGCTGAATACGGGGATCGCGGCCAACGAGTATTTCAACCAGTACGTGGTGAAGGAGACACACAAGGTCATGAACGTGATCGAGCGGATGTTTCCGGTGAACTACCAGAACCGCACCATCGCCGTGTATTCCCTGATCAAGAACCTGCCCGTGATGAAGAAAACCATGGAGCAGAGCCTGGAGCTCTACACGCATTTTGAGGAGGAGAAGCCGCGCAACGGCACCAAGTACACCTTCAGCAGCATCCTGGGCAACGACATCAACTTTGTGGAGGCGATCTCCAACGCCAAGCATGTGGCCCAGAACCAGACCAATGTGCTGATCTACGGGGAGACGGGGACGGGCAAGGAGCTGTTCGCCCAGAGCATCCACAACTACAGCGTGTTCCAGAACGGCCCCTTTATCTCGGTAAACTGCGCCGCCATCCCGGCCACCCTGCTGGAGAGCATGTTTTTCGGGACGGTGAAGGGCTCCTACACCGGGGCCAACAACATGGCGGGGCTGTTCGAGCAGGCGGAGAACGGCACGCTGTTCCTGGACGAGATCAACAGCATGGACATCGCGCTCCAGGCCAAGCTGCTGAAGGTGATCGAGAGCAAAAACGTGCGGCGCATCGGTTCGGAGAAGGAGCTGGACATCAACTGCCGCATCCTCTGCGCCCTCAACGAGGACCCGCTGGAGTGCATTAAGAACGGCAAGCTGCGTCAGGACCTGTACTACCGCCTGTCCTCCTGCATCCTGCACATCCCGCCCCTGCGCAGCCGCAGGAGCGATATTCCGCTGCTGTGCGGCTGCTTTATCACCCGGTTCAACCGGGAGTACGGCCAGCACATCCGGCGCATCGACGAGGAGCTGATGGAGCGCTTCCTGCGCTATCAGTGGCCGGGAAACGTGCGGGAATTGCAGCATGTGATCGAGAGCGCCTACTCCGTGTCCGAGCAGAATCTGGACGTGCTGCGCTTAGAGCACATATCCCCCTATTACCGCAGCTTTTTTACGGAAAGCGCTGTCCGGGAAACGGCGGCCTGCCCGGGGGAGAGCGCTGCGGCCGTGGATTCACCTGTATCTCGCCCCCTGTCCGCGTCCCAGCCCGCATCAAACGCTTCGCCCGCCGGTTTGCCGGCCTTTGGGGAAGGGGGCGGGAACCAGAGGACAGGGCCATTAAAGGAGGCCATGGACGCCTACGAGAAGTCCATGATCGCCTCCGCCCTGGAGCGGCGGGGAGGGAATGTGACCGCCGCTGCCAGGGATTTGGAGATCACCCGCCAGGCGTTACAGCACAAAATAAAAAAATACGGGCTCTGACCGTTCCGCATCTGAGGACAAAAGTGACAATTTTTTTGGCAGTGTAAATGAATTTGGCGCCAAAAAAATTGTCACTTTTTGTATACAGGAAGTAAGATGGCGGAAAAACCTTATGTTTGCGATAATGAATTTTTGGCACGATATTTGCTTGTTATTTAAGCGTACATGTACAATACAAAAATTTATACGCAACAGATGGAAGGAGTCAAGTATGAAAAAAAGTTTTAAGCAGTGGGCTACGCTGATCGCAATCTGCATGGCGGGGGGAACCATATTCAAGCTGGCCTATTTGCGCGATGTGTTCTATGTAGCGATGCAGGAGGCCTTCGGCTTCACCAACACCCAGTTCGGCCTGATGATGACGGCCTTTGCGGTGACCCAGTTTATCGCGTACCTGCCGGGGGGATGGATCACGGACCTTGTCCCCGTAAAATATCTGATCCCGGTATCCCTGATTTCCACCGGCCTGTGCGGCTTCTGGCTGGCCGCCTATCCGCCCTTTACCAGCGTTCTGATTATACAGGCGGTCATGGGAATCACCATAACGCTTTTGTTCTGGGAAGCCATGATCAAGGGCACCCGCATGATCGGAACCGCCGAGGAACAGGGGCGGATGTTCGGACTGCTGGAGGGCGGCCGCGGGCTGTTCGCCACCATTATTTCCTTCGCGGCCCTGTGGATGTTTACCAATTTCGGCGAGGGCAGAATGGGTCTGCGCGCCACAATGATTTTCTACGCCGTCGCGCTGTGCGGCCTGGGCGTGGTCTGCTTTTTCCTGATTGAGAAAAATGACGTAGAGGGCAAGGTGAACGCCAGGGAAGCCCTGGAAGGCCTGGTGCACGTGGCAAAGCTTCCCAGAGTGTGGGTTGCGGGCGGGATCGTATTCTTCGGATACTCCTTCTACAACGGCCTGAGCTATTTTTCCTCCTATTTGACTGAAATCTGCGGAATGTCCGTCAGCATGGGCGTTGCGGTAAACATTGTCCGGCAGTATCTGATCGCCTTTATCGCGGCTCCGGTCGGCGGCATGATCGCCGACAAGATGGGATCTTCCATCAACTACTTAAAGATCGCCCTGACTCTGGGCACGATTTTGACCGGAATCTACCTGGTGCTTCCCACAACCATGGGAATCGTGGTGGTAGTGGGACTTATGCTGGTGCTGGCTGCCGTTATGATGACCATCCGAGGAACCTATTACGCCACCACCGACGAGATCAAGATTCCCATCGTGATGTCCGGAGCGGCCGCCGGTATTCTCTCTATCGTGGGAAATACCCCCGACCTGTTCATTTTCACCCTGTACGGTCACTTTATGGACGCATATCCGGGAATCCAGGGCTACCGCTATATTTTCATCGCCATGATGGTATTTGCGGTGCTGGGCGTGGGCTGCTGCTTCCTGCTGGCCCATATGAAAAAGAAAATTCAATAAAATGGAATATAGATCATAGAAAGAGAAGGTAAATAAAATGAGCTGTGTACATAATTTTGACGAGCCGATCAACCGTGTGAACACCGATTCCTTCAAATGGGATTACGAGGGCGAGAGCGGGAAATACATCCCCCTGGGCGTTGCGGACACCGATTTCAAGGCGCCCAGGGAGGTGATCGACGCGGTGCGCGAGCGGGTGGACTTCGGCGTGTTCGCCTACGGCTATCTGCCCCAGAGGCGTTTTGCGGACGCTGTCTGCGGATGGTACCGGAAGCGCTATGATATTGAGCTGGAGCCGGAAGCGGTCCGTCACTCCCAGGGACTGATGACAGGCGCGCTGTGGATGATATTAAACGCTTACACCCGGCCCGGCGACAAGATCCTTTTGCAGCCCCCGGTTTACAACACCTTCAACGTGGTGATTCAGGGCGCGGGCCGTTTTGTGGAGACCAACGACCTGATTTTAAAGGACGGCCGCTACGAGATCGATTTTGAGGACCTGGAAAAGAAAACCTCCGATCCCCGGGTGCGCATCCTGCTGGTGTGCAATCCCGCCAACCCCGTGGGCCGCGTGTGGACCAGGGACGAGCTTGTGCGCATGTACGAGATATGCAAGAAGAACAACACCCTGATCGTCAGCGACGAGATTCACGGGGACATCGTGTACGCGCCCCACAAGCACATCCCCTATTTCTCCCTGTCGGAGGAGATTGGGGACAACGTGATCGTGATGGGCTCCCCCAGCAAGACCTTCAATCTGGCCTGCTTTTACTCCGCCTACGTGGTGATCAGGAACAAGGCCCTGAGAGATCAGTACAACGTGGTGTACGACGACTACCATTTCGACTATAATTACGTGGGGATTGAGGCGCTTATCACCGCCTACAATGACTGCGAATATTATGTGGATCAGCAGAATGCGTACTTCAGGAAAAACATTGAGCTTGTGAAAGCCTTCATTGCCGCAAATATGCCGGAGGTGAGGGTGATCGAGCCGGAGGCCAGCTACCTTCTGTGGATTGACTTCAGGGCCTGGAATCTGACGCCCTTTGAGCTGGTGCACCTGTTCCAGGACGCGGGCGTGAAGCTGAACAACGGGGCCAACTACGGGAAGCCAGGTATGGGATTTATCCGCCTGAACGTCGCCACCCAGACCGCGGTACTGGAGAAGGCGCTGGAGTGCATGAAGATGGCCTGCGATAAGCGGCCCAAATAACAGCCGTCCGCGGCTGCAAAATACGTGACAGCCGCCGGGCGGGACTATGGGAGCCCGCCCGGCGGAAAAGGAGAAGGGTAATGGTAGATCGAACGATTAAGATTTCCGAGGCGGAGGAGCAGGAGCAGAGCGATAAGCTCCTGTCAAAGAATTTCAAGCATCCGGTATTGATCGGATACGCGGCTCTGGTAACGGGATGCGTGTTCGGCTTTGTGGCGTTCGGATTGATTTTTTTCGAGGCCCCGCTGGAGCTGATGTTTTTACTTTCCTGGATCGTGGTGGTGCCGCTGCTCATGCGTCTGGGGTATAAATACGGGGAATTGCAGGACATGGCCTGGGATATGGCCGTGGCCTCCTTTGAACCCAATGTGGTGCTCATTGTGATTGGAGCCATGATCGCGGTGTGGATTGCCAGCGGGACCATCCCCATGATTATCTATCTGGGACTCAAGTTCATTTCCCCGAAAATATTCCTGTTGTCGGCGCTGATTCTGGCGTCCTTCACCTCGCTGGCCACCGGCACCTCCTGGGGAACCTTAGGGACCGTGGGCCTGGCCCTGATCGGGATTGGAAACGCCATGGGCATCCCCTCGCCCATGACGGCGGGCGCCATCATCTGCGGCGCGTATTTTGGGGATAAAATGTCGCCGCTGTCGGACAGCACCATCCTGGCGGCCTCCGTGTCCGGCACGGACGTGATGACCCATGTGAAGCACATGCTGTGGACTACGGTGCCGGCCTACGCCATCACGGCGGCGCTGTTCGTGATCCTGGGGCTGCGCAACATTTCCGGGGTCTACGACACCAGCACCGCCAACCAGATTATGGAAACATTTACCCAATTTTACAGGTTTACCTGGCTGGAATTTTTGCCCATCGGCATCGTGCTGATCCTGCTGGTGAAAAACACGCCCAGCATCATCGCGCTGATGATCGGCACCATTTCCGGCATGTTCGTGGCGGTGTTCCACCAGCAGACGGCTTTAAAAACGCTGCTGGATTTTATGGTAAACGGTTTTGTCATCAGCACGGGCAGCGAGTTTGTGGACATCCTGCTGAACCGGGGCGGTATTATGAGCATGATGAGCGCATTTCTGGCGATTTTCCTGGCGCTTTGTATCTCGGGAATGCTGGACAAGACGGGGGTGCTCAGCGTGCTGGTAAATCCCCTGATCAGGAAATGCGGCAATTCCACCTTCAAGATTATCGCCTGCACGGCGGCGCTCACCTATGTGACAAACGCCATCGGCTCCTCCATGCTGTTCGCCTCCATCGTGACGGCGACCCTGATGAAGGACATTTTTGTGGCGAACCGGATCGCGCCGGAGAATCTGTCCCGGACGCTGGAGGACGCCGGCACCTTTGGGGCCGTGCTGATCCCCTGGAATTCCAACGCAATCTACGCGTCCCAGATGCTGGGCGTATCGCCTTTTGCGTTTATACCATACTGCTTTTTGAATTACATCACGCCGGTCATCGATTTGATTTACGCAAAGACGGGATTTACGGTTAAAAAAATACAGGGCAAATAAGAAATTTGCTCGGCACTGCATCCGCTCCGGCAGCCATAGGGCACTTCGCGCAGGAGTGTACAATCCGGCGCGATGGATTAAAATAAAAATAGTAATTATTATTAATTTTGTGACCAGGTTACAGAAGGTTTTGTCCGCTTCTGCTATACTTCCCTCATAAGCAACTGATGGAGCGGTACATTTTGCATGAAGGAGGTCACAAGGTGAAAAAGTATGTCTGTTCGATTTGCGGATATGTCTACGACGAGGCGGCGGGGATACCGGCGGCGGGAATTGGGCCGGGAACCAGGTGGGAGGAGTTGCCGGAGGGCTGGGTCTGTCCGCTCTGCGGCGCTTCCAAAGATTTGTTTAACCCGGTGGAGCCTGAGAAAGGGACCGGGGCGGTGAAAGCGGCAGGCCCGGAGGTGTTGAGAGAGCGGGACGGCAGGGAGGAAGGCAGCGGGGACGCGGAATTGCGGGAGCTCTCCGCCGGCGAGCTGTCGGCCCTGTGCTCCAATCTGGCCAGGGGCTGCGAGAAGCAGTACCGGGACGAGGAATCGGCGCTGTTCACTCAGCTGGCGGATTATTTTAAGGCAAAGACGACCGCGCCAGTGACAGAAGGAACGGCACAGCTTTTGGAGCGGATCGAAGGTGATTTGAACCAGGGCTTCCCCCAGGCCGGCGCGGCGGCAAAGGAACATGGGGACCGGGGAGCGCAGCGGGCGTTGGTGTGGAGCGAGAAGGTGACAAAGATTCTGAATGCACTCCTCAAACAGTGGGAAAGAGAGGGCGAACGCATGTTGGATCACACGAATCTCTATGTGTGCGATATCTGCGGCTTTGTCTATGTGGGAGATAACCCGCCGGAGCTCTGTCCCGTGTGCAAGGTTCCGGGATGGAAATTCAGCCAGATTGAAAGGAGGGCATAAAATGATGAAGAAATTTGCCGTGCGCAATCTGCGCCTTTGTACGAAGGACTGCCTGTGCCTGTATGTCTGCCCCACCGGGGCCGCCGATACGGAGAACAGCATCATTGACCGTGAGAAATGCATCGGCTGCGGCGCCTGCGCGGAGGCCTGTCCATCCAAGGCCATCTCCATGGTTCCCGTGGATATGCCTCCCCAGCAGCCCAAGGAGGACTTGGTGCTGAATCGGCTGAACGCCCTTTCCCGCAGCAAGGCGGCCCAGGAGGCCATGGCCCGGGAGTTGGGGCGGACGGCAGAAAGCCCGGAGCTGAATCAGCTGGCCCGCGCCCTGGAGAAATCCAACCGTCTGATGGCTGAGGATATTCTGCGCGAGGCGGGCTACATGCTGCCCCAGAGCGGAAACGCCAACCGGTTCCTGCGCTCTCTGCAGGACAATCCGGCCTGGGCCGATGTGCCTGTGGACGTGGTGAAACGCCTGTTGGAACTTCTGCCGGCCAATGAACCGGAGGCCCGGCCGGAGCGATGGCGCTGTACGGTTTGCGGTTACATTCATGAGGGACCGCTGCCCCAGGGCTTTACCTGCCCGCGCTGCGGTCAGCCTGCTTCCGCGTTTGAGCGGATCGCAGACAAATGAGCCGTGAAATAGCCCTTAAGTGAAATGATTTACACGGAAACCGGCTGCCGCATTGTGAGGCAGCCGGTTTTCGGTCGGGTGGGCCGAGAGAAGCACAAACGGGTATTGACAAGCTGGTTAATGAGTGCTAACCTAAATTTAAGAACGTCAGGGCAGGCCTAAAAAGGCTAAGGCCGTTTTTTTACCGGTGGAGGTTAGCTGATACTAACGATATATGGCCCTGCGAATGATCGCGCTGTATGAAAAAGGAGGAAATCCATGTCAACTGCAATTCTGTGTATACTGCTCATTGTAATCGTTGTGTTCGGCCTGAGAAGCTATCTAAAGCGCCTCACATCCGGCTGCTGCGGCGTTTCACGGCAGCCCGGCGTAAAGAAAAACAAGGTGAAGGACCGGGACAAGTCCCATTATCCCTACAGGGTGCTGCTCAAGGTGGACGGCATGTCATGCGGCGTTTGCGCGGCCCGGGTGGAGAACGCCTTGAACGCTATGGACGGCGTGTGGGCCCAGGTGGACCTGGGGGAGGAGCAGGCCGACGTGCGCATGAAAACAGAGTACGGAGACCAGGAGCTGAAGGCTGCGGTGAGGGCCGCCGGCTATACGGTTTACCGGGTGGAGAAGGCGGTGTAGCGGCAGCGGCCGGCCTGTGCGTATTTTTTGTGGCGGGAATATGAGCCGCGGGATTTGGTTGACCGCGGGCCGGAAAACGTCTGGGTGACCGGAAGGTTCCGGAGGAGAATTGGAGCGGCGATGGGATAATGTCTCATGGAATATCAAAGAGGGCGTTGAGACCACTGTAAAAGCGGCCGGCACATGGATCGATGTGCCAGGCCGCTTTTTGGCGCTGTCAAATTAATTTACGAGGGAAACTGTTCTCCCAGCTTTTCCAGCAATTCCTTCGCCTCGTCCCCCTGCTTGGTGATGAAGTCCGCCTCCGGCACCTCGATGTCGTGGATCAGCATATTGCGGCTCTTGCGCAGCGAGACGATGCGGTTTAAGCACTCCTTGTCCAGCACGTTCATGCGGTTTAGGGTGTTGATGTTGAAGGCGCCCCGCAGCTTGGGTGAGTTCCGGTTGGAGATGCGGTTGAGCATGCGCTCTAAGGGCACCCACTGGCTGAAGAAATAGGTGGCGGCCTGACGGCTGTCCTCGCTGACGCCCTCCTGTCCTGCCCGCAGTTCCTGGTAGATCGCGTATCGCTTTTCATTCCCGGTGATAATCTGATCGATGATCTGCTGGGAAATGTTGCGCCGGTCCTTTTCAAATTTAACGGACCTGAGGACGGGCTGGATCTCTTTGACCGTATTCATCTTGAGACGGCTGATCAGGCGGAACAGCAGCTCGATGTTGCCCATGCGCAGCTCAATGTCCTCGGGCCGGAAGTTGTTGCTCAGGTAGTTGTACAGATAGGAGGCCAGCTCATATTGGCTGGAGAAGCTGGCGCTCTTGTTGCGAACGCGTTCGTCGCCTGCGCTTTGCAGCCGCTCCAGCGCGATTTCGCCGGCCAGGACCAGCCCGTTGAGCTCATCCAGAATCGCCAGCTCCTCATCCGAAAGTGTTCCCTGAAGAGGCTTGTACACCAGATCGTGCTCCACCTCGGACCAGGCGTGCATGAGAACGGATGCCACCTGGATTTCGATGCGGGCGGCTGCGTATTTCTTTTGGGCCGGGTCTAGGGTGTCCTCGCGCATGTTGGCGCGGTAGTGGTTGGCCCAGTAGCCGGAAAAGCGCTTGTTGTAGGTGGGCGGCTTGGACTGCTCCGGAAACTGCTTGGTCTCCAGAATGTTGAACAGGTCTGAAACCAGGCTGTCCGTCTTGTCGCGGTCCCCTGGGAAATAGAGGGACACGCGGACTCCGGAGAGATCGGCGATATCCTCGTATATTTCCCGCATGTTTTTGTAGGGCACTGCTCTCCGGGAATTGCGGATCAGCACCTTGCTCTTTAAGCGTCCGGGGGCCTTGGCCCGGGAGGTTACCATGGCACGGATGCCGGCAGACTGGAGAGAGGCCTCCAGCTGTCTCGCCGCAAGGCGCCCAGCCGTCTCGTAAAAATTCAGCTTTCGTTTATAATTTTCTATAAATTGATTGATTAAATCCATCTTTATTCCCCGTCGATCCTGTAGTTTAAGTCTGCGCCGCTTCCACCCAGCCGCCAGGTGAGGCACTTCTCAATTATAGCGCATTTTTGTCCGCCCGTCATCCGCAGAATCCATAAGATTTATGAAATAGGAAATTTTTTCTTTCTTTTGTCCGCCCGGGGAATTATAATAGAGATATATGTAGTGCCGCGCGGGAACAATAGGCGGGAATGCCCGGGGAGCGGCGTGGAGAACGCGCCGTCGGGACGTGGCCGGGAGGCGGCGGGGAAAATACGGGGGAGTAGGGCCCGGAGGAGAGACGGGGCAAAGCGGAGAGGGGGGAGCAGTATGAAACAGATGATTCGCAGGCGGCTGTGCATAGTGATTCTAACGGTGATGCTGCTGACTCTGTTCCTGAATTATTTCCTTCAGATTCAAAGCGCCCGCAGCGATATGTATGCCGGCGCTCTTGACAAATTTCGGCAGATCGAGCAGATTCTGGACCAGAATGAACAGGATACGGCCAGGGCGAAGCAGGACCTGAAGCAGGACTGTTTTATCAGGGCAAAGGCCGCGGCATATATTTTACAGGACCGCCCGGAGGCGGTCCCGGACCAGAATGAGATGAAAAAGATTGCCAATCTGCTGCAAGTGGATGAGCTTCACCTCTTTGACACGGAGGGGAACCTGTATGCGGGCTCTGAGCCCAAATATTTCGGCTACAATTTTGATTCCGGGGAGCAGATGCGCTTTTTTCTCCCCATGCTGACAGACCGGAGTCTGGAACTCTGTCAGGACATCACGCCCAATACGGCGGAGCGCAAGCTCATGCAGTACGCTGCGGTGTGGAGACCCGACGGGCAGGGAATCGTGCAGATCGGCTTAGAGCCCACCAGGGTGCTGGAGGCGATGAAGAAAAATGAGCTGTCCTACATTTTTTCCATGGTGACGGCGGACAATGGGTCAGCGATTTACGCCGTGGACCCGGAAAGCTACAGGATTCTGGGAGCCACCCAGGAACAGCTGGTGGGGCGTGAGCTGGCGGCTGTGGGTCTGACACCGGAACAGGTTCAGGGCAGCCATGGGGGATTTAAGGCGGAGGTGTACGGCGTGGACAGCTACTGCGTGTTCATGCCCTTTGGGTCCGTGATCCTGGGCATGACCGAATCCCTCTCCGTGCTATACCGGGAGGTGAACAGGAGCACGGCCCTGGTGGCGCTTTACCTGATTTTGATCGCCCTGTTGATGATTGTCTCGATCTCAAAGTATATCGACCGCTATATTGTGGACGGGATCTCAGCCATCAACCGGAAGCTGACCCAGATCACCAACGGAAATCTGGAGACAATGGTGGAGGAGGACGGCACCCCGGAGTTTTCGGAGCTCAGCGGGCGCATCAACCTGATGGTGCGCAGCATCCTGGACAACACCAACAAGCTGTCCCAGATTCTGGATATCGCCCGGGTCCCAATCGGCGTTTACGAGTACAGCCAGGGGATGCGGCGGGTGATGGCCACCAGCCGGGTGGCGGAGATACTGGGACTGACCGACGATGAGGCGGGCAGGCTCTTTGCCGACCACAGCCTGTTTGAAGCGTGGCTGTCCGCTATAGGACAGAGTCCGTTAGACGAGGAAAATGGAGTTTACATCCTGCCCGGTGAGCCTCAGCGTTTTGTGCGTTTGGAGACATACTACCGGGAGTACAGTGTCTTGGGGCTGGTTGTGGATGTGACGGAGGAGATTCAGGAGCGCAGGCGCATAGAGCGGGAGCGGGACATTGATCTGCTCACCGGACTGTACAACAGGCGGGCGTTTTACCGGCGCATGGAGGAGCTGTTTGACAGCCCGGGGAAGTTGGGGGCCTGCGCCATGATCATGGCGGATGCGGACAATCTAAAGCAGGTCAACGACCGTTACGGCCATGAGAATGGAGACCGCTATCTGCAAGGCGTGGCGGGGATTTTCAGGGCGGTGTGCGGCGAGAACAGCGTGCTGGCACGCTTGAGCGGCGACGAGTTCGCCGCATTCCTGTACGGCTATTCCGCCAGGGAGGAGCTGGAGGAGCTGATTAAAGCGCTCTATAGCGTGATGAGCGAGGAGACGGCGGAGTTTAACGGGCAGGAGCGGATTCCGGTTCGTTTTTCCGCGGGCTGCGCTTTTTATCCGGAGGACGGCAATGATTTTGCCAGTCTGTTAAAGCGCGCGGATGCGGCAATGTATGTGGTGAAACGGGAGCGAAAGCAGGGAAGAGGAAACATGGAAGGCAGTTGAGGCCAGAGGGCATCAGCTGCCTTTTTCTGGAAACGGCCCGTCGGAGATGGCCGCGCGGGTGAAAAAATAGGACTGGGGTGAATAGACGGGAAAAAGACGGAGAGAATCATGTATAGGAATGAATCGCAGGCGCGCAGGCGGTCAAAGGACACAAAGAGCGCCGGTATCAGGAGGAATATACATGAAATTATTATATAAAGGCGATATTTATTTTGCAGATCTCTCCCCGGTGGTGGGAAGCGAACAGGGGGGCGTGCGGCCCGTTCTGGTGATTCAGAACAACGTGGGCAACAAGTTCAGCCCCACCGTGATCGTGGCGGCGATCACCAGCCGCATGGACAAGCACAGCCTGCCCACCCACGTGCTCATCGAGCAGAGCCGGTACGGGTTGCAGAAGGATTCCATGATCTTGCTGGAACAGGTGCGCACCATCGACAAGAGCAGACTGCGGGACTACATAGGACACCTGGATTTCTCCGATCTGCTGCGCGTGAACCGGGCGTTGATGGTCAGCATGGACCTGGGACCGCAGGTGAGGGCGGTGGCGGAATAAAATGGACAATGTCCGCAATACTAAGGGTATGATATGCGGAAGGTCAGGTGATGTCCGGTATGGATAACAGAAAAGCAGCAGAGACGATTTTAAACCTTGTGGGAGGCGCGGACAATGTGGAGGATTTTACACATTGTTTTACGCGCCTGCGCTTTGTTCTGAGAGACGAGACGGTTCCACAGGATGACGCGGTGCGCCGCGCAGAGGGGGTCATCTCCGTGGTCAGAGCCGGCGGCCAGTACCAGGTGGTATGCGGCACAAAGGTACAGGGGATATACCAGGAGCTGGCAATGTTGCTGGAGGAGCGGGCGGCAGCGGGAAAGCGCAGCCCGGAGGGAGATAAAGCGCGCGGCGTAGCGTCCGGGGGGAGATCGGATTCAGGTACCCGCGGCGCAAAGATCGACGAAACGCGCGGCGTAGCGTCCAGGGCGGTAACGGATTCGAGCTCCCGCGGCGCTGAGATAGACGAAACGCGTGGCGTAGCGTCCAAGGCGGGATCGGATTCAAGTGCCCGCGGCGCAAAGATAGACGAAAGGAGCGGCGCAGCGTCTAAGGCGGGATCGGATTCGGGTATCCGCGGCGCTGAGATAGAGGCAACGCCCGCGGCGTATACAGATTCGCAATCCCTTGGCGCGGGAACCGCGAAAAAGCCCCGCAAGCGCCCGGCGGGGGAGTTGATTTTGCAGAAGATCACAGAGATATTTACCCCCTTAATCCCGGCCATCGCGGCTTCAGGCCTGATCAAAGGGCTGCTGACCGCGGCCAGGATTTTGCTGGAGCGCTATGGCATCGACCTGGCGGCAACGGATACCTATGTGATTTTAAGCGCGGCCAGCCAGGTTATTTTTTATTTCATGCCCATCTTTCTGGCGATGACCTGCGCCAGGGCCTTTCGCTGCAATCGGGTGATGGCTATGGTGATCGGCGCGTCCCTGGTGTATCCCCAGGTGGATGCGCTGATCCAGAATACGGAGAGCGCCACCGCGATCTTCGGCCTGCCCGTGCTGAAAAGCGCCTGGCAGATCGGCTCCTCGGTCAAGGTGTTCTCCTACACGGAGTCCGTTATCCCCATTATTCTGGCCGTCCTGTGCATGGCGGTGCTGGAGCGGTGGCTCACCCGCGTCGTACCGGAGATGGTCCAGCTCATCGCGGTCCCCGGGCTGGAGCTGATTGTGATTCTGCCCCTCACCCTGGTGGTTTTGGGGCCGGTGGGAATCTACGTGGGCAACGGCATCCAATTTCTCTACGACGGTATGATGGCGTTCAGCACGGTTCTCGGCGGAGCCCTGGTAGGCGGGCTCTGGGGTGTCTGCGTTATTTTCGGCGCCCACCGCGCCCTGTTGCCCATCGGCCTGAACGACGTGGCGATGAACGGGCAGCAGAACCTGCTGGCCTTCGCCGGAGCGGCCAACTTCGCCCAGGGCGGGGCTGCCCTGGGCGTTATGCTAAAGACCAGAAGCAGGGAGATGAAACAGATCGCCGCCTCCGCGGCTCTGGCCGCCTCGGTGGTGGGCGTGACCGAGCCGGCAATCTACGGCTGCAACCTCAGGCTGAAAAAGCCGATGATCTGCGCCGTGGTCTGCGGCGCCCTGGGCGGAGCAATTATGGGCATCGGAAATGTCTACGGCGACGCCTTTGCCAACAACGGCGTGCTGACCATATTCACCTATGCGGCTTACGGTATGGCAAAGTTCGCCTTCTATCTGACAGGGATCGGGGTGGCATTTTTCGGGGCGGCCATCCTCACCTATCTGGCGGGATTTGAGGAGCTGGAGGCTGAGGACGGCCGGCGATCCGACGAATGAGAAGGGAGAGCATTTATGGAACATGGAGAGCGGAAATTTCCGGAACACTTCTTATGGGGCGCGTCCTCCTCGGCCTTCCAGATCGAGGGCGGATTTGATTCGGACGGCAAGGGGCTTACGGTTGCGGACGTCAACGCCGCCGGACGGCGCGGCCACCAGGCCGACACACAGGTGGCCAGCGATTTTTACCACCGGTTTCACGAGGATATCGGGCTGTTTTCCCAGCTGGGGCTGAAGGCCTACCGTTTTTCACTGTCCTGGGCGCGTATCATCCCAGACGGGGACGGTCCGGTTAACGAGCGCGGCCTGGAATTTTACGATAAGGTGATCGACGAGCTGAAACGCTGTGGAATCGAACCTTTGGTGACCCTGTACCACTTCGACCTGCCCTACGCGCTGGTGGAAAAATACAACGGCTGGGAGAGCAGATCGTGCGCCCTGGCCTTTGAGCGGTATGCCAGAATCTGTTTTTCCCGCTACGGAGACCGGGTAAAATACTGGCAGGTGCACAATGAACAGAATCTGATGGTCCGCGTGGACGAGCGCATGAACATCCGGGCGGAGGACCCCTGGGAGGCGGACCGCCAGAGGGCCCAGATGGATTACCACATGTTTCTGGCCCACGCGCTGGCCGTCCGGGCCTGCCGGGAGCTGGCTCCCGGGGCGCTCATAGGACCGGCCGTGTCCTCCACCTGCACCTACCCGGACACCTGCGCGCCCCAGGACGTGTGGGCGGCCCGCCGCAACGACTGGTTTAAGACAGAGTACGCTCTGGAAATGTACACCACCGGGCGGTATCCGGAATATTACAGGCGCTATCTGCGGGAGCGGAATATTATGCCGAAGGTCAGGGCGGAGGATGCGGCGCTGCTGGAGAACGCCGGAATCGACTATCTGGGTGTGAACTATTACCGGACGCTGTGCGCCTCCTATCTGCCCGCCGATGCGGCCCACCCGGCGGGGCTGCGGCAGTTTCGCGGCAACGAGGTGGATTTCGACCAGTTCGGATATTTCCGGGATGAGCGCAATCCGTTTTTGGAGGCCAGCCGGTACGGGGCCCAGATCGATCCCATGGGGCTGCGTATTGTGCTGAACGAGTATTACCGCAAATACCGGCTTCCCATGATCATCACGGAAAACGGACTGGGGGCTGTCGACGAGCTGACCGCGGACGGACAGGTGCACGACTCTTACCGCATCGCCTATTTAAAGAGCCACATTGAGGCCTGCGCGGAGGCCATCACGGACGGAGTGGAGCTGTTCGGGTATTGTCCCTGGTCCGTCATGGACCTGCTCAGTTCCCACCAGGGTTTTAAAAAGCGCTACGGCCTGATCTATGTGAACCGCGGCGATATGGAATTGAGGGATTTGCGCAGGATTCCCAAGGATAGCTTTTACTGGTATCAGGAGGTGATCCGCAACAACGGGATCACCGGTTGAGCAAAGCGGCAGATAAAAAGACGCGGGTTTTCACGGCTGCAGAGGCAGGCCGGGAATGCCCGCGTCTTTTACGCCACGGCGGATTGGGCGGGGCAGTGCCGCCGGTATTTCAAAAAAATGCAACGGGCGGGGAACCGGACCTGCGTCACATACATATAATGGATTACAGTATCAGCAACTGCGCTGAGATCAATCGCATAAAATCGAGCAGGCCGCGGGCAGAGCGCGGCCGGGCCGCACGGGCGGCAGCAGGTGGATCAGATGGCATCTGCGGGACAATCGTTTCCATATTGTTTCGCAGGTGCCTTTTTGCACCCGAAAATGCCGCCCGCCGCGATTTGGGCGGTGAAAATCCGGCGGCAGATTGAATCAGAGGGAGGAGATATGTATGATTTCCGTTCGTAAAAAGAAGAAGGTCCGCACCGCCAGGCAGAATGCGATGCACGTGTCGCGGGTCAGCATTGTGATTAACCTGGCGCTGTCCGGGTTTAAGCTGTTTGCGGGCGTGGCCGCCCATTCCGGGGCGATGATCTCCGATGGGATCCACTCGGCCTCGGATGTGCTCAGCACGTTGATTGTCATGGCCGGAGTGGTCATGGCCGGGCGCCGGTCCGACAAGGAACACCCCTATGGCCATGAGCGCATGGAGTGCGTGGCCGCCGTGCTCCTGGCCGCGGTGCTCTTTGCCACCGGGGCGGGCGTGGGGATTGAAGCGGTAAAAAACGTGGTATCAAAAGGCATGGACCATCTGGAGACGCCCGGGCGGCTGGCCATGTACGCGGCGGTGCTGTCCATTGTGGTAAAAGAGTGGATGTACTGGTATACCAGAGCCGCGGCCAAACAGAACGATTCCCAGGCCCTGATGGCGGACGCCTGGCACCACCGTTCCGATGCCCTCTCCTCTGTGGGCGCGCTGGCGGGCATCGCCGGGGCGAGGATGGGATTTGCGGTGCTGGACCCGGTGGCCAGCCTGGTGATCTGTCTCTTTATTGTCAAGGCCGCGGCCGGGATTTTCCGGGACGCGGTGGACCGGATGGTGGATAAATCCTGCGACGACGGGACCGTGGAAGCCATGCGCGAAACCGCGCTTGCAATGGAGTCTGTGATGGGAGTCGACGGGATCCGCACCCGCATGTTCGGGCCGCGGGTGTACGTGGATTTGGAGATCGCCGCCGATCCGGCTTTGCGCCTGGATCAGGCCCACCATATTGCCCATCAGGTGCACGATGCCATCGAGGCGGAATTTCCCCAGGTCAAGCACTGCATGGTGCATGTGAACCCCTTTGCGGAGAAGGGGGAGGGAGATGAGGAGATGTGGGAGAAGGAGTGAACGGCCAACGCCGGACGGTCCGCTGCGCCGAAAAAAGGGCCGGTCATCCGACCAGCCCCATTTCCCGGAGAAAGAACACCCATAAAAAGATCGTTGCAACGGACACCGCCGTGCTCAAGACCACGAACTCTCCGGCCAGCTCGCCGTCGCCGCCCATGTTCTCCGCCATGGAGTAGGAGGAGGCGGCGATGGGGGTGGCGAACATGGTGAAGAGGACAAAGCGCTCCATGCTGTCAAAGCCCAGCGCCACCGCCAGGGCGAAGATCACCGCGGGCAGGAAAATCAGCTTGACGGCCAGCGCTGGGACCAGATACCTGGCATTGCCGCGGATAGCGGCAAAGTGCATGGTTCCGCCCAGGACGAAGAGGGCCAGGGGCGTGGTCAGATCGGCGAACTGCCCGATGGGCTTCTCCACGCAGGCGGGCAGGTGAAGCTTCAGCATAAAGGCGGCGAAACCCGCGGCAGCGCCCAGAATCAGTGGGTTGGTGCACACGTTCTTCAACAGAACCGCTGGGCGGGGCTTACCGCCGCGGAACATTTCCAGGATAAACACGGCCGTTACGTTGTAGATGGGAATGATGATCGCGATCATCATGGAGGCCAGGGTGGTCCCCTCCGCCCCGTAGATGCTGGCTGTCAGCGGGATGCCAAAGAGCACGAAGTTGCTGCGGTAGATCGCCTGAATGATTACGCCGCGTTTGGGGTTATCCCTGACAAGGCGCGGGACGGTCAGCAGCAGGATGGCCTGGAGAATCAGGATACCGGCCACCGCGAACACAACCAGCTTTGGATTCAAGGTGAAACCGGTCTCGATCTTATACAGGTTGTTGAACATCAGAATGGGAAAAAAAGCCTTAAACACCAGCTGGTTCAGCCGGCCCAGAAACGCCTCGTCGGCCAGCCCGCCGCGCCGGACTCCATAGCCGAAGGAAATGTAGATCAGAAAGGGAACAACGGCATTTACCGCCACCAAAAAACTGCTCATTTGTAAATTCTCCATTTTTCAACAATATAGATTCTATTATAGGAGGAATGGGGAGAAACTGCAATCTGTTTTTGGCGGGAAAGGGGGGATGAGGGCGTGGGTAAAGATATTGCTTTGCAAAAAATCCCTTCGGTGATAAGATAAATAGGACAAACACCGGGCGCAAAGGTTTAAAGCGCCGGAGTGCAGGAGGATGGAAGATGACAGGCACATTTAAAATGATATTCAGCGACATCGACGGCACGCTGCTGGACAGCCAAAACCGGGTGACGGCTAAAACAAGAGAGGCGATTCTGGCGCTGGAACAGCGGGGGATTCCCTTTGTGCTGGTCTCAGCGCGTATGCCGGAAGGGATGGAGCCCATAAAGCGGGCGCTGGGAAACCATGCCCCCATGGTCAGCTACAGCGGCGGTCTGGTGCTGGATGAGGATGGCAAGGCGATCTCGGAGCAGCTCATCGATTTACAGCTGGCGGTTGAATTAAAAGCCATGTTTGACCGGGAATTTCCCCAGCTTTGCTGCAATACCTACGGAGGCAGCCTGTGGGTGGTGGACGACGACCAAAACCCCTGGGTCCTGGGGGAGGAGGCCATTGTGGGCCTAAAGGCGTCCGTGGGGACCGTGGAAGAGCGCTTTGCAGCCCTGGGCGGCGTGCACAAGTTTCTGCTGATGGGAGAGCCGGAGGCCGTCCGCAGTGCCCAGGAGCGGATTCACCGGGCATACCTGGAGCTGTCCTTGGGAGCCTCGACCCCGCGGTATCTGGAGGTCATGAACGGCGCGGCGAAGAAATCGGCGGGCGTTCACATGCTCTGCAGCCGCATGGGAATCTCGCCGGAGGAGACCATCGCTTTCGGGGACGGGCTGAACGATGTGGACATGCTGCTGGCGGTGGGGAGAGGCTACGCCATGGCCAACGCGCCTGAGGAAGTGCGCAAGCTGGCCCCCTACCTGGCCCCGGACCACGACCGGGAGGGGCTCCTGGCTGTCTTGCGGGAGCTTTTTGACCTGTAGCATACGGAAGGCTTGCCGGCGAGGCCTGGGGCGGTCACGGCAGAGCCTGGCCCGTGTCGTGAAATTGGTCGGGCCGCGGCGGCCATAGGGGCCGGGGTGACGTTAACAGGGCCTGGACGGCGCCGTGAAATTGGCCGGGCTATGGCTGCCCCGCGAGCCGAGCCGACGCCGGCAGAGCCTGGCCCATACCGTGAAATTGGCCAGGCCACGACAACCCCGCGGGCCGAGCCGACGCCGGCGGGCGCTTGACTGCGCCGGGCCACCGGCAGAGAATTTGAGAGAGGGACTGCGATATGGAAGAAAATGGAACGATTCTGGAGCAATGGTCTCCGATCTGCGATATACAGGCTTTTGTGGAGGCAAACGATACCACAGTCTATTTTTATCTGTGGGTGCATCCGGGCACGGAGATGGCGGAATTAAAAAGCTGCTGGGTCTGCAACCGCCTGCCGGGCATGGAGGAGATGGATTACGCTTCTATGAACAGCGGGGACGCGCCGCGGATGCCTTTGGGATTTGTGGACCATGCTCCCCAGGGTATACAGTTGGACTGGGACAGGCTGTCCATCGTCTGGTTTGAGGAGGGGGACGGCGCGTTCCTCTTTGAGGGCGACAGGATGATCGCGGCCATCCCGGGATGGGCGGGGGAAAGCTTCCCGGGCTATTCCATCTACGCCAAGGGAATGGGGCCCTTTGCCTGGGAGCTGAAAACAGCCCTTCCGGTGCTCACCCAGAGGGCTGAGCGCAGCCGCGCCTACTGGGAAGCCATGGAGGGCGAGTATTTCCAGGAGCTTCAGGTGGAGCAGATGGGAGCGCTGGAGGCGTATTTCGGGCCTCACCGGCAGTATTTCGCCATTGACGGCGGGCAGTTTCCGCCCAAAGCCCTGGTCACCGGCGAGATAAACGGGAACCTCTACGCCTTTACCCTGGGAAACGGCGCTCTGGCGCAGCCGCAGATTGAGCAGTACTTTCAGGAGGATTCCTGGAAATACCGCCGGTTTGAGCTGGGGATCGCATTTCCGCCGGGTACAGACCAGGACAGGGCCCGGGCCATGTTCAGCTATACGGCAGCCCAGGCCGCGCTGCCCTGGCGGGAGATCGGGTGGCTGGGGCACGGTCACACCATCCCCTGCGCTGCCGCGCCCGGCTATGCAGCCGTGCTGCTGCTGAATCCGGCCCTGTGCCAGGTGGACAAGGGGCCGTCCTACCCGGATTTCATGGGAGATCCGGTCAACCTTCTGTGGCTCATGCTGCTGACGGCCGAGGAGTACGAGGAAGTGATGGAAAACGGGGCCGGGGAGATTCTGGCGCGTAAAGGTGGGGATGCGGCCGGGTGGAATCTGATTTAAGCGTTTCCCGCCTTCCCCCAGCTGCTTCGCCAGCTTTCGCCGCCGGTGATAATCGTGTGAAATGGCACAGGATTATGCGGCGAACCCCGCGCTGGCGGCCCCGCACAATCATGAATTGAAAGGAAATGGAACACCGCTTTGATGAATTTATATTTCGCCCCAATGGAGGGGCTGACAGGATATGTGTACCGCAACGCACACCGCGCCTGCTTCGGGGGCGTGGACAAATATTTCACACCATTTCTGGCGCCCAACCAGAACCACAAATGGACCGCCCGTGAGGAGAAGGACGTGATGCCGGAGCACAACCGGGAGCTTCACCTGGTGCCCCAGATTCTCACCAACCGGGCGGAGGATTTTATCTGGGCCGCCGGGGAGATGAAGGCCAGGGGCTACCGCGAGGTGAATTTAAATCTGGGCTGCCCGTCGGGCACCGTGGTTTCCAAATACAAGGGCGCCGGTTTTCTGGCCAGACAGGAGGCGCTGGACCGCTTTCTGGACCGGATATTTGAGGAGACGGACCTGGAGATATCCGTCAAAACGCGCATCGGCATGGTTGCGCCGGAGGAATTTCCCGAGCTTTTGGAGATATTCAACCGCTATCCGGTGAAGGAGCTGACCGTGCACCCCAGGCTGCGGACGGATTACTATAAAAATACGCCGGATTGGGAGGCCTTTGCGGTTGCGGTAAAGGTGAGCAGGGCGCCCCTGTGCTACAACGGAGACCTTTTCACCCGGGAACGTTTTATCGCGTTCAAGGAGCGGTTCCCCGGGATAAACTGCGCTATGCTGGGACGGGGACTGTTGGCTAATCCGGCCCTGGCCGGGGAGATTAATGGGCTGGAAAGCATAACCGGCGCCAGACTGGCGGATTTCCACCGGCTGCTGTATGAGGGCTACCGCCTGGCGATTCCGGAGGAGCGCAACATGCTGTTCAAAATGAAGGAGCTGTGGACCTACATGATCTGTATGTTCCCGGAAGCTGACCGCTGGGGAAAGAAGATCAAGAAGGCTAAGACGGCGGGGGAGTATGAGGCCGCGGTGTCCGCGCTGTTTCGGGAGCGGGATATCGACCCGCAGGCCGGATATCGCGCCGGACTTTAGGCGGCGGGCGGTATATCGCGCCGGGCTTTAGGCTGCGGGCCGTCCCAAAGCCTTGGCCGGGAGGGCGGCGGCAAACTGCGGGCAAAATTTTTCTCTTCCGCCCATTGTAATTTACCGCGGTACAGTGTTATACTGTTTTTGAATTTTTTGCCAATGATATCGCACAAGAAAGGGAAGATGAGACGTGACAATCAGAATCGGAATTTTAGGCTATGGCAACCTGGGAAAAGGCGTGGAGTGCGCGATCAAGCACAATCCGGATATGGAGCTGGCGGCTGTGTTCACCAGGCGCGATCCGGCGGATGTGAAGATTCTCACCTCCGGCGTGAAGGTGCGTCCGGTGGAGGACGCACTGGGGCTTCAGGATCAGATCGATGTGATGATTCTCTGCGGCGGCAGCGCCACCGACCTGCCGGCGCAGACCCCGGAGTTCGCCAAGTATTTCAACGTAGTCGACAGCTTTGACACCCACGCCAATATCCCGCAGCACTTCGCGGCTGTTGACGCGGCGGCCGTGGAGAGCGGCCACGTGGGCATCATCTCCGCGGGCTGGGATCCGGGAATGTTCTCCTTAAACCGGCTTCTGGCAGGCGCGGTGCTGCCGGAGGGCCGGGATTACACCTTCTGGGGTAAGGGCGTGAGCCAGGGCCATTCCGACGCCATCCGCCGCATCGCGGGGGTAAAGGACGCCAGGCAGTATACCGTTCCTGTGGACAGCGCCTTAGAAGCGGTCCGCGCCGGGGAGAACCCGGAGTTAACCACCCGGCAGAAGCATACCCGGGAATGCTTTGTGGTGGCGGAAGAGGGCGCGGATTTAAAGCGCATCGAGGAGGAGATCGTGACCATGCCCAACTACTTTGCGGATTATGACACCACGGTGCACTTTATCAGCGAGGAGGAGCTTTTGCGGGATCACAGCGGCATCCCCCACGGCGGTTTTGTGATCCGCAGCGGCCGCACCGGCTGGAACAGCGAGAACCGCCACGTGATCGAGTACAGCCTGAAGCTGGACTCCAACCCGGAATTTACCGCCTCCGTGATCGTTGCCTACGCCCGGGCCTCCTGCCGTATGGCCGCCGAGGGCCAGAAGGGCTGCAAGACCGTGTTCGACGTGGCCCCGGCGTATTTAAGCCCTCTGGACGGAGCTGAGCTGAGAAAACATCTGCTGTAAAGCTGCGCCTTCCAGGCCCTGCCCCTGGCGTGTCTGGAAGGCGTTTTTCTCCATCTGAGCGCCGGCACTTGAAAGGTCTCATCAATTTCAGGGCCCCCCTTGCAATTTGGCGGGATATCCCTCATAATAGAAGTACCAGAAAGTGAAAGCGAGTGATAGCCGATGGATATTGAATTGTCGGAAGATATCGCCTCAGAGTATTTGGAGGATGTGTGGAACATCCTCACGAACAGTGAATTTTTGCGGCTGAGCCAGTATGTCCACCACCATTGGACCACCAGGCTCATGCACAGTCTCAATGTTTCCTACCTGTCCTGGCTGATTGCGCGAAAGCTGGGCTGTGATGCGCGGGCGGCCGCCAGAGCCGGCCTGCTGCACGACTTCTGCCCCTACGACTTTAAGGCTGTGACGCCCACGGGAGAATCCCAGGCGTTCTACCATCCAAAAGCCGCGGCAGAGAACAGCCAGGCGCTTTTTGATATCAGCGACCGGGAGCGGGAAGCGATCTTGAGCCACATGTTCCCTCTGGGGCCTCTTCCAAGGAATCGGGAGGCATGGATCATCACCCTGGCGGACAAAGTCTGCGCGACGATGGAGGGCTGTCATATCGCCATCGCGCTGGCCAGACGCGGACGCGTGACGGTGGTGCCCGCCTGACCCATGTGAGAAAAGCGAACACGCAAAAAGCTGCTGCACAGAACACTTTGTGCAGCAGTTTTTCGTTTTTTTGAGCGCCGGCCTGCGCAGACGGCGGCTGATTGTATTTTCGCACAACACGCAGCCCTGGAAATTTCGTGAAAAACGGCCCATTACGCGGGTTCTTATAATCTGGTATAATAAAATAGTAACCTATGGTCAAAAAGCGGCGGAAGAATGGAAAGGTGATAGCATGTTTGAAAAAGGAGATTTGATTCTCTACGAAACCGTAGGCGTATGCCGGATCGAGGAAATTTCAAGGCTGGAGTTTCTGAAAAACGACCGGGTGTACTACTCTTTTGTACCGGTATTTGAAAAGGACACGATGATCTACGTGCCGGTAGACAACGACAAAGTAAAGATGAGGCCCATTATGACCAGGGAGGAGGCGGAGGCTTTCATCGGGCAGCTGCCTTATATCGAGAGCCGCAGGGAGATCAATGAAAAGGAAAAGGCCCAGATGTACAAGGAGATTCTGCTCTCCGGGGATCACAGGGAGCTGGCCGCCATGATCAAAGGTATCTTTGAGGTGTGGCAGGCGAGAAAGGGCAAGGGCAGCCGCCTGGCCGTACGGGATGAGGAGAGCATGAAGCGGGCGGAAAAGCTGCTCTACGGGGAGCTGGCCGCCGCCTTGGGGCTGCACCCGGATCAGGTGCCCGCGTATATAGAAAACCGTCTGGACAGGACCGCCGCCGTATGAGCCGCTGTGCGGATCAAAAAGCGAGGAACAGGACCGCCGCAGGATGAGGCAGATACGCCAAGAATCCACGGCGGTTTTTTGATGCCCGGAAATGCCGTCCTCCCGGCAGTTTCCCCATGGAATACGCGGCTGAGGCGGGGCGAGAGCTGCCCGGAACAGTTGGGATAGCGCTGCAAAACCTAAAAAATATTGTTAATAAATACTCAAAACTAAAAATATTTTAGAATATTTTGACGAAAAAGTTCGCGATATTATGGATATAAAACAATAAAAGTCTGATATTAACGGGTTTTGTCCGCATGATAGATAAATAACAAACGGAAAAATGCGATATTGACAAAAAATTTATTCCAGATATAATCAGATTTATAACCACTGTGGGATTCATAGAGAGTTTGGATAAGAGATTTAAGAAGAGGAGGATCAGCTATGCAGCATTTGAGAAGAATGGAAGACCGGGTTGTACTTTTGACAGGCGGCGGCGGAGGAATTGCCAGGGGCGTGGCCCGCGCCTTTGCGGACGAGGGCGCTAAAATGATCCTGACGGATATTTTTCCGGGAGGGATGGAGCGGACCAAGGCGGAGCTGGAGCGCGATTTCGGCACGGAGGTGTTCACCTGCGTGGCGGACGGTTCCAATGAGGAACAGGTGAAGGAAGCGGTGGAAAAGGGAGCGGCCCATTTCGGAAAGCTGAATGTGCTGATCAACAGCGCCCAGACCTCCGCCTCGGGGCTGACCCTGGTGGAGCACACCCAGGCCGACTTTGACAAGGCCATCTACTCAGGCCTGTACGCCACCTTTTTCTATATGAAATACGCCTTCCCCTTCCTGAAGGAGACCCAGGGCTCGGTGATCAACTTCGCCTCCGGCGCGGGAATCTCCGGCAAGCCGGGGCAGAGCTCCTATGCGGCAGCCAAGGAGGGCATCCGGGGCCTCTCCCGCGTGGCGGCCAACGAGTGGGGGCCCTACGACATCAATGTGAACGTGGTGCTGCCTCTGGTGATGACCGACAAGCTGGCCGAGTGGGGCAGAGAGAACCCGGAGATGTTTAAGAAGAATCTGGACGAGATTCCGCTGGGGCGCTACGGCGATGCCCAGAAGGATATCGGCAAGGTCTGCGTGTTCCTGGCCAGCTACGACGCCAAGTACATAACCGGCGACACGCTGTTTATTCAGGGCGGCGTGGGCATGAAGCCCTGATCCCCGCCGGCTTCGAACGGTTCGCGCAAGAAAGCGATAAAGTCCCTTAACACGGGCTGGTCCTTCAGGGACTTATAGTACAGACCGTAGGAGAGCACCTCGGCGTCCTCCACCGGGACGTAGACCAGCCCCCCGCGGCGCATGGCGGCCAGGTCCGGCAGCAGGGTGAAGCCCAGGCCGGACTCCACCAGCGTTAAGGCGCAGGCGGGATTTTCCGTAAAATACAAGTCCTCCGGCGGGTGGTAGCCGATGAGCTGCCCCTGCACCCGGGCGATGGCCGCCGGATTTTTGCCCGGCTCGCACAGAATCATGCCGCCCTGGCGCAGATCCTCCAGAAACAGGGAGCTGCGCCCGGCAAAGGGGTGGGAGGGGGACAACACACAGGAGACAGGTACCTTTGTCAGTTGGACAAAGGTGCCCGGCTCCTTTTTTACGTGCTCAGCCCGGAAGCTCATCATCACGCTGATGGATTCCTCGTCCAGCAGGTTTTGCAGGGAGCTGAAGGGGATCAGCCTGATATCCGGGTGAATGTGGGGGTACGTTTCGTTCAGCTTTCTCAGCACGGGCGGCAGCAGAGTCAGCTCCAGGGCGCTGTGGCAGCCGATGCCGAAAAAACGGACCTCCTCCCGGACCTGGTGGGCCAGCTTGGCCTTGGCGCCGTAGGTCATGCTGAGGATATTTTTGGCGTCCGAGAGAAAGCTCCACCCCTCAGGCGTCAGCTTTACGGAGCGTGTGGTGCGGATGAAGAGCCGGACATCCAGCTCCTCCTCCAGGGATATGATCTGGTGGGTTACCGCCGGCTGGGTGATGTGCAAAAGGGACGCCGCCCGGGCGAAATTCAGGTTTTCCGCCACGGACACGAAGCATTCCAGCTGTGTTGTATTCATCGCAATACCTCCTGATATCATTCTGTTGGTTTTCTGGACAGCGGGTCCGTCAGGGCTTGCGCCGGCAGCTCCTGCCTGCCGCGGCCCCACGCCAAAGCCTGCCGCGGATTCCCTGCCGCCGCGCCTCCGGAATAAGGGGACGGGGCTCTATAAATAAAGGAAAAAAATAAAAATTAATAAAAGTTTTTTATTAATAATAACATTTTTCGATTTCACTTTCAAGGCGGTTTGTTGTAAAACAGTTCATGTGCGAATTGTTCACATCCGAACAATCGGGCCGGGCAGCGGCGGCCGGTCCGAAAAGAAGGGAAGGCGGCATATGGATCAAGTGAGAGGCCGGCAGGTTTTGCGCCTGCTGAAAAAAGTGAATCTGGGGCTGGAAGCCTCCATCAACGCTGACATGGCGGGCATGGATCTGACGGCTGCCCAGTGCGACGTGCTGGGATATCTGGCTGAGCACGGGGAAAAGGCCCTGCACTCCACGGACCTGCACCGCGACCTGGGCATCTCCAGGGCGGCGGTATCCGCCCTGCTCAAAAAGCTGAGGGCCAAGGGATTTGTGGTGCTCCTGGCGGACCCGGCGGATGACAGGCAAAAGCGCATTGTGCTCACCGAAAAGGCGAAACCGCTCCAACTGAGGATGGAGCGGGGGATGGACCGAACGGTGCGGCGCTTATACCGTGATTTCACGGAAGAGGAGGCGGAAGCGTTCGCTGCGCTTTTGCAGAAAATGTATGAAAACATTCAATTCATGTTAAAAGAGGAGGCAAATTTATGATAATGACCTTACTGGGCCAGGTGAAGCAGTACCGCAGGGACTCCATACTGACCCCGGTGTTCACCGCGCTGGAGGTGCTGCTGGAGGTGATGATTCCCTTTATCACCGCTTCCCTGATCGACCAGGGCATTGAAGCGGGAAATATGAACAAGGTGTACCAGTACGGCGCCCTTATGCTGATCATCGCGTTTTGCAGCCTGGCCTGCGGAGCGCTGGCCGGAAAATACGCCGCCAGCGCGTCCTCAGGCTTCGCCTGCAATCTGCGGGATGGGATGTACGAGAATATCCAGAAATTTTCATTTTCCAATATCGACAAATTCAGCACGGCGGGCCTGGTGACCCGTATGACCACGGACGTGACCAACGTGCAGAACGCTTACCAGATGATCCTGCGGATTGCGGTGCGCGCGCCCTTTATGCTGCTGTGCAGCATGGCTATGTGCTTTATGATCAACGCCAGGCTGAGCCTGGTGTTCGTCGCGGCCATTCTTGTGCTGGGCTGCGTGCTGGCCGCCATCGTGAAGAGCACCACCAGAATTTTCGACGTGGTATTCCAAAAATACGACGCTTTAAACGCCAGCGTGCAGGAGAACGTGTCCGCCATCCGTGTGGTAAAGGCCTTTGTCCGGGAGGAACATGAGAACCGGAAATTTACCGACGCGGCGCAGCGGCTGTACCGCATGTTCGTCAGGGCAGAGTCCATTCTGGCCTTCAACAATCCCACCATGATGCTGGTGATCTACGGCTGTGTGCTGTCCCTGTCATGGTTCGGCGCGCATTTTGTGGTGGCAGGCGGCCTGACCACCGGGGAGCTGACCAGCATGTTCAGTTACATTATGAGCATTCTGATGTCCCTGATGATGCTGTCCATGATTTTCGTGATGGTGACCATGAGCGCGGCCAGCGGCCGGCGGATCGCGGAGATATTGACGGAACAGCCGGATCTGGCCAACCCCGGCCAGCCGGTGCGGGAGATTCCCGACGGGTCCATTGATTTCGACCATGTGAGCTTTTCTTATAAGCACGGCGGCAGCGGAGACGAGACGCTGGAGGACATTAACATGCACATCAAATCCGGCGAGACCGTTGGCGTGATCGGCGGCACGGGCTGTGGTAAATCCAGCCTGGTGAACCTGATCAGCCGTCTGTACGATGTGACAGAGGGCAGCGTCCGGGTGGGCGGCATCGACGTGCGCAGCTATGACATGGAGGCGCTGCGGGATCAGGTGGCCGTGGTGCTGCAAAAAAACGTGCTGTTCACCGGCAGCATCCTGGACAATTTGCGCTGGGGTAACGAGCAGGCCACCAGGCAGGAGTGCGAGGAGGCGTGCCGTCTGGCCTGCGCGGACGAATTTATCGGCCGTCTGCCGGATGGCTACGACACCCACATCGAGCAGGGCGGTTCCAATGTTTCCGGCGGGCAGAAGCAGCGTCTTTGCATCGCCAGGGCCCTGCTTAAAAAGCCCAAGGTGCTGATTCTGGACGATTCCACCAGCGCGGTGGATACGGCCACGGACGCCAGAATCCGCCGCGCCCTTGCCGAGCACATTCCCGGCACCACCAAGATCATCATCGCCCAGCGCGTTTCCAGCGTGGAGCATGCGGACCGGATTCTGGTGCTGAACGAGGGACGCATAAACGGGTTCGACACCCATGAAAACCTGTTGTCGGGTAATATTATTTACCGCGAGATATATGAGACTCAGATGAGGGGCGGCGGAGATTTCGACCAGCCCGCCGGTACCGGAAAGGAAGGTGAGGAAAATGGCTGAGCGCGAGACGAGGAAGGTTGAAAGGCCGGCCGGGACCTCCGGTCCGGGAGACGGCAGAAGCGGCGGACGCCCGTTTCAGATGATGAAGCGGGTTCTGGCCTACATGATGAAATTTTATAAATTCCAGTTCATGGCGGCCGTGGCCTGTATTTTGGGGGCGGCGCTGGCGACCCAGCGGGGAATCCTGTTTATGCGGGTACTGATCGACGACTACATCCTGCCCATGACAAAGGACGCCAATCCGCAGTTCGGCCCCCTGGCAGGGGCGCTGTTCTCGCTGGCCTGCACGTATCTGCTGGGCATTGTCTGCTCCTACGGCTACAACCGGATTATGGTCAGCGTGAGCCAGGGCACCATGCGCAACCTGCGGGTGGACTTGTTCACCCACATGGAGTCGCTGCCCATCAAATATTTTGACACCCACGCCCACGGCGATATCATGTCCATCTACACCAACGACGTGGATACCCTGCGGCAGCTGTTGAGCCAGAGCATTCCCCAGGTGATCAACTCTGCGATGACCATTGTGATCGCTTTTGTCAGCATGATGACCCTGGACATACCGCTGACTGTTGTCACGCTCTGCATGGTGGCGGTGATGCTCTTTACCACCTCCCGCTTAAGCGGCAGGTCCGGCGAGTATTTCGGCCGGCAGCAGCGCGATCTGGGAGCGGTCAACGGTTACATCGAGGAGATGATGGAGGGGCAGAAGGTGGTGAAGGTGTTCTGCCACGAGGAAAAGGCGCTGGAGGATTTCCGGAGGATCAACAACCGGCTGCGCGACAGCGCCAACAATGCAAACAAGTTCGCCAACATTATGATGCCCATTAACGCCAACCTGGGCAATATCAGCTACGTGCTCTGCGCCGTGGCGGGAGCGCTGTTAGCCATCGGCGGCTTCGGCGGATTGACCCTGGGCGCGCTGGTGTCCTTCCTGACGCTGAACAAGAATTTCACCCAGCCCATCACCCAGATCAGCCAGCAGATGAACAGCATCGTCATGGCCATGGCGGGGGCCGGGCGGGTGTTCCGGCTATTGGATGAGACGCCGGAGACAGACAACGGCTACGTGGAGCTGGTCAACGCCAAATACCTGCCGGACGGCTCACTGACCGAGACGGAGGAGCGCACCGGAATCTGGGCGTGGCGCCATCCCCACCAGGCAGACGGTTCCGTTACCTACACCAAGCTGGAGGGCGACGTGACCTTTAACGACGTGGATTTCGGCTACGACGAGAACAAGATCGTGCTTCACAATATCAAGCTGTTCGCCACGCCGGGCCAGAAGATCGCCTTTGTGGGCTCCACGGGCGCTGGCAAGACCACGATTACCAACCTGATCAACCGCTTTTACGACATCCAGGACGGCAAGATCCGCTACGACGGCATCAACATCAACAAGATTCGCAAGGCGGACCTGCGCCATTCCCTGGGGATGGTGCTCCAGGACACCCACCTGTTCACCGGCACGGTGATGGACAATATCCGTTACGGACGTCTGGACGCCACCGACCAGGAGTGCATCGCGGCGGCAAAGCTGGCCAACGCGGACGGATTTATCCGCCGCCTGCCGGACGGCTACGAAACGGTCCTGACAGGGGACGGCGCCAATTTAAGCCAGGGCCAGCGCCAGCTTTTATCCATCGCCAGGGCGGCGGTGGCCGATCCGCCGGTGTTGATTCTGGATGAGGCCACCTCCTCCATCGACACCCGCACCGAGACGCTGGTGCAGCAGGGCATGGACCGCTTAATGGCGGGCAGAACCACCTTTGTGATCGCCCACCGCCTGTCCACCATCCGCAACTCGGACTGCATTATGGTGCTGGAGCAGGGGCGCATCATCGAGCGCGGAAGCCACGAGCAGCTGATCGCAGAGGGCGGAAGATACTACCAGCTGTACACAGGCAAGCTGGCCGCCAAGACGGCGTAAGGGCGGGATTTGGCAGAACCGGCGGGCGGATGCGCAGGGCGCAATTACGGAATTTGTATAGTCTGCCTCTTTTTGGCACATACTTTAGGTGTATATAAAAGGAGGTAATGACTATGGGAAATAAAGCGCTCGACTACACCGCCCTGACCGTCAGCCTGATCGGGGCCGTCAACTGGGGCCTGATTGGATTTTTTAATTTCAATCTGGTATCCTGGATCTTTGGCTCCGGCACCTGGTTCAGCCGGATCATCTACGGCGTAGTCGGTATCTGCGGCCTGTATCTGCTCACGTTTTTTTCGCGGGACAGTCAATCGTAGCACAAAACACGCCGGCATAAACAGGCAAAAAGAGATCGTGTCCCCCTCTGCGGAGGGAAGCACGATCTCTTTGTTGTCTGTGCGCAGGATACGGGTCAGGCCCCGGTCTCCGGCGGGTCCGCCTCCTGGAATACCCAGAGGGTTTCCCGGCTGCCCTGGCGGTATTTCTTGAACTTGAACACCTGCAGCTTTAAGCAGGTGCCATCCGTTTTCCGGTAGGTGATCTCCGGCACATTGTCCTCGTCCAGCAGCTTTTCCAGGGAATCGTAGGCGCACAGCCTTGTAAACTGCGGCAGGTATTCCGGGCAGACCAGGTTGCGGGCGTACAGCAGAATGGCCTGGCTGAATTTCTGGCAGGACGCGCTCAGCATCTCGTCGAAATACTCGGGAATGAAGATGTGGCGCACCTCGTCGGTGTCCAGGTTGACGAAATAAACGCCCTTGAAGCTGGAGGCGATGACGGAGAGAAATGCGTCCGCATCCTGCTTCTCCACGATCAGCTGCTCCAGCTGGTGGTTCATCTCCCGGATTCTGCGATTGTGCACATCCTTCTGATAGTAACAGCGCTTATCCTCCTGCATCTTCGCCTCAGCCGCCTTGACTATTGCGCTTATGTTGCAGTCCTGATCCCGCCACTCGATTCCCACGGAGGTGTAGTAACCCTGCCGCAGGACCGCCTCCTTCAAGGCGGAGGTTCTGCGGATCACCTCATCCCGGGGAAGGTTCTTGCAGATGGCCAGGAACTCGTCCCCGCCGATTCGGTAGGTGTTCTTGCTGCCAAAGGCAATTTTCAGCTCGTCCGCCAGTGCGCACAGCATCTGATCCCCCGCCGCGTGGCCCAGGTGGTTGTTGAGCTCGTGGAGCCCGTTGGCGTCCAGGTAGACGCAGGCCAGAGAGCGGTATTGGGAAGGCTCGGCTGCGGATATATCCGCCAGATAGCTGTTGCGGTTTAACAGGCCGGTCAGACTGTCGATCATGCCCATATTTTTGATGGACTGGAAGGTATCCATATTGTGGATCATCATGGCAAAGCTCAGCGCCACGCAATCCAGCAGGCCGGTGTTTTTCCAGCGGTGTTTCATATCGCAGGCGCCTAACAGGCCGGTGATTTCGTCGCCGGAGCCGGTCACCGGGACCAGGGCCAGGTTTTTAAGCTTTAGCTTGTCCGCCAAGCCGACCAGATCCGGGAAAGCGCAAAAGAGGGCGCGGGGAGCGTAGGTAATCACGGGGCCGTTATCCTTCAGGTAGGAGAGTACCTGATCCGCGGCGGTATCCACCTCGTTCGGGTCCGGCTCAGCGCCGATGCTGCCCCAGGTAAAGGAGCGGTTCCCAACGCCGTCCTTTGGGATCAGCAGAAACGTATACCGCGCCGTCATCATCTGGCCGATTCTCCACAGCGCCTTGTGGATGTCGGCAGGGTTTAGGTAGGCGTTGAAGAGGATTTTTTCAACGTCGTACATGTACTGCACCTGCTTGAGCTGGCTCTCCTTTTCGTGGCTCTCACGCCGGATGCTGATCAGCAGCCACATGAAATAGAGGACCAGCACGAGAATCATGACCACTGCCAAAGCGTAGACCGCGGTCATAAAGCGGTGAAGGCGGCCGAACGCGACGCTTGCCGGGACGGACAGCAGAACCATCCACCGCTCCGTGCCCACCGGCTCGTAGTAGCAGTAGAAGTATTCATTGGCCGTTTGGGAGCGGAATACGGTGCTTCCCGAGGCCATATGCTCGATATCGTGGGACATCCGCTCAAAGCTGTAGCCTGTCTTGGGCATCCGCGTTGCCATCACGGATATGTTGGCCAGCTCGTTATGCCAGGTGTCCATGAGAAAGTCGCCTGTGCCGCTGTCGATTATGTATGACTGGGTCTGGCCGTCAAAGGCCCGGGCGCGGTAGACCTGGGGGAGCTCGCTTAAATCCACCACGCCGCAGAGCAGGGCAATGGTTTCACCCTGGCTCACCACGGGAACGTATTCCCGCAAAACCAGGCGCCCCGGGTCCGTCAAGTCCCGGGACCGGCCGGAGATATGCTCGCCCTTTGCGCTTATCTCTGAAAAGGAGAGCGCCTGGCCGGCGTCCACAAGGCTTCCGTCCCCGGTCAGAACGCTGCCCTCCGGGTAGAGGAGCTCCAGATATGAGACTACCGCCCCTCCCTCGTAGGAGGACAGAACCTTGGCCGTGTTTCCGAAATCGCCCAGGCCGAACTGTCCCAGAACTCTGGAAATGAAGCGCAGGTGCTCTAAATCTCCGGTGAAATCCCGGTTGATTTTGTCCGCCAAATCGACGGTGTCGTTGGTCAGCGTGTTAAAGCACGCTTCTTTTTCAATGGTATAGCAGCGCTGGGCCGTCAGGATAAAGACAGCGGCCAAAAGCGCGATCATAATCAGAGTCGCAAAAATCGTTGTATTTCGTTTCATGATTTGCCGCCTTCAGGTTGCAGGGATATTTAAAACACAGATCTAGTTTACCTCTTTTTTACCCTTCTTACAATCGCGAATCCACATTTTACCATCCTGTTCCCTAAATATGGAAATAAAATACCGGCCGGATCAGGCTGTTGATCCGGCCGGTTAAAATTATGCCAGCATTCTGGCAGCCCCTGCGACCAGCATGCACAGCACGATGCCGCAGACTGTGGGGATCAAAAAGGAGGCGGTCGCCCACTTCCAGCCGCCCGTCTCCTTGCGGATGGTCAGAAGGGTGGTGGAGCAGGGCCAGTGCATCAGGGAGAAGAGCATGGTGCAGACCGCGGTGACCCAGGTCCAGCCGTTGGCCACCAGCAGCTCCTTTAGCTGGGTCAGGCTTTCGAAATCCAGCAGGCTCCCCTGGGCCATGTACGCCATGATAATGATGGGGATGACGATCTCGTTTGCCGGCAACCCCAGGATAAAGGCCATGAGGATCACGCCGTCCAGGCCCATGAGCCTGGCAAAGGGGTCCAGAAACGTGGAGCAGTGGGCTAGCAGGCTTAAATCTCCCACATGTACGTTGGCCATGATCCAGATCAGCAGGCCCGCCGGCGCGGCCACCACGATGGCCCGGCCCAGGACGAAGAGGGTGCGGTCGAAAATCGAGCGCACGATGACCTTGCCGATCTGCGGGCGGCGGTAGGGCGGCAGCTCCAGGGTGAAGGAGGAGGGAACGCCCTTCAGCACGGTCATGGACAGGGCCTTGGACACGGCAAAGGTCATGAGAATGCCGAACAGAATCAGCAGTGTCAGCAGCAGGGACGAGACCAGGGTGCTTCCGGCTCCGCCCGCCGCGCCCACGAAGAACATGGATATAATGGCGATCAGGGTGGGGAAGCGCCCGTTGCAGGGCACAAAGTTGTTGGTGACCATGGCGATCAGCCGCTCCCTGGGGGAGTCGATGATCCGGCAGCCCACGATGCCCGCGGCGTTGCAGCCGAAGCCCATGCACATGGTCAGCGCCTGTTTTCCGCAGGCGTGGCAGCACTTGAAGGGTTTATCCAGGTTGTAGGCGATGCGGGGCAGGTAGCCGGAGTCCTCCAGCAGGGTAAACAGAGGGAAGAAGATGGCCATGGGAGGCAGCATCACGGACACCACCCACGCCAGCACCCGGTAGATGCCAAGGATCAGCATACCGGTGAGCCATTCCGGCGCTCCGATGTAATGAAAAACATCCAGCAGACGGTCCTGCACCCTGAACAGCAGGTCGGAGAGCAGGGCTGAGGGGTAGTTGGCCCCGGTGATGGTGATCCAGAATACCAGGGCCAGCAGCGCCAGCATGATGGGGTAGCCGGCCCATTTGCTGGTGAGAATCTTATCCAGCCGCCGGTCTCCGTCGTTGTAGCCCTCCTTCTGGAAATGTACGGCCTTCCGGCTCACGTGCTCCGCCGCCTTTACCAGGCCAGCCACAATCCGGTCCTTCAGCTGCTCCGGCCGTATGCCGTTCTTCTCCAGGTGGTCTCTGGCCGCCTCCAGCCCGGCGGCCACCGCCTCATCCTCCGTAATGTCGAATTTCAGGTACGCTTTCAGCTCATCCATCAGGGAGCGGTCGTAGTCCAGAAGCTTTAAGGCCAGCCAGCGGGGGCTTATGGCCCCGCCAACCAACCCTTCTCCATCCCTCGGTGCCTCTCTTCCCAGCGCGGCGATGATAGCCGGCTCCGCGATGCAGATGGCCTGCTCGATCACCGGGTCGTACTGCACGCGAAATGGCGTGAGCCCGGCCTGGCGGTCCACCAGATCGTCCAGTTGCTCCATCATCCGGTCCAGGGACCGCTTTTTCCGGGCCACGGTGCCGGCCACCGGCACGCCCAGCTCCTTTGAGAGGGCCTCTAAATCAATGGAAATGTGTTTGCGCTTCGCCTCATCCAGCAGGTTGACGCAGACCAGCACCCGGTCCGAGATTTCCATGGTCTGGAGCACCAGGTTCAAGTTGCGCTCCAGGCAGGTGGCGTCGCACACCACCACCACGGCATCGCTTTTTCCGAAGCAGATGAAATTTCTGGCCACCTCTTCCTCTGCGGAATGGGCCATCAGGGAGTAGGTTCCGGGAATATCCACCAGCACATATCCGTGACGGCCGGTTTTGCACCAGCCCTGGGCGTTGGATACAGTCTTGCCCGGCCAGTTCCCGGTATGCTGATTCATTCCCGTAAGGTTGTTGAACAGAGTACTCTTGCCGACATTGGGATTGCCGGCGATTGCCACCACTTTATCCGTCGGTGCCTGTTTGCGAATCTCCAGGCCGGAATCGACAGCGCCCATTCCGACCGAAGTGTTGGTCAGCCCCATATTTATAAACTCCTTTTTCTAATAATAATTTAGCAAATTAAGCCTGCACCAGAATGTTGCGGCAATCCTCGGAGCGAATTGCAATTACCGCGCCGCGGATCAGGTATGCGCAGGGGTCTCCGGCCGGGCTTCTGCCCAGACACTCAACCTCGGTGTTTTCCACCAGTCCGATGTCCAGAAGCCGTCTGCGGATGCTGCCGGTGGAGACCAGCTCTTTCACTGTGGCCTTCTCGCCGGGGTTTATATCGTTCAAACTATGAATTTTACTCATAAATCAGTCACCTCAAAATAGATTTAGGATAAGGAAACATTTTTCCTAATGTTATAGTATTGCAGGAGGAGCGCATTGGTTACAAATCCCACAAAAAAAGCGCCGCAGAATAAGGACAGCGGTTTTTATACGATGAAGGAGTACCAGCAGGCCGGGGCGGAGGGCCTGACCTCGTCCATGGAGGATTACCTGGAAATGATCTGCCGCCTACGGCAGGAGGGCCGCCCCCTGCGGGTGAACATTCTGGCTGAGAGCCTGCACGTAAAGCCCTCCTCGGCCTCCAAGATGCTGGGAAATCTAAAACGCCTGGGCTACATTGATTTCCAAAAATACGGCGCCGTGTCGGTAACGGACAAGGGGCTGGGGGAGGGGGAGTACCTGCTCCACCGCCACCAGGTCCTACAGCGATTTTTCTGCGCTTTAAACGGCACGGAGGATGAGCTGGAGCAGGTGGAGAAGGTGGAGCATTTCATGGACAGGAGGACGGTGGAGAACCTGGAACGGCTGCTGGGAAGGCTGGAATGACGGGAAAATGACGCCGCAGCGGGCCAAAGGGGAAAGAAATTCCCCCGCCAATAGTCTGGAAAAAAACGGCAGGCCATTGTATAATAGAAGCATCATATTTCACATTCGGATGAGAAAGGAGTATGCCAATGGCTGAACTGCTGTATCAGGGACACGGAAGCTTCCGCATTGTCTCGGAGGGGGGAACCGTGGTTTATGTGGACCCCTTCGCGGGGGAGGGATACGGCCTGGAGGCGGACCTGGTGTTGGTGACCCACGAACACCACGATCACAACGCCTTGGGACTGGTCAAGATGAAGGAGGGCGGCCGTGTGCTGCGCGCCGCCGATATGCTGGAGGAAGGGCGCTATCAGACGCGGGTTTTGGGCGATATATCCGTCCACGCGGTGCCCGCCTACAACAAAAACCACGACAGGAACGCCTGCGTGGGTTATCTGATCGGAGTGGACCACAAGCTGGTTTACGCGGCGGGGGACACCTCCACCACGGATTTCATGGAAAAGCTGGCCGGAGAGCACATTGACTGCGCCCTGCTGCCAATCGACGGCATCTACAATATGGACAGCCGTGAGGCCTCGCGCTGCGCCGGGATCATCCGGGCAAAACGCACCATTCCAATCCACATGAAGCCCGGCGAACTGTTCGACCGGGAGGTGGCGGAGACGTTTCAGGCGGACGGCCGCATGATCCTGGAGCCGGGGGAGACGATTACCCTTTGACCGCGGCCGCGGGGGAGGCGGAGGCAGGCGGTTTCTGCCTGAACAACATGTGAGCAGGCGCGGCCTGCGACAGATCGGCGTATGCGGTGAGCTTAGGCGCAGCGCTGCGACAGTGCGAGGAGGAGACTATGGCAAAATATGTGATGGCATTGGATGCGGGGACCACCAGCAACCGGTGTATTCTGTTTGATGAGCGCGGGACCATGTGCAGCGTGGCCCAGAAAGAGTTTACCCAGTATTTCCCAAAGCCGGGATGGGTGGAGCATGACGCGGGGGAGATCTGGTCCACCCAGCTGGGAGTGGCGGTGGAGGCGATGTCAAAGATCGGAGCCACGGCCGAGGATATCGCGGCCATCGGAATCACTAACCAGCGGGAAACCACCATTGTGTGGGACAAGGAGACGGGGGAGCCGGTGTACCGGGCCATTGTCTGGCAGTGCCGCCGGACCTCCGCCTACTGCGATTCCCTCAAGGACAAGGGGCTGGTGGACAGCTTCCGGGCCAAGACGGGCCTGGTGATCGACGCCTATTTTTCGGGCACCAAGTTAAAATGGATTCTGGACCATGTGGAGGGAGCCAGGGAGCGGGCCCGGCGGGGCGAGCTCTTGTTCGGCACGGTGGAGACTTGGCTGATCTGGAAGCTGACCAAGGGGCGCGTCCATGTGACGGACTACTCCAACGCCTCCCGCACCATGCTCTTTAACATCAATACCCTGGAGTGGGATGAGGAAATTCTGCGGGAGCTGGATATTCCCAGGTGTATGCTGCCCGAAGCCATGCCGTCCAGCTGTGTGTACGGGCATACCGATCCCCAGTTTTTCGGCGGCCCCATCGCCATCGGCGGGGCGGCCGGGGACCAGCAGGCGGCCCTGTTCGGCCAGACCTGCTTCAATCCCGGCGAGGCAAAAAATACATACGGAACCGGCTGCTTCCTGCTGATGAACACAGGGGAAAAGCCAGTTTTCTCGGTGAACGGCCTGGTGACCACCATCGCCTGGGGGCTGGACGGAAAGGTGAATTACGCGCTGGAGGGCTCCATTTTTGTGGCGGGGGCGGCCATCCAGTGGCTGCGGGACGAGCTCAAGCTGATTGAGTCGGCCGCGGATTCCGAGTACATGGCGAGAAAGGTGAAGGACACGGCGGGCTGCTACGTGGTGCCCGCGTTTACCGGCCTGGGGGCGCCCCACTGGGATCAGTACGCCAGGGGGGCCATCGTGGGTCTGACCAGAGGGGTCAACAAATACCACATAATCCGGGCGACCCTGGATTCCCTGTGTTACCAGACGAACGACGTGCTGGCGGCCATGAAGGCGGATTCCGGCATCGAGCTGGCCGCCCTCAAGGTGGACGGCGGGGCCAGCGCCAACAATTATCTGATGCAGACCCAGGCGGACATCATCGCCGCCCCGGTCAACCGTCCCCAATGCGTGGAGACCACGGCCATGGGCGCGGCTTACCTGGCGGGGCTGGCAGTGGGCTACTGGGCGGACAAGGAGGACGTGGTGAAGAACTGGGCCATTGACCGCACCTTCACGCCGGAGATCACCGAGCAAGCGCGGGCCGCGCGGGTGAACGGCTGGAACCGGGCGGTGAAGTGCTCCTACGGCTGGGCAAAGGACGAGTGAGAGCGCAGGCAGGGCCGACAAATCGGAAAGGGGATATCTCAATATGAAGAAATTTATCAACGATCCTTCCATGGTGGAGGAGCAGATGATTCAGGGCATGGTCAAGGCCCACCCGCAGTATCTGCGCAAGCTGGACTGCGGCAATGTGGTGGTGCGGGCTGTGAAAAAAACGGACAAGGTGGCGATCATCAGCGGCGGCGGCAGCGGACATGAGCCGGCCCACGCCGGATACGTGGGCCTGGGCATGCTGGACGCCGCGGTGGCCGGAGCCGTGTTCACCTCCCCCACGCCGGATCAGATCTATGAGGCGGTCAAGGCGGTGGACACCGCTGCGGGCGTGCTGATGGTGGTGAAGAATTACACCGGCGATGTGATGAATTTTGAAATGGCCGCGGAGATGGCGGCTGACATGGACGATATCCAGGTCAGATACGTGGTGGTCAACGACGACGTGGCGGTGAAGGACAGCCTGTACACGGTAGGCCGGCGCGGTGTGGCCGGAACCGTATTTGTGCACAAGATCGCCGGTGCCCTGGCGGAGTCCGGCGCCACTCTGGATCAGGTGGAGGCTGTGGCCCGGAAGGTTATAGACAACGTGCGCACCATGGGAGCGGCCATCGCGCCCTGCACGGTGCCCGCGGCGGGGACGCCGGGATTTACGCTGGCCGAGGACGAGATGGAGGTGGGCATCGGTATCCATGGGGAGCCGGGAACACACCGGGAGACCATGAGGACAGCCGACGAGACGGCCGACATGCTGCTGGAGCAGATTCTGGGAGATTTGGACTACAGCGGGCGTGAGGTGGCCGTGATGGTCAACGGGGCCGGGGCCACGCCCTTAATGGAGCTGTACATCATCAACAATCACGTGGCCGACGTGCTGGCGGCAAAGGGCATCAGCGTGTATCGGACCTTTGTGGGCGAGTACATGACCTCCCTGGAGATGCAGGGCTTTTCCATCAGCCTGCTGCGCCTGGACGACGAGATGAAGGCGCTGCTGGATGCGCCGGCGGACACGCCGGCATGGCGATAGGGGCGGTTTGTCATGGCGGATGCGAGACAGATTCTGGAAATCATTGGGGCTATGGAGAAAACCATCGGAGCGCAGAAGGAGTATCTGACCCAGCTGGATCAGCCGATCGGGGACAGCGACCACGGCATCAACCTGGACCGCGGTTTTAAAGCGGTGGGGCAGAAGCTCTCCGGGATGGAGGGAAAGGATATCGGCTCCGTGTTAAAGGACGTGGGCATGACCCTGGTCTCCACCGTGGGCGGGGCTTCCGGCCCGCTGTACGGTTCAGCCTTCATGAAGGCGGGCGCCGCGGCTGCGGGAAAAACGGAGATCGATGCCGACGATTTTCTGGCCATGCTGGAGGCGGCTGTGGAGGCCGTGAAGAAGCGGGGGCGCGCCCAGGTGGAGGAGGCGACCATGCTGGATGCCATGTGTCCGTCCCTGGAGGCCATGAAGCGGGCGAGAGCCGGAGGCGAAGGGGCGAAGGCCATGCTGGAGGCCGGCGTGAAGGCCGCCTGGGCAGGGGCGGAGCACACCAAGGACCTGGTCGCCACCAAGGGGCGGGCCAGCTACGTGGGCGAGCGCGGGCTGGGGCATCAGGACCCCGGGGCCACGTCCTACTCGTACCTGTTGGAGACAATTGCACATTGTATACAGTAAATGGAACGGATTGGCGGATCCGTCCCAGCCGGACGCGGGCCCAGGGTAAATCCGGGATGAGAGCCGGAGGGAGGGAACTGTATCCAATCGAGATAAAAGGGGGATGGGAATATGGTAGGACTTGTCGTTGTGTCCCACAGCGAAAATCTGGCAAAGAGCGTGGTGGAGCTCACCGCGCTGATGGCGCCGGCGGCGCCCGTGGCTGCGGCAGGCGGAATGGCCGACGGCGGCTTTGGCACCAGCTTTGAGAAGATCAGGGACGCCATCGAGTCCGTGCGCTCGGAGGACGGCGTGCTGGTGATTATGGATTTGGGCAGCGCGGTGATGACCACGGAGATGGTGGTGGAGCTGTTCGAGGGCGAGAAGGTGGAGATGGTGGACTGCCCGCTGGTGGAGGGGGCCGTGGTGGCAACCATCGATTCGGTGGGCGGCATGAGCTTTGAGGATATCAAGGCGGATTTGGCAAAGGTCGGCACCGCGCCGAAATTTTAAAAGAGCCGGGAAAACGGTTTGGCAGGAGGGCGGCTTGGCCGCGCTTTAGCCAAGCCGTTTTTTTCGTTGTGCGGACAAGGCTGTTACCAATTTCGTTGGACGGGAATATACTAAAAGAAAAAGCAACGGATGGCAATATGCTGAAAATGATTATGTTTGTCCTTGCGCTCTGTACGGACACCTTTGTGGCCAGCCTGGCCTACGGCGCCAACCAGGTGCAGATATCCTGGCAGAAAGCGGCGGCCTTAAGCGGCATCTGCAGCGGCTGTCTGGGGTTGGCGCTGGGCCTGGGCGTCCTGGTCCAGGCGCTGGTCCCCCCGGAGTTTGCCAGGACGGTGGGTTTTGTCTGCCTCTTTTTTCTGGGAGTGATAAAGCTCCTGGATTACAGCATCAAGCGATATATCAACAGCCATTGCGCGCTCAACAAGAATTTCCGTTTTTCCCTGTCCGGCCTGAAAATCATCATCAATATTTACGGGGATCCCATGGCGGCGGACTGGGATGATTCCAAGTCTCTTTCCTGGAAGGAAACGGTCTGCCTGGGGCTGGCTATGTCCATCGATTCCCTGGTGGCCGGAACCATGGCCGTTTTCGTGGATTTGCCGGCGGCCCTGACCGTAGTAACCTGTTTTGTGATGGGGCTGGCGCTGATGTACGCCGGGCTCTATGCCGGCCGACGCCTGATTGCCAGGGAAGGACTGGATCTCTCCTGGCTGTCGGGACTGCTGTTCATTTTCCTGGCATTCTCGCGGACCAGGGGATAGACGGCGGCGGGCCGGACAGCCCGTCTGCCCGGCCCGTCCGCCGCCCGTTCCGCGCCCAAACGGCGGATTCAGGATAATTTAAGAAGAACGTAAAGTTTTGGGGCGCCGTCCATGTTATAATGGACGGAGAACGCGATGCGGGCAAGGAGGAAGGATTATGAAAAAAATTTGGACAACCATTGCGGCGGCCCTGGTTTTGGCTGTGGCCCTGGGCGCGGGGCCAGCCTACGCCCATGATGCGGAGTACGGTATGATGAACGGAGAGCAGGACGGGCTGCTCTTAGGCACGGTTGAGGAGGCCGGGGAGGACTGGGCGGTTCTGAAGGACGTGAAGGCTCTTCCGTCCGGGGACAAGGGCGGATTTCTGGACCGCCAGCTGCCGCCGGAGGAGGTGCCTGAGCGCCTGAAGGTGACGGGATTGCGGCCCTACGGCATCTCATACAGCGGCGAGGAGAGACCGCGGGCCGGTCAGTATATGCTGGTGAGCGCCGACCGCCAGGAGAATGGGGACTGGAAGGCGCTGTGGCCGCCCTATGAGGTCAGCAGTCCGGATCCCGCCGCCCTGGAGTTTCAGCCGGAGGGAGAAAAGACCCTGCAGGGCTTTGCCTGGGAATGGTTCGTGCACACGGGCGGCGCGGAGCACAATTTCAGCTATGACTACGGCGGCGATGTGGAGACTCTGTGCCTCAGGAGAACCCAGGCCGACGGGAGCGTAAAAGACGAGATTATTTTCCAGCGGGAAAAGCCGGCGCAAGGCGGGGAGAGCGGCAGCGCTTCAGCCCAGGACGGGACCGGCGGGCAGAGCGCGGCGCTGTCTGAATCGGAAACGGCTGCAGAGCCCTCCGAGGCTGCAAAAACGTCGGACGCGGCTCAGGCCTCCGGCGCGGCAGAGCAGGCCGCGGGGCAGGCAGAGGCCCAGGACGTAAACGCCGTGGGGCTGGAGGCCGTGCTGATCGCGGTGGCGGCCGGTTTCTTCGGCGGCATGGTGATTACCAGGCTGAAAAAGAGAAAACGATAAAAAATGCCGGGAGCGCAAAAAAACTTGTGCTCCCGGCATTTTTGTGAGGTTTTTCGCCCAGGCAGCGGCCCTTATCTGGCGGCCATCATCTGTCTCATATCCGGCACGGCCGCCAGCAGGGGGAACAGGGCGGTGGAGATCACAAGTCCGCTGATTCCCTGGATCAAATTGGCGGGCACGCTGGCCAGGGCGGCCGGAACCCCGTAGATAAAGCTCTCGCAGAAGCAGTAGCCCCCAGCCACCAGCGCCACGTCGATGAGGCCGCAGATTGCCACCGCAACCGTGCGGTTTTTTACATGTCCGGACAGCCGCTTGAAGGCGTGGCCGGCCAGAAAGGCGATCAATCCCTTGATGGCAAAGGTGATGGGCACGTAGAGAAAGTATCCGCCCAGAAGGTCGGCCATGGCGGAGCCGAGGCCGGCGGCCAGAAAGGCGGCGCCCGGATTTAAAAAGATGCCGCAGAGGATCACCACCGCGTCGCCGGGATGGATGTAGCCGCCGGTCCCCGGCGTGGGGATGCGGATGGCCATGGTTGCGACGCAGGCCAGAGCCGCGAAAAGCGCAGTGATCACCAGTTTCTTTGTCTGTTTCATAAGTGGAGTACCTCCTCGTTTTCTGTGAATGTTGGTATTACTATAACGGAAAAGTGGACTGAAAGAAATATCCAGTTATATTTAAAATAACCAGTCCAGTTGGCAGGGCGTTTTTTGGACGGGCGGGGCTGGCGTCCGGCATTGTGGATAGATAATTGGGATATTCCCATGATTCTTCGGCATAATCAATAAAAAGTTTCACATTTTCCCGCTCAATGCGGTATAATGACTCATGTTGAGAAACAATGTTGCATATGACGGTAGATTTATTGAATTATTGTTTTATTAAGCATATCATAGATACAGGAGGACGAAACATGAAGAGTGTTTTGGTACGGCTGAATAAATACCAGCTGCAAATGACGCCGGCGGAGAGCGAGGTGGTCCAGTACATACTGCACAATCCCGAGAAGGCGGCGGAGCTGTCGGTCCACGAGCTGGCGGCCAGGGCGTTTTCATCGTCTGCGACCATCGTGCGGATGTGCAGGCGCCTGGGCTTTGATGGGTACAAGGAGCTGCGGCGCTCGCTCCAGTATGAGCTGGCGGTGCGCAAGCAGTCCGAGCAGGAGAAGCGCGACGAGGTGTCGCGGGAGGACTCCCTGGAGCAGATGGTGGATAAGATCACCTACAAAAATATCGTTTCCCTGGAGGAGACGAAGAACCTGGTGGATCTGCCGGTGCTGCAAAAGTGTGTGGACCTTCTGTGCGCTGCCAGGACCATCTGCCTGTTCGGCATCGGCTCCTCGCTCTGCGTGGCCCGGGATGCCTACCTGAAATTCCTGCGCCTGGATAAGGCCTGTATTCTCAACGACGACTGGCATTCGCAGCTGCTCCAGGCCCGCAATATGCTGCCGGAGGACGTGGGGCTGTTTATCAGCTATTCCGGGCAGACCGAGGAGCTGATCAAATGCGCGGAGGCGGTGAAGAAATCCGGCGCAAAGATGATTCTGATCACCCGGTTCGCGGCTTCGGCCCTGTCCGACCTGTCCGACTACAGCCTGTATGTGGCTGCCAACGAGTCGCTGTTCCGCAACGGGGCCATGAGCAGCCGGATCAGCCAGCTCAATATGATCGATATTCTGTACACGGCCTACGCGAACACGGATTACGATCGCTCAATGGCGCGCCTCTGCGCGACGCATATTGAGAAACCAAATTATAAAAATGCCAAGGAGGTCAATCGCTATGCTGGAACTGAATAAACTGACCACGGAGGCCCGCAACCCGCAGACAGCCGGATTGGACACCATGACGCCGCTGGAAATTGCCACCGTGATGAACCGGGAGGACGAACAGGTGGTGGCCGGGGTTGGCAGGGTGCTGCCCCAGGTGGCGGCCGCCATCGCCTGGGTACAGGAGGCCTTTGAGGCGGGCGGGAAATTGGTCTACATGGGCGCGGGAACCTCGGGCCGCCTGGGAGTCCTGGACAGCGTGGAGTGTCCGCCCACCTTCGGCGTTCCGCCGGAGATGGTGGTGGGGCTGATCGCCGGGGGCGAGCGGGCCTTTGTCCGGGCCGTGGAGGGGGCTGAGGATTCGGAGGCTCTGGCCTTAGAGGAGCTGAAGGCGCTCCCGCTGACCGGGAAGGACGTGGTGATCGGGATCGCGGCTTCCGGGCGCACGCCCTACGTGATCGGCGGTTTGCGATACGCCAGGTCCCTGGGCTGTAAAACCGTGGCTGTGGCCTGCAACGAGGGAAGCCTGGTGGGGGAGGCCGCAGACCTGGCCATTGAACCGGTGGTGGGACCGGAGGTGCTGACCGGCTCCACCAGGCTCAAGGCGGGAACCGCCCAGAAAATGATTCTCAACATGATTTCAACCGGCGCTATGGTGGGGATCGGCAAGGTTTACCAAAACCTGATGGTGGATGTGCTGCAGACCAACGAGAAGCTGCGCGTCCGGGCCAGGAATATCGTGACCGAAGCCACGGGCTGTACGGAGGAGCGTGCCGCAAGCCTGCTGGAAGCGGCGGGCGGAAACGCCAAGACAGCCATTGTGATGGAACTGCTTGATTGCACCGCGGGGGAGGCGGAGCAAAAACTCAAATGCGCTCATGGGCATATCAGAAAATGCCTTTGACAGCTGGGGAACGCGGGATGTAAGGGGCCCGCAGGGCAAAACAGAGAAAGTGAGAGGTGAATTCGATGAGTAACGAAGAGCTTGCAAGAAAAATCGTAGACCTGCTGGGGGGCAAGGAAAATATTCTGAACGCGGAGAACTGCATGACGCGCATCCGGGTCAATGTCCGGGATGGCGCCAAGGCCGACCGCGAGGGCATTAAAAATATCCCCGGCGTTCTGGGTGTGGTCGGGGATGAGCCCGACTATATCCAGGTCGTGCTGGGACCGGGCAAGGTCCGGGATGTGATGCAGATTTGCACCACCAAGCTGGGCGTAAAAGAGCAGGGAGGAAAGCCGGAGGCCGCCAAAGGCCAGGTCGGCGACTGGGAGGCCAACAAGAAGGCGGTCAAGAGCAACCAGAAGCACCAGAAGCTGATCAGCAAGGTGCGGGTCTTAGCGGACATCTTTACCCCCATGATCCCGGCCTTTATCGCCTCCGGTATCTGCAACGGCCTGGGCAAGGTGATCAAGATCCTCATGACCAACGGCGTGCTGCCGGATGTGGTGGCTGTGGTGGTCATCTATAACATTTTTGTGCTGATCGGCAATGCGTTCCTGTCCTACATGGCGATCTTCACCGGCGTGCGGGCTGCGAAGCAGTTCGGCGTCAACGAGATGCTGGGCGGCATGATCGGCGCCGCCTCCTTGAACTCCGTGATCAACACCATTTCCACGGCCATCGGCTGGTACAACAAGGACGTGGTCAATGACTCCGTGCTGGCCACCGGCGCCGGCGGTATCATCGGCGTTGTCATCGGCGTGTGGATTCTGGCCAGGATCGAGCGCTGGGTGCACAAGCATATGCCGGAGGTGCTGGACGTGTCCTTCACGCCGCTGATCTCCATGTTGATTGCAGTGCCGCTCTTTGTGCTGCTGGTGATGCCGGCCACCGGCTGGCTGTCCACGCTGATTTCCGCGTTCCTGAACCTGTTCATCAATTCCACCAACCCGGTGGTCAGCGTGATCACTGGTTATATTCTGGCGGCCACCTTCCTTCCCCTGGTGCTTCTGGGGCTGCACCGCGGACTGGTGCCCATCTATGCCATCCAGATTGAGTCCCTGGGCGGCACCACCCTGTTCCCGGCAGTGGCTATGGCGGGAGCCGGCCAGGTGGGAGCGGCGATTGCGCTGTACATGAAGGCAAAGCGCGTGGGCAACAGCCGTTTGAACCGCGTGATCGCGGGCGCGCTGCCCGCAGGTATTCTGGGAATCGGGGAGCCCCTGATCTACGGCGTTACGCTGCCGCTTATGAAGCCCTTTATCACTGCCGGACTGGGCGCGGGCTTCGGCGGCGCCTACGTTATGCTGACCCACGTGATGAGCACGGCCTACAGCCCCTCGGGCCTGCTGGCGGTCACCCACATGCTGCCGGAGTGCATGCTGAATTATCTGATCGGCATGGTCATCGCGTACGTGGCCTCCGCCATTATCACCTACATCTTTATCCCGGTTGAGGATATTGAGAACGCATAGGAGAGAAGAGATGATTGATTTACACACCCACACCTGCCGCTCGGACGGGGCGGACGATGTGCGGACCCTCGTGGGGAGGGCCAATGCCATGGGGCTGTCGGTCCTGTCCGTCACGGACCACAACACGGTAGCGGCTTACCGTGACCCCGGAATCCTGGAATATTCAGGCCTGCTGATCCCGGGCGTGGAGATCACCTGCATGTACCGGGGCGAGGTGGTTGAGGTCCTGGGCTACGGCTATGGTCTGGAGAAAATGGAGGCCGAGCTGGAGTGCCGCGTTTTGACCTTTGAGGAGAAGCAGAAGCGGGAATTCCAGCTGATCTGCGACGCCTTCAAGCGGGCCGGGGTGTGCTTTGACCCGGAGCGGGTGCTGTTTGATCCCAAAAAGGAGTCCTGCCGGAAAGCCTTTCTGGGCCAGCTCAAAACAGTGCCGGAAAACAGGAGATTTTTCAGCTCGGCCGACGCCTGGGACAGCTCCAGGGCATTTACAAGGAAAGAGATTTACAATCCGCAGAGCCGCCTTTACGTGGACGAATCCCCTTTGTACCCCAGCGTGGGCACAGCGGTGGAGATGATCCACCGCAGCGGGGGCATCGCCTTTTTGGCCCACCTTTATATCTACGCCCACGCCCGGGAGTTCCGGGGGGAGCTGGCGGAGCTTGTGAAGGAATTTGGCCTGGACGGCGTGGAGTGCGCCCACTCGGCGTTTTCGCCGGAGCAGATCGCGGACTTAAACGGCTTCTGCCGGGAGCAGGGCCTGCTGCGCAGCGGGGGCAGCGACTACCACGGCAGCCGCAAGCCGGGGGTGGAGCTGGGAACAGGCTGCGGCCAATTGGAGGTCACCGAGGCGTACCTGGAGGGCTGGCCGGAAAAACAGCGCAGGGATTTCAGGGCCGGCTTGTAGGCCGCGGGAAAGAGATATTTTACAGGGCAGGCGCAGGGAAAACATATTTCCTGCGCCTACCCTGTTGTTGGGGGAATATTACGCCAGCCCCGCCGGGCGTTGGGGGACGGAAATAAAATCATGGATGGACATTTTCGCTTTTTTGTAGTAGTGTTATAAATTAATACGGGCCGCCCTTTGCCCGCGGTGGAAAGGGGCTGCGCCTGCCCGGCACAGAGGAAAAAGGATTGACGGAGTGACAGACTATGGACAGAAATCATGTAATTGCCAAGGCGGAAATAATCGGTTCCATGGCGGTGTTCGGCACCATCGCCATTTTTGTGCGCAACATCCCGCTGCCGTCCGCGGAGCTGGCGGTATGCCGGGCCGTGATCGCGGCCGCCACGCTGCTTGTCTGGCAGCTTCTGACCGGGAACCTGGTCCGGTTTCAGGACATAAAAAAAGAGCTGCCCCTGCTGTTTCTCTCCGGGGCGGCCATGGGCATCAACTGGATTCTGTTTTTCCAGGCTTACAAATATACCAGCGTGGCCTTGGCCACGCTGAGCTACTACTTTGCGCCGGTGATAGTCACCGCGGCCAGCCCGTTTCTGTTCAAGGAAAAGGTGACTAAACGGCAGCTGCTCTGCTTTGTTATGTCCACCCTGGGCCTGGTGCTGGTGATCGGCGTCCGCGGGGCGGGCGGGGAGCGGGACACCATAGGCGTGCTGTTCGGCCTGGGGGCGGCTGTGTTCTACGCCGCTGTGGTGCTGTGCAACAAGGGAATCCGCAACGTGACCGGAATCAACCGTACCTTCCTCCAGTTTCTGGCCTCCATCGTGGTGCTGCTCCCCTATGTGGCCCTCACCGGAGGGTTTCACTTAGCCGGGCTTCCGTCCGGCGGAATCTTCAGCCTGCTGGTGGTGGGCGTCGTCTACACAGGGCTGGCCTACACGCTCTATTTCTCCTCCCTGCGCTATTTAAAGGGGCAGGAGGCGGCCATTTTAAGCTATATCGATCCGCTGGTGGCCGTGCTGGTGTCAATCACCGTGCTGTCGGAGTCCATCACCTGGCTTCAGGCAGCCGGCGGCGCCATGATCCTGGGCTTCACCATTTTAAACGAGTTGAAGCCCAGGATGACGTCCGGGACGCAGGGCCTATGATTTCCAGAGGATATCCCGGTTCACGGTTTGGTAGAACATCCTGCGGATTTCCTCCGGCTCCTTGGTCTGGCCGAGAATCCACATGATCTTTGTCACCGTGGCCTCCATGGTCATATCGTAGGCCTCCAGGAGGCCGAACTCCTGCTTGATATTTTTGCCGACCTCGTAGACGGACATATTGCTGCCCTCGTTGGTGACCTGGGTGGTCATGACCACGGTTTTGCCCAGGCTGGTCCAGCGGCCCACCGCCCGGTAATAATCCCCCGAGTCGTAGGAAGGCAGGCCGCCCACGCCGAAGGATTCGATGATCACCGCGTCGTAGTGCTCCGCCATGTAGTCCAGCAGGGCGGCATCCATGGAGGGAATCAGCTTTAACAGCACCACGCCGGAATTCATCTCATGGTAAAATTTTACCTGGGCGCGCGCCGGCTTGTCATCCAGGTAAAACAGGATGTGGTCCTCCTGGATCGCCGCGATATAGGGGAAATTGATGCTGGAAAACGCGTTGTAGCTCTTGGTGCGCTCCTTTTTGCCGCGGGTGCCGGCGATCACCTTGCCGTCAAAGACGATATTGACCCCGTGGGCGCGGTCGTGGGAGGCGAAAAACAGGCTGTCCGCCAGGTTGGTGCGGGCGTCTGTGTTTTCCATGTCAATGGGCTTTTGCGCTCCGGTGATAACGATGGGCTTGGGGGAGTCCTGGACCAGATAGGATAGGGCCGCCGCGGTGTAAGCCATGGTGTCCGTGCCGTGGCAGATCACAAAGCCGTCGTACTGTTCGTAGTGCTCCTCGATGGCGCGGGCCACGGCCAGCCAGTGGCGGGGCTGCATATTGGTGCTGTCAATATTGAAAACCTGCAGGCTGTCGATATCGCAGTAGCGCTTGCTGTCCGGGACGTAGGAAAGAATTTCCTCGGAGGTGATGACCGGCTTTAAACCCGCGTCGCTGCGCTTGCAGGCGATGGTTCCGCCGGTTCCCAACATCAGTATATGTTTCATAGAGTTCTCCTTTGTGATGTGAAATGCGGGTGCTTTTGTTAGTATACCCTACTGCGATTATATTAGATATTTTGCATTTGTCAACCGGCCTGGCGCGGAAGAATATCGTTTAAACCGGCGTCCGGCCGCGCGAGTGTTTGCGCCGGCCGCCCGGACGCCGTATTCCGGCCCCGGCCTGCGTGGATCCTGAAACGTATATCATGGTCGCGTCCGCGGCATCATATTGAAAAAGGGCCGGCCTGAACCGTTTTTTGCGCCGCATACCGCATTGATGATGGGCAGCCGATTGGGGCCCGTAAATTACGTTTATATTAAAAATTATGATGTTTCCTGTATTCGCCTTAACCACGTGAAATGCAGGAGAAAAGCTCGTAAAATCAAGGGAAAATGCCTATTTCGTAGTGCTCTGTTTGATCATGATGTGATGTATAAAAATGGGGTCAATAGTGACAAACTAGCGACAAATTTTAATCTTACAGATTTCCGCCCGCAGTTCCTCCAGCGTACGGTGCCCATAGGTCGCGTTTGTTATGTCACCCCCAAAGCTATGTCCCAGCATTCGTCGTCGGTCATTCTCGTTGACTTCATAGTGCTCACATAGCCATGAGAAAGTGTGGCGGCAGTCGTGCGGGGTATGTTTGGGATTCCCAGGTATTCCGAGCGATTCCAAACAGGCGTACATGTTTACCCGAAAAGCTGTGGTGGTGATATTTAGCAGGCTACCATCGCGCCGTATTCTGCGCCGGACTAAAGGAAGGATGGCTGGATGAATTGGGACTATACGATTTCGGCTGTTTTTGGTTTTTATCCCTCCTTGAAAATATTGCTCTTTAAGGTTTACTATCAGCGTCTTATATGCGGTAATTCTATAGCCTGAATAGCTCATAATTAATAGCATTTCTATGGTGGGGTCCTTTACGTTTTTCCACAGAATCCTCAGCTCGTTTTCAGTAAATGGTGTTCCAGATTCTTCATTATCTTCTATATTGATTTTTAAATTTGACGCATAGTTTTTATCGCACAATCCCTCATTCTCGGCATAAGCATACATCTGCTTGTATAATGCGACTATAAGCTCCAGGCTTGCGTAACTCAGTGAGCAGTTATCTATAACGGCCTGCATATCACCGAGTCGCAAATCACGAAAAAACCGATTGTGAAGTGCTGCACTATTTTTATACGCTGCCCTTGTTTGGCCTTCTGCACTCTTCGATGGCCGCTTTTTTGCGGTAACATACCGGGTTTTGTAGAATCTCTCATAAACCTCTGTGAACGTTAGACCTGGGTCATCCTCCGGCTGCCCTGTAACCACGGAACGGATTTTTACGTAGTCCCTGATGATGTCCCGTACTACGGCGTCCTGCTGATCAGTGACCGTAATTTTGGGGGCTGGCCTAGGCGGATACACCCCGGGAACATAGGTCCCGGCATGGTACGCCGTAAGGATTGAAAAACCGTAATACCAGTCATCCACATAGGCGATCGCTTTGACGGATACGGGCCTCCCGTCCTCGTCAAATTCTGTAGTGGGAGGGTACACCCCATACGGGTTAGTACGGTTCCCGCTCAGTCTTTTAATGCTCCCGAACTTGTTAGGAAGCCTTGGATATTTCCTCTTTTTGGGTCTTGCCATTATATCATCCTCCTTAAAAATTAGCATAAAAAATACACCCATTGACCGGGTGCACCGCGGGGTGATATA
>JAGZSY010000045.1 GCA_018380885.1 Enterocloster asparagiformis
GGCCGCCAACATCTCGCGGATCACCGCCTCATACACCGGCTTCAGATCTCTATCAGCTTCGATAATAGACAGTTTGTTGATAGCATTGACCTGGTTTTTCGTGGCCCCTGCCGTCGCAGCCTCCCCTCTGGCTCTGGAAACGCGCTGATCCAACCGGCAGGGGCGCTTGCAGTTAAGCCTCTCATAACTCTCCGTCCTTACTGCCCGGTGTCGCTCTTGGGAACTGCCTATGTATAAGTAGCCCTCACTCTCTGCGATTGCAGACAGGCTTTCATTCACCCATTCGCGGAAACTCTTTTCTACCGGCTTCGCCAGGGCCTGGGCAATTACTTTCTGATTCTCCTTGACCTGCTCCAACTCCGCCCCCTGGCGTTCCTGCTCTCTGGCCTGCCGCTTCTGTTCCAATTCCTGGCGGGAAATATTCTCTGCCAACTGAAGCATGAGCTGTGTTCCTGGATTTAGCTGGCTACGATCAATGGCTGCTTCCTTCACCCGCTCCTCCAGCTGGGCGAAATACTCCCGGGCCTGCTCTGCCTTTTCACCGTTTCCTTTTACGGAGAGCTTCTTTGCAAAATGGGCTGTGAGTCTTGCGTCTTTTGACGCTTGTCCACCGCATTCAACATTTGTGTTGAATGGAAAATAATCAATTCCCTCCTCAGCAAATTCATTTTCCAAAATATTGCTACGGAACCACCTCGCATAAACCGCTGTATTCAGCTCCAAAAACTCATACAACCTTTTTGCCGTGGTCATCCCGTTCTCGTCTACCCCCAACGCGATCTCAATCGGCGTCAGGTGAGATGTGTCCGTAAAACTCTGAGTCATAATCTCGTTCATCCTATCCTTTCTCCCTCCTTAAATTTATGTTGTCATTTTGTCTACATTTGGCGCAAAAAAAATATCTTCGCGCATTTTCAAGGATGTAATATTTAACAACTCGCACAATTTCTTTATTTCATTTGCCTTAAACTGACTTTCATTATTTATCTTTTTCTGAAAGCCAAAATAAGATAGTCCGAGCTGTTCTGCAATCCAGCCCTTTTTTAAGCCGGATCCCTTGATTAACTCATTCAACATTCCTGTATCTGTCACCGTCTTACCTCCTTTCTTGTAGTCATTTTGTCTACATTTTGTATCATACCCTCATGTTCAAAAAATGTCAACATATTTTTTACTTTTTGTTGAATTTTTTTCTACTCCATGATATTATTACCTTATGGAGGTGCTAAAATGGAAATAGGAGAAAGAATCAAAAAACGTCGAGAAGAATTAGGAATGTCTCAGGAAGAGTTAGCACAAAAAGCAGGGTACAAATCGCGCTCATCAATTAATAAAATAGAAGTGGACGGTAGAGGACTACCTCAATCTAAAATCTCCGCTATAGCAAAGGCTCTGGACACTACCCCAGCTTATATAATGGGCTGGGAAGAAAACTATTATCTGGGTGAAAATCTCCAGCGCATCTTCCGAATTTTGAGTAAGGAATTCGAGGTATCCGAAAACGAGCTTATCCGCTGCTTCTTTTCCGAAGATTTTGACGATTTGCTGCCTTCTAAAAAGTTCATAACCCTTGACAATATGAGACACGCACTGACAGAATACCTTGCAAAGCATGATCAGGATAAAAAAGAAGCTTTAAATTCTAAAGAACATGATCATATTAAAAAATATCGCGCGTTAGACAACCATGGTCAAGAACTCATCGATACCATATTAGCTAAAGAATATGAGCGCTGTGTGGCATATAAAGGCAATATCGTTTCTATGCCTGACTACCTCATGCCGCAGGCTGCCCATGAGCGCACCGACATAGAAGTAACTGATGAAATGCGCAAACATGACGATGACATCATGGATAACGATGACTTCTGGAATAAATAGGGGGTTAATCGCCTTTGACTTATGATGAATTACTGATAGAAGCTGACAAAGAAGGGCTGATTGTAAAAGAGGTTCCCCTACAATCTGGGGATGGCCGATGTCGTGGCCGCCGGATCGCTATCCGCCAGGATATCCCAACGCTGAAAAAGAAGGCTGATGTGCTTGCAGAGGAAATGGGACATTACCATACTACCGTAGGCCGGATCATTGAACAGGATTGTGCTGAGGCTAGGAAGCAGGAACGTGAGGCGCGGCTGTGGGCTTACAAGGTGCAGCTTCCGCTCCTAGATATCGTCAGGGCCTACCAAGCGCATTGTCACAATATCGTTGAAATGTCCGATTTTCTCAATATTTCCGAGGATACAATCAAGGAGGCGTTGGAGCTGTATCGCCAGAAATATGGACGCGGAACATCTGTCCTGGGGGATTACTATATACAGTTTGAGCCTTACCTGGATGTGTTTGAGTATTACAAGATCGATTAATATAGCATAGGAGGATACATATGAAAAAACAATTTCTTATTTTAGTTTTGTTAGCCTGCTCTATAACCGCGTGTAATGCCGGGGTCACTCAGGATGAGTTTGAATCAGTATCCGAGGAAGCTGCTAAATACAGTAGTCAGGCCGCGGAAATGGCCAGTAGATACTATGACCAGCAAAAAGAAAATAGAGACCTCACAAGCCAGATTAATTCGGTAAAATATGAGTTTGATAAATACAAAGAATCTATGTCTGAATATGAGGGGGTTGCTACGGCTGAAGCTCAGGCCAGACAAATTGAAGCCGAATCTATAGCCGCATCCAAAGCCGCAGAAGAAGAAGCGGTTCTCGCAGCGTCCCGAGCTCAGAAGGAAGAAGAACGAAAAGTCGCAGAAGAAGAAAAGAAACATGAATACGAGACTGGCATCACCTATGAGCAGTTGGCCAGGAACCCCGATGATTTCAAAAATAAAAAAATAAAATTTTCTGGGACAGTTTTGCAGGTGCTTGAAGGAAGTGGAAAAAACAATCAAATTAGGCTAGCTGTTAATGATGACTATGGCGACATCTTATTCTGCGAATATGACAAGAATATTGTTTCCTCCAGGATACTGGAAGATGACCATATAACTGTCTATGGAACATCCTATGGATTATATAGTTATACATCAACCATGGGGTCTACAATAACAATTCCGTCAGCGATACTCGACAAAATAGACCAATAGGTTTTATATAATAAAAGCCCCAGGAGCTGCAACTCCCAGGGCCATTCAGCAACCGTCAACCATAAAGGATACCGGCCACCACATCATCTTTATTATACCCGGTATCCTTCCCAAAGTGAACCCTGAACAGAACAGACGTTCTAAAGGAGGATATAACTATGCCAAGACGCCCCAAACACCCCAGGCTGCCCAATGGCTACGGCTCGATCCGCTACCTGGGCAAGAGCCGCAAAAATCCCTATGCTGTCCACCCACCGGCCGACATCGACGGGAACCGGCCGCCGGCCATCTGCTATGTAGATGAGTGGATGAAGGGCTTTATCGTCCTCACTGCATACAAGGCTGGCACATATATACCAGGGATGGAGGCCACGCTGGAGATCCCCAGCAGCGCCAGCTCCAAGGATCTGGAAGCCCTGGCAAGCCGTTTAATGGCCGATTACAACCGCGTCAAGGGGATTGAGCCTGAAGAGCCAGAAAAGACCTTTGCGGAGGTCTACGAGGCGTTCTACACCAATAAATTCCCCGAGGGCCACAAATATTCCAATGCCACTGTGCGCGTAACACAAGCCGCCTTCAAAAATTGCAAGTCCCTCCATGATAAAATATTCCGCGCGTTGCGATCCGAGGACCTTCAGGCCAACCTGGACTCCTGTCCGTTGAAGCACGCCAGCCTGGAGCACATCATAAACCTGTACCATCAAATGTATCACTATGCAGATGGTCAGAGTTGGTGTGACAAGGATTACAGCAAATTTGTGAAAATCAAGAAGGAAGATGACGATGAGCATGGAGTGCCGTTCACTTCCGACGAACTGGGCGCCCTTTGGAAAAACGTCCAGGACGAGACGGCAGAAATGGTGCTGATTATATGCTACTCTGGATGGCGGATCTCCGAGTACATCAGCCTGGTTGTGAATTTAAAAGAAAAATACTTTTTCGGTGGTATGAAAACGGAGGCCGGCGAAAACCGTACCGTGCCTATCCATTCCGCCATACTGCCATTGGTGGAGCGGAGGATGGCCAAGTATGGGAAGCTGCTTCCCTGTAGCCAAAGTGATTTCCGTGCCGATATGGAGGACTTGATCAATCGCCTTGGATTCCCCAATGAGCCCAAGCGCACGCCGCACGACTGCCGCCATACATTTTCAAAACTTTGCGAGAAATACAAAGTGGCAGAAAATGACCGAAAGCGTATGATGGGTCATGCTTTCGGCAATGATATCACAAACCGGATATACGGGCACCGGGAACTGGAAGATTTAAGAAAAGAGATCGAAAAGATAAAAGTTAATTTGTGACTTTATTGTGACCAATAAACCCTAATAACCTAGTAGAAAGTGGTAGACTGTAGAAGATATTAAAACCCCGCAAACCCGCGTAAAATCGTTGTTTTCAGGCTATTTTCTGCCTACTATCTACCAATCTCTGAATCGTCTTTATTTAATACAAAATTAACATTTTGGTCACACTTTTTCCAGTAATATCAAGGGTTTCAGGGTTTTCGGGGGTGTCTTTCAGCCGTCAAAAAAACAGACAAATCTCCTTTTTTTGCCACTCCATAATCCCCCGGACTGCCACCATATTTCCAAGTCAAATCCGCCGGGGCCGGCCAAACCGCTCCACCCCCCGCAGGCGCCTCCCCTCTGCCCGGTCTTACGGCCCACTCCCAGGGACCGAGCCAGTCGCCCATCCCCCGCAGCCGCCTCCCCTCTGCCCGGTCTTACGGTCCGCTCCCAGGGACCGAGCCAGTCGCCCGCCCCCCGCGGCGGCAATCCCATTGTCCCGTTCCCCGCAGCCGCGCCAATCGACCACTTCCCACGCCCGCCAAAACCGGACACTTATTGTTAACCAAGCACATTGCACAAAATGTATGTTCGTCTTTGGACTTATCCACACTCTCCACAATAATCCACACACATATTCCCCATTTTTATCCCCACCCGCAACCCTCCATTTTACGTCAAAATTGAGTTATGCACCGAGTTGTCCACATTATCCACATTTTTCGACCTGTTTTTCGCCTTCCCCCCCTGTCGGTTAGCAGAATCTTAATTTTTGTACAGTTCTCATAAACTTAACAATTTCAAAATTAAATACAGGCATTTCTCTTGACATTTCGGGAACACTTCTAATAGGAATGCAATCGCTTTTTTCTCCGCTCAAAGCGCATTTTTAGAAAAAATTAAGACAAATTGTCCTAACATTTAATTGAATTCGATTGTATTTTCGGAATAAATATGATATAATTACCCTATCTCAAGAAAAGGAGTTGATTGTATGCGTTATACCATAACAGGACGAAATATTGAGGTAACTCCAGGTTTGAAGGCCGCCATCGAAAAGAAAATCGGAAAATTGGAACACTTCTTCACACCGGACACCGAAGTGATTGTAGCGCTCAGCGCCCAGAAAGACCGGCAGAAGATTGAGGTGACAATTCCCGTAAAGGGCAACACCATCCGTGCCGAGGAATCCAGCAGCGATATGTATGTCTCCATCGATCTGGTGGAAGAGGTGATCGAACGCCAGATCAGACGCTATAGAAAGAAACTGATTGACAAGAAACAGGCTGCGCTCTCATTCTCCCAGGCGTTTATCGACGAGGAAGAGGACGAGCAGGAGGACGATATCCGCATCGTCAAGACCAAGAAGTTCGCCATCAAGCCCACCATTCCCGAGGAAGCCTGCTTACAGATGGAAATGCTGGGACACAGCTTCTACGTATTCCTCAATTCCGACACCGACCAGGTGAACGTGGTGTACAAGCGTAAGAACGGCACTTATGGACTGATTGAACCGGAGTTCTGATAAAGCATAACAAACACCCGAAGGGTTTACCGCCCTTCGGGTGTTTTTAATTGTCTGCGGCGGAAGGCCCGCAGGCCGCCTGCCTCCCCAGCTCTATGCGGTTTTATTGTTCCTCTCGATAAAAAACATCCACACTGCCATGGCGCAGATAACCCCGTACCCCAGCCAGCTGTACACGTCCGGCAGCTGGCCGAACAGGAAAAATCCCAGGATGGCGGAAAAGACAATCTGCGAGTAATCATAAACCGAGATGTCCCGGGCCGGCGCGTAGCAGTAGGCTGCCGTTATGCCGAACTGGCCGCCCGTGGCCGCTACGCCGGCCATCAGCAGGCTGCCCAGCTGCCAGGCTGTCATGGAGTGGTAGTTCAGGATAAATACAGGGAGCAGCATCAGCGTGGAAAAGCCGGAGAAGAAGCACACGATAAAGGGGCCCGCCTCCCCGCGCTTGCCCAGGATTCGGACAAAGGTATAGGCGATCCCGGCGCCCATCCCCCCCAGCAGCCCGACCACCGCAGCCGGATTCTGGAAATCAAATCCCGTGGGCTTGATGATCAGCAGGCTGCCCGCAAAGGCGCCGAACACCGCAAGGGCCTGCTTCACGGAAAGGCTTTCCTTTAAGATCAGCATGCTGAACAGGATTGCAAAAAACGGCGACATCTTGTTCAGCATGGAGGCGTCCGCCAGCACCAAATGGTCCACCGCGTAGAAATTGCACATCATGCCCACCAGTCCGAACGTAGACCGGCAGATGAGCAGCAGCAGATTGGACCTCTTGCCCGAAAAGCCCACGCCCTTACGCGCCATCACAAGCCAGGCCACGAAAAACGCGATTAGGTTGCGGAAAAATACCTTTTGCAGGGAGGGCAAATCCCCTGCGGCCTTGATAAACACATTCATCAGGGCAAAGCAAAAGGCGGACAGCACAATGCAGGCGATGCCCTTGTGCCGGTCCCGGATCATCTTCTCTCTCAATTCTTCCCGGTTCAATCTCTCTTCCATTTTTAAAACCTCTTTCACTTTATTGCGGAGCTGCCCGCACTCAACAAGAGAGGGACCGTCACGGTCCCCCTCGGAAATTACATTTGCAGGCAGTCCTAATCCAGGAATGTCACTGCCTTACACGGCGTGCGGTAATTCGCAGGCGCAATACAGATTCCCGTGGTGGGGGTGCTGGAATGGATCACCTGGCCGCCGCCTATGTAGATCGCCACGTGGTTGATATAGTCCCCGCTGGCATAGAACAGCAGATCGCCCGGCTTCACGTCGCTGGTGGATATCGTCCGCCCCTTGGCCGCCTGGTCTCTGGAGCTTCTGCCCGTGCTGATTCCAAAATGGGAGTACACGCTCATGACAAAGCCGGAGCAGTCCGCGCCGCTTGTCAGGCTGGTACCGCCGTACACGTAGGGATTGCCCAGGAACTGCTTAGCGTAGGCCACAATGGCGGTTCTCGTCGCGGAAGTCACTTCCCCGGAACTGCCTCCTCCCGGACCTGCCGCGACAGTGGTCTCTTTGGGCTTGGCGGTGGTCTCCTTGGCCGTGGTGGGCGCGGCAGCGCTCTCCCCGCCTCCCTGCTCCGGGTTCGCAGCGATGGTTCCGCTGGCAGTGGTGTCCTTGGGCTTGGCCGCCTCCGCAGTGGTGGTCTCCTTTTTCGTGGTTTCCGCCGCGGTGGTGGACTTTTTGCGCTCCGCCTCCTTGGCCTCCTCCAATTTCCTGATGGCCTCCTCGGCTTCCTTCTTGCGCCTGGCCTCCTCGTCGGCCTTGGCCTGTTCTTCCTCCGCGGAAACCGCCTTCTGGAATTCCACAGAGGTTTTCATATAGTCCTTAAACACATATCCTTCCAAATCCGAATCAACCGCCACCTTGAGGAAATCCCCCTGTTCCTCCAGCACCACATAGTGGGCGCCCTCGGACAGCAGGGTTAACGTCTGGCTGGTCAGATCCGGGCTCTTGCGCAGGCGCAGCGTGGGGGTTCCCACAACTGTGCCGTACTGTGTTCCCACCTGCTTGGCCCTGGTCTCGGCCTCAGCGCCGGTAACAAAATATTCCGCCTTGATGTATCCGGTCACAGAGCCGGACTTGATCTTGTACCACTTTCCGCCCTCTCCGTCCACTGTCTCCAGGATGGTCGCAGCGCTGTCGTTGTAAATCTTGCCGGTCACGCCGCTGGTAGTGTTGGCCTCGGTGCGGATATTCACATAGCCGTTTACCTTGGACACGGCCACATTGTCGTACGCTGAGGACTTCGCCTTGGTGGTCTCTGGAGCTGCCGTTGTAGCGGCGGCCGTGGCCTGGGCGGCTTGTCCTGTTCCCCCGCCGTTGTTTGAGGCTACGGAGGTGGCGGCCGCAGCGTCAAAAACCGACGACAGCGCCTGCTCCGGCTCCTCAGTGCTGGCATAGAAGTTGTTGAGCGCCACGGAAATGCCCGCCAGTGAAGAGCTTGTCTCCAGGTTGGTGGAAGCGCTGGCCGGCATCACCCAGAAAACAGAGCACACTCCTCCGGCGATCAGTATTTTCGCCAATTTCTTCATTGGAACGCGCTCCTCTCCCTAGTTGCCCATCAGATAGTGTTCCGCGCTGGTCACCGCGTTGGCTCCGTCCGCAGCCGCTGTCACGATCTGGCGCAGCGGTTTGGTGCGCACGTCACCCGCCGCGAAAATACCCGGCACAGAGGTCACGCCGTCCTCGCCGGCTTTAATATATCCGTGATCCGTCTCCACCAGCCCGGCAAAGGCCTGGCTCTCCGGCGTGATCCCCACGGCGATAAATACGCCCTGAACATCCAGATTCTGGGATTCCCCGGTTTTCACATTGGTCACCTTCAACTGCTCAACCCGGCCGTCGCCGATGATCTCGTCCGCCACGCTGTCCCACACCATCTCCACGTTGGGCAGGGAGAGCAGGGTCTCCTGCAGGCTCTTGGCAGCCCGCAGCTGATCGCGGCGATGCACCACATACACCTTGGTGCACATTCTGGCCAGGAAAATGGCATCCTCAACCGCCACGTCGCCTCCACCCACCACCGCAGTCACCTTGTTGCGGAAAAATGCGCCGTCGCAGGTAGCGCAGTAGGAAACGCCGGCGCCGGCCAGCTCCTCCTCGCCGGGGATCCCCAGCTTCCGGTGGTGCGCGCCGGTGGCGATGATCAGCGCTTTCGCCTCATAGGTCTCCTGCTCGCAGATGACCCGCTTGATCTCGCCGTCGTTCTCCACGCGGACCACCTCATCCTCCGCAAACACCGCGCCCAGGGCGTCCGCATGCTCGCGCAGCTTCATGCCCAAGTCGTATCCGCCCAGGCCGGGAAGGCCGGGATAATTGTCAACCTCATATGTGGTGAGCACCTGTCCGCCGCTCACCATGGCCTTCTCCACCACCAGGGTGTTCAGCCTTGCTCTCTGGGCATAGATCGCTGCAGCCAGTCCGGCCGGCCCGGAACCAATAATGATCAAATCATATCTCATCATACCATCACAATCCTTTACTGTTATTATTTGTGTCTGCGGCGGCGAAAATACCATCCCGCGTCCATTTTATCGTTTTTTGGCAACTATCAATTATTATAACACATGGTTTCCATTTGTTGTACCTGATTTTCTTACAATTCATCTTCCGTAACCCGGCAATCCCCGCTCTGCTTACTTTTTCTCCCAATTACTTGAAATCGCCCCGCCAAATGTTTATAATCATTTTATTGGAAACAATCGTTTATCGGATATGACCGAAAGGAGGCAATCTATGCCGCGCAAAACTGTTTTGGTAACCGGGGCGTCCAGGGGAATCGGCAAAGCCGTGGCCATCAAATTTGCCAAGAAAGGCTACAATGTGGTGATCAGCTGTATCAACCGGGCTGACCAGCTGGAGCAGACCCGCAAAGAGATTGAGAGCTTTCAGGCCCCCTGCCTGGCCTATCTGGGCGACATGGGGGACTTAAAATGCTGCGAGACATTATTTTCCCAAATCCGCACCCGCTTCGGGGGCGTGGATGTGCTGGTAAACAACGCCGGAATCTCCTACATCGGCCTGTTACAGGATATGTCCGCCGAGGACTGGGAGCGGATGCTCCACGTGAACCTGACCTCGGTATTCAACTGCTGCAAGCTGGCAATCCCCTACATGGTGCGCCAGAAGCAGGGCAAGATCGTCAACGTATCCTCCGTCTGGGGTGTGGTGGGCGCTTCCTGCGAGACCGCGTACTCCGCCACAAAAGGCGGCATCAACGCGCTGACCAGGGCTCTTGCCAAGGAGCTGGCCCCCTCCAATATCCAGGTGAACGCCGTGGCCTGCGGCGCCATCGACACGGAGATGAACCAGTGGATGGAGGAGGACGAGCTAATCTCCTTGGTGGATGAAATCCCGGCCGGACGCCTGGGCTCAGCCGAGGAGGTGGCGGACCTGGTCTACCACTTAGGCTACAAGAACGGATACCTCACCGGCCAGGTCATCGGCCTGGACGGGGGCTGGATTTGACCGGAGCACAGGGCAAATCCTTACAAAATCATTACATGCATTGACCCTGGAGCGACTCCAGGGTGTAGAATGTCCTTACATGAATCGGAGAAATGTAAGGAGGTCTTATCCATGAAATTAAAACATTTGGCAGCCGTTTCACTGGCTCTGGCCTTGACAGCCGGCAACGCGTTCCCGGCCTTTGCCGCAGGCTTTACCCACACGCCTCAGGGCTGGAAATACCAGTGGGGTAACGGCGACTACTGTACAAACAACTGGGTTCAATATAAAAATCACTGGTTTTATTTTGGCGATGACCAGATCATGCGCACCGGATGGATTCAGCGCGACGGCACCTGGTACTTCGCCGCGGACACGGGAGAGCTTCAGGGCGGGCTCATCAAAGTCAACGGAAACGCTTACTATATGAATACCAGCACCTGCAAAATGTATACCGGCTCCGCCGAATACAACGGAAAGAGCTACAACTTTACAGAAAACGGCACCACCAACGGAACGCCTTATATCTACCAGGAATGGAACAGCGACGGCACCATTCGCAGAGGCACGAAATTCGGCGTGCGCTAATCCCGCTTACACCCCATTTTTGATGGTTTTGCACTCTATTTCAGAAAACCCCCCGGAATATTCCGGGGGGATTTTTCTGTCCGTGCCGTCGGGCCTGCGCCGGGTCAATACCCCAGCAGACTGGCCAGCGCTCCGATGAGCACCGGTATCAAAATGGGCAGGCACAGCAGCAGGCCCTGCTCCATAAAGGTGCCCCTGTGCTCCCTGAGCTTTTTCTCTTCCCGCTGGTAAAATTCGCGTTTTGAATTGTCCAGGTCGAAGTTGTACTCATAAATGTGGCTGTAAATGGTGATATAAGCGGTGAGGACCAGCGCAATGCAGAAAAACCGCAGCAGGCCCTCTTTGCCGAAGCGCAGTCCGGCCGCGTACAGTGACGGCCAGAATATATACCATAACAGTCGGAAATGCAATCCGCGGATGATCTTCCTGTCGGTCTTTTCTAACGGCGCCTCCACCGGCACCTCCACCTTCTTCAGGCACTGGTCCAGACGCCTGCGGCACTCGCTGCAGTGCTCCATATGGTCCCGCATATAATCTCTCGTATCCTCACTCAGCAGGTCCTCCCCGTACATGGGCAAAAGATCCCGCACAATCGCGCAATCATTCCGTTCCATCGTCATTCCTCCTCCAACTGCTCCAGCAAACGGTTCTTGCAGCGCATAAAGTTTACCCTGCACCACACCTCGGTCTTTCCCAGCATGGCCGCGGTCTCCCGAAAGGACAGGCCGCCGAAAATCCGAAAGTACATCAGGCTTCGCAGCGGTTCCTCCAACAGGTCCAGATACCGGAACACAGCCCTGATCTGCTCTTTTTCCTGGTAATCCCCGGCCAGGTCTCCCTGGACCGGCATGGACTCATCCAACGGAACCACAGGCGGATTCCGGCGCAGCCAGCGGAAATACTCATTCCTGGCGATGGTGAAAATCCAGGTTTTTACGGAGCTGTCCCCACGAAACCCGGTGATTCCCTTGATCACCTGCAGAAAAGTGGACTGGAGAATATCCTCCGCCACATGCCGGTTCCGGCACATGGAGAGCAGATAAGCGTAGACCATGGCGGAATACTGGCGATATAACGCCTCTATCTCATCACTCGTACCCATCTCTGTCCTCCTCCTTCTACCTGTTAGAGCCGCAAAATGAAGGAATGTTACAGCATTATTTTTTTATTTTTATCCCGGCTGAACGCCGGACGGACCGTCGTAGCGCACATATCGGTCCTCCGAGACATTGACTGTGGACACGCCCATATCATCCTCAACCGTAGCGGGGTAAAACCACACGCTTCCGTCCCCCAAACCGATGAGCCCGTCCTTGCAGAACAGATCCGAGGCCGACACCGCTCCCAGCTTTTCCCTGAACTGTGCCGTAAAAATCTCGTCGTAGTAAGCCAGAAATTCCTCAGCGCTGCCCGCCGTGCCTTCGCCTGCAGGCGTTTTCACCTTGCGGGGATAGGTGATCATCCCGGCCACAGCCTCCCGATTATCTGCTTTCACCGCCTCCAGAAAGGTTGTCACAAAGGCCGCAGCCTCCTCCTTTGACATGCCGCTCTGCTCAAAAAACGCCTGTGCGTCCTCCCCCTGGGAGGCGGGCTGCTCTGTGCTTCCGGACTCAACCGGAATACCGGCGGTTACGCTCTCCGCGCCGTCCTGTGCAGCGGTTTCTTCCGTCTCCCCGGCTGCGGACTGAGAATCGCTCTCCCCGGCCGCGCTCTGCTCTGCCGTGGTCTCCGCTCCGCTGGCGGCCGTCGTCTGACCGGCTGTCTCAATCTCCGCGTACCGGCCGCAGGCCGACAACTGCGCGGCCGCCAAAACCGCAGCAAACAACATGGCTGATTTTCGACTCAATCTCACTATCATTTCCTCCCATCCGTTCCAGTCACAGCAGAATTACTGTTTGTTCTATTATACATTTTCTGGGAAAAAATAATATTACCAAACTCTTAATATAATCCATCCATTATTATTAATATTCGACATCATTCTTTCGCCCGCCTGTTTCCACGCAAAAAAAACCTCCCGGAGAAATCCCCGGAAGGTTTTGAGTGTTGTCTTGAATTGTACGTCCTGAATGCGATTAACGCTTGGAGAACTGCGGAGCGCGACGTGCGGCCTTTAAGCCGTACTTCTTTCTCTCTTTCATTCTCGGGTCTCTGGTCAGGTAGCCCGCTTTCTTCAGGATCGGTCTGTACTCAGCATCCGCCTGAAGCAGAGCTCTGGAAATTCCGTGACGGATCGCACCCGCCTGTCCGGAAAAGCCGCCGCCGCGAACGTTTACCAGAACGTCGAACTTGTCGCCGGTCTCGGTCGCTACTAAGGGCTGACGAACGATTAACTTTAATGTTTCAAGTCCAAGATACTCGTCAATGGTTCTCTTGTTGATAGTGATATTGCCGGTACCCGGTACTAAATATACTCTGGCGATGGATTTTTTTCTTCTGCCTGTTCCGTAAAATTTTGCGCTAGCCATGATATTTTCTTCCTCCATTCCTCATTAAAATGTTAAAACTTCGGGCTTCTGAGCTGCCTGCTGATGATCCGGGCCAGCGTATACGTGAAGCTTGTCAAACATGCTTCTGCCCAGCGTTCCCTTGGGAAGCATACCTTTAACGGCTAACTCTACAACCTTCTCAGGCTTCTTAGCCATCATCTCACGCAGGGTGGTCTCTCTCATACCGCCCACATAATCGGAGTGGTTGTAATAAATCTTCTGATCTAATTTCTTACCGGTCACTTTCACCTTGTCCGCATTTACAACGATCACATAATCGCCGCAATCCATGTGGGGGGTGAAGGTCGGTTTGTTCTTTCCTCTTAATACCTTAGCCACTTCTGAAGCCAAACGTCCTAATGTACATCCGGTCGCATCAACTACATACCATTTTCTCTCGATTGTCGCTGGACTAGCCATAAAACTCTTCATGGGGTAAACCTCCTGTTAAATTCAACCTTATTCTACCTGACGCGCGCCTCTGGGCGCCCTCTGTATGCATGATAAATATGGGAAGTATTTATCAATCAAATGCTTACTCCGGGGCAATGGCTAAGCATTCTTTGCTAATGTCACAGTTTTATATTATATTACATCCGTCCGGGCGTGTCAACCACTTTCTCGCCCCAAAATGCATATTTTTCAAGGTTTTTCCGGCATCAGCGGCTTCTCGTCCGGGTAATGCATCCGGACCAGGGTCAGGCCCTTGGCCGGCGCCGTGGGACCCGCTGTGCGGCGGTCCTCTGCCGCCAGAATCTCCTTCACCTTCCCCGGCTCGATCAGACCCGTCCCGGTCTGCATAAGCGTGCCGGCGATGATCCGCACCATGTTGTAGAGAAAGCCGCTGCCTGTGACGCGGATGGTGATCACATCCTCCAAGTCCCGGTCCACCGTCAGCTCATAGACGGTCCGCACCGTCTCAGTCACCTGGGTCTTGGCGCTGCAAAAGCTCTTAAAATCGTGCTCCCCGACGATGAATGCCGCCGCCTGGCGCATTTTCTCCAAATCCAGATTGTAGTAACAAAAGTACGTGTAGAGGCGTTTGTCCGGCATCTCGATTTTCCGGTTCAAGATTTTGTACTCGTAGGTCTTGACGCACCGCTGCTTTCTGGGATGCCAGTCCGGCGCCACCTCCTCTGAGCTCAGCACCCGGATATCCTCGGGAAGCCGCTGGTTTACCGCCAGGCAGACCTTGTCCGGCGCCATCCTGTTCTCCGTATCGAACACCGCCACGTTCCCCCGTGCGTGCACTCCCGCGTCCGTGCGGCTGGCGCCGATCACGGCGATGGGTTCCCGCAAAAGCTCCGTCAGCGCCCTGTTCAGCACTTCCTCGATTGTCACCGCATTGGGCTGGAACTGCCAGCCGTGGTAGTTGGTGCCGTCGTAGGCCACCACCAGCCGAATCCGTCTCATGTTTCCGATCCTTTCCATAATTAATGGGCAATGTGGCCCCGCACCATCCTCACAGCAGCACGCGGATGGCCACCATGGCAGCGATGTACAATGCATACAAAATATAGGCCGTCCGATCCGCCGCCCGGTAGTGCAGCGGCTTCATCTTGGTCCTTCCCTCGCCGCCGCGATAGCACCGTGCCTCCATGGCCATGGCCAAATCCGTGGCCCGCCGGAACGCGGAGATGAACAGCGGCACCAGAAGGGGCACCATGGCCTTAGCCTTCTTGATCAGGTTTCCGGACTCAAAATCCGCGCCCCTGGCCATCTGCGCTTTCATAATCTTGTCCGTCTCCTCCACCAGAATGGGGATAAACCGCAGCGCGATGGACATCATCATGGACACCTCGTGCACCGGAACCCGCACCTTGTTGAGAAAGCCCAGGCTCTTCTCCAGGCCGTCCGTCAGCTGGTTGGGCGTGGTGGTCAGCGTCATCACCGAGGAGCCGATGACCAGGTAGATCAGGCGCAGGGCCATGAAACCGGCCAAGCGCACGCCCTCACGGGTGATCTTGAATATCCAAAATTTTACAATTATTGTGCCGTCGGTCAAAAACAGGTTAAAGCTGACGCTGATCAGCAGCAGCACCAGCACCGCTTTCAGGCCCCGCACCATAAACTTAAACGGCACCTTGGTCGCCCGGATCACCAGGGCCAGGACCACCGTTGCCAGCACATAGGCCCAGAGGCTGTCCGCCATAAAAAGGGAAATGATAAATACCATTGTCCCAAACAGCTTCGTTCTGGGGTCCAGGCGGTGAACCGCAGAATCTACCGGATAATATTGTCCCAGCGTAATCTCTCTTAACATTTCCGCTCCTGTCTGTAAAGCTTCAGGATTGCCTCCCTGGCCTCCGCAACCGTGGTGATATCCTCGTCGATGTCGATGCCCCGCTCCCGCAGGTCGTGCACCAGATAGGTGATCTGCGGCGCGGCCAGTCCGATGGCCTCCAGTTCCCGGTAGTGGCGGAACACTTCCTTGGGAGGCCCGTCAAATACCTTCTCTCCTTGGTTCATCACCAGCAGGCGGTCGGCGTAGCGCGCCACATCCTCCATGCTGTGGGAGACTAAAATAATGGTCATCCCCCGCTCCTTGTGCAGCCGGTTGATCTGAACCAGTATCTCGTCCCTGCCTCTGGGGTCCAACCCGGCCGTGGGCTCGTCCAGGATCAGCACCTCCGGCTCCATGGCCAGCACTCCGGCGATAGCCACCCGGCGCTTCTGACCGCCGGACAGCTCAAAGGGCGACTGGGCATAGAAGGACTCGTCCAGCCCCACCAGCTCCAGCGCCTGTTTGGCCCGCTCCCTGGCCTCCTCCGCGGACAGCCCCTGGTTCTTCGGCCCAAAGCACACGTCCGTCAGCACGTCCACCTCGAACAGCTGGTGCTCTGGGTACTGGAAAACCAGCCCCACCTTGCTGCGCAGCTTCTTCATATCATAGCCGTCCGCGTAAATACTCTCTCCGTTGTACAGAATCTGACCGCTGGTAGCCTTCTCCAGGCCGTTCAGATGCTGGATCAGCGTGGATTTCCCTGAACCGGTGTGCCCGATCAGCCCCACGAACTCCCCGTCCTGTATCTCAAAATTCACATTTTTAAGCGCCTTCTGCTCAAATGCCGTCCCTGCGCCGTACACAAAATTCAAATCAACTGCTTTGATCGACATTTTACTCTCCCTGCTTCTTCAGAAGCGGAACCAACTGCTCCACCAGCTCTTTGCGGCTCAAAATCCCGTCCCCAAGCGGCATTCCCGCCTCCTTCAGCTCCCAGGCCAGCTCCGTGGCCTGGGGAACGTCCAGCCCGTGGCTCTTCAGTTCCCTCACCCGCGAGAAAATCTCCCTGGGCTTTCCGTCCATCACGATCTTCCCATCGTCCATCACAATGATCCGGTCCGCGTGCACAGCTTCTTCCATATAATGGGTAATCAACAGCACGGTAATCTTCTCCGCCCGGTTCAGCTCCCGCAGCGTGCGGATCACTTCCTTGCGCCCGTTGGGGTCCAGCATGGCCGTAGGCTCGTCCAGGATAATGCACTTGGGCCGCATAGCCATAACCCCGGCGATCGCCACCCGCTGCTTCTGCCCGCCGGACAGCTTGTTGGGCGATTGCAGACGGTAGGCGGTCATGCCCACGGCCTCCAGGCTTTCGTCCACCCTGCGCCAGATTTCCTCCGTGGGGATGCCCATATTCTCCGGCCCGAATCCCACGTCCTCCTCCACCACATTACCGATGATCTGGTTGTCCGGGTTCTGGAACACCATGCCCGCAGTTTTGCGCACATCCCAAATCAGGTCCTCGTCCCTGGTATCCATGCCCGACACCCAGACAGTGCCCTCCGAGGGCATCAGAATCCCGTTGATATGCTTGGCAAACGTAGACTTACCCGAGCCGTTGTGGCCCAGCACGGCCACAAAGTCCCCGTTCTTGATATCCACGTCCACATCATTGATGGCCCGCTTCACTTCCTCTACGTTTTCTTCCTCATCCCTGCGGATATATTCAAAAATCAGCTTCGAAGCCTTTACGATTCCCATACGGTCACGTCCTCACCTGCATAATGCATTTCGTTTTTAAATTGTAGTTGATATCCCCCTAGAAGTCAAGACAGCGCCGCGCATAAAATAAGAGACAATCCCCTAAACGCGCCCCCTTTTCCGCTAAAAATCCGCTGTCGGGCAAAAAACGGGCAGGGCCGCGCAGATTCCTGTCCGCGGCCCCGCCCGCTCTATCAGGCGGCTGGCACTAAATTCCCTTGATAAATTTCGTCGGTGATTTCAGCGTATATTTCTTAAACACCGCGCAAAAATGCTTATAATCCGTAAACCCGGTGGCCTCGGATATCTCGCTGATGCGGTACTTCTGCGCGTTCAGCATCACAATCGCCTGCTGTACCCGGTACTTATTCAGAAAATCCAGAAACGTCTGCCCTGTGACCTCCTTAAACTTGCGGCTCAGATAGCTGGCGCTGACCCCCATCTCCTCAGAGATGGACTCAATACTCAGCTTCTCCGCATAGCGCTCCCGAATCTGCTCAATGGTCCTTGAAATGTACTGGTTCTCTGACAAATCAAGCTGCATAAAATACTCCAGGTTCATATTTCCGCCGTCCAGCTCGGCCTGCTCCATCACCTTCTCCAATTGCCGGCTGCTGGCGATCTCCTCGCCCAGCTGCTTCATGAGAACCGCAAGCTGGTCCTCGTCCACCGGTTTCAGCAGATATTCGCACACCCTGGCGTCAATGGCCCGCCTGGCATACTCAAAATCCGCGTAGCTGGTCAGCAGAATACTCTTAAAACGCACAGTCTCCGACGCCCGCTTGATCATCTCAATCCCGTCCAGAAACGGCATGCAGATATCCGCGATCACCACGTCCGGCCTGCACTCTAAAATCTTGTCCAGCCCCTCCTGCCCGTTGGCCGCCTCCGCAACCACCACGCAGTCCATGGACAGCCAGTCCGTGGTGTAAACCAAGCCCTTGCGGATAATATCCTCGTCCTCTGCAATCAACACTCTCAGCATTCCTTTTCCTCCGTATTGGCCGGAAGGGTAATAATCAGCGTGGTGCCGTGCCCCTCCGTGCTGCGGATCTCCACGCCGTACGGCCTGCCGTACAGTATTTCGATCCGGCGGTGTATGTTATAGAGCCCCGAATGCCTGCTCCGGTTCTCCTTCTGCCCCAAAAGAGCCGTCAGCTCGCTCAGCGTCTGGGGCGTCATCCCGATGCCGTCGTCCCGGCAGATCATCATCAGCTTGCCATCGTGTATATAGACCTTCAGCTCCACCCGCAGCTTCTCCTGGTTGCCGAAACCGTATTTCACGGAATTTTCGATCATGGGCTGCAAAACCAGCTTGGGAATCCGGCAGGCCAGCGTCTCCGGTTCCACATCGATCCCGTAGGAGAACCGCCGGTTAAACCGGTATTTCAAAATGGTCAGATAATTCTCCAGGTGGTCCAAATCTTCCCTCAGCGTGACCTCCTCGCGGCTTCCGTCCAGGCTGTAGCGTAATAGGCTGGACAGGCTGAACACCATCTTTGCCGCGATCTCCGGCTCGATGCGGCACATATAGCGGATATTTTCCAGGGTATTATACAGAAAATGGGGGTTGAACTGGCTCTCCAGCTGTTTAATCTGGGAAGCCGCAACCAGCTCCGTCATTTTCCTGTTGTTCTCCATCTGAAGCTTCAGGCTGGTGATCATTTCATTGTAAGCGTCCGCAATGGTCTTGAACTCGTTGTCGCTGTCAATGTGGATCAAGTCCAGATTACCGTCCCTGGCGCCCTCCATCACGTCCAGAATCCGGTAGAAATCTCTCGTTTTCTTCTCCGTCACCCGCTTGGTGCTGAAGGAGACCCAGATGGTCATCAGAGCCAGGGCGGTGATGATCAGCGCTCCGCCCATGCCCAGGGAGACCACGATATTCTGGATATCGGAGACTGAATAGACCCGGAACATGCGGTGGTATGTCTCCTGGCAGCCGGTCAGATAGATGTTTTTGTCGCACCGCAGGTACCGCCCCGCTCCCTCCAGCTCCTCCGTCACCCTGTTGCTGTTGTCCGTGAAGCTGTAGGTGTTGCTCAAATAGACCCGTCCGAACCGGTCCGTGATGAGAATCTGGGTGTCCGCCTGGTCCAGCACAGGCTGGAATTGGCTGCTGTTGATGGCGAACACCAGGTACCCCACCGTCTCATCGCCGTTTAAGATAGAACGCCCCATGGCGATATCACGGTCCTGCTTTTTCCACCCGTCCATCAGGCGGATCGCGGTATCCCTCGGCCGTTGGTCCATGGAGGCAAATATCCCCCAGTCCACCCCCGGCCTGATCTGCAAATACCCGGGCAGCACAGCGCGGGTGGACAGCACCCGGTTCCGGTTTGCGTCCAGCACAAACAAATCCGCCTCATATCCCAGCTCATTGGACACATTGTAAAAATCCTGGAAAATGCGCACCTGCCTGTCGGTGTCGATCTCCCCGGCAAAAAGCTCCGGCTGTTCGGCCATTATCTCCAGCTCATCTTCGTAAGCGGTCAGCGCCCGGTTGATCTCACCGGTAACATAGCGGTTGTGCTGTCCATTTCCGCTCATCTTTCCCTGTATAAGGGCTGCGAGAAATACCAGGCCGCAGACCAGGGTGAACAGCACGGAGGGCACAATGGCGTAACCGATAAAAAGCTTGCGCAGCTCGTCCCGAAAATACCGCTCCTTTTTCATCCGTCCGCCCCCTTCCCGCCTTCCGTCAGGGTTGCCCGGAATATCTCGTCAAAGCGGGCCAGCCACCTCTGCTTGTTCTCATTGACCACGGCCGGGTCGTCGTAGATGATATAAATACTGTCTTTATCCGGGAGGTAATCCGGCTCCTCCACATCCGTGCGGACCGACCTCCGGTCCAGGGTGGTGGCGATCATCGTCTGGGCGTCCCGGCCGGTCACAAAGTCCACAAAGGCCCTGGCCTCGTCCATGTGCTCGGCCCCGGCCGCAATGCAGACCACATCGGGCTTGGAAATCACGCCCTCCTCCATGTAAACCAGTTTGACCGCCGCGCTGTCCCCCGCCACATAGTGGGCCGCGCCCTCCTCGAAGGTGAGCCCCACGGTGTAGCGCCCCTCAGCCACGCCCTTGTAGACTGCGGAAGAGCTCTCCAACAGGTTGCCGTCCAGGTTTGCGCAAAAGGCCTCCACATAGTCCCAGCCATTTTCCGGGTCACCGTGTCCCATGGCGTACAGCATGTTGATCAGATGTTCATAGGACGAGGAGGAGACCGCCGGGGCGGCCATGGCGATGCGCCCCCGCAGCTGCGGCTGCAAAAGGTCCTCATAGCCCCTTATGGAAATGTCGCCGATCAGGTTAGTGTTCACCATCAGCACGCTGGGAACGTCCGTGAACCGCGTCATGTTCCCCTCCACATTGCAGAATTCCGGCCTCACCATGTTTTCATTCTCGCTGATATAGGGGGCAAACAGCTCGCGGCGCTCGATGGTGGTGGACAGGGAGCCGCCCCAGAATATATCACAGTGGGGCGTTTTCTGCTCCGCCATCATCTCCAGAAGCTCGCCGGTCCCGCCGGTCTGCACCTGCACCCGTATGCCGGTGCGCTCCTCGAACTCAGACACCACCGGATTTATAAAATCCAACGGATGAGGGCAGTAAATGACCAGCGCCTCATCCGTTTTTAAATCCATCGGGCTCCCCACCTCCCGGTCCGCACAGCCTGTGAGGCTGAGCAGGAGAAGAAGGACGGCGGTAAAAAGAAGTCGTTTATTTTTCATGATTTTGTATCCCTGTAGTGGAAAGTGAAATGGGAATGGATATAATGATGGCCTGGGTGGGGAGGGGTGGCCTCACGCGACCCCGCAGTGCAGCTCGGTTCCGCTCCGCTTCACCTGCCAAGGCACGCTTTCTCACCAGGCTCGCAAAGACCTCGCCAGGTGTTCAATGTGTCGCTCACGGGCTTCGCCCTATGTGAAGTGACAAGCCCTGATCGCCTTACATGCCAGCATGACGGCCCTCAGCGGTTCTCCCTCACGCGACCCCGCAGTGCAGCTCGGTTCCGCTCCGCTTCACCTCGCTCACGGGCTTCGCCCTATGTGAAGTGGCAAGCCCTGATCGCCTTACATGCCAGCATGACGGCCCTCAGGGCTCGCCACTTCACGCACTGCTCATTGCCTACCTGAATTATACCAACCCCTCTACAGGATGTAAACACCCTTGGGGTCGAAGTCGAGGTATGCTTTTTCGCCTACTTCGTAGATGCGCCGGTTGACGGGGTTGTAGTCGGTGATCTGGATTTCGATGTCGCCTACAATCATCTGGTAATACTGGTAAGCGCCCATGAAGGTGGACAGGGTCACGGTGCCCTCCAGCAGGCCGCGCTCCGCCAGGCTCACGCCCTCGGGGCGGAGGACCAGGGTGGAGGTCTCGCCCGCCTTGGCTCCGGCGAAATTGTTGACCTCAAACTCGCCGCCGGCCACTGAAATCATGGCCTTCTCTCCGGTTGCGGACAATACCTGGGCCTGCAGGAAGTTGGCCTCTCCAATGAAATCCGCCACAAACTTGGAAGTTGGGTGATAGTATATCTCCCGCGGAGTGCCGATCTGCTCCACTTTACCCTTGCTCATAATGATAATCTTGTCGGAGATGCTCATGGCCTCGGACTGGTCATGGGTGACATAAATCGCCGTAATCCCCACCTTCTGCTGAATCTTGCGGATCTCCGTCCTCATCGTCACCCGCAGCTTGGCGTCCAGATTGCTGAGCGGCTCGTCAAACAAAAGCACGCTGGGCTCAATCACCAGTGCGCGGGCCAGGGCCACGCGCTGCTGCTGGCCGCCGGACAGCTGGTTTGTCATACGGGATTCCATGCCCTCCATCTCCACCAGCTTTAAAATGTCCATCACCCGCTTCTGGATTTCCTCCTTGGGCAGCTTGCGGATCTTCAGGCCGTAGGCCACGTTGTCGAACACATTGTAGTGCGGGAGAAGCGCATAGCTTTGGAACACCATGGCCGTGTCACGCTTGTTGGGCGTCAGGGCGTTGATGGCCTCGTCTCCCAGATAGATGTCGCCCTCGTCCGGGCTCTCAAAGCCGGCGATCATGCGCAGCGTGGTGGTCTTTCCGCAGCCGGAGGGGCCTAACAGGGTGACAAACGTTCCCGGCTCAATGTCCAGCGTGGTGTCCTGCACCGCATAAAAGTCCTTTCCGGTTTTGGGATCCTTGTAAATTTTTGATATATGTTCCAGGCGGACGCCTTTTTTCTGCTTATCCATTTAATTCTCCTCCTTGATCTTTCTGCTGACGCCAAAGAACTTCATCAGCGTATTCATAATCAAAACAGCGCCGTAAGTGATGATAATCAGTACAGTGGCGTACGCACAGGCCACGCCGTAGTTCCCTTTCTCCGCCTGCTCATTGATCTGGCAGGTAATCAGCAGGAAATCGGGGGTTACCAGCAGGATAATGGCGGAAATAGCGGTGATGCTGCGGACAAACGCTGTGACCAGGCCGCTGAAAAAGGAATCCTTGATCAGAGGCAGCGTCACCGTCATGAACACCTTGGCGGAATTGGCGCCCATATCGTAGGCCGATTCCTCAATGGATTTGTCGATCTGGCGCAGGGCGGAAATACCGCTTCTGGTGCCGGTGGGAAGGCTTCGCACAATAAACACGATGATCAAAATCAGCCCTGTCCCGTAGAGTCCGCTCATAATACCGGTGCGGAACAGGCCGTTGGCGTAACCGCGTATATATCCGATGCCCAGAACCGTTCCGGGCACAGCCATGGCCAGCATGGAAACGAACTCGATAAAGCCCTTGGCCTTAAATTTCTTTTTAACCACCAGGTAGGAAATTACCATGGAGAGGAACGCAGTCAGCGGAGCCGCGATCAGCGACAATATGAAGGAATCCTTAAACGCCTTGAGTCCGCTGGTCTTGAACATGTACTGGAACCATTTCAGGCTCAGCGAATAATCCCGCCCCCACAGCGTAAACAGCGCGCCAAAGGGCACCATGATGTACATCAACAGCACGAACGCAGCTATGCAGCCACAGAAAATGGTCAGCGGAACCGTCACGCTCTTGTCCTCGATCAGCATACGCATTCTGGAGGCCTTACCGGTCAGGGTGGCCGCCGTTTTCTTCTCCAGATAATACTTCTGGATCAGGAACAGCACCACGGTCAGCATGAGCAGCACCACGGACATGGCCGCCGCGCCGGTGGAGTCATAAGCGCCTGTCACCTGTAGATAGATGGTGGTCGCCAGGGTGTCGTAGGAGCCGCCGATCAGCATGGGGTTGGCGAAGTCGGCTACCGACTCGATAAAGGTTACCAGGAACGCATTTCCCAGCCCGGGCAGCAGCAGCGGGAACGTCACGCTGGTAAACACTTTCCAGCGGGAGGCGCCCATATCCCGGGTTGCCTCCTCCAGGGACGGGTCGATATTTTTCAGCAGGCCCTTTAACATCAGGTAGCAGACCGGGAAAAAGGTCAGGGTCTGTACAATGGCGATGCCCTTGAGCCCGTAAATATTTGAATCGTAGATTCCCAGCAGGGAACGGGTGATGATACCGCTGCGCCCAAACAGCATGATCATCGACAGGGACAGCACAAACGGCGGCGATACCACCGGCAGCATGGACACCAGGCCGAACAGCTTCTCCAGCACCTTGGTGCGCAGCTTCACGTAAACCTCCACATAGGCGAACAGCAGGCCGATGGCGGTGGATGCCAGACCGGTGATAAATCCCAGCACCAGGGTGTTTTTAAACGCGTGTCTGAACCGTTCCAGGCTAAGCACACGCTTGAATACGTCCAGTGTCACGGTGCCTTCCGAATAGAAGCTGTCAACCAGCAGCATCAGAAGGGGATACAGGATAAATAATGCCAGGAACACCAGCAGCACGACGATCATGCTGACCAAAAATGGGTCGGCAAAGAATTTCTTGCGCTCTAGCTCAGCGCTTTGACTTCTGGCCACAAAAAGGCCCCCCTTTCTATCTCAACAGTATTTGCAGTTATGGTATGTTCTGCGGTACGAGGCAGTCCTCCCGCCAGGCCGCAGGCCAGCGCCCCCTGGGGAGCGTTTTTATTGGCAGGAAAATGTGCTCTCCTGGCAATAAAAACGCTGCGAAATGTGTATGATTGGCATTTCGCAGCGCTCTCTCACGAGTTGATACGATCCTCATATATGCCGTAAGCCGGCACTGTTTTCAATTACTCGGTCTTGAAACGGCTGGAATCTGCGCTGTCTACGGAGCTTCCCAGTGCTGCGAAGAAGTCTTCCACATATTTTGAACTGTTCGCTTTTGCATCCTCGAAATCGTAGTCAATGGTATTGTTCATATCCAGGCCAAACTTAGTCGCCTCTTCCGGCTGAGTCGCATTCTTTAATACCAGGAACTGGTAAGAGCCGTTCTCCTTGGCGTGATCCACACAGTCGGGAGACAGAGCGTACTCAATCCACAATTTTGCCGCGTTGGGATGTGTACAACCCTTGAAAATTGCGGTTGCGCCGACCTCGAAGGAGGTTCCATCCTCGGGAACGATCAGCTGAATGTTGTCGTAGCCCTGCAGAATCTGGTAGATGCCGTCATGCAGGAAGCCGATTCCGATGACACACTCGCCGGGGCCTACCATCTTGGAGGGGCCGGAACCGGACTTGGTGTACTGGCTGATATTCTTGTCCAGAGCCTTAAAATACTCCATTGCCTCATCGTGGCCCTTCATCTGAACCATGGTGTTGATCAGCAGCTTTGCTGTGCCTGCTGTGTTGGGGTTGGAAAGCATGATCAGACCCTTGTACTCCTCTTTGGTCAGATCGTCCCAGGTCTTGGGCGCTTCTAATCCAAGGCGGTCCAGCTCCTCGGTGTTTACCATGAAGCCCAGGATGCCTTTGTAAATACCGTACCAGCAGTTAGTGGCGTCCTTGTACTGGTCGCCGATCAGGTTCACCGCATTGATCGCGTCGTAGGGCTCCAGCAGGCCTTTTGCGGTGGCCTCGTTGTAGGGATCCGTAGTGCCGCCGAACCAGACGTCAGCGGACGGTTTTCCCGCTTCCTCGGAGATCTTGGTGTAAACCTCGGAGGTGGAAAGTCTCTGGTACTTTGTATGGATACCGTACAGATCCTCAAAGTTCTTGCAGGCTGCGGACAGGTACTCCTCCTCGCAGGAACCGTACACGGTCAGCTCGCCCTCAGCCTTCGCCGCCTCGATCAGCGCATCCATATCCCCGCCGGCCGCCTCTGTAGCCTCCTCCTTAGATTCAGCCGCTTCGGTTTCCTTAGCCGCCTCGGTAGCCGCCGTGGTCTCCGGCGCTGCTGTGGTGGCAGGAGCTTCGGTCTTTCCCCCGCCGCATGCGGTAAGACTCAGAGCCATGGTACACGCTAACAAAAGTGACAGTTTTTTCTTCATAATAAAAATCCCTCCTTTTCTCTGATGATACAATCATATCAGAAAAAAAGGAGGGAAAAAACCGGCATTTAAGTAATATTGTCGCGATTTCTGAACTTAACCCATATATTTTTAGCTATTTTATATACTATCTTTCACATTTCATGCCAAGCAGACGGCGTATTTCCTGATTCTGCCTGCCTTCAGGTAAACTTCCTGCCTGAATCACTGAACCCAGGCCCCGCTCCCGTCCACCTTGTAGCCGTCCGGCGTGGTGGTACCGGCCGCCATGGCGCCGTCCTGGTACATATAGTACCATTTGCCTTCAATCTCGTTCCAGCCCGTGACCGCGTAGCCCTCGGCATTAAAATAATACCACTTGCCCAGAATCAGCTCCCAGCACCCCGCCGGGCTGGTGCCGTCCGCTCTGGTGAAACGGCGGCCCTGCTGGTAATCACCCCAGACGCCGTCCGTAATCCCCGGATTGTTCGCCGCGGAGCCCAATGAGCTGACCGAACCGCCGTCCTTTAAGTAATCCCGCTGGTCTCCGTTGCGTGCGATGGCCGTCACCTCGAAGTGATAGTTGACCTGGTCTCCGGTCATAAACTGGGAAAAGTCATAGGATGTGGCGTTCTCCACCGTCTGGGTCACCACAGAGCCCTGATTGTCGTAGAGAACCACCCGGTAGGTGTTGGCATACTTCACGCCGTTCCAGCGGGCCAGCGTGGGATTTGCGCTGTCCCAGCCCGCCCAGGAGGTATCTCCCAGCTGGGCCGCCACCTGGTAGCTGAACTTTACCTTGTAGATATTGTCGCCCTCGTATTTGCTGCCCTTGTAGCGCTCCACGGAGGTGATCTCCACCTCGTTGTCCTCCCCGTCGGCCATGACCATCTCGGTCCTGTTCTTGCCCACGGCTTCCGCAGACGAGCTGTCCAGATCCACATAGATGGTTCCCGTCACCGTCTTGCCCGGCGTCCAGCTAAGCAGGCCCTTGGACCAGGAGGGCCCGTCGATAATATCGTAGTCGTCGCTGTAAACGTCCGGGGCCAGGGGATGAACCTTCTCGTCGTCGTTGTCGTCCGCGCTGACGTTCTGCGTGTCGTAATTGTTGGACACGTAAATCCTGTACTCCTTCTGCGCCGCATGGGATGTCATCGCCGCTCCCGCCGCCAGCAGCACCGCCGCTGTCAGCGCGGCTATCGCCTGTCTCTTTTTCATTGAAACTCCTTCCGCCGTCTTACGGCTCCTGATTTTCTCTATGAAAAATGCGCCCATACAGCTTCTCTCTCAAACTCCTCCGGCCCCAGAGCGCGTCTCACACGCGCTCTGGGGCCGATTTATCATCCGTGTCAGTGCTGCCACACTCCGTTTGCATCCAGCACAAATCCGTCTATGGTCGTGTTCACCATCTTCTGACCGGAACCAGGCTGGAAGTAATAGAAGTCATTCCCCACCTTGTACCAGCCCTCCACCATGGCTCCGCTTTCATTCATAAAATAGGTCTTTCCGTCAATGGTAAGCCAACAGCTCTTGACCATGGCTCCCTCGGGTCCGTTCTGGTTGGGGTTGCAGTAATACCAGAGGTTGCCGGATTTCACCCAGCCGGTTTTCATATCACCGCTCTCGCCCATGTAGTACCAGATGCCGCCCACCTGACGCCAGCCGGTGAGCATCTTGCCGGTGCTGTCGAACAGATACCACTTGTTGTTCCATTTCATCCAGCCGTTCTTGGCATACGTTCCGTCCGGGTATTTGAAATACCAGATATTGTTGTCCTTGCGCCAGCCCACATCCGTGGTGCCGCCGGTTGCGGTCACTCCATCGCCCGTGCTCTGCCCGGAACCGTCGGAGACCTCGTCCTCGTCGATATATTTGCCGTCCGACTCCGTCCAGTCGCTCTTCTTGCCGTAGCTGTTGTCGTTGTGAGGCACAGTGCGGACTTTAAAGGTGTAATCCCCTTCCTTGGTCATATAGGGATAGAAGTTATAGCTGGTGCCCTTGTAGTCCTCCAGCTTCTTCACAACGGAGCTGCCCCGGTACAGGTAGACATCGTAGTAACCGGAGCTGTTGTCGCCGGCGTCCCAGGTGGCCTTTCCCCTCGAACTTCCCCACTCGGCGTTTTCGGGCGGATCGTAGGTTCCTTTGATGGGATTCACGCGAATCGTGACCTTCAAATCCGATCCGCTCTTACTGGATGTCACATAGGTGCCGCCGCTGACGCTCACGTTGCTGGAGCTGTAGCTGCTGCGGAATTTATATTCATTGTCGTTGTCGTCGTCGTCGATCTCCAGCCACACATACATCTTGGGCTCGTCGCCGATGGAAATATCCTTGTCGTTGGCCCACTCCGCATTCACCACGTGGTAACGGCTGGCGGTGGTGTACACATAGGTGCCGCTGTCCTGCTTCTCATAAGAGATATCGTCATTTTTGTCCAACGAGTCCCCCGCCTCCAGCTCCGCATGCACCTTCAACGAAATACTCGTCACATACTTGGTCGCAGCCAGCGCCTCCATGGGCATCGCAGACGCCAGCAGTCCCGCTGCCATCAGCGCGCTGAGCATCCTCTTCCATTTCATCATACTGATAACCTCCTTAAAAGGGGGAACCCCCAATCAATATATTTCATCTATTATCTGTAATTATTATAGCCCGAGGCCGCTGTCCACGTCAACTTACGATATTCTTTCGGTAAATTCATAATATTTGCAAACTTCTGACGAACAGTATTCTTTCAGTCCCCCTCCCAGCCTGCGCCATAGCTTCCTTGCATTAAAAAACCGCAAGCACGTCTCCGTGCCTGCGGTTTGATTAAAATCCGATTAAACTAACTCGATCAGAACTTCCATCGCTGCATCGCCCTTACGCTGGCCGATCTTCACGATTCTGGTGTAACCGCCGTTGCGGTCTGCATACTTGGGAGCAACCTCGTCGAACAGCTTCGCAACCAGATCAACACTCTTGGTGTTTTTCTTCTTGCCTGCATTCTGGGTCGGAACCTCAGTTACGCCGTAGAGAACCTTTAACATCTGTCTTCTGGCGTGCAGTCTGGAAGCGTTGTCCTTCTTGATTTCCTTCTCAACCTCGTCGTAAACGGTTACTTTCTTGCCGTCCACAACTTCTTTTACCCTCTTGCCGTCTTTGTCCTTGCGGGCAACCTTGGCGGTAACCTTAACGGTCTCGTAGTTGTCTCTCTCCTTCACAGCCAGGGCGATCAGGCCCTCCGCTACTTTGCGGATTTCCTTAGCTCTGGTCTCAGTGGTTCTGATCTTTCCGTGGTACAGCAGAGCTGTAACCTGGCTTCTGATCATAGCCTTTCTCTGGTCGGAAGTTCTTCCTAATTTTCTATATCCTGCCATTGTATTTTCCTCCGTCACTGCGGAGCACCCCGGCCACGCTTCTTATGGACTTACTGGCCAGGGCACTGATTTCCCGCATATTATTTTGGCTTCACGGCAGCCATGCTTCTTTGGACTTACTGGCGCCGCGTTAAAATGTTTCGTTAGTCGTTGTCGCTGGGATTAAGCTGTAAGCCCAATTCCTTCAGCTTGGCCAACACTTCCTCAAGGGACTTGCGGCCCAGGTTACGAACCTTCATCATATCCTCGGAAGTGCGGTTGCACAGCTCCTCCACGGTATTGATTCCAGCCCGCTTCAAACAGTTGTAAGAACGGACGGACAACTCCAGCTCATCGATATTCATCTCAAGCACTTTTTCCTTCTCGTTGTCTTCCTTCTCCACCATGATCTCTGCGGTCTTGGCGTTCTCGGAAAGGTCGATGAACAGGTTTAAGTGCTCGCTGAGTACCTTCGCGGCCAGGCTCACCGCCTCGTCGGGTGCAAGGGTGCCATTGGTGTAGATCTCCAATGTCAGCTTGTCGTAGTCTGTCTGCTGGCCCACACGGGTGTTTGCCACTGCCATATTCACGCGCTCCACAGGAGTGTAGATGGAATCGACTGCGATCACACCGATGGGTAAATCGTCGTTCTTATTCTTATCTGCGCTGACATAGCCGCGGCCCTTGGTAATCGTAAGCTCCATGTAGAACTTGCTGTCCGTGCCGCCGCTCAAGGTCGCGATAATCTGATCGGGATTCATGATCTCGATGTCCGCATCCGCCTGAATGTCGGCTGCGGTAATCACGCCCTCGCCTTCGAACTCAATGTAAGCAACCTTGGGCTCGTCGGTGTCGCTGTTGTTCTTGATCGCTAAGCTTTTGATGTTCATAATAATCTCAGTTACATCTTCCTTAACACCGGAGATAGAACTGAACTCATGCAAAACGCCATCGATTTTTACCTGACTCACTGCTGCACCCGGCAGGGAAGAAAGCATAATTCTTCTCAGGGAGTTGCCCAGTGTAGTGCCGTAACCTCTCTCAAGTGGTTCAACTACGAACTTGCCATATCTCTTGTCTTCTGAAATCTCCGCGATTTCAATGTTGGGTTTTTCAAAATCGAACACTAATAGCCCCTCCTTTTGGGTTTCTATCAAATCTCGAGGGATGGATGCATTCTAAAGTAGGCTATTATTTAGAATACAACTCTACGATGAGCATTTCGTTTACGGGAACATCGATCTCGTCCCTGGTGGGCATCTCTTTTACGGTGCCGCGCAGGTTTTCCTGATCAACATCCAGCCAAGCCGGAACCATACGGCCGCCGGTTACTTCCAGGATATCTTTATATCTCTGAGCGGATTTGTACTTCTCTTTGATCTCAACCACATCTCCGGTCTTAACCCGATAAGACGGAATGTTCACGGTCTTGCCGTTTACCAGCACGTGCTTGTGGTCAACGATCTGACGGGCCTCCTTGCGGGTGCGGCCGATTCCCATGCGGAACAGGACGTTGTCCAGTCTGCACTCTAACAGGATCATCAGGTTGGTACCAACCATACCGTTCATCTTGGAAGCCTTTGCATAATAGTTGCGGAAAGGTTTCTCCAGTACGCCGTAAATAAACTTAGCTTTCTGCTTCTCGCGCAGCTGCAGGCCGTACTCGCTCATCTTCTTATTGGTTCTCTTGGATTCTCTGTTGGACTTTTTATCAATTCCTAAAAAGATCGGATCCAGTCCCAGGGATCTGCATCTTTTAAGAACAGGAACTCTATCTACTGCCACTTTAATTACCTCCTAATCAGACTCTTCTACGCTTGGGCGGACGGCATCCGTTATGGGGAACCGGTGTTACGTCCTTGATGCTTGTTACTTCCAATCCACATGCCTGCAGGGCACGGATTGCGGCCTCACGTCCTGAACCAGGACCCTTAACCATAACATCTACTGATTTCAAACCATGTACAAGAGCTGCCTTTGTAGCAGTTTCCGCTGCCATCTGAGCAGCATATGGAGTAGATTTTCTTGAACCTCTAAATCCCAGACCACCAGCACTTGCCCATGATAATGCGTTACCCTGTGCATCCGTCAACGTCACGATCGTATTGTTAAAAGATGACTGGATATGTGCCTGTCCGCGTTCAACGTTTTTCTTTACACGCTTTTTTGTCACTTTTTTAGCTGTAGTGGACACTTTTTTAGCCATTCTAACCTACTTTCTCATTTTCTCGAATTCGCTCTTCCTGTTTTTAAAACATACAAATCGAATTCAGTTACCTTGTTGCTAAATTACTTTTTCTTGTTTGCCACAGTCTTTCTCGGTCCTTTGCAGGTCCTCGCGTTGGTCTTTGTCTTCTGACCACGAACCGGAAGGCTCTTTCTGTGACGGATTCCTCTGTAGCATCCAATCTCCTGCAGTCTCTTGATGTTCAGAGCGATCTCTCTGCGCAGATCACCTTCCACAGTCTGAGTGTCAGCGATGATGGTGGCCAGCTTCTTTACCTCGTCGTCGGTTAAATCTTTTACGCGGGTATCGGGATTAACGCCAGCTTCTGTCAGGATGCGGTTCGCACTTGTTCTACCGATACCGTAGATGTAAGTCAGACCGATCTCAACACGTTTTTCTCTTGGTAAGTCAACACCTGAAATACGAGCCATGTGTGTAATACACCTCCTAATTTTAATTAACCTTGTCTCTGTTTATGCTTCGGATTTTCACAAATTACTCTGATACTGCCTTTTCTCTTTATGATCTTGCATTTTTCGCAGATCGGCTTAACGGATGATCTAACCTTCACAGTAATTCTCCTTTCTATAGACCAACAAAGTTGCTAAAGCATTATATCATTGATTTTCGATAAATGCAAGCACTTTTTGCTATATATTTATTGATCATCTGCCCCTGGTGTGTCCTACTTGTCTCTCCAGATAATTCTTCCTTTGGACAGATCGTACGGGGACAGTTCAATCGTAACTTTATCGCCCGGCAAAATGCGGATATAATTCATACGGAGCTTTCCGCTGATGTGCGCCAGGACCTGATGTCCGTTCTCCAGTTCCACCTGGAACATGGCGTTCGGCAATTTTTCAACTACGGTTCCTTCGATTTCAATAACATCTGATTTAGACATAAATTCCTTTCCCTCCTACTGCTTGTGGGCGCTTATAAATGAACGAATCTCCTCATCCCTCACGCTCACGCCGCTCTCCATTTTCTTTCCCAAGCTTTCATCGTACACATGAATAATCTGCAAATGCTTTTTGTTCTTGCGCTTGGGTCTGTCGCACGGATGTTTCCGTCCGTCCGACAGAGTAACATATTCTTCACTGACGCCGATTATGATATACAGTTGGCCTTTGTCGTGGCCGGCCAGGCTCCTCGCCAGGCCGCCGGTCTTAAACTCTACCATCGGATCACCTCGGCTACAGCGATAAAATCTCTGGATCTCCATCCGTAATCAGGATGGTGTTCTCGTAGTGGGATGCCAGGGAACCGTCTTCTGTGGTAACTGTCCAGCCGTCGTCATTATCCCATACTACGTCGTAGCGGCCCGCGGTGATCATAGGCTCAATGGCGAGCGTCATGCCGGCCACCAGCTTGATTCCTTTGCGGCGCGTTGCGAAGTTGGGGATTTCCGGCGCCTCATGCATCTCAGTGCCGATTCCGTGGCCTACCAGATCGCGCACCACGCCGAAGCCGAAGCTCTCCGCGTACGCCTGGATGGCCGAGGATACATCATTGAGATGATTGCCTGCTTTCGCATACTTTATTCCTTCAAAAAAGCTCTGCTGCGTCACTTCCACCAGTTTTCTCGCCTCGGGCGTCACTTCCCCGATCATGTGAGTTCTGGCCGCGTCGGACTGATAGCCTTTCCAGATCACACCCGTATCCAGGCTGACGATATCGCCCTCCTCGATGTAGCGATGCTTGCTGGGAATACCGTGGACTACCTCATCGTTGATGGACACGCACACGGATGCAGGAAACCCTTCATAATTTAAAAAGGAAGGGATACAGCCGTAGCCTCTGATCAACTGCTCGCAGATCCGGTCAATCTCCTTTGTAGACATGCCGGCTTTCAGTTCCCTGCCAAGCTCCTCATGGACCTTTGCCAGAATCCTGCCGGCCTCTCTCATTAGTTCAATTTCCCGTTCTGATTTAATTGTTACCATATGTTCTATGCTCCTAAGATCTTTACAATATCCTGAAATACAGCTTCCATATCCTGTGTGCCGTCCACCTGCTCCAGAACGCCGGCCTTCTGATAATAGTCGATCAGCGGCTGCGTCTGGTCGTGATAAACGTTCAGGCGCTTCTGTACGGTCTCAGGCTTGTCGTCGTCCCTGAGAACCAGTTTGTCGCCGCACACGTCGCACACGCCCTCGTTCTTGGGGGGATTGTAGACAATGTGGTAGGTTGCGCCGCAGTTTAAGCAGGCGCGCCGTCCGGACATGCGGCTGATGATATTCTCATCCGGCACATCCACGTTGATTGCACAGTCGATTTTCTCGCCCATGCCGGCAAGCGCCTCGGTCAGGCTCTCGGCCTGGGGAATCGTCCTGGGAAATCCGTCCAAAACATAACCGTTTGCGCAGTCCGCCTCATGGATGCGCTCCAGCAGCATGCCGATGGTAATCTCATCCGGCACAAGCCCGCCGGCGTCCATGTAGCCCTTCGCCTTCATACCCAGCTCGGTTCCGTTTTTGATGTTTGCACGGAAAATGTCGCCCGTGGAAACGTGGGGAATCTGATACTTTGCAGCAATCTTCTTCGCCTGAGTGCCTTTCCCGGCACCCGGTGCGCCCAACATGATAATCTTCATGGAAGTGGTCCCCTTTCTTAAACGCAATTAATCCGCCCTTGTGGAATACCACAAAGGCAGATTGATCACTTAATCGTTCAAAAATCCCTTATAATAACGCACAAGCATCTGAGATTCTATTGCTTTGATTGTCTCCAGCACAACGCCCACGATGATGATCAGGGAAGTTCCGGAGAATGAGATCCGGCTCATATCAAACAGGCCGGAGAAAATAATCGGAACCACACATACAACAATCAGGCCTACTGCGCCAATAAAAACAATATAATTCAGGATTTTATTCAGATAATCGCTGGTTGGCTTGCCCGGACGGATACCGGGGATAAAGCCGCCCTGCTTCTTCATATTGTTCGCTACCTCCAGCGGGTTAAACGCGATGGAAGTATAGAAATAAGCAAACAGCACGATCAGGATGATATACACCAACAGGCCAATGGAATAGATGGGCTCGCTCGGTTTACACCAGGAACCGGAGTTGAGCAGCTTCATCAGGTGCCCGCTCCACCCCTTCTGCATTGCCGGAATGAACTGTGAGATCACTACCGGGAACGACATGATTGAGGAAGCGAAAATAACGGGCATTACGCCTGCGGTGTTCACCTTCAGCGGAATGCTGGACGCCTGTCCCCCCACCAGCTTGCGGCCCACCATCTTTTTCGAGTACTGGACCGGAATCCTTCTCTCCGCATCGTTTAACACGATTACGAATACAACCATTGCAACGATTACCACTGCAACGGCCGCGAGACGCAGGGCAGCCATGGGAATATCCTGGCCGAACACGAACTTAAAGTACAGATTGCGGATGTCGCTGGGCACGCTGGACAGAATGTTGAACAGCAGGACGATGGAAATACCATTGCCCACGCCCTTATCCGTGATCTGCTCACCGATCCACATGAGCAGGGCGCTGCCCGTGGTCATGGTTACGATGGCGACGATAATGCTCCAAGCGCTGTAATCTGTCAGGAGACCCTGTCTGCCGAATCCGATTGCCATGGCGCTGGATTCAATAAGCGCCAGACCAACGGTCACGTAGCGGGTGTATTCCTGGATTTTCTTTCGTCCGTCCTCGCCGTCTTTCTGCAGCTCCTCAAGTTTGGGGATTGCAATGGTCAACAGCTGGATGATAATGGAAGAGGTAATGTACGGCGTGATGCTCAACGCGAAGATGGACATCTGTGAGAATGAACCACCGGTCATGGCGTTGAAGAAGCCGAACACATCCGTCGTCTGCTGTGCAAACCAATTCGCGAAGAAGTCTGTTCTGACTCCCGGAATCGGCAGCGCGCTTCCGAAGCGGATCACTACCAGCATCATAAAGGTGTAGAGGAGCTTGCTTTTGAGCTCCTTCACCTTAAATGCATTCCTGATTGTTTTAAACATTAGATCACCTCGCAGGTTCCACCTAAAGCTTCAATCTTAGCCTTTGCACCTTCGCTGAATGCATTAACCTTTACGGTAAGCTTTTTGGTTAATTCTCCGTTTCCAAGGATCTTAACGCCGTCTCTGGGATTCTTAACGATTCCGGACTCCAGCAGGGTCTCTACTGTCACTACGGTATCGTTCTCGAATTTCTCCAGCGCGCTTACGTTAATCCCGATGATGGTCTTAGAATTAATGTTGGTGAAACCGCGTTTCGGCAAACGTCTGTATAACGGCATCTGGCCGCCCTCAAAGCCCGGTCTGGTTGCTCCGGAACGAGCTTTCTGACCCTTATGGCCCTTACCGGCTGTCTTACCGTTACCTGAAGCGTGGCCGCGTCCTTTTCTGAAATTGTCGCTATGCTTTGAACCTGCAGCAGGCTGTAAATTAGATAACTCCATGACTGCACCTCCTTACTTTGTCTGATTAGATTTCTTCAACTTTTACTAAATGTCTTACATTCTGAATCATGCCTCTGACAGCACCGTTGTCCGGCATCTCAACTGTCTTGTTCAGCTTCCTCAGTCCGAGGGCCTCAACAGTTGCTTTCTGCTTCGGAACAGCGCCGATAGGGGACTTGACTAATGTGATTTTTAACTTCTCTGCCATGTCTATTTCCTCCTATTAGCCCAGAATCTCATCCACAGATTTGCCGCGCAGTCTTGCGAACTCCTCGGGAGTCTTAAGCTCGGTCAAACCGGCCAGGGTTGCAAGAACAACGTTTGTTTTGTTATTGGAACCCAGAGACTTGGTACGAATATTCTTGATTCCCGCAAGCTCTACAACGGCACGAGCCGGGCCGCCGGCGATGATACCGGTACCTTCGGGAGCTCTCTTTAACAGCACGCTGGCGCTGCCGAATTTTCCGATGAAGTCATGGGGAATGCTCTTGTTCTCATCGATGGGGATCTCTACCAGGTTCTTGACAGCAGCCTCTTTGCCTTTGCGGATGGCCTCAGGAACCTCTCCGGCCTTGCCTGTGCCCACGCCGACATGACCATTGCCGTCGCCAACTACCACCAGAGCGGAAAATCTCATGGTACGTCCACCTTTAACAGTCTTGGAAACTCTCTTGATGGCAACAACCTTGTCATTCAGCTCCAACTGACTGGCTTCAATAATTGTACGCTTCATGTTCGTTCTCCTCTCCTACTTAGAAATCCAGACCAGCCTCGCGGGCTGCATCTGCTAATGCCTGAATTTTACCCTGATATATAAAGCCGCCTCTGTCGAAAACAACTTCCTTGATACCTTTTTCAAGGGCTCTTTTTGCAATCACGGTGCCTACGTATGCTGCTGCCGCCTTATCATTGGTCTTCTCCAGCTCGGCCTTAACGTCCTTCTCAACTGTGGAAGCTGCAACTAAGGTGTTACCAACTGTATCGTCGATAATTTGAGCATACATATGATTATTACTTCTAAACACTGCCAGACGCGGTCTCTCTGCTGTGCCAGCAAAACGGTTACGCATTCTGTTG
>JAGZSY010000046.1 GCA_018380885.1 Enterocloster asparagiformis
TTCCTTCTTTCGTGGATATTTTTCTGTATTCCAGTATAGCACAGCCTGGCGTCTGAGGCAATGAAGGGGTTTGATTTTAAGGCGCGGTTTTGATATAATAGAGAGACGCTTAAATGGGCCGCGCAAGCGGCCGGAAAGGAAGCATATGGAATACAGAGAGATGAAGATGCAGGCCGGGACAGAGCGGCCGTCCCTTCTGGGATTCGGCTGTATGCGGTTCCCCAAGACGCCGGAGGGAGGGATCGACGAGGCCGAGGCCGCCCGGCTGATCGACACGGCGATTCAGAACGGGGTCAATTATCTGGACACCGCCTACCCCTACCACGAGGGGGCCAGCGAGCCGTTTATGGGACGGCTCTTAAAGCGGTACGACAGGGGAAGCTTTTACCTGGCGACTAAGCTGCCCATGTGGCTGGTAAAGAGCCTGGAGGATGCCAAGCGGCTGTTTGAAGAGCAGCTGGACCGCCTGCAGGTGGATTACGTGGATTTCTACCTGCTGCACGGGCTGAACCGGGAGCGCTGGGAGACAATCCGCAGGCTGGGACTGATCGCCTGGGCCGAGGGATTGCAGCGCTCGGGCCGGATCCGCTACCTGGGCTTTTCCTTCCACGACGATTACCAGGTGTTTGAGGATATCCTGACCAGCCGGAAGTGGGATTTCTGCCAGATTCAGTACAACTACATGGACCGCCAGGTGCAGGCGGGCGACCGGGGGTATCAGCTGGCTGAGAAGCTGGGCACGCCGGTGATCGTGATGGAGCCGGTGAAGGGCGGGACCCTGGCGGCCCTGCCGGAGGACATGGCCGGGATGTTTGAGAGGGCGGCCGCAGGCCGTTCCTGCGCTTCCTGGGCGATGCGCTGGGTGGGCAGCCATCCGGGCGTAAAGGTGATTTTGAGCGGCATGTCCACAGAGGAGCAGGTGGAGGACAATCTGGCCACCTTCAACCGCTTTGAGCCGCTTACCGATGAGGAAAACCAGGTGGTAGAGGGGGTGGCCGCCGCGCTGCGCAAGCGGGTGAACAACGGCTGCACGGGCTGCCGCTACTGTATGCCCTGCCCCTTTGGGGTGGATATCCCTCAGAATTTCTCCATCTGGAACGAGGGGGCCATGTACGGAATCCCCAGGCAGGCGAAGGCGGCTTACCGGGAGAACCTGAACGAGTCGGCCAGGGCGGCAAAATGCCAAAAATGCGGGAAGTGCGAGAGCGCCTGTCCCCAGAATATCGCCATCCGGGACGACTTAGAGCGGGTGGAGGCGGAGCTGGGAGCGTAAGGGCCGCCGGTTCGCGGTGCGAAAATCGCTGGCCCATCCCATCTTACACAAAAAGAAGTGCGGTTTCGCCGGCTGCGGCGTCCGCACTTCTTTTTGTGTAAAATGGGACGCTGGCGCAGCCGACGGGCCATTGTTGTCTCAGATGTCAGTTGGCCAGGAATCCCTTGCCCACGATCTCGCTGGAGTTGGAGATCAGCATGAACGCGTGGGGCTCCACCTGGCGGATAAAGCCGCGCAGCTTGATCGCCTGTCCGCGGCTCATGGTGGTCATGATCACCGTCTTGTTGTGGTGGGTGAACGCGCCCTGGGCCTGGTAAATGGTAGCGCTGCGGTGCAGCGTGTTGATAATATAGTCGCAGATCGGATCCGGGTTGTCGCAGATGATGTTAAAGCACTTGCACAGGTTGATGTTCTCGATCACATCGTCGATCACCAGGGACTTGGCTGCCAGGCCGATGGTGGAGAACAGGCCCGTCTCAGGTCCGAATACAAAGAACGAGGCGGCCACGGAGGCGATGTCCACCAGCATCAGCACGGTGCCGATGTTTAAGCTGGTGTGCTTTTTCAGGATCATGGCAATGATGTCGGTCCCGCCGCTGGACGCGCCGATGTTGAACAGGATGGCGCTGCTGATCGCCGGAAGGAAGATGGCGAACATCAGCTCCAAAAGCGGCTCCGTGGTCAGCGGGCGGTCCAGGGGACACATGCGCTCCAGCACGGAAAGACCCACGGACATCACAAGGCTGGCGTAAACGGTTTTCAGGCCGAAGCTTTTGCCGAGGAACAGAAAGCCCAGCACCAGAAGCGCCATGTTGACAATGGAGGTGAAATCACTGGCGCTCCAGCGCGTCATGGCGCTGATGACCGTGGAAAAACCAGTCACGCCTCCGAACGCAAAGTGATTGGGGAACTTAAAGAAATATACTCCCACTACCATAAGCATAATACTAGCGGTTATCAGCGCATACTCGGCCAGAGTGTGCATAATTGGATTCTTAATGTCTCTCATAATCCAGCCCCTTCCAAACGGAAAGCGTCCTCCCTCTGCGACCCCTTTGCCGCAGTTATATTGATGATCTAAATTAAGATTATATCCGGATTGCCTGTATGTGCAACCACATTTTTAATTGAAAGAGGTACAATCCCCACGTTGTAGGAAAAAACTGCCTATTTTGGATAAACACAGGATTTGGTAGAAAATTTTCAAAATATTGGTTGTAACCACAACATATATGGTTTATAATAGAGCCCGTGACGCCGGCGCCTGCCGGCGATTAAGACGGGAATTGCGTGCCGTCCGGACTTTTCGGCCGCGGCGGGACAGAAGGAGAACACAGAGGACATGGAACAGACCAATCATTACGGCCAAAGGCCGGACGAGCTTGCAGTTTTGGACATTGCCGAACCCTTCGCAGGGGGAGGGATTAGGGCGTGTCTGGAGGAGATCATACGGGATTTTCCGGGACAGGAGTATTCCCTGGAAATTCTTTCCAATAAATTCAAGAGCTTTCGGAAACCGGGCATGGGGCGGGGAGAGCTGTACGACAGCCTGATCCAGTCCGCGGCGGAGCTGACCTCCAGGGAAGCCCCGCGGTGGGAGTTCATTGCGGCCAGAATCCGCTACATCCAGTTTGAGGAGGAGCTCAAGGGGCGCCTGGAGGGGCTGGGGATCAGTGATTTTTACCACAAGCTGGCCTACCTCACCGGGGAAGGCCTGTACGGGGCCTACATATTAGAGCGCTACACGCAGGAGGAGATACGGGAGGCGGAACGCTATCTGGATCAGGAGCGGAACAAGCTGTTCACCTACTCCGGCCTGGACCTGTTGATCAAGCGCTACGTGATCCAGAACCACAAGCGCCAGCCATTGGAAACGCCCCAGGAGATGTATCTGGGCATCGCCCTCCACCTGGCCATGGAGGAGGAATCGGGCTGCCGCATGGAATGGGTGCGCCGGTTCTACGACATGCTGAGCAAAATGCAGGTGACCATGGCCACGCCCACCCTGTCCAACGCCAGAAAGCCGTTCCACCAGCTCTCCAGCTGCTTTATCGACACGGTTCCGGACAGCCTGGAGGGGATTTACCGCAGCATCGACAATTTCGCCCAGGTCAGCAAGTTCGGCGGCGGCATGGGACTTTATTTCGGCAAGGTGCGCGCCACGGGCGGCACCATCCGCGGCTTTGAGGGCGCAGCGGGCGGGGTGATACGCTGGGTGAAGCTGGTGAACGACACGGCGGTGGCGGTGGATCAGCTGGGGATGCGCCAGGGCGCGGTGGCTGTCTATCTGGACGCGTGGCACAAGGACCTGCCGGAGTTTCTCCAGCTGCGGACCAACAACGGCGACGACCGCATGAAGGCCCACGACGTGTTTCCGGCCATCTGCTACCCGGACCTGTTCTGGCGGATGGCGAAGGAGGACTTAGACCAGCCGTGGTATTTGATGTGCCCCCACGAGGTTATGCAGGTGAAGGGCTACAGCCTGGAGGACAGCTTCGGCGAGGAGTGGGAGCGGCGGTACCTGGACTGCGTGGCGGACCAGCGCATTTCCAAGCGGACCGTGACGTTAAAGGATATCGTGCGTTTGATCCTGCGCTCCCAGGTGGAGACGGGGACGCCCTTTACCTTTAACCGGGATGCGGTGAACCGCGCCAACCCCAACGGCCACAAGGGTATGATCTACTGCTCCAACCTGTGCACGGAGATCGCCCAGAACATGGCGGCCATTGAGACTGTGAGCACGCAGATCAAGGACGAGGACGGGGATACCATTGTGGTGAATACCACCAGGGCGGGGGAATTTGTGGTCTGCAACCTGGCCAGCCTGTGCCTGGGAAATATCGACGTGACGGACGAGGCCGCGGTGCGGGAGATCACGGCCTGCGCCGTGCGAGCCCTGGACAATGTAATCGGCCTGAATTTCTATCCGCTGCCCTACGCCAAGATCACCAACCGGCGCTACCGCAGCATCGGCCTGGGAGTCAGCGGCTATCACCACATGCTGGCGAAAAACGGCATCGCCTGGGAGAGCGGGGAGCATTTGGCGTTCGCGGACCAGGTGTTTGAGCGGATCAATTTCGCCGCCGTGGAGGCCAGCAGCGACCTGGCCGCGGAGAAGGGCAGCTACGCGTATTTTAAGGGAAGCGACTGGGAGACTGGGGCTTACTTTGAAAAGCGGGGATACTCGGGGGAAAAATGGGACGGGCTGCGCCGCAAGGTGGCGCGCCAGGGTATGCGCAACGCCTATCTGATCGCGGTGGCGCCCACCAGCAGCACCAGCATTCTCTGCGGCACCACCGCCGGCGTGGATCCGGTGATGAAGCGGTATTTCCTGGAGGAGAAAAAGCACGCCATTCTGCCGCGGGTGGCGCCGGAGCTGACCCCGCGGACGTACTGGCTTTATAAGGAAGCCCATCTGGTGGATCAGACCTGGTCCGTGCGCGCCGCGGGCGTGCGCCAGCGCCACATCGACCAGGCCCAGAGCGTGAATCTGTATATCACCAACGAGTACACCATGCGGCAGGTGCTGAACCTGTATATCCAGGCGTGGGAGGAAGGGGTTAAGACCATCTATTATGTGCGCAGCAAAGCCCTCGAGGTGGAAGAGTGCGAGAGCTGCTCCAGTTAAATTACAGGCAAAGGACAGGAGAGAGACAATGGCAGAACTGATCAAAAAACCGTTATTTAACCCTCAGGGCGACACGGAGGTGAACCTGCGCCGGATGATCGGGGGGAATACCACCAACTTGAACGACTTCAACAACATGAAATACCCCTGGGTCAGCGGCTGGTACCGCCAGGCCATGAACAATTTCTGGATTCCGGAGGAGATCAATATGAGCTCGGATATCAAGGATTATCCGGAGCTGCCGGAGGCGGAGCGCACCGCCTACGACAAAATCCTCAGCTTCCTGATCTTCCTGGACTCTATCCAGACGGCCAATCTGCCCAACATCGGGCAGTATATCACGGCCAACGAGGTGAATCTGTGCCTGACCATCCAGGGCTTCCAGGAGGCGGTGCACAGCCAGAGCTACAGCTATATGCTGGACACCATCTGTTCGCCGGTGGAGCGCAACACCATCCTCTACCAGTGGAAGGACGATGAGCACCTGCTGCGCAGAAATACCTTTATCGGTGAATTGTACAATGAATTCCAGGCAAATAAGGACGACGTGACGCTGCTGCGGGTGATGATGGCCAACTATATTTTGGAAGGAATTTACTTTTACAGCGGGTTTATGTTTTTTTACAACCTGGGGCGCAACGGGAAGATGCCGGGCAGCGTTCAGGAGATCCGCTATATCAACCGGGACGAGAATACCCATCTGTGGCTGTTCCGCAACATGATTTTAGAGCTGAAAAAGGAGGAGCCGCAGCTGTTCACGCCGGAGACGGTGGGAATGCTCAGGGCTATGGTGGAGGAGGGCGTGGAGCAGGAGACCGCCTGGGGCCACTATGTGATCGGCGACAGGATTGCCGGGCTAACGGGAGACATGGTGACGGAGTACATCCGCTATCTGGGAAATCTGCGCTGGACCAGCCTGGGCTTTGACGCGCTCTATGAGGGATATGAGGAGGAGCCGGAATCCATGAGGTGGGTGGGCCAGTATTCCAACGCCAACATGGTGAAAACAGACTTTTTCGAGGCCAAGAGCACGGCCTACGCCAAGAGCACGGCGCTGGTGGACGACCTGTAGGGCGCGAAAGCAGCGGGGGCTGCGCGGGCCGGACTTGAGAACCGGGGCCAAAAGCGTGGGCGGGTCATGAGAAACTGTGGTGATTTTTGCACACAAAGCGAATAATATGGAATATACTGGTAATAAAAAGCTGCGGGTTTTTTATGATAACGGAGCGGTATGTCATTAGTTTTTATGGAATCGACACAAAGTATTATACCGACGAGTATGTGGGGCGCTGCTGGGAGATCGCGGCGGACGCGGTGTATCGGGAGAGACAGATTTATGTCACGGGATCGGTGACGACCACCAGCATTATCTGCGGGGAGATCAGGGGTTGCAACCTGGGCAAGACAGGGCATGTGATCATCTCGGTGCGCAATCCCGCGGAGGTCCACGACAGGGAGCAGTACCGGTCTGCGCTCAAGCAGGTGCTCCTGGAAACCCGGACGATGCTGGAAAATCCCAATATGAGCGTTGTGGTCGATGAGGTGGAGTATTATTATTTCTGCCAGGTATAAGGCGCAGGTCCGGGGCGGGCCGCGCCGGGAGGAGAAGAGAGATGGAAAACGCAAATGAAATGCAATCAGAGGCCTGGGAGCTGGCGGCGGAGTTGGTCGGCATCGACAGCTCGGACCCCGGGGCCTACGAGGGGGAGATCGGTGCGTTTGTCTACGGCTGGCTGAAGGCGCGGATTCTGGAGGCAGGCCTGGAGGCGGACGAGGGGGAGGCGACTTCAGGCGGTGCGGGTAAAATCCAGCTCTGCCGCAGGGAAGCCCTTCCCGGGCGCTTTAACGTGATGGCCCGGATTCCGGGGAAACAGCCGGGGCCGGCCCTGACCTTTATCTGCCACATGGATACGGTGATGCTGGGGGACGGATGGGAGGAAGCTCACCCGGCCTTGGGCGCGGTGACGGAGAACGGGCGCCTGTACGGGCGCGGGGCCTGCGATATGAAAAGCGGGCTGGCCTGCGCGCTGACGGCATTTTCCTATATTTTGGGACGAGTGGGCCGGGAGGGCGTTTGCCTTGCGCGCCCGCTGGTGTTCATCGGCACGGTGGATGAGGAGGACTTCATGCGGGGCGTGGAGGCGGCGATTCGCTGGGGCTGGGCTACGGCGGAGGACTGGTATCTGGACACGGAGCCCACGGACGGACAGATTCAGGTGGCCCACAAGGGCCGGCTGTGGTTTGAGCTGACCATGCAGGGGATCACCGCCCACGCCAGCAATCCCTGGAAGGGAGCGGACGCCATCGCGGCCATGGCGGAGGCGGTGAGCCAAATCCGCAGGCGCATAAAGGCCTGCCCGTCTCACCAGGACCTGGGCGCTTCCACCGTAACCTTCGGCCAGATACAGGGCGGCTACCGGCCCTACGTGGTGCCGGACCGGTGCAAGGTGTGGATCGACATGCGCCTGGTGCCTCCTATGGATACGGCTGCCGCCAAGGCGGTCATGGATGAGGCGGTCCGGGCGGCGGAAACGGAGGTTCCCGGCGTGAAGGGGAGCTATGTGGTGACCGGTGACCGGCCCTATGTGGAGAAGGACGACGCTTCCCCGCTGTTGGCCGCACTGCGCCGCGCCTGCGCGGAGGTGACGGGGCGGGAGGCGCAGGTGGGCTCCTTCAACGGATACACGGACACGGCGGTGATCGCCGGAACCCTGGGAAACCGCAACTGCATGTCCTACGGCCCCGGCAGCCTGGAGCTGGCCCACAAGCCCAACGAGTACGTGCCCTTTGAGGATGTGAGAAGGTGCGAGCTGGTGCTGGCCCGCCTGGCGGCGGACGTGGCGTTTGGGGAATAGGAAAACGGTGTTCAAAAGCCCCAGACACGGCCCGGCGCGCGAATCTTTACTTTGCCTTTTCCGGTCAACTGTGCTATATTATACTCAGTTTTTAAAATGAGGAGAAACAGTAAAATGAAAGAAACAGCATTGGTGATTATGGCGGCCGGAATCGGCAGCCGGTTCGGCGGCGGGATCAAGCAGCTGGCTCCGGTGGGGCCCAACGGAGAGATCATTATGGATTACTCCATCCACGACGCCCTGGAAGCAGGATTTGACAAGGTGGTATTTATCATCCGCAAGGATCTTGAGAAGGATTTCAAGGAAATCATCGGCAACCGCATCGAGAAATTGGCCAGGGTGGAGTACGCGTTCCAGGAGCTGGACGCCCTTCCGGCGGGCTATGAGGTGACGCCGGGGCGCACCAAGCCTTGGGGGACCGGCCAGGCCGTGCTCACGGTCAAGGGATTGGTGAACTGCCCGTTCCTGGTGATCAACGCCGACGACTACTACGGCAAGGAGGGCTTCCGCCTGATTCACGACTACATGGTGAACGAGATGGATGAGGACGGGGATGTGTACGACATCTGCATGGGCGGCTTTATCCTGTCCAACACCCTCAGCGACAACGGCAGCGTGACCCGCGGCGTGTGCCAGGCCGGGGATGACGGCTATTTAAAGACCGTAAACGAGACCTACAACATCCGCATGACGGAGAACGGCCTTACGGCGGAGGACGAACAGGGGAATCCCGTGACCGTGAGTCCGTCCCAGCCGGTATCCATGAATATGTGGGGACTGCCGGTGAAGTTCCTGGAGGAGCTGGAAAAGGGCTTCCCGGAATTTCTGGATAACCTGAAGGAGGGGGATTTAAAGGCGGAGTACCTTCTGCCCAGGATCATCGACCGTCTGGTTCAGTCCGGCAAGGCCCGGGTCCGTGTGTTAAACACCCCGGACAAATGGTTCGGCGTGACCTACAAGGAGGATAAGGAGGCCGTGGTGGCCGCTATCCGCAAATTGATCGAGGACGGCGTGTACCGGGAGCAGTTGTTTAGCTGACAGGCGCGGCGGGAAAATATGTGATTGGGAAACGGACTATGAGCGTGAGGGCTGATAGTCCGTTTGTTTGTTATTTTCTGAATATGTCAAGGGCATGGCTGGTAACGCCCAGCAGATCCTCGCGCTCGCAGGTGGCTAAGTGGTATTTCAGATATAATTCAAATGTGCTGTCGTCCATGGCGTCCACCGCTTCGCGCATAAATAGGGCGCAGCCGTCCGAGGCCGCGTAGTGCAGTCTGGTCACGGGAAAGACGGACATCAAATCGTCGATGCTTTCTTTGCGGACCAGTTCAAATAAATCCCTGGGCTGGGAGATGGCGGCAAAGGTCCGGGGGTCGATCAGGCCCTTTTCGATATATTCCGCAACGCTGATATTTCCGCGTTTGAACCCTTCGTCAAGGAGACAGCCGTCGGAAATAACGTATGCGGCGAAAATCACGCCGCCCCGCTTTGTCACGCGGATCGCCTCTCCCAGGGCCTGGCGCTTATCCTCCATGCAATAGAGGTGGTAGAGCGGGCCCAACAGCAGGGTGATGTCGTACCGGTCGTCAGGAAAGGCGGATAAATCCAGGGCGTTGCCCTGGGTAATGGTCACGGGTTCGCCGGGCTGCGTATTTTGGCGGAAAACTTCTATATTATGTTTTACCAGCTCCACCGCGTCGACGGCGTATCCCCGGCGGGCCAGCCCGTGGGAGTACCGGCCTGTTCCGGCGCCGATTTCCAACACCCGGTCCCCGGGCTTCAGATATTTTTCAATATAATGCATGGTGGTGAGAAACTCCACTGATCCATGCTTGAAGGCCAGACGGCTGTCCTCGTCGTAGTGATTGTAAAAGTCAATTAAATATTGGTTTTCGTTCATGTCTCCTCCTTCCGCGCCGTTCCTCAGCCGCTAAACAGAGTATTCCCGTCGCGCTTTTCCTGCCGGGTCAGGGCCGACAGCAGATTGGACACCATTTTTCCGGCGCATTCCCGGTCCAACGTCAATTTTCTTGCCGCCGTTAACACAGCGATGCCGTGCGCGTAAAGAAATAGATCTAAAAATATTGTTTTTGCCCGCTCTAAGTCGATTCCGATGGCTTCCGAAAAAGAACGGGCTCTTTTCTCGTTGTCAAGCTCTTGATAAAAATCCGCCGCCTCCGTCATGTTCAAATCCATATCGCTGATAAATAGCAGCTTAAATAAATTGGTTTCTGTCCGCGCGAATTCGATATACGAGAGCGGCAGGATCAAACAGGGATCGATCTCTCTGCCGCCGCCGTAGCCGGCCACAAACTGCTCGTAGCAGCCATAGGCAAACCCGAGAAATTCGCTTTTTAGCTCCTCCATATTTTCGTAGCAGGTGAAAATCGGCCGGGTCGAGCAATGGAGCCTTCCGGCGATGCTCCGGGCATTTACTGTTTCAAATCCCGTCTCTCTCGTGATTTCCAGGACTGTGTTCAAAATCATCTCTTTTGTTATCTTGGCTGCGGGCGGCATTCGTCTCTCCTCCTGGTTGAAAATTGGATAGATTACATATGTTGCATAACTATTGTTGCATATCCAGCGGATTAAATCAAGAGGAAATTTGTCATTTTTTGTATCCGCCTCAGCCGTTTGACGCGCCAGTCGGCCGCCCCCATTTCTTTTGCCGGGTCAGGCATAATTTCCAGAGTTGGTGCCTATACTATAAAAAAGCTTGAGCCCGCCGGCGGTGACTCACAGCAATAATATCGGATCATCAGGTGGACAACTCTATTATGAAATTATGGAAACAGTTTAGCATACAGAAACAGGAAACGATTGATTATTTTAATACGCGCAAGGACTTCCGCCCGGACGTGTTTGCGGCCCGGCTGAATCAACTGATTCTGGAGGAGCTGGACGCCAAGGAGAAGGTGGGGGTAATGTTCCTGTGCATCGGCACCGACCGCTCCACGGGGGACAGCCTGGGGCCGCTGATCGGCCACAAGCTCAGGGCCAAAAAACTGCGCCGGGCGGCGGTGATCGGAACCCTTGAAAGGCCGGTTCACGCCATGAACCTGGACTTGTACTCCCGCTATATCCGGCTCAATTACCCGGATTACGTGGTGGTGGCCATCGACGCCTCGGTGGGCAGCTCGGACCATGTGGGCTACGCAACCCTGGGCCGGGGAGCCTTAAAGCCCGGGCTGGGCGTCAGCAAGGAGCTGGAGGCGGTGGGCGATATCTCCATCACGGGAATTGTGGGCGGCTGCGGCAGCTACGACCCGGTGATGCTCCAGAGCGTCCGGCTCTCCATGGTGATGCAGATGGCGGACTGCATCTGCGAGAGCATATTTCTTGTCGAACGATTATGGGAAAACGCGGTCATCATTTGACAAAATTCGCCCATGGAATGTGCTAAGCTTGTTTGGATCAGAAAATAAGACAGTGGGGTGATTCTATGGGAGAATTATATGAACCCTATCCCAAGCTGCCCAAAAATATCCGGCAGATTGGAGAACGGGACCAGGTTCTGAAATTATATTTGGAAGATTATGTAAACTCTTATTTGAAGCGGCTTCGGCCGTCAGGCGGTTCCGATCTGCGGGTGGGACTGCTTTTGGGAAATGTGGAAATGCATGAGGACACGCCCTATGTGTTTGTGGACGGCGCGCTGGAGATGGAACATGTCACCGAGGAGGGCGAGAAAGTAGTCTTTACGGAGGAAGCCTGGAAAAAGGCCTACCAGGACGTGGAGCAGATGTTCCCCAAGCGCACGGTCCAGGGCTGGTTTCTCTGCGGCAGCCCTGGCTGTAATCTGAGCCCGCTGAACTATTGGCGGCAGCACGGCCAGTATTTTACCGGCAAACATCAGCTCATGTACCTGAACTCCGGCCTGGAGGGAGAGGAAGCCATATACATAACGTCCTCGGACGGCTTTTATAAGCTGCGGGGCCACAGTATTTTTTATGAGCGTAACCAGATGATGCAGGATTACATGGTTCTGCGGCGGGAAGCCAGGCGCGTGGAGACGGGCGTGGACGACAAGGTGATCCGGGATTTCCGCAAACGGATGGACGAGCGCAAGGCCGAGGCCACTCACCACAAGAGCACGGTGGGTCTGCTGACCGGGCTGTGCAGCGTGCTGACGATCACGGTATTTGCCGGCGGCGTGGCCATGTTCAACAATTACCAGAAAATGCAGCGGATGGAGAGCGTGATCGCTTCGGTTGTTCCCGGTGGCAGCGTGCTGACAGGCTCCGGTAAGGTGGTGGAAAGCCCCTCGGGCAAAGGCTTTGTGGACGCGAACGGCCCGGACTATGTGATCGAGGAGGCCCACGGGCAAGTATATCCCACCACTGCGCCGGCGGATGAGAGCGCGGACGCGGCGGCCCAGACCCAGGTGCCTATGGGCGCGGGCAGAGACGAGGCCGCGCAGCCCGGCAAGGAGCAGCCGTCCCCGGTCAAGGTGGAGACCATGGCGCCCGGCCAGACGGACGGCGCGGGACAAGCTGCGGCCGGAAGCGGCAGCGCAGACGTGGAGAATACTCAGGGCAACGGGAATGCGCTGAGCGGTTCCGGTGCTCAGAGCCAGGGCGCACAGGAGAGCGCGGCCCAGGGAAGCGGCCACAGCGGCGGGACGGAGAAGAGCCCCCAGAACGGAAATTCCCAGGGCGGAAATTCCCAGGGCGGCGCGGGCGCGACCGGCCAGAGCGCAGGCGGACAGGCTGCGGGCGGAAGTGCGGGCGGCCAGAACAGTTCTGCTCCCTCCGGCCAGGAATCCGGCGGCAAGGAGGGCTCGTCCCAGGCCCCGGCAGCGGCTCCGGCGGACTATAAGGTTTACACGGTGGAAGCCGGGGACACGCTCTACGGAATCTGTTTTAAGCTGTACTCCGGCATCGGGCGGCTGGACGACATCATGCGGGTCAACGGGCTGGAGAACCAGGACAGCATCTACGCCGGGCAGAAGCTTCTGGTGCCGTAAACCTTGGCCGCAAGACGGCCCAGGCGTGAGCGGGCTCATAAAAAGGTAATGCGGATTGTCAAAAAGTGTTGTATAATGTCTCATATATGGGCTTTTCTAGGAGATAATGAGATGAACAACACCAGTTCGACGAGCCGGGAATATAAGAAAAAACAGCTGCGGCGCCAGATCGTGTCAACAAATCCCGGACCCTTCGGACAGGGGGGATACGACGAGGACGACGAGGACAGCCGCGAGGTCGTATACAACGCGCATCGGAAGGTGATCCGGCGGAGGCTGCGAATTGTGCTGATCCTGCTGGCCCTTGCGGCCATTGCGGGCGTTTGCATTTACCGGTACAGCATATATCATGAATATACGGATTATCAGGTAGTCTGGGAGAAGGACTTTTCCGTTGAGGACACCGAGGGCGTCACCAAGGGCGAGGGAAATTTCAACGGGTACGTGGATTTTGCCGACGGTATTTTAAAATATACCAAGGACGGCGTCTCCTATCTGGACGCCCAGGGCAAGGTGGTATGGAATCAGAGCTATGAGATGAAGTCCCCGATCATCTCGGTCAATGGGGAGTTCGCCGCCGTGGCGGATCAGCAGGGGACGAGCATCTATATCTGCGACAAGAGCGGCAGCCAGGGCAAGGCCACGTCCCTGCTGCCCATTATGCGGGTGGCGGTGTCCGCCAAGGGCGTGGTGGCCGCGCTGTCCGAGGACTCCAAGGCCAGCTATATCAACATGTTTCACAAGGACGGCTCGGAGTTGAAGATTTCCGTCAAATCCCTGCTGGCCAACGACGGTTACCCGGTGGACATCAGCCTGTCGCCGGGCGGCACTCAGCTGGTGGCCTCCTTCATGTACCTGGACAAGGGGATGTTAAAATGCAAGGTGATTTTTTACAACTTCGGCCTGGGCAAAAACGATCCCAAGCGCGTGGTGGGAATTTTGTATCCGGAGACCTTAAACGACGGTATGGTGGGCCGGGTGCGTTTCCTGGACGAAAGTCATTGCGTGCTGTTCTCCGACAAGGGGCTGGTGTTTGTTTCCACCCGGGTGGAGACGGAGCCAGAGGCCAGGGAGCCGGTGACCGTTGAGGAGGAGATTCGCACCATCTATTACACGGACCGCTATGTGGCCGTGATTACGGACAATGTGGAGGGCGGCGACCCCTACCGCATGCGGATTTACGGAGTTGACGGGACTCTTACCCTGGATCAGACCTTTAATTTCCAGTATTCGGGCGTCAATATTGACGGCGATCTGATTTTGCTCTATAATGATGGCGCCTGCCAGGTCTACAATATGAACGGAGTCCAGAAATTTTCAGGCAGCTTTGATTTTACGGTGTCCAAGGTGTCGGCCGGGCGGTTCCCGGGCACGCTGCTGGTCACCGGTCCTCAGATGATGAAGGAGATCCGGCTGCAATAAGCTTACGGTGCAGATTCAGGCGTCCGGCGCGGGATAAATTCCCGCCCAGGCGCCGTTAAAATACAAAACAGAAAGGGAGTCTGAATGATGGGGATGAAATGTATCGGTATCGATGTGGGAGGAACGACTGTCAAGGTCGGGCTGTTTGAGACGGACGGAACGCTGCTGGAAAAGTGGGAGGTCAAAACCCGCAGGGAAGAGAACGGAAAATATATTTTGCCGGACGTGGCGGAGTCCATCCGCGGGAAGCTGGCTGAGCTGGGGCTGGATTTAAAGAAGGATATCGCGGGAGCCGGTCTGGGCGTGCCGGGGCCGGTGCTGCCGGACGGATCGGTGGAGGTGTGCGTGAATCTGGGCTGGCACAATGTGAATCCCCAGCAGGAGCTTGGCGGGCTTTTGGAAGGGATTCCGGTGAAGAGCGGAAATGACGCCAATGTGGCGGCCCTGGGCGAGATGTGGCAGGGCGGCGGCAAGGGCTACAGCGATATTATTATGATCACGCTGGGAACCGGCGTGGGCGGGGGCGTGATTCTGAACCAGAAGATATTGGACGGCCGTCACGGTCTTGGCGGAGAGATCGGGCATATCCATGTGCGGGACGATGAGTGGGAGCACTGCAACTGCGGCGGCGTGGGCTGTCTGGAGCAGATCGCGTCGGCCACCGGAATCGCCAGGGAGGCCAGGCGGAAGATGGCGGCGGATGACCGCGACTCCGCGCTGCGCCGGTTCGGCGATGATGTGACGGCCAAGGACGTGCTGGACGCGGCCAAGGCCGGGGATGCGCTGGCCGACGAGGTGGTTGAGGTCGTGGCGCGGTATCTGGGCCTGGCGCTGGGACAGGCTGCGCTGATCGTGGACCCGGAGATTTTCGTGATCGGCGGCGGGGTGTCCAAGGCGGGACAGTTCTTGGTGGACCGTATTTTTAAGTATTATGATTTCTTTACGCCGATTTCCCAGAATAAGGCAAAGATCGGATTGGCCACGCTGGGAAATGACGCCGGGATTTATGGGGCGGCGCGGTTGATTTTGTAGTAAAAAGCGGCGGAAGGCGCGGAGCCGGAGTTGGGGCCGGCGTTTGCGGGAGGCGGCGGGCCGTGAGGTTTCCAGCCCGCTTTGCCCGCCCATTAAAGGCGCTGTCCGGCGTCGGGCGCATATGCGCGGCATTGAGGTCGCTGCTGCGGAAACGCGATATTTTGAGCGCGGTTTAGGCGGTTTCGGCCTGTGAGATACAACAAAAGCCCGGGGGTATGCCTCGGGCTTTTGCTTTATCTTATGGGATAAGCGGGCGCTTCCGGGGAAGAGTCCGCTTAAGCTTCAGGTTTGGCCGGCTGGTTTACTGTCCGGGAACGTATACCCCGTCCTGGTTTACCCAGTATCCGTCCGGTGTGTACTGATTCACCCACATGGCGCCGGTGGCGGGATCCAGATAATAGTAGGTGCCGTTTAAGTTCAGCCAACCGGTGCACATATATCCGTCGGCGTCGAAATAGTACCAGGCCCCGTTGATGGGCAGCCACTGGGAGGCAGGGTAGGAGCCGTCGTTGTAGCGCCACCAGGATCTGACGTTGTCGGCCGCTTTCTGCCAGGAGCCGGAGTTGGACACCAGCTGGCGGGCTTCATCTGCGGTCAGGGTCCAGACATCGGAGTTCACCCAGGCGCTCTTGGAGTTGGTGCCTCTCTCCACCGTGCGCACGCGGAACTTGTAGGAACCAGCGTCGGTGATCATGCCGGCGAACTGGTACTGGGGATTCTGGGAGAAGATCGTGTTGCCGAGCACGGTGCTGCCCTTTAGCAGCTGTACCTGGTAAGATTTGGCATCCGGCGCTTCGTTCCAGTAACCGAAGCCGTCGTGGCTGGTGGACCAAGCCGCGTTTGAGGGGGCCACCGCGGAGCCGGTGTCGTTGTCCTTGTCGTACACGAAGCGGGCTTTTACGATAATAACGGTCTTGTCGCTGCCCTTCTCGTAGTCCGCGTCGATGAATTTGATATCCTCGTAGCTGCCGCCGTGCATCTTCAGCTTGAAATTGCTGGAGGACTTGTTGAAGCAGTGTTCGTCGTCGGTGGACAGAGTGATCTCGATGATGGGCGGTTTGGATCGTGTCCAGTCGTCCCCGTCGCTGTTTGTCACCTCCACGCCGTCCACGGAGCAGTGTTCGCTGTCCGCGGTAACCGTCACGTCATCGCTGCTGTTGCCGATGCGGATGGACGAGTAGACGTCCAGCGTCACCTTGCCCACCTTTGCGCGGCTGTCCGCCAGCGCGGTCCCGGGCACCATGGCGGCCAGGAGAGCCGTTGCCAGCAGAGCGGATATTGCCTTTTTAATCTGTTTCATATGCATAACCTTCCCTTTCTTGAATGCGGCTGTTATGGTTTGTTACTAACCGGCTGCTTGATGGTCAGAAATACGTTTCTTTTATTATATCAGGTATTGCGTTTAAATTCTTTACAAAACTATGAAGGTTCGGGAAATAACTTATAAATTAGTGGAGCGGGGCAGGGAGAAAATGAACTCGGTCCCCACGCCCTCGGTGCTGACCACGTCGATGTTTTCCCCGTGGGCCTGTATGATCTCCTTGACGATGGAGAGCCCCAGGCCGGTGCCGCGCTTGTCTTTGCCGCGGGAGAGGTCGGTTTTGTAGAAGCGCTCCCAGATTTTCTTTAAGCTGTCCTTGGGGATGCCGATTCCGGTGTCCTTTACGGAGATGAAAATCTTCTCATAGCGGCTGTTGGCCTGGATGTAAATGGTGGAGTCGCTGTGGCTGAACTTGATGGCGTTGTCGATCAGGTTGTAGAGCACCTGCTGGATTTTCCCCAGGTCCGCGTAGACCATCTGGATGCTGTCGGAGAAGGTCAGGTCAAAGACGATGTGCTTGCTGTCGCAGGTGCCCTCAAAGGAGGCGGCGGTGTCCTTGATCACCCGGTTGATGTCAAAGTTGGAGCGGGACAGATAGCCTCTGTTGTCCAGGGAGTTCAGCGTCAGCATACTCTCGGTCAGCTTATGCAGGCGCTCGGTCTCGGAGATCACCCGGGACAGGTATTTTCCGTACATCTCCGGCGGAATGGTGCCGTCCAGAATGGCCTCCAGGTAGCCTTTGATGGAGGTCAGGGGGGAGCGGAAGTCGTGGGAGACGTTGGCGATGAAGTTCTTCTGGTATTCCTCCATCTTGTTCAGCTCGTCGGACATGTAGTTCAGGGTGTTGGCCAGATAACCCATCTCGTCGTGGGTGTTCACGGCGATGCGGTAATCCAGGTTTCCGGCAGCGTACTCGTTGGCGCCCACCGTGATCTTGCGCAGGGGCAGGTAAACGGTCTTGGTGAATACCAGCAGAATGATGGAGGACAGCGCGAAGATCAGCAGGGAGGTGATGTAGAGGATATTCAAAACCCCGTTCTGGGCGTCCTTCACCTGGCTCATGGGCAGATGGATCAGCACATAACCGTAGGTGTTGTAGTTCCCGGTGATGGGCGCGGACACGCTGAGCACCTCCTCGGTAAACAGGCCGTTGTAGCGCCCGATGGAGTAAGAGCGGTTTCCGATAGCCGTGGGATCAAAATTGTCGATAACGGTGTGCACCCGCAAGCCGCCGGTGCTGTCCACGATGATGGTGCCCTGACGGTTCACCACCATGATTTCCGCGCCCAGAAACTGGGCCACCGCCCGCAGCTGGGGGGAGGCGTCGGAGAGGTCCTGTTTCTGTCCCTGGTACATGGTGCTGTAGGAGGAGGCGATCAGGCACGCCTCGTCGTACAGCGTGTTCGCCCGGTTCTGGATCAGGTAGTCACGCGTCATGCGTGAGGAAAATGTGGCGATGAAAACAAAGCCCAAAAGGCCGAACACCAGGTAGCCGAGAATGAATTTTGAATAGAGAGAATGTGTCATTATTTTACCTCGAAACTGTAGCGTGCCCTGAAAACGGCGTTTTTACACAAAACCGCGCTTGGGCCGGTACATCCAGTATAACGCTTTTTTGCGGCTGTGTCAGCAGATTTTTGCTTGCTGGGCGGGTCTTGGGCGGATTTTTCCTGCTTGTTGAGAGAGGCGGCGCAGATCCAGTTGCGCCGAACCGGCAGGCTTGAACTGCGGTGCGGTTTACAAGTCCGGCGGCGCTTTCTTCAGCCGGATGGCGGCAACAAACTGATCCGCCCTGAGTTTGGGCGCGGGAAATGCGGACCGGCCGGTCTTATTTTACAGATTGACAGGATACGGGGACGGGGTCAGGCGGGGCCGTGGTGTTTTGCGCGCGGCCGCATCGGCGGGACCGTCTTGTGGGGAAAGAGGGAAAAGGGAGGGTTCCGGTTTGACGAGCCGGTGGATGCCGGGAAGCTGGCGAGGCAATAGAATCCGGGCTTCCAAAACCGCGGTGAAGGGAAATTCGCGGCGGGATGACCGTCTGCCCGCGTCCCTATGAGCGGGGATAAATATGAATGAGGCGGGACTCGCCGGGGTCCCGCCTCACCTGCATTATCAGCGCTTTACTTCGAATTTGTAGCCGATCCCCCACACCGTGGTGATGGCCCAGTTGGCGTGGTCCTTGATCTTTTCCCGCAGACGCTTGATATGTACGTCCACGGTGCGGGTGTCCCCGATGTACTCGTAACCCCAGATGTGATCCAGCAGCTGCTCGCGGGTGAACACCTGGTTGGGGGAGGCGGCCAGGAAATAGAGCAGCTCCAGCTCCTTGGGGGGCATCTCAACGGAGTGGCCGCGGTAGATCACCGAGTAGTTGGTCAGGTTCACGATCAGGTCCGGGTACTCCACATACTCGCCCTGCTGCTCGGAGGTAGAGGGCGCTGGCGCGGGGGCGACCTGATAGCGGCGCAGGACCGCCTTGACGCGGGCGACCAGCTCCTTGGAATCAAAGGGCTTGATCATGTAGTCGTCTGCGCCCAGCTCCAGCCCCAGGACCTTGTCGAAAATCTCGCCCTTGGCGCTGAGCATGATGATGGGCACCTGGGACGAGGTGCGCAGCTCACGGCATACCTGGTATCCGTCCATGCCGGGGAGCATCAGGTCCAGCAGGACCAGATTGGGCTTGAACTCCGGAAATACCCGCAGGGCTTCCTCGCCGTCCCCGACGATCATTGTTTCATAACATTCTTTCATCAGATAGAGGGAGATCAGCTCCGCGATATTCGCGTCGTCGTCCACAATCAGTATCCTCTGCTTTTCTGCCATAATCATTATTCCTCCTTAAAACATGCTGCGTGGCGGTTATTTAAATGTTACGATGGTCACGCCGGAATCTCCTTCACCAAAGACGCCCAGGCGGAATTCTTTTACGTATTTCAGCTTTTTGAGCCGGGTGTGGACGGCATTTTTCAGCGCTCCCGTGCCGCGGCCGTGTACCACACGAACGGTGGAGAGGTGGGCCAAGTAGGCGTCGTCCAGATATTTCTCCATCACGGGCATGGCTTCGTCCACCGTCATGCCGATTAAGTTCACCTCCGGGGAAATGGAGGAGGATTTTGACATCTTGATATTGCTGCTTCCGGTTCCGCGGCCCTTGCCGGAGAATTTGCCGCCGGAGGAAGCGGGGATGGACGGCCCGGTAATGTCCTGCTCGGGCAATAGCTCCAGGTCCCTGATATTCACCAGGGAGCGCAGGATGCCCATCTGCACGTAGAGGTCGCCCCTGGCGTTGGGCAGGGTGCTGACCGTGCCCTTTAAGCCCATGGACAGGACCTTGACCCCGTCCCCAACCTTGAGCTTCTTGGGGGAAATGGGCTGGCTGGGCCCTTTTGCCTTGATGGACAGCTTGTCGTCCGCCTCTTTTAATTTTTCGCGCAGCTTGGACCGCTGGGCCTCCAGCTGCTTGTTTAAGCCGGAATCCGCGGAGAGCTTGTTGATCTGCTTGATGGTCTGGTCAGCCGTCTCCTTGGCCTCCCGGAGAATCCGCTGGGCCTCCTCGGCCGCGTTTTTGAGCAGCTTATCCTTGCGCTCGTCCAGCCGCTCCTCCTTCTGGGTCAGCCGGGCCTTTAGCTGGGCGATCTCATCCTTGTACGCCTTCAGCTCCTCCTGTTCCTTCTCTATGGTCAGGCGGCTTTTTTCCAGGCTGGTCAGCAGGTCCTCAAAGGACTCGTCCTTGGCCTCCAGATGGTTTTTGGCGTCGTCGATAATGTAGTCGGGCAGCCCCAGCTTCTTGGAGATGGCGAAGGCGTTGCTCTTGCCGGGCACGCCGATCAGCAGGCGGTAGGTGGGCTGCAATGTCTCCACGTTAAATTCACAGCTGGCGTTTTCCACGCCGGGCGCGCTGAGCGCAAATACCTTCAGCTCGCTGTAGTGGGTGGTGGCCATGGTGCGGCATTTCATGTTGTGGAGAAAGCTTAAGATGGCGATGGCCAGCGCAGCTCCCTCGGTGGGGTCCGTGCCGGCGCCCAGCTCGTCGAACAGGCACAGGGAGCGGGAATCAGCCTCGCCCAGAATGCGCACAATATTGGTCATGTGGGCGGAGAAGGTGCTCAGGCTCTGTTCGATGCTCTGCTCGTCGCCGATATCCGCAAACACCTGGTCGAACACGGCCAGCTCGGAACCCTCCCAGGCGGGAATGTGCAGTCCGGCCTGTCCCATCAGGGTAAACAGGCCCACGGTCTTTAAGGAAACCGTCTTGCCGCCCGTGTTGGGGCCGGTGACGATCAGAAGGTCGAAGTCCTTGCCCAGCCAGACGTTGATGGGCACCACGGTTTTGGGGTCCAGCAGCGGGTGGCGTCCGTCCTTGATGTGGATGAAGCCGCGGTTGTTGAACACAGGGGCGCTGCAGCGGTAATGCCTGGCCAGGGCGGCCTTGGCGAAAATGAAGTCCAGCTGGGCCAGAAGCTGCATGTTCAAGGCCAGGTCCTCGCAGTGAGGGGCCGCCTGATTGCTCAGCTCCGCCAGCACGGCCTCGATTTCCTTCTGCTCCCGGATCTCCAGCTCGCGTATCTCGTTGTTCAGCCGGACGATGGCCATGGGCTCTATGAACAGGGTGGAGCCGGTGGCCGATTGGTCGTGGACCATGCCGGGAACCTGGTTTTTGTACTCGGATTTGACGGGCAGGCAGTAGCGGCCGTCGCGCATGGTAATCACCGCATCCTGCAGGTAGGTGCGGTTGGAATTCAAAATGGAGTTCAGCTGAGTGTGGATCTTGTCCGCGGCCAGCTTCATGGCCCGGCGCACGTGGGAGAGTCCGGGGCTGGCGTCGTCCGCCACCTCGTCCTCGCTGAGGATGCAGCGCTTGATCTCCTGATTCAGCGGGGTCAGGGGCTCCAGCGCGGCGAACATGGGCTCCAGGGAGTCGGAGAGGTCGTCATTTTCCGCATCCATATCCTCATGGCGGCCGTAGGCCTTGGCCCGGGCGGCGGAGGTGAGCAGGGAGCTGATGGAGAGCAGCTCCGGGATGCTTAGGGCGCTTCCGATCTCCAGGCGCTTTAAGGAATCGCCGATGTCGCGGACCCCGGCGAAGGATACTGTGCCTTTTAAGCGGACCCGGTTCACCGCATCCGTTGTCTGCTGCTGCCAGGTGCGGATTTCCTCAAAATCGGAGGATGGCTCCAGGCTCCCGCAGAGGGCTTTCCCCAGGGGGGAGGCCGCGTACTCGGTGAGTTGGGCGATCATTTTATGATATTCCAAGGTTTTAAGTGCTTTTTGATTCATGAATTTCACCTTTAATAAACGTATAATTTGCGTGGTTTGACGGCGCTTTTTCGGCGGAAAGCGCCATATACAGTATATCATAAAATCGGATATTTACTATCATTTTTAATATCTTTTCATATTTACGAGCTTGCATAAAGAGGGGAAGAAACGTATAATAGGGATATGTGAGTTTTTGAGCATACCAGATTCTTGACAGGGAGGGGTTCTATGCCGGAAAAGAATGGGGACAAGCCTCACCGTTTTATCAATGAAAAAATTGTCCGCCAGCCCATGTCCAAGCGGCAGATCGCCAGACGAATTTTGCTGACTGCGTTCTGCGGGATTTTGTTCGGCGTACTGGCGGCAGTTTGTTTTGTCGTGTCAAAACCTCTGGCAGAGCGCTATCTGGGGCCGGAAGCGGCGGAGGAGAGCAGCCAGATTACCATACCCAAGGACGAGCCTGAGACCACAACAGCGGCGGTGGAGACCACGGCGGCCGTCAGCCAGCCGGCCCAGGAGACGGAGCCTGTTGCGGAGATCGTCCGGTCCGAGATGAAGAATTACCAGTATTCGGTGGATGATCTGACCACCATGTACAACAGCCTGCGCACCGTGGCCACGGAGGTGGGCAAGGGCGTTGTGGCCGTTCACTCGATTCAGCACCAGGTGGACTGGTTCGACAATCCCATTGAGACCACCGGTCAGTTTGCCGGCGTTTTGATCGCCAAGACAAAAACAGAGGCCCTGATCCTCACACCGGAGGAAGCGATTGAGTCGGCGGACTCCATTGAGGTGGCGTTCCAGGACGGAACGGTTGTGCCCGGCAAAATAAAGCAGCGGGACACCGTGTCCAACATGGCGGTGGTCAGCATCGAACTGTCGGCGCTGAGCGGCGACCAGGTCAAGAAGCTGACGGAGGTGGAGCTGGGCAATTCCTATTCTGTCAAACAGGGCGACATGGTGATCGCCGTGGGCGGCCCGGCGGGCATTATCCACTCCACGGACTACGGTTTCGTGTCCTATGTGGTGAAGAGCGTCCAGGCAGTGGACGGCATCGCCAGAATATTTTACTCGGACGTGAGCTCCAGCGCCCAGGTGGGGACGTTTATCCTCAACACCAACGGTCAGCTGATCGGTTGGGTGACGGACCAGTACGACAAGGAAGGGGAGTGCAATATGACGACCATTGCCTCTATTTCCGACTATAAAGGCGTGCTGCAGAATTTGAGCAACGGCATGGCGGCGCCCTATTTTGGGATCCGCGGGCAGGAAGTGAACTCCGCCATGGAGGAGAGCGGTCTGCCCCAGGGAATTTACGTGGCCGACTGCATCGCGGACAGCCCGGCGTACAACGCGGGTATCCAGCCGGGGGACATTATCACCTGGATCGACGGCTCCAAGACGAATACCATGAAGGATTTCCAGAATCAGGTGGAATCGCTGAAGCCCGGGGACAAGGTAAACGTGGCTGTACAGCGGAACGGGAAGGACTCCTACAAGGAGATCGAGTACCCGGTGACCATCGGATCGCGCTAAAAGCGGCTGGCTGGGATGACATAAAAAGAGATTTGGAAAGGAATCACAAGCATGAAATATATTGATACACTCAGGGAGGGTATGCACACCACGGATGTGTACCTGTGCAAGAACAAACAGATTGCTCTCACGAAAAACGGCAAGGAATACGGCAATCTGGTGCTTCAGGACAAGACAGGGACCATCGATGCCAAAATCTGGGATTTAAATTCCCCGGGAGTGGGCGAGTTTGAAACCATGGATTACGTACATGTGGAAGCGGATGTGACCCTGTTCCAAAATTCCCACCAGCTGAACGTGCGCCGGATTCGCCGGGCCGCGGAGGGGGAGTACGTGGAGGCGGATTACCTGCCTGTATCAAAGAAAAATATCGATCAGATGTATGAGGAATTGCTGGGCTTTATCGCCAGCGTGAAGAATCCCTGTCTGAATCAGCTTTTGAGCAAATTTTTCGTGGAGAGCCCGGCCTTTGCCAAGGCCTTCAAGTTCCATTCCGCGGCCAAGAGCGTTCACCACGGCTTTGTGGGCGGACTGCTGGAGCACACGCTGAGCGTTACAAAGCTGTGCGACTACTACGCGGGATACTATCCCCAGTTGAACCGTGATCTGCTGATCACAGCGGCAATTTTCCATGATCTGGGAAAAACAAAGGAGCTTTCCACGTTTCCGGAGAACGATTACACGGACGACGGCCAGCTGCTGGGCCATATCATCATCGGCACCGAGATGGTGGGCCGGATGATCCGCACCATCCCGGGATTCCCGGAGCGAACGGCCGTGGAGCTGAAGCACTGTATCCTGGCCCACCACGGGGAGTTGGAGTACGGCTCGCCCAAGAAGCCGGCGCTGTTGGAGGCCCTGGCCTTAAACTTCGCGGACAATACGGACGCCAAGATGGAGACCATGATCGAGGCGCTCAACGCGGGCGGCGAGAATACGGGCTGGCTGGGCTTTAACCGGCTGCTGGAGACGAACATCAGAAAGACAACCGAATTGTAAATACATAGCGTATGGATTAAAAATAGGTAAGCCGGAACATCATACAGACTGGACAATGGCCGTGTATGCGTTCCGGCTTCTGCCAAAGCGTGTCTGAAAAATGCTTTCTGCCAAACGCGCGCCGCACCCCGCGGGGGATTCGTCCCCATGGAGGCGGCGCAGCGGGCCGCGTCAACTGAATCCGGGGCAAATATGCCGCGAAGCATGGCGCTTGGGTGGAAGTGAATTTTTCAGACACGCTTTTATTTTTGGAAGGGAGAAATCAGGAGATGAAAAAGAACGATGTGTTTACCGTGACCATAGAGGACATGAGCGAGGACGGCGCCGGCCTGGGCCGGGTGGACGGGTACATCTGGTTTATCAAGGACACGGTGATCGGGGACGTGGTGAAGGCAGGGGTCATGAAAATGAAAAAGACCTATGGATTCGCACGTCTCGTCGAAGTGCTGGAGCCTTCCCCCCAGCGCGTGGCGCCAAGATGTCCGGTGGCGCGGCAGTGCGGGGGCTGCCAGCTGCAGATGATGGACTATGAGGCGCAGCTGAAATTTAAGGAGCGTAAGGTGTACAACAACCTCAAGCGGATCGGCGGTTTGGAAAATCTGCTGCTGCCGGACGAGGCCGTCGGGGAGATCGGCGGTGAATTTGTGCGCATGGAGCCCATAATGGGGATGGAGGAGCCGTGGCGGTACCGGAATAAGGCGCAGTTCCCATTTGGGATGAGCAAGGACGGGAGAGTGATCACCGGGTTCTACGCGGGGCGGACCCATTCCATCATCGAGAACGAGGATTGTCTGCTGGGGGTGGAGGAGAACCGGGAAATATTGGGAATTGTCCGGGAATTTATGGAAGAATTTGGAATCAAACCCTATGACGAGGAGCGGCATTGCGGGCTTGTGCGGCACTGCCTGATTCGCAAGGGATTTGCCACAGGGGAGATCATGGTGTGCCTGGTGATCAACGGGCGGAACGTGCCCCGGGCGGAGGCGCTGGTGGAGCGGCTTCAGCGCGTGGCCGGGATGACCAGCATCTCCCTGAACGTAAACACGGAGAAAACCAACGTGATTCTGGGGAGCGAGGTGGTGAACCTCTGGGGGCCCGGGTATATCACGGATTATATCGGGGGCGTGAAGTATCAGATCTCGCCGCTGTCATTTTACCAGGTGAATCCGGCGCAGACGGTGAAGCTGTACGGCACCGCTCTGGAGTACGCGGGCCTGACCGGGGAGGAGACGGTCTGGGATTTGTACTGCGGCATCGGCACGATCTCGCTGTTCCTGGCGCAGAAGGCGAAGAAGGTCTACGGGGTGGAGATTGTCCCCCAGGCCATCGAGGACGCCAGAAGAAACGCGGCGATCAATGGGATTGAGAACGTGGAGTTCTTTGTGGGCAAGGCGGAGGAAGTGCTGCCCAGGGAGTATGAGGAGAAGAAAGCGTACGCGGACGTAATCGTAGTGGACCCGCCCCGGAAAGGCTGCGACCAGGTGTGCCTGGATACCATCGTGGCGATGGCGCCGAAACGGGTGGTGTATGTGAGCTGCGACTCGGCCACGCTGGGGAGAGATGTGAAGTATTTGAGGGGGATGGGGTATGAGGTGAAGAGAGTGAGAGGGTGTGATATGTTTGGGGGGACGGGGCATGTGGAGACGGTGATGCTTCTCGTGCGGAAAGCTTGATTCCAGGTGGGTCTGCGGAATTATTTGGAGATAATGGAGTTGTGTTTTTGCGGAAGTTAAGATGGATAAGTTTCACCATAAGTGGGGACGGGGTAACGCCGTGTACATATAAAAAATGAGTTTCATTTGGTGTAAAGAAACCACGGGGCAGAACTAATAACTTTTGGCAAAAGGCATACCCCATGGCAAAACTTTTATTCTGTGGAAGAAAAGGATATGTGGAAATGTATGATTAGATTTTCGCTAGTGATCCAAAATAAAAAGAAAGAATATCTTATTTGTAAATGTCCGCTAATTGAGCAGGATGATTTTTCATATGAATTTTTAGGTGGAGAAATTACAGGTAATACGATACCCACTGGTGTGGAGTTGGAATTGGCCGTTAATAAAATTGTATACGAAAAATTGGGGGTTACGGTTGGTGATCTAAGTGAAATGGAAATGTACTGGAAAGAGGATTGTGTTCCATGGGTACATGTTATTTATTCTGCTAACATAAAATCTGGAAACCCTCAAAAAAAGTTTTATAAAAAAATACTATGGGAAAAACTAGATGATATTGAAATAACAAGTTTAAATCTATATGGTATTCAAGTTGTAAGAAAATTGAATGAATGCAAATATTGTCATTATATACATGACTCTAAAGAAGATTTAGATAAGTTTTTTGAAAATTTCTTTTTGCGACAAGAAGAATATATTCAAACATTAGAAGCGATTGATACAAATAATATTAATGATGTCGTTTATAATGTAATATTTAAGCAAGTATTAAGTCATTTTAGAGCATCTTTGATTGAATCAGAAACATTAAAGAAGAATATTACTGTTCAGAATTACCTGAGATTATATGATAGAGATGATCTTGCGAAACAACTAAATGATTTATTACTTATTGAAATTATGCCAACACTTTCGTTGAAGAGTATGATAAAGGAGAGCGTTGATAAGTATATAGCCCATTATGATAAGCCAACACAAAAAAGTGATGAAATATATACTATATGTAAAGCGTTTTTTGCAGAAAATGGAAAGTTTCCGTTGCAAGAATTTATGCGGTATTTAGATGGATTTATTATGTCGCTTTTTACAGAAATGTGGTATGATGCGGGGGAGTTGGGCATTAAAATAAGTGAACGGTGTATAGAACATAGGGAGGCAATATTAAAGTACCGAATGATTATGCTGGATGCAATAATTGAACGAATTTAAACTGAAATAACAAATTGTGAATGGAGATATCACTTGCCCATATAAAGTTTGGATGAGTGTATAAAATAAGATATTATTTTCACAATAGTAATTGAAAGAAGGAAGAGCCATGGAACAACAATTTTATGAGCAGATTAAAAGAATTCTTTCTGAAGCTAGAAACAAAGTATATTAAACTGCAAACTTTGCGATGGTGGAAGCGTACTGGAATATAGGGAAAAGTATCGTAGAACAGCAGGGCGGTGAGGAAAAGGCGGAATATGGAGTCCGCTTAATAGTAGAGCTATCCAAACAGATGACTACAGATTTTGGAAAGGGATTCACAGTTGCAAATCTTAAAAATATGCGCCAGTTTTATCTTACATTTCCAAAAAGCTACGCACTGCATAGCGAATTGAGTTGGACACATTATCGCTTGCTTATGCGTGTTGAAAATAAAAACGCGCGCCAGTTCTATATAGAGGAGGCAATAAAGTCAAATTGGAGTACACGGCAGTTGGAAAGGCAAATTAATTCTTTCTTTTATGAAAGGCTGTTATCCAGCCAAAATAAAGAAAAAGTTTCGGAAGAAATCCAGAAATTGGAGCCTGCGAAAGTACCAGAGGATATTATCCGCGATCCATACGTATTAGAGTTTCTGGGATTGAATCCAAAAGACGATTTTTATGAGAGTGATCTTGAAGAAGCGTTGATAACGCATTTGCAAAAGTTTCTCTTAGAATTGGGGAGAGGATTTTCTTTTGTTGCCAGACAGAAGAGGATTACATTTGATGGCCGGCATTTCCGAATAGATCTTGTTTTTTATAATTATATTTTGAAATGTTTTGTATTAATTGATTTAAAAATCGGAGATTTGACACATCAGGATTTGGGGCAAATGCAGATGTATGTCCATTATTACGAGCGTGAATTGATGAATGAGGGGGATAATCCACCGATAGGAATTGTACTTTGTGCGGATAAAAGTGAATCTGTAGTAAAGTATACATTGCCAGAAAATGAAACACAGATTTTTGCGTCAAAGTATAA
>JAGZSY010000047.1 GCA_018380885.1 Enterocloster asparagiformis
ATCTTCTGCCGATTGGATATCGTATTCCTGCAGAAGCTGTTGGATGATGCTGCGTTTTCCATCTGTCATTTGTACCTTGTGTACTGGTTTCTTTTCTCTAATAAAAGGCCTCCTATGATTTTTATTTTATCATAGAAAACCTCTTGACTTACAGCTATTTACAGAAAAACTTTCATACACTCCCTAAAAATATGTCTTTTTTCTAAGAGGTGAATTCCTTCACGTTCCAATAGCTCGTATATCTTCCCTACTCTCTGGTCTCATAGAACAATTCTGTGATCTTCTTGCGGATATCTCTGTATTTATATTCCCGCCAAAGAACTGTATCCTGATAAAAATAACTTCCACCAGATATGAATCCGTAGACTAATTTTAGTTTCTTCACATATATACAGACATAGCCCCCTGAAAAAGGCTATGCCACTTGGAAAACATCTACTTGACAGTTCAGTTTTTAGTAGACCGCAATCAAGCTTTCAATCACATTAGTCGTATAAAAATAGCTTTTTACATCTCGGCGGAGGACATCGATCATTTAACTCTCATTTCATAGCCTCCAATACACATTTCTCCTTTGCTGTGCGGTAAATATCCTTTATATATGCCATAAATAGCTTTCACTTCTCGGCTTTTCAGACCATTCAACAAAAGAGTTTAGCGACATTCATTATCTTTTACCGAAATTCTAATGAGGCCGCAGTTCAGATCAGTCACAGGCAATAAGTTATCAGTGGCAATGCAGCTCTAGTCTCTGTTTTGTTAGAATCCAATAGCCGCTGACATATATTCAATATTTTCACCATATCTATTTTTTTTTTAGAAGTTGTAGTATCTCGTTCTTATTTTCTAAAACTGCATAACCAATAAATATCAAATTACTTAAGAAAGCGCTAATAATGATTGGGTAATTTTTAAATGAATATCCCACCCAAGCTGCTATAAATATAAAAATTTGAGGTAATATTTTTTTTATATCAAATTCTATTTTGAAAAATCGCTGTACATAAATCAAACGATAAACAAACAACAGCCCAAAAGAAAGCAATGTCGATATAGAGGCCGCATACAATCTTATTCTCTTTAGAAGAATCAAATGTATAATAATATTACAAATTCCTGCTAACATAGTTGTAATCGTAATATCCTTTGTTCTATTATAAGCAATATAAATACTTCCTATTGTTGCAGACATACCTGAAAATAACATCGCTAACATCAAAACCGGAACATGTCCATAAGCATTGCGGTAATTTACATTTACTAACCAATCAAAAAAAAATGGTAGTAAATTTACAATACCTGTTACTAAAATCAAATATAAATTAAATGTTAATGTGAAAATTTTATTTACATATTCATGGTTATTTTGATCATCCATTCCTCGGATAACATTCTCTGTTAGCGCAATATTATATACATTAAAAAATGTATTCGTTATATTTGAAAACTTATTTGAAACAGAATAAATTCCATTAGCTCCAGTTCCCCATGCGTTTAAAATAATTAACCGATCCGAATAATTAATTGCCCAACTTGAAATTTGATTAAATACAAGCGGGATAGAGTAATTTAATAATTTTTTACTCTCTTCTTTGGAAAGGTATCTTTTGTCAATATACCTAAAAACCTTTGTTCTCAAAAGCATATATAAAGAACTAACTCCATGAGCAATAACATATGAGAGCATAATTCCTTCTACACGCCACCCTAACAGCAATATAAATATAATATTAAGGCATATTGCAAATACTGAGCTAATAAAAGAGGCAAAACCATAAGCCTTATTATTGCCATAAGCACGGCAAACTTGTAGTAGTACAGTATAAACTGCTGATGTAAAGTACATAAAATATATATAAACTTTATATGGAATATGTATCAGAGAAGCCATCCCCCAATAGATTCCAGACGCAACACTCAACAAAATTAGAATAATAATGAATGAAGATGTAATAATTGTTTTTCGTCGTTCTTCAGACACCTCTATAATAAAAAATCTAAATAGTCCCATTTCCAATTGCAGTGTTAAGAATGGTACTATTATCATGATCATCGATGTAAAGATATCCACTGTACCATACTCTTCTGTTGTTAATACTGTAGTATAAAGGGGAAGTAAAAGAAATCCAATAAATTGTGTGGAAACCTTTGCAATCATTAGTATACCGGTATTTTTTAATAAATCTTTTCCACGACTCAAGTATTCTACCTCCCTACAAATATAAACTCATTTCTGTAAAAGCGAGCTCTAAGACATGCTATATTTTTTATTATAGTCTGTAGCCCCCTGTGATAAAGCAAGATAAAGCGGTATAATAGTTGGATAGTATAAATACCATACACTCAATATCATTGAAAAGTATATTAATATTATTATACAAAGTGTTCTTATCTCTCTATTAAAGCAGACTTTAAATGAGGCCTTTATAAATAATAAATATGATATAATACCAGCTACGCCCATACAAGCTAATGCACCAGTTATAATTCCATACCCTCTGGTTGTCCCTATACCAACTCCTAAAATGGGACTCTTTTTAAATGCATTATAAGCAATCGCATTCCCATATTGGCGTATAGCAGCAGAAGTTTGTATCGTACTAGAAAAAAAACCGCCTGTTAGATATGCTGATATTTTTAGTATTGTAGAATTCACCATAATCCGTATCAGGCTATTTTGTAATATAGCAAATACAGATACGCCTAAAATAGCAACAACGCTAATAATGATCCTATTAAATATTTTTTTGTGTGTAGCGCCTTTAAATACGTTTTTTACAATGATAATAATAACAAATGGAAGCATTGCTAGTCCAGTCGTAGATCCATTCAAAACCAAGAGGATACTGCTCCATATTAATACAAGCCACTCCCTTCCAAACAGTTCTTTTTTAATATAATAAATAGAATAAAAAATAAACATTATTGAAACATATGACTGCTCAGAATAAAATCCTGAAAAACCCCAAAAACCAAATCTATTTGTTTGATAATAAATAGTATTTATTTTTTCAACCCCAAATATCTCAAAAACAACATTTCTCCAAATCGAAGAAGAAATCAAATTATTAGAAAACCATTCCAACGTCCAAAATCCAAATGCCCAAATAAACAACTTCTCCACATCTCTTAAAAGAACACTTTTTTTCTGTATATCCGTAAATCGTTCATAATTTAAAAGAATAATGATAACAAATATAATAAAATACCAAAAATGAATTATATTGTACGTAGAAAATCTAGCACGTACGGCTGATACACTTCCACGATATACATCATCCATTCTTATTGAATAAGGTATAACATTTGGCATATTTCTTGAAAGTACTAAATGTAGTTCACTTAAGCCGATAATAAGTATTAAGATAGTTGATATTAAAAAAATACGCCTTTTAAATTTTAATTTCCTTCTTCCCAAGCAAAGCATAATAATATAAGTAAATAAGTAGAGATATTCCATTAAATAGATAAATGACAAATTAAAAATTGAGCGACCGATATTAATAAATAAAGAAACTGCGATCATTCCCACAAAAACATTATATTCAAATTTTCGTATTTTATTTGAAATAATTGCTATAATTAACCCTACACCATATAAAGCCAAAATAATACATCCTGCAATCGACATTCCTAATCACCTACCGATTAATTAATATTTAAAATATAATCACATAAAGCCTCCAAATCCTTATTCTGCTTTGCATAAATATTACTCATATGATTTTTAATAACAGAATTTTTAATTGGCATATCGACTGCGTACAAAATACGATTAGCGATCTCTCCCTCATCATATGGATTAATATAATATACTGCGTTTCCACAAACCTCTGGTAAAGAACAGACTGCAGATACTACACATGTCTTACCAAAACTCATTGCTTCTAAGGGAGGATAGCCAAATCCTTCGTTGAGTGTCGGATATACAAACACTTCACAATTTTTATACAGTGCCTCAAGTTGGGCATTTTCCACATAATCTAACCAAACGAACATACTTTCATTCTCTATTGACGCTTTTATTGTCTGTGAAGTCTGACCAACGAGTACTGTTTGAATTTCTCCTAAAAACCCTCGAGTATAGAGACTATCAATTGCCATAACACTTCTATAAGCATTTTTTAGCCATCTATCCCCACCTAAAATAAGCAAAAATTTTCCTTTTATCTCCTCAGGAATATTAACATTTGCCTCAAAGCTCATTTGCTTTAGTGGTGGATAGAATACTTTAAGTTTGTCCAATACAATATCCTTATAATAATAAATAAGTGCATAGTATGTATGATAAGAATCACAAATAATCATATCTAATAATTCTATAACTCTTTTCTGTTCATCAATTACATAACTTAACTCTTTTTCCTTATTAAGCATATATGATTTAAACAGCCGCAATTTAGATATTATCTGCTGTTTTCCATCGAAATACTTCCACTCATATTTGTCATGGGACTTCTCAATTTTTCTTAATCCATGAATAACACCAATTATTTTTGTATATTGTGGAAACCATTCTCTTCTGTAATGCTCTGGTAGTCCAGAAAAAAAAACATCAGCTGAAATTTGGTCAGCTACCATTTGAATCTGATCAATACTTTTTACATCTATAGTTTTTAGCTTTTTGCTTTGAATTAATGATTTTATCCATCCATCGAGAAAACGTTGACTATCATAAAATGGAACAATCTGCACATCTTTTTTACATCTTTCAACCAACGCTGCAAACACTGTCTTTATGTATTCACCACCACCGTGATATTTTGATGATTTATTAGGTTGTGCATTCAGTAAATCAAATAAAATGACCCTCATATTGCCCCCATGATCTATGTTTTACGATTATAAACAAATTACATTTAAATAAGTTATTTCCAAGAATTCCCACAGAAGAAATGTCTATTTTACTGCGCCATAAGCAATCGATTAACGAAATTTGATCTCGCTTTGAAAATTCCATAAATTCCTTCCACCACATTTCCATCAAATCAACACACCTTTGATCGTGATGATTTCTTATAATAACCGTCGCTTCTAATAATCCCAAATCCTCTGGAACACCATTTGATTTGAGATAATTAATATGTCTCTCCAAATTATGTTTTTTTTCTTTATGTTTACGAATACAAGCTTTTGCTTCTTTATATACACAGGTTCTATTCTTATGAGTAAACATAGCAATGGGAAATTGTTCTAGCGCATATGTTAATGCTGTAACATCAGAGACAATCATAACATTTCCATCTACATACACAGAGTAATCATACGGATCAAAAAATCGATGGGGAAGCATTTTAAAAAATCGATTTTTTTCATTGCATGATAAACTTTTGTTCGGAAGGAAGCATAGTGGATCCAATCGTTTCCATTTACTTCCCGTAGGTATCTCAAAATCTGTGAATGCGAAATAGTCTATATTATTTGGTGCAACTAATGGTTCAAAAAGGGAGTCATAGTGCCCGAAAATAGCTGTATAAACTGCCACTTTTTTATCCGAAAAATAATTATTCCAATCAACATTATTATCCTTTTGATTTAATATTACATCTAGTTTTCCGTTTCTATTCAAAAGTCGTTTTATAATATCAATAATTTTTAACTGCTTTAATAGGTCCATATATGTCTTTAATCGAATTCCGTTCTGGTATTCAGACGATTGATAAATAGCTTTATATTCTCCAGCCAGTTTTTCAAGAGCTTGACACATCTCCGTATAAGTATTTTGTTCCACAGAATTATTTTTCATCAGGTGTCCGCCTTTCAAACAATTTCATCCTCATTCACTACTTACTGAGGAAACCTACACATCCGCCTTAATGCAAAATATAAATCGTAAAGTTGAAATTTAATAAGGAGTAAATCTATTTTTGCTGTACAAGAGATACTTTTATCGTTTATCAAAGCTAGCTTGTTTAATATATCAAAATCTAACGCCTTTTTAATTTGCTTTATATATTTTATTCTTTGTTTTCTATTATTAACTGGAACAATTAATCGAAATAGTTCACGAATTCCTTCCAACATTAGCATATCAACCATTTTCGGAACCTTTTGTACAATTCTCATTTCTTTGTGGACTGCCAGTATCCTTGTGCTAATCTGTTCCTCTGAAAATTTCATACTGGTACTATGCTCCATACGATAAAAATGTGTGTATAGTACATCTTTCAGCAATACGATTTTCTTACAGTGAATCATATAGTCGCTATTAAAGATAATATCTTCATTTCCATATCGTATCATTTCATCAAATATCAATTTATATTTTTTAATTATTTCTCTTTTATAAAGACCATTCCAGACAGAACTTAAAATATCCCCTTTTCTTAATTTGCAATATTGTCTAGAAAATTCTTCAAATTCTAAAAAGACTGTTTCCGGATAAAAACTATTTTTATCAGATATAATTTTTAAATCAGGAAGAATCTTCACATTTCTTCTGCCACACTTGACAATATCAGCATCCATTTCTCTAATATATTTCAATAATGTTTCCAAAAATTCTTTCTTATACATATCATCATTATCTATAAACGCAATATATTGTCCCCCACTATTTTTTATTCCAACATTACGTGCAGAACAAACACCGCCGTTCTCTTTATGAATAACTCTAACTCGCTCATCTAAATATAAATACTTATCGCATAGTTCTTCACTGCCATCATTAGAACCATCATCAACTAATAATAATTCAAATTCCTTAAATGATTGATTTAAAACACTTTGAATCGCCATCTCTAAATATGCTCTGGAATTATACACTGGCATGATGACTGAAATAATAGGAAATGTCATCCTGTCACCAATCATTACAATACCCCTCTCGCTATTATTTATAATCTATTTTATCTATATATAATTCCTGTCTGTTACGTACAATCCTGTTAGATTCTATAGTTCTATCAATTGTACACCCAGCACCTATAACAACATTATCCCCTATCTTAGCTCCAGCCAAGATAATAACATTACTTCCAATCCAACAATTATTTCCGATTTCTACACATTTGCAGGAAAATCCCTGTTCAAACACAGGGACATTTGCCTTATTAAACTTATGATTATGATCGTAAATCTTAACGCCTTCTCCAAAAATACAGTTGTCGCCAATTTTTAATTTATATTGGACATTCAAACTACACCAATTATTAAAAAAATTGTTATCACCTATAGTAATCCGAGCCTCTCTCGCATAGTTCATCACAAAGCCAGATCTAAAGTTAAAATTATGGCCCAAAGCAATATTGGGGCAACAGTATATATAATACAGACGATGAATACAAATATTGAGTTTTCTTAATACTTTTCTCATTATATCCATATCAACAATTATTTGAACCTCTCTTAATGTCATTTAGAAAATCATCATAAAAGGCCTCTCTTTTTTTTATCAGCCTGCACTTTTCGTATTGCATAGCTTTGGAAAAATTTATCTCTGCAATATCCTGCAAATCTAATTTTAGAATTTTCTTTATCACCTCAACAACTTCTTCACTACACCCCTTCTTAAAGAGGCATTCCTTCTGAACCAATTCTGGTATACCCGCTATATTAGTAGCAACAACAGGACAGCCTCTACTCATTGCTTCTATGACAGCTCTTGGTAATCCTTCTTGTTTACTGGGTTGTATATATAAATCTAGAGAATCATAATAATCATTCATCTGATCGGCAGACAAACTCCCCCAAAAAAACACTCTATCTGAAATTCCTAACTGCACAGCCAGATCCTTCAGAAAAGTATTTTTTTTCGCACCAGTTACCCCTCCTGCCAAATGATATTCTACATTATAACCAGCCTTTATAAGTTTAGGGATCGCTTTAATTACATATTCTTGACCTTTATATCTTGTATCGATTGCTGCTGCAGTACCAAGGACCATTCTCTTCGTTGGATCAAATTTAGATAATCTTTTCATACGTTTAATCAACACCTTATCATCTAATGAATCTAATACAACGTTAGAACAGCATACAGTTTTTCCTTTAGTAGGATACCGCTTCTGTAAAAAGCTAGCAGTGACATAATATACATAGTCAGCATGCCTGATTATACTTCTTGTTTTAATATACATATAAGGGGCAACAATTTTCCCTAAAACTCCATGGTTCCAATAGCTATCCCATGAGCATCCAACGCATTCTACGATATATGGTTTATTATATTTTTTTATATATTTTATTGCCGATTGTGCTATAGAGCTCTGACTCCTCAGCACAACGTAATCATTCTCGCGAATAGTATTCTCAATAATTGCTTCAGCAATAGGCTTATTCTTCAGAAATGTTTTAAGACTTTTAAAATTTGGAACACTTACCACCTTAATTTGTTCTGGCACAGGAGTAAACTTATTAGTTCCCAATATGGCTTTCGTTCTTATTAAAAAAGATATATTATCAGCAAAATATGAATATCTCTGATATAATTCATGGTATGCAAATTCATAATACTTTCCTTTTTTATCATAAAATAACGGTCCATCATGTACAAAAACAAGTTTCATATGCTTATACGGTTCCTTCCATCAATAAATCATAATCAATCCTGCTCTAAAAGTGCGATAATATTCTTCTTAAATTTTTCAAATGTAAAATTATCTAAAACTCTCTGCCTGGCATTGGCACCGAATTCCTCTCTAATTTTTGAATTCTCTGCCAAACTATTAATTGCTTCGGCATACATCTTACTGTTCCGATTTGAACATTCATAACCGGTTTCTTTATGAATATTAACATAATTCACTCCACTTCCTGGTATCGTAAATGTTACAGCAGGTTTGCCATAATACATTCCTTCTGCAAGAGCTAAGCCAAACCCCTCGTTACGTGTAACGGACGGAAAACAGAAAATATCACAAGCGTACAGATAAGACCGCCAATCAGAGTCACTAATTTGGCCTATAAACTCAACCCCACTATTATTTTTTGATTTTTCTTTCAACCTTTCTGTTAATTCTCCGCTTCCAGCAATCAGAAAATGTACGTTTTCATTCACGTACTCAGCAGCATCTATTAAATAATCAAGTCCTTTATAAGGGACATGCCGCCCTACGAATAGGCAAAGAATCTTACCACTATAATGTTCTTTTATTTTTACTGCCATCCTTTTCTCATCAGTTGAAATCATCAATCGCTTCTCATCGATCGCATACGGAAGTATCGTTTTTTTATCCCCAAATTTAAAAGAATATGATGACTGATCCACATGGATTGGCGTTGCTCCCAAAATACGGTCGGCACGTTTTATCAAAGACAAATTTTGTTTATATATAAGATGTTTTAGTATTTTTTGTTTCGTTATATCCAAATGCCAATAAACCCATAATTTGAATGGTAATTTTTTATATTTAAGCAGCAGATATGTCACAAATGGATTTGGGTAGTGAAGAATAACAATATCTGGTTCATAGTTTTTCATTAGTTTATTTAGTTCTTTTCTATATGTACGAGATAGCGCCTGTGATGATACTTTTATATTAGTCTCACAGCGTATTACTTCTATATCATCCACACAGTCATGTGCAGTCTCATATCTATATGTAACACAATCTCCCATACAGGAATTTTCATTAAAACAAATAACTTTCTGCTCTACCAACTCTCCTTTCAAAGCATTTACAATATCTCTGGCAACTTGTTCAGTCCCTCCAATAAAAGGATAATAATACTTGGATATTTGTAACACTTTTTTCATTTCGTACTCTCCTGTACAAATGCCCATATACGTTTACTATTTATAGTTTTCCTATTCATCTCTTTGAAAAATATCTCTTGTATAAACTTTTTCTTTAACGTCATCAAGACAACTATTATATCTATTAGCAATAATAACCTGACTCTGTATCTTAAATATCCCCAAATCATTAACAATTTTACTCCCGAAAAAAGTAGCTCCATCTTTCAAAGTTGGCTCATAAATGATTACAGTTGCTCCCTTAGCCTTAATCCGTTTCATAACTCCCTGAATAGAACTCTGCCGGAAATTATCACTATTATTCTTCATAGTCAGACGGTAAACACCTATTATAGTTGTTTTCTCCTTACCAGCATTCCAGCTGTCATTTGCCCCATAAGAGCCTGCAATTTCTAATACACGGTCTGCAATAAATGATTTTCTTGTCCGATTACTTTCCACAATGGCCTCTATCAAATTTTCAGGAACGTTTTTGTAATTTGCAAGAAGCTGTTTGGTATCTTTAGGTAAGCAATATCCTCCATAACCAAACGATGGATTATTATAATTTCTACCGATACGAGGATCAAGACAAACTCCGTCAATAATTTGCTGTGTATTCAACCCTTTTAACTCTGCATATGTATCCAGCTCGTTAAAATAGCTAACGCGGAGAGCTAAATAGGTATTAGCAAATAGCTTTACAGCCTCAGCCTCTGTAAATCCCATAAATAATGTTATAATATCGTTTTTAATAGCCCCTTCCGCAAGAAGTTCCGCAAATACTTGCGCAGCTTTAATCAGACGCTTATCCCCCATATCTGTCCCCACAATGATACGGCTTGGATACAAATTGTCGTACAAAGCTTTTGACTCTCTTAAAAACTCAGGACTGAATATTATATTCTTGCTACCAGTCTTTTTTCTGATACTAGCAGTATATCCGACAGGAATTGTAGATTTTATAACCATGATTGCATTCGGATTGTACTGCATCACCAAGTCAATTACATTTTCGACTGCAGATGTATCAAAAAAATCCTTTTTTGAATCATAGTTTGTTGGAGCTGCAATAACCACAAATTCTGCTTCAGTATAGGCTACTTTTGCATCGAGTGTCGCAGTCAAATTAAGTTCTTTCTCGGACAAATACTTTTCAATATAATCGTCTTGAATAGGAGATATCTTTTTGTTGATAAGCTCCACTTTTTCTGAAATAATATCCACTGCAGTAACTTTATTATGCTGCGCTAAGAGCACAGCTATTGACAAACCCACATAACCAGTACCGGCAACAGCAATTTTCATATTGCTCATATTCTCTACTCCTCTATCCTTGTATTGCTCTCAACTATATAGAATTTCTTATACCACTCTGCAAACTTTCGTAAACCTTCACGCAAACCCGTGTTTGGCTTAAAACCGAAGTCCGTCTCTAGCGCTTTGGTATCCGCAAAAGTTATTGAAACGTCTCCTGGCTGCATTGGGACCAGTTCCTTGTGCGCTTCAAAATCGTAGTTGTCTGGCAACACTCCAGCACGAATCAGCTCCTCTTGCAGAATGGTCACAAAATCGAGAAGATTTTCCGGCCGGTTATTCCCAATATTATAAATCATGTAAGGTGGTTGGTACAAACCGTCTCTCCCTATCTGCTTATTAGGTGCTTTCTGCATAACCCTGATCACGCCTTCAATAACGTCATCCACATACGTAAAGTCCCGTTTACAATTACCATAGTTAAAAATTTGAATCTTTTTGCCTTCACGAAGTTTATCTGTAAATCCAAAATACGCCATATCGGGCCGGCCGGCCGGACCATACACTGTAAAAAAGCGCAAACCCGTAGATGGAATGTTATATAGCTTGCTATACGCATGAGCGAAAAGTTCATTACTTTTTTTTGTTGCCGCATAAAGGCTGACAGGGTTATCCACCCTATCATCTGTACTGTAAGGAACTTTCATGTTAGAACCATAAACAGATGAACTTGAAGCATAGACCAGATGTTCCACACCACTCGCACCGTTATCATAGGAATGGCGGCAAGCCTCAAGAATATTATAGAAACCTATCATATTACTTTCTATGTAAGCATCTGGATTTGTAATGCTATATCGTACACCCGCTTGCGCGGCCAAGTTAACAACCACATCAGGCCTGTATTCCGTAAAAATTCTCTGTATCAACGCTTTATCTGCAATCGATCCTTTTTTAAATATGAAATTAGGGTAAGAAGATAATTTCTTTAACCTATCTTCCTTCAAACGCACATCATAATAATCATTCATATTATCGATACCGATAATTTTGATACCTTCAACATCTGAAAAAAGGCGCTCTCCCAAATTAGAGCCAATAAATCCAGCAACGCCCGTAAGGAATACTGTTTTTTTCTTTAGATCAACTATCGCCATTTTTTCTCCATTCATTGTTTTTATAACTCTATTTTTACCAACTAAACCGATACACTTTTATCTATTTTCATATTGTTTTGTTTTTCCTTTTATTAAATCGCAACAACACTAAAATATAATAAGATCTAATATTGATTACCAATCACCTATTTAGCTCTTACATACCAGCTACAACGCCCCTCGCCTCAATACAACCACCCCAATCGTTTTCATCAATATCTTTACGTCCAGTCCGATCGACCAGCCCGTTATATACGCCTTATCCAACCTCACCACCTCTTCAAAGTCCGTAATATCGCTTCTCCCGCTCACCTGCCACATGCCGGTAATCCCCGGTTTTGTGGCCAGCCTTACCCGGTGGTGCAGATCGTATTTCTCCCACTCATCCACTGTGGGCGGCCTGGTCCCTACCAGGCTCATGTCGCCCTTCAGCACGTTCCAGAACTGGGGGAATTCGTCGAGGGAGTACTTCCTGATTATCCCGCCGATTCCCTTCTCACCGCCGATAATCCGCGGGTCGTTGTCGATTTTAAACATCATCCCGTCCTTGACGCGGTTCTGCTCCATGAGCTCTTTTTTTCGCTTTTCCGCATCCATATACATGCTGCGGAATTTGTGCAATTTAAATTTTCTCCCGTTCTTTCCCACCCGTATCTGCGAAAAAAAGATAGGGCCGGGGGATTTTATGTAGATACAGGGGGCTATCGCCAGAAACAGAAGCCCGGTGATCAGACAGCCCACTATGCCGCCCGCAATATCCATGGTGCGCTTGAAAAACGCCTGCTTCCAGCTGGCCATATTGATACTGCTTGTGAGCACCGTGTAGGTGCCGATCCGCTCCACGTGGCGTTTCTGCCCGCTTAACTTGGCTACCTCCACCAGCTTCAGATGGACCGTAACGCCCATCTCGATAAAGTCGTTGAGCAGGTCCTGGGGCAGCGCAATCTCCTCCGGCAGGTTGACAAAAATCTCGTCTACCCACTCGCGGCAGACGTACTCAGCCACGTTCCCGCCGTCGGCCACTACCGCCACTCCCCTGTATGATTTTTCAGTGTTTTTATCCCCGTCCACCAGAGCTATTCCTACTACCTGAAAGCCCTCGTAATTGTTGGCGAGAATATTTTTTACCACGGTGTCCACCATGGTTTTTGACGTCAGAATCAGAAGGGACCGTTTCCCCCTGCTTCCCACTCCCCTCACCTTCAGATAGCGTTTCCACACAATTCTGATAATGTAGGTAAATACCGCATAGATCACGCCTGTCAGCACCAGCGTCAGACGCGAGTAGTTCTCACCTTTTTGCGTGGCAAACAGATAAAACGTCCCCATCAGAATTACCAGGCAGACGTGTTTTACCACACAGGAAAATTCGCGGTAATAGCCGCGCTTTAACACGTTTTTAAAGCTCTCACAAAAAAATGTCACAAATATCTGGATCAGTACCAGCACAAAGGCCATATTGCAATAGAGCTGATTGGTATACGGCCATCCAAACCCATGGCGCAGCCAGTAAGCTGCAACATAGGCCGCCTGCAGGCATATTGCATCTAGCAGCGTAAAGTCCCAATGCTTCAGCCAGCCGCGGTCCGCTTTTCTATACATTTTTCACCACTACCCTTTTTTCTCCTGTAAAGCTCTCCTCCGACGAGAAGCCAAAGGGATCCTCACGGCTCCCTCTGGCCCTCCGCGCAAATGCGCTGATGTCACTTTTTCTGATTACTTCTTGTACACTACGGAAAGTGTGCCGGAGCCAGGGATGTTCACCGCTACGGTCTTGCTGACCGGATCTACCTTCAGTGCGGGAAGCAGCGTCCACTGGCCTGTAACGTTGTTGTAGAACAGGACTTCCACATTGGTCAGCCCATCCACCAGATTCGGCACGTACAGAGATACCTCTGCCGCCGTATCCTTGACCGCGCCGGTAGCCGCATCCTTGGTGATGATCGCATGGGTGCCGGTCAGTGCATTGTAGCCGTTCACATCCACACCGCGGATTACCTCGCTTAAGGGCTTTCCGGCGTTGATATCGTTGATTGCGGATACAACGTTCTCCGGAAGGCCCGCGGTTGCGGCTCCGGCCTCCTTTGCAAACGCGATTGCGATATCGCCTACAACCGCCTCGCCTCTGGAGTTAACCGTTACCTGCTGGCCGGTTGTCGTTACTGTGTCCACAGCCACTCCGATGGTGCTTCCGTTGGGTGCGGCGCTGGTGGTCGCTCCGGTGGTCTTGACGCCGGTGGAAGATACCGATACGGTGGTGTCGGACTTGGTGCTGCTTGTAGTTGTGGTCGTGGTCGCTGAGCTTCCGCCGTCATCACTAGATGAACTGCTCGATGCGAATACGCACATCGGCTGGGAAGCCAGGGCCGCTGCCAGGATTAAAGCAGCAACGCTTTTCTTTTTCATAGCTTTTCCTCTCCTTTCTACTATGAATAATTTATCCAATAAACAGCGTTTACGCTGGTTATTGCCTCATCATTCGATCTCCCGGTAAAACAGCTCCAGTATCACAGGTATCATTGCCTCCTGATCCACGTAGAACTCGTCATAGCGGGCGGTCGTCACGCCGCTGCCAGGCACGGTGTAAAAGTCTCCCGCGCCCAGCTGCTGGGTGTTCAGCACGTCCAAAGCCGCCTTCAGATACTGGTCCTTCTGCATATCCGTAACCATGTGGTCGTTGATGCTGTCCAAAAGACCGGTCAGGACACTGTCGTCCTCCGCCGCTTTGGCCTTCAGGGCCCTAAAAAAGCCCTCCATATATTCCTGATGCCTGTCCATTCTGAACAGAGCCGTATTGTCCTTGTTAATATCCCGGTAACGCACAAAGGTCTCCGCCTGCTTCCCCCTCAGCGTGATGGTCTCGCCCATCTTCAGCGCAGGGTCCCGGGAAGCCATGCCCGGCTCCTCAATGGTCACGGTAACGCCTCCCACGCCGTCGTTGAGCACGGAAATGCTGTCGGTGTCCACCGCCATATAGTGATCGATGGTCAGGCCGCCCAAAAGCTCGGATACGGCCTCCACCGTGTACTCGCAGCTCAACTCCCGCCCGTCGCCGTAGGCATAGGCCAATGTGAGATGCTGTATATCCTTGCCCAGCACATTTCCGCTCAAATCCGTCAACGTGATCCGCGTCATGGTATCCCGCGGGATCATCAGGATTTTCACCGTATTCCTGGCCGTGTCCTGGGCCAGAAGAAACAGACCGTCCGACTGCCCGCCGAATCCTGTGGTAGTCGTCTCGCCCAGCCCGGACCTGTCCACGCCGATGCATAAGATCGCCTTGATATAAGAGCTGCGCCGGTATCTCCTGCCGTCATATTCGATGATATTCCCGGCCTGAAAATTTTCCGGCGCTTCCAGGCTGTGCTGCCGGGCGGCGATCTCCGACTCCTGCGCCTTGCGCTGGCGGTACAGGTGGACGGTCACCCCCGCAGCGCCCGCTAAGAGCGCTGCGCCCAGCACTACCGCGGCCATCTTGAACCGTTTCCATTTTCGAGCGCGGTCATTCATCCCAGTCACCCTTCCGTAATCTCGCTCTTGTCGTATTTCGCGTATTTTCCATACCGGGAATATTTCCCGTATTTGCCGTACCGCCCGTAATAACCGTAGCTGCTGTACTCCAGATCAATCTTGTTGAGCACCACGCCCAGAATCCGGCAGCCGCTCTTTTCCAGCTGATTCTTCACCCGCTGCTCCAGCCGGTAGCTCACCGCCCCGCTCTCCACCACCATCACGGCCCCATCGCACTGGCGGGCCACTATGGCTCCGTCGATCAGGTTCCCCATGGGGGGCGTGTCGATGATTATATAGTCATACTCCTGGCGCATCTGTTTGATCAGCACGTCAAACAAGTCCTCCTCCAGCAATTCCGCCGGGTTTGGTGAGTAGGGACCGGAAAAAATCAGATGAAGGTTCTCAACGCTGGTCGCGTAGCGTATCTCCTCCAGGGGCTTCTGCCCGCTCAGATACTGTGATAAGCCGCACACCTCCTGCTCCAGCTGATATCGGGAAACAAGCACGGATTTGCGGATGTCCGCATCGATCAGCAGCACCTTTTTGCCGATCTGCGTCAGGGAGGAGGCCAGCGCAAAGGCAATATCGCTCTTGCCCTCATCCGGAAGGGAGCTGGTCATCATAATCACCCGGATTCCGTTCCCGCAAAACTGAATATTGGTTCTCAGCGTCTTTATCGCTTCATTATAATGGTAGTCGTCCTTCATGCTCCTGTTCAGAGCCACAGTCTGTCTCATCGGATTTTTTCCTCCCTTTTCTTCTTCCTGGATCTCCTGGAAGCAGCCTGCCCTTTACTGCGGGGCTTCGAGGATACCATTGCCTCCTTGTCCTCCGGAGTCTCGCCCTTTCTCTGGGGAACAGAGGCCAGCACCGTCAGTCCCAGGTACCTGGTCACATCCTCCTCGGTTCGCACAGTATCGTTGAGCACCACCCGCGCGGTGACAGCGCCGCAGACCACCAGAGCGCCCACCAAACCGCCGATCAGGGCGTTTTTGGTGTTGCTGGGGCTGGTTTTTAAGAGAGGCACCTCGCCGTCCTCAATCAGCTTGGGCGGCACCATCTCCATAATATCCCCCACATAATCCGAGGCAGTGCCGGCAATCTTGTCCGCAATGGCCTTTGCCATCTGCGGGTCCGGGTCCATCACGCTGATGGAGAGGATTCGGGTGTCAGCCGGGTTGTCGATGGTGATTTTTTTCTTCAGATCTTTATATGTAGTGTTCAGCTCCAACCCCTCGATCACGTCCTCCAGCACAGGGCGGCTGGTGACAATGATCTTGTAGTCCTTGGTCAGCTGGCTTCCAATCTGCAAATCCGCCAGGGACGTCAGCGTTGTCTCCTTTGAGAGGATGTAAACCATTGCTGTGGAGGTGTACTGCGGAGTCAATACAAATGCACTAAATGCGCCGGCAGCACCGGCGCATAAAACTGCCACTCCCAGGATCACCCAGATTTTCCGTTTCAGTTCCATGAACAGCTCGAAAAGGTCGATCTCAATCTCTTCATTGTCATTCACATACTTTTCCATCTCTTATGTACCTATCCCATTCTCTCATTTTTAATAATCGCCATCGGGTTATCCCACACCATAGCGCGAAGCTGCCGTTTTCCCACATGCTTCTTCAGCCAGCTCACAGGCTTTTCAAGGTCCGGCTTTCGGTAATCCACCCGATGCATGTCGGAGGCCAGCAGGTGAATGGCCCCGTCCTCAATCTTTTTCCTGCACCAGCGCGCCTCTGAATCCCAGAAAGCCCCCTTCAGGCTGTCATAATTCATCTGAAAGCAACAGTCGCATTGCGCCAGCTCCCTGAAATTTTGCTCGTCCCGCAGGCAGACGTACCGCTCCACGTGGGCTACCACAGGCACATAGCGGGCCATAATCAGCTTTCGTATTCCCTGGTAAAGCTGCTGATATACCACCCCCGGGTCGAATTCAACCAACACATACCTGCTGCCCGCCAGGGTCAGCGCGCGGCCGCTCTTCAAAGCCTCGGTCAGCCCTTCATAATAATAGGTCTCGTGCCCGGTCAGAATTTTGAGATCCGGATGGATTCCTTTTGCCCTGCTGTTCAGCTCTTCTGTCAGCTCGGCCAGCCCCTCGCTTCCTCTTCTTCTGGAATAATGCGGCGTCGCGACAATACTGCGCACCCCTTGCCGGCAGGCCATGGACAGCATTTCCAGCGATTCATCCATGCTGCGTGAACCATCGTCCACTCCCGGGAGGATATGCGCATGTATATCAATACACTCCATCTGTTCACTCCTTTACCCTCTGTCCCGAATATTTCCGGTACAGATTATCAAGATAAGGGATCATGTTCCTGGCCCAGGGATATTCCGGCATATAGGTTCCGGAATACGAGTTCACACAGGAAGGGCGTCCCTTTATAAATTCATAGAAATCACACACGAACCGGTCCGTATCCACCGCATAGTTGCCGCGCCTTTTGATGACGATATCCGCGATCTCATACTCCGCCAGCGTCTTGTGAAGCCTATGATAAACAACCCGCAGCGTATTTCTTGCCCGGGTTTCTTCTGAATTTTCATAGAGCAGATATGCCATCTGTGCCAGCGATACGCTACTGCCTTTCTTCTCCACCATCACCGCCAGCATCTCTTTTGCTTTGCCACTCGGGAAGTAAACAATTCTGCCGTCCACGTATACATCAAAGCCGTCAAAGGTCTTGACATATACCCGTCTTTCCCCTCTATTCATCTCTACACCTCATTATGTGTAAATAATTGTGGCCTTTCGTGTAACGGTATATCATGACGTTGGATACAGAAACGTTACATTTTAGTTACAAATCCAGCCAGCTCATCCCATAAATTGTATTTATTTTAATATTTGTACTTTTTTAGAATAAATGCATTCTTTTTGCAGTAAAAAGTTATTTTCCGGCCCATTTCAGGTCACAAAATTTTACACAACATCCGTGCGCATTCTATTTTGAAATCTGTGTTCGAAGATCAAAAAAAGGCATAACCGCAATCTGAAGTTGCGATTATGCCTTTTCTTATCTCTTATGTCGTTTTCTGTTTCAGTTATAAATCCGCCTCATGATCCGGCAGCTGGTTTTCGTCGTAATATTTTCTCAGCAGGTTTGACAGCGTCACTTCCGCCCAACTGTACTCCGGCATATACTCTCCAAGGAAAAAATTGCTGCTCTCCTCGATGTGCTCCTCCATCTCATAGCTGTCGCACACAATCCTGGAGCAGTCCACCGCGTATATGCCCCTCTCTCTTTTTAAAATGTCCTCAATCTCATAGCTTTTTAAGGTTTTGGTCAGGCGGTTGAAGGCTGTGTGCACCAGCCGTTTTGCCTTTCTGGCATCCTTCTCATTTTCAAACAGATTCTCCGCTAATTGGCTCAACGGCACATACTTTCCCTTGCGGTCCACCAGAAAGGCCAGCAATTCTTTTGATTTTGCGCTGGAAAAATAGATCATCTTTCCGTCTTTATACAGATCAAATCCGTCGAATGTCTTGATATAAACTTTTCCTGGAACATTTCTATACATTCACAAACACACCCCTGTTAACATAATTATTCTGTCAACACTTTACTGTCATCTATTAATTATACCACATAATGCATACCTTGGGGATGCCAATTTGCCGCAATCTCCCCCCTGTGTATGCTGAAATCCATTTTGTTCAAAAAAAGACCCGGCACCTTCCACGCAAGTGAAAAACACCAGGTCTATTTAGCTGGGCTACTTGGATTCGAACCAAGAAAATGACGGAGTCAGAGTCCGTTGCCTTACCGTTTGGCGATAGCCCATCAACACAACGAATTGAATTATACACTAACTTTTAAAATTTTGCAAGGGCTTTTTTTAACTTTTTTTATTTTTTTGCATCAGCTGCGTCAGCCCTTCAAATTCACGTCCTCCTGGAATTTCAGAAGCTGCTGAAGGCGTTTCATGGAGCGGTTATAGCGGGATAATTCCGTTGCCAGAGGGAGACCCAGGGCGTTTGCCACCTCCCGGTGCTTCATCCCTGCCGCCGCGTACAGTAGGACGATCTGCCGGTCCTCCTGCCTCAGCTGGTCAAGGGCCCGCAGCAGCACCGCCTTATCGGCAGCCTGATCGATCTGTTCGCAGTTTTTTCCTTCCTCCCTGGTCTCAAATTCCGCCATTGAAAGCTCCGCCCGCTTATTCTGCTCCCGAAACCGCATATAGCACAAATTCCTGGCAATGGTAAATACCCAGGCCAGGGGTTTCCCCTGGGGCCGATACTCAGAAGCGCCCGTCCATATTTTCAGGTAAGTTTCCTGCAGCACATCCTCCGCCTCGTGGCAATTCTTTGTCAGAGACAAGATATAGCTGTACACGGACCGGACCGTACCAAAATAGAACTTTCTGAACGCCTCCTCATCCCCGGACGCAATTTCCGCCAGCAGCGCTTCCTCCGTCATGTCAGTCCCCTCTCAGGGATTAGCCTTGTTTCTGCGCCTCGGCCAGATAACTGTTCTCAACTGTGATCACACAGGCGCAGCGCGGGTCACGCTTGCGGACCGCAGCGCTAATCCTCGCTTTTAAGTTATCCTGAATCGCTGCTTTATATTCCCTGGGAGCCACCAAATCGAAAATTAAATTGATGTGCTCCACCCCGTCCACCATGCGGAAATCGTGGAAGGTCAAACGGCTGTCCAGTTCCGTCAGCACCTCCCTGAGCATGTCGCTGAACTCCCGAACCCGCTCGTCGTGCATCTCCACCGGGTCCATATGGATCACCAAAAGCAGGCCAAAGCGCCTGGCCGCTTCGTGTTCGATCTGGTCGATCACCTCGTGGGAGCGCTCCACATTTACGTCGTTTGGCACCTCCGCGTGGATGGAGGCCATACTCTTGGACGGGCCGTAATTGTGCACGATCAGGTCGTGCGTACCCAGAATACCGTCAAAGCTCTCCACAAAATTTGTGATCTGCTGATACAGCTCCGGATCAATGGCCTCGCCGATCAGCGGCGCCAGCGTATCCTTGGCAATATTCACGCCCGCAATCATAACCACAACGGACACCACCAATCCCACGATGCCGTCAATGTTCACCCCGAAGATGCCGAACACAGCGATGGACAAAATGGTGGCCGAGGTGGTGACCACGTCCCCCATGGCGTCCGCGGAGGTTGCCAGCATCACCTTGGAGTTGATCCGCTTCCCCAGCTTTTTATTGAACAGCGAAAGCCACAATTTCACCCCCACGCTCAGGGTCAGGATCAAAATAGAAATCCACTTGAACGCCATGCTCTCCGGATGCAATATTTTGTTCAGAGAAGTCTTAAACAGCGAAAAACCTACCTGAATGACAATAAACGCCACAATAAAGGCCGCGATATACTCAATACGGCCGTGCCCAAAGGGATGGTCGTCATCCGCAGGCTTCTCCGCCATCTTGACTCCCACAAACCCGATGATGGAGGAGGCCGCATCCGACAGGTTGTTAAACGCGTCCGCCATCACGGAAATACTGTTGACCAGCAGCCCGATAAACAGCTTTGCGCCAAACAGCAATACGTTGCAGAATATCCCCACTATGCTGGAGAGCGTGCCGTAGGCGGTGCGCACCTGCACCAAATCCGTCTGCTGATAATTTTTAACAAAACGTTTCACCAATAATTCCGTCATATCTCTTCCTCGTACTGTACACTCATCAGGCACAGCCCCTCAGGCGGGGCCGTAAAACCTGCCGCACTTCTTTCCTTTCCTTCTAATACTTCGCCCAGGCTGTCCGCCTTGCGCTTTCCCTGCCCCACCTCTATGAGGGTGCCGGCCAGAATCCGCACCATCTGCTGCAAAAATCCATTGCCCGTAAAATCCATGGCCAGAGCCCGGCCCTCGCACAGCCGGATAAAATGTATGGACGAGATCGTGCGCACCGTGGATTTCTTCATCTTCTTATTGCCGCAGAAGCTCTTAAAGTCGTGGGTGCCCAAAAGTATGCCTGCTGCCCGCTTCATCTGTTCCACATCCAGCTGCTGTCCCAGGCCGTAGAAGAAATCCCGCTGAAACACATCCGTCTTGCCGTCCAGCCAGACCTGATACCGGTAAGTCTTTTGGCAGGCGTTTAAGCGGCTGTGAAAGCGCTGGGGCACCTGGGTCAGTTCCAGAACGCAGATGTCCTCGGGCAGATACCGGTTCAAATAGGCCCGAATATCCTCCGGCTTCCCGGCGCCGGCCAAGTGAAAATTCGCCACCTGCCCCCTGGCGTGAACGCCGCCGTCCGTCCTGCCTGAGCCGTGGACCTCCACGGCTTCCCCCACCATACGCCCCAGGACCGCCTCCAGCTTTCCCTGTATGGTCCTGTCCGTATTTCCCTGCCTTTGCCAGCCGTCATAGCGCGTGCCGTCATATTGCAGAATCATCTTATAGTTCATCGCAGCCTCCTCCTGTTCCTCATTTCCCACGCTCTCCGCCAATACCACATGACCGCGATGCCGGTCCACATCCCCGCCATATCCAGCCAGACATCGCTGATCTGCCCGGAACGCCCCCGCACGAACAGCTGAATGGTCTCGTCCAGAAACGGAAGCCAAATAGCCATGGCCGCCATTGACTGAAAGGAAGCAATCCTCTGGCGCACCATGATCCGGGCATTCAGGTACAGCAGCGCCCCCATTCCCATGTATTCTAAGAAATGCGCCGTTTTGCGCACAATGTGCTCGGTGAGCATGTCCCCCGGGAGATGGACCGCGCTTGACATCCTGCGCAGAAATTCCAGCACTGCGCCGCTCTCCTGAGAGGATATCTCCGCCGGGATCAGGGAATGCCCGTACACCAACAGCACATAAACAACCAGCGCCGCATGCCAGAATACATCGCTGCGAAGCGCGCCTCTCACCTGTCTCAATCTGCCTTTCATAGCCACCTCTGTCTGTTTGTCCTGAACTGCCGCTACTGTAAAGCCGCTCATTTCGCCCATTATATTACAGTTTTGCAAATATGGCAAGAGCCGGCAGGGTAGAATGCCACCTGCCGGCCCGTCAATTCAGATTTTGTGATTATATCAGTCGCCTACCTGCCTGATTTTTTCATCCAGGGTGTAGACCGCCGCCCCAAACGCCACCACATGGGCAAGATTTCTGGCGGTCACCTTTGCGGGATCAACCCTTGTCTCCCTGCAAAGCCGCTTTAAGCTCTTGTGTATCGCCGCCCGGTCCCAGGGATTTCCGGACCGGCTGCTGAAAATCGGCCCCGTATGGATCTGCATGGTCTCAGCGTACGCCCCGAGCTCCTTTTTCAGCGAGTTGGGCAGTACAATCACCTTGCTGCCGTTACCCCGGGGAACTATAAAAAATCCCTCCTCCACAGCTTCCACCGTGACATACCGGTGCTCGCTCACACTGATCTTAGTCAGGGCCAACAGCTGGATCAGATAGTACAACCTGGGGTTGCGCTGGCCCTTCGCCGCGTTCAGCAGACTTCTGTACTCCGCTGTGGTCAGCTCCATTCCAGCATTGGCGACTGTGCTTCGGTTGATCTTCGGCACATCCATCTGGACATCCCAATCCGCATACCGAAAGAACGTATTCACCGCCACAATTTTTGAACACGCGCCGCGGGGCGTATAGTTTTCCATCAAATAGTTCCGGTATGCCTGGCAGGAGGCCTCGTCCACTTTGTTTTCTCCCTGAAATTTGCAGAACTGCTGCAAATCCCCCCTGTACTTCTGGCAGGTTGCCTTCGAATATCCCCTGGCTCCAAGGTAATGGTCATATTGAAGCAAAAGGTCCCTGGTAATCTCATAGCTCATAGCTCAAATACCGCCCTCTCATCCAGCGCCTCTTGTGATCGATACACAAAAAACACATTTCCCATCCGCTTTACCGGTTCTCCGGCCGCGATTTAACCGCAAAGCTTCATATAATAGATATTATAGCTTGTTTAAAGTTTCTGTCAAGAAAAATGCTTTTCAGAAACAAAATCCATCACACGGATTATCCAACTATTTTCATAATCAAAACAGCCAAAAACTAGATATATATAATAATAAACGGCGTATTATTAAATATTATTTAGCAATATTTCACTATACATCTTTTCATAATATCTATTATTAGAAGCGTTTTTAGCTATTTTCACTATTTACATAATGTAATTTATATTGTCATGGGTTTATCCCGCTTTTCCCGGCAATAAAGCCAAGATTCGCCCACATTTTCTTGCAAACAAAAAAAGTGCTTCCAAGATTATCTCTAACCTTAGAAGCACCTGTATCTAATTCTAATTCGCCGTTCTATTTTCCCCCTGATAAAATACCGCTGGCCGCCACCAGCTCCACCGCCCGGCGGATCGCAGCCTCATCCTGAACCAGCGCCAGGCGCACATAACCCTCGCCGGATGGGCCGAAGGCGCTGCCGGGCGTCACAATCACCCCCGCCCTCTCCATCAAATCCATGACAAAGTCCTCGGAGGTCTCATAGTTGGACGGAATCCTGGCCCACACGAACATGGTGGCTGCCGGGCGCTCCATGGGCCAGCCGATGGCGGTAAAACCGTCGCAGAGACAATTGCGGCGGCGGGCGTACGCTTCCCTGGTGGTTTCCACACAGGATTGATCTCCGGTGATCGCCGCGATGGCCGCCTGCTGAATCGGCAAGAACATGCCATAGTCCATATTGGATTTGAGCAGCTTTAATTTGGCCACCACCTCCCGGTTGCCCAGGCAGAAGCCGATGCGCGCTCCCGCCAGGCCGTAGGTCTTGGACAGGGAATTGAACTCCACGCCCACCTCCCGCGCCCCCGGAAAGCTCAGAAAGCTGCCGCAGCGTTTCCCGTCGAACACCAGCTCGCTGTAAGCGTTATCGTGCAGCACAATCACATCGTATTTCTTCGCAAATGCCACCAGCTCCTGGTAAAAGCTGTCCGGTGCCAGCGCCGCGGTGGGGTTGTTGGGGTAGGACACCACCATGAACTTTGCCCTGCGGGCCACATCCTCCGGCACATCGCTCAGGCGGATCACGTAGCCATTTTCCTTTTTCTGGGGCATATAATACAGTTTGGCCCCGGCAATCCGCGGGCCATCCCCAAACACAGGGTAACATGGATCGGGAACCAGCACCGTGTCGCCCTCGTCCACGATGGAAAGCGCGATGTGGGACAGACCCTCCTGGGAGCCCAGCAGGGAACAAATCTCTGTGTGCGGGTCCAGCTTCACCCCGTAGCGCCGATCATACCAGGCGGCCACCGCCTCCAGAAGCGCGGTCTGGTCGCTGATCGCATAGATATAGTTTTTCTCATCCGCTGCCGCCCGGCAAAGCGCCTCCCGGATGTGGGCGGCCGGCGGAATGTTGGGCGCGCCTATACTCATATCGATCACCGGCTCCCCGGCGGCGGCCTTCTGCTTCCGCAGCTCCGAAAGCTTGCTGAAAATACCCTCGCCGAAGCAATTCATGCGTTTTGCAAATTCCATGTTGTGATCCTCCTCGTCAATATCCTAAAAGGCAGACAATCACCGGCAGAAACACTGCCGGAAGCATGTTGCCGATTTTTAACTTGCTGTTTAAAACCAGATTCAAGCCCAGGGCAAAAATCAGGATCGACCCGATAAAGGATATCCGCCCGATCATCAGCTCCGTCAGGTAAGGCCGCACCACGCCAGCCAACAGGGTGATGGAACCCTGATAGATCGCCACCGGGAAGATGGAAAAGGCCGTGCCGATGCCCAGGGCGGCGGTGAACACAATGGACAGGACGCCGTCCATCACCGCTTTGGTAAACAGCGTGCTGTAGCTGTGGGTCAGACCGTCCTCTAAGGAGCCCACAATCGCCATGGCCCCCACGCAGAACAGCAGGGAGCTGCTGACAAAAGCTTCCACAAAGGTGCCTGAGGCTTTCCCGGCAGGAATCTTCGACTTGCACCAGATGCCCAACTGCTCCAGCCGGTCCTCGATGTCAATCCACTCGCCCAGTGCGGAGCCGATCACCATACATAGCACCATCACCAGCGTATCCCTGGTGTCCAGCCCTCCGGCCGTTACGCTCATCATACCCTTCAAGGCCCCGGAAATCCCCACAAAAATCACGCACAGTCCCACCGCGCTGGTAATGGTGTCCTCCAGGTGCTTTGGCAGCCCGCCCTTCACCAGAAGTCCCACCGCGCATCCTCCCAGAATTGCCGCCACATTCACGATTGTTCCCAATCCGGTCATACTCGTTTCCCGCCCTTCATAATGCTCTCTTTCTGTCCTAAAAATGCCCATTTCGCCCATTATAGTACAAATTTCTGAATCTGGCAAGAGCCGGCAAAGCGGTTTTCTCTCAGCCGGTTCCAGCTGTCTGAAAATTATGTTTCGATTTTCCCGCCATCCGCTGAATCGGGCAGAAACGGCTCATACATCATCATGGCGTGGTTTTCCACCGCCAGCTCCTCGGCCAACAGCTCCCCGTCCAGGGACCAGGTCTGCCTGTAAAGCTGGTTGTGGCGGCTGTATCCACCCCACCACTCGCTCTGCATCCGGTGTTCCCGCTCCACCACCTCATAGCGGCACCGGGGCGGTCTTGTGGAACTCCAGCTCCCGATCAGATCCCGCTCTCCCACCCGGACGTTCAACTGGAACGGACGGTCCGTCTGGTTGGAAATCATCAGATCCCCGTAGGGGTAATAGCAGGTCGCACCGCTGCCGAAGGGCTGGGTGCGATTGGAATCCGGAAATACGTCGTAACCATGGCGGTGCCTCTCCACCACTGTCAAAGAGGTGTGCAGGGTCATCCAGAAAATCAGGTTGGACATCTGACAGAGGCCGCCCCCGCAGCCGTGCTCCGCCTTGCCGTTCTTGAGCACAATTCCATCCAGATATCCCTTTTTATAGGTAGGTTTTCCGATCAGCCTCCAATAGCTGAAGGTCTCCCCTGGCATGATCACCGCCCCGTCCAGCCGTTCGGCCGCCAGACGCAGGTTCTGAATTTTATTGTACTGGTATTGCATGTCCACATCCTTTAAACGGCGCAGCAGCGGCGTCTCATGACAAAACTGCACATAGGGAAGCCTCTCCTTTTGCACCTTGGCGAACCGATATTTACCCGATACCCAGAGCAGATATCTTCGCATCGAATAGTAACATTTGCCGCAGGCCAGGCGAAAATCAGACCGCTTTTTGGTCCGCAAGGTATCCGTTTGCCCTCTCATTCCATCCCTCCGTGTACGCGTACATTTACAGATAATAAAAGCCCGCAGGCTCCAAATCCAGAACCTGCGGGTCTTTGCTGTCTATTCGTATATCTGTTCAAATATCAAAAAAGCGCGAGACGGGATTCGAACCCGCGGCCCCCACCTTGGCAAGGTGGTGCTCCACCCCTGAGCCACTCGCGCATGTTTTATATTCGTCGGGGTGACAGGATTCGAACCTGCGGCCTCCTGGTCCCAAACCAGGCGCTCTAGCCAAGCTGAGCCACACCCCGTCATCACTGCTTACGAATAAATGATTAAATTTTCAATTTAAACGTACCCTCAAAACCACATATTGAATGATGTAAAACCTATTCCGTTTTGGTTAAGCCCTCGACCGATTAGTATTAGTCAGCTACATACATTACTGCACTTCCACCT
>JAGZSY010000015.1 GCA_018380885.1 Enterocloster asparagiformis
TGTTCAATCTTTGATTTTCAAGGTTCTGTGCTGTTGTTTTTCGTTAGCAGCAACTTTTATATCTTATCATACTCAGTCGCGCTTGTCAACAACTTTTTTAAAAACTTTTTTGTTTTCGTCGTTGTCGTTTCAACAGCAACTTTGATATCTTATCATATCTCGTTGTGTCTGTCAACAACTTTTTAACCTTTTTTTGAAGTTCTGTTCGATCTTCATTTTTCGAGGTTATCCCCCTGCTTTCGCAGTGGACCTTTAATATAGCATCATATTGAAAATATGTCAAGGGAATTTGTGCCATTTTTTTAAACAATTTTTCGTTTTTTAGCAAGGGCACTAAATATGCTCATTTTTTGTGGTTTCTTCTATATTTAGTGGTTGTGAAAAAATTCCCCGGCAACGCTTTTTCTCGCCTTTGCCAGGGAATTGAATTAATTGAATATATATTATATGAAATTATATTCAAAGAATGCTGTTCAAAATCCCCCTCAGCAGGAAGCCCAGGAGATTATATTGATATAGAAAGGATAGCCAGCCGCTGTCCTCCACCTGCTCCATCAGCGCTATGCCCAGGGGGGTAGCGGAAAACAAGTCCAGCAGCAGGCAGGCAACCCACAGAAGCAGCAGGCCGTGGGCCAGTCCCAGCAATGCCCCTGCAATCTTGTTGAGTCCGGAAATAATGGGCAGCCGGGCGATCAGATCCAGCCAGCGAACCAGAAGCTGGATCAGTATAAACGTCAGCAGGAACATCAGCACCGACACAGCCGCATTGATCAGCATCCCGGACAGATAGGTGCTGACATACTCAATAAAATGGTCTACCCCCAGCAGATTGTACACCTCGCTGTTGTTATTCTCGATCAGGGCGTCCTTCATGGATTGAGGCAAGTTCAGGTTTTCGATTGCAATGCGCTGAAACGCCGGGCTGTCCTGATACTCCTTCTGAAAATCTTCCAGGCCCGAGGCCTTCACCATCATCTCGGACACCGTCTGACGCACCTGTGTGTTATCCTTTAAAAAGGTCGTGACGTACGGCGTGGCAAAACGGACCGCCAAAATGGTAATCACCAGGGCGCCGATAGACACGCACTGGCGCAGGAAGCCTCTGTAATGTCCGTACAGCATCATGCTGACCAAAAATACGCCCACCGCAATGGGCAGCCAATGTTCTAAACTCATCTTACCGTCTCTTTCTGTCTGTAATGTTTCGTTTCCGCGCTGTCTTAACCGATCAGGCGCTCCAGGGCCGCGGCAACCCCGTCCTCGTCATTGGTCAGGGTGATCTCGTCCGCATATTGTTTGACCGAATCCGGCGCATTTTCCATGACAACGCCCACTCCGGCCATCCTGATCATGGACACGTCGTTCTCGCCGTCCCCCAAAGCCAGGGTGGCGGACCGGTCCACGCCCAGATAATCCGCCAGCCACATCAGCCCGTTGCCCTTTGTGGCATTTTCGTGGTTCAGCTCCAGATTGTTGGCCAGAGCGGCGGTGATTACGATTCCGGACTCTCGCTCCAGCCGGCTGCGCAGCGCCGCCCGATCGTCGGAATTTGCAAAGAAAACATTGATTTTCTCAACGTACTTGCCGGTTTGTCTCACGTATTCCACCACGTCCGGAACGACGTCGCGGGTATCGCGGACCATGGCCTGCATCGCCTCGTCCAGCCGGTAGTGGGGCAACTGGCTCAGGCAGTGCGCCTCCGTGACGGCGCGGCCGTCTATGTAGGGATCCGCCATCACGTCGTAATGCTTCGCGATCTGCAAGAGTTCAACCGCCTTTTCCGGTGAAAGAGCGCGGCTCATCAGCTGCCGGCCGGCCTCAAGGTCCACAATGGCTCCTCCGTTTGTGGTGATGGCATACCGGACGCCGGGCAGATCCTGTATGCGCTTGGGTACGCCGTCCATGGGCCGGCCTGTGGTGGGCACGACGTGAATGCCCTTCTCCGCGCAGCGGGCCAGCGCACGTATATTCCGCTCGGAAATGTTCTTGGAGCTGTCCAGCAGCGTTCCGTCAAGATCAAATGCTACAATCTGAATCGCTTTCATAGTATATCTGCCTCTCTTGGTTTTAATTAAGTATCCCCGGAAGTTCACTCACTGGCAATCTTCCGGGGTTTGTATATTATATGAAATGCTCCTCTTTCAAAATCAGCAGCCCGTCCTTATCGTACTTGGACGAAAAGATTCCTTTTACGCGCTTGCCCAGTGAGGGACGCTCAGCCTTGTCGGCAGCCTCCTCAATCAGCTCCTCCGCGTTGGCCCGCGTCAGCGGAATGCCGTCTTCCTCCATAATCTCAATGCGCTCATAGAGGGCCAGCATGCTTTTTCCGGAGATGCTGCAATCAATTTCGCCGGCATATTGACATGCATACTGGGCGAACTCGTCGATGTCCATCTCCTCCCCGTCATCCTCATACTCCTCCTCCGGCTCGTCCTCAATGCGCGATGCGGGCGCTTTCTCAGGCACCTTGCGCAGCGGAATACGGGGCGCCTTGGGCGCAGGGATATCTTCCTCCTCCGGCTCGTCGTACCCCTCGTCCTCATACGGCTCTTCGTAGTCCCCGGGTTCATACTGATCCTGGTATTCATCCTCGTAGACCGGCTCCTGTTTGACCACCTTGGGGCGGACCGGAGCCTTTTCAGCCATAGGAGGCTCGGGAACCCTGAACGCAGGAGCGGCAGGCTCCGCCGCCGGCATTTTCACCGGAGCGGCAGGACGCGCGGGGACGACGGCTGCCTCAGGCGGGAGCCCCGGTTCCGGCATAACCTTTTTGACCGCAGCCACAGGCTTTGCGGCCGGGGCAGCCTCCGGCCGGGCTTCCGCTTTCAGGGCGGGCGCTTCCCCGATGCATTCAAACCGTTTTGCCAGACCAGGATACTGGCGGTGGATCGCCTCCAGCTGTTCCCGGTTGTCGATCATCACCACGTTCATCCCGGTCTCGTCCCGGGCCATGAGCAGATCCAGCTCCTGGAGCATCTCGTCGCTCATGTCTCCCGCATATTCGATAATCAGATCCTTGCCCGTCAGCTTGTCGGCGAGGGCGAGGACGCCCTTCTGGTTCAGCTTCTCACCGGTGATCTTTGCCGCCTGATTCTTGATTCCCAGCTCCCTGTGAACCTTTTTCAGCGCATCGATAGCCAGCGCCAGCCCTTCATCCGGATCCTCGGACTCGATCATCAGGTGGTTTGATACGCGGGCCGCAACCGGCGCGTAATCATCCGCGTCGTCGCCTGTTTTCAGGCTGCGCAAATCCTTAAGCACCCTGGTCTGAGCCTGGCGGGATTCCTCTGAGAACTCAGCTCCCGACAGCCGCGACAGCTCGCGGGCAAGGCTCGCCTGTACCTCCGCCTCGTGAACCCTGGCCGCCAGCGCTTCCTGCGTCAGCGTCTCCTCCTCAGCCGGCCAGCCGGTTCCCTCCGCCGCGCTCTCTCCCTGCGCGCCTTGCTCCGGCCCATATTCCGCCTCTACCGCGTCATCGCCTTCCGGCGCATACTCGTCCTCGTAAACCTCGGGCTCTCCCCCGGTTTCGTCCTCCGGTCCATAGGGAGCGTATCCGGGCGTTTCTGCATAGGGCTCCTCCGGCTCCTCCTCATAAGCGGCGCCGCCGAAGCCATCCTCGGGATAGGGCTCCTCTTCACCGTAGGGAGCCGCTTCATTTCCGTAGTAGGCGTCATCCTGATAAGCTTCGCCGCCGTATGCCTCATCGCCTGCTTCCCCGAAGCCGTCCTCCGCATATCCGGGCTCCTCCGCGTAAGCGGGTTCCTCCTGATACACCGGTTCCTCCCGGCTGCTTCTATAGGGACGATACGGCTGGCGCTCTCCGTAAACCGGCTCCTCGTCATAAGGGTCCGGCTCCTGGGGCGCCTCAGCCTCGGCGCGCTGCAGCGGAACAGGCACAGGCCGGCCGGCGGGGGGCATGTCGTAATCGTAAGCGGTCGCCGGAGCCTCGTAACCCTGCTCCACGGCCCGCAGCCGCGCCTCGTATTTATCGCGGTTCTCCTCCAAATCCATCTGGTACTTGGTCAGCGGAGCGTGCTGAATCTTTAACTCCATGGCCTTGTCCACGTATTTGCCCAGGCCGAACATCAGCATAATCTTGTCGCAGGTGCGCACGCACAGATCCGACAAGCCCACTTCGTTGTACAGCGTGGCCAGCTCATACAGCCACTTCTCATCCAATTCCACATTGCAGTATTGCTCCAGGGTATGGATCAGCTGCTGGGGCGGTGCGCCCTTGGCTCCGAGAATCATGTAGCGGAGCAGATATTGTCTGGGATCGTCCGGAGCCAGATCGCAGAATTCCCGGTAATAATCCTCAGCCTCACCGATATTTCCTTCCTTAATCGCCAAATCAGCCAGCTTGTACAGCAGGCGCTTGCCGATGGGCGCCCGCTCAAACGCCAGCAGAAGGATATCCTTCGCTTCCTGGTAATCCTCGTTTTTCTCATAGATGGTCGCTACCATGGACAGGATGCTCACATTGCGGACCCGTCTCCAGTCAACGGTATCCGTAATTTTCATCGCGGTCTCATAGTCGCCCTTATTGACCAACTTTTTAATCTGTTCCACCTTAATGTTAAACTCGTACTTATCCATCTTTTGCATCTCCCTATTGCTATTTCCCAGCCTGGGAATCTGTGATCCGGCTCGTACTGCGCTGCCAAACAATAACCCGCAGGCAGCCCATTGCCTCCAAATAACCGTGCATAGCGGGCGCTATATCACAGGAATTTAAGCAGCACTAGAGCTCGGTTCTGCCTTCCAACGCCCGAAGAAGCGTTACTTCATCTATGTATTCCAGGTCACCGCCCACAGGAACGCCGCTGGCGATCCTGGTAACCTTGACCCCCGTGGGCTTGATCAGCTTGCTGATATACATCGCCGTGGTCTCGCCCTCCAGGCTTGAATTGGTTGCAATGATGACTTCTTCTACATCGGTTTGAAGCCGCTGCATCAATTCCTTCAGTTTAATATCATTAGGGCCAATCCCCAGCATGGGAGAGATGGCTCCATGGAGCACGTGGTACACCCCATCGTACTTGCCGGTTTTTTCGTAGGCAGCCAGGTCCCTGGTGTTTTCCACCACCATAATTTCCTTGTGGTTGCGCTTGTCGCTGCTGCAGATGGGGCATAGCTCCCGGTCCGTCAGCGTAAAGCACTCCTTGCAGTAGCGGACGTTGTTCTTGGCCTCGGTCATGGACCTGGCCAGCTCCTCCACCTGCTCCCGCGGCATATTGATGATGTGAAATGCCAGGCGCTGGGCCGACTTGGCGCCCACTCCCGGTAATTTGGACAATTCCTCAATTAATTTTGTAATCTGACTGCTGTAGTAATCCATTAGAAGGGGAAACCTCCGCCTAACGCGCCGCCCAGTCCTCCGGTCAGCTTGGACATGGCCTCCGCGCTCTCGGCCTCCATCTGGCGGAACGCCTCATTGGTCGCCGCCACGATCAGGTCCTCCAGCATCTCAATATCATCGGGATCCACCACTTCCTCGGAAAGCTTTACGGAAACCACTTCCTTTTTGCCGTTGACAGTAACGCTCACCGCGCCGCCGCCGGACGCCGCCGTGTACTCCTTGGTCTCCAGCTCCTTGGTGGTCTCCTCCATCTGGCGCTGCATGCGCTGCGCCTGCTTCATCAAATTATTCATATTGCCGGGCATTCCGCCCGGAAATCCGCCACGTTTTGCCATGGTGCGTATTCCTCCTGTGATCTTTTTTGCAGCCCCGGACCCTTGATCCCGGCCGCCGTCATTGTCTTATTGTTTGTATATTCTGCGGATTGCTCCGGCATTACCACAATTCAGTCCTCATATGTAATATCCATATGAATCTTGCTCCCCAGCTCCTCCTCGGTCACGTAGATCGTGTTGAGAAGCTCGCCGCGGCCGGCCAGCCGCGTCTTGAAATAGATGGAACGGCCGTATTTCTCCTGGACAAGCTGCTCCAGCTGGCCGATTACGGTGGGGCGTTTGCCCATGTCGTAGTTCATGGGATCCATAAATACAATGGTCAGGCAGCTGTCCCCGCCCGGCTCCACCACGGTATCCCGCAGGTAGGACCTGGCGCCTCCGCCTGCGCTCCGGACCAGCTTGCCCCACTCGTTGCGCACCAGCTTTAAGTCCTCCAGCTGGGCCTTGGGCAGAGCCACGGTCTGGGGCGTCTCCCCCGCCGGGGCCGCCGGAGCGCCGCTTCCGCCGGCAGCCGGAGCAGCCGACGCCTGTGAATCCGCCGCTGCCGGAGCCGGGGCCGCATATGCCGCCACCGCCGCCCCGACCGGCAGCGAGGGTCTGGCTTCCAAATCCTCCACCTGGGCTTCCAGTTGACTCAGGCGCTCCAGCACAGCGTCCAGGCTGTTCTCCATGGCCGGCCTGGTCAGCTTAATCAGCGCCACCTCCACGATCACCCGCTTCTGGCTGGCGTAGCGCATCTGGTTGGAGAGCTCAGAAAAAATGCGGATGTAGCGCATCAAAGTGTCGCCGTCCGCCTTTTTTGCGTCCTCCCCCAGTTGTTTTAAATTTTCCGTGGACATATCCAGCAGTCCCTCCGCGTCATCCGCGCTCTGATACAGCAGCAGGTTGCGCAGGTACCAGATGAAGTCCGTGACAAACTGCCCCAGCTCTCTGCCCTGGATCACGATTTCCTCCAGTAAGAGGATGCAGTCTCTCGTCCTCCCCTCGACGACAGCGCCGAACAGCTTGCTGAACACACCGGCGTCCACCGCTCCCAGGACCTCCAGCACATTGTCGTAGGTCAGCAGCTTGCCGAAGTGGAAGGCAACGCACTGGTCCAGCAGGCTCAGAGCGTCGCGCAGGGAGCCGTCGGCAGCCTTGGCCACATAGGTGAGGGCCCTGTCCTCCACCTCGATGTGCTCCTCCCGGGTCAATTCCCGCAGGTGGTCCGCAATGGTCTCCAGCGCAATCCGCTTGAAATCGTAGCGCTGGCAGCGGGATAGTATGGTGATCGGAATTTTGTGAACTTCCGTTGTTGCCAAAATAAAAATAACGTAGGACGGGGGCTCCTCCAGGGTCTTTAGCAGCGCGTTGAACGCGCCGATGGAGAGCATATGCACCTCGTCGATAATGTATACGCGATAGCGCCCGTCGGTGGGCGGATACTGAACCTGCTCCCGGATATCCCGGATATTCTCCACGCCGTTGTTGGAGGCCGCGTCGATCTCCACCACGTTCATGGAGGCGCCGGAGGAGATGGCCTGGCAGGCCGGACATTCGTTGCAGGGGCTTCCGTTCACCGGGTTTTCACAGTTGACCGCCCGGGCGAATATTTTGGCAATACTGGTTTTACCTGTTCCGCGGGTCCCGCAGAACAGGTAAGCGTGGCCGATGCGCCCCGACGTGATCTGATTTTTTAAGGTTTGTACAATTGGGTCCTGTCCCTTTACGTCCTCAAATGAGACGGGACGCCATTTGCGGTATAGCGCCGTATATGACATGTAAGTAGCTCCCTCGCTGTCTTTATTCGTCGCCGAAGCAGATGCCCACCATCTTGGCCTCCTTGATCATGGAGCAATCAGGATCCACGGTTTTGAGCTTGCCGGCCACCTCTGCCAGCGGCACTTTGACGATATCGTTGTTTTTCACTGCCGCCATGTAGCCGAATTCCCCATCCGCGATCATCTTGGCGGCGGTGGCCCCCAGCCTGGTGGAGAGAACGCGGTCGTAAGCGCAGGGCTCGCCGCCCCGCTGCGTATGGCCGGGCACCGTCACCCGGACTTCGCTGCCCGTGATCTCAGTGATTCTGGCCCCGATCTCGTAGGCCACGGACGGGTAAACCATTTCATTTCGTTTCTTGGCCTTCAGCTCCTTTTTGGACATGCCCGCCTCTTCCTTGGAAATGGCGCCCTCCGCCACGGCCAGGATGGAGAAGCGTTTTCCGGCCTTAGAGCGCTTGGTGATGGCGTCGCAGACCACATTGATGTCGTAGGGGATCTCCGGGAGAAGAATGATATCCGCCCCGCCGGCCAGACCGGCGTGCAGCGTGAGCCAGCCCACCTTGTGTCCCATCACTTCCACAATGAATACGCGGCGGTGGGAGGCCGCGGTGGTGTGTATGCAGTCAATGGCGTTGGTGGCGATATTTACGGCGCTCTGGAAGCCGAAGGTCATATCCGTGCCCCAGAGGTCGTTGTCAATGGTCTTTGGCAGGGAAACCACGTTCAGCCCTTCCTCGCTGAGGAGATTGGCGGTTTTCTGGCTTCCGTTTCCGCCCAGCACCACCAGGCAGTTTAATTTTAACTTCCGGTAAGTGTGCTTCATGGACTCTACCTTGTCCAGCCCGTTCTCATCCGGAGTGCGCATCAGTTTGAAAGGTTGTCTGGAAGTTCCGAGAATGGTGCCGCCCTCGGTCAGAATACCGGAAAAGTCGGACGGCTGCATAATCTTGTAATCCGCATACATGAGTCCCTTATATCCGTCTTCGAAGCCAATGATCTCCACGTCGTCAAACATGTTGTACAGTGATTTGGCCACTCCCCGCATGGTGGCGTTAAGGGCCTGGCAATCTCCGCCGCTGGTAAGCATCCCTATTCTTCTCATATCTGCGCTTCCTTTCTCTCTGGAACTTTTGATTCATAACGCCTGCGCCTTGGGGCGCATTCCTTTAACTTCTAACGTATCCTATTAATGGTTCTATTATACCCATTTTGTAATTATACCGCAAAGACAGTATCGGGGCAAGCAAAAAATATGGACATAGATCTTACGGAAAACGTACTTCCGGCAAATCTATGTCCATATTATTTTAAATCCACGCACCTCGCTTTGTACAGTTACCACGGGCGTTACTCATGTAGTTAGCTCAGTCCAGGCTGCCTTACGGCACATGGGAGGTTCCGCTTAGTGCTGCTGCATTCCTGCCCTGACACGGTTCACAGATTCCCATTGCGTAAGACCCAAACTTCAACACCACTTTCACAAGGCAGCCCCGCAGTAAGATGTCCGGGGCGAGGTATCACCCCTGCTAGAGCGGATTGCAGGTACAGGGCACCGCTATCTCCCCGGCTGCGTGGAAACTTTATGACAACGTTGAGTAAAATGGACGGCCAGGCGTCCGCTTATTCGCCTGTTTAGTATACCCTTTGGCGGAGGATTTGTCAAGGGTGCGATCTGCAAAGAGCCCGGATCAGGCCTTCTTCCGCCGTTGGGAAGGAAATCCCGGCCGCCGCTGTCTTTTCCATATTCATCTGCAGGTTGCGCGGGCAGGCCAAAAAGCGCTGATAATCCGGGATCAGCCGGGGATCGGGCGGTACCCCGGTTCCATCCGGCCGCTGCGAGAGAATGCGCAGAAATCCGGCGGCGGTCTCGTATGCGTTCCAACGGTTCGGGCTGCCGAAATTGTACACTCCGGGGGGCAGGTCCAGGGCCGCCTCCATGTTGGCGGCCACATCCCACACGTTGGTGATGGAGCGGTGATCGTGGACCGGAAACGCCAGGCGCGCCTCAGGGTCCGGATTGTCCAGGAGCGCGCGCAGGGTCGTGATCAGATTCCCATGCTTTTCCGGCCCCGGCGCTCCGGTATCGTACATCCAGCTCAGGCGCAGACTGACCGTGCCGGGGCAAGCGGCCGCGCAGCGCGCCTCCGCCTCCAGCTTCTGGCGGCCATAAACCCCGGCGGGCCGCAATTCCCCGGCCTCCCGGTGAGGCGCCAGGTCCGCGGCGTCAGGTCGGCCGTTTTCAAAATAAACCTGGTCCGAGCTGCAAAAAATCATCTTTGCTCCCACGGCCTCGCAGGCGGCGGCCACATTCTCCGCGCCGTCCACATTGACCGCCCATGACAGCTCCGGCTCCCGCTCACAGCGCCCCGTGTCGGAGACCGCGGCGCAGTGGATCACATAGTCGGGCCTGGCCTGGTCGAACAGCGAAAGCAGAGCGGCCGCATCGCAGATATCCGGCGTCCGGCCGGAAATCCCGCGCAGACGGTATTCAGAGGACAAAGGCCGCGCCGACAGAGCGGCAGCGTCCTTTAAGGAAAAGCGGCGCAGGAGGCGCGAGCCCAGAAAGCCGCCAGCCCCGGTGATCAGAATCGTTTTCATCAGCCCTGCTCCCCCCGTTTTTTCTTCGGCTTGTTCATGCGCAGCGCCCGGAAAAAATCTTTCATCATAGCGGAGCACTCCTCCCCCAGGACGCCGATCCGGGTCTCCACCTGGTGGTTGAAGCCGTCCTCGTGAAGCATGTCCAGAACCGATCCGGCGCAGCCCGCCTTGGGGTTCATGCAGCCGATCACCACCTGGGGCACCCGGGCCTGGACAATGGCTCCGGCGCACATGGGGCACGGTTCCAGGGTTACATACATCGTGCAGTTCTCCAGCCGCCAATCTCCCATCTTTTTACAGGCCTTGCGGATGGCGATGATCTCAGCGTGGGACAGCACGTTTTGATCCACCATACGCCGGTTGTAGCCGCGGGCGATAATTTTATCTTCATATACAATCACACAGCCGATGGGCACCTCGCCCAGAGCCGAGGCTTTTCTGGCCTGTTTGATGGCCTCTTTCATATAGCGTTCGTCTGTTGTCATGGCACTCCTTTGAATTCTGTCCGCCCTGTTTTTGGCGGAGGATTTTGATCAGCTTTCTCGCAGACTGTCTCTATTATACATCAAAGGCGCTTTTCATGCCGCATTTACTGCAAAATATATGTCCTTTTTCTCTCTCACCGCGCGCCCCTGCCCCAACAGGACGTAAAATAGGGGCGGACGCCATCCACGAAACGATCGAGGCGCGGTGATCCGGCGTGCAAAAAACCGGCTGCTGGCAATCCGCCGGCAGCCGGTTAATGAAAAGCTCTATTTCTGCATAATGTGAATGGCAAAACCGCCGTACTCTCCGTCCAGGTAGATATTTTTCAGCCTGCCCTCATCCGTGTAGGCGGCTGTTTCCATTCTGAAGGCAAAGCCCTTCTCCTTCAATTCCTCCACCGCGGCGGTCAGGTCCGGGGTGCGCATGGCGATATGTCCGTTTGCGCCCAGGAAGGGGGCCTTCATACATTCAAAGTAGGGGCCGCCGAATTCGGATTTCTGTCCGTGGCGCGGTTCCAGGTTAAACATCATGCTCAGAAGCTGCGCCAGCTTTTCCGCTTCCTCCGCATTGGGGGTATTGATACCGATATGCTCCAGCTCAAACTTATTTTTCATGACTCTACCTCTTTCTTTAAAATTCAATTTCAGGCCGCTATTTTATAGTTTCCGGCGCTTACACGGGGAACATCAGCAGCGCGCCGGCCGTCAGGGCAATCAGACGAATGAAATATTGCGGAATTGTAAATTTCCAGAACTCCGTAATGTTGTAATTGCCAACGCCCATAACCATGGCGGGCATGCCGTCGATGGGGAGAAAATGTCCGCACCATCCGGATACTACGATGGCGCACGCCGCCGCGGTGGGATTCATGCCCAGGCTGGTGCAGGTGGCAATGGCCAGAGGCGCAAACACGTAAACTGTGCCGATGGTGGAGCCGGTCATAGTCGCCAGCACGCTGGTCAGGATACAGAAGGCCAGAATCAGGATAAAGGGATTGATGCTGGCTCCCAGCATACCCGCCACCGTCTCGCCCACAAGGTTGGTCAGACCAGTGCTGCCCAGCGCGTCCGCCACGCCGATCACGCCGGCGGACATCAGAATAATCGGCGCGCTTATGGCATCCCGGATTTCCTTGAAATCCATAACGCCGATGACCAGAATCACCGCCACAGACAGGCCGGGAATCGCATAACCCGCATCCCCGATGAAGCTCTGAAGGATCATGCCGATCACAGCTGCCACAAAGGCGATGTAGACCACCTGCTCCTTCCACCTGGGAAGAGCAGATTTCGTTACCTCCTCAACCTTGGGCGCATCCGTTGCCGCTGAAATAGGATGGTCGGGCAGGAACCTGTACTGAATCAGGCAGTTTACCAAAAATCCCAGGGACAGGGCCAGGTTGACGATTGCGAATTTCGCAACGGAAACATCCGCGAGAACTCCGGCGCTGTTGAGAACCGCAAGCACAATTCCGTACTGCAGCGCCGTGTTGAACGGGATTAACGGATGGTTCGCCGCAAAGCCGGCGGTCATAATGATTTTTGACGGGGGAAGCTGCTTGCTGTAAGGCAGGGTTGAAAGCAGGCCGATGGTCAAAACATAGTATGCGGTGGAGCCGGTGCCGAACAGGCTGCAGCCCAGCATCACAATGAGGATCATGAGCACGTAAGCCTTAAAGCCTCCCTTGCTCGCCATGTTGAACATCGTTTTCTTAAAGGTGGCAATAAAGCTGGTTTTCTGGAGAGCCGCGATGATTGCCATGAATTCGGCAAGCATGACAATGGTGGAATTTGAAAATCCGGCAAAGGCGGACTTAATATCCGCGATACCGAAAATGACAAGCAGCAAACACGCGAGCAGCGGCGGCGCACCGAAGGGCAGCTTGTCTGTCATGATCAGAATGATCATGAAGGCAGTGATCGCAAGAGCAATAATCATCTGAAGTGTCATAATATTTTCCTCCTCATTTCTCAACAGCCGCCGCGTGCAGCCCCCTGTCACTTTGCACAACCCGCAGCCGCCTTAACATGCACTCATTATATAGGATGCTGTTCACGACAGCAAGAAAAGAAGCCCCGTTATGCGTTCTATTTAGAAACAAGTTCAAAAAAATATCTGGATTTTATAAAATTCTGTTGATTTTTGAAACATCTCCATAAAACCAGCTAATTTTGTTTCAATTCGAAACAATCATTTCCCCGGCACGTCAAGCCGAGTCCCAGTGTTTCCCTGCCCAACCGGCGCAAAAACAGCGGGACGATTAATCGCCCCGCCTGGGAAATAACCTGTAGTTGTTTTAAGCCTTGCGGCCATTTGCCATCTGAACGGCGTAGTCGATGGCGTTGACAAGGCTCAGCTCGTTGCTGGTGCCCTTGCCGGCCAGCGAAAAGCCTGTGCCGTGATCCACGCTGGTGCGGATGATCGGCAGGCCCAGCGTGACATTGACGCCCTCCACAGCCTTCCACGCCTGCTTATCCCGGTCGTAAACGAATCCCACCGTCTTTAAGGGAATGTGGCCCTGGTCATGGTACATGCACACCACAATGTCGTACCAGCCGCCCAGCGCCTCGGAGAAAACGCTGTCCGGCGGAATGGGCCCGATGGCGTTTATGCCCTGGGCCCTGGCGGCCTCGATGGCGGGCTTGATCTCCTGAATCTCCTCGGTGCCGAAGAGGCCGTTTTCACCGCAATGGGGGTTCAAACCGGCCACGGCCACCTTGGGATTTTCGATGCCCATATCTTTGCAGGCTTTGTAAGCGATCCGGATCACGTCCAGAACCCGGTCCTTTTTGACCCGGTCGCAGGCCTCCCGCAGGGAGACGTGAGTGGAAACGTGCACCACCCGCAGGTCGTGATGGGCAAGCATCATCGTGTATTTTTTAGTGCCGGTGTAGGTGGCGTAAATCTCGGTATGGCCGTCGAAGTGGGTGTGGCCGTCGGACTTTTCACCGTGGTAATATTCCAGCGCCTTGTTCATGGCTTCTTTGTTCAGGGAGTTGGTGCAGGTGGCGTCCACCTCGCCGGCCAACGCCAGCTGGATCACCCTTTTCACACACTGAAACGCGGCGTTTCCGCCTTCCACGCTGACCTGGCCGATGGGAAACGCCTTCACATCGGATATCAGCTCCAAATGCAGCACGTCGATGGTGCCGGGTGTGAACAGGGCCTGGCCCACCGTCTCGCAGCGGTGAATCCTGATCTCAGGACGGCCGACGAAGCGGGCCGCCTGTTCTATCATTTTGGCATCGCCCACCACAATGGGGCGGCAGCTGTCATAGAGACGGGCGTGAGACAGCGCTTTGACGGTAATCTCCGGCCCGTTTCCGGCAGGATCGCCCATCGTAATGCCGATAATCGGCTTTTCATTCATGGTCGTATCCCCCTTTAGTGCATACCCTTAGCTTCATTTTCAGCCAGAACCTTCTTCAGAGCTTCAATGCCCTCCTCCGGCACCTGGTTGAAGGGAGCGCGGCAGGGTCCCACCTCGTAGCCCAGCAGGCGTGTGGCCGTCTTGACAATGGTGTTGGGATTTCCGTATTTGAAGCAGGCGCGGAAGCTCTGGATGCTGGCGTTGGCCGCCTTGGCCTCCTCGATTTTGCCCTCCATGAACAGGTCGTAGATGGAGGCCATGGTGTGGGGGTACACATTGGCGCAGCCTGCGATTCCGCCGGTTCCGCCTGCCAGCAGCGTCCAGATGATCAGCTGATCGTTGCCGGACAGGGTATAAAACGCTCCGTTGGTTTTCTTTTTGCCCGCGTCGATGTAGCCCAGAATATTGGTGAAGTTGCCGCTGGAATCCTTTGCGCCCACAATGTTGTCGATCTGAGCCAGGCGGGCCACAGTGGCGGGAGCTAAGGCGTTGCCGGTGCGGGCGGGGATGTTGTACAGCACAATGGGCATATCCACCGCTTCCGCCACGGTTTTATAGTGGATGTACAGCTCTTCCTGGCTGGCCGCGGCAAAGCTGGGGGTGATGATGGACAGCACGTCCGCGCCTGCGGCCTGGGCCATTTTGCTCTGCTCAATGGTCTCTTTGGTGGAAATGCAGCCGGTGCCCGCGTAGACAGGAACACGGCCGTTGCACTGCTCAATAACCGTTTCCAGCACAAGCTGCTTTTCCCTGGCGTTCAGGATATAGCCCTCGCCGTTGGTGCCGAAGGGGAACAGCGCGTGGACGCCGTTTTCGATCATACGGTCAACCTGGCGGCGCAGCTCGGCCACATTGATGCTCTCGTCCTCGTGCATGGGTGTGATAATCGGCGGGATGATACCCTTAAGTTCGATGGCTTTCATGAAACTCCTCCTTAAAATATAGATTGAATTATGGAAACTGTTACAAAATCTCCTTGTAGAGCGCCCGGGCGTCCTCAGGGGCAACAGGGCGGGGATTGTTGACCAGCAGGCGCTGTACCTGCATGCCGGCCTCAACCAGGCTGTCCAAGTCTGTTTCCGGCACGCCGAATTCCTTCAGGCTGGTGGGAATATCAAGGTGTCTGACAATCTGCTCCAGGCGTCCGATGATCCACGCGGATTTCTCGGCCGGGGTCTTGCAGCTCTTGACCTCGTCGTGGCAGCAGCGGTCATAGGCGGCGGCAAAGCGCTCCCGGCAGGCCGGCTCGTTAAAGCGCATAACCGGAGCCAGCAGGATGGCGTTGGAAACGCCGTGGGCGATGTGGTACTTGCCGCCCAGGGGATAGCTGAGGGCGTGCACGGCCGTGGTGCCGCTGGCGGTGATGGCCAGGCCGCCGTAGTAGGCGGCGATCTGCATGCGATTTTTTTCCTGCATGGCTTCCGGGTCATCGCAGGCCTTTTCAATGTTGCTCAGGATCAGGTCCAGGCCTTCCAGGGCGTAGAGGTCGCTGAAGGGGTTGGCCTTGTTGCTGGTAAAGCATTCGATGCAGTGGGCCAGCGCGTCCACGCCTGTGGCCGCGGCGATCTTGCGGGGCAGGCTGCGGATCATGCGCGCATCAAGGATCACATAATCGGCAATCATGTTCTCATTCACTATGCCCACCTTCAGCTCTTTTTCCGGCACGGCCACAATGGCGTTGGGCGTAACCTCCGCGCCGGTTCCCGCGGTGGTGGGGATCAGGATAATGGGCACGCACTTTTTGGCGCGGCCCGGATCGTCCAGCAGCTCCTTGACTCCGTATTCGTCGGTAACCAGCACGCTGGCCAGCTTGGCCGCGTCCATCACGCTGCCGCCGCCGCAGGCCACGATCATATCCGCGCCGCTGGCCTTAAACTGATCCACCAGCTTCTGCACGGCCATGTAGCTGGGCTCTGCGGGCAGCTCATCCAGCACGTAGTAGCCGGCCCCGGCGGCCTTGACCGCCTCCTCGCACAGGGTAAACAGGCCGGCCTCCCGGATGCCCTGATCGGTGAACATGGCCGCGCGTTTGACGCCGTTGGTTTTCAGGATCGCGGTAATGTTCTCGATTGCATTTTCACCGCCATAGACAGCGTGCGGCATTTTCAGGTTATAGGTGGTAAGCATGATAAAAGCCTCCTTAAATTTATGCTATGGGTTTTCAGCGGCTCTGGGCTGCCGTGGGGTTGTACAGGCCCACGCGCTCGCGCTTTGCGCCCAGAACGTCCTGCTCGGTGAAGCGTATGTACTTGACTCCCTGACGGGTGCGGGCGGCGTAAGCCAGGTGCAGCATGCCGTCACGGCTCTGCATGAGATAGGGGTATTCATACTGTTTGTTGTTGGTTTTGTTCTCCTCACCCATGAAGCCCTCGCCCCGCTCCATCCAGCGGATCACGGGGAAGGTCAGACCGCCGTCCTCGGACAGGGCCACCGCCACAGGACAGCGCAGGCCGGGCCAGGCGGCTTTGCCGGGCTGGGGATCCGGGGTGCAGGTGGGGTTGTATGCGACGGCGATGCGCCCGCTCTGCAGGCGGATTGCGCTGATGCTGGAATTATTGTTGGGCAGCGGCGTCGGCTGCGGCTTGCTCCAGGTCTCGCCCCAGTCGAAGGATTCGCTGCGGTGGATGCGGTATGCCTCGCGGTTGCGCATGAAAGCGGCCAGGTGTCCCGGCTCCAGCTCGACCACATTGGCGTGGACGTGGCCGTTGCTCTCGGGCATCATCACCATGCGCCACGTCTTTCCCTGGTCGTCCGAGATGCGGAAGGCGGTGGGGTCTCCGGAAAGGCCGTCGGCGGAGTCGGTACAGAGCCAGTTGGAGAAAATCCAGCGGCCGTTGGAGAGAACCTGGATGGGCTGGCGGCAGAACGTGCCCTCCTCCGGGAACACCGTCTCGTAGTCCCCCCAGGTCCTGCCGCCGTCGGCGCTCTTCTGGCAGCGGACCACTGAGGTGAACTGCATGTTATCCTTGCCCTCCTGACGGTCAAGCTGGGCGGTGTACATTGCCCAGACCATATGATCGGGGCCGTAAAACAGCGAAGGATTCTGCTCGCTGCGGGCGGGATCATTTGAAATGTCCACCGGCGGCAGCCATGCCGCCCCGTCCTTGGGCAGGATGGAACAGATAATGTGGATATCCGCGCTGCCCTCGTAAGTGCCGGCGAACCAGCAGCACAGCAGACCGCCGTCGGGCAGCTCCACCATAGCGGGCGCGTGAGCGGTGGGATAACCGCCGCTAGGGAGCAGCGCTTCAAACGTGCCCATCTCATCATTCTCATAAATGGTTCCGTCCCAGGTCAGGCCGGGAAGCTTTGGGTATGTCATGTCTTTTCCTCCATTTTTATATTGCGTTATTAACCGTACGGTGTTTAGGCGCGGGCAAGGCGCGCCGCCAGACCGGTCAGAAGGCTCTCCTGTCCAAAGCCGCCTGATTTGGTGATTACGTGTCGGGTGCGGCCATTGTAGGTAAAGCTGGCCAGCACCACGCCTTTTTCCAGTTCGCAGAGCGGCTCCAGCTCTCTGATTCCCACGCAGTTCATACATTGCAGCAGCGTATCGCCGCCGGTCAGCATCAGCGTTCCCAGGGAAGGGCTGGTGAACAGCAGTCCCACCAAATGTCCCAGATTGCCGGAGATGCGCACCCGCATGGTCTCGCTGTCGATCCCCAGGCCGGCCGCATAGTCGGCCGTAGGCTGGTTGCCGCCGCAGTCATTTGTTTCAATTATGCAGTAGGGACTGGCAGCCAGCATTTCCTCAATGCGGATCAGCTGGTCTTTTCCGTCTTTGCTCTGCCAGTAATCCGGCTCCAGCTTCTGGCGCGGCGTCAGGCGCAGGCGGGTGAAACCGGCTCTTTCGGCCTCGTCCAGCTGGGCCAGGGTAATCGGGTTGACGCTGCCGCAGACCACCAGCAGACGCGGGTCAAGGTCCGGCAGCGGCCGGGGATTTTTGGCGGCAATGCCCAGCAATTCCGGCAGTACGGCGCCGAAACCGGCGCAGCCCGCCATTATGCGCAGCCCCCCCTGGTCCAGAAGCCGGCGCCCTGTGCGGCAGAGATCCTCGGTATCAGCCGCGTCAAATACCAGAATGCCCTCGTCTTTCGGCACGCTGTCCTCATCCGTCAGCGCGGGAAGGCTTACGGCCGGCAGGCTGCTCTGTCCTGCAATCAAATCCGTTACCGACGCATACTTTACCGGTTCGAAGGGATCGGCGCCGAAGGGACTTTCCGTCACCGGAACGCCGTCCACATAGTGAACGCCATTTTTTGTGATGCGCCCCATCTGCGGGAAGGCCGGCAGAAACGGCAGCTGTCTGCAGCCCCCCGCGTCCAGCACGGCGGCCAGCTCCGCGCCGATGTTGCCGCGCAACGCAGAATCCGTCTTTTTATAAATATAGCTTACGCCGGCGCACAGAGCCCGTTTTGTCAGTCCGGCCACAGCCTGGTAGGCTTCGTCGGCGGGCAGGTGGCGGGTTTCGGTGTCCACCACCAGCACCTGCGCCACCTGGGTGGTTAAGTCCACGTCGGCACCCACCACCACCCGTGTCTGAACCCCGCGGGCGGCGAACTGCACGCCGGTGTCCAATGCCCCGGTAAAGTCGTCCGCAATGATTAAAAGAAGGAACATGGGTCTCCCCCTCTCTGTTTTTGCCGCCCGGCAGCAGGCAGCCGGACAGTTGCTTTTGTTCCATGCCATCATTATGCCGTATTTAACAGTGTTGCGCACCAAAAAAAAGGCGGAAAATTGTTTCATTTTTAAACATTTCAAAAAAATATATGGATTTATTTACAAAACGTTTCAAATTAGAACTTATATAGGATGATTTTTGCACAATCTTCTGCTATAATGTTGTCAAAAATAAACGGAGGAACTCGCAATGGTCGAAACACGCACCCATATACTGGGAATTGCCCCCTATGAAGGTATGCGCACCGCCATGGAGCGGGCGGCGCAGGCTTACCCAAACGTGCAGCTGGATGTTTACACCGGCGACCTCGATGAGGGCGTCGCCATTGTACAGCGCATGCCGCCTAACGCTTACGACTGTATTATCTCCCGGGGCGGCACCGCGTCGCTGATCCGCCAGGTGACCGACCTGCCGGTGGTGGAGATTCATCTCTCGGTCTACGATGTGCTGCGCGCCATGAAGCTGGCGGAAAATTATTCCAGCCTGTACGCAATCGTAGGCTTTCCCAGCATCACGGAACCCGCCCACACGCTCTGCGATCTGCTGGGCTACAAACTGAATATTTTGACCGTGCACAGCGCCGAGGAGGTCGCTCCCACGCTGGAGCGGCTGAAACAGGACGGCTACCGCATGATCGTCTGCGATATGGTTACCCACACCGTCGCCCGCCAGATGGAGCTGGACGCCTTTCTGATCACATCGGGCGTGGAAAGCCTGCACGCGGCCATCGACCAGGCTCTGGACATCAGCCTGTGGTTTGGCCGCCTGCGGCAGGAAAATACGTTTCTGCGCGTGATCACCCAGGACCAAAACGGCCGGGTGGTGGTGCTGGACAGCCAGGGCGCTATTTTCTACAGCAGCCCCACAGACCCTCCCGCCGGACTGTCCGGCGCGCTGCGCGCCCGTCTGCGCGAGGTGCCGGCCAGCGGTTCGATGAAGTTCTACCATACGGAGCGGGATCAGCTGTACCGTGTCACGGCCCAAACGCTGCTGATGGATACGCAGCGGTATTGCCTGTTTTACTGCATTCCGTCCCGCATTCCCCTTCACACACACTGGGTGGGGCTGCGCTCCATGAACAGAGGCGAATGCGAGTATTTGTTTATGAACAGCTTTTACAGCCTCAGCGGCGCTATGGGAAGCCTTGATCCGGAGATTCAGACGCTGGCCGCAGCGCGCCAGCCGGTGATGATCAAGGGCGAGCCCGGCACCGGAAAGGAGCAGATCGCCCGTTTCCTTTATCTGCACAGTCCTCTGGCAAACAAGCCCTTTGTGCTGGTCAACTGCGAACTGATGAACGATAAGAGCTGGGGGTTCCTCCTGGGACACTACAATTCGCCGTTAAACGCCACCGGGAACACCATTTATTTCCAAAATTTCGAGGCTCTGCCTGAAGAACGCGCCCCCGAGCTGCTGGCCGCCATACAGGAAACCGGCCTTGCCCGCCGGGTGCGGCTGCTGTTCTCCTGCGTCTGCCGGGACAGCGAACCGGTTCCCGATGTGATGCGCCTCTTCTGCATCAAGCTCGGCTGCCTGACTCTGAATCTGCCGTCGCTGCGCAGCCGCTCCGACGAGATTCCGTCCCTGGCCAGCCTCTACCTTGGCAGTTTGAACCTAGAGCTGGGCAAGCAGATATCGGGGTTTGAGCCGCGGGCCATCGAGATGCTGCGCCAGTACGACTGGCCCAACAACTATACGCAGTTCAAGCACATATTAAAAACGCTGGCCACGCTGACCACCTCCAATTACATACGCAGCAGCGTGGTGGCGGAGCTGCTGGCCAAGGAGCGCTCGCTGCGCCGGAGCGCCCCTCCCTCCGTGCCCCCTGTGAATACGGACTGCACGCTGGAGGAGATCATCAGCGAGGTGGTACAGCAGGCGGTCGCGGCCAACAACGGCAACCGCACGGCCGCAGCGCGCCAGCTGGGCATAAGCCGCACCACGCTGTGGCGCTATCTGGGAAAAAATGAGGCGGATGAACAAATATAAATGTGTTACAAAAATAAAAATAGATCTTCAGAATGGAGTAATAGGATGAAAATTTGCGGATTACAGAAAACGACGCTGCTTGATTTCCCCGGCCATGTGGCCGCCACCATTTTTACGGGAGGCTGCAATTTCCGCTGTCCCTTCTGTCACAACAGCGAGCTGCTGTCCGGATCGGTGGAGGCGGAGTACGAGACGGAGGAGGTGCTGGAGTTCCTGGCAAAGCGCAGGGGCATCCTGGAAGGGGTGTGCATCACCGGCGGCGAACCCACGCTGCAGCCGGACCTGGAGGATTTTATCCGCCGCGTGCGGGACCTGGGACTTTTGGTCAAGCTGGACACCAACGGGTATAAGCCGGAGCTGATGAAAAATCTCTGTGAGAAAGGATTGTTGGATTTTGTGGCCATGGATATCAAGGCCGGGCGCAGCAGCTATACGACGGTGGCGGGCGTGGACGGAATGCGGTTGGAGCGCATCGACGAGAGCATCCGCTTCCTGCTGAGCGGCGGCGTGCCTTATGAATTCCGCACCACTGCGGTGAAGGGGCTTCACACTGAGAAGGATTTTCGGGAGATCGGGCCCTGGATTGAGGGCTGTGAGAAATATTACCTGCAAAATTTCACGGAGAGCGGACAGGTGCTGGAGCCGGGCGTTTATGCCGGTTTTGAGAAGGAGGAGCTGGAACGGTTCGCCGCGATTGTAAAGCCCTATGTGGGCGAAGTAGCGCTGCGGGGGATCGACTACTAAAAGGCCGGATTTCCCGGCGGGGCATACCTGTGCCCCGGGGGAAATCCGGCCTTTTGGCCGATCAGTTCATGTCAGCCAGTTTGATGTCCGTATACCAGTAGCCGAACCGGCCGTTGCCGGTGGGCTGCTTCTGGGCCAGCACGAAATGTGGGAAGCCGAACATGGAAGCCATGTACTTTTCATTGCTGTAGTAATTTCCCGGCACGCCCAGGAGATAGCGCGTGGTTCCCGAGTTGGTATCCACCTTGGCCAGGATCAGGTAGCGGTAATTGTAGTAGCCGTGGAGCAGAAAACTGTTATTTCCGTATGTCCAGGTCTCCCTGGGCAGCAGGCCGATGTCCTGCGGCTTGATCGTCAGGATTTCGCACTCGCCCGCGCACTCAAAGGCCTGAATTTTCGGATAGCGTTTGCGGAATCCATCCCATATCTGCTGGGGCTCTGCGCTCTCCCGCTCTTCCTCCTCCAGGCGCTCCAAATCGCTGGGATTGCCCAGAATCAGCTCTTCCCTGTCAGCGGTGATCACCGGCTCCCGGACAGCCTCGCCGTTCTCCGGGACAGCGCCGATTACTTCTTCATAAGTGCCTGCGTCCGGCTGGCGCTGCGGGCTGCCGTCACCGTCGTTGGCAGCAACGGGCCGGGCGGACGAAGGCCGGGCTGCGTTGGCCGGAACAGACGCGCGAACGGGCTGAGAGGACGGACGACCGGACTGCGGCGTGGGCGTCGGCTGGGACGGCCCCTGCATGACGGACGGCGGGCGCTGCGGTTGGTTCGGCTGCGGCACGGGGCCGGGTTGGCGCTGCGGTTGGCTGGGCTGCTGCATGGGGCCGGGTCGGCGCTGCGGTTGGCTGGGCTGGCGCTGCGGCTGGTTCGGCTGCGGCATGGTACCCGGCTGGCGCTGTGGCTGACTCGTCTGCGGCATGGTACTGGGCTGGCGCTGCGGTTGGCCGGGCTGCCCTATGGTACCGGGTTGGCGCTGCGGCTGGTTCGGCTGCGGCCCAGTACCCGTCTGGCGCTGCGGCTGGTTCGGCTGCGGCATGGGGCCGGGTTGGCGCTGCGGTTGGCCGGGCTGCGGCCCGGTACCCGTCTGGCGCTGCGGCTGGTTCGGCTGCGGCATGGGGCCGGGTTGGCGCTGCGGTTGGCCGGGCTGCGGCCCGGTACCCGCCTGGCGCTGCGGCTGACCCGGCTGCGGTATGGGGCCGGGTTGGCGCTGCGGTTGACCGGGCTGCCCCATGGTTTGGCGGTTTGGCCGCATTCCGCCGGGCTGCCCCATGAACTGACGACCCGGACGCATTCCACCCGCGCGGTTGACAGACGGCTGAGCCGGTGTTTGGCCTTCGGACTGCGACGCCGACGGTTGGGCCTGCACTTGGCCTTCGGACTGCGCTTCCGGCGGCTGGACGGACATCTGGCCCTCGGACTGCACAACCGGCGGCTGGACGGACATCTGGCCTTCGGACTGCGACGCCGGCGGCTGGACGGACATCTTGCCTTCGGACTGCACAACCGGCGGCTGGACGGGCATCTGGCCTTCGGACTGTGACGTCGGCGGCTGGGCGGGAGGTTGCATATTCGTTTGGCCTCCCTGCCTCTGCCCCCAGGTTCTGCGGGCGGACCACTCTCCCTGGGCGGGATTCCCCACTGTCGGAATCCGGCTGCCCGGCTGCGGCCCTAAGGGTCCTTCCCCTTCGAATCGGCCGGGACGAACCGGGCGGGCGTTTGTCGGGGCCTCCAAACGGACGGAATCCGTCTCCTCCGGAACAGAGTCGGTCCTTATAGGATTTTCCGACTGCCAGTCTGAATGCGGATTACCCCCGGACTGGGCTGAGCGGGCACGGTTGTACGGCGGCGTATCCGGCATAATGAGCTGCTGGTTCACCCCTGTCTGGCGCTCCACACCGCACTTGGCGTCCGACAGAAAACGGGGCTGAGGCGGACGGCCCGCCGGCTGCCTCCACTGCATAGCCGGAGCAGTTGAAACCGGCCGACCGCCCATATCCGGGCGCTGGCCGGACACTTCCCGTCCCTGGGGCTGGTTCAAAACGCCGGCGCGTGAAAACTGCGGTTCCCGCAGCGGCGGAAATCCGCCAGTGCGCTGGATTGAGCTGTCCTTTTGGTTGATCTGGTTCACGGCGGCGCCGTCTGCCATGCCGGTATCCGCCTCACCGGAGATAGTTCCCACACCGGAAGCGGTTCCCATGTCCAAACCGGGTTCTACATCGGCGCCTTCTCCGGCCCCGCCTCCCTCTCCATAGAGAATGGATTCCCGGACCGGCATAAAATGATCTCCGCCCGGCCCGGCCGTATTTTCCTGGAAAACGGAGCGGCCTGCGTCCGCGCGCTCTGATACCAGACGGTTTTCTCCGGCGTACTCTGTCCCCAATTCTACGGCCGTCTCCTGACCGGATTCCTCCGACATACCCACCGCGCCCTGCGTCGGCTGCAATTCGTTGTTTTCCCAGGTTTTCCGGGCCTCTTTGACATTCCGGGCTTCCCGAACCCAGGCCTCTGCGTCCGTCTGCCCATCTACGTCCGTCCGCCTCTCTGCAACTGCCCGGGTCTGTGCGTCCTCCTGCCCATCTGTGTCCGACTGGGCTTTCGCGTACGTCTGCCCCTCTGCAACTGCCCAGGCCTCTGCTGCCACCCGGGTCTCCGCGGCCGTCTGCCTCTCTGCTGCAACTCCGTTTTCCCCGTACGTCTGCCCCTCTGCGTCCGCCTGGGCCTCCACCGCTGCCTGAGGCTCCGCGTACGCCTGCCCCTCTGCCGCTGCCCGAGGTTCCGCGTACGCCTGCCCCTCTACCGCTGTCCGGGTCTGTGCGTCCACCGGCCTCTCCGCGTCAGTCCCTCCCTGCCCGTTCAGGCTGCCTTCTTCTGCAAATACATACCCCTGTGGAAAATCCCCATTTTCTTCCACATTCATGTCCTGAGTTTGAGCGGACACGGACTCCTGGTTTCCGGCCGGCGTCCGTTCCCAGTCCCCGGGCTCCTCTGCCGCCAGACCGGCCGGCATCCCCGCCTCTTCCGATACCATCCCGCCCTCGGATTCCCCCGTTTCTGCGGTCAAATCGGCTTCCCCCAGGACTTCCGCCCCGGCGTCCGCTGCCGTCCCGGAGCGTTCGCCTTCCTTGTCCGCGCTTCCTTCTCTCAAAGGCTCCAAAACAGCGGCCCCGGACTGCGGCTCAACAGGTAGCTCACCCCCCGAGGCGCCCGCAATCTCCCGGTCCATTTCCGCGGCAATTTCCTCCGCCTTTTTATGTATCTCCTCTTCCTCGCTGATGTCACGCCGACTCTTGGACGTCACATCAGCCAGCTCCACCTCTGCCGCATGAGCTACAGCGTCCTCCCAGATGGTGGTATAACAGCGCCAGCCGTCCGACGGCTCGTGGATGCTCAGGCCGTAGCATGAATCCATTCCTATCCCGGAATCCGCTACATTTTCCACCGGAATCACTGCGCGGAACTCTCCCGCCCCGCCGCGGATAAAAATGCTGCCCAGGCTGATCTCCCTGCCCGGCGCCAGCAGATACACCCCAAGGTCGCTGCCTCCTACATAGACTTTTTTGACATTGACGCTGAGCTTGCACTGTCCGCCCCGCGACTCCAGTTTGACAAAGCCTATATTTTTACCCTTCACCTCGCCCTCATAGGCGTAGATGTAAGATATCAGTCTCCGATAATTTGACATACTCTCACTCCTCGCACGGTTGGTCCGCAGTCTATCTCTGCTTTTTATTAATATTTTATGCGTTACCCCCTTGAAAGTATGTTAGAAAAATGTTATCCTGTATTCAAGAAATTTAGAAAAATATTTTCAGAACCACTTTTCCATCCAGGGATTCTGCATCCGTGCACAATGTATTTAATCAATATATATGAAAGGCGGCAAAAACTATGAAGCTCTACAAAGCAAAAGACTACGAGGACATGAGCAGAAAAGCGGCAAACATTATTTCCGCACAGGTGACTTTAAAGCCGGACAGCGTTCTGGGCCTGGCCACCGGTTCCACCCCCATCGGCACTTACAAGCGCCTGATTGAGGGCTGCAAAAACGGCGATCTGGATTTCTCTCAGGTAAAGAGCGTGAACCTCGACGAGTACAGAGGGTTGACCAGAGATAACGACCAGAGCTACTATTATTTCATGTACCACAACCTGTTCAAGGATATCAACATTGACCTGAACAACACCAATATCCCGGACGGCACCGAGCCGGACAGCGACAAGGAGTGCGCCCGTTACGAGGCTGTGGTTGAGAGTATGGGCGGCGTGGATATCCAGGTGCTGGGTCTGGGCCACAACGGCCACATCGGTTTCAACGAGCCGGCCGACGAATTCCCCAAGACCACACACTGCGTAGATCTGACCGAGAGCACCATCGAGGCCAACAAGCGCTTCTTCAAGGATGTCAACGACGTTCCCCGCCAGGCGTACACCATGGGCATCAAGACCATTATGAGCGCAAAGAAAATCCTGCTGCTGGTGAGCGGCGCAGACAAGGCGCAGATTCTGCACGACTGCCTCTGCGGGCCCATCGTTCCCCAGGTTCCCGCCTCCATCCTTCAGCTGCACGGCGATGTGGTTGTGATCGCAGATGAGGCGGCAATGTCTAAATTCTAAACGCAATCGAACATATTCAGCTTTTGACCGGAGTTCTGACCTCAGAATTCCGGTCTTTTACTTTGACGAACATGTCCCGCCGGCTTGCGGAAAATAAGCCGCCGAAAGGCTAAATTGTAAGAAATCCTTAAAGCGTTTCTCTCTGCACTGCCTTATAATAGCTTATATGGAGGGAGGAATTGTTTATGAAACAGCGCAGACATATACTGATTATACCGGCAGTCCTGGCCCTGGGACTTATGCTGGCGGCTTGCGGAAACGCCGATACAACCGCTTCCGGCCCCGCGGAAACGGAAATTGAAACCGAGGCAGGCGCAGGAGGGCTTGACCGTGAGACGCAGTCCCCGGAGACTGCCGAACCCGGGCAGGATACGTCCGGCGATCCAGCCGGTAAACCGGAAACGGATATATCCGGCAGTGACTCCGCCGGTCAGACGGCGCCCGCCGGGGGCAGCTATTTCAAATCCGGCGACTTCACGTATCGGCTGCGCGTATCCCCCGGCGTCCCGGAAAATCCCGATTCCCCTGTGCTTAGCTTCTACAAACGGGACCGGAATTTTTCCAATTCCTTTTATCCGCTTCACACCCTCCGCCTGGCCCCCCAGGCAAAGGACGGCGTCTATGAGGTGGAAGATACCGGCGGCGGTCAAAAGGGAACGGCCCTGACCGTTGAATGGGCCAGAAGCGGCCCCATCGTGCTGCACGGAGAAATGGAGGAGGCCGGAACCTATTACCCCGTTGACGAAAACCTGATCATGCCGGAGCAGTTCGAACGCCCCTTGAACGAAACGGATATGATCGGTCTGACGGCAAAGGATATGGGGCTTATGCGCAACCAGTTTTATGCCGTGTACGGAAGGGCGTTTAAGACAGAGGAGCTTAAGAATCATTTTGAAGCTCAGCCCTGGTATGAAGCGCGCCTGAGCGCGGACAGCTTTGACGAAACGCTGTTAAGCGGCCTGGAGAAACGGAATATCGCGTTTTTGAAGGCGGCCGCGGAATCTTACGACGAGACAAAGGCCCAGGAAACCAAAGCGGCCTACGCCGCCCTGCCGGAGGCTCCCTACAGGAATCTGCTGCCTGAGCGCGGAGAAATCCTGGTGGAGCTGAGCTCCGATTCCGAGCACGCCGGGGACCGCGGAATTTACTACGAAGCCCAGGGAACCATCTCCGTTCCCATCACAATTACCCGGGCAGAATACCAGGCTCTGGCCAATGGAACGGAGCTAAAGCCGGTCTCCGACGAACTCACCGGAGGAACCGTTGTCCTCAAAAAAGCGGAAAACACTCAGTACGGGGAGTATGTGATGGTTGATCCCCGGAATCCGGACGAGGATAACGGCACCTATGTCAATTTCACCTACGACCCCTACTCACAGACCTTCAGCATGTGGGCCAACAGCGCGGACACGGTGTTTAAGAAAGCTTATGAGGGCAATATTTTTGTGTTGAAGGGAGCCTGCGAGGAGTATTACAATTATTTCAACCTGCCGGACAGCGCACGGCCCCAGGGAGCCGGGGCGTTTAGGGTAATGGATTTCAACGAAGCCGATCCCTACGGACCGTCTCCCTATATGGGAAATATCCTTGTCACAGATGACAAGGGCTATGTAAAGGCATTGTATTATATGGGCGATTAAACCGCCGCGTCCGCCCGGGCGGGATATGGCAGGCAATGAGCCGCCGGCCCGGACGGCCGCTCAATCCCCCTAAAAAGCGGGCCGGAAGCCCCTCATGTAGAGGCTTCCGGCCCGCTTTCTGTATCCCTGTCTCAGTCCGATCAGGTCATATCTTCAAAATCAGATTCATATTCCAGCTTATCCTCATCCTGCTGCTGGATCTCTTTTCCCTCAAAATTTCCGCCGTTCACTTTAATCTTTATAGACTTCAGCTCAAAGTTGTCGATAAAGGTGTTGCCGACCTCGGCCAACAGCATGCGGTCGGAGCAGCCCTCTTCGCTTACCAGCTGGCTTAAATCCAGCGTCGCCGTGGCGTTCTCTCCCTCGCCCTCTACGTCGAAGCTCAGCACCTTAGTGCCTTTGGTCAGCACGCCGTACTCCACCAGCTTATCCACCAAAAGCTGCGCATCCAGGTTCTCGCTGTCCAGCGCATCCATGTCCTGAATGATACCGTCGCTGTCATCGCTGCCGTGATATATGGAAATCACCGCTACCGGCTTTACATTGGGATCCGGCACCTTGTCGCTGGCTCCACCCGTGGTCATGGGGATTGTCTCCATTTCACCGGCCGCTGCCGTCGTAGTCTTATCTTTCTGCTTTTCCGTCGTTGGTGTGCACGCTGCCAGTGCAAATGCCATAACCGCCAGCATAACGCCCATCATCAATTTTTTCATAGTAGTAGTTGCCTCCTTTAGTCCTCTTCAGAAGCCTCTGAACCAGGAATTCAGCTTTGTTACCGCTTTAATCAGAACTTCAAGTTCCTCTCCGGTCAATTCATTGATCACGCCATCGATCATGGCTTTGTGGAATTTGGCGTGGTGTTCAAACACTTCCTTGCCTTTTTCCGAGAGGGAAATAAGTACCACCCTCCGATCCTCCTCGCTGCGCTGCCGGACAACATAGCCCTTTTTTACCAGGCTATTCACGGATATGGTCAGGGTGCCGACCGTCACGGACAGTTCCCTGGCGATAGACGACATATTTTTTGGCGCGCTCACGCCGATCGCCTCGATCACATGCATATCGTTGTTCGTTATATCGGGATAGCCCAGCGTCCGTATTGCCTTCTGCTCTATCCCCGTAATGTCGCGAAACAGGTTCACCAATACATCGTTCAGCGTCTCGTACGTTCCCACGATTTTTCCTTTCATTTCCCGCTTCAAAAAAAGCTTCCTACTGATTGTACAGTATTTTGCATGTTCGCACAACCCCCAAAATCCTTATGAAATTCTTAAAAGGCTGTGATTTTTTTGTGTCTTTTCCATTTTTATCCATCTATTCAAACACATACCGCGAAAAGGCCTCCCCGCGCTCCTCAAAATTGCGGAAAATGCCGTAGCTGGCGGCCGCTGGAGACAGCACGCAGCTGTGTCCCTGCCTGGTCACGGATCTGGCGGCCCGCACCGCCTCCTCCAGATGATCCGCCAGAATCAGCCGGTGGGTTCCAATAAACTCCGGGTAATCCCGGCGTATCTCCTCATAAATCCGGCGGCCTGTGGCCTCCATCAGCACGATATTCGGAACCGGATGGGACGACAGGAAACGGATCAATTCCCCGTAGTCAATCCCGCGATCCATCCCCCCGATCAGCACGGTATCCGCGTCCGTCAGCGTTTTCAGCGCCTGAATGGTCGTGGCGCAGATGGTGGATATGGAGTCGTCATAATACTTCACGCCGTCCCTCTGGCCCAGATACTGAAGGCGGTGGGGAAGCGGCTCATAGGATTTAAGCCCCTCCGTAAATGTGCCGTCGTCCAGGCCCAACAGTCTGCACACGGCGTACACTACCCCGATGTCAAAATAGTTGTGCTGGCCCAGCAGCCGGATCTCCGACTCCGGGATGCGGTATCGTCTGCCACCGTAATCCACAAAAGTCCCGTTTTCGCCGCAGTTATCCACATTGACGTCCGCATCCGGCCGGTTTGTACCCACACGGATCAGCCGGGAGGGACATTCGCCAGGCCCCGGAAGGCACTGCACATTGCATACAAAAATATCGTCCTCGCGCTGATTCCGAAAAATGCGCTGTTTGGCCGCCACATACTTTTCCATAGTGCCGTAGTGGTCCAGATGCTCCTCGTGTATATTGATCAACACTCCGATGTGGGGTGAAACCGTCATATATTCCAGTTGATGGCAGGACAGCTCAAAGACGATTTTCGTGTCCGGGCCGATCTCCTCCAGATGGTCGAAAGCCGGGATGCCGATATTTCCCACAACCACGCAGTCCTGCCCTGCGCTCTTTAACACATGGTACAAAAGTGAGGTGGTGGTGCTTTTTCCCTTGGTGCCCGTGATGCCCACAATCTGGTCGCGAAACAGCTGGAAAAACAGCTCCGCCTGGGACAAAACGGCGCAGCGATAGGACTCTGCGGGCCGCTCCAGCACAATCCCCGGGCTCTTGAACACCACGTCGTACTCGTCCATACAGCTCTGATAATTATCCCCGGTAATCCAGCGCGCCCCGTCCGCCCCTCCGGCGGCCGGCTTCTGGTCGGCTATATCCACGCAGGCGCAGGTCCCCAACTGCCGGAGCACCTGGTAGGTGGACTGGCCTTCCCGGCCATAGCCCAGCAGCAGCACACGTTTCCCATGTATCCATGGGTCGATTCGTTCAATCACGTCTATATCTCCTTATCCTATGGCAGTGTCCGCGCCGGCTACACAGTTGCGTTTTACCAAGCCGGCAAGAGATTCCGGAACCAGGTTCTCATGGTCGTAATAAGCGGAATAACAATCTCCCGCGGCCTTACTGCGCTCGTACATTCCGGACTGCTTGTAATGCTCCAGAAGCAGGGGCAGCGCTTTTCCCTCCGCCTCCAGACGGTCAATGGTCATAACCAGCGCCGTGTTGATCTCGTCACGGCTGCCCACACACTCAAAGGGCTTTTCCTCCTCAACGCCCACCAACTGGTCCAGGGTGAAGGCCATAGACGCATCCTCCAGCATATTGGTCCCAAAAATTGCCTGCACCTCATCCCCAGCCAGGAATGGAGATAAAATCACGTAAACGAACAGGCACTTGGGACAATGGCCGCACCAGCTGTCGGTCTTGCTGCCCGCGTTGCAGCTGCGGAATACGGCGTGATAGGGCTTCTGCCGCGCAAAGAACCTGGCGATCTGGAACTCGCTGAGCGGCCGCAGCAAACTGAAGTAATAGGCGCTTCCCGGCAGATATTCCGCCGCGTACCGGTGGAAGTCCTGCTCAAATTTAAAGCTCTTGGAGTACTGGTGGTTCACCGTGCTCCCGAGCACCGTGCTCTCATTGGCACTGGATTCATTGGACAGGGCCACGTGGGACAATTTCAGCAGCCTTGCCGCAATCAGGCTGGAAAACGCCACCAGCGCGGAAAACGGTGTGTGGCCGTTTAAATATCCCTGCCGGTTCAGCTCCAGCATATTTTTGTCCAGCGTGCGCTTCACCTCCATCAGGCGGCTGCCGTCCAGGCCGGCAACCCTTGCGGTGTGGACAGTGGCGCCCCTGGAATTGATGATGTATCCGTAGAGCGGGACATCGGCCTGTCGCAAAAGCTCCAGCGTAACCACAGAATCCTTGCCCCCGCCAATGGGGACGAGGATGCCGGAAATACCGCGGCCCGAGGGCTGGGGCGCAGGTTCAGCCGCAGAAATATGCTCCGCCGCGGTCTGCCCAGCGCGCTCACGGCATTCAATCTCCATAAAGCCATCCGGGTCCGCATTCCGGATTTTGTTCACGTAGAAGAACTCTCCCAGCCCGTTATAGTATAAGTCCTTCCACCAGCGTATCTGGTCCCGGTTCAAAGCACCAGCTTCCACCACCACCTGGGGGGAACAGGTAATCTTCCAATAGCTGACCAGCTCTACCATACCCAGCGAAAAAATCATGCGCTCCATCAGCCCGTCCACCACAATATCCCCGGAACGCTCCGACTTGGGAAACGTCCATTTGGGCGCGAATGAGGACAGCCCTTCAATCTCAAAATGGTAGGTGATGCCAAGCGCGGCATCTGTCTCTTCTATCTCGTATCCTCTGTAGAAAAACCGCGGATAACGGCGGCGCAGGGCCTCATATTGTTCCATTTCCGTTCCTCTTTCATGACAAAACCCGCCGTATATGCAGCGCCCTTTACACTACGCCGGCGCTGATACACAGCGGATCTCCTATTTTCTTATGGCTATTATAGTAAAGAACCCTGGATTTTGCAATGTTTTCTTTGCCTGCGCCCTCACATAACCCCAGCCAGCGCCACGCTGGCCGCCACACCCGCCGCGGTGGCGATCAGGGCGCCGGCCAGGGTGTAGCGGGTTTTGGTGATGCCCGCGGCTCCGAAGTATACGCTCATGCAGTACAGAACCGTCTCCGTGCTGCTCATCAGCAGGGAGGCGATCAGACCCAGGCTGGAATCCGTGCCGAACTCCTTGAATATGTCCAGCACCAGGCCCGTGGCCGCGGAATTGGAGACCAGACGCACCAGGATAACCGGCACGATCTGTGGCGGCAGATGAACCAGGGCCGCCGGCGCTTTCAGCACCTCGCCCAGAAAATCCAGAAAGCCGGAAGCGCGCAGCACGCCCACGGACACCATCAGCGCCACCAGCGTGGGAAGTATGCCCGCCACGGTTTTCATTCCCTCCTTGGCCCCCTCGAGAAAATCGTCCATCACCGGCCGCCCGGAGAGCAGACCGAAACCGATTATGTAAAATATCATCAGCGGAACCATACATTCCGACAGAAAAATCAATATTTGCATCCCAGCACCCTGCATTTTAAATCCATCGATGCATCTTATTCCGGCCGGGACCGTCCCATTCCCCAATCCTCGGCCGGAAAACCACAGCATTCCCCAGATATTTAAAAAAGCAGCCCCGCGGAAGTTTCCCGCGGGGCTGCTAATTCTGTTTGCCTGTTACTGGTCAGGCCGCCGTTTCTTCTGCAAGGCCAGGTACACGCCCATAAGCGCGGTGGAGATCATGGCCGCAAGTCCCGCGGCTGCGTTTACAATCTCACCTGTCTTGGGCAGTCCCGCCAGCGGCACATCCTCATCCAGGATGATGGTCTCGTTGACCGGCGGCTGCGGAAGATTCGCCAGGGGTACATCCCCCTCATTGATCACCGTCACGCTGCGCCTTCCGGTGGAACCGCCGCCACCGCCTCCACCGCCGCTGTGGGTGATCCTCTGATCCGCCACCTGGATGGTGCTGTGCGCTGTCCCGTCGGTTGTGAACGGTGGGATATCGCTGTTGATATAGTAGCCCGAGGGCGCCGTTTTCTCAATCAGCGTGTAGGTTCCGGCGGGCAGGCGCTTGATCACAAACACGCCGTTCTCGTCCGTCATAAATCTGCTGGCCTTCTCTTCCTCCTGTACATATCCGTCGAAGCTTCCCTCCTTTAACAGGATGTAGCCTTTCTGGGATTTGAGGATAAACTCGGCCCCTGCCAGTTTCGTCTCAACATTGCTCCTGCTCACCTTCACCACCGTTGTCTCATGGGGTGTGTTGGCAATCGGTCCCATGGCGTCGTTTTCCAGCGCCATATCGTCCGCAGTGTAGGAGATCGTCCGGTCGTTCCGGCTGATGGTAAAGGTTCTGGTCTCCGGCTCGCCCACCAGCACGTAGCCGTCCGGGGCCTTTGTCTCGGTCAGCGTGTAGGTGCCGTAGGGCAGTTCCGTCAATATTGCGGTTCCGTCCGTCACACCGTCCGCTATGCTGCCGGCAATGGTAAAGTGAAGCACCGTACCGTCAACAGTAACCGCCTCCGCGCCGTTCCAGCCGCTGGGCGTGTTGTTCGCGGCCTTTTCCAGGAAATTCTCCCACGCTCCCTCCACGTTCGTCTTGGAAGCCGTGAGCTCAAACTGTGCTCCCGCCAGCGCCGCTCCGGTCTCGCTGTCCACCTTGGTGACTTTCAGCGTGCCGTCGCCGTACTTGTTGGTGATGCTGGCTTCGGTGACGCCCCACGGCACATACCAGCTGGCATCCGCCTGGTCGCGGGACATGGGCCGTATATTGGAGCTTGCAACGGCGCCGTAGGTCATATAGTCGTCCGGGGTGGACTCTTCCACGATCACATAGTACAGATAGTAGTAAAGCCCCTCGAATTTCAGAGTGCCGTCCTCTCCGGTTGTCTGGCGGCCCACAAACTTGCCGCTGCTCTCATCGGCTTTGGCCGTATCGAAGGCCCTCGCCTCTTCCTCATTGTCAAAGGGACCGTACAGGGCGAAGCTTGCCCCTTCCAGCGTCTCCTTGGGATCGCCCTCCCCGTATTTTGTAATGGTCAGGTCGCGGTAGGGAATCAAACCGAAGTCCTTTGTCTGATCCCAGTTCTCCGTATCGCCCCACAGGAAGAAGCTCTCGGAAATATAGCTGTTGGCTTTGCCGTTGGTTACAAAGTTGTTGTCCTGAGTCTCGCTGGGGTACGTCCCCGCCTTCAGCTCAGAGGGTTTACGCGACATTCCGCCCTCGGCGTTGGATGTGTCCTTGCCGGTCACGGTGGTCGCAGTTTTCTTTAAATACATTCCGGGGATGATGTTAGCGCTCTCATCGCCCTGTGTGGTAATTGTCAGTCGGTTCGTCTGAGGATTGAGCCCCTTTAACGCGCCGTTTTGCAGAATGTTGCGAATCGTGTTGAACGTTCCGTCGTCATCCTTAGCAGTATACAGGTGTTCCTCATCGTGGGGTTGTGCGGGCAGCAGTCCTGAGAACAGGAACCGCCCCGTCCGGTCGAGTGCCCCCGAGGGCTTCGCCGCGTCGTTGGGAACCGCCGGAATCGCCTCTGATACGGAGGCTACCGTCACTGTTCCCTTCTCCTCACCGCTGGTGTTTAACATAACCCTAAAATATTGGTTCTCAACCAGCTTCTGCAGATCCGACACGGAGGTGCCGTACTGGTCGTCGTCCTGTATTCCGTTTCCGTTGGCGTCGATCCAGATTCTGCCGCCCACACCCACTCTCGCGGGCGTCAGCACTGCCTGAACCATGTTGCTGGTCACATCCTGGAACGCCAGCTCCTCGGGATTCTCATTGGACATATGGTAGTAGGACATTGAGAAGCGGTTCACCGCGTAGGTGTAAGCGATGCTCTCCAGCTCCTGGGCCGTCTTAATCTCCTGTACATCCGCCTTGAACTCCAGCACAATGCTCTCGCCGGTCCTTAAATACTGGCCCTCAGGAAGGACGATATCCGCCATCACTGCCACCGGACTGGTTCCGATCCAGCTATCCTGCGCAACCCATCCGTGATCGCCGGGGTTCTCGTATTTCTTCAGCACGCTCTGGTCCATGGCCGTCTCACCGTCGCCGGTAAAGTAATAAATCCTGTAATTCTCCTCGGCGATCTCGGTCCTGTCTCCCGCAGCGTCCACTTTGTACACGGTAAACGCCGTGCCGCCGTTCACGGTAAACCTCCACTGGCTGCCTCTGCTGACGCCCTTAAAGTCCTCCACGTCGCTGAGTCTCGGCAGGGAATCCGCCAGGCGCAGCTTTGTGACAACCGTCTTATCGACATCTGCGGACGTGTTCTTGGCAATCAGATGATAGATGATGCTGCCGTTTTCGTCCGGCGTAACCTTTGCGCTCACCGGCTCAGCCACAAACGCGCTGTCCAGATTGCCTTTTCCTTCTTTCAGAAGGGTGATATCCGAGTTCGTGTTAAATGTGTTCTGCCGGTAGTTGTAGGTGTAGCCGTTGGCCTTGTGCCACAATCCCAGCGTATCCTTTGCGATCTCGTTGATATCCGGGTATTCGTTGGGCCAGTTGGTCCCAGTGGCTGTTTCCTGCCACTTGAAGGTGGCGCCGCCCGGGTTGCTGGCGAAAATATCCTTGGTCAGACGGCTGGTGACATACATCGCGTCTGTGGCTGCCCCCGCGTTGTTGATCACCGCGTTGGTAACCTTTGCCCCAAAGGTAACGGTCACCTTGTCGCTGTTCTTCAGGTTGTAGTCCGCCAGCGATACGATCAGATACTGAACTCCCTCGCTGTCGTAGATCACGCTGATCTGTTCCGGTTCTATCTCCGTTCCATTCCAGCTGACCTTAACCGTACTCTCATCCGCGTTTATGCCAAGCGGCAGCCGGTTGACAAATACCGGACCCACCATCTCGCTTCTGATCGTTTCCCCGCTGACGTTTTCCAATGTCATGGTGTATGTCAGCTTGTCGTCCACCTTGATGTTGCCGGAAGCCGTGTCCGCCGGCCTCGTTTCGTTGGCCACGTCCAGGCTTGTGGATATGGTGGGGATATCCGGCTCCAGAACCGTCACATCTGCGAATACATCTTTGCCCAGATTATCGGTCTTATGCGTACCGTCGTTTAAATATTTGCTGTATTTCACCGCCACGTTCGCGGTGTTGCGGATATTGCTGATCACCTGGATCGCCGCGGAATTGTAGGGCTGCTGTTTCAGCAGCGCCTCCGCCTGAATGGTTCCGGGGACAAAGTTCTGTCCGAGCACGTAGCCGCTCTTCTCCTTCATCTGCGCGTCCTCGTAAGTGATGGTAAAGCCCTTCACTCCCGAATATGCTCCCAAATCCAGCGTCCAGCTGTCCTGCGCCGACTGGTCAAACGTGTACTGGTACGTATTCGGCGATCCGTCAAAGTACTCGGCCGTAACCGTTACAGTGACCGCTCCCGCTTCCACCGCTTCCCCGTCCCTGATAATAAAGCTTTCATGGGCCGGTCTGGGGATCACCAGCTCCGTAAAGGTGTAGTTATTCTTTGTATAAATGTCGTAGGCCAGGTCGCTTCCATCAGGCCCCTGCATGGTCAGGCCGGAATCGGTCAGCGCAAAGTACTCGATGGTACCGTTGTTTCCCTCGCCCGTGATCCTGTCGCCCAGGGCCGGCGTCAATTCATAGCGCACCGTCTGGCTGTCGTTCCACCACAGATTCTCCAGCACGCCCGTCTGGCCCGCAGACACATCTGTTTCGTTTACAGCCGCCACCTGCTTGCTCAAATCCACAGTGGGATCGATGCGCAGATTGCTGAACACAAATGTGTTTTGGTTCTCCACATCCGGGACCTGGATTTTCCGGCTGGTAATCACGCGGTTGTCGTCCGGGATCAGATTGTACCCGGCAGCGGTCTGAATCTCTTCCAGCGTGTAGCTACCCGCTTTCAGCGGCACCTTTGCCTCTGTGTAGTCTTTTCCGCTCACCTGCGCGGTCTGAACAGTATCCAGTCCGTGGATCTGAACCAGTTTCCCATTTTCGTCCAGAATACGGAATACGGCCTCCGGCGCCTGATTGCCGTTGGCGTCCACCTTTCGGATGTTCACCAGCTCAGCCGGCCGGTTGTAAGCCTCAAAGCCGAAGGTCTGGCCCGCGGACATCCCGGTCAGTATGTGAAGCGTTCTGCCGTTCAGCTCTGTGGTCTGCTCCATCTTCACGCCGCTTAGGTAAATGCCGTCCAGCGTGTAATTCTCGTAGGTTCCACCGGTGATATCGTGCTCGTACAGAGCGTACTCCCGATCCGCCAGCTTAAGCCCCGCCCATTTGATCGTTCCGTCCGCATCCGGTTCCCTGGTGTCGCCCACCTTGGTCCAGCCGCTTCCATCCTGAGTCGTGTCGCGCACATACAGGTCAAACTTCACGCCTGTTTTCTGAATCGTACCGGATTCCGGCCCCTGGTACACATCGGGGTGCTTCACCAGGCTGATATCCACGCCGCTCTCGTTTGCAATGGTCATTTGCCCGGCATTTTCAGGAGTTTCATACGTCAAATGCTGTCCCGGCGTCACGGTAACCTCAACCGGTTCGATCTTCCGCACATAGTGCTCCGGAGCCGTGATTTCAAATATATAGTACTTTGTTCCGACGCTGGCAGCCGGGACATTGGTGATCTCGTAGATTCCACCGCCCTTATCCTTAAAGTTGTCGATCTTGGCCGTATCCGCGGGAAGTCCGGTGCCGCTCGCCGTCTGATTCGTGGTATACAGTCCGAATACCGCGCCCGCAAGCGCTGCCTTGCTGTCCTGGTCCACCTTCATCAGGGTAATATCCGCCTTGGCCAGACGGTTTGTAACTGTGATTTTTACATCCGCTTTCGTGGTAAATCCAGGCAGCTCGATATAGGTCGTGTTGCCCTCAACCACGGTTTTCAACGGTGTTTTCTCTTCGTCTTGATTGTCAACTGCGCCGGTGAAGGTCCACTCATCGGGTTTCACCTCGGTCTCCGCCAGATAATAGTGGTAGTTTTCCGCGATTTCCTTTGCGGTGAGCTGCGGGATTCCCTCGATTGTGGCGGTGCGCCCGTCTTTCGACATCACCTCCACGCTCTTTCCGGTATCCGCAATGGCGCCGCCCTCAATTCCCTTGTAAAGCTGGAAGGTCACCTTATTCGGCAGAGCGTCCTTGTGGTCGGTCAGCTGGCCGTAGTCCAGATTCTTGGTCACGGTCAGGGTTACATCGTGGCGGTTCTCCACCGTTGCCGTGGGAAGTTCATCCGCTCCCGGCATTGTATGGCCTTCGCCCATATCTGCGACTACCGCCATATAGATGGGTTCCCGGTTTGCGGTGTAGCCTTCCGGAGCTTCCGTCTCCGTGATCCGGTACCATCCGGGGTCCAGATGATCCAGCAGAAGCTCGCCGTTTTTGCCAGTGGCGCCTGCGTCTATCGCATTCCCCCATTCCCGGCTTGCCAGGTCCTGAAGTAATGTCTCATCCTCCACCAGACCGGCGCTGCGGACCACGTAGGATTTGTCGCTGGAAAAATCTCCCTTGTCTACTGCAAAGGGCAGATAGCTGTACTGGAATTTTGCATCCTCCAGTTTAAGCTCCGGATTTTCCGCATCGGTTTTGATCAGCTTTAAGCTGCCCTTCTGCGGGTTGTACAGATCCAGCTCTACCTGGGATACATACTCATAATTTTTGATTGCATCCCGCTTTTGAATCTGCGGCGTCGAGTTGGCCTTTTCGCGCTTAAATCCAATGGACAATTCTGTACTATTATGAACATTAAAGTATTGAATCGAGGTGTTCTGAGGCTTACCGTTCTCGGTCAGCGTGTACTCGCCGGGATTGATGTGGTCTATCCGCACCGTTATACCATCGGACGAATGCGTATTATATTGCTTAGAATAATTGGGATTGCCCTTGAGTTCCAGCGTCAACCCCTGCAGATCCACCTTCTGACCCGACAGCACATGCTTGCGAATCTCCAGATTCGGCTTCTCCGGGTTATACACGTTCACCACATTCTGCTCCGAGGCGTTCACGGTAAACTCGCGGTACCAGTTCGTGTTGTTGTACATGTTGAAGTACCGGTCTTTATTCTTGTCGCCGAGCTTGGTCTCGACCAGATAATATTTTCCTCTGGGCAAACCGTCTGCAAACACATACGTTCCGTCATTTGTCTGAATCGTAGTGCCGGCCATAAACCGCTCATACTTTCCAGCCGCGTAATTGTACTTGTACAGCTCAAGCTCCACCTGATCCAGCGCCTCGGTCTTAAGCCAGTCTATCTGCTCCAGCTTCGCGTCTGTGATCGCTCCGTCCGTGGCCTGGAACAGCTCTTCCGTGGGATTGTAGCCCCAAACCTTTAACTCCACCCGGTAACCGTCCAGCTGGGTGTTGATCAGGCGCTTTTCATCCGGATCGTTCTCGGCCCAGAAATAGGTCGTGTCAATGGGACTGCCCTCTGCAAAGGAGACAGTCAGCGTTTTGGCGCCGGTCATCATTTCCACACGGTCCGGCGCGCTGATCTCCACAAGCTCGAATGTCACCGTGCGGGCCTCGGAGTCTACCCACTTTGCGATTTCCTCGTCGGTCCTGCCGTGGGCCTTTAGCGTCTCCACAATCTTGTCAAAGTACAGCATCTCGGACATGGCCTGGCCGGTCTTGTCACTGCCGTCCCACTTGTTGTCCAGTCCGGTTTCCAGCGTTGTGATGGTAATTCCGTCCACACGCAGCGCGAAGGTCACGCCGCCCAAAGGCGTATACTGCTTGCCGTCCAGTTCCGTCTCCAGCCACTTGTTCAGCTTCACGTAGGCGGTTTCTATCCGGTCTTCCCCAATACCGGTCATGTCATAGTTATATGCATCCGCCGGCACAGTGGTATTTTTATCATAGGAAACGACCTTCACCCTTGTTCCGTCCTGCTGGGTATAGAAAGATTGGCCGTCCACTACGTCAAGCTTATATTGGCTCATCTGATCCGCCGGAACAAAGGCGATGATCTGCGGCCGGTCGCCCCAGGAATAGCCGGGGCCTGCTTCCACTTCCTTCAGCCAGAAAATATTTCCCGGACGCATGATGGTGGTGTCAAACTCGCCGACAACCTGCTCGCCGGTAAGCCCCTGCAGCTTGGTTCCCGTCTCATAGACGTCGATCAATGTGCTGCCGCTCAGATTAGCTTCCAGTCCATCCGCAAGCTTCGTCTCATGGAATTCAAATCTCGCTCCGTTTACGTCCTGATTCTGTTCCAAATCTTCCGCATAAAACTCCTGCTCTATCCCATTATACTCGAATTTAACGGACGTGCGGTTTTCGTCTTTTTCCTTATATAAAATCTGATCCGCATACTTGTGGAGGTTGAACTGCACCCAGGGGCGCTCATTCAAAATTTCTCCGCTCCGGTCTACCTCAACCGCAGCGCCCTCCTGAACCGGGAAGTATACATAATTGTACGTTCCGCCGTCCGGCGCGCTCTGCAAAACACCGTCGCCGCTTACGCTAAGCTTATTCGGGTATGCGTCGTTCACCTTTGTAAGGATTTGCCTGCCGTCCTGAGGCTCGTAGCCGTCAGCGCCTTCGCCTTCTACGACAAAGTACGCCAGCTTGCTGTCCAATCCCCTGAACGCGGCCGCAGCGGCATCCTGATCGGACTTGCTCACCGTCACCAGTTCAGCGTCGCCGGACTGATTCCATTTGTACAGCACCAGGTCAACTCCTGGCAGCTCATTCTTGATGTCACGGTGATCGAACTGGGACTCCCACTTGTCGGTCCAGAACTTTCTGACCGTCAGGTTGATCGCCCGGTTGTTGGTAAACTCCAGAGGCTTCTGATTTACATCGACCTTCGTCAGCAGGTCTTTCTGATCCAGCACCACGTCGTATTTCGTGTCGTCGTTCAGCGTATAACCGTCCGGAGCCGTGATCTCCCGCAAACGGTAGGTGATTTTACTGCCCTTGTCGTCATAGATCGGAACATTGTTGAATGTTACAAGTCCGGTTTTCGCATCGGAAGTCTGTTTTTTAAACTCCTCATATTGAGCGCCGTTCAACTTCTCCAGCACAATCACAGCCCCGCCCAGGGGTTCGCCGGTATTTCCGCTCTTCTTGATTGCCTGGACGGTTCCTACGTTCAGGTAGTTGATCACCTCAATACTGCCGACTGCCACCTCTTTTTTGGATTCCTTTACCTCAATGGGACCATAATAAATGCCCTTATCGTTCTTATAATACTTAGAGTCAGCAGTATGATCGCCATCCTCCAGGTATGTGGCGGGATCGATGTGTCCATTCGGGACAGCCGTTTCCTTCACATAGTAGGTTCCCGCCTCAAACCAGTAAGCGCCGCCGTCCGATGTAATGGTTCGCGTGGTTGACGTAAACTGATCGCCGTCCCTGGTAAATACCTCGAATGCAACGTCCGTCAACTGCTCATCTTTCGTCAGAAAATTTTTCAGGTCAATAGTTCTGGACAGTTTCACCACCTGAAGCCTTGACAACCGCTGGTTCACAAACGTGGTGAGATTGCCGCCCTTCGCTTCCTGCAGGGAGCTGTCCATGGACACCTCCGCGCGTTTCGTCAGATCGATGATCTGATAAACGCCTCTGGTATCGGACGGGGCATTTGGATCATTGAACTCTTTATAGCTCTTCGGATGCGCTGTCTCATAAACCTTATACTTATATCCCGCATCAAGGTATACCGGCTTGCCGTCGTTCTTGACCACTACAGGCGTCTCTGCCGCCTCGCTTTCATCGGCATTCAGTTTATAAATCTTAAACTCGAACTTGGTATCCTCATTGTTGTCCACCCAGAACACCGTTTCTCCCGTGCCCTTATCCTGTTTATAAATCCAAACCGGAAGCTTCTGCGCCACGTTATAGGCATATGCCCTGACTGTGGAACCAGCCGTCAGTTCAAAGGGACCGGCCAGCACAGCCGTATCGTAGGACTGAGAATCAATCTGTACATTGGAAACCGTCAGCGTTTTGCCCGCCGCATCAGAGACATATTCCCCGTCAAACACTTCCAGCTTGTTTCCGGACTTGGGCGCTTCATACCAGTAATACTCGATTTTCTCGCCATCCCCGTCCCAGATATCCAGGTTGGAAAACGCGATTTCTCCCTGTGCATTCGTCTTGCCGCTGCCCACGGAGCGGTACGCATTCTCTCCCGTTTTTTGCAGCAGCTGGAATGTGGCTTCGCCCTGTCCGGCTGGTTTGGAGGTGATCTGCGCCTTGTCGTTGTCCCCGGAGACAGCCGCGTATCCGGCGTTATACTTGGCCAGCGCAATACCGCTTCTGAGAATATTTGTAATATTGACCGTCTCCATGGAAATCAGCTCTCCCGGCTCCTTCAAGGTAAATTCCCTGGAAGTTACCAGACGATCTTCCTGGCTGTAGGTCTGATAGTACGCCGCCTCCCCGTCCTGATAGGTCTTGGACGTATATGCGTTGGGAACAGCCTCAACCACGCGGTATACCGTGGCCTCAGCGTCCTCTGTTTTCCCGTTCATATAAACCGGAAGATCCAGGTAAATTTCTCCCTTTTCATCCAGGGAAAGGTTTTCCTGATAAACCGTCCAGTTGTCATTCCCCTGTTTGTACTCAACGCGGAAAAGCTTGGCGTAATCCTTTGCCTGCTGGCTGCTAACCGGCTCTCTTTCATCCCGTTCCTGCCCAGGTGTGGCGATCCATTTCACCACCTTGACAGCGGACTTGTTCGGGTAATTGAAGATAGTCTCCAACTTTTCTACGCCCTTGCCGGGGCGTGCGATCTTGCCCGGCGCCACCTCCACGGTGTACTCCGTCAGGTCCAGAATATAGCCTTCGGGCGTGCTCACTTCCTTCAGGGTATAGTTCCCGGCATCCAGCGGGAAGAAACTCACGGTTCCGTTTTTGTCGGACACCGCCGTCCCCACGCTGGTTCCCTGTTCGTCGAACAGCTCAAAGGTTACGCCCTGAAGCGCCGATGAAACACCGGACAGCCCATGGTTTTTATATTCATACCCCATCTTGCTAAACTGAAGTCCGCCGCTCTTTACTTCGTTTTCAAAGATCACGGTCTCCTTGTCGTTAAGCTTCACTGTGATCTCAAAATACGCCTGGCCCTGGATATTTACTTTCATCCCCGTTCCGGGTTCCGTCTTATCCGGCAGCTCCGTCTCCGTAATCCGGTAGGTTCCCGGCTCCACGTAGAATACCAGCGTACCATCGGTTCCCTGCTCGGGTATGTCACCGTCGCGGCTGTCCGCTACCGGGTTGATGGCAATGTGTTCCAGATTTTCATACGCTCCGTTTTCCAGAACCTTGGGTTTATAGGTGTGATAACTTCCATCCTCGCCCATCTTTTCAACGGTAAATCCGGCATACCCCTCATAAAATCCGCCGTATTTCTCGTCAAAGGGTACCTTTTCAGTGGTCAGCTTTCCCGACTCCAGGGCGGGGATCAACAGCTTCTTCTCCAGCTGGATGGTGCTGCTGCCCTCCACGAACTGATAGTATCCCTCCGCGTCGTCATTAATCGAAGCTCTTTTTCCTTTGTCGTTCACACTGAGAAGCTCATAGTCGATGACAACGTCATTTCTAACCTTATAGGTAGCCCCGTCCTGAACTTGGGTATCCCAGAAATCCAGCTTAAAGTCCTCGCGGGCATAATAGGCCGTCACCCGGTAGCTGGTCAGCGCAGGCGCGCCATCGTCTGTTTTATATAAACCCGTGTCCTCGCCCGGATGTCCCGCGGTCGCGTACTGCCGGGTGGTAATTGTGGAGCTGTTTTTAACCGGCTCCTCCGGGGTCAGAGATTCTCCCTTATTCTTGCCCTCCGGCACAAGCTCAACCCGCAAAGGCGCGATGTCCGTGGGCTTCCCCTCTTTGTCGTGAAGCGTCAGCGTATCGGTAAGCAGGTAGGATTCAAAGGGAACGCGGCCGGGCCTGAAATAGTTGGCGTCGCCCACGGCGGGACCATCCGCCTGGTTCAGCCCTACGGTGATCTCAAAATCAAATTTAACCGCGTCCTGTCCATCCAGGGTCACCGGCTCACCAACTCCGTTGTCATTGGTGATTTCCTTGTTCACCGCCCAGACGTCAGGGGAGACCAGCTCCCACTGATACATATCTTCGTTCAGTTCTTCGTCCAGAGACTCCCTCTGTCCATAGTCGCAGAACTTATACTCCATGGCGCTGGAGGAATCCGTGGGGTCCACGGCAGTGACATAACCGCTGTAAGCCGCAGCCCAGGTATCGCTCATCTCATAGACAGTGCCGATGGCCGTGCTGCCGTTTCCGGCGAAATATGCATTCAGCACCATCTTACCCGAGGCGCTTTCATCTGAAATCGGAATGTTATAGACCGCGGTATCTCCCGTTATATCTTTCTGGCGGTAAGCGGACTGCTGCGGCAGTATCAGATCAGCCGGCACAGTCAGGATGATCTTGCCTTGCTTCACCTCATTGGGCGTGTAAAGGCTGACGGTTCCGCCATTGTAGGAGTACGGTGGAACTGCGTTCATAGCATAGTTGACCGTGAGGTGGAATTCCTCACCGGCCATAATCTCCCCCACCTTGTCGGGAGACACGGCGATGCTTCCCACGACCACCTGGTTGTCCTCAGCGTCGTCAGGATCGCCCAGCGCTTCGCTTACCGCTTCAAAGAACGGCGTGTTGGGAACAAGCGTCAGCCGCGTGCTCTTAATCATACCCGCTCCGACTCTGCTGACAACTCCGCCCTCTTCCTGAAGGCTTTCCATTACCTCCTGGGTGGTGTCCTCGTCAAAGGACAGGCTTACCAGACCGGCGCCCTCCTCCTCATCGTCGTCATCAGAGCTGGTCACCAGATATTTTTGATGGACGGACATGGAGAGCTCCTGCGGTTCTTCCGCTTCTTCTTTCTGAGCCTTTTCCTCAGTCTCTATCTCCGTCCTGGTCTCCTCTTCAGTTTCCTTCTCAGTCTCTTTTTCAGTGGGCGCAGCCTCGGAGGTCTCCTGCTCCGTCTCCTCCTGGGGCTTCTGTTCCTCAGCCTCACCGGACGGCAGCGTCTGGCCGCTGTTGTCCACAGTGTCCTGCTGTCCCTCTCCCGCTGTCGGATTTTCGGACGTCTCCTCACCGGACTGCTGGGACTCGGTCTCTTCCTGTGCGGAATCCTGGGTTATATCCCCAGCCTGGTCGGTCTCAGACGGGGTTACAGGCGCTGCGGTCTCCTCCTCATCCTTCGAGGCGTTGGAATCCGTGGCCTTCACCGCGTTGGAGTCGGTGGCAATGACAAAATCCTCATTGTCGCCCACAACCTTGAATTCCGAGCTGGTGGCCTCCTCGATCACCATAGTGTCGCTGTCCAAAACAACCTTATATTCTACCGGCTTATCCCCGGCGTTGATCGTATAGATCTCCAAATAGTCGACCAGGCACTCGTCCTCGTTTTCCTCGGCATCCTCGTCGTAAAAATCGATATCCAGGCCGTCCTTCTCCGCATAGATCAGGCACAGACTGGTCCCGTTCCTCTGTTTCTTGATCAGGATCTTCCCCTCGGTCAGGGACAGGATCTCGTCGAGAACATTCTGCTTTTTAAGATCCCCCTTAAACGGTATGTCCTTGAGCTCCAGCTCAGGGCGCCGCTCGGGGTCACGGTCCAGAATCCGCTCGATGTCCTTTTCCGTTATTTTTATAACCCTCTGATCAGCCGTCTCCCGGGGCTTGGACTGGGCCGCGTAACCTACCTGGGATAAATTCCCGGAAACCATTGCAACCACCAGAAGCCAGGCCAGGAATCTCATTTTCCAAGATATCCGTCTTTTCAAGCTTTTCACGAATTGCTCCTCCTTTAATATTGTTTTTATGCAAACATGGGATAATTTCCTAGTATTTTATTCCATTATAACGCCTGCCGGTTACAATACGGTCACTTTTTAGGATTTCAGTAAAAAATAAAAAAACCGGCATAAACAAATCCCCCGATCTGCCTATGCCGGTTTCCCATTTTATATCAATTCCTTTATTTCTGCAATCCCAGGCCCTTGCTCACATTGACCACAAAATCCTGGACGTTGGTCACAATGCTCTTGGCCGACAGGCTGCCCCTGTCGCCCAGCTTGTTCACCGCAAATTCGGAGACGTCCACGCTGTAAAAATAGACCTGGCGGATCGTCCCGTCCGGCAACACCCGGAAAGAGGGCGTCATGTTGCCGGTGGCGATGGAATGCAGGGTGGTGGCCATGCAGATCACGGTCGTAGCCTTGCGGACACAATCCCGCATAGCGTTCTGGCCCTCGTACACATCGCTGTAGACCTCGGGCAGGGGGCCGTCGTCGCGGATGGAGCCCACCAGCACAAAGGGGACCTGCTTCTTCACGCAGCTGTACATGATGCCATTGTCGATGCCTTCCTTTTCGATAAACTCCGGGATGGAGCCGTGCAGCTTCACCTGGTTGATGGTGTCGATGTGATTGTAGTGCCCGTTGGGCTGGCTGTGCTGGGTGTAGATGTTCTGTCCCAGGGCAGTCTTTAAGTAAGCGCCCTCCAGGTCATGGGTGGCCAGGGCGTTTCCGGCCAGCAGGGCGTCCACGTAGCCGTTCATCACCAGGCGCGAGAACGCCTCCCTGGAGTCGGAGTCAAAGGCGCAGGCCGGGCCCATTACCCACACCACATAGCCGTGGTCCCTCTCATATTGCAGCAGCTCATAAATATTGTCGTAATCCTTTGAAAACGCAGTCTCCCTGGTTCTTCTCTGGCGGAATGCAAAGGCCTCGTCATGGCCGCCGACCCCTTCATCAAAACCGTTGGGGTACACAAAAATTCCATCCTCACAGTTCTCCGTGCGCCCGGTGAATACCAGATCCCCCGCTTTCAGGTTTCGGAACTCCCGAACCGCGATCTTTCCATTCTCATACACGGCCACACAGTCCATCCTGCTCTCCTCGGCCAGCAGCCATTGGCCGTTTACCTTGAAATATTCGGGAAATATGGTGGTCGCATGGTAATTCTTAGGAGCCACCTTGTCCCTGGGAGCCGGCGACAGCACCGCGTCCGGCGCGTTTACAAACATTTCCCCGGAAAAATCCGGCGCTGCATATTTTACAAGTTCAAATGCCATTTTCATCTCTCCTTTTATCTCACGTACTCCGGGGGCGGCGTTTAAAGCCGCGCCCCAGGGCTTTCTACGCCTCCATAAACAGCGGCGTGGAGTAATACCGGTCCCCGCTGTCCGGCAGCAGCACGACGATGGTCTTGCCCGCGTATTCCTCCTGCCGCGCCAGCTCCATAGCTGCAAACAGAGCCGCCCCAGAGGAAATCCCCACCAGCATCCCCTCTGTTTTCGCCAGGAGCTTCGCCCCGGTAAACGCGTCCTCATCCTCCACAGTCACGATCTCGTCGTAAACCCCCACGTCCAGAACCTTGGGGACAAAGCCCGCCCCGATGCCCTGGATTTTGTGGGGGCCGCCGTGCCCCTGGGAGAGCACCGGCGAGCCGGCCGGCTCCATCGCCACCACCTTGAGGGCCGGGTTCATTTTCTTCAGATACCGGCCGGTTCCGGTGATGGTGCCGCCGGTTCCCACGCCGGCCACGAACACATCCACCTGCCCGTCCGCGTCCTCCCAGATTTCCGGACCCGTGGTCAGTTCGTGGGCCTTCGGATTCTCCGGATTGTCAAACTGGCCGGGGATAAAGCTTCCGGGAATCTCCCCCGCCAGCTCCTCCGCCTTCTCGATGGCGCCTGTCATGCCCCGCTCACCGGGCGTCAGCACGATCTCCGCCCCGTAGGCTTTGAGGATATTGCGCCGCTCCATGCTCATGGTGTCCGGCATGGTCAGAATCATGCGGTATCCCTTGGCCGCGGCGATGGAGGCCAGGCCGATGCCCGTATTTCCCGAAGTGGGTTCAATGATCACGGCTCCCGGCTTTAAATCGCCGCTTTGCTCCGCCGCCTCAATCATCGCTTTTCCCACACGGTCCTTCACGCTGCCGGCGGGATTAAAATATTCCACCTTGGCCAGCAGGCGGGCCTTCAGACCCTCCTTCTTCTCCAGGTTCACCAGCTCCACCAGAGGCGTTTTCCCGACCAGCTCAATCGCTCCCTTATAAATCGTTCCCATCACAGTCTCCTCTCTCCACATGGCGTGGATCGTGCTTTATTTCATAGTTACTTGCTAGGTTTAGTGGGATTATATTCCCTCGCCGCTTTTTTGTCAATGCCGTTCCGGAAAATTTTATTTGTAATTTTACCGTACAGGTCTATAATAGATAACAGCATTTGAATTTATGACAAATGGAGGTTTTAAAATGAAGCGTTTAATGCGATACATAGCCTGTACCCTGGCCGCTCTTCTGTGCCTTGGCGCCCTGGCGGGGTGCTCTGCCCGGAACAGCTCGGACAGCAAGCTGATCCTGGATGGGAACAAGTTCAACATCGACAAATGCACCATTCAGGAGATAACGTCCGCGGGCTTTAACCTGGAAACGGACGTGGACGCGGACCAGAACATCCCCGCCGGCACCATGCTGGCCCACCCCATTCTCCTGTTGAAAAAGGGTGTGCCCGCCGCCAGCGCGGTGATCGCCAATCCCGGCAAAACGGACCTGCCCCTCTCCCAGTGCCGCGTGTACAAGCTGACCGGCTTCTACACCATCGACGGCACGGACGGCGCCTCACAGGTTATTTACGGGGGCACTGATTTCAAGGGCTACGACCGGAGTAAGGTAGAAAAGTCCATGGGCCGCCCGGACAACGCGGACAAGGACACCGATCTCTCCACGCTGGACAAATTCGAGTATTCCGGCCCCAGCTACATGGCGCTGTTCTCCTTCGGCGAGGACGGAGTCATTACGGATATTGAGCTCGACCATACGGGATATTCAGTGAACAGCCCTTCGTAACCGTGCCGTCGTTTCACCGCGTTCCGCCAAGCCGCGCCCGCCGGTCTGACCGCTGGGCGCGGCCGGCGGAGATAAAACGCCCGCCATTCACGGCGCTTTTGCCGGAATAACGGGCGTTTTTCAATCAGCCGATACCTCCGTAGAGGATACCGAGAATGAACACGATTACAGCTAACGGCACGTAAACATACTTGGCCAGGGGGCCGAAATACGCGCTCAGCTTCTTTTTGCGTCCCTGCTCCATCTCTTCTCTGATTTTGTCAAATCCCAGCACATAGTAGATAGAAAACGCGCCCAGCACCGCGCCAAAGGGCACTACGATGATGGTGATAAAGTCCATCCAGGACCCCACCTTTGGCTCCGCCTCCAGGAATACGCCCACGCTCAGCGTAATCAGGCCGCAGAGCAGCACGGCGGTCTTTCTGGACAGCTTGAAACGGTTCTGCCAGGATTCGCACACCGCCTCGAACATATTGACCAGGCTGGTGATTCCGGCAAACACCACGGACACGAAGAACAGGATGGAAAACAGCTGTCCCATGGGCATCTGTCGGAAAATGTTGGGCAGGGTGATAAACATCAGCGGCGGCCCTGCATTGGGCTGGATACCGAAGGCAAACACCGCGGGCATGATCGCCAACGCGGACAGCATGGCGGCCAACGTATCGAAAAACGCTGTCTGAATGGACGCCCTGGGAATATCCTCATCCTTTTTTAAGTAGGTGCCGTAGACGATCATTCCCGATCCCGTGATGGACAGGGAGAAAAACGCTTGTCCCATTGCCATCACCCAGGTATCCACTTTTAACAGATATTCCCATTTTGGTACAAACAGAAATCTGTACCCCTCTGCCGCTCCGGGCAGAAAAGCCACGCGGATCGCCAGGATCGCAAACAGCACGAAAAAGGACGGCATCAGCACCTTGTTGATCTTCTCAATTCCGCTGGCCACGCCGAACATCAGGATCGCCATCGCCATCGCCACCACGATCACATGCCATGGAATACTTCCGAACTCCCCTGTGGCCTGGCTGAAGTACGCGGCGGCGTCCGTGGTCAGAATCGTATTGGTCAGGGAGCCGAACAGCGAGCGCACCACCCAGCCCACAATGATCGCGTAGCCGATGGCGATTCCCAGAGATCCCAAAAGTGGAATCCATCCCAGGGCATACCCCAGCTTTCCCTTACCCCGTGAAGCCCAGCAATACTCATAGGACCCCAGAGTGCCGGTCCTGGCCCTGCGCCCGATGGCAAACTCCGCCGACAGGCCCACCAGGCCGAACAGCGTGATAAAAATCGCGTACGGAACCAGGAACGCGGCTCCGCCGTACTGGCCCACCCGGTACGGGAACATCCAGATGTTCCCCATGCCCACGGCAGATCCCACGCAGGCCAGGATAAAGCCCAGGCTTGTCTTGAAACCGCCGTTCTGGTGGCCTTTATGTTTCTGGGCTCCATCGCCCTTAAAACCATCCCCCATTCATTTCACCTCTTGTTTTTTGATATACCCATATAGACTATCAGATAATAGGGGATTAGTCAAATAAATGTGGCTGGTTTTCTCAGGAAAAGCCGCGTTTTATGGACGTTTTACGGATGTTTTACGACAGTGAGGCCGGGCTGCGGGGCTTACAGTGGACCGGCGGACGGCCGCTCTTTTGGCCGGTTGCAGCGGGACGCGGCGGCCCGGCGATTTCCGGCGGCCCGGTGGCCTGCCGCTCTTTTGGCTGGCTACAACGGAGCGTGGCGGCGAGGCGATTTCCGGCGGCCCGGCGGCCTGCCGCTCTTTTGGCCGGTTGCAGCTGGACGCGACGGACCGGCGATTTCCGGCGGCCCGGCGGCCTGCCGCTCTTTTAGCCGGTTACAACCGGATGCCACGAGGCGGTTTCCAGCAGGCGGCCGCCACGCGGCAGGACATAGGCGGGCGGAAGCCGGGGGCTTTGAGGCGGTCAAAAATCACATTAACGTTTTCTCCTCCCCAGCACCTTCACAGCGATCACCGCCACCACCGTGGACAGCAGGGTGGCCGCCAGCGCCGGCCCCACAATCGCCGCCGGGTTCACGCTCCCGTACTGGCTGCGGTAGGCGATCATGTTGATGGGTATTAATTGGAGGGAGGAGATATTGATGATCAGAAAGGTACACATCTCATTGCTGGCCGTGCCGGGTGACAGCTCGCCCCGCTCCTCCTCCACCTTTTTTAGCTCCTCCATGGCCTTTAAACCCGCGGGCGTAGCCGCCCAGCCCAGCCCCAGGATATTGGCGATCATATTGACGGATATCTGTTTAGCCGCCTCGCTCTTAGGTGAAAGGCGGGGGAACAGAAAGCGCAGCACCGGGCTCATACGGCGGGAGAGCTGGTCGATCAGGCCTGCCCGCTTGCCCACCTCCAGCACGCCGGTCCACAAGGTCATAACCCCCAGCATGGTGATGCACAGCGTGACCGCCTCCTTTGCCGAGGTCAGCGCCCCCTCGGTCACCGCCGCCAGCTGTCCGTGAAACGCCCCCCATAAAACTCCAATCAGAATCATACCCGCCCAAAGATAATTTAACATTTTCCCTCCGCAGGAATGTTATTATTATCAGCCTATGCCGGTAAATTTCATTTTATATCTTTAAAACTTAAAAGCAGGGCTGTCCCGGCGGAAGCCCTGCCCGACAAATGAAAGCACATTTTGGGTTCGCCCCGTGTCTATAAATCCCATTGGATGCGGTCCGCTTGCCCACCATTTTTACAGAGCCGTTGAATATAGAAAGCCTGCCCGCAAAGGCCCTTTTTCGCAGGTGCATTTTTCGTAAGAATTATTACGCTTCTTTACCATTTCCTGAACTCCATTGACCTTGGAGCAACTCCATAGTGTAAGTTGGTCTTGTCAAACAGAACGACAAGGAGTACGAACACGAAAGGAGACAATATATTATGAAAAAGAACATGAAGCTGCTGCTGATTCCATGTACGGCCGCGGCGCTCACCCTTGGAAGCGCGATGATATCCTTCGCCGCCACCGGCTGGGCTGAGGAGAACGGACAGTGGGTTTACTACAACTCGGACGGCAGCAGGGCCACCGACGTATTTAAGAAATCCGGAAACGGCTGGTTTTACCTGGACGACGACGGCTATATGGCCAAAAGTACCATCGTGGAGGTGGACGATAACTACTATTACGTGAACTCCGTTGGCGCCATGGTTTCCAACGAGTGGCGCGAGGTTGAAAATGAGGACAGCGGCGACGGCGAACCGGACACCTGGTGGTATTACCTGCAGGCAAACGGCAAAGCCGTTAAGAAATCCGGCTCCAGCGACAGCGTGCGCACCGCTACCCTTCCCACCGCCTCCGGCAGCGCCAAGTTCATCTTCGACGAGGAAGGCCATATGCTCACCGGATGGATCGATGAGAACGGCGAGATGCTCACCGACGATGACGCCTGGAAAGAGGGCGTGTACTACTGCGGCACTGAGGATGGCGGCCGGATGGCAAGCGGATGGAAGTACCTGGAGGCTGAGGCCGAGGAAGGCGACGACGATCGGGAAGGCGACGGTTACTATTTCTACTTCAATCCCAACGGCAAGAAGGTGAAGGACACCGAGAGCAAAAAGATCAACGGCCGCAAATACCGTTTCAACGAAAACGGCGTGGCGCAGTTTGAGTGGTATGCAAAGCCCGGCACGGAGGTTGCCAGCGGCTCCAACCTGTACTACAGCACAGAGGAACAGTGCTGGCTGTCCACCGGATGGTTCAAGACGGTTCCCGGTGAGGACGTCGATCCCGAGGCGCACGACGACGATGAGCCGTACTGGTTCTATGCGGACTCCAACGGCGAACTGGCAGCCGGGGAAATCAAGACCATCAAGGGTCAGAAATACGGCTTTGATCCGGTTGGAAAAATGCTGCACGGCCTGTACAAGATCACCTTTGACGAGGATGGAAGGACCATCCTGGAGGCTGAGGAAATCGAATCCGAGAGCGATCTGCCCGATGAGGATGAGAATGTATCCGTTTACTACTTTGGCGACTCCCCCAAGGAGGGCGCTATGAAAACCGGTACCTGTACGCTGGATATCGACGGCGAGAAGCACTACTACAAGTTTAAGACCTCCGGCAGCGACAAGGGCGCGGGCGTCGACAAGATCGACGGGGATTCCATTTACATCAAGGGCAAACGCGTCGAGGCCGAGGAAGGCTCCAAATACGAGAGCATCGAGTACAAGGGCGAGAATTACCTTGTAAGCACCTCCGGCAAGATCATGAAGAGCAAAAAGAATATCAAGGACAGTGACGACAACTACTACTGCACTGACAGCAAGGGTATCATCACCTACAAGGGAAGCGAAAAGAAGGATTAATATCCGACATCACACACCGGAGACCGCGCAAAAAGCGGTCTCCGTTTTTTGTGCCACAGGCTGTCTATAGACTTTTTTACAAATTTAACCTATACTTCATCTCAGTAAATATTTTATTTTTATAAAACGGAAGGGTGACGGGGCGGTACTAAGTAATAGATATCAGAAAACTGCCGGCAAAAATCACACAGATATATGAGGAGAAGGAAATGGATGCATTACACAACAATCCCGGGAACAGCAATGCGGATTCGCGGTTACTCAAAATAGCCGCCCTAGTCAAGCAGGGCGACGCACAGGCATTTGAAGAATTATACAGGCTGACCTACAAATACGCTTATTTTCATGCAAAATCCATTCTGCACGATGACGACGAGGCGTGGGATTTGGTGCAGGAGACGTATATCGCCGTGTATCAGCATATTGACAGCCTGAGAGAGGAGCGCTATGTGAAATCCTGGATTTCCGGGATTATCTTTAATCTCGGCATGAAACGACTCCGGAAAAAGCGCGATCTGCTGCTGGACGAGGACAAGGATTTTCTGTTCGAGGCCGTAGAGGACGGAAGCATCGGCACCTCCCCGGAAAAAGCACTCGATTCCAAGGAGACCTCCGCCATTGTGCGGGAGGTGATCGACCAACTCCCGGCTTTGCAGAAAGCAGCCGTAATCGCATACTATTTTGACGAAAAAACCGTAGCGGTCATCGCGGAGGAAGCGATGTGCAGCGAAAATACCATCAAAAGCAGGCTGAACTACGCGCGCAAAGCCATGAAGGACAGCATCCAGAAAAAGGAACGCCAGATGGGCGTCAAGCTGCACGCTGTCACCGGGCCCATTATTGTGTTTGTTTTAAGAGATATGTTCAACAGCATGATCGTATCCGGGCAGAAGGCCCGGTATACCTGGATAGGGATACGCAAATCTCTGGGGCTGGCCGGATTGGCGGCCCAGGCCGCCGGCGCAGGGACCGCAGGAGGTGTGGGGAATACCACTGCTGCTGCCGGTGCAGGCAGCAACGCAAGCGCCGGAGGTGCGGGGAATACCTCTACCGCCGCGTCCGAAGGCGCGGGTAGCTCTACCGCAACCGGCGCGGCCGGGAGCCCGGGGAATGCAGTCCCTGCCGCCGCGTCCGAAGGCGCGGGTAGCTCCGCCGCAACCACCGCGGCCGGGAGCCCGGGGAATGCAGTCCCTGCCGGCACATCCGAAGGCGCGGGTAGCTCCGCCGCAACCACCGCGGCCGGGAGCCCGGGGAATGCCGCCGCTGCCGGAAGCTCGGGTAGTGCCGCCGCTGCCGGAGGTACAGGTAGTGCCGCTGCAACCACCGCTGCTGCGGGGACGGTCTCCGCGGCTGGGGCAGCCGGCAAAGCGGGGGCCGCCTCCCTTCTCTTCGGCGCAGTAAAGGTGAAAACCGCCGTTATCATACTGACCGCCTGCCTGGCAACAGGGGGAGCGGCCGGGGTCGCCATCGGCAAGGGAATGATCGCTTCGAGCCACCGGACATCCGCCGAGAAAGCATACGGCGATGAGGGCTCCCCCGACTTCACAGACGCGGCGGACGTTTTACCCGCGGCCACGGGCGCGTCAATAGAAGCAACTGTTCCGTCTGACGCGGCCGATCCTGCCGTCGATATGTCCGACGGGTGGAAAACTTTGGAAAATGGCCGTGGGTATGTGGAAAACGGCGCGTACATCCGCCATACCTGGAAGGAAATTGAGGGAGAACTCTACTATTTTGACCGGAACGGCCGGATGGCGGACCAGGAGATATCCCTGGGAAGGCAGACATTTTCCTTTGACGCGGACGGCCATCTGACAGGAATCCGCGCCGCAGACAGCGGGACGGAATGCACCGTGTACTGCGACGAGGATATCCGCTACAGCCTGGACAATGGCCACCTGCTCCGGGAATCTCCCGAAGCCGGCGCACAAACCATTTATGAGGGCGCAAACCCCTTAATCAGCTTTACGATTTCGGATAATACCGCATTCTGTTTTTCCGCAAAAACGCTGCTTCTCATTGACGTGACCGACGGAAGTATTTTAAACGATTACTCCGTGGCCTCCCTGGGGATTTCCGCACCGCTGAGCATCTGTCTTTCGGACTCCGCGCTTTATCTGAGCACCTTGGATTCCGACGGAGCGGAGGGATATCTCACGGAGTTTACAAACCTTGTCAGTCCTCCCAACGGATATGGATCAGATTCGTCAAAGGATTACAAGTGGGAAAATGTGAATTATGCCTCCGGCTACTCACCGGAATTTTACAAGCTTCAAGCGGCCAATGAGGCAATTTATTATCTCCGCAGCAACCGTTATCCCACCGTGTCCGGCGTCCAGTCCTCCGGTTATAAGCTATGCCGCAGCTCGAATTCTCAAAGCACCGTGCTGATGGATGAGAATATAGACGAGTTTTTTATCTACAACGACACGCTTTACTACATGGCCAACAGCGCGCTGAAAAAAAAGAGCCTCTCCCAGATGGCCGCAGCAACCGCAGACCGGAATCAAAAGGCTTTGGCGGCATACCGGGAACGGCTGACGGAATATGCAAAAATCCCTGTGGAGACAGGCAGTGACCAGCCGTCCTCCCCTACCAGCTTTAATGTGGTTGATTTGAATCAGGACGGTGTCTTTGAAGTTTTGGTGGAGCGCGGCAACTACTTCGCCACCTCCTACTGTGAATTGTTGTACTATACCGATCACCTGGAACAAGCGGACCTGTCCCAAAGCTGCAGAACCGTCGACGAGGAAAACGGCCTTATCATATCGTCCTACTGCCATCAGAACTTTGATTGCACAGTCTATCATTTTGACGGAACCGGGGTAACGCAGGTGGCAAGCATTATTCTCTCGCCCGAGATTTCGGTTTACGAAAGCGAAAGCGCCGCTGTTGACGAGGTGAACAGGGGATTAGCAGACTTAAAGCGATGGGAATTCGGGGCCGGTGAACTCACCGGTTTGGAGTTGAGCGAAACCGCCTTTGACCTGGCGTTCTCAGGAGATGGCGCCCGCAGCGGAAGTGTTCCCTCCTCGCTCTGGGCGTTTGCACAGGATTTTTTAAGCCCGGTGCTCTCACCTTCGGAAGAGCCGGCCGAGTAAAATGCCGGCCCGCGATGGATTGGCGCCTGCCCGGATATCATATGCAGCCCCGGGCAGGATACACACCCAAGGCCCGCCGGTCTTTATCCCCGGCGGTGTCTGATGTAGGTCTGAATCATGTCCAGGATAAACCGCTGTTCCTCCTCGGACAACTCCTTGGCCGACATATAGATCTCCGATAAAACCTTGGCGCTGCGCCCGTTTTCCCCGCTGTCGTCCATGGGGCCGCCGCCGTGCAGCAGCCACTGCCGGTTAATTTTCAGCGCGTCGCAGATGGCGTTTATCACCAGCGGCTGCGGCTCCAAAACCTTGTCGTGTTCAATATTGGTGATAACCCCCCGCGAGGCGCCGATTTTTTCCGCCAGCATCTCCTGGGACATCCCCCGGGCCTTTCTGGCTTCTTTTAAACGCAAACCGATACTCAAAATGACCACACCTCCTCAATACCGGAAGTGTATCACGGCAAATTCGTATTGTCAATACAATACTGTATTCTGAATCCAATTGTTTTGAATTGACATTACCATCCGCTTTGTGTCCCACATTGCGTTTTTTAGAATATTGCCCATGAACAGTAACAAATTGACAATTCTATTTTTATATGCTAAAATGTATTTACAATACAATTTTATCGTCATTATAGTATTATAAAAACATTTCCAGGAGGGGATATACCCATATGACCCGAGATACAAAGTTAGCCGACGAGATCCTGACGCTTGCGAGCGCAACCTCATTGGACTATCAGGAACATGTTTTAGATGTCGTGAAGGCGATGAACTTTACCCGGAACGTGGTGCGGAAGGAATTTGAAGACCGTGAACATTTTCCTGAAGTCACTAAAACCTGCAGCCAGGATCCCGGTACTAATAAGTGAGACTGAAAGGCTGCGGCTAAGCCGGCAGCCCAAACTAAAAAAATAATCAAAGGAGATTCATCATGAAGAAACAGTTTAAGAAATTGACAGCCGCCTCCCTGGCCCTCACCGCCTCCCTCGCGCTTGCCTTCCCCTCCTACGCCGCCGGATGGGTGCAAAGCCCTCAGGGCTGGTGGTGGAGCGATGAGGTAAACGGTTCCCCGGCCAGCTGCTGGCGCTGGCTGGACGGGAACGGGGACGGCTGGGCCGAGTGCTATTATTTTGATTCCAACGGTTATATGGCCCAAAACACCACAACCCCCGACAATTACCAGGTGGACGCCAACGGGGCCTGGATCGTAAACGGCGTTGTCCAGAGAATCAGCCAGACGCCGGCGGGGCAGAACAAGGAAGAGAACGAATTGCCTGATGTGTGGCTGGACGAAACTGAGGTGACCCCCCAGCGCCGCTTTATCGAAACCAAAAAGGTGACCTTGGACGGCAGAAACAAAACCTTCAATCTCTCCGACGGATCTTCCGTGTTTTGGAGCGAATACTTTTCCATAAACGGTTACGATGGTTTTATCAAAATGAATGTGCGAAAAACTGCTGACTTCCACCCTGAAACTCTGGTTGCCACCATCTTGTGTATGGACGGAACATTGACCATCTACGGCGATGATGATGAGGTGCTGGAATCCTTCGACGGCAGCTACAGCGATCCCCTTCAGGAGATAGAGGTGGATATCAGTGATCAGAGCATAATCACTCTCAAGACCAGCAGCGGCCCCCACTATGTATACTTTAAATATCTGCATCTGGAGGGGAAGGAGCTCTATCACTAAACCCACATCTGCCAAAAAATATGTACCCAACGCGGCCCCGGCGTCTTACGCTCCGGGGCCGCGGCCCCGTTTTGCAGACGCTTTTAAGGCTGCTTTGCCGAAATCACTTGACTTTATACCCGGTACATAGTTTATACTATAGCCATGGCCCGGGACCTGACAATCAATGCAATATAAAAAGAAACGGGGTTTTATTATGAAGCAGCTGAACAAAATCATGCTGCAACTGTTACAGGAAACAAAGCAAACATTTACCCGGAAAACAATCATTTCAATTCTTCTGGGTACAGCCATCACCTCATTCGGCATTTACAATGTCCACCGCCAGACCGGCATCACGGAGGGCGGGATTCTGGGGCTGCTGTTGCTGTGCAACTATTGGTTCGGAATATCGTCTTCCCTTTTATCTCCCATACTGGACGGAATCAGCTATGTGTTCGGGTTCAAATACCTGGGCAAGGAGTTTTTAAAAACGTCGATTTTTGCGACCTTCAGCCTGGCCGCCTTTTTCCGGTTATGGGAAATGTTCCCGCCGCTGCTCCCCAGTCTGCAAAATACGCCCCTTCTGGCGGCCGTTATCGGCGGACTCTTTATCGGCGTCGGCTGTGGACTGGTGGTGCGCCAGGGAGCCTCCTGCGGAGGGGACGACGCCCTGGCTCTGGTGATCTCCAGGCTGACACCGCTTAAGATCAGTCAGGCGTACCTGTTCACAGACATTACGGTGCTCGCGCTGTCGCTCTCTTATATTCCGGTCCGCCGCATCGTTTACTCTCTGGTGACGGTGACCATCTCATCCTATCTGATCGACATTGTCACCACCTTTGGCAAGGACAAGGACGAAAAACCAAACAGTGAGGCCGTGCCCGAATAACAGACGCCCGTATGAGCGTGAACTTCACAGAGGCCGGCGCGCCGGAACCATGCTTGTCAAACAGGCATATTTCCCGGCGCGCCGGCCTCCATTTTCCAATCATACCATATAGAACGCCTGGCTAAACGCAGCTTATTATTCCGCGCACCGGCATCATATGTATGACGATTCCGTTTCAGCCCTCTTTTGTTTCAAGAGGAAGATACAGCTCCAGACAATAGGTGGTCGTATCCTTTTTGAAAAAGGATATCATGTTGTTTGAGTAAATCCGCCGGCCGGGCTTCATTCCCAGGCGCCGGCCCCATTCTGCCATCCACTGGTATACCGACGGGTCCGGCAGCGCCTGCGCGGACTCCACAACTGAATAGATACAGTCCACTTCCTGCGTGGTCTGCTTCGCCGACAGGTCGATCCCGGCGTCCAGATACGGCTCTATGCCGCGATAGAGCAGCAGATTGGTCCCCTCCTGGATCAGCCCCTTCTCCGGCTCGTAGGTAAGGATATTGTAAAAATAGGTCATATCCAGTCCCGCCGCGCTGGAGGAAAGCCGGAACCACTCTTTAAGCCCCTCCTGCAGAGACTGGCACCAGCCCATGATATAGGCCGACGGGAAACGCTTGACCTGGCAGACGTTCAGACAGTTCTCCGCACTCTCCAAGTCCCGCTCTACCAGCTTAAGCCTGGTGACCGCCTGCTGATGGCTCCACATCTTGGCCCTCTCCTCTGCGATCCTCTGCCGCGTCCTAACCTTTAAATTCGACTTGGAGGTTCCCTCCCACACCAAACCCTCGATCTCCTCAAGGCTGGTGTTCATCTTGCGCTGATACAGCACATACATCAACTTGTATATATCATTTTCCGAGTAATACCGATAGCCGTTTTCCTTCTTCCGCGCCACCAGCACGCCCTTTTTCTCATAAAAGCGCAGGGCGTCCCGGCTCAGCCCGACTAAATCGGCCACATCCCCAATCCGGTACTCTTGTCCTTCCATACAGCACCATCCTTTAAGCCTATAAATTCATACTAAATATAAAGGCTGCCGCGATTTTTTTCAATGCCCCGCGGGATAATGCAAGAGAACCGTAATAAAATTGTAAACGCGGCGGGCTATAATTTTCAGACAAACCCCAGCCGCGCCTGCCGTCCCAGGGGTTCTTCTTTCCACTCTATACGCTCTCTACAGCCCTCGTCCAAATTTCCATAAATTCCTCGCCCGAGAGCGTCTCCCGCCGGGTCAGCTCCCCGGCGATCTGCTCCAGAGCGCCCTGCCATCTTGTGAGAATTTTCAGGGTCTGCTCATACTGTTCCCGGAGAATCCTGATCACCTCCCGGGATATTTCCTGCTCCAGGCCCGGCAGAATGCTGCATGTCCGGTCATTTCCCAGGTAATCGTCGGATCCTGTCAGGACAGCGGCCGGGCCGAACAGGTCGTACATTCCATACTGGGCGACCATCTTTTTCACAATCCCGGTGGCCCTGGCCAGATCGTTTCCCGCTCCCTGTGTGATGCCGCCGCTCCCGCCGGTCAGCTCCTCCGCGGCCCGGCCGCCCAGCAGGCAGCGCACCTCGCCCAGCAGATCGTCTTTTGTCTCCAGCTGTTTTTCCTCCTTGGACAGGTTGATCACATATCCCAAAGCCGACTCGCCCCTGGGCACGCAGGTCACCTTCTCAAAAGGCTTCTTAACCTCATCTCCCAATATGGGGTTGCCCTCCCCGTCCACCACGCTCAGGATTGCGTGGCCGGTCTCGTGGACCGCGACGATCTTCTTGTCCCTCGCGCCGGGCGTTTTCCTGGTGGGAAGGCCCACAATCATGTTCTCCAGCGCTTCCAGGATATCCTCGAGGGTTACGGTATACAGGCAGCCGTCCGCCGGCCCGGAGTCCGGCCGCCGGCCCCTGGCCGCCGCCAGAATGCCGGCCTCGTTGACCAGGTTCGCCAGCTCCGCCGGGCTGGCGCCGTAGCTTCTGGCCGCCGCCTCCCGTATCACCGCCTCCGCCTTTTCCTTCCACCGGGCATCGAGACTGCTCTCATCCATACCCAGGGAAATGGCCAGGGCCGGGCGCAGCTGTTTCTCAGCGTACAGCCGCAAAATATCCTCCCGCCCCCTGCGGTCCGGAAGCCCCACGGGGATGCGCCGGTCAAACCGGCCGGGCCGCAGCAGCGCCGGGTCCAAAACCTCCGGGCGGTTGGTCGCGCCCAGCACAAAGAGGTTCTGGTTTCCCGAAAAACCGTCCATGCAGGCCAGCAGCGCGATCAGCACCTCGTCGGCGCCGCCTCTGGTGCCTCTCCTCTTGGCCACCGCATCCAGCTCATCGATAAAGATCACGACAGAGGACGCCTCCGCCTTCTGGGCCTGCAGGAACAGATCCCGCACGCGGTCCGCGCCGGCGCTTTGCCCTCCGGACAAAAGGTCGGTGGCCGCCAGGGCGATAAATGCCGTCCGCCCGCCGCCGCAGCTAGGGTCCGCCTCCCCGATCCGTTTGGCCGTCTCCCCGGCTACCGCCCGGGCCAACAGCGTCTTTCCCGTTCCGGGCGGGCCCACCAGCAGCGCGCCCTTGGGAAGCCGCGCCCCGGCCAGGCGGTAGGTCTCGCTGTGGGCCAGCATATCCACTACCTCGTTCAGCTTTTCCACCGCGGTTTCCTGTCCCTTCACATCCGCAAAGGTTTCCGTTATATCCTGCTCCACCTTAAACTGCTTGCGCGTATGTCCCAAACGCTCCTCGTTGGCCTCCAGAATCGCCTCGTAGTTGTCGATCAACTCCTTGTTGTAGGCTTCCGTGACCGTCCGCCAGACCTGGAGCCAATCCGCGTGGAGGCCCTGGCAGCGGGCAAAACGGTACTCTGTGGCCAGACGGCCGGCCAGCGTCTCGTTTCCCCGGAAATATGCGAACTGATCCGCATACTCCTGGCCGGTCACCCTGCGGTAAAAATTTTCCGCCAGGCGCAGCGCCTCGCCCTCCAGAGAGCCGCCCGGCAAGAGCTCCGGCTCCCGCTTGCAGATCCGGTACTCCAGGTCGCGCACCAGCTCCGGCACGGAGGGCGTTTCCAGCTCCAGCACCGTTACCCGGCTGTAAAGCCCGGGATTGTCATTCAGGAATCTTCGCGTCTCCCGCTCATATCCGGCCATGAGAATGGTGGGAAGCTGGTCCTCCCGGTAAGTCTCGTACTGCTCCACCTCCTGCCCGCTCTTCTCGTCGGTCACGATCCTGGGCAGACGGCACTCCCCCTTCAAAACGGGCAGCAGGGCCTCCAGCGCCTCGTGCCCGAAATCCTGGCCTGAAGTGTTGAACAGCGTGTACACGTCATCCAGAAACAGGGCGTTTTTACGCTCAATGGCCTGGATAATCATTTTCAGCGTCTTGGGTCTGGTATGCCCGATAAACCGCCCCACCAGGTCCCTGGCGTTGATTACGGTCAGGGTGCGGTCCGGGTCGGTATCGGACCGGGGAATCACGTGAAATTCCACCAGCGTGTCAACCAGGCGTTTTGCCAGCGTGCTCTTTCCCACCCCGGGCTTGCCGAGAATCACAATTCCGGCCAGACGCCCGGCGTTCCCCGCCCGGTCCGGGGCCGGGCCGTCCCCGGCGTATCCACGTTCCACCACCAGGCGATGCACGATGTCCACGATGGCGGACGCCTCCACCGCGCCCTCCTCCGGCGGGAACAGGCGGCGCGCCACCGCCTCGCGGGAGATAAAGCCGGGGAGCAAAGCGGCTTCCCGCCGGGCGCTCTCAGCCTCCGCCCGGATAAGGCCGGGCGCCGTTTGCCCGGTTCCCACAGCATTTTCCGGCGCAGCCTCCTCGCGCCCACCCTCCGGGCCGTCTGCCGGTTCCTCATGCGGAGGATAATTGCTCTCGTTCTCCCAGGCGCTGACCGCCACGCCCATCATCAGCGGATAGGCGAAAATTCCCTTTACGTTCTCCAGTGCCTGGGAGTCGCCGGGATCGCCAAAGCCCCTGAGCCAAAGCGCCCGGCCGCGGATATCCTCGAATCCTCTGGTGCGCTGATCCAGGAACTCCCCCTTCTCAATGCCGCCCAGATAAGCCTTCCCGTCCTGCCATCTGTAGATCAGCACCAGGCGATCCGACCCGGCGGTTCCGGGAAGCAGTCTGCGCATGTTGGAAAAGCTGCAATCCTTCTGGATTTCCAGGCAAAAATCCACAAATGACAGCTCTCCCATTTTCAGGGGAAGCCCTGTGTAGAGATGGTTGCTCACCTCCGGCAAACGGAACAGATAGGTGTAGTTAGCCGGATCGTCCGGCGGCAGCTGCCGGAATGTCCGCGGGTCCGGCAGCCCGTCCTCTGTGTCGGCTCCGCTGCAAAATACCAGGCTGACGCAGCTCTTGGCTCCCTGCCGGCGATCGTCCTTCACCCGCCGGTTTCCATTGTAATTCACGCAGCAATACCGGCCGTTTCCAGCCTTAAAGTAGATCATATAGCGCTTATATTGGCGCATATCCTCCATGTCCCGCAGCAGCACCAGTCCTCTGTTCAGCCACATTCCGCAGCGGCAGTCAAAATTAACCTGGTCGTAGCCGGTCAAATAGACGCCGTTATAGTCGGCCGACGGAATATTTTCCGACAGCTTCCAATCCGCCATGGAATAGTAATATTCCCTGTAATTTAAAATCTCGCCCCGCGCCGCCTGCTCCTCAGCTGCGGACTCCCCGCTTTCCTCATCCGGCTTTTTCAGCCACAGCTCCTGGGTGCCCTGCAGGTGGTAATCCCGATAGCTGCGCAGCCATCTGCCGGAGTGGTAAACGCTTCCGTCGCGGCCCGCAAACGGCGTCTGCTTAATCTTCCGAAAATCCAGCAGTTCGCCGTCTCTGTACCGCCGGCTCTCGCCCTCCGTCAAAAAATACTCGTTGACCGAGGAATCCTCCTCGTACAGCGCCATAAAGAAGCCTTCCTGAAGCTCCCGGCAAATTTCCTCCTCGTCGTCCGGGTTGTCCTTAAGCTTCTTTACCACCCGGGATTCGATTCTCCCCCGCAGCTTAAACGCAATACGTCCCCCAAACGTACCGGTATAGAACCCCAGGGGGGTCCCCGCCTGATCCGCTGTGCCAAGCTCGATCCGCCGCCTGCTCTCCAGGTAAAACCCTCCGTCTCCAAACCCGGCCCTGGACACGCAGCAGTCGTTCCCCACCAAGGTATTGATCATCAGGTTCGTATTGACATTGTCAAAAAATCCGGCATACTGGTTTTCCTTCTCACAGCAGTTGTCCCAGGCCAACGGCATAAACATACAAATCTGCCCCTCGGCGTAGGGGTAATACGGGCCCGGACTCGCAGAGTCCCACTTCAACACCTGGTAAATGTCCGGGCGCTCCGTCCGGGCAAGCTCCATCTCGTTCAGCCAGCCGGACTTCAACGCTTCTTCAATATTGCCTCCCCACTTGTACCTCCGTATGAGCATCCGGTCGCCCTCTCCCCGGCACAAGCAGCGCTGCAGTTCGTACAGCGCCCAGCGCACCGATGCCTCCGGCCGTTCCAGCGCGCCTTCCTCTGCCTGATTTTCCCCTTCCACAGAAATCCGGAAGCGCACGCCGCTCTTGGTGTGCGCTTTCCCCGTGGGAAACGGAAAACGCCCGCTGATATAACGGCCGATCTCAATCGCCAGGCCGGACGCGCCCCCGTCCGTCTGTTCCTGCGGCCGGCTGTACAATTCAAATTCCGCCCGCACCGACTGCTCCCAGCCCGAATCCGCCTGATCTGTAAGATATTTCCAAATCAAGGCGGTCACCTTTACCGCCCGCTTCTCCGATAACGCCCGGCACAGCCGCTCCAGGCTTTCAAGCTCACAGCCACCCTTATTTTCCCACCGGGAAACCTGGCTCTGGGGAACTCCCATACGCTCCGCAACCTCGCTCTGAGTCAGCCCCCGGGCCACGCGCAGAGCCTTGATCCCCTCGGCCATCTCGGAATCCTTTCCCAAAAATCCGGTCAGATGATCAAATGCACTTTGAAACTCCGCTTCATCATATGTTTTTGCTCTCATGGATCATGCAGCTCCTTGTGTGTTATATAAAAGATATATTTATGTTATATTTTTGATTATACCGCATATTTTGCATTTGTCAACTCCATTTGCAGCCCAATGGCAGCGGCTCCCAAACAAGCGGCGGTACCAACCGTCCGGACGCCGTACTCATAAAAAAACGGCCCCGGGACAGATGCTTTTGTCCCGGGACCGCCGCAGCGCTTGCCCGCTGTTTTTATTCTGTTGTCACGCCCATCAGGCTGTCCATCACCTCGGGCACCGTGTATATCCGGTCCGCCCGGTAGGCATTGCTGCCGCAGAACAGCAGCGCGTTGGGCGTATCTCCCTGGGCGGCGTTCACCAGCGCCTGGGTGATGCAGTAGGGAATCTTGCCGATGTCGCAGCGCTCCAGGCACCGGTAGCAGTGCGGGATCGCCGGGCGTATGCCCTCGCCCACCGCGGTGAGGAACTCGTTTCGGATCGCCCGCCCCGGCATACCCACCGGGCTCTTGGTGATCACGATATCCGCCTTCCCCGCCTGGATGTACGCCTGCTTGTAAAGCTCCGGCGCATCGCACTCCTCCGTGGTCACAAAGCGGGTCGCCACCTGCACGCCGTCCACGCCCAGACCGATCTGGTGCATCACATCCTCATGGGTGTAGATGCCTCCGGCCGACACCACCGGAATGTGCCTTCCGTACTTGTCGCCGTACTCCTTCACCACCTTCAGGATCGCCTTCACTTCCTCGTCATAGGCCTCCTGCTTATAGGTGGAGGATACGTCCTCCGTGTCCGCTCCGTACTGGGTCAGCTGGTCCAGGGAAAAGCCCAGATGGCCGCCGGCCAGCGGTCCCTCGATCACCACGAGATCAGGCGCAATGTGGCACTTTCTGTCCCACATCTTGCAGATGACCATGGCGGACTTGGCAGTACTCACAATGGGCGCCAGCTTGATCCGGCGTCCCGGCACTCCGCCCATCTCCCGGTACGCCTCCTCCACATACTCCGGCAGGGATACGGGAAGCCCCGCGCCGGAGATAATGATGTCGGCTCCGGCCTTCACGGCCTCCTTCACCCAGCGATCGTAATGTTTGGTGGCCACCATGATATTGAAGCCGATGGCTCCGTCCGGGGATATCTCCCGGGCCAGCTTCATTTCCTTGTGAATGGCGCGGGCGTTGGCCTCCTCAGGGTTCTCAGCAAAATCCGACTCCGTGAATCCAATCTGCGCGGCTGAGATAATCCCCATACCGCCAGCCCTGGCGACGGCGCCGGCCAGCCTGTGCAGGCTGATTCCAACACCCATCCCTCCCTGGATAATCGGTTTTTCTACGACTAAATCGCCAATAACTAACGGTTTTAACTCTTCCATCACATTCTCCTAAATCGATCGTACCGGTGGTTTGCCAGTTCCTCTCCGCTCATGGCTCCGTAAGCGCGGAAGAACTCTTCCATCGCCACATCCATGAACTCCGCCAACCGGAACAGATTTTCCTTGTTCGCAGGCTCCTCTTCCGGAATAATCCGCTCAATCAACTTTAAATTCTGTAAATCCTTTGCCGTCACCTTCATGACCTTGGCCGCATCCGGCGCTTTCTTGCTGTCCTTGTACAGGATGGAGGCAAATCCCTCGGGGGAGAGAATGGAGTAAATGGCATTCTCCAGCATCCACACCTCGTTGGCCACAGCCATGGCCAGCGCGCCGCCGCTTCCGCCCTCCCCGATCACAACGGAGAGCACAGGCACCTTCAGGGACGCCATCTCAAACAGGTTGCGGGCGATGGCCTCGCCCTGCCCCCGCTCCTCAGCCTCCAGGCCGCAGAACGCTCCCGGAGTGTCCACAAAACAGACCACCGGTCGATTAAAGGTTTCCGCCTGCTTCATCAGCCGCAGGGCCTTGCGGTATCCGTCCGGGGAGGGCATGCCGAAGTTGCGCTTGATATTTTCCTTGGTGTTCCTGCCCTTCTGCTGGCCGATCACCGTCACCGGCATGCCGTGGAACATGGCGATGCCGCCCACCACAGCTCCGTCGTCCCCGAAATAGCGGTCGCCGTGAAACTCGATAAACTCATCGAAAATGGCGTTGATATAGTCGGTTGCCACCGGCCGGTCCGCCTTCCGGGATAGAAGCACCGTGTCCCAGGCGGTTTTTCCACCGTCGTGACCGGATTTTCCCTTTTTATCCACAGAGACGGCCTTGCCGTCCTGATCGGAATGTGCATAAGCCTGGCTCAGCGCAGGGCGGGCGGCCCTGGGAACCATAGCGTGCTGCCGGTGCATGAACAGAATCTGGCCGATCACCTTCTTCTGGTCTCTGCGCTCCACGATTTTATCCACAAAACCGTGGTCCAGCAGGAACTCGGACCGCTGGAAGCCCTCGGGAAGCTTCTGGCCGATGGTCTGCTCAATCACCCGCGGGCCGGCAAAGCCGATAAGCGCACCCGGCTCCGCCAGAATGATGTCGCCCAGCATGGCGAAGCTGGCCGTCACGCCGCCGGTGGTGGGGTCGGTGAGCACGCTGACAAACAGCTGGCCGGCCTCGTGGTGGCGCTTCAAAGCGGCTGAGGTCTTGGCCATCTGCATCAGGGACACGATGCCCTCCTGCATGCGGGCGCCGCCGGAGCAGGCGAACAGGACCACCGGGAGCCCCTCTTTTGTGGCGCGCTCCACCGCGTCCGTGATCTTCTCTCCCACCACATGGCCCATGCTGCTCATGATGAACCGGGCGTCGCAGACGCCGATCACCGCCGGGCTGCCGTCCACCGTGCATTTTCCCGTGACAACCGCCTCATTCAGACGGCTCCTCTCCCGGGCCGCCTGGATTTTCTTCTCATATCCGGGAAATTCCAGGGGATTGGAGATGGGCATATCCTTGTTCCACTCCTCAAACGATCCCTCGTCGGCAATCATCTCGATGCGGCGGTATGCGTGAACGCGGAAATACCCGCTGCATTTCGGACACACGTAGTAATTGTTGACAACATCCTCCACATAGATGGGCTGGCCGCACTTGTTGCACTTGCGCCACAAGCCTTCCGGAATGTTCGGCTCCGCGCCGTCATTCCCCTCCTGCGGTTTGTATTTTGCATCGATCCTGGTATATGTCTTTTTGAACATATTCCGCAGCATTGGCAATCCCCTTCCTTTCTATCACATCATACCCGCCGCCCGGCGCGCCGTCTTTCACGCCGCCCGGATGACTGCCGTTTCAGCATCTATTTCACGTAATCCGGGAAATACTTCTCGATAAAGCCCGTATCCGTGTTTCCCTCCTGGAACGCCTCGTTCTCCAGTATCTCATACTGGAAATTCACATTGGTCTCAATCCCTTCGATAATCAGCTCGCCCAGCGCGCTTCTCATCTTGGCGATGGCGGAGGCCCGGTCCTTGTCGTAAACGATCAGCTTCATCAGCATGGAATCGTAGTTGGCCGGCACCTTGTAGTCGCTGTAGATATGGGAATCCACGCGCACGCCGTTTCCGCCCGGCGCATGGACGTTGGTGATCAGACCAGGACAGGGCATAAAGTTCCTGGACGGATTCTCAGCGTTGATCCGGCACTCGATGGCATGGCCGCTGATCACAACGTCCTCCTGCCTTACGCTGAGGGGTTCCCCGGCAGCCACGCGGATCTGCTCTTTGATCAGGTCCATGCCTGTCACCATCTCCGTTACGGGATGCTCCACCTGAATCCTGGTGTTCATTTCCATAAAATAGAAATCTTTGTTTTTGTCCAGCAAAAACTCAATGGTTCCCGCGTTCTCGTACCCAACGGCCTTGGCCGCGCGCACGGCCGTATCGCCCATACGCTCGCGCAGGTTCTGGGTGATCACGTCGCAGGGGGATTCCTCCAGCACCTTCTGGTGGCGGCGCTGGATGGAGCAGTCGCGCTCCCCCAGATGAACCACGTTGCCGAACTTATCCGCCATGATCTGGAACTCGATGTGGCGGGGCTGCTCGATATATTTCTCGATGTACATGGTGTCGTCGGAAAAGCCCTTCACGGACTCCATCTGGGCCGCGTTGAAGTTCTCCGTAAAATCCGCCTCGCTGCGGGAGATGCGCATACCCTTGCCGCCACCGCCTGAGGACGCCTTGATCATCACGGGGAAGCCGATGGCCCTGGCCATCTCCAGCGCTTCCGCGGCGTGGTGTACCGGCTCCTTGCTGCCCGGCACCACGGGAACGCCCGCGTCCATCATGGTACGGCGGGCCTCGGACTTGTTGCCCATCCGGTTGATGATCTCAGCGGAGGGGCCGATGAAGGCGATGTTGCACTCCGCGCAGAGCTTGGCGAACTTGGCGTTTTCCGACAGAAAGCCAAAGCCCGGATGAATGGCGTCGGCCTTTAAAGCCACGGTGGCCGCCAGAATCCGTTCCATGTTCAGATAGCTCTGACCCGACGCCGCGGGGCCGATACAGATCGCCTCGTCGGCCAGCAGCGTGTGCAGGCAGTCCCGGTCCGCCTCCGAATAAATGGCTACGGTCTGAATGCCCATCTCACGGCAGGCACGGATGATGCGGACCGCGATCTCTCCTCTATTTGCAATCAAAATCTTCTTAAACATCGGCTTTCCACCTCATTTTCCCTATTCAATCAGCCAATCATAAAGGTAAGCTCGGCGCTGGCCGCAAGCTTGCCGTCCACAGTCGCGGTAGCCTTTCCTATGCCCACCGGGCCCTTCTGCTTGATGATCTCGCACTCTAAGCGCAGCTTGTCGCCCGGGCGCACCATCTGTTTGAATTTGCAGTTGTTGATGCCGCCGAAGTATCCGGTCTTACCCTTGTAGCCCTCCACGCTGAGCATTGCCACAGACCCCACCTGGGCCAGGGCCTCGATGATCAGCACGCCCGGCATCACCGGGTTGTGGGGGAAATGTCCCTGAAACTGCGGCTCGTTGAAGGTTACGCATTTATAACCCACCGCGCGCACGCCCGGCTCCAGCTCCTCGATGCAGTCCACCAGCAGAAACGGATGTCTGTGAGGCAGAATTTCCTCAATCTCTTTGATTCCCATTAACATGTGCGTTCTCCTCTCTGCGCAAAACAGCTGCCGCGCTGTCAGCGGATGCGGAACAGCGGCTGTCCGTACTCCACAACTTCCTCATTCTTCACCAGCACGGCCTCCACAACGCCGTCGTACTCGCTCTCGATCTCATTCATCAGCTTCATGGCCTCGATGATTCCCAGCACCTGGCCCTTCTTCACCGTGTCCCCCTCCCTGACGAACGCCTCGGCATCCGGAGAGGAGGCGTTGTAGAACGTGCCGACCAGCGGGCTGGTAACCACCTTGTCGGAGCTGATTCCGGCATCCGCTGCCGGCTCAGCCACAGCGCCGGCAGCCGCGGGTGCAGCCTGGGCGGCCATGGCGGCTCCCATCATCTGGGCGCTGACCGCGGCCGAGGCCGCGTCCATGGCGGGCGCGCCTACGGTGACGATCTGAGGCATCTCCTTCTCACGCTTTAAGGAAATCTTGACATTTCCCTCTTCCAACTCAAAACTGGTCAGGTTGTAATCGGATACAGCTTTTACCAGTGTCATAATCTCATCTATATTCATGATTTGCCCTCTTTCTTTCCCTGAACGCGAAACAGCAGTCTATTCGCAGAAGCGTTTTACCAGCAGGCTGGCGTTGTGTCCGCCGAAGCCCAGAGAGTTGCTGATGGCGTAATTCACTTCCATGTTCACGCCCTCGCCCGGCACATAGTCCAGGTCGCAGCCCTCGCCCGGGTTCTCCAGCCCCACGGTGGGATGCACATATCCCTCTTCAATGGATTTCACGCAGGTGATAAACTCCACGCCGCCGGCCGCGCCGATCAGGTGCCCGATCATGGATTTGGTGGAGCTGACCTTCACATCGTACGCGTGGTCGCCCAGGGCCAGCTTGATGGCCTTGGTCTCGAACAGGTCGTTGTGGTGAGTGCTGGTTCCGTGGGCGTTGACATAGTCGATGTCCTCCGGGGTGATGCCCGCATCCTTGATGGCATCCAGCATCGCTCTGGCAGCGCCGCTGCCGTCCTCAGCAGGGGAGGTGATGTGGTACGCGTCGCAGGTTGCGCCGTAGCCCACAACCTCGGCCAGAATCTTCGCGCCTCTGGCTTTGGCGTGCTCTAAGGACTCCAGAACCACCACGCCCGCGCCCTCGCCCATCACAAAGCCGCTGCGGTCTCTGTCAAAGGGTACGGATGCCCGCTTGGGATCCTCGTTGGTGCTCAGGGCGGTCAGGGCGGAAAAGCCCGCGATGCCGATGGGGGTGATGGCCGCCTCCGTGCCTCCGGCCAGCATCACGTCCACCTCGCCGTACTGGATAGAGCGCAGGGCTTCACCGATGGAGTGGGTGCCCGTGGCGCAGGCTGTGACCACGTTGATGCACTTGCCCTTTAAGCCAAACTGGATAGCGACGTTGCCTGCCGCCATGTTGCTGATCATGATCGGCACCATCAGCGGATTCACGCGGCTGGGTCCCTTTTCATCCAGTTTTTTACATCCGCGCTCGATCTCCTGCAGGGAACCGATTCCGGAACCAATGCTGACGCCCACGCGGAAGGGATCTTCCTTTTCCATGTCCAGACCGGACTGCTGCATCGCCTGGCTGGCTGCAGCCACCGCAAACTGCGAGAAGCGCTCCATGCGGCGGGCGGTCTTGTTGTCCATATACGCCTTGGGATCAAAATCCTTTACCTCTGCCGCCAGCTTGCACTTGAATTCCGCAGTGTCAAAGCAGGTGATGGGGCCGATTCCCACCTCTTTATTCTTAATACCGCTCCAGAAGCTGTCTACATCATTTCCTATCGGGGTAATCACTCCCAGGCCGGTTACAACAACTCTCGTTTTCATACAATCTCTCCTGTTCTAATCCGAAATATCCGTTACATCTCGATCGCTCAGAGGCCTTATCTTCTTGACCAGAAAGAAGGTCAAAAAGCCCGGGATTCCCCCGCCCCCTGAACTGTTACGTTACATCGCCATGCCGCCGTCCACGCTGATGACCTGGCCCGTGATATAACGGGCTGCATCGGAAGCCAGGAACGCGACGAGATTTGCCACATCTTCCGTCTCACCGAAATGCTTCATGGGAATCTGCTCCACCGCTCCAGCCTTGACGCTGTCGCTCAGGCACTCGGTCATATCGGTATTGATAAAGCCGGGCGCCACCGCGTTCACGGTGATCCCTCTGCTGGCCAGCTCCCTGGCCGCAGACTTGGTCAGACCGATCACGCCGGCCTTGGCCGCGCAGTAATTGGCCTGGCCCGCGTTGCCCAGCACGCCGGACACGGAAGAAATGTTGATAATCCGGCCTGATTTCTGTTTTAACATCTGGCGGGACACATGCTTGACGCAGTTGAACACGCCCTTTAAATTCGTCTGGACCACCGCGTCGAAGTCCTGCTCGGACATCTTCATCAGCAGGTTGTCGCGGGTGATCCCCGCGTTGTTCACCAGGATATCCAGACGGCCGTACTCTTTGAAGATACCGGCCATGAGCTCGGCGCACTTGTCAAAGTCGGCGACATTGCACTGTACCGCCGTCCCTTTGCCGCCCGCGGCCGTGATCTCGTTTACAACTTCCTCTGCTTTTGCTGCGGAACCGTTGTAGTTCACCACTACGGTAGCTCCCTGCGCTGCCAGAGTCAGCGCAATCTGCCTGCCGATTCCCCGGCTGGCTCCTGTTACCAATGCAATCTTGCCTTCCAGCATGTGTTTGTCCCCTTTCCAGTCCGTGACCTTATGTTTACTGTGCCTGAAGGGCGCTCACTACCTTGTCCACGTCCTCCAGCGTTTCTATGTTCAGGGTCGTTACCCCGCGGTTGATCTTTTTCATGAAGCCGGCCAGGGTCTTGCCCGGACCGATCTCGATGAAGGTGTCCACCCCGTCTGCGATCATGGCCTCCACGCTCTGCTGCCAGCGCACGGAGGAGGATACCTGGCGCTTCAGCAGCTCCTTCACCTCGCCGGCGGTTCTCACATAGGCCGCGTTCACGTTGGCCACGTAGGGAATCTGTGGCTCGTTCACCGCCACCTGCTCCAGCACCCGGCCCAGCTTCTCGCCGGCTTCCTTGAGCATCCCGGAATGGAAGGGGCCGCTGACGTTGAGCATCAGGGCGCGCTTGGCTCCCGCCGCCTTCAGCTTCTCACAGGCCTCCTCCACAGCCGCCTTCTTGCCGGAAATAACGATCTGGCCGGGGCAGTTGTAGTTTGCGATCCACACGTCCTCCATGGAACCGGTGACCTCCTCGATGGCGGAGGCGTCCAGGGCCAGAATGGCCGCCATGGCGCCCTCCCCCACCGGAACGGCCTCCTGCATGAGGATTCCTCTCTGGCGGACCGTGGAGATGGCGTCGTCGGCGCTCATCACGCCCGCGGCCACCAGGGCGCAGTATTCGCCCAGGCTCAGGCCCGCGGCCACGTCCGGCTTCACGCCCTTCTCCTCCAAAACCTGCATCATTGCGATGCTGGCGGTCACCATGGCCGCCTGGGTATACTCCGTGATATCCAGCCGGTCGTTCTCCTCAAAGCAGAGCTCCGGCATGGAGAATCCCAGCAGCTCGCTGGCTCTGTCGAACACGCGCCTGCCGGTCTCCGTGTTCTCATAGAAATCTTTGCCCATTCCGCATTTCTGCGCTCCCTGTCCCGGGAAAATAAATGCAATCCTGCTCATATTCACCGCTCCTTTATCAGAATCCGCCTGTTTACGACCAGTGCATCAGCTGGGACGCCTGGGCCATCATTTCCTCGATCATTTCCTTACAGGTCTGCTCTTTGCTGATCATACCCGCGATCTGTCCCGCCATCACGGTGCCGTTGGTCACGTCGCCCTCCATCACAGCGTTGCGCAGGGTGCCCAGCGTCAGGTACTCCAGCTCCTCAAAGGACTTGCCCTCCTGCTCCAGCTTGACGTACTCCCGGGTCATCTGGTTGCGCAGGCAGCGCACCGGATGGCCGTGGCTGCGGCCGGTAACGGCGGAGTCGATATCCTTGGCCTTGATCACGCGCTGCTTGTAGTTCTCGTGCACAATGGACTCCTTGGCAACTACAAAGCGCGTTCCGATCTGAACCGCCTCGGCGCCCAGCATGAACGCCGCGGCGATTCCCCTTCCGTCGCCGATTCCGCCTGCGGCGATCACCGGGATGGATACGGCGTCCGCAACCTGGGGAACCAGGGTCATGGTGGTCTGCTCGCCGATGTGGCCGCCGGACTCCGTGCCCTCCGCCACCAGGGCGTCGGCTCCGTATTTCTCCATACGGCGGGCCAGGGCCACGCTGGCGACCACGGGGATCACCTTGATCCCGGCGGATTTCCACATATCCATGTACTTCTCCGGGTTGCCCGCTCCGGTGGTCACCACCTTGATGCCCTCTTCCACGACAACCTTAGCCACATCCTCCGCGTGGGGGCTCAGCAGCATCACGTTTACGCCGAAAGGCTTGTCGGTCAGCTCTCTGGCCTTGCGGATCTCCGCGCGCACCACCTCGCCCGGCGCGTTGGCTCCGCCGATCAGCCCGAAACCACCCGCCTCAGATACGGCCGCCGCCAGATTGTGCTCTGCTACCCAGGCCATGCCTCCCTGAATAATTGGATATTCAATCCCTAACATCTCTGTAATTCTTGTTTTCATATCGTTTCCTCCAGTTCTACATTCCCTGCGGCAACATCGCGACCGCAATGCGCGGGCAGCGCTCTTCGGCAAGCGAACGCAAGCTGCGCCGGCAGCTCATCGCATACAATGAACGAAACAGCGTGTGTGTTGCAACACGCCGTCTCGCCTTTGATGACATTATTCCGATTTACGCCTCAACGCCTTTTGCCTTTAAGTAGTCCATAACCTGTCCAACTGTGGTCAACTGCTCCAGGTCCTCCGCCGGAATCTCAACGGAATACTCATCCTCCAGCGCCATTACCAGCTCGAACAGATCCAGGGAATCCGCGCCCAGGTCCTCTTTGAAGGAAGAAGCCTCGGTAACGGTCTCTGCGTCCACGCTTAACTGCTCCGCAATAATCTCTTTCATTTTCTCCAACATGATGTTTTTCTCCTTTTTACTTTTTGATTTTATAATAAGATATTTTTTTATGCCTTACCATTCTACCAGAGTTGCGCCCCATGTCAACCCCGCACCGAACCCGGAAAGCACAATTTTGTCCCCGGGCTTCAACATTCCCTTCCGATTCATCTCATCTAACAGCAGGGGAACCGATCCGCCGGAGGTATTTCCGTAGCGTTCCATATTGGCCGGGAACTTATCGGTATCCACCTTCAAACGCTTGGCTACGGACTCGATGATCCGGTAGTTGGCCTGATGGAGCACGAAGTATCGGACCTCCTCCAGGGAGGTATTGTTCTCCTCCAGCAGCTCTCTGATAATCTCCGGAACTTTTTTCACCGCAAATTTAAACACCGCCTGGCCGTCCATGGTCATGTAGCCCAGTTCCGGCTTTTTTCCCAGAAGAAAATTTCCGTTGGTGCGCGATCCACAGGTGAGCACGCCGCCCTTCTGTCCGTCCGAATGCATCTTCACGCCGATCACGCCGCGCTCCGAGGCCTGAACCACCACCGCTCCGGCTCCGTCGCCGAACAGCACGCAGGTTCCCCGGTCCGTCCAGTCCAAAAGCTTGCTGAGCACATCGGAGCCGACCACCAGCGCCGTGCGGTAAATCCCCGCCTGGATAAACGCGTGGGCCGTGTTCAGCGCGAACACAAAGCCCGTGCAGGCCGCGCTTATGTCAAAACCGGCTGCGTTCACCGCCCCGATCTGTTCCTGAATCTCGCAGGCCCCGTTGGGGAAGCAATAGTCCGGTGAAGAAGTTGCCAACAGGATCAAATCCACATCCTCCGGCGCCACGCCCGCCTGGTCCAGCGCCCGTTTTGCCGCCTCAGCAGCCATGAATGAGTTGGTCTCCGCGGTAGCGATCCGGCGCTCACCGATCCCGGTCCTGCTGCGAATCCACTCGTCATTGGTCTCCACAATCTTGGCCAGGTCATCATTTGTTACGGTTTGTTCCGGCACGTACGAACCGGTTCCTACGATCCTTGTTGTCATCATCTTACCCATTCGAATCCTCGTCGTTTTCTGTGGAACTTTTGTTTATCTTTCAAATACTTTGAACATCAAAGTAATACTACAGGAAACACCTGGATTTGTCAAGAAGATTTTGCCGCATTTGAAATGGGCCGCCGGAGTTTTCATCGTCAAAATTCGCCCTTGTGCAAAAAGGTCTGTTGTAAGCGCTTCCAAATGTTAATTTTTTTCGAACTTTTTATAAACTTTACCTTTTATTACCATATATTACCGTTTTGGGCCGGTCGGGATATTGACTTTTTTTGGCGAATCTGCTAATTTAATACTGCAAGGGAGTAAATTTTTTACAAGGGGGTAAAAAATGAAAACAACTGGCGTTGTCCGTAAATTGGACGAACTCGGCAGAATTACGCTTCCCATTGAACTGCGCAGAAGCCTGAACCTGGATGTTAAGGACGGTTTGGAGATCACTGTACAGGACGATTGCATTATCTTGAAGAAAGCGGAGTCCGCCGACATTTTCACAGGCAGTACCGATGACCTGATTGATTATGAGGGCAAGAAGGTATCCCGGTCATCTGTCCTGGCATTGGCAAAGCTGGCCGGACTTAACGTGTCAGAATAGCAAAACAGCCTGCTGTTACTTCTTCCATAATAAATACTCTTTATTATAGAAGAAATGGCAGCAGGCTTGTTCCGTTTTATGGGCCTGTGGCGCTATTTCAGCGTCTGCTGGTAGATGTCCCTCCGGCTCACACCGCGGTCCCTGGCCACCGCTTTCATGGCCTCTTTCTTTTCCATTCCACCCTTCATGTAATATTCCAGGTGTTCCTCAACACTCATCTCCTCCCAGGAGCGGATTCTCTCCTCCTCCAGCTCCCGCACGGAAATCCCTTCTATCACAATCACGCACTCCCCCCTGGGTTCCTGGGCTTCGTAAAGGTTCAGAGCCTCCTCGAAGGTGGTGCGAAACGCGGTCTCATGCTTCTTGGTCAGCTCCCGGCACACGGTGATGCGGCGGTTCCCCAGCGCTCCGTACAAATCCGTCAGTGTTTTCACCAGATGGTGGGGGGCCTCGTACACGATAATGGTTCTGGTCTCGCGCTTCAGCTCCTCCAGGATTCTGACCCGCTCCTTCTTGTCCCCCTTCTCCGACGGCAGAAAGGCCTCGAAGCAGAATCTGCGGGTGGACAGCCCGGACATGGTCAGGGCCGTGATACAGGCCGCGGGGCCGGGCAGGGACGTGACTTCGATTCCCGCCTCGTAGCACTGGCGCACCAGTTCCTCCCCCGGATCGGAGATGCCCGGCGTGCCCGCGTCGGTGATCAGCGCAATGTTCACGCCCTGGGCCATCTGGGACACCAGGTAGGCGGCCTTATCCACCTTGTTATACTCGTGGTAGCTTGTCATCGGGGTTTTGATCTCAAAATGATTCAAAAGCTTAATGCTGTGACGGGTGTCCTCCGCCGCGATCAAATCCACTTCCTTTAAGGTCCTCAGCACCCGGAACGTGATATCCTCCAGGTTGCCGATGGGCGTTGCGCACAGATACAGTTTTCCTGCCATGGCTTTCTCCTTCTCCTGCCGTTTCGCTGTCATGTCTCAATATCCATAGGTGGTCCTGATCTCCTCGGAATAGCCGCCGTCCCTGTCAAATACCACCACCGGGGACTCCACCTTCATCAGAGCGCCGCCGCCGCGGACCGCCTCGATGAGCACCATGTTGGCCTCCCGGTCCGCGTAAGGGTGAACAAACTTCATCCGCTTGGGCTCCAGCCCGTGGCGGGTGAAGGTTTCCAGAATTTCCACCAGCCGCCTGGGCCTGTGAACCATATAGAAGCGGCCCATGGGCCTTAACACCTTGGCGCCCTCCCGGATCACGTCCTCCAGGGTGCAGCACACCTCATGGCGGGCGATGGCCTTGGCATCGCTGGGGTTCTTCAGCCCGTGGGCGTGGTTCATGTAGGGCGGGTTGCTGGTAATCACATCAAAAGAAGCCAGCTTAAACAGCCGGCCGGCTTCCTTTATATCTCCCGTTACGATCTCCACCTTGGCTTCCAGATGGTTGTAGGCCACGCTGCGCCGGGCCATGTCCGCCGACTCCTCCTGAATCTCCAGACCCGTAAAATGGCTTCCCGGAGTCTTGGCCTCCAGCAGGATGGGGATAATGCCCGTCCCGGTGCCCAAATCCAGGACCGTCTCCCCCGGCTTTACCACCGCGAATCCCGACAACAGCACCGCGTCCATGCCGAAACAGAACGCGCCCCTGCGCTGGATAATGCCGTAGCCGCCCCGCTGCAAATCGTCGATCCGCTCATCGTCGCGCAGAAGCACGGGACCGGCCTCTGTCCAGGCGTGTTCCTGGTCTCTGCTCTCAGTTGTCATCCAGCTTCGACTTTCCTTCCTTTTTCTCCAGCGCTTCCAGCTTTTTGAGCTCGGCCTCGGACGTCTCCTTGTCCTTCTCCTTGCCGCCCTTGCCCTTTTTCTTGCGCGGCTTGAACTTCAGCTGATCCGCCTTGTATTCCCGTATCTCCTTCTCGTCCCGGTCCACGGTCACCACCACCTTCACCAGCTGGCGCAGCACGTTCACGCTCTGGACCTCGCCCTTTAAGCCGTCGGCCGTGGTCACATAGTCGCCCGGGTTGGGCAGCCTGCTGTTGAGCACCTCGTAGGTCTCCTCCTCGTTCTTCAGGCAGCACATCAAGCGCCCGCACACACCGGATATCTTCGTGGGGTTCAGGGAGAGATTCTGCTCCTTGGCCATCTTGATGGACACAGGAATGAACTCGGACAAATAGGAGTGGCAGCACAGCGCCCTCCCGCAGATGCCGATGCCGCCCATGATCTTAGTCTCATCGCGGACTCCCACCTGCCGCAGCTCGATGCGCGTCTTGAACACGCTGGCTAAATCCTTCACCAGCTCGCGGAAATCGATTCTGCCGTCCGCCGTGAAATAGAACAGCACTTTATTGTTGTCGAAGGTGTATTCCGCATCGATCAGCTTCATCTCCAGGTTGTGCTTTTTGATCTTCTCCTGGCAGATGCGGAACGCTTCCTTTTCCTTATCTTTATTGCGTTTCTCCACGGCCTCGTCCTCGGACGTGGCCATGCGGATCACCGACTTTAAGGGCGGCACCACCTTGGACTCGTCCACATCCCGGTTTCCCAGCACCACATAGCCGTACTCGATGCCCCTGGCCGTCTCCACAATCACATGGTCTCCTATTTTAATCTTTCGCCCGGCGGGGTCAAAGTAGTAAATCTTTCCCGCGGTGCGAAAGCGCACTCCAATGACAGTTATCATATCTGTTTTATCTCCTTTTCCAGCGGGCAGGGCCCGCGCATCTATCCATCTCATACCGATCAGTATTCCCGGAATACCAGGGGTTAAGACCCCTTTTCGGCAGCGGCCGCAGCCGCAGTCAGTTTTCTTTCATGGTCAGCAGAAGCAGCTCCATGACCAGCTCCATGTTCACATTGGCGTCCAGACGGATTCTGGCCTTGTCGATGGCTGTGAGCACCCGCTCCAGCCCCTCGTAGCCGCTGACCGTGCTCATGGTGTTCACGGTGGAGAACTCGTCCTTAAAGATCAGCAGGTTGATATCCTTGGTGGTCTTGTACATGAGCACATCGCGGTACCACATCTGCATAAAATCCAGGCACTGGTGTATATCCAGCTTTTCGTCCTTCATTTTCCGAATCCGCTCCAAGAGCTCCGAGATATCCGACTTTTTCAGATTCTTTAACAGATCCAGCAGCTCCCCGTACAGGCGTCTGAATTCCTCGGAATCCGCCAGGTGAATGGCCTTGCCCAGATTCCCCCGGGCAAACGCGGTGAAAATATCGGCCTGCGGCTCCTCCACGCCCATCCGGCTTATGAGGTAATCCTTCACCTGCGCGTCCTGTAAGGGCTTCAGCTTTAACTGGACGCAGCGCGACAGGATCGTGGGCAGAAAGGACTCGGCGTTGGTGGTGAGAAGCAGGATCACCGCATACGCGGGCGGCTCCTCAATGGTCTTTAACAGCGCGTTCTGAGCCTGCACGGTCATCTTCTCCGCCTCATCCACAATGTAAATCTTGTGTGCGCTGCTGTATGGCTTTACCTGAATCGTATCGTTGATCTGATGGCGCACATCGTCCACGCCGATACTGGCCGGTTTCTCGTGGGTCACATAGATCAAATCCGGGTGATTGCCGGACAACACCTGCTTGCAGGCATGGCACTGGCGGCACGGGTCCGCCTGCCCCTTCTCGCAGAGCAGCGCCAGCGCAAAGGCGTTGGCCAGGGACTTCTTTCCCATCCCTTCCTCCCCTGAGAGTATATATGCATGGGAAATATTCCCAGTTAGTACCGCGTTGAAAAAATGCTCCTTGATCGGTTCATGGCCCAGTATTTCTTTTAATTCCAGCATGACTGTCCCCCTTGCTGCTCTTTCTCCGCGCCCTCCCGGCGCCGGGCAATCTCCTATTTAGTATAGCATAAGTTGATTTTTATGTATACTGAAATCTTATGGCAGAGAACCGGGCGGAAGGCCGGTCCGCCACCGCGAAAGAATCCCCCTGCCGGACGTCGCCCGGCAGGAGGATCCTTCATCCTCATTCCTTATCTGATCTACTTAAATTTCTTCTGATTCTCCGCAAATTCCCGCTTCACTTCCTCCATCAGCCCCGGGGTGTGAATCAGGTCATAGCAGGCGCCGGCAATGGATTTCGCCCCGTAGAGAATGCAGTCCCGGGCCGCCTGCGTCTTTCCCGCATCCACAAACTCCTGGGAGTGGGAGGCCGTACCCTCGGGCACAAAGGCCACGCGGATACAGGAACCCGGAATCTCGTACATCACGTTGCCAAAATCCGTAGAACCGGTGCGCTCCCTGGGCGGGGACAGGCGCGGAGCGCCGGCCAGCCTGGCATTTTCCATGAGCAGCTCGTTCAGCTTTAAAACCGGAATCTTGTTGTAAAAGTCGCTCTTGGGATGAATCTCATATTCAACCCCCGCGATTAAGGCCGCGCCCTTGACAATATCATAGAAACGGCCCACCACCAGCTCCAGGCTGGCCCGGCTGAAGGAGCGGAGCGAGAACTTTCCCACCGCCCTGGCGGGCACGATGTTGGCCGGCCCCGGCAGCTCCGTCATGGTGTAGTGCATCCGGGTGTCGTCCGGAACATGCTCCCGCAGAAACTCGATGCCGTTAAACGCCACCAGCAGCGCGTCCAGGGCGCTCTTGCCCTTCTCCGGCGCCAGGGCCGCGTGAGCGCCCTTTCCGTGGAAAATCACCTCAAAGGACCGGTCCGCCAGGCACTTCACATCCGTGCAGGTGGTGGGGGACCCGTGCATCATAAACGCGGTGTCCAGCTCCTTAAAGCATCCTTTTTTTACCATATCGCACTTGGCGCCCAGCGTCTCCTCCGCCGGGGTTCCGTACACCGTCACCTTAAAGGGCGCATCCCCGCTCAGTTCCTTAAGCGCCACCGCCGCGCCCACGCAGGCAGGCCCCTGCATGTGATGGCCGCAGCCGTGTCCCAGCCCTTTCAGGGCGTCATACTCGCACAGGATGCCCACGGACGGACCGCCGGTTCCATTTTCGTAAACCGCGCGGAACGCGGTCTCATACCCGGCGATGCCCTGTTCCACCTGAAATCCGTTCTGATCCAAATAGTTGGTCAGAAGAGCGGCAGCCTGGTATTCCTTTCCCTCGTATTCGGGGTGGTCGAAAATAAAATCCGCCATTTCCCAGAGCGCTTCCCTCTGCTCCTCAATCTTCTGAAACAACGCTTCTTTCATAATATACCTCCGTTTTAATTACATGGGACCAAATTGCATGGCCTGGGCGATGCCGATCATCACGCACGCTGTCAGCGCCCAGATCAGGAACAGCTTCCACATAAATTTCATCCAGCGGTCATAGGGGATGTTCACCGCGCTGATAATCCCCATCAGCGCTGTGGAGTGGGGCAGAATATAGTTGCAGAAACCGTCGCCGAAGTTGAAGGCCAGCACGCTGGTCTGCCGGGTCACGCCCAGCAGGTCGGACAGCGGAATCATAATGGGCATCACGGCCGCTGCCTGTCCGCTTCCGGATACCACCACAAAGTTGATCAGCGTGTTGGCAATATACATGGCCGGCGCCATCAAAAACGTGGGGGTGTGGCGCAGCACGGAGGCCAGCCCGTAAACCACCGTGTCCACAATCTTTCCGGCCGACATGACGTTGGCAATGGTGGTGGCCAGTCCGATAATCAGCGCTGCGGTGATCATTTTCTTACAGCCGTCTATAAAGATTTTCGACATGGAGGACGGGGTTTCGCCGGACAGGAAGCCCACCACAACCGCCAGGCCGATGAAGGTGGCCGCCAGCTCCTCCATATCCCAGTCGAACTTCACAGAGCCGATCACCATGCCCACCAGGGCCGCAATCAGTGACAGAATGATCAGCGTTTTGCGGATATCCATGGAGCCAAAGGAATCGATATCCAAGTCCTTCTGCTCGTTCTGACTGTCAAACTCGTGCATGGGGCTTCTGTCCGGGTCCTTGCGGATCTTTAAGGCGTAGCGCACCAGATAGATGTTGGTGATGATCAAAAACACCACAAAACAGACGGCGCGGTACTGGATACCCGAGAAGGTGGGCAGCTCCGCGATCTCCTGGGCCACCACCGTGGTGCTGGGATTGAGCATACCGGTGGAAAAGCCTACCGCTCCGCCCAACAGGATAATGGCCGCTCCCGTGATGGAGTCCAGGCCCATTGCCAGCGTAATCATCACAACCACCGGGGCAAAGGCGATAAACTGGTTCACGCCCTGGGTGGTACAGATCAGCGCGAAGATCGTGGTCATAATGGGAATAAATATGTACAGTCGGTCCTGGAAGATTTTCGCCACCTTGGCCACCGCGGAGTGGAGCGCTCCGGATTTGCTGATCATGTCAAAGGCGCCGCCGGAAAACAGGATCACCAGCATCAGCGAGATGCGGCTGCAGATCGCCTTTACAATGTACAGCGGAATCAGGAACGGATTTACCGGCGTCCGCTCAATAAATGAGAACTGCGAGGGGTCAATCACCTTAATCCCGGCTTCGTTTTCCACTCTCGCATACTGTCCGGCCGGGATTATCCAGGTCATCAGAGTGGCAAACAGAATGATGGAAATAATGATGACGAATGTGTGCGGCATTTTAAATGCCTTTTTCTTCTTTTCTGTCATATACCAGTTCCTCCTTCGAATTTAGTTACTATTAATGTACCGTCTTTCGAAGAATAAGTATATTTTAATTTATTTATTTTTTATATAAATTTTACTTTTAGTTAATGTTTGCGCCCCCCGGCCGTCTCACCGCTGGTACTCCTTCCCCCGTTCCAACAGCATGTCGATCATCCTCTGCATATACCCCATGACCGGCATGTCCTTGCGGTAGGCGAGCACAAAATCCGTCCTTCCCTTATCGCTGTCAATCCCATAATAATTAACGCCCTTGGTATACTTCATGTGGCGCGCGTAGCCCTCCCGGTTGAATCCGATCCCCAGCCCCTCCGCCACCATCTGCATCGCCGTCTCGATGTTGGAGATTACGCGGATCTTTTTGGGCACAACGCCCTTTTCCGCCAGAAAACGGTCCGCATCCTGGCGGATGCTCTGATCCGGCTTTGCCAGTATCAGCTTCTCCCCGTTCAAATGCGTCAGGTCCAGATACCGGTACTGTTCTCCCGGCACATACCGCGCCTTTTCATTGACCGGGTGGCGCTGTGGCACCGCCACAAGAAGCTGTTCCTTGAACATCAGCTGGCTTTTCATGTCCGGCCGCACGTCCGAGGCATTGCACAGAAGCAGGTCGATCTGGAAGTTTTTGATCTTCTGATCCAGCACGCCCATAATGCCTTCGTATAAAATCACGTCCACCCGCGGAAATTCCTTCTCATATGCCGCCACCACCGGCGGCAGCAGCCAGGTGGCGCGCCTGGTCTGGACGCCGATGCGGATGCGGCCCGTGTAGTTGCCGGTGATGTCCTTGAGCTCCTCCTGAAACTCCTCCTCAAGGCGCAGCATGGCCCTGGCCTTCTCCACGTAGCGCTCCCCCGCGTACGTCAGAACAAACCGTTTCCCCACCCGCTCAAACAGCTTCACGTCCAGGCTTTTTTCCAGATTGTTGATGTAAATGCTCAGCGCAGGCTGCGAGATGTACAGCTCCTTCGCCGCTCTGGTGATGGTCCCGCAATCCGCCAAAACACACACATACTGCTGTTCCTTCATATTCATCCCCCGACGCCGTCCTTTCCCCAATATCATTAACCTCATTATAGCACAGGGGGATTATTTATAAAACTTATTATCTTAAATGTTATCATAACTTTAACAAAATATTGGCCCGCCGATAAATTGCGGAAAAACGCCGGCTCAACGCAAAGGAAACTGGAAGGCGGAGCTGGATTTTTAGCCCGTAATTGCTTATAATGAGGATAAATCTTCATTATACAGACCAACCGGCAACCAGCCAATCAGAAAGGCCCAGAATACTCATGATAAAAGAACTATCCTATGTAATCGCCATCGCGGAAAAGGGCAACGTGTCCAAGGCGGCGGAATCCCTGTTTATCTCCCAGCCCTCCCTCAGCCGCTACATAAAGGACCTGGAAAACCGGCTGGGCGTACAGCTCTTTCAGCGCATCAACAACCGGCTGATCCTGACCCACGCCGGCGAAAAATATGTGGAGACAGCCAAAAAGATCACGGAAATGTACACGGACCTGGAGAAGGACCTGTCCGGCATCAACGAGGAGCTGTCCGGTCGCCTGCGGGTGGGCTGCGCCGTCCTGAGAATGTCCTACAACATGCCCTCGATTCTGAAAGCCTTTATCACCAAATACCCCAACGTGGATTTACAGCTCTACGAGAACTACACCACCAAGGGCCTGGAGTACATGCTGCTGAACGGCGAGATCGACCTGGCCATCATCAACCAGCGGGGCCTGCCCCGTCTAAACTACATCCCCTTTTTCGAGGAGGAGCTGCTGATCGCTGTGCCCACGGCCCAGACGCTGGCCGCCAAGGGCAGCCCGAGGGAGGGCTGCAAGTACCCCTGGATCGACATCCGCCTGCTCCACAACCAGCCCTACATCGGACTCAACGGCGAGCAGTCCATAGCCATCAAGACCCGGGAAATCTTCAGCCGGTACCGCGTCACCCCGGCCACGGTCTTAAAGGTCAAGAGCGTGGAATCCGCGTTCCGCCTGGCCGAGGCCGGCCTGGGCTGCGCCATCATCCCTGAAACCGTGGTAAAGATCCCCAGCGTCCCGGTGCCGCCCAGGATATTCTCCTTCGGCGACCCCGTCACCAAGTGGAATCTGGCCATCGCCTACCGGGAGGGGACGGTGTTCTCCAATACGGCGGTGGAGTTTATTAATTTGGTGAAGAATATTCATCCGTCTTAGGGGACAGCCCGCTTCTGTCAATATTCCTTTCCGGCCCGCCGCACAAACGGCCCGTTTCATTGACCACAACTTAACACAGCGCCCCGGTTTTCGGAGCGCTGTGTTGCGGCTTGTACGGTTAAAACCCAATCCACCCGGTGGCGGTAGCCCATACCAGGCTTACCACAATGGGGACCAGATAGATCGTAAACAGAGGCGTAATGAATTTCATCCACTTTTTGAAGCTCACCTGTCCCAGAGCCAGAGCGCCCATGAACGCGGCGCTGGTGGGGTTCATCAGGTTTGTGAAGCTGTCGCCGTACTGGTATGCCAGGATCGCGGTCTGACGGGTGATTCCCAGCACATCGGACAGAGGCGCCATGATGGGCATCACCACGTTCGCCTGGGCGGAGCCTGAGGGAATGGGGATATTGATCAGGCAGTTGGCCACAAACATCCCGATGGCAGCCATGGCCTTGGGCAGGGCGCGCAGGGGCAGGGAGATGTAGTACACCACCGTGTCGATGATCAGGCCGTTTGTGAGGATCGCGGAAATCATGGAAGCCAGGATGATCATCAGCACGGTGCTGACCATGGTCTGTCCGCCCTTTACAAAGGTCTTGTAGCCCTCATCCAGGGATTTCCCTGCCACAATATTGCCGAACACCGCGGCCACAAAGAGGATGCCGGCCATCTCCGAGGGACCGTATTTCCACAGCTTTGTGCCGACGGCAAAATACACGATGCCCGCCACAAACACCAGAAGAATCAGCCCGTGCTTCCAGGTAAATTCCTGGCCCGCGTAAGCGCCGGAGGCCTCCACGTTTAAAGAATCGATGCTCTGTCCGCCCATAACGCTCTTAGACGGGTCTTTACGGATTCGCACACAGTACCAGGTCATAAACGCGGCCAGAATCAGTACAAAGATAACGGTCATCAGCAGCCTCAGGCCGAAACCGGAGAACTGGGGGATACCGGCCAGCGACTGGGCCGTTGCCGTGGTGGAAACGTTGATGGGCGAAGCCATAAAACCAATCCAGGGACCCAGATAGGCCAGGCCCACGGCCACCGCGTTGTCCAGCTTCAGCTTCTGGGCGATCACGATGCAGATGGGAACCAGGGTGATTGCCGTGCTGATAAACACTGTCGCCGAGCCGCAGACTCCCAGCAGACAGCAGAGAATGGGGATGATGGCGATGGTCTTTTCACCGTAGCGCTTGATCACGGCGTCCAGACCAATGTCCATTGCGCCGGTTTCCGTGATCATGCGCAGAGAGCCGCCCACCACCAGCATGGACAGAATCAAGTTTCCGCTGGCCTTCAGGGCGCTGGTGCCCATGGTGAGAATTTCCTGGAAAATGTTCACGTGAACCTTCTGTACAATATGGAAGGAATCCGGGTCCACCACATTGTCCACCCGCTCAAATTGTCCGGACGGAATGATAAACGACAGAACCCAGAACGCCACAATAATCCACGTGATCAGGACGAAGGGGTTCAATTCCTTTGATTTCTTTTCTTTCGCATGTTTTGGCATGGGATACCTCCTAGTCGCATTCGTTCAGTTTCAGGGCAATCTGTAAGGTGGCGTAGGCGCCGTATGGCAGGGCGGCCTCGTCCACATCGAATTTGGGATTGTGGGCCGCCTCGCCGGAGCCGTATTCCCGGTTGCGCACGCCGATGAGAATGTGCAGCCCCTGGCCGTTGTATTTTCGGATGTAGTTGGTAAAGCCCTCGGACCCGGTCTTGGGTTCGGTCTCCACCACCGCCCCGGCGCCCAGAGTCTCGCCGACCGCCTGACAGGCCAGGTCAGCCAAATGCGGGTCGTTGACCAGCGGATAGCTCAGATATTCAAAGGTCTGCTCCGCCCGGCAGCGGTGGGCGCTGGCAATAGCAGCGACGATCTCCTTCATCCGCTCATAGGCGAACTCGCCCAGTTCCCGGTCAAAGAAGCGCATTGTGCCTCCGAATGAAGCCTGGGAGGGTATAGCGTTTCTCGCCGTTCCCGCTTCCATATGGCCAATGGTCAGGGCCATGGGGGAGAGGGGAGGAATATTCCTGGTCAGAATCTGGTTCAAACCGGTGATGATCTCCGCCGTGCACAGAATCGGATCGATTCCCCGGTGGGGAGCGGCCCCGTGAGTTCCCTCCCCGTGAATCGTGTATTCAAACGCTCCCACGCCGGCCATGCGGGGGCCGGGGACAATGGAGACGGTTCCCGTGTCAATCCCTTCCTCCACGTGACAGGCATAGACGCGGTCAATATCATAGTGATCCAGATAGGGCAGCATCAGCCAGCAGCCCTTTCCATTTTCCTCCGCAGGCTCAAAGCAGATGATGAATTTACCGGAGAACTGGTCCCGGATAGCGGTCAACTCCTTCATCACCGCCAGCATCATCGCCGTGTGGGCGTCGTGCCCGCACAGATGCCCAACGCCGGGTACCTTGGAGCAGCTGTTTTTCGGCCCCGCCAGGTTGTTGGCATCCTCCTGGATTGGAAGAGCGTCGATGTCCGCCCGCAGAAGTACGTTTTTACCTGTTCCGGGCCTCGTCCCCTCAATCACCGCGATCACGCCGTAATCCCCGGCCATCTCATAGGGCAGCCCACAGGCCTCCACTTCCCCCACAATAAACCGGCTGGTCTCCTTCTCCTCCATACTCAGCTCCGGTGATTCGTGGAACCGTCTCCTGGCGCTTACCAGATAGTCCTGGTACTTGTCTTTGAATTGCTGAAACGTCATATGTTCCCCCATTTCTGCGCTGCGGTTTTATATCGGGACCCGCGGTGCAGCGCGGCCGCGGCTCCCTGTCCCCGGCCGCCCCTGCTGCAAACGAACTGCGCCGGTAAGGCACCGGAGTATTTTCCTCGCTATCAGTGTAAGGGGTATAGTGACTATACATGCAACTTGTTAAAATCAACAAAGAATTGGTCAAACATTTATGCATATTCCTCATGGACCGATGCGGCTTCCGGGAATTACCGCTTGAAGTTTTACCGTTTTTCCGCTAAGATCAAAATAGGAAACGGGGGATGTGACGGATATGGAATTTTCAATCGGAAAAATGGCGGAGCTGCACGGCATTTCCAGACAAACGCTGATCTATTATGACAAAATTGGGCTGTTTCGTCCCACGCGGGTGGACGAAAGCGGAGCGCGCTACTATGACAGCGCACAGATGCCCTTTCTGCGGGAGATTTGCTTCCTGAAGGAGCAGAATGTGCCGCTCAAGGAAATCCACAAAAATATGGAGTCCCGGAACCGGGACTCCGCGATGCTTTTGCTCAAAAGCCAGATTGAGGAGATTCAGAGCCAGCAGGAGGCGCTGGAGCGCACCAGACAGGCGCTGTTGAACCGCCTTTCCTCCTACGAGAAGGCGGACTGGAACCTGCTGCGGGGCGATTCCCTGCTGGTGGAGCATTTGGAGCCGCGCAGGGCCGTGTTCGTAAAATGGCCGCAGGAGGACATGACGGTTGACCTGCTGCACATGTGCTATGTCCGCGGATGGGAAAAACTGCGCCAGGCAGGCCTGAACATGGACAAGGGCTTTGGCGCCGTCATGCGGCGCTCCTCCCTGGAAACCGAGCAGCCGCTGAGAAATGCGGGCAGCCTGTTTTTTATACCCGGGGACGCGCCTCCCATAGACGGGGAAATCGCAATTCCCGAGGGGGATTACCTCTGCATGTTCCGCTGCGGAATGCCCTACAAGCTCAATCCCGTGTACGAGTTCTGGAGCACTCTGCACCGCAGACAGATCAAAACCGCCGGAGACCTCTACAGCGTCTGTATCCTGGACACCACCTTTCACAGCGAGCGAATGAAGGAGGATCTGTGCCAGCTTCAGATCAGGCTGGCGTAAGGGGATCGATTCCCGTCCGCCCTTTTTGTACAAAATGCCATATTGAACCTATAGCCGCTATACGTCTTATACTGACAGCCATGGAGCAATCTCCGCGGCTGTTTTTTTTATATAAAATCCGCCCTGAGAAAGCCGTCTGCGCCGGAATGGACCGGGAAAGGAGCTGCAAATGCAATACAATTTTGACGAAATTATTTCCAGAAAATACACCTCGTCCCTCCGTTGGGACACGGTGGAGCAAAAATACGGAGAGCCGAAGCTGATTCCCCTGACCACCGCGGATATGGACTTTAAAACCGCCCCCGCCGTGATCCGGGCGCTGAGAGAGGCGGTGGACCGGGGGATTTTCGGTTATCCGGTTCCCATGGAAGGCTACTTCGAGGCGGTCATTGAGCGCATGGAGCGGTTCCGGGGCTGGCCGGTAAAGCGGGAATGGATCTGCCGCAGTCCTGGCGTGGTAAACGGCGTCGCCTATGTGATTCAGAGCCTGACAAAGCCGGGAGACAAGATCGTGCTGCCCTCCCCCATGTACCACCCCTTCGCCCATCTGATCGAGGACAATGGCCGCGCGCTGTCCCGCTCCTCAATGGTGCTGCGCGACGGACGATACGATCTGGATTTGGGGGATTTGGAGGAAAAGCTGGCCGACAGCCGCGCGCGCCTTCTGATCTTTTGCAGCCCCCACAATCCGGCCGGGCGGGTATTCACCCGAGAGGAGCTGGAGCAGGTGATCCGCCTCTGCCTCCAGCATCAGGTGCTTCTGCTCTGCGACGAGATACACAGCGATTTCTGTTTCTCCGGCCACCCCTTTGTGAGCGCCGGTCAGGTGGCGCGGGATATGGGCGGGGAGTACGAGCAGAATCTGATCGTCTGCACCTCGGCCAGCAAAAGCTTCAATATCGCCGGACTGCAAAACTCCGATATCCTGATCCCCAGCCCGGAGCACCGCAAGGCTTACATGAAGGTCCTGACCGATCAGCATCTGATGAGCTGCAATTATCTGGGCCTCCTGGCCACCGAGGCGGCCTACCGGGGCGGCCAGGACTGGCTGGAGGCCGTGGTGGCGTACCTGGAGGAAAACAGGAACTATCTGGCCGAATATATTTCCAAAAACTGTAAGCCCATCCATGCAGTGGTCCCCCAGGCCACCTACATGGCGTGGCTTGACTGCCGGGATTCGGGTATGTCCGCAGCGCGGCTGGAACAGTTTTTCATCCATCAGGCCAGGGTCGGCGTAAATATGGGCGGCACCTTTGGGCCTGAGGGCGAGGGATTTGTGCGCCTGAACTTTGCCTGTCCCCGCCCCTTGCTCACGGAGGCGCTGCAGCGTATCAGCGACGCCCTTGACGTCCGTACAGCCATATAGCAGGGAGGAGACACAGGTTATGCGGTATGCAATCGTTGGATTTGGCTGCGCCGGTTATCACTGCGCCGAACAAATCCGCAAACTGGACCCCAAAGGGGACATCACCGTATTCAGCGGCCACGGAGACAGCCCCTACAACCCCATGCTGACCACCTACTACGCCGGGGGGCTTCTTCCCCGGGAGGGGTTATTCCCCTTCGGAACGCTCAGCGAGATCGCCCGCAGGCTCTGTCTGGATATCCGCCCGGACTGCCGGGTGGCCCGGGTCTGCGGCAAATCCCGGGAGCTTTGCCTGGAAAACGGCGGGCGGGAAACCTTTGACCGCATTCTCATCGCCACCGGCGCCAGCCCGCTTGCCCCCTCTATACCGGGACTGGACGCTGGCGAGGCATACTTTATGCGGACCATGGCGGACGCGGAGCGGCTCCGCCAGGCGTTGAACTCCCGCCCCATCCGCCGCGCGGTGGTGGTCGGGGCTTCCATGGTGGGCATCAAGGTGGCAGAGCTGCTCAACAACCGCGGCATCGCCACCGTGTTGGCCGATCTGGCCCCCGGCATTTTCCCGCTGGCAGCCTATGCCGACGTGGCGGACGAAATCCAGCGCCGGGTGGAGCAGGCCGGCGTCCGTCTGGCGTTTGGCTGCACCATCGGGTCCGTTTCCCGGGACGGGGATGATCTGCTCTGTTCCATGACGGATGGCAGCACAGTTCGCGCCCAGCTGGCAGCGCTTTGCATCGGAACAAGAGCGGACACCGGCCTGGTCGACCCAGCGGAAATCCCGGTCAACCGTGGCATCATTGTCAACCAGCGGATGGAGACCGGCTGCCCGGGGATCTACGCGGCCGGGGACTGCTGCGAGGGAACAGACCTGCTGGACGGGAATACGAAAATCATCGGTCTGTGGGCCAATGCAGGATACCAGGGCGGAACCGCCGGACACAACATGGCCGGCGGCTCCGGCCGCTTTGACGGCAATATCCTCCACAATATCACCCATTTTATGGGAATGGATTTTGTCAGCCTGGGCGACTGCCGGAGGAAAGGCCGGGTCCTGACCTGCGGGAATCCGGCGCAGGGCCTCTACATCCGCGCCGTGCTGGCGGACGGGCGGCTGGCGGGCGTGAACATACTGGACAATTACAGGATCAGCGGAGCGGTGAAAAACTATTTTTACCGGCAGTTGGCCGCATCCGCGGCCGTCCGCCCCGCCATCTCCCGCATCCAGCGCGGGATTCTGGTCAAGGAGGGGATCAGCCCCTCATTTCTGCGCCAACTGGAAGGAGGGCTGCGATGATGGAATTAAATCAGCGGATCAAAGCCAAGATACCGGGCCCTGAGACGGGAATCGAAATCCGCCGCACGCTCTGCGACATCTGCACCCCGCAGATGCACTGCGGCCTGGACGTGTATGTGAAGGACGGCGTGGTGCTGAAGGTCGAGGGCTCCCCGGATCACCCGGTCAACCGCGGTTTTCTGTGCACCAAAGGGGCCGGAAACCGCCAGTATCTGTATCGGAAAGACCGGCTCCTCACTCCCCTGCGCCGCGTGGGTCCCAGGGGGGAAGGAACATTTGAACCCATTTCCTGGGAGGAAGCCATCCGCACGGTCTGCGGCCGCCTCACCGGCTTAAAAGAAGCGTACGGGGCCGACAGCGTGGCCTTTTTCTCCGGTTACGGGAAATGGTACCGGCCCATGTACCGCCGGTTCGCCCACGTATTCGGGACCCAGAACTATGGAACGGAATCCAGCTGCTGCTTCACCTCGGGCCTGATGGCCTGGCAGGTGGCGACAGGTATGCACGTAAGCGCGGACATGGCCCACAGCGGCCTGTTTCTCGGCTGGGGCGCCAACGGGTACTACTCCCGCTACCGGATGCCCGACGCCATCGAGCAGCAGAAAAAACGCGGCATGAAGGTCATTATCGTAGACCCGCGGATCACCCCCGCCTCCCAGCGCCTGGCGGACCTCCACCTGCGCCCCCGCCTGGGCACAGACGGGGCGCTGGCCCTGTCCATCGCCCACGTGCTGATCCGCAGCAACTGGGTGGACAGCGCGTACATCGACCGCTACGTCTGCGGGTACGAAGCCTACCGCCGCTATGTGGACGGTTTTCCGCCCGAAGCCGGCGAAAGACTCACCGGCGTTCCTGCCTCCCAGATCGTCCAGGCGGCCCGGATGATACACGAGAACGGCCCTATGAGTATCTGCGAGAGCTCCGCTCCCATCGGCCACCACCGCAACGGACTCCAGAATTACCGCGCCATCATGTCCCTGCTGGCTATCACCGGAAACTACGACCGGGAGGGCGGTCAGATTCCCGCCGTCCACACCTACATGGAGCTGTCCTGCGGCTTTGAAACCGGGGAGGAGGAATTCATGAACGGGCGGTTTCCCCGGGAGGGAAAAAAAGCCGTGGGCGCGGACCGCTTCCCGCTGTGGTATGAGCTCCGGCGGGAGATGCAGTCCAATGATCTGCCCAACCGCATCCTGGCCCGCGGCGGGGAGCGCATCCGCGCCGTGTTCGCCCTGGGCATGAATCTGCGGATGTTCCCTGGCGATAACCGCATAGTCCAAGCCTTAAAAGAGCTGGACTTTTTTGTGGATACGGACCTGTTTCTGACGGACACGGCCCGGTACGCCGATATCGTGCTGCCGGCCTGCACCTCCCTGGAACGCGGGGAATTTAAATGTTATCCCGGCGGCTACGCCTGGTATACCAAACCGGTGGTATCCCCTCTGGGACAGGCGAAATCCGACGCAGACATCCTCACCCTGATGGCCCGGGAAATGGACCTGGACGACGAATTGCTCAAAGAAGGCTACCGGGCGTGCATCCGCCACATGATCCATCGCCTCCCGGTCACCGTGGAGGAGCTGGAAGCCAGCCCCACCCCTGTGGCATTGCCCGGCCTCACCCCTTACCGCCCGGGAACCATGATAGAGCAGGGCCTGCCCACGCCCAGCGGGCGCTTTGAGCTGGATTCTCTGCTCATCTCACGCCATCCTGAATGGGGGCTCGACAGCCTTCCCACCTACACCGCTCCCGCGAACCCCGCCCCCGATGCCTGGCCCATGCGCCTGTGTGCCGGAGCCAGAATCCCGGGCGCGCTCCACTCCCGCCTCCACGACCAGCCCTGGGAGCGCAGCCTGTGTCCCCGCCCCCAGGCGGAAATCAGCCTGGAGGATGCCGCGGCGCTGGGCGTGGAGACCGGGGATGAGCTGGAAGTCTCCACCCCCTTCGGTTCCATACGCCTGGAGGCAGCCCCCACCGGCACCGTGAGTCCGGGCGAGGTATTCCTGTACCACGGGTACCGCGAGGCGGACGCCAACAGCATTCTGGACCCGGATAATCTCGATCCATACAGCGGTTTTCCCGCCTTCAGAAGCGCGTACTGCAAGATCAGGAGGTGTGCAGCCCATGAAAATTGACTTGGATATCAGCCGCTGCTGCGCCTGCGGGGCCTGCGCGGTGGCCTGCATGGACCAGAACGACATCGAGGTGGAAAGCGGGCTGCGCCCCTTCCGTTCCGTGTTCCGGGACGATTGGAGCCAAGCTGAGTCCCCCGCGTATTTCTCCATCGCCTGCATGCACTGTCAGGACGCGCCCTGCGTGCCGGCCTGTCCGGCCGGCTGTATCCGCAAAGAAACGTCCACAGGCCTCACCCTGTACGACAATACGCGCTGCATCGGCTGCCACAGCTGCGCCATGGCCTGCCCCTTCGGGGCCCCGGCCTTTGGCCCGGACGGCAGGATGCGCAAATGCGACGGCTGCGCCCAGCGGCTCCGGGCCGGACTGGATCCCGCCTGCGTCAGAGCCTGCGCCTTCGGCGCCCTGCGGGTCGTGCGCGGCCCGGACGAAGAGCTGCCGCCGGACCGCTCCCTCTGCGCGCTGTGCGGCGAATTGGCGAAATTGCAGAAATAACAGATCAAATCACAAGGAGGCAAAGAATTGAATCAGATCAACGATCTTCGCAGCGCCCTTGAACTGCTGCGAAATATACCCGGCCAGCTGGTGGAAACAGACGTACCGGTGGATCCGATGGCGGAGCTGGCGGGCGTTTACCGCTATGTGGGAGCCGGCGGCACGGTGATGCGCCCCACAAAGGAGGGCCCGGCCATGATTTTCAACCAAATCAAAGGGCACCCCGGCGCCAGAATCGCCATCGGGCTTTTAGCCAGCCGCGACCGGGTGGCCGCGCTGTTCGGCTGTGATCCCAAAGAGCTGGGCCGGACCCTCTTAAAGGCGGTGGAACGCCCCATACCGCCTGTGCTCACTGCCGAAAAACCGCTGTGCCAGCAGGTGGTGCATCTCGCCTCGGCCCCGGATTTTGACCTGCGGACCCTGGTGCCTGCCCCAACCAACACGCCGATGGACGCGGGCCCCTACCTCACCCTGGGCATGTGCTATGCCAGCCACCCGGACACCGGGGAGAGCGACGTCACAATCCACAGGATGTGCATCCTGGGGCGGGACGAGCTGTCCATCTTCTTCACCCCGGGAATCCGCCACATCGGCGCAATGGCCGTGCGGGCCGAGGAGCTGGGCCGGCCTCTGCCCATATCCATCAGCATCGGCGTGGACCCGGTCATCGAGATTTCCTCCTGCTTTGAGCCGCCCACCACGCCCATGGGCTTTGACGAGCTGTCCATCGCCGGAGCGCTGCGCGGGGAGCCGGTCCAAATGTGCCGCTGCCTGACCATAGACCAGCGGGCCATCGCCAACGCAGAGTACGTGCTGGAGGGCGAGATCATTCCCGGAGCCAGGGTCTCAGAGGACCGCAACAGCCACACCGGATACGCAATGCCGGAGTTTCCCGGCTACACCGGACCTTCCAGCAGCGAGTGCTGCCTCATCAAGGTGAAGGCGGTCACCCACCGGCGAAACCCTATCATGCAGACCTGCATCGGGCCCAGCGAGGAGCACGTGTCCATGACCGGAATCTGTACAGAGGCCAGCATCCTGGCGCTGCTGGAAAAGGCCATGCCCGGCAAGCTGCAAAATATCTGCTGCCCCTCCTCCGGCGGCGGCAAATACATGGCAGTTCTCCAGTTTAAAAAATCCGTGCCCAGCGATGAGGGACGGCAGCGCCAGGCCGCCCTGCTGGCCTTCGCCGCCTTCAGCGAGCTGAAGCACGTGTTTTTGGTGGACGAGGATGTGGACTGCTTTGACATGAAGGACGTATTCTGGGCCATGAGCACGCGTTTTCAGGCGGATCAGGATGTGATCACCATTCCCGGCGTGCGCTGCCACCCGCTGGACCCCTCCAACGATCCCAGCTTCTCGCCCTCCATCCGGGACCACGGCATCGCCTGCAAGACCATTTTCGACTGTACCGTACCCTACGACCAGAAAGCCCTGTTCAAACGGGCCCAGTTTATGGAGGTGGATCCCTCTGTCTGGCTGAAGAATTTACATTAGGAGGTTAAGCCATGTGCCAAAAACGCTTGATCGTGGGCGTCAGCGGGGCCTCCGGAGCGCCTATCGCCCTGGAGCTGCTGCGGGCTTTAAGGCCCACGGAGATCGAGAGCCACCTGATTATCACCTCAGGCGGTGAGAGAACCATTGAGTACGAGACAGGGCTGACGGTCCGGGAGTTTGCCAGGCTGGCCGATCGGGTCTACGACAATGAAAATATTGGTGCAGCCGTGGCCAGCGGCAGCTACCGCACTATGGGCATGGCGATCGCGCCCTGCAGCATGAAAACCCTGGCCGGCATAAACAGCGGGTACAGCTCCAACCTGCTGCTGCGGGCCGCGGACGTGACCTTAAAGGAGCGCCGTCCGCTGGTTCTGGCGGCCAGAGAGTGCCCCTTAAGCGCAATTCATCTGCGCAATATGTACGAGCTGACGCAAATGGGGGCAGTCATCCTGCCCCCTGTGCTCAGCTTTTATAATCATCCTGAAAGCCTTCAGGATGCGATGTATCATATTGTGGGGAAAATTCTCGATCAGTTTGACATCCCCTTTGACCGGTTTACGCGCTGGCAGGGATGAGCGCAATATGGCGTCTCCCCGCCGCTCATTTGCAAACCGGCCGCCCGGGAAGCTCCGCCCTCATCCAATACGCGTCCGGACGGCCGGGCCGCAGCAGCGCCTCCCCCCGTACAAACCCGCAGGCCTCATAACAGCTCTGGGCCCGGCGGTTATGGGCGTACACGATCAGCGCTGCCTCCTCAAGGCCCAGCTGCGCGGCGGCGCAATCCAGCACCCCTCTCACAAGCGCGCAGCCATATCCCCTTCCCCGCAGGTCCTTCTCCAGAATCACCCGGGAGAGCACGCCGCTTTTTCCGGAATTTTTGGGGGCCGCTTTCCGGAGGCCAACGCGTTCTGCGGCCTCCCCCGGACCTTCGCGGGATGCGGCCTCCCCGGGGGGCCTCCGCTCCCTCATGTCCCCGATCTCCGCGAACCCGATCACCCGTCCGCCCATTTCCGCCGCAAACACAGCCGTGTCCCCGGAGAGAGCATTGAACCTCCTGCGCATCTGCTCTTTCACAGGCGGGTATTCATAGACTAGGTCGGCGCCCCAGAGGCAAAATTCCGCCTCGGTCTGGTCCCGGCACATTTCCCACAGGCGCTCCACATCCGCCTCCACGGCTCTCCTCACGCGGACATCCCCGGCGTTTACCAAATCCCCCACTCCGTTCCCACAAAGGCCACCCGGTCCCCGGTGCTCACCACCGGATTCTCCCGGACTCCGATCACATAGCAGTCCGTCTTAACCGGGAAGGACTCCATCTCGTCGCCGTAATAGTGCAGGCTAAACAGGCTTTCACCCGCCTTCACCTCATCCCCGGACGCCACGTTCATGCGGATTACGCCGCCCTTGTCGCTGCGCAGAAAGCGCCGTTTTGTAATCAGCACCTGGCGCTTGGGCCTCTCCACCGCGCCGTCCAGCATCTTCAGATAGCGCATCACGTTGAGAATCCCCTTCTTGGCGGCCTCCACGTACTCGGTTTCCACCTTGCCGCCCTGGCCCATCTCCCCCATGAAGGCCGGTATGCCGTCCTTCATGCAGGTGATATCCAGCGCTCCGCTGGTAACGCCCGGCAGCTCATCCGTGTCGCCGCGCAGGTCCACCACGCAGTTGGTTGCCACTCCGAAGGCCCTCTGCATCCCCTCCGACACCTGGTTGACGGCCTCCGACACGCCCGGGATAATCTTTCGCACCGAGTAGGGATTGGCCCTGTACGGAGTGGCCATGGTGTGAAAGCTGATCACGGCGTCCGCATTTCTCTTGATCTCCCCGTATACCAGGTGGGCGATTCTCTGGGTCATCATGCCCTCGGGGTCCCCCGGAAACGCCGTGTCCATATCCATGTTGTCGATTGCCGAAATCTTGTTCCTGCACTCAAAGGCAATGGGATTGCAGATCGGCGTGACGACCAGCGCGCCGGACAGCGTTTCCGGATCAATCTCCCCGGACAGCTCCCAGGCGGCGTAGGAGCCGTTCAGCTCGTCGCCGTGGACCGTGCCGTTGATCCAGAGCACAGGTCCCTCCTTTTTGCCCGCCACCACAATCACCGGCAGCTGTACGACCGCCTTGTGGGCCAGTTCCCCGGCGGGCACAGTAAAATATGCCCGCTCCCCTTCTTTGATCTCATGGTTAAATACCGTTATCATTGCAGTCTCCCTCGCACATTTCAGATTAATTGTAACTGCCCGGCACCCCTGGCAGCTACAAGCAAAAATCGATCCTACATTACCTTCGGTGATGGGATTTTTGCCAGCTTTTCCACAGTTTTCCGCGGTCCGCGCGGTAAGCGCGCAAACGCTAAACCGTAACCTTTAATTCATAAGCCCGATTTCCTTATAATACTTTGCGGCGCCGGGATGAATATCGATCAGCGCGCCCTCGATGGCGTTTTCCTTGTTGAACTGGTTGGCCTGGGGATGCACGTCCGCCAGATCGTCCTGGTGCTCAATGATGGATTTCACCACGTTGTAGACGATCTCATCATCTACGCTCTTAGCGCATACCAGGTTGTTTCTGGTGCCCAGAACCACCGTATCCTCGTCCACGCCGGTATAAGTCCCGCCCGGAATCACACTCTTGTAAAAATATGGGTTTTCACTGGAAATCTTCTCAATGTGCTCATCGTCGATGGACAGAAGCCGGATGCCCTTGGTTGCGGCCAGGTCTGCGATGGGGGAGCTGGTAAAGGGCGTGATATGCACGCCGAAGTCCGCGTTTCCATCGTTCACCGCGTCGCAAATATCCTGGAGAGCCGTCTCCGTGATCTGCACGTCATCCTTGGTCAGCCCGTAAGCTTCCAGCAGAATTGGCATATAGTACTGGGCCATGGCGCCCTTGCTGACCGCCAGCTTCTTCCCCTTTAAATCCGCGAGGGTTTGAATATCGGAATCCTTGGGCACAAACATATGCAGCATGGTGGTGTAACCGCCCATCACATGACAGATTTCCACCGGACTGCCCTCGAACTCCCGCGTGCCCTTGGCCGCCGCTTCCTCCACGTCGGTCATGGCCACGCCGAACTGCACCGTGCCGCTCTGGATCATGCGGATATTCTCCTGGGAACCAGTGGAAATCTCCGTGTTAATGAGATAATTGGGATGGTCCTTGGTGATCAGGTTTCCGATTCCGGCAAAAGTGGTATAGTTGGCGCTGGAGCTGGGGCCGCCGCCGATGCGGATCGTCACCTTGCTGTCCTTACTGTCGCCGGAGGCCTGGGCGGCGGACGTGGCGGCGCTTCCGGCCGCCGGAGCCGTGTTGACCGGCTGGTTGGAACATCCCGCCGCAGAGAGCAGGAACACCCCCTCCATCATCATTCCGAAAACTCGGTTTGCAACTCTTTTTTTCATCTTTGTTCTCCTTTTCTCCTTTATAATTTATGCCTTTGCATAGTTCCTTTTTTTATCCTCAGCCATCTTGAGCAGGAAAATGCCCAGCAGCACGGCGAATCCGATCAGGTCCGTCACTGTTCCCGGAACGATGAGCAGCAGGGCCGAGGCCAGCAGCACCAGGCGCTCCGCCTGATTGATATTCCACTTGAACACGAACTTCTCCAGCGCGGACGAAAGGCTGTAGATCCCCAGCAGCGCGGTGATAAGGGACTGTAAAATTTCCAGCGCTCCGCCCTGCATCAGCAGAACCGGATTGTACACGAACATGAACGGTAATATGAACCCGGACAGGGACAGCTTAAACGCGAACACCCCCGTCTTGGTGGGATTGCAGCGTGCCACGCCCGCCGCCGCGTAGGCCGCCAGCGCCACAGGCGGAGTCACGTTGGAGATGATGCCGAAGTAGAAGATAAACAGGTGCGCCGCCAGGGGCAGCACGCTCATCTGCTTTAACGCCGGAACCACCAGCAGCGCCAGCATGAGGTAGGCCGCAGTGGTGGGCACGCCCATGCCCAGGATCAGGGACACCAGCATGGTCAGAACCAGCAGGATTCCCAGATGGCCGTTGGACACCTGGATAAGCACCGACGACATCCGAAAGCCCAGCCCCGACCCCATCACGATACCGATGATAATTCCCACCACGCCGCAGGCGATTGCCACGGGCTTCGCCCCGTTGATGGAGGCCTTCACAATGTTTTTCAGCTTGCCGGGCGTGATGCGGTTCCTGGCGGAGAACAGGGTGCAGACGATGGTGGCTATGATGGAGGTGATTCCCGATTTTGTCACTGACATCTTAAACACGCTCATGGACACGATCAGGTAGATCAGCGGAAGGATCAGATACACATTTTTCGACAGCTCCTTCCAGGTGGGCAGCTCGCTCTCCGGCACTCCCTTGATATTATTTTTCCTGGCGTACAAATCCACGGTCATCAGAATCGCCACGTAGAACAGCACTGCGGGGATCAGCGCGGCCTTCACCAGGTCAAAGTAGGGGATTCCCAGGTATTCGGCGATCAGAAACGCCGTGGCGCCCATAACCGGCGGCATAATCTGTCCGCCCGTGGAGGCCGAGGCTTCCACCGCCGCGGCGTACTCGTCCTCAAAGCCGCATTTCTTCATCATGGGAATGGTGAAGGTTCCGGTCCCGATCACGTTGGCGATGGCGCTTCCGCTGATGGAGCCGAACAGGCCGCTGGCCACCACCGCAATCTTGGCCGGGCCGCCCCGAAACTTTCCGAAGGCCCTGGAAGCCAGCTTGGTGAAATAATCGCCCACGCCCGTCTCATTGAACACAGCGCCCAGGATGACGAACAGCACGATGTAGCTGGCCGAGGCGTAGATGGCGGTGCCGTAGATTCCGTCCGTTCCCAGGTACACCACGCTGGTGATTCTCGTAATATCCATACCCACGTGGGCCAGGAAGCCGGGCATTCTCTGGCCCATAAAACCGTAGATGATAAAGCAGACGACCACAATAGCCAGGGATTTTCCCACCGCCCGCCTGGTGGCTTCAATCAAGGTGATGATCAGCAGCACGCCGAACAGAATGTCGTAGGTGTAGATCATGCCGCTGCGCAGGTCAATGGTTTTGTCGATGGACATGATGTAGATCAGGCTGCCCGCCGAGGCCAGAATAAAAAAAGCGTCCATTGCCCGGCAGTACCACTTCCGGTCCTTCTGGGCCAGGTAGTCCAGAAAGAATATGATCAGCACCAGTCCCAGGTGGATCGCCTTTTGCCCGATTCCGGCCGCGGCCCCGAACATTGCCGTCCAGCAATGAAAGATGCAGAACACAATTGCCAGACCGAACGATAGCTTTTTTAACATAGATTTTCCTCCTTGCCTTGTATGGTTATTATGCATCTTTTACTATCTATTTCCTTTTTCTGGGTAACTCTCTAATGATTATAAGATTTTTTTATATATTATGCTTTTATTATCGTGTATTTTTGCTTGTATTATAGTTAATATGCAAAATATAGTCCAATACTAAAATCACATTTTAACTATAGTATTTTACTATATTCTCTCCAGCTGCTCCCGGCGGACAAAGGAATCCCCGGCGGAGCCGCTTTTTGTACCGCTCCGCCGGGGATTATCCCTTTCCCTTTATTTTGTTGTTTTCAAGGCTTTTTACTCCAGAATCTGCAGCTCCTTGGGATAGCTGTTTAAAATCTTAACGCCGTCCTCCGTCACCATACACAGGTCCTCGATCCGGACTCCCACCCGGCCCGCCAGATAGACGCCGGGCTCGCAGGAAAACACGTTTCCAGGCGCAGTCTCGTCGGTATTGACAGTGTTGGCGTCCCCGGGCTCATGGACATCGATTCCGATGGAATGGCCCAGGCGGTGGACAAAGTACGGGCCGTAGCCAGCATCCGCGATCACGCTCCTGGCCGCCCGGTCGATGTCGCAGAAGCGCGCTCCCGGCCGCACCGCGGCCTCCCCGGCCAGATTGGCCCGGAGGACGATGTCGTACACCTTCCTGGCCTCGTCGTCGGCGTATTTGTAGAAAAAGGTTCTGGTCATGTCCGCGCAGTACATATCCTTCCTGCAGCCCACGTCAAAGAGCACGCAGTCCCCCGGTTTCAGCGCCGTTCCGTCCGGCTTGTGGTGCGGGTCCGCCGCGTTGGCGCCGAACGCGATATGGGGCTGGAAGGAATTGCCGTCGGCTCCCAAGGATTTGTAGATCGGCTCCACCTGCCTGGCCAGCTCCTCCTCGGTGACGCCCTCCTTCACCAGGTTTTTGAATTCCTCCATGGCGCGGTCGTTGATCCGGGAGGCAACGATCATTTTTTGCCGCTCCTCCTCGTCCTTCTGGCCGCGGACCTTGTTCACGCAGTCCGATGCGTTCACATAGGACGTTCCCGCCCCCAGCTCCTGCAGGGCCAGCAGGTGCTCCGCCGTCATCTTCCGATCCACGCCCAGGGCCTGGCCGTGATCCGTGCAGGAGGCCATGATCCGTGCAATATCGTCCGTGTCGGAGAACCAGCAGATGTCAACGCCAAAGTTCTCCTCCATGGGGAACAGGCGGTTTACAAACAGCCGGTGATTCCCCTGGCCGCTGATGTAAAGGGCCAGCAGGCGGGAACCCGGGGTAATCATCTTCCCGGTCAGATAAAATATGGAGCTGGGGTCCGTGAGAAGCATCTGGCTCACGCCCTTTTCCCCCAGCCTTTTGAGCACCCGGTCTACTCGTCTGTCATTCATACACATTTCCTCGCATTCGGTCAGGCCAGCTCCACCTTCTGCCCTTCCGCCAGGGAAAGGATGAGGAGGGTCAGCTGTTGTTTATAAGTCTCCAGGGACACCACCTCGTCGGCCGAATGGGAACCTCCATGGCCAGCAGGAATAATCACCTCGGGGTACTCCATCTCAGGCACAAGCCTGAAGCCGTAGCCGATGGCGCTGGGCAGCAGCCTGGCGTAGGTGCCTCCCGCCATGGTGAAGGGCTGCTCGTCCCGGCCCATAAATTTATTGTAGGTATCCATCAGACACTGGATCATGGGGTGCTCTTTGGGGAAATAGCCCGGCGCTTTGCCGGAGCAGGAGGTCACCTCCATGCCCCAGAAAGCGGCTCTGGCCTTGATCTTCTCAATTAAGCCGCTGTCCTCCTTTAAGCTGATGGGATAGCGGATGTTAAAGGTCAGGCTGCAAATCTGGTCCCTGAGGGACACCATGGAGGCCACCGCCGTCAGCTTTCCGCTGATCTCGTCCTCGGTGGCGATTCCCAGGCCATCCCCGTAAATCCCGGCGGAAAGGCCGGCATATACCTTCAGCAGATCCCTGGTTCCCTGGTCCAGGGAGCCGCTCAGAAGATCGCGCAGAGCCTTGCAGGACGGTTCCGCCCCGCTGACCGCTGCAAACAGCCTGTAGATGGCGTTCTCGCTGCCCTCGGCGTGTGCCGCGTGTTTGGACAGCCCCTTGGTCTCGATGGTCAGCCTGCCGCTCTCCCAGGATATGGACAGCCAGTCCGGCAGCCCCGATGGCGCCTGCACCGGCCAGGCTGCCTTGACCACCATACGCGCCCGGCCCGCGACGGAGTTCTCGCTCTCACCGCCCTGAATCTCCAGAATATTGCCGGAAAGCTTGCCCCTGTTGGCCACGGTGATACCCAGAATCCCCTTCTCGCCGTAGCACACCGGATAACGGCTGTCCAGGACAATATTCATCTTGGGCAATTCCACCTGGTTGTCGATTAGCCAGTGGATGTCGGACATGCCCTTCTCCTCCTCCAGGCCCGCGTACAAGCTAATCTTGTGCTTTAAGTCCACGCCCAGCTCCTGAAGGCACAACACCCCGTAGATGGCGGCCACGGCCGGGCCCTTATTGTCCTTCACGCCGCGGCCGATCAGAAGGCCGCAGTCCGTGGTCAGACCGTAGGGTTCATATTTCCAGTCATGCCCCGCGGGCACCACGTCCAGGTGATTCCAGATGCCGATATCGGGCTGTCCGTCCCCCCCGGAGGTGTCCACGCGGATCACCCGGTCGTCGTAGCTGGTGCAGCTGTAGCCGTGCTCGCCGGCGATTTTGCAGTATTCCTCCATCACGTCCCGGCAGGCCTGGCCGTAGGGCTTGATATCACTGTCAAGCTCCGCCACGCTGCCGATGGAAACCAGGCGCCTGATATCGGAAATAATCTCCCCCTGATGATCATCCACCCACGCTCTGACCTTCCTATAAAATTCTCTATCCATATTACCTCCTTAAACTGCCGCAAGTACGCCTGGGGCGTACTTGCGGGTATGTATTATTACATGTAGATATAAGCTCCGGGTCCTAACGGCAGCTTTAACAGCATCCAGATCACCAGCATAATTGTCCAGGAAATCATGAACACGACGGTGTAGGGAAGCATACAGGAAACCAGCGTTCCAAAGCCGCTGTCCTTGTCGTAGCGCTTCATGGCCTGCAGGATGATCGGCAGGGAGGACAGCACAGGGGCGATAATGTTGGTGCAGCTGTCGCCGATGCGGTAGGCAACCTGGGTCAGCTCCGGGGAGATTCCCAGGGTCATGAACATGGGGACGAATACCGGGGCAAAAATCGCGTATTTTGCGGAAGCGGAGGTCATGAACAGGTTCATGAATCCCGACACCATGATAAATACAACCATCAGCGGGATCGGCCCGATATTCAGCTCCTGGAGAATATTGGCTCCGTTGATGGAGAGAATCCTTCCCAGGTTGGTGTAGTTAAAGTAATTGATGAACTGTGAAGCCGCAAACGCCACGCAGATAAAGCCGGACAGGGTGCGCATGGAGTTGCTGAATCCGTTGAACAGGTCCCTGCTGTTTTTAAACTTGCCGGAAATTCTTCCGTATACAAGGCCGGGTACAAAGAACAGGATGGTAAACAGCGGAACGATGGCATCCAGCAGCAGGGAGCCGTCGATCAGGCTTCCGGTCTCAGGATTTCTCAGCCAGGAATTTTTTGGAATACAGGAAACCGCGATGAAAAGGATGATGCCCAGGAACACGTAGTTGGCAATCTTCAGAGCCCGCTCGTCCTTGGCGCTCATCTCCGCGCTCTCCTCAATCAGGGTACCGTCCCCATTCTCCTTGTACGGTCCCAGTCTGGGAATAACGATCTTCTCTGTGACGAACGTGCCCGCAATCACGATCAGGAACACGGATACTGCCATGAAGAAGTAGTTACAGGAAGCGACAACATTGTAGTTGGGATCCATAATTTTAGCGGCCATATCTGAGAATCCGCTGAGCACGGCGTCGCCGGAGCTGATCATCAGGTTGGCGGCAAAGCCACCCGACACGCCCGCGAAGCCGGCCGCAATACCGGCCAGGGGATGCTTTTTACAGGCTTTAAAAATCATAGCCGCCAGCGGCACGAACAGAACGTAGCCCGCGTTCTCGGCAAGGTTGCTCATGGCTCCGATAAACACCACCATGGGCGTCACCAGCTTGTAGGGTGTAATCTGAACCGCTTTGCGGATCAGGCCGTTGAGCCAGCCGGAGTACTCCGCAATACCGATACCGAACATGATTGTGAGCATCATACCCAGGGATTTGTAACCCATAAAGTTGTTGATCACATTGCTGAGCATATACCGCAAACCGCTGACGCTGAACAGGTTTACGATATTGATGGTGGTCTCCTCAATCTGCTTGGAGCTTGTGTTGTAGACCTCTCCCGTGGCGCTCCATCCCAGCGCTGTTCCAATTCCCGAAATCACGATGATAACTGCTGCCAAAAAAATGAAAATCATCATTGGCGGCGGCAGCCGGTTGCCGACTACCTCGATTCCGTCCAGGCACCTCAACACAAATGTTTTCTTTTTTACCTTTGTCTTCTCCATACATACCTCCTGCTCATTTTATGGCTCTTTCCTAAAATACAGCTGCGCGCCAGGCTGCATCGGAAAAAGCTTAAAAATAAAATGCCAGTCTCCCATGGAACCCCTCATTTGTTTAGGGACTAAACATCTTAACTAGATTTTAATGTTTGTAAAGACAAATGTCAAGTTGAATTTTACAATTAAACATTTTTATTTATGAAATTTTTGTGTATATTACACATATTTCTGCCGGATTGACCGGCGCCATTTTCTATGCGCGGCTACAGCACGCGGCAAAAAACCGAGGGGATGCAGCAGAGCCGACAACCTGTCACGAAAACATGGTTGCCGGCTCTTTCTTTATCTAAAAGCAAAACCGCCTGTTTCTTACTGATCCATCACTGCCCCGTCCGTGGTCAGCCGGGTCACAACCTTCCTTCTCTCAAACGGGAATTTCTCCTCGACGCCGTCCACCAGCTCGATGCCGATTCCCGGCGCGTCCGGAACCACCAGGAAGCCGTCCTTGCACTCCGGCATAACGTTCACGATATCTGAAGCGCGGAACGCGGACTTGCCGGTTTTCTCGAACACAAAGCGGGCGTGCGCCGCCGGGCCGTCCGGATCCGGGTACTCCTGGATGGTGAAGTTGGGGGTCGCCGCGTCGAACTGGATGCAGGCCGCCGTAGCCACCGGGCTCAGCGGATTGTGCGGAATGATGCCCAGCTGGTTGGCCTCAGCGATGGCCGTGATCTTCTTCGCCCCGGTAAATCCGCCGCACACGCAGATGCTGACGCGCAGGTAGTCGAGGGCCTGGCGTTTTACCAGCATCTGGTACTCCTGAGGCGTGTGGATGCGCTCGCCGGTGGCCAGCGGAATGCGGATTTTCTGGGCCACCCAGGCCATGGAGTCGAAATTGTCCGGCAGAATGGGATCCTCGTAGAACATGGGCAGAAGGGGCTCCAGCTGGGCCGCCAGGGCCACTGCCTCCGCCGGGTTCAGCCGCCTGTGGTTTTCGATACACAGGTCCACGTCCAGGCCCACGGCCTCCCGTATCCTGCCGATGCGCTCCACGCCGCTGCTGATCTTTCTGGCGTAGGTCTCAAAATAGCGTGTATTTCTGGGCTCGTCCAGGAACGGGGACAGGTGGCCGATGGCCGTAAAGCCTTTTTCCTTCTCCGCCAGGCAGCTCTCCATCAGCTCCTCAAAGCTTCCCCCGGACACGTGGGAGTAGACCCGTACGGAATCGCGGCACTTTCCTCCCAGAAGCTGATAGACCGGAACACCGTAGAACTTTCCGGCGATATCCCAGAGCGCGATGTCGATGGCGCTTAACGCTCCCATCACGGCTGCTCCGCGGAAATGGAAGCAGCGGTACATGTACTGCCAGTGGTGCTCGATGCGCAGCGGATCCTGGCCGATCAGGTACTCGCGGAAGGAATTGATCACCTCGCCGGAGGATTCCAAAAATCCCCAATCCCCGGACTCACCCAGACCGGTGATGCCCTCGTCCGTCATCACCTTGACGAACAGAAATTTGTTAACCGGTACAACCTTGACATCTGTTATCTTCATCTTATTTCCTCCTCCGATTTCTCAATGGCGCGCTTGATCATTGCCGGCGCTCTCAGACATTTTTCCGTGGTCACGGCGCAGGGCGAGAAGCGCAGCCCCCTGGCCTGTGGCACCACGAACACGTTGTCCCCGCAGAGAAGCTCCGCCGCCTTAGCCGGATGCTTGCAAGGGATTGCGATAAAATAGCCGTGCTTGTACGGACAGCACCGAAGGCCTACGCGCTTCGCCTCCCCGTAGAAGGTCTCCCCGCGGCTGGTGATCAGACGGCTGAAGGCCTGCCGCTCCGCATCCGCCGCCGCCTTTACCTCCGGGTTCAGGTTGATATCCACCAAAATCCGCTGAGCCATACGCACCACATTAGACCACACGGAACGGGACGAGTAGGACATGGCGGCCTTGAACAGATCCGCCGCTTCCCTGGTCTCCCCCAGGCACACCAGCGCCCCGCAGCGCATGCCGCACATGGTATAGCTCTTGGACATGCTGAACACCACCAGCGTCATGGCGTTGTCCGGCATATCGCGGATGCAGTCAAAGATTTTGCGGGTATTCTCAAAGGTATCGTCAAAATCAATGTAGGACACGTCCAGGCAGAAGGTGATCTTCTTTTCCGGGTACTGCGCCCCAAAGCGGCGGATGATTTCCACCACCCTGTCCATCTCCTCCACGGTCATGGAATAGCCGGTGGGGTTGTTGGCCGGCGTGTTGAGAACCAGAAGCACCTGCTTCTGCCGCTCAAGCAGCTCCCCCAGCGCCTGCTCCAGGGCCGCGCAGTTAAAGCGGTCCTCGCCGTCGAACATGGAAAAGGTCGCCAGGCCGCGCCCGTGCTCCTCGCAGATATTCCGGTAGGGGCCCCAGAACCAATCCGTGGTCAGCATGGCATCCCCGTCATCCAGGAAGTTCCACACCGCGTGGCGCAGCGCGCCGCAGCCGCCGGGCGTGGGAGCGGATTCCACGAAAAACCGCTCGCTCACCTGCCCGAACAGGGAAATCTGAACCGCCTCGTTGAATCCCGGTATTCCCCCGATGGGCGCGTAGCTGCAAATCTCCTCCACGGGCATGGAGCGCATCATCCGCTCCACTGTGGGGAGCACCATCAGCTTTCCATCCTCATCCAGGCACTCCCCCAGGGTGGAGTTGATCACCGCGTCCCCGCCCAGCGCTGCAATGGCCGCCTTGGCCTTCTGGCTGGCCGCAAAAATCTTGTCCGGCGCATACTCTCTCTCAGCATGCTCCGCCAACGTCATATACTTCATAATCCCGTTTCCTTTCTCCGCCGCCCATCCCCGCCGCGCCCGCTGCGCGCCGCCCGGACCCCGCGGCCGTCTGTGTCTATTATACAAATGAAAACCTTCCCTGTAAAATAGGGCTTTTCTATACGATGATAGTCTTTTCTTATGCAATCCCTCCCGTCCGCCCCGTCACGGGCAGGACCCTGTTACGATTTACGGTCACACGGCAAATTCTTCCTTGATAAACGAGAGCATTTTTCTGGAATCGCTGTACATGGGCCTGCCCTTGCGGGTGATCACGCCGATCCGGGCCGTCATGGGCGGGTCCATGGGAATCGGCCGGATCAGCGGGTCCGACAGAACAGCCTCCTTCAGCAGAAACGCTCCGCAGCCTCCGTGCACCACCAGATTCTTCACCGTGTGGAGCTGTTCCGTGCGCATCCGCAGCTCCGGCTTTACTCCACACTCCTCCATGCGCTGGCGGATCCGCTCGTTGACGTAAAAGCCTTCCTTGAAGGCCACCAGCGGCTGGCCGCAGGCCTCCTCAAAGGTGATGGACTCCCGGCCGGCCAGCGGATGGCCGGCCGCCACGCAGAAGCAGAACTGGGACTCGTACAGCGGCGTCCAATTCACGTCCCACTGCCGTGACGTGTCGATGGACACGATGGCCATGTCCAGCTGGTCGTCCAGCAGCGCCCTCACAATATCCATCGCCCCGCTCTCCTGTATTTCCAGCTTGACCTCCGGATATAATTTCCTGAATTTTCCAAATAGCAATGGCAGCAGGCAGGCCCCGATCTGCAGCGGAACTCCCAGGCGGATCAGGTTCTTGGTGCCCACGAACCCTTTTAAGTCCCGGTCCAACCGCTCCACATCCCTTAAAATGTCCGTAACCCGGTCCAGCACAAAATCCCCCTCCTCGGTGAGATATAGCTTGTTGTTCCTGCGGGAGAACAGGCTGACGCCCAACTCCCGCTCCAGCTCGTGGATCGCGGCCGTGACGCTGGGCTGGGAGACGTGCAGCTCTCTCGCGGCCCGTGTGATGCTGCCCAGGCGGCAGACCTGCGCAAAATATTCCATCTGGTTGATCTTCACGGTTCATCCCTCCCGGGGCATTATGCGCCCCGTAAACTCAAAAAGGGAAAGCCCCCGTCAAAGCGACGGAAACTCTCCCCTTAAAATGAAAGATTATGCGGTCTTTCTGGCTGCCTTGAAACGCTTAACCAGCGGCATGCCGATAAAGATAACGGACAGGATCAGCAGAGCGCAGCTCAGCGGTCTGGTCACAAACACGCTCAGGGAGCCGTCTGCAAATACCATGCTCTGAGTCCAGTTGTTCTCCATCATGCTTCCCAGGATGGAGGCCAGGATCAACGGCGACTGCGGAATCTTGTACTTGTTGAAGCTGTATCCGATAAAGCCGAAGAAGATCATGATGTAGATGTTGAATACGTTGTTGCTCACCGCGAACGCGCCGGTCACGCACAGCACCAGCACGATACCGCTAAGGATTTCGCGCTTTAAGCGCAGCACGGCGGTCGCCAGGAAGTTACAGTAGAACATGCACAGCGGCAGCATGATAATGTTGGCCACGATAAAGCCCAGGATGATCATGTAAGCCATGTCCGGCGTATCTCTGAACAGGGTCGGGCCGGTTCTCAGGCCCTGGATGGTCAGAGCGCCCAGGAACAGGGAGGAGGTGGAGTTTCCGGGAACGCCCAGGCTCAGCAGGGGAACCATGGAGCTGGCAACCACTGCGTTGTTGGCGGCCTCGGGAGCAGCGATACCTTCCGGCACGCCGGTACCAAATTCCAGTTCCGGATGGCGTCTGGAGGCCTGATCATATGCCATGAAGATGGCCATGATCATACCTGCGCCGGGGATGATACCGATTACGTTACCGATCAGGCTGGACTGGGCCCAGGTGGGAAGCAGGCGCTTCGCCATCTCCTTGTTGGGCAGCGTTACCTTAACCTTCTGGTATTCCTTTTTAACCTCTTCCTTAAAGTCCACGCCCGCGGTCTTTGATTTGATGCTCTCGATCATCTCCAGGATGGAGGTGATACCGAACAGGCCGATCAGCATGGGGATCAGGGAGATACCGTCCATCAGGCTTACCTGGCCGAAGGTGAAGCGGGCCAGACCGGTCTGGGGACTCATTCCGATACAGCTGAAGATCAGGCCCACAGCCATAGCCAGAATATTTTTCACAATGTTTTTGCCGGCCATGCCGATTACGGTACTCATACCGAGAACTGCCAGCATGAAGTACTCGGGCGGGCCGAATTTCAGAGCCTGTCTCGCCAGGAAGGGAGACAAGAACAGCAGCACGATAGCACTGGTGAGTCCTCCGAAGGTGGAGGAAGAAATCGCATACCCCAGCGCCTCGCCGCTCCGTCCCTGCTGGGACATCGGGTAGCCGTCGTAGGCGGTTACCGTGGCGGAGGCGGTTCCCGGAATCTTTAACAGAATGGAGGGAACAGAACCGCCGCAGGCGGAAGCACAATAGATACCAACCAGCAGGCAGATCGCCACCTGCGGCTCCATGCCGAATGTGATGGGAATCAATACCGCCATGGTAATAGAGTCATTCAAACCGGGCAGCGATCCCACGATCAGTCCAATCACAACGCCGGCAAGAAGCGCGATCAGCGCGATGGGCTGAAACAGCTGGCCAAGGCCTAATAATATACCACTCATCTTCCCACCTCCTTAAAAATCAAGAAATATCATCGGTAACGGTACCGACAATAACACCTTAAACACGACAAATGTTGCACAGACCGCCAGAGCGGCGCACAGCAAGGTGACACCAATCTTTTTATATCCAAGGGAGCGGATGATAAACACACACAACAGGAACGTATCGATTATATAGCCGATCTTCTTTATCAGTAACACATATACAATCAGGGCCAGCAGCGTAATTGCTACTTTTCCCAGGTTAACACCTTCCAGTTTGACAACGACTTCCTTCTTGACTAAGGTCTCAAAGAACAGATATGCTGCACAGATTAAAAGAACGCCCGCCGACATAATCGGAAAAACGCCCTCTCCTTCCATTGGAATGGCCTTTACAATGATGTAAATGGAAACCAGGGCAAATACAATAGGCATCGCCAGCTCAATGATCAACTGCTTTTTATTCATTGCTGCACCTCCTAGCGAAAATATAGGCGCCCTGTATCGGGCGCCTCTTAAAAGCTATTACTTGGACCCCTTCAGCTCCGGAACCAGAGCTTCGATATCTTTGTAGCACTGATTTGCATACTCCTGGAAGTCTGCTGCATTCTTGTAGGAATACGGGATCGCAGCGTCTTTCATGCCGTTGATGAACTTCTCGGAAGTTGCGATCTTATCAAATTCTTCACACAGTACCTGGTATACGTCGTCCGGTACGCCAGCCGGGCAGGCATATCCGCGGAATGCGCCGGAAACCATGGTGCCGCCTAACTCTAAGAAGGTGGGCACATCCGGAATATCAGCTACGCGCTCCTCAGCGCCTACTGCCAGTCCGATAATGGTGCCGTCGTTAATCTGGCTTACGGTCTCGCCGGCTGCCATCATAGCCGCGTCACAGTGGCCGCCCATCAGCTGCTGCATCTGTACGGAAGCACTGTCGTTGTGCAGATACTCAAACTTCAGGCCGTACTCTTTGGCCAGCTGGATTGCTGCGATGTGGTGAGAGGTGGAGTGTCCGGGAGTCGCAACCTTAACGGTGTTCTCCTTCGCATAAGCCACGAACTCTTCCCAGGTCTTGTACTGAGAGGTGGGCGGTACTACCAGGATCTCGGGATCAAAGCAAACCATGCCCAGGGTCTTGAAGCTGTCCAGCGTAAAGGTTACGTCCTTTAACAGGGGGTTGTTTACAACTGCGCTTGTGTAAGCCAGCAGGGTGTAGCCGTCGGGATCAGCGTTGGCAACCGCGGTCTGTCCGATTACGGCGCCGCCGCCTGCCATGTTCTCAACGATCAGGGAGTGGCCGTTAAAGTAATCCTTTCCAGCCGCCTCAGCCAGGATACGGGTGGTGATGTCCACGCCGCCGCCTGCATCGTAAGGAACAATGATCTTAAGGTTCTTTTTCGGGAAGTCGGTGTTTGCCTTAGCCGCTTCTGTTGCCGCCTCGGAACCGGCTGCCTCGGAGCCTGCCGCCTCAGAACCTGCCGCAGCCGCCTTTGTGTCTGCGGGGGCTTCCGCTTTCTTTGTAGAACATCCCGCTAAGGAAGCCGCTACCAGACCTGCACACAATAATGCTACCATTCTCTTTTTCATATGTCTCTCTCCTTATATTGAAAAATTATAAAGCTTTTATTGCCGTTACAATACGATTCATGGCCTCTTTGACAGTGCTCTGCGGGCAGGCGATGTTCATACGCAGGAAGCGGTCGCCCTCCGGTCCAAAGCTCTTGCCGCTGTTCAGTCCAAGTTTTACCGTCTCAACGAAGAAGCGGTCCAGCTCCTCCTGGCTCATGTTCAGTTTTCTGCAATCCAGCCACAGAAGATATGTACCCTCCGCATGGATCACGTCGATGCCGTCCACATCCTTTAAGGTCTCTTCCACCAGATTGCGGTTTGCCTCCAGATAGGGAACGATCTGATCCGCGTAGTATGCGCACTCCTCATAGGCGGTGCAGAACGCCACGGTTCCGCAGATGTTCTCGCCGATGGCCTTGTTGTTCACTACCATGTCGTGCACGGCGTTCTTCAGAACCGGGTTCATGGTAATGAATGCCGCGGTGCGGAAGCCCGGCAGGTTGAAGGTCTTGCTGGGGTTCATAAAGGAGATCGTGTTCTGCTCGAACTCCTTGGAGATGCTGGCAAAGGGAATGTGCTTGTGGCCGCTGTATACTACGTCGCTGTGGATTTCATCCGCCAGCACGGTTACGTGATACTTCAGGCACAGCTCGCCCAGGCGAACCAGCTCTTCTCTGGTAAATACGCGGCCGGTGGGGTTCTGGGGATTGCACAGGATGAACAGCTTTGTCCTGGGGTCCTTCACCTTGGCCTCAAAGTCCTCAAAATCAATCTCATAGCGGCCGTCCTTTAACACCAGCTCGTTGCGCAGCAGGTGTCTCCCGTTGTGCTCGGACAGATCCGTAAAAGGCGGATAGCAGGGAGTCTGAATCACGATGTTGTCGCCCGGATGGCTCAGAGCGCGCACAGCGCTGATCACGCCGGAGATAACGCCCGGCACATACTCTACGCAGTCGGGCTTCACTTCCCAGCCGAATCTGGTCTCCTGCCATTTAGCGGCCGCGGCCTTCAGGCGCGGGCTGACAGGTGTATAGCCGTACACCCCCTGCTGTACGCGCTCAACCAGAGCGTCAACAACCGGCTGGGGCGCTTTGAAATCGCTGTCCGCAATCCACATGGGGATTACATCCTCCGGATAAACGGAATACTTCTTGGAGTCGGTGCCCCTTCTGTTAACAACTTCGTCAAAATCATGTACTAAATTCACGATCATACCTCCTCTTGTGGTATACCACTCAGCAGTTCATGTTTAGATTCTAAACCTTTTTTTTGTATCTGTCAAGATACAATTCGACAATATTATCATTTTCTATTGCAAATAAAAAAATGTTTTGTCGTAATTTACATTAAAAAAGGGATACCATGTCGGTATCCCATGTGACAATTTCATATCTTAATGAAATAAAGGGGGTATTCCGACATTTTGTCACCGGCTTAAGAAAAGTCGGCCAGACCAGGAATCCTCCTCTCTGCGCCGCGTTCCGTTACTGTTTCTGTTCCGAAGCGCCTGCGAGCTTTTGCTCCTTTTTCTTCAATTTCTGCCGCTCAAGGCGTTTCTGCTGCACTTCGCGCCTCACACCCAGCCACGCCTCCATGACGCTGAAGGCCACGTCCACCTCCTCGTCGCTGAACTGCGAGCGCACCTGATCCATGGACTCGCCGAAGCTGACCGCGTCGTACTTCCGGTGGGCCTGGTCTAAAATCATGCCCTTTTCCGTCAGGTACAGGAGCGCCTTGTTGTCATTGCTGGGGTCCGACTGGCGGTAAACCAGGGACTTGCTCTCCAGCTTTTTTAAAATCTGGGAGATCGCGCCCTTTGTCTTTGCGTAATCCCGCGCCAGCTCCGTCACCGTGATGCCCGGGTTGTCCGCAATGTGCTTTAATGTATGTACTTCGACTGAGGTATACTCCTCTCCGGTCCCATAATCCTGCGGAACCTTTGTGGAAATATAGAGGTTCGCCACCTGATGCAGGATGTCAACCGCTTCCACGTTGCTGTAATTTTTTCGTGTGTGATTCTCTGCCATACGGCCTCCCTTAGCTGTCATTTATTTTCTCAGGTAAAACGGACCTACTCCTCCTCCAGGTTCAGCTTCTTCATAGCGCGGCTCAGATGAAATCTCATGTAACGGCTGGCCTCATCCGCGTTTCCGCTCTCGATCTTGTACAAAATAGCCTCGTGGTCCATCACCGTTGCGTCCGAAACCTCCGTGGGCTTCATCGTGTACTGTTTGGATATCTCCAGCAGATCGTACAGATTCCTGTACATATTGGACAGCACCGGATTCTTGGCCGCCTCGATCACGTGGAAATGGAAATCGTGGGAGGCCTTGATAATCGCGGCATCGTCCGTGTCCTGGCTGTCGATGGCGTCAAGCATCTGGCGGATGGACTCGTGCATCAGCCGGATGTCCTCGTCCGTACGCCGCTTGGCCGCATAGTACGCTGCCGCGGACTCCAGGAAAATGCGGACCTCAAACAGATTTTCAATGGTCTCCATGGTGATGTCCGTGGCAAAATTCGCCTTGGGATTGAGCAGTTGAATATCCACCTTCTGCACCGTCATTCCGTCCGCTGTGTTGGATACAATTCCAATGTATTCCAGGATTCGAAGCGCCTCCCGCACCGGCACCCTGCTGACGCCGAACTTGGTGGCCAGCTCCCGCTCAGAAGGGATGGTATCCCCCTCCTTCAGCTCCCCGGCCATGATCTGGGACTTAAACCAGTCCAGAATCGTTTCATAATATTTATTGGATGACGCCTTTTTTTCCATTATATTCCAGTCCCCTTTATGTTCGTGCCGTGCCGGATCAAGCCTGGCGTTGTATCCCGGCGCAGGAAATGACGCGGCCCAGCGCCAGTCTCACGCTGTTATGTATACATATTTGCCTACTTATGTATACCGCTCTTTTTAGAATACAGGAATTGCCGAAAGTTGTCAATAGTTTACAATCTTATACTTTATTAACTTTGCATAAATAAATTTCAAATTAACTCTTTCCTTTTGTCTGTATATGTGGTATTCTATAGGAAACGTAATGGTATACCACCTCAAAACCCGCCTTTTTTCGGTATACCATACACCTACAGATAAGGAGGTCCCATTAATGGAAACTACAACCCAACAGACGCGCAGCCTGGCCGCTTATCTCTGCAGCATGGATGTTTCCAAGTTCAGCGATCACACGGTTGATATCACAAAAATGTGCATCGAAGACTTCATTGGTGTCGCCATCGCCGGTTCCGCCAAGAAGGAATCCGCAATCTGGAAGGAGTATTACTCCGGAAAGATCACCGCGCCCCAGGCTTCCACCTTCCAGCCGGGCTTTGCACGGATGACAGTCGAGCAGGCCGCGGCGCTCAACGCGGTATTCGGACATGTGATGGACATGGACGACGTACATAACGCTTCCATCACCCACCTGGCCGTGATCACGGTCCCCACAGCCTTCGCCCTGGGCCAGCAGCTGAAAAAGAGCGGCTCCGAGATCATCGAGGCCGTGGCCGCCGGGTACGAGGCCGGCGCCAGAATCGGGGAGGCGATCAACCCTTCCTCTTATAAGTACTGGCATACCACCGGCGCTGTCGGCGCCTTTGCAGCCGGCGTGACAGCGGCGAAACTGCTGGGCCTGGACGAGGAGCAGATGGTGAACTGCCTCGGCTCCGCGGGCACACAGGCCGCCGGGCTGTGGGAATTTTTAGCCAGCGGCTCCATGAGCAAGGTATTGCACACCGCCAACGCCAATCTGTGCGGGATGCGCTCCGCCGAGCTGGCAAAGCTGGGCTTCACCGGGGCTCCCACCATCCTGGAGGGCGACAGGGCCTTTGTGAACGCGCTGGCTCCGGAACCGGATTTGGACAGCCTGACAAAGGGCTTCGGCAAGGGGCTGCGCATTGAGGAGAACTCCTTCAAGCCGTACGCCTGCTGCCGCCACACCCACTCCGCCAACTACTGCGTCGAGAAAATCCTCTCCGCCCACGCGCTGGACCCCGAGGAGATCGTATCCATCACGGACGACACCTACAGCACCGCGGTACAGACCACCAACAACCCCTATCCCGAGAATCCCTACGCGGCCAAATTCAGCCTTCAGTTCTGTATCGCCGCCGCCATTGTGTTAAAGGATTTAAGCGACCGGACGTTCACGGTGGAGAACATTAACAATCCCAAGATCAAGGCCCTGATGGAAAAGATCAAGGTAAAGGTGAACAAGGAGCTGGACGACGAGTTCAGGGAGGATCCCAACCAGTGGTCCCACCGCCTGACCATCTGCCTGAAAAACGGAGAGACCATCACCGAGCAGGTGGATTACCCCATCGGCGACTTCAAGAATCCCTTTGACTGGGAGATGGCGGACCGCAAGTTCCGGCTTCTGACCGAGGATATGATCGGAGCCGAGGGCGCTTCCAAGCTGTTAGACAGGCTCCACAGCCTGGAAACTATACAGGATATCAATGAAATCTTTAATTAACTTTTTTACTATAAGGAGGTTCTACTATGGACAATCAACTCATTAAAACTGCCATGCACGATGCCTGCATCCGCGCCGTAACGGAGATTTCCGCGGACGTAAAGGGACTGGTTCAGGCTGCTCTGGACCGCGAGACAAACGAGACCGCAAAGAGCATGCTCTCTTCCATGCTGGAAAACCTGGATATCGCAAAAGCTCAGGATAAGGCTGTCTGCCAGTCCCCGGGCTACCCGACCACCTGGATTTCCTACGGCGACGACAACTTCCCGTCCTTCGCCCACGACGTGATCTGCGAGGCTCTGGCCGAGGCTACCACCAAAGGCTACCTGCGTCCCAGCATCGTGGACCCGCTGACCCGCCACAATCCCGGCAACAACACCGGCGAGGGCGTTCCCAACATCGAGTACCAGTACCATCCCGGTCAGGAGTACGTGGACTTCATCATCAGCTTTAAGGGCTGCGGCGCTGAGCTGGGCAATGCCATGAAGATCTTCACCACCGCCAACTTAAAGCTGAACCAGGATTTCGCCGGATTAAAGCGCTTTGTGCTGGAGACCGCGATCAACGCGGGCGGCAAGCCCTGTCCTCCCTTCGGTATCGGCATCGGCATCGGCGGCCAGATGGACGTCGCTTCCAAGTTAAGCCGCGAGGCGATCAGCACCCGCAGATGGGATGACACCAACTCCGATCCCCTGCTGGCACGTCTGGAGGATGAGCTGAGAGACAACATCAACGCACTGGGCTTAGGCGCGGCCGGAACCGGCGGCGACACCGTATGTCTGGCTGTCAAGATCGGCAGAGCGGCGACCCATACCGCCATCGCTCCCGTTGCCATCAACTTCCACTGCTGGGTGGCAAGACGCGCCGGAATCCGCATCTACAACGACGGCCGTATCGAGAAATTACTGTAAAATCGAATATACATATAAAGGAGATCTGTCTTATGGATAAGAAAGTATTGACAATGCCTCTGAAGGAAGAGGACGTTCGTGAGCTCAAAATCGGCGATGTGGTATACTTAACCGGCCATATCTATACCGCCAGAGACATGGGGCACTTAAAGATCCGCGAGCTGCTTGAGGCGGGCAAGCCCCTTCCCAAGGACTTCACCGGAGCCGCAATCTTCCACGCCGGCCCCGTATGCCTGAAAAACGAGGACGGTTCCTGGCGTCTGAACGTAATCGGACCCACCACCAGCATCCGCATGGAGCCCCACGCAGACGTTGTGGGCAAGATGGGCATCAAGGCTGTCATCGGCAAGGGCGGCATGGAGAAGGGAACCCTGGATGCCTGCGAGAAATACGGCTACGTGTACCTTCAGGCGGCTCCCGGCTGCGCTGCGAAGCTGGCTCAGGGAATCAAGTCCGTGTACGATGTGACCTGGTTCGAGATGGGTATGCCGGAGGCTCTGTGGGATCTGGAAGCAGTTGAGTTCGGCCCCCTGGTAGTGGGCATGGACACCCATCAGAACAGCATTTACAAGAATTTAAAAGAGGCGGCGTTAAAGAAACTGGATGAGATTTATCCGGAGGACTAATGCATAAAAAACAAGGCGGCAGCTAGTGAGGCAGCTGCCGCCGGAAACCGTTTATATTATTTGGGAGGAGTGAAATTATGGATTTTCGAATCGAACATGACTCAATGGGCGAAGTGCAGGTCCCCGCAGACCGTTATTGGGGCGCGCAGACCCAGAGAAGCTTCGAGAACTTCAAGATTGGAATCGAGAAGATTCCGATGGAAATCATCCGGGCGTTTGCAATCTTAAAAAAGGCGGCTGCCATGGCCAACAACCGTCTGGGCAAGCTGGATGAGAAGCGTTTGGACCTGATTTCCCAGGCCTGTGACGAGATACTTGCCGGCAAGCTGGACGGGCATTTCCCGCTGGCCGTATGGCAGACAGGCAGCGGAACCCAGTCCAACATGAACGTCAACGAAGTGATTGCCAACCGCGGCAACGAAATCGCAGGAGAAAAGCTTCTGCATCCAAACGATCACTCCAACATGTCCCAGAGTTCCAACGATACGTTTCCCACAGCCATGCACATCGCTGCTGCGGTATCCATTGAAGACCAGCTGCTTCCAAGCATCGATCTTTTAATCGGAACTTTTGACCGTCTGATGAAAGAAAATGAGGGAATCATCAAGACCGGGCGCACCCATCTTCAGGATGCCACTCCGATCACGTTCTCCCAGGAGATCAGCGGCTGGAAAAACATGCTGGAGAAGTCCAGAGAGATGCTGGTGATGAGCCTTTCGGGCCTGCGCGAGCTGGCTCTGGGCGGCACAGCCGTGGGCACCGGCTTAAACGCGCCCAAGGGATTTGACACAGAGGTGGCAAAGGCAGTTTCCGAGCTGACCGGCAAGGATTTCAAGACCGCTGCCAACAAGTTCCACTCCCTGACCAGCAAGGACGAGCTGGTATTCGCCCACGGGGCCTTAAAGGGCCTTGCGGCAAACATGATGAAGATCGCCAACGACGTCCGCTGGCTGGCCAGCGGCCCCCGCTGCGGCCTGGGCGAGATTCTGATTCCGGAGAACGAGCCGGGCAGCTCCATCATGCCGGGCAAAGTAAATCCGACCCAGTGCGAGTCCGTAACCATGGTCGCCGTGCAGGTAATGGCCAACGATGTAGCCGTGGGAATGGCTGCATCCCAGGGCAACTTTGAACTGAACGTGTTCATGCCCGTGTGCATTTACAATTTCCTGCAATCCGTGCGCCTTCTGTCCGATTCCCTGGTCTCCTTCAACAACAACTGCGCTGTTGGAATCAAGGCCAACAAGGAAAAGATGGACGACAACCTGCATCGCTCACTGATGCTGGTGACCTGCTTGAACCCGCATATCGGCTACGAGAACGCGGCTAAGACGGCGAAGAAAGCCTTCAAGGAGAACATTTCCCTGAAGGAGGCCTGCGTAGCGCTGGGCTTCCTGACCGCGGAGAAGTTCGACGAGGTATTCAAGCCCGAACAGATGGTATAAACCGTTTTGTAAATCAAGTCATCTGCCGGGCGGCCCCGTGGCCGTCCGGCTCAAGCGTGTTAAAGGAGGACACAGACCATGGATGTAAACAAAGCTTCACTGGATATGCACTATGAACTGGGAGGAAAGATCGAGGTCATCTCCCGCAAGAAAATTGAGACAAGAGAAGATTTATCGTTAGCATACACACCCGGCGTGGCCGAGCCCTGCCGGGTGATCGCCAAGGACTACGAACAGTCCTTCAAGCTGACCCGCCGCTCCAACCTGGTGGCGGTGATCACCGACGGCACCGCCGTTTTAGGCCTGGGAGACATCGGCCCCGCGGCCGGCATGCCGGTTATGGAGGGCAAATGCGCCCTGTTTAAAGAGTTTGCGGACGTGGACGCGTTCCCGCTCTGCATCGACTCCAAGGATACCGACACCATTGTACAGACCATCTATCTGATCTCCAAGAGCTTCGGCGGAATCAATCTGGAGGACATCGCCGCCCCCAGATGCTTTGAGATCGAGCGCCGCTTGAAGGAGATGTGCGACATTCCCGTATTCCACGACGACCAGCACGGCACCGCCATCGTGGTCGCCGCCGCCCTGATCAACGCCATCAAAGTGACCGGCAAGGAGATGGGCAAGATCAAGATTGTCATCAACGGCGCCGGCGCGGCCGGTATCGCCATCGGCAAGCTGTTGATCAGCATGGGCTTTGGAAATGTTGTGATGTGCGACATTAACGGCATCATCTGCGAGGGCGACCAGGGCTTAAACGCTGGCCAGGAGGAGATTTCCCACATCAGCAACCTGAACAAGGAGCACGGCACCTTGGCCGACGCCCTGAAGGGCGCCGATGCTTTCGTGGGCGTATCCCGGCCCAATCTGGTCACCAAAGAGATGGTGGCTTCCATGAATAAAGGAATCGTGTTCGCCATGGCCAACCCCACCCCGGAGATCATGCCGGACGAGGCGAAGGCGGGCGGCGCCGCGGTGATCGGCACCGGGCGTTCCGATTTCCCCAACCAGATCAACAACGTTCTGGTATTCCCCGGCATCTTCAAGGGCGCGCTGTCCGTGCGGGCCAAGGAGATCACCGAGACCATGAAGCAGCGGGCGGCCTACGCCATCGCCAGCATGATCCCGGACGAGGAGCTGAACGCCGAGAACATTATCCCGTCGCCCCTGAACAAGGGCGTGGCCGCCGTTGTGGCGAAGGCAGTTGCCGACACCGCAGTGGAGGAAGGGATCGCCCGGATTTAGGGCGCATCGCGGCGCGGCGAAAAAACAGCCGCCCGGCGCCGGGGGTAGAACTGTAATATCTCCCGGAGTTCTCAGGGGCTCCGGGGTTATTAAACAACCGTCCGCCGGAAGGCCGGCGGGCGGTTGCATATAACTGCTTAATTGCAGGACCTCTCATAAAAAGTACGGCCGTCAGGTGATTTGCCACACCTGACGGCCGTGCTTTTTTGCTGCGGAAATTGGTGGAGCGTCGTCGAATGCATATTCTACCAGACAATCAATGTTTGGAGTGATTTCTCTTGATCAGCGCGGACGCTTGATTCCGCCTCTCCGTTTCAGACCAAAGCCATGGAGGTAGATTTCCGGAACATTGATTCTGCCATCCCCTGTCTCAATAACAATACCTAAGGTTTTTAAAGCCTCCAGCAATTCATTAGACGTATTTCCTGGCAGCGTCCCACGCTTCTCCTCCGACCACAAATCCGGATCCAAATATCGCAGAAATTCCTGGCGGGTCATCAGCATGGACTGCCTTCTTAGGTTGTTACTAAGCGTTTCAAGCCATCCGTACTCTTCGAGTTTGAGTTCATTAACCCGATCCTCGGACACCTCCGTCAAAGCGCCCTGTAGGCTTGATGGGGATAACAAACGCTCGTATTCCAGCTTTGTGATCTCATCATAATTTTCGATCATTTTTTTTGCTGCAAAGACAAAGCATTTCAAAAACGGACGCGGAGACAAATCTCCATTTGCATCCTGTATATGGTTGGGGACCCAGGTATAGCTCAAACCCTTTTTCGGATTTTTTCCCATATATTTCCCTATCATTTTTTCAATAAATGCTTTTAACGCCATCTCAGAATCACCCGGCATGTAACCAAGCGCTTCCTTCGTCACAGGATGCAGCAGCCCCGGTATCTCTTTTAAATATGCCTCCGCCACCATATTTCCACAGTTTGCAATGCGTTTGACAAGCAAGCGGTACAGAGATAGTGAATCCCACTTCAGTTCCAGGTGATACGCCCGCATTTTAGATGAATCCACGAAATGAAGAGCATCAGCATTATATAGGTCGCTCCTCAGAAATATCTTCGCTTTCAGACTCCTCCACCGGTTGTTGTGAGTGAACCAAAAGCTCAACAGAGTCCGAATATAGATGAATAAATCTGCATACTTTGAGCAAATACGATCCAATTCATCATACACAAAATAAATATTGCAGGATTTAGCCGCAAAATAATTGTCGCAGCAGTCCAGAAATGCCTCCCACTTTTCAATGTTGTCACACATCCATTGAAGCCAAAGCCCAGGCTGATTGCTATTTTCGGTTAACTTTCTAAAAATATCCTCGCCTAAACACTCTAAGGCAAGTTTTTCTATCTCCGGCTCATCCGAACACAGTCTAAACAGTGAGGAACAGATAAACCCTCCCCAAATTGCCGTAATAATATCTTCGTCTTTAGAAGCCGCATATGTGGTACATGTGCTTGGGCCCGGAAAAAGCGTGGATGCCCTTCCCGTATACCCAACAATAAATTTTGAATCCCGCCTGTCCGTATATCTGCTGAGGTCCGCCTCGCTTATGATATGATCAAATCCGCTTTGCGAGGTAATCATCCGAAAAAGCGCTGTTTTCCCCGCCCCCCTGCCTCCGGTTATGAGAAAAACCCTATGATCCGCCAGTTTACTGTAGCTGCGCAGCGGGAGAAAATTGGCCGGTAAATTTTCTTCATCTTCTCCGGTAGCCGTTTCCGGCGCAATATTGGAAAGCGATTCCAGCATGGAGATCTTGTCCTCTACTGTCATCCTTTTTCCTCCTCTCCAAACCAAGTTTCGATCCGGTTCTTAATCGCCTCATAGGCCGGACCGGTCAGGCGCTGAGCCAGTTCCTGAACTCTCGCATTGTCGCTGGGACTTCCCCCCGAAAACAGCTTAATATCTCTCTTTAAGTCGTTCTCAAACGGAAGATACATCGGGCTGTGGGCCACTCCCTGGGCTTCCGGACCAGCCACCTCCTCACCCTCCGTGTAATAATTTTCCAGGCAAACCATATACGCTTTTTGCAGGAATTGTTTTCTCGCCTCCAATGCCGCTTCGCTTATGCCATCGCACATGCAGTCCACAATCGCAACCGGCATATCGTCCGCATGGCTCTCGGCGATTGTCCGCAAAACCTGTGTCAGGCCATCCCACGACTGCCGGGAATGATTCCCGAACAACACGGTTCCGTGGGGTATTTGGGCGGCTACAATTCCTCCCATATCATGGAATCCGGCGCGGGCATCGATGAGAATGTAATCCACAGGATAACGCCTGGCGATATCTTCAAGCATCTCCGAAATCGACTGACGCAGCGCGCCTTCACAGTGATCCTGATAATCGATACGGCCCAATTTCTGCAGATAGTTTATATCCACCTTACCAGCCGCAAGTAGGTACAGATTACCGTCCGACTCCCGCAAAAGCGCCGGATCAGTCACATCCTGTACATAATCCCGAATATCGCGGCCAGAGTCTAACGGATGCTCGATCAGATAATCCAAAACCCCATTTTGGATCGCCTCATCATCAAAAAACAGCGTGGATAAACCGGGCGCCTCAATGTCCGTATCGACCATTATTACATTTTTTCCCTGCCTGACCAGCAAAAGTGCCACCGCAGCCAGCGCGGTGGTCCGTCCCATTCCTCCTTTAAACGAATAGAATGAAACGACCTTAGGCTTTCTCCCATCCAGCGTCTCCTCATAAGGCCATACTGAATTCTGAAGCCGGTTTGTGGCGATCCATGCTTTTTTGGCAACCACCCGCTCTGAACGGTAAAATGAAATTCCATCCCATTCCCCCCATTCCAGACGGTCTTCCCTCAGCAAATCCATCACCTCGGCCGGTGGATTCTTCTTCTGATCCTCCGCCTCCAACGAATACCAGTAAATATTTCCTCCAAAATATCCGCCCATCTGTTTTTCCATCTGATACCGAAACGCTCTTATCTGCGATTTCCCCGGATATCTCTGGCACTCGGCTAAAACCGCTATTTTTCCAAACACGTCCCGAATAATTGTAACGTCCCGCAATACAGCCTTATCCGTCCACGCCAATATTGCCAAGCGGGCAATCTCAAATTCATTGTTAAATATAACCGGCATATTTCCTCCTGAGATTCCATCTATCTTAAATATATCCGTTTATGTGCTGCGCAATCATCTCCCTGACAAGAAAACCCGCCCCGATCTCGCACTGATCCGCATCGTCTTTTTTATATGTGCCGTCGTCCGCATACCGGCGCTCCGGATGCCCTTTAAACAGCACTTCCGGCATACCTGTTTTCGCCAGCTTCAAACTCAGCGACGGCTCCAAGATACCTGCGCCACCGCCATTTGCCGCAAACATGTATAAATCCCGGACAATTTCGCTGCCGCTATGCCCATATTTATTTTTGATTGTTTCAATATCACAGTATACCGCGATCAGGCTCTTTAGCGCGCATTCCGCCGCAAACCCATAGAGATGAACCGCATTGTCATATCTGCCCTGTTCTCTCAGAATCTGAGCATCCTTGTAATGCCTCAATGCAGATGCATAAAAAAATTCCATCTTTCGTATTCCCTTCAACCCCAACGATCCAATGTGCAATTTTTGCTATATTCAATTATACCCCATCTATCTTATGTATTTCAACCATTACCGGATTATATAAACATTTTATCGTTACCCCTTCTCCCTCAACTTCCTCACCAAATACCGCTTCTTATACTTCACCGCCGCCAGCGCCGCGATCCTCCGGTAAATACTGAAGTTCACCGCTCCTCCCACCGCGCCCACCACGGGCAGACCCTGGACAAATTTCTCCACCAGCAGGGCGTCGGAGAGCATGCGGGCGGTGGAGGCGATCTCGCCCGCCAATGTGCCGCCGCCGTACTCCATGGAATCCAGTTTGCGGTTGCAGGCGGCCCGCTCTGCGCCGTCGGACAGGGCGGTACAGATCAGACGCAGGATATAGCGCTTCTCCTCCTCGCTGCCATAATCCACGCCGTACCCGATGGCGATCTCGTAAACGCCCCGCAGGATCGTGCCCACCATCAGAGGGATATCGGGCAGCCCCAGGCCCAGAAAGCCCAGCCCCAGGCCCGCGGCCGTGGTGGCCGCGTGATTTACCTTGCTGTCCTTTTTCGCCTGCTTGTCCAGCCTTCGCAGACTTTTTTTATTTCCCGCACGGTCCACAATATAATCCCGCGCCTCAAACTCCAGCCCGGCCCCCTCCTTGTCGAAGGTCCGCTCGATCAGGGGCGTCCCGTTGATAAAAACCGTCTTAAACGCCTTGGAGAAGGCCGCCTCCAAAAGCCCGCTCACCTTCTCCGGCACCTTATCATAGATGGCCTGCTTTACTTTTCCCTTCTTTAATCCACCGGCCAGCAGCTTTTTCTCCCGCTTTTCCACAGCCGCCAGCTCTTTTTTCAGACTGTCCACCTGTTGTCACCGCCTTATACATATTTTCTCCCAGGGCAGCGCCCTTACATAAAGTGTAACCGCAAAGCTGTGGGAAGTCAAATCCGGCGCGTCGACATCCAGCGGTAAAAAACCCCCGAAACTCCCGTTTTGCCCCCATAAACGACAAAAGGAATCAAATCCCGGTGCAGTGGGATCTGGTTCCTTTTGCCTGCGTTTCTACGCCGCCGCTCTTCCGGCCTTAAACCGCTTTAAGAGAGGCATACCGATAAATACAATCGACAGGACCATCAGTCCGCAGCTTAAGGGTCTGGTCACGAACACGGACAGAGAGCCGTCGGCGTAAACCATGCTCTGCGTCCAGTTGTTCTCCATCATACTTCCCAGGATGGAGGCCAAAATCAGCGGCGACTGTGGGATCTTATACTTGTTAAAGGTGTAACCGATAAATCCAAAAAAGATCATGATGAAAATGTTAAAAATATTATTGCTCACCGCAAACGCTCCGGTCACGCACAGCACCAGCACCACGCCGCTTAAGATTTCCCGTTTCAGCCGCAACACTGCGGTAGCCAGGAAATTGCAGTAGAACACGGACAGGGGCAGCATGATGATGTTGGCCACCAGAAAGCCCAGGATGATCATGTAGGCCATCTCCGGCGTGTCCTTGAACAGAGTCGGTCCGGTTCTCAGCCCCTGGATGGTCAGCGCGCCCAGGAACAGGGATGAGGTGGAGTTGCCCGGCACGCCCAGGGCCAGCAGGGGAACCATGGAGCTGGCAACCACCGCGTTGTTGGCGGACTCGGGAGCTGCGATGCCCTCCGGCACGCCGGTTCCGAATTCCAGGTTGGGACGCCTTCTGGCAGCCTGGTCGTAAGCCATAAAGATGGCCATGATCATTCCCGCGCCGGGGATAATTCCAATGATATTGCCGATCAGGCTGGACTGGGCCCAAATCGGCAGAAGCCGCTTGGACATCTCTTTGTCCGGAAGGATTACCTTGACCTTCTTGTAATTCTCCTTGACCTCTTCCTTGAAATCCTGCACGCTGGGATTTTTCTGTATGGCCTCAATCATTTCCAGAATAGCCGTAATACCGAACAGGCCGATCAGCATTGGGATCAGCGAGATTCCATCCATCAGGCTGACCTGTCCGAAGGTGAAGCGGGCCAAGCCCGTCTGCGGACTCATTCCGATACAGCTGAAGATCAGCCCCAGAGCCATTGCCAGAATGTTCTTCACAATATTTTTTCCCGCCATTCCGATCACCGTGCTCATGCCCAGCACTGCCAGCATGAAATATTCCGGCGGTCCGAACTTTAATGCCTGTCTGGCCAGGAACGGCGATAAAAACAGCAGTACGATGGCGCTGGTAATTCCTCCGAAGGTAGAGCTGGAGATCGCAAACCCGAGCGCTTCTCCGCTCTTGCCCTTCTGGGACATCGGATATCCGTCGTAGGCGGTCACCGTGGCCGAGGCGGTTCCCGGAATCTTCAGCAGAATCGAGGGAATGGAGCCGCCGCAGGCCGACGCGCAGTAGATACCGATCAACAGGCAGATCGCCACCTGGGGCTCCATGCCGAAGGTGATGGGGATCAAAACCGCCATTGTGATGCTGTCGTTAAGTCCCGGAAGGGAACCCACGATCAGCCCGATTACAACGCCTCCCAAAAGCGCGACTAAGGCCGTCGGATTCGCCAGCTGGCCTAAACCCAGTAGTATACCGTTCATACTCCCACCTCCTTAAAAATCCAGAAATACCATCGGCAGCGGAACCGACAGCAGCACCTTGAAAATCACAAACGTCACCGCCACGGCGATCACCGAGCACGGCACGATCACGTGCAGCTTCTTGTACCCCAGGGAGCGGATCACCAGGGCGCACAGCAGAAATGTGTCGATTGCATATCCGATTTTTTTCAACAGAAACACGTAGAGCACCAGGGTCAGCAAGGTTAAGCCCACCCGAGGAAGATTGACTCCCTCCAGCTTTACCACCACCTCGCGCTTCATCAGCGTTTGGACCAGCAGGTACACCGCGCAGATCAGAAGCACTCCCGCGCACATGATGGGGAAAACGCCCTCGCTTCCCATAGACAGGGCCTTCACGATCACATAGGCCGCCATCAGCATAAACGCAACCGGCATCGCCAGTTCAATCATTAACTGTTTGTTATTCAACCTCATACCTCCTAACCAATGTCCCTCAGGCTGCGCCAGCGGACTACCACATCCGGCAAGCGCCTTTACCGGCCGCTTCCAGTCTCCCACCACCGTTTCGTTCCGTATGCGGGTTGGCCGCCCGGATCGCCGCCGGTTTCCCCTTCGCCTTTCCAGATCAGCAGCCTTTCTTTGAAAGTGCTGCTAATCCAATGTAACAGATTACCCCTGTCTGTTTTTCCCCATCTCCCCTTTACCTCAAAGTTTCGTTTCGATCGAACGTTCACTCATCATTGATTATGTTTAGATTCTAAACCAATATGACGGCATCGTCAAATTAAAATGCCGTTAAAATTATATAGCATTTTTTAACGACTTTAAGGCTTTTTTGTATATATTTGTGACTTTATTGTGTCTAATAGGGTGGTAGATAGTAGAATGTTTTGGTAGTAATTAACAATAATCAATAATAAGCAGCCGCCCAAAAAAAAATCGCTGAACCGCATCATATGAGGAATTATTCCCCCCATATCGTTAAATAATATAACAGGCCCCAACTGTAAACGGGGGTGCAATCTCAATCTTCGGCGGGGTACGTCCCGGGCTGTCCCCGGGCGCCGCCCTTTTTTATATTCTAAATCTGCTCCTCCAGCTCCACCCGCCAGATTTCCTGCGCCCCGTTGGCCCGGGTATGCCAGCAAGCGCCCTCCAGCGGGCCGCCGGGCGTGTTATCCAGAAAATACCAGTCCCCGGTGCCGTCATCCGGGTCACATACGCGCCCGTCCCACCTGTGCCAGCCGGTCATCATGTAGCCGTCACGGTTGAACAGGTACCAG
>JAGZSY010000048.1 GCA_018380885.1 Enterocloster asparagiformis
CAGCACGATACTTTGCGTTTTAGCTCCAACCAGGGTGTAACCCATAATGACTGGGGCCGTCTCGTCGTAGGTTTTTCCGAAGGTCTTGTTCGTTCTCGTATCCGCTGCTTTCAGGACCTTGTTCGTATCCTTCTCCAAGTAGTTCACCTTGTAACTCACATCTTTTTTCGCTGTGTAGTAGAAAGTGATCTCCTTGTTGTACGAATCCAGCGTGATGCTCTGCTTTGCGCTCCCCTCTACCATGTAGCCGGTAATGGTCGCCGCATTCTCCTCGTAGGTCTCTCCAAAGGTCTTTCCGGTCACCGTTTTCGCAGTCTCCAGTACCTTATTGGTTCCCTTCTCGAGGTAATTTACCTTATAGCTGACATCTTTCTTCGCTTCAAACTTCGCATAGAAAGTCGTTCCATCCACCCAGCCGTTCGACGGCCGGTCCGGCTTAAATTTACTATCACTACTTACAAGATTGGTACATGCCGAATCTGCATACCAGCCGGCAAACTTATAACCAGTTACCGCCGTTGCGGTCGATCCCTTTGCCACTCCGGTCTCAGGGTTCACGCTCTCGTTGGCCGGTCTGACGTTTCCGCTGCCCACCACCTGATAATATATTGATACGCTGTTCTTCTCTTTCCACTGCGCATAGAGTGTGATTGTCGTATCCATCTTGATCCAGTCTCCTGCACCATACGATGTACCACTTCCATCCGCCGCCGTGTTCCAACCGGTAAATTCATATCCAGGCCACCTCAATGTGTTCTGGTCCGATACGTTTTTCCATTCTCCCTTTGTGCACTGCACACTATCCGGAGCCAGACCATATTCAGAACCCGAAGGAGCACCATTTCTGTCATAGTTCAAATATACATTTTCATACTGACGTACCACGCCGTCGATATGCCATGCGTTGTCATTTCTCTGATCCTTGATTACATACCATGCAACGTATTCCGTCGCAGGATTCCAGTATCTGTTACCGACGTTATAAAGATTAACTTCCGTGTAAAAATAATCCTTTAAAGCAGCCTTTACATTTTCCACTCCGGCAACCGTATGAATCGGGCTGAAATATTTCAACAGATCAACGGATTTTCCTGATACCAGATATTCATATCCCTCATATCGAATTGCCGGTTCATCCGGAATCGTTCCGTCTTTTCGGATCGCAATCGTCACTTTTCCATAGACCGATCCGCTGCTTTTCGCCCAAACCGCATGTAGGGTGGTGTCCTTTAAAGGCATTTCATAAGTGCTTCCCAGTAAAAAGTATCCTGAATACTGAGCGCCTTCCCTTACAGCGCTTGAATCGCTGCTGGTCGACCATCCTAACAGTTGATAACCGTTACGGGACAATCCCGCTCCATCCGGCAGCGTAACCATCGCGCCCGCCTTATCCCGGATCGGATCAACTGTTTTGCTTCCTGTGTAGCCGCCCAAGTCAAACGTCAGCTGTACCCTGTTATCTTTATAAATAAAGGTAACCTCTGAATTATTATCTAATTCATACCATGAAGTTCCCCAAGTAGGCTTGTATTCAAAAAACTGGCTCTTATTCTTGGTTCTGTATCTCAGGCTGCTGATCTCAGTGTCAAAATAACTGCCCTTGATCACAGCTTTGTCAAAGGTATACCCATCCGCCACATTTTTGATCACAGCTGCTGCAATTGTTTCAACAGAAACTGACGTTTCATTGCTAAACGCATAGTTAACCGCTGTTCCACTCAGAGAACCGCCGTTTGCATCCTCCAAACTAATTTGAAGAGTTGTCTTGGCCTGACCGTTCTTATGTGTAAACACTACGGAATACGTCGAAAAGTGCTCCGCCTCAAAGGCCACTGCCGCAACGCTCTCTTCACCCGTCACCTCCACGGGCTCCGTCACTGCCTCAACTGAAATGACATCTTCAGCCGTAACCTTTGCCTGCGCTTCGTCCTCTTTGGTGGTTTCAACGTACATGATCTCTACAACATCGGCTTCCTTACTGTGTTTCTCAACCGGAGCACCGGTAAAGGTCACCTGCACCGAGCCGCTCCAAATCTGATCATCCAGTTTGTGGCCGTTTTGATCCAGCAGGTCGATATTATAAGATAAGGCAGCAACTACTTCTTTCTGCTCGCCAGCCTCAGCCGCCTCATTTTCCACATTCGCCTTAATAACGTCGTCGATTCCAGTCACAATACTGGCCGCCGCCTTAACGCCAACCGGAAGAACGCCTTCTTCCGCGTACAGGTGAATAATGGTTCCGTCGCTCATGGGAAGGGTTGCGGAGAATTCCGGATGCTCGCCGCTCTCCACCATCGCCACCCCAATCTCCTGCTCCTCATACACATCCGGAACAGTAAACCAGGCGGTCTGCGATCCGTCGTCGTTGTCGGTCACGGAATCAGCAATCAGCTCCTCGCCGTTGGCGGTCACTGTCTCAATGGCATATCCGATCTGATTCTTAACGCCGAATACTAATGTCTCGCCTTCCTCCACGCCTCTCGGTCCGTCCACGATGCGGGCGCTGGCCTTGGGCTCAATATCATATGTAACTTTGTATCCCTCAAAATCATCCAGGGCTTTCATCTGGTTCAGTGTCATGGAATACGCTTTTGCAGTGCTGCAATATCCCATTCCCACCAGGTCGGAGGTGGTGGCTGCCGACACGTTATCTTCCGGCTTCTGCTCTTCCGGCTTGGTCTGTGTCCCCTCGGACGGGGTCGCCGGGGGAACAATCGTTACAACCGACTCCTGGGGAAGCTCTTCTTCCGGTTCCTGAGGTACATTTCCTTCAGGCGTCTCAGCCGGCTGCTCGGGATTCTGGTCCTCGCCTGCCGCCGGTGCTTCCGGAGCAGGGGCTGTGTTCTCATCCGCGGGATCCTGGGGAGTCGTCACATCCTCGGTTGTGTTTTCATCCGGTGTGGTTACCACATCTCCGGTCGCCGGTGCATCGGCTGCCGGTTCATCCGCTTTGGGCTCCTCAGCTTTCGGCTCCTCCGCGGGAGTTTCAACTGCCGGCTCCTCCGCGGGGGCATCCGCTGCCGGGGTGTCCGGTACGTCCGCCGGCTGTTCCTTCTGGCTGTCGTCAGCGGGAGCGGCCTCGCCGTTCTCGTTGTCCGTTACAACCGGTGCGTAGTGGCGGATCACGGAAGCTACGGGCTCGGCGTTGTCCTCAGGCTCTGCCGCTTCTTCAGGTTCTGCCGCTTTCTCAGGCTCAGCTTCCGCTTCCGGCTCGGCTTCCTGATCAGGTGCCTCCGCCTCAGGCGCCGCTTCCTCCTGGTTTCCGGTATCCGGTGCCTGAACCTCACCGTCGGGCGCCGCGGTATTTTCCTGCTCAGCCTGCTGGTTGTTCTCGCCGTCGGTTACATTCTGATCCGGTGCGGCAGCATTTTCTTTATCTATATTGTCCTGTGCCGCATCGCCGGTTCCCTGGTCATCCGCGGGAGCCGCATTTTCATTGTTCTGATTGGAGTCATTGGAATTCGTATTTTCTTTCTCTGCATTGGAAGAAGTTGCCTTGTCAGCATCCTGCTTGGGCTGATCGGGGATGACGTTTACTTCCTCATCTCCAAATGCAGACTCGTAACTGCGGATTGTGACGCTTTTGGTCTTCTTCACTTTCTCAACGCCGTCAACTGTACGTGTGATGTTGGTGGAGCAACGGATCGTCTCGTCCCCGTTGTTGATATACAGGAACAGAATCTCCTCGTCGCCGGTCACCATGTACATGTCGTCAGCGTTTTCCGGGAGGCGAACAAAAATTCTTAGCTCAGAACTTATACCCCCCCCCCCGTCAATTTCAGGGTACGCTTCATAAAGTTTTCCCTCTCCAAAAAAGAGTTTCTCAAACTGTTCTACCTTACCATTGGTAAAGTCGAGATCCTCCGGTGTAACCTCGTTGCCGCCGGCAATGGCCTCCTCAACTGCACGCACCAGCTCTGAACCGGTCAATTCAAATACAACCGATTCGCTTGTGCCAGCAAATGCCACGCTGAGATCCGAACCAACGTTGGTCAGAATCATCGCTGCCGCCAGCAGGAAGGCCAACAATCTTTTTTGAGCGCTGTAGACATTTTTAACAAACGCTCTTTGCCTTGTTCGTCTTTCCATACCTTTGTTCTCCTCTCATATTTTGCCGCTGAATTCCAATCATCCAATGTACTGATCTAACTATATCAAATAGAGGTTACAAACCGGTTACATTTTGAATTTTTAACAAAATTTCTCTTACAAAGTTTTTAATACTTTCTAAATTTTCCTCATCATCTGTTTTCCAACCTTAAAACAGCAGGACAAGCTGCGTCCCCGCCCCTCCGTTTCAATGCAAAAAAAGCCCGTCCCACCGCGTGTTTGATCAGATTGACACCGCGGTTGAACGGACTTTCTTCCTATTATAATATAAAACGTCACTTCACTAACTTTCCGGGGATGCTGTGACGCAATGCGCGCAGAATCTTTTCGTTGGGCTCAAACACGACCTTCACGCAATCGGCGCCCTGCTGGTAGATCAGCGCGTAGGTCTTGGCCCCGCTGTGACCGGAGCTGCAATCCTTCACCTTCATTCCTGTTTTCTCGTAATCCTTCAGCATGTAAGAGTCCGAGGGAGCCACAAACTGAATTTCCTCTTTTTTACAGTCCAGGACTTTTTTCCTGCGGGAACGAGCCAGAATCCGGTCAATGGAAATATCTCCCTCCACCACCAGATACTCAAATTCCACACTCAGGTTGATAAACACAAAATAGGCGGCAATCCCCACCACAATCAACAGGATCACGCCAAAAGCTGTTTGCATGGCGGTCAGCAGCGAGATCAGGCACAGTACCGCCATCAAAATCTTCACCGGAATCGCGTAGATCGGATCCTTGCGTTTTACCAGCCACTCTGCGTATGCGTCATCGTTCATTCATATTTCTCCTTCTCATGTTGTGAAATAAGCACGGACCCCAAACCCACAGACGGGCGGCCCGGTTGAGCCTTACTGCTCCCGGGCCGCCCTGATATCATGGTCAATTTATCTGATTAGTACATTCCGCCCATATCCGGTGCGCCTGCGGGTGCAGGAGCTGCTTCTTTAATATTAGCAACTACGGACTCAGTTGTCAACAGGGTGGAAGCTACGCTGGTCGCATTCTGCAGAGCACTTCTGGTAACCTTGGCGGGATCCAGAATACCAGCTTCGATCATATCCACATACTCTTCCTTGTATGCGTCAAATCCTGTTCCGATGGGGGATTCTTTTACTTTGTTTACAATTACGGAGCCTTCCAGGCCTGCGTTGGCAGCGATGTGGTACAGAGGAGACTCCAGAGCCTTGAGGATCAGTCTTGCGCCGGTCTTTTCATCGCCATCCAGGCTTTCCACAACCGCGTTCACTTTTCCGGCAGCATGGATATATGCGGAACCGCCGCCTGCGATGATGCCCTCTTCCACAGCCGCTCTGGTCGCGTTGAGAGCATCCTCCATGCGCAGCTTGGCTTCCTTCATCTCGGTCTCGGTAGCAGCGCCCACGCGGATTACCGCAACGCCGCCTGCCAGCTTCGCCAGTCTCTCCTGCAGCTTCTCGCGGTCGAAATCAGAGGTGGTCTCCTCGATCTGCTTGCGAATCTGTGCAACTCTCGCGTCGATGTTGCTCTTCTCGCCGTAGCCGTCAACGATGATGGTGTTCTCCTTCTGAACCTTAACGGACTTCGCGCGTCCCAGCTGATCCATGGTGGCTTCCTTCAGATCCAGGCCGACTTCGTCGGAGATCACGGTGCCGCCGGTCAGGATTGCGATATCCTGCAGCATCTCTTTTCTTCTGTCGCCGTAGCCCGGTGCCTTTACCGCAACGACGTTGAAGGTGCCTCTCAGCTTGTTGACGATCAGGGTGGTCAGAGCCTCGCCCTCCACGTCCTCAGCGATGATCATCAGTCTGGCGCCGGTCTTTACGATCTGCTCCAGCAGGGGCAGAATCTCCTGGATATTGGAAATCTTCTTGTCGGTGATGAGGATATAGGGATCGTCCAGGTTGGCTTCCATCTTATCCATGTCGGTGCACATATAAGCGGAAACATAACCTCTGTCGAACTGCATGCCTTCCACCATATCCAGCTCGGTCTTCATGGTCTTGGATTCCTCGATGGTGATAACGCCGTCCTTGGAAACCTTCTCCATAGCGTCCGCAACCATGGTTCCAACTTCGTCGTCGGAAGCGGAAATCGCGGCTACTCTGGCGATCTGCGCCTTGCCGTTGATGGGCTTGCTCATCTCTTTGATGGCCTCAACCGCAGCCTCGGTCGCTTTTCTCATACCTTTTCTCAGCCCGATGGGGTTCGCGCCTGCGGCCAGGTTCTTCATGCCCTCGTGTACCATGGACTGAGCCAGCACAGTTGCGGTGGTGGTTCCGTCACCGGCCACGTCGTTGGTCTTGGAAGCAACTTCCTTGATCAGCTGAGCGCCCATGTTCTCAAAGGGATCCTCCAGCTCGATCTCCTTGGCGATGGTAACGCCGTCGTTGGTGATTAACGGAGCGCCAAAGGACTTGTCGAGCACAACGTTGCGGCCTTTCGGTCCCAGGGTAACACGTACGGTATCTGCTAACTGATTAACGCCGGACTCCAGCGCCTTGCGGGCGTCCACACCATATTTAATCTTCTTTGCCATGACTCATCTACCTCCAAATATTGTTTTCTATATCGCGTATTTTGAATTTATTGTAATAATGATCGGATTATTCAACAACAGCTAAAATATCATTCTGCTTTACAATCACGTACTTGTCATCCTCAAGCTCCACTTCGGTGCCGGAATACTTGGAATAAATTACCTTATCGCCGACCTTAACCTGCATGGTCACTTCCTTGCCGTCGATCACACCGCCGGGTCCAACTGCGATAACCTCCGCCTGCTGGGGTTTCTCCTTTGCCGCGCCGGGAAGCACGATACCGGATTTTGTGGTCTCTTCTGCTACTAACTGCTTTAACACTACCTTGTCAAACAATGGTACTAACTTCATGATGAATTCCTCCTTGCAATCAGTTCTGTTTTTTTCTTTTCAGGTTTGTGCAACCCCTTTGTTTACTCACATCATATGTTATAACACCAGTTATTAGCACTGTCAAGAGTTGAGTGCTAATTTTCTTAGAATTTTATTTTTTTTTTACATTTTCCTGCAATTCCCTTCCTTTTTTTCTGCTTTCGTATTACAATAATACTAATGTAGTCTAAAGACTGAATCACAGTGAAAGGGGTTTTCAATATGGCTAAGAAGGGATTCGGGAAATTTATCGCATTCGCAGCAGTCACAGGAGCTGTAGCGGCCAGCGTTTCCTACGTGCTTCGATACAAGACGTTCCACAGTGAACTGGAGAAGGACTTCCGCGAGTTTGAGGATGGGGAGGATGAATCCGGCGAGGACGGCGAGGAGCGCACCGTGGACCCGCGCCGCACTGACCGCAATTATATTTCCCTTCACGCCAGCAAGGATGAATTCAAGCTGGCAGCTAAGGACATGGCGGAAGCCACCAAAAACGTGCTGAAGGACGCCGGGGCCGTCATCTCCGACACAGCCCACGAGGCGGTATCCGCAGCCGTGGACACGGCGCACATCGCGCTCACCGCAGTGAAAAACAAGCGCTCCGAGCTGGACGAGGAATCGGACGGCGACGAGGACAACGACACGGACCTGTTTGAGGACGAGGGTTTCTTAGACGACGACTATGTGGACGACGACGATCTGTTCGACTACTCCCGCACGGAGAGCGACGGGGTGCCCGCCTGGAAGAAGCCTCTTCCCGAGGAGACGCCGGCACCGGCCCAGCCCGCCGAAGCTCCCGCTCCCGCAGACGATCCTTCCGAGCCTGACCGGACAGCCGGCGCGGTGAAGGTAACCATTGAGGAAGATACCATCTGAGACAAACCGCAACCCGAAAAACAGTAAAAACCACCCCCGCTCCCATAGGAAGGAGCGGGGGTTTTGTCGCGTACCGCGGGCCGTCTGCCCGCGGCTCCCTGTCCAATTTTAACCGTCGATATCCCAGACCAGCAGATTCACCCACCTGGGCTGATTCATCTCCTCCCTGGTCAGGGCGTAGGCATAGGCGGGGTTGTCGTCGGCTTCCAGGTGGTAAAGCCCGTCCTCCGGTCCCTCCACCCATCGGTCGTCCGGCTGAATCACGCCCTCCTTCACCTCCAGCGTCCAGGTGGCCGTCTCGCCGTCCGAGCCCGTATTCGTGTAGGTGACAGCTCCTTCCATCCGGCCGCGCACAAACCGCCCTTCCTTTCTCACCTCCACCGCCTCGCCCTGAGGCGGACCGTCATAGTAGCGGTACCCGGAAACTCCGGCGCCTTCCATGCGCCCGTCCTTCCAGATTCCCTCCGAGTAATCATATCTGGGTTTGTCCAGCTCCACCGCCTGCAGGGCCGTGCAGCTGCCCTCCGGCCCATTTGCCCCGAAGCTTCCGTAGAAAATGGTGGAGGCGCCGGTCAACACCAAGCCTTCCCCCTCCAGATCGGCGTGAAACTGCGCGCCGTCAAAGCGGTAGCGCTCCTCCTCAAACGTCTCGTAGAAAAGCCAGCTGAGGGTATCGCCGTCCGAAATCAGCTCCGCGGCGATCTTTTCCTTGTCCCCGGTCTCCACCGCGCTGTAAAGCCGTTTCACGGCCGCCAGCTCCTGTCCGTTCAGCTCCGGCGCCTGTGTCAGGGCGGCGAACCCGGCGCCTATGGCGGAACCCAGCCCGCCGCCCGCGGCTCTGCCGGTCATGTCCACACCCGCCCTGCCCAGCTCCCGGGGCGCCGCATTTCCGGGCGTCGCCCCATTTTCACCGCCTTCCTCCGTCCGGCTCCCATATTCCGTATTGGCGTCCCTGTCCGCTCCCGCTCCGTAGCCCTGGGCGGCCGCCCAGATACCATAGCCCAAAAGCACGCCCGCGGCCGCCGCCGCAATCTGTCTCTTCCGAATCATCTGTCCGTCCTCTCTGTCATTCGTTCCAAGCCTTCCGCAAAAGTTCCGTCCCCAGGCCGATCGCCGTCTCGGTCAGGCTGGCGTACCCCAGCAGCACCGTGGAGGGGTAGCGCTGGTGCTCCGGGTGGATGAAGCACCCGGACATCCCGTACACCTTGACCCCCTGATCCGCCGCCCTGCGCACCAGCTCCTCCTCGCCCATGCCGCCCTTGTGGGTCAGGAGCACATGCAGGCCCGCGTACTCGCCGCGGATCTCAAACCGGTCCTCCAGCTCCCGCAGGCCGGCCAGCAGCGCATCGTGCTTGCCCTTGTAAACCGCCCGCATCCTGTTCAGATGGCGCTCATAATGTCCTTCCGTGATAAACTGGTACAGAATATTCTGGTCAATCCGCGACACCGTCGAGGCGTAAAATCCCGCCCGTTTCCGGTACACCGCCACCATGGGCGGCGGGAGCACCAGAAAGCCCACGCGGATGGCCGGGGCGATGGACTTGGAAAAGGTGCCGATGTAGATCACCCGGCCGCCTGTATCCATGCCCTGGAGCGCAGGTATGGGCTTACCCTTGTAGCGGAACTCGCTGTCGTAGTCGTCCTCAATCAGATACCTGCCCTCCCCGCCGCAGGCCCAGGCCAAGAGCTCCTGGCGCCGGCGCACCGGCATCACGATCCCGGTGGGATACTGGTGGGCGGGCATGACGTAGGCCACGTCCGCGCCGCTGCGCCCTAACTGGGCCACGTCCATTCCATAGCGGTCCATTTCCACGGGGATCACCGGATAGCCCATGCCGCCGAACACGCGGTACGCCTGCTTGTAGGTGGGATTCTCCATGGCGATCTTGTGATTCATCCCCAGAATCTGGGATAACAACAGCCACAGATACTCGCTGCCCGCGCCGATGATGATCTGCTCCGGCGTCACGTTGACCCCTCTGGCCGAGTGCAGGTAGCCGCCGATGGCCGCCCGCAGGGACCGCTCCCCCTGGGGATCGCCGCCGGCAAACATCTCCTTGTTGTCGTCCACCAGCGTATTTTTGCTGATCTTGCGCCAGGTGTTAAAGGGAAAGCTGTCCAGATCGATGCCCCGGGGCGAGAAATCCACCAGGTACTGCTGCGTGCTTTTCTCCGGCTCCTGCACAAAGCTCCCCGCGGCCCTGCCCTTTACCTCCACCAGCGCCTCGATCACCGCCACAAAATATCCCTTGCAGGGCAGCGCCTCGATATATCCCTCGGACAGAAGCTGCTCATAGGCCATCTGGGTGGTACTGCGGCTGACCTTCAGATTGTCCGCCAACACCCGGGTGGAGGGCAGGCGGCTTCCGGCCGTCAGGCGTCCGCCGCGAATCTCGTCCTTGATATACTGGTAAATCTGCTCGTACAGCGGGCGCTTGTCCTGCGCGTAAAGCGGCACCATCAATTCCATTCTCTCTCTCCTTGTTGCGCAAAAACCGGCGGAGCTTCGCGTTTTACGAGCGAAGGATCCGCCGGGATATCATCTGTTTGCCTGATTATTTTGGCAGCTTGAAGGAACTCTTTAAGGACACAATCCGGTTGAATACCGGCTGCTCCGGCGTGCTGTCCTTGCAGTCGGCGCAGAAATAGCCGTTGCGCACAAACTGGAAGCTGTCGTAGGCCCTGGCCTTAGCCAGCTCCGGCTCAACATAGCACTCGCGAAGCACGGTCAGGGAATTGGGATTCAAGTTCAGGGATCCGTCCTCGTTCAGCTTGCCCTTCTCCTCGTCCACAATGTTCTCGTAAAGGCGGCACTCCACGCGCTTTGCGGTGGGCACTGCCACCCAGTGGATGGTCCCCTTCACCTTGCGGCCCTCAAAGCCGGAACCGCTCTTGGTCTCGGGATCGTAGGTGCCGTGAACCACAGTAACGTTGCCGTTCTCATCCTTCTCGCAGCCCGTGCATTTCACGAAGTAGGCGCCCATGAGGCGCACCTCGTTGCCCGGAAACATGCGGAAATACTTTCTGGGGGGTTCCTCCATGAAATCCTCGCGCTCGATGTAAACCTCGCGGCTGAAGGGAACCTTGCGGCTGCCCAGCTCCGGATTCTCCAGATTGTTGGGCACATCCAACTCCTCCACCTGTCCCTCGGGATAGTTGTCGATCACCAGCTTTACCGGGTTTAACACAGCCATCATCCTGGCCTTTTTCAGCTTCAAATCCTCGCGGATGCAGTATTCCAGCATGGCGTAGTCCACGGAGCTGTTGGCCTTGGAAACGCCCACCATCTCCACGAACATCCGGATGGACTCCGGCGTGTAGCCCCTTCTGCGCAGGGCCGCGATGGAGACCAGGCGGGGATCGTCCCAGCCGTCCACAATCTTGTCCTCCACCAGCTTCTTGATGTAGCGCTTGCCGGTGACCACGTTGGTCAGATACAGCTTGGCAAACTCGATCTGGCGTGGCGGATTCTCAAACTCGCACTCCTTCACCACCCAGTCGTACAGAGGCCTGTGATCCTCAAATTCCAGGGTGCAGATGGAGTGGGTGATATTCTCAATGGCATCCTCGATGGGATGGGCGAAATCGTACATGGGGTAGATACACCACTTGTCGCCTGTGTTGTGGTGGGACATGCGGGCCACGCGGTAGATCACGGGATCGCGCATGTTGATGTTGGGGGAGGACATATCGATCTTGGCCCGCAGCACCTTCGCCCCGTCCTCGTACTTGCCCTCCTTCATCTCCTCGAACAGGCGCAGGTTCTCCTCCACGCTGCGGTTCCGGTAGGGGCTTTCCTTGCCGGGCGTGTTGTAGTCGCCGCGGTACTCTCTGATCTCTTCGGCGCTGAGGTCGCAGACGAACGCCTTGCCCTTCTTGATCAGCAGCACCGCGCACTCGTACATCTGCTCAAAGTAGTTGGAAGCGAAGAACAGCCGGCCCTCGAAATCGGCGCCCAGCCACTTCACATCGTCTATAATGGACTCCACGAACTCTGTTTTCTCCTTCGTGGGATTTGTATCGTCAAAACGCAGATTGAATTTCCCGCCGTATTTCTGGGCCAGACCGTAGTTCAGCAGTATGGACTTGGCATGTCCAATGTGCAAATAACCGTTGGGTTCCGGCGGGAAACGGGTTTGGACGTGGTTGTATACTCCGCTCGCCAGGTCTTTGTCGATCTCCTGCTCAATGAAGTTTTTGGAAACCACCTCTTTCTCCTCAGTTTCCATTACGGTATCTTTCTCTGCCATAAACTGTTCCTCCGTTATCTCATTCCCTGTTCCGGTGTTTTTGCATGACGGACAGGCGTATATTAAGTTATCATAGCACATTTCTCTTTCCCGGAAAAGGGGGCGGCCGGGAAATTTTTAAAATACTTCCCGTTCCCCGGTATTTTCATACACCAGCTTCTCATATTCACCGCACGGCATCGGCTTGGCGCAGTAATAGCCCTGGATAAAATCCACGTTCATCCGCTTCAGCAGATCGTACTGCGCCTTTGTCTCCACGCCCTCTGCCGTCACCTGGATGTCCAGGGACTGGGCGAGCCCGATCACGCTGGCCAGTATTTTTTGCAGCTTGGGCCGCTCCGTGGAGTCGTCCACCAGCCCCTTGTCGATCTTCAGGTTGTCGATGGGCATGCTGCGCAGCAGCTGGATGGAGGAATAGCCGGAACCGAAATCGTCCATCAAAATGGGCACTCCCTCCCTGCGAAATCCCTGCAGCGTCTCGCCCAGCAATTCCTCGTTGTCAAACATCACCGTCTCGGTCAGCTCCAGCTCCACCATCCCCGGCGGCACCCGCCACCTGCGGATCAGGCTCAGGTACCGCTCCACAAATCCCTTCTGGTACAGATGGAGCCGGGAAATGTTCACGGATACCGGCTGCACCGCAAATCCTCTGTTCAGCCACTCCCGGATCTGGCGGCACACCTGCTCAAATATGTACTCGTCCAGGCGGATGATCATGCTGTTGTTTTCAAACACAGGAACAAACACTCCCGGCGGGATCATGCCCTCTGTGGGGGAGTTCCAGCGCACCAGCGCCTCGGCGCCGTAAAAGCGTCGCCCCTTCACATCGTACTTGGGCTGATAATAGACCTCGAACTGCCGCAGGCGCACGGCCTCCTCGAAGTGGTTCTCCAGCTCCTTCTGCCGGAACATCCGCTCCCGGATCGTGGCGTTGTAAAAACCGCAGATTTCAATAGCGCCCCTGTTTTCCCTGGAAAGCGCCGCCTTTGCCCAATCCAGCATCTTGTCGAGCACCTCGGTCTTGTCCTCGATCTGGTAGATGCCTGCGGTCATTTTCACATCGTACGCCATCTCCTCCATCTGGCTTTTGGCCTGCCGCTCCATGCCGTGAATCATGCTCTCCACCCGCCCCTGAAGCTGCTCCTTGTCCCGGTAGATCAAAAGGGCCGCAAACCGGTCCGCGTTCAGGCGGGCGCAGGCCTCCTGCTTTCCGACATGGGCGTTTAAGTAATCCGCAATGATCCTGAGAATCCGGTCCCCCTCGGCAAAGCCGTGCAGGTCGTTGATGTACTGGAACATCCGCACGTTAAAACAGACCAGCGCGTAAGGCGTATCCTTTGAACCCGCCAGAATCTCCTGCACGTCGATGCGGAATTTGGCAAATGTGGCGTAGCCGGTCACATTGTCCGTCAGCGCGGTTTCTTCCACTTTCTTCCAGTACCGTTTCTGCATGGCCCAGATCTGATAGGCCATAAAGGCCAGGATACCCAGGCAGGCCGCCATCATGGTGTAGGCCAGGCTCAGCATGCCGTTGACATTTTCCTCCACCACCCAGGACGGGACAACGCTCAAAAGATACCACTGGTTCACTTCCAGCGGCTGATAGTAGACGTACCGCCTGCCGTCCTCCCGGTCGTAACCCAGGTAGCCGCTCTTGTGGGCCGCTATATCCTGGCGCATCAGCTCCATCTGCTTTGCGTTGTAATCGGAGATGGCGCCCACCGCTTCGTAAAAATTGTCCATGTCGCCCAAACTGGCCGGATTCCGTGAGCCGCTGACGCACTCCCCGTCCGCCTTGACGATATAGCTGTAACCGTTGCCGTCAAAGGTGGACACGGACAGGCTGTCCTCGTAAAAGTTTGTGGAATAGGCGCCAAACAGCGCGTACGTGCCGCCGTCCCTGGTCTGAAAGGGCACGCCGTAGATGGTCACCGGCTCCCCGTCGATCAGGTCGGTCACCCGGTCCGTCACAAAGGCGCTGCCCGCAAAGGCCGGCTTGAACCGCTCCCTCACCGTCTCGGACCGCACGTCCACATCCGAACCGTCGGTGGCGTAGCCTGTGCCGTCCCTGCGCACAATCCCCATGCGCTTAAAATTGTTGGCCCGGTCCACCGCCACCAGGTCGTCCACCAGCTCCTCTATATCGCTGCTGCGGCTCTGCGCCAGCAGAATCGCCAGATTCTCCAGCATCATCTGGTTCTTCTCAACCTCCTGGCGGATCACCTTGGCGCTCTGGTCGGATATCTCGGCCAGCGTGTTGACCATTTTCGTCTGGGAGGTACGGTAGAACAGCACCGCGTATGCGAGAACCAGCGCGACCAGTATAAAGGCCGTAATACCGATTCCCGAAAACATTTTCTTTGTAGACTGCTTCATAAGATCGTTTCCTCACTGTCCGGATTCGCTCATAACCGCTATTATATATCAAAGACCGTCGTACTGTAAACCCCTTCATGTTTCCGCCGCAAGCCTACGCCGGCATGAAAAAAATCCGGTAGAAATCCACGGTGATTTTTGCTATACTAATTCTAATTGCGGCCTTTATTCCGGGCATTCCGGCGGCCGTCCTGGATCTTCCAGACAAAAGCTGAAAACAGAAAGCGGGAGTTATTATGAAAAAAGCGGCAGAATTTGCATTTGTCAAGAGCATCCCCATCATGCTGGGGTATGTTTTTCTGGGCATCGCCTTCGGGCTGGTTTTGCAGAAGGCGGGTCTTGGGCCTCTGTGGGCCCTGATCATCAGCGCCGGCGTCTATGCCGGCTCCATGCAGTTCGCCCTGGTGGGAATTCTCACCGGCGGGCTCAGCTTCATCACCACAGCGGTGATGACCTTGTTCATCAACAGCCGCCATGCGTTCTACGGCCTGACCTTTATCGAGCGCTTTAAAAAAATGAGGAAGGCTTACCCTTACATGGTATTTTCGCTGACCGACGAGACCTACTCCCTGCTGTGCTCCATGGCGCGCCCCAGGGATTTCACGGACAGGGAGTGGGACCTGGCCACACTGCTCGTCTCCCTCTTCGACCAGTGCTACTGGGTGGCGGGCTCTGTCCTGGGCGCTCTGGCCGGGCAGCTGATCACCTTTGACTCCACGGGCATCGACTTCGCCATGACCGCGCTGTTCGTAGTCATCTGCGCGGATCAGTGGAAACACGCCAAAACCCACATTCCGGCCATCGCAGGCTTTGGCTGCGGCATCTTCTTCCTGGCGCTGATCCGCTCGGCCAACTTTATTCTGCCGGCCCTGGCGGCCGTGGTGCTTGTCCTGCTGTTCTCGCGCCGGATCATTGAACGGAAAATGGAGGAATAATCATGTCGGAAAAATATGTGCTTATCACCGTCGTCATCTGCGCGCTCTGCACTCAGGCCACCCGCTGGCTCCCCTTCCTGCTGTTCGGCGGAAAAAAGGAGGTGCCGCGGATTGTCCGCTACCTGGGCGCGGTCCTGCCGGCCGCCATCATGGCCGTGCTGGTGGTCTACTGCCTGAAGGGCGTCACGCCCCTCGCCTACCCCTACGGCCTGCCGGAGCTCATCAGCGTGGCCCTGGTAGTGGTTCTCCACCTGTGGAAGGGAAATACCCTGGCGAGCATCTCTTTAGGAACAGTCTGTTATATGCTGCTGGTCCAGCTGGTATTCTGACCTGGTCCTACAGCGTTTCAGGAGCCATATTCAGCTCTCTTTGGGCTTCCAGCCAGTCCTGGTCCAGTCGGATATCCAGGCTGCGCCGGAGGCCCTTTATCATGATTTGGGTGTGCAGCACCTTATAATGGCGTTCTTTCTCGTCCAGGGCGTTTCCGCCGAAGAGCGCCGCCTCGCCCAGGGAGTCCGGCGGGGTAAAATAAAACCTTCTGCTCTGCCGGTCCTGCGAAAACACCAGATAAAAATTCGTCTCCGCGTCCCTGCGCTCGTAGCGGATGCGGCAGCTGGCTACGTCCCCCTGGTCGAACAGCTCCTCCGGAAACGCCTCCGCCCCCAGGAAATGCAGCAGCACCCCCGTGTCGGTGGAGGCCAGGAAATTTGTCTTTATGTCCTCCAGGGAATTTGCCAGCTCCGACAGCGCTTCGCCCGCGTTGGGGCCCATATCAAAATCCCAGGCAAAGGCCTCGCCCGTCATGTCCCCCCTGAGCATTTTCTCAAACTTGGCCAAGAAATCAATTCTTCCGCTGTCCGTGAGCATGGAGGAAGATATGTAGTGCTCTTCCAAATACAAGATCCAGTTTTTGATGCTCTCCATTGACCGGTTGTTGCGGTAGGACACGGTGCGGATGCCGTGGGCGTAGGCCAGCTTTTCCGCCTCCCGGTTGAACCCGTTGGCCGCAAAGAACGCGCCCAGCTCCAGTCTGCGCCCCCGCACCATTTCATCCGTCAGGGAGTCGTCCACAAAATAATTCTCCTGGATATCCTTCAGCACGCCGATCAAGCTGCGGATCGCGCTCTTTTGCACCTCGGTCTGCAAAAACTTCGCCTCCCCCAGAAGGCGCACCGGGTACAGAAAGGGGATAAAGCCGCCGTAGTCAAAGGGGCAGTCGATCTGATGCCATCCGCCGCGTCCCTTGAGCTCCACAAAACGTGGCCGGTTCATCCGCACCCTGTCCTTGTTCTCAGGTCTTGACAAAACCATATGAAATCCGCTTTTCTCCAGAAGCAGCTGCAGCACGATCTCAAACAGGCTGCCGCGGACCTTACCCCGCTTTGTGTTGTTCTCTCCACGCATAGGCGCACCTCCGATTCCATGTCAAATCATATAATAAATTTTAACATTTTTGTTGGGAAATAACAAGGAATCTTGCCATGTTTAGCGGAATCCGCCCATCTGGGAAAATAAAAAAAGCAGACTCCGGGGCGTGATCCGTTCTCTCTCAGAATCGGTCACGCCGCGGAATACTGCTTTCTTTCGTCAGGAAATTTATGCCGCTATGGCATCACGGGCTTTTTATCCGGGTCCACCGGGCAGACGTAAACGCCCCCGGTGCGCTCCCTCAGCTCCTCCCTGGCCCGCTCCACCACATCCGGCCGCTCAAAGGCCATAACTGTGGCCAGGGCCATTGTCTTAGCCGCGCACACAATCGCCTTGTGGGTAATGGACGAGGCCACCTGTGAAGTCACCTGCCAGGAATGTCCGGGCGTCCCATTGGCGTAACAGGTCACCCACAGCTGTCCGGTGGGCGTCACGTAGCTCACATCCCCCACATCAGTGGAGCCGGGCATATACTTGTCAATGCGGAAATACGGCCCGATTTCCTTCACCAACGGAGTGTTCCTCAATTTTTCTCCGTCCGGGTACGACAGATTAATGCGCATCATACCGGCCGCCTTTTCATTCTCAGAATACTGTTCCCAGAAGGCTTTCGCCAGCTCCTCGTCCCGCTCATCAAATTGAGGCGGCCCCGCCAGATTAAACGCTTCAACGAACAGGCGGCTGATCGCGTCGTTGGCGATAAAGTCGCTCATTCCGGCGGTCACGTTGATGTCGCACTTGGTACCGGTCATCAGGGCGGCGCCCCTGGCCACGTCCTTCACCCGCTCCAGCACCTGAGTGGCCAACGCCATTTTGGGGGCGCGGATATAATACTTCAGACAGGCATTGGCGTGGACCACGTTGGGCGCCTTCTCGCCGGAATTCTGGTAGGCATAGTGCATGCGCACCTCCGCGGGCACATGCTCCCGCAGATAGTTTACGCCCACGTTCATCAGCTCACAGGCGTCCAGCGCGCTGCGGCCCAGGTGGGGAGCCGCCGCCGCGTGAGCGCTCCGCCCCTGGAATGTGAAATATACGCAGATATTTGCGTTGGAGCTATAGCCCTGCACCGAATTACAATTGCCCGGATGCCAGGTAAAGCAGGCATCCACATCCTTAAAATAGCCGTCCCGGGCCAGGAACATTTTCGCCCAGCCGGCTTCCTCCCCCGGGCAACCAAATACCTTCACAGTGCCCGCGCACGGGTGTTCCTTCAGGTAATCCTTCACCGCCACGGCCGCAGCCACTACTCCGGCTCCCAGCGCATTGTGCCCGCAGCCGTGCCCCGGTCCGCCCTCCACCAACGGCCGATGGGAAGTGCAGGCAGCTTCCTGGCTTAAGCCCGGGAGGGCATCATACTCCGCCAAAAGACCAATCACCGGCCGGCCGCTGCCGTATGTCCCGACAAACGCCGTCTCGATGCCGTCCACGCCTCTCTCCACCTGAAATTCTTCCCGTTCCAGCGCCTCAATCAACAGAGCCGCGGACCGATGCTCCGCCAGCCCCAGCTCCGGCACCTTCCAGATTTCATCGCTGAGTGCAATGGCCTGCTTCTTCTTTTCTTCTACCAGCTCCAGTATCCTGGAGAAATTCATTGTCCCTTCCATCATTTATCTCCTATCTTCCTTTAACCATCCTTTTTGATTCATCAGTCTGGCCAGACCAATTGTTCCAAATACGCAGATCAGCATGGGCGCATAACCGCCGCCCAAGGGCAGCACGCCGAACACTCCCCGGACCTGCGCCAGCCGCACCGCCGCCGCCAGAGCGATCGCCATCGTCCCCAGCCTGGGATGATTCATCAATTGCTGGGCCAGAAGCGCTCCGAACAGAGCGGGGAGCAGCATCGGCAGAGCGGCGACCACAGAATCGGGCAGCTGATTCAAAATCCATTTCCCCATAAAAATCATCACTGTCATCACTAAAATGCTGATAAACATGGAGGTTGCCACGCCAATGCTGGACATGATACCACCCTCCGGCGTTCCCTGCTCCACCCCGGCCCCGTCCTGGGCCATCAGAGCCGCGGGAACCCGAATCTGCTTGGAATTACCCGATATGCAGATCAGGTACAGTCCCGGAGTTCCCAGAATCGGGAACACGGAGAGAGGCTCCGACAGATATACCGCAAAGCTGGCGGAGAGAATGGCGATAATGCCGTTCACCGTGGCGTCCAAGGGCATTTTCGCCCCATACACCACCAGCAGAGCGATGGTGGGAAGGTAGATCAAAGGCAGCAGAATCCAGCATATGGCCTTTCCCCGCCTCACAATATACGGCATATAGCTGTGCTCATAAATATCCGATTGCTCCATATAGAAATACCTCCCTCTTTAGCGGACCGCCATGCTGGCAACCATACCCGCGACCATAGCGATCGACAACGCCCAGTCCTTCAGCCAGCGTATCTTCCACCGCCTGGAAACCAACTGGATCAGAATCATCAACGCGCCTGCGCTTACCGACGCCACAGTTCCCGGTCCCAGGGGCGTGGCCCGTTCCATCACCAGATTGCTATAGCAGCCCAATACGCAACAGGCACCTACGACAGGAATCATCGCCTTGCTTCCCCCTGCCATAACCCGGTTAACCTGATCCATCTTGTCGCTGAACAGAGCTCCAAAAAGAATCCAGCCCAGACAGCCCGTTGTCATCACAACAGTAGCTACGCAGAGATAGTCAACGGTCATCTGGGAGGTGCCGATCTCGATGTTCATGGCGTCCGCCGCAAAGCTGGCTCCCATGATTTCATAGCCCACCCCGCCGATCACATTGATTCTCAGCCAGGCAATGGGGCTGCCCGTGATCACCATCAGGGAAAGCATGGAAGAGAGCATCACCAGGCAAGGTCCCACAGAGGCAATGGAAGCTCCCTTGATTCCCTTTCGTATCTGTCCTTTGGTCAGCCCCATCCTGGCCCCGTCCTTTAAACTCCTCCTCAGGAATATCCCCGCCGCCGCGCAGACCCATAGTACCCCGGGTATACAGGCCAGCCAAAGAATGATTCCGTTGGCGATCTTGCCGTACTCTTGTGTCACTTCCCGTTTCCCCCTTTTGCATAATTCCCGGTAACCCTGACAGAGCCAACCGCCTCCGTCAAGGTTACTTTTCAATATAGTGTGTTACCGGCGCTGCCCGCGGGCCATGATCACAGCTCCTCAAAATCAATTTCCGACTCCCGGATCACGGCTTTGGCTTTTTCCTCGCCGAACAGTTTACAGTATTCCTCAAGGGCCTGGCACACAATCCGGTCCGACTGCTCCTGCCCCAGCTCCAGCGCGTAGCCCCGCCCCATAGCGGATACCGTGTGTCCGCAATGGTACAGAAAATCCTTTACCGCAATCTGGCGTTTGGACTGTTTTAGAATCCCGTCCGCCTTCAGCTCCTCCGCATTTTCATAACACAAGCCCGGCCACTCAAAATCACAGCCCGCTCCTCCCAGAGACAGGGTGCTGTGAATAATCAGCTCATTGTCGGGATTAAACGCTTTCACCATCGTTTGATCCACATAGGTGCAGTATATCTTTCCATATTTTCCCAAACCATATCGTTTCCAGGTTTCATTCCACACGCAGTACGTGCCGTTCATCCGGTAATTCGGCGACAGTTGAAGCGTCTCCACCTTCATCTGTTTTCTCTCATCCGCCCATTCCGTATAAATCCGGTACACGCCGGGCGTTAAGGGATAGCCGTCCCGTATCGCACGTTTTGCCATTCTCCTGCCGCGCTCGGACGCGTAAAGAATCGTGGCCTTAGCGCTTGCGTTCATTCCCGCTTCTGCGTACAGCTGATCCGCAGCCTTGGCCAGCAGGCCGTAAACCGCCGCGTGGTCGTCGATATAAAACGTTTTTGCAATCTCGCTTCGCTGAATCATACATCCTTCCTCCTCAGATCAGGTTTACTTGCGCATAATGCCAAGCAGAATATTCATCAATGGGATTGACAGCACCGCCACGCCGATGGTGTCGACGATCAGAAGCGTATGCCTGCGCTTATCCGTACCGCTGACCACCACCACTCTCACATACTGGCTCACCAGTCCTCCCATCAGCACCAGCGCGGGGAACATAGCCGTCACCTGCACATCCGTCAATACTCCCTGTGTATACAGAGCCACCGCGGTGGCCACGCCGCCGGGCTTGCTCATCAGCGCCGCTACCAGAGCGGTGATCGCCACACCCGGCAGAGAGAACAGGCCCATTACCGGGGAAAATATCTTTTCCAGCAAAATCATGGCCCCGGAAGCCTTAAGCATATACATCAGGGCGTAGGCCAGAATCAAAGCGGTCAGCATGGAACGGATTCCCATGTTCCACCCCTTAAACGCCCCCTCCATAAAAATCTCTACAAACGATTTTTTCGAAACATTCTCCGTTTCCATTATCTATTCCTCCTCGTTAAGTTCACCCTCTTGCTACTCGGCCTTTTTCTCCCTTATCCCCTCATCTGCCGAAGGACTTTTCTTCACAACCAGCCGGGTAATATTTCCGTTGACAAATTTCATAAACAACAGTATCCCCATGATGAACATAGGCGAGACCACCAGCATCGGCGCCATGGCCAACAAGGTTACTGTCGCTACAATCATACCTGAGGCCGCGAACTGGAATCCCACAAAAATAGTTCTTTCGTCCTGGGTCAGATATCCGCGATTGTAGAGATCCGCCGTCATCACAGCTCCGCCGTCCGAACTGTTCAAGGATGATACCAGCGTCAGCCCGGCGGCCCCAGGTATTCCCAAAAGCGGCCGAAGAATGGGCGTGAACAGAACCTTGGCCGCCAACAGCGCCCGGTATTGCGTTGCCAGCTCTACAATCCCCATCGCCAGCATGAGCAACGGCAGCTGGGCAAAGGCAACCATAAATCCATCCTTGGCACCCACTCCGCCCACTCCCTGGAAGTTACCCTCCGCGCCTTTCACAATTCCAAAGGCCCCCATCATGTTGTTGAAATCCAGCGCCTTCAGCACGGGCACATCCTTCAGCGCTCCCGAAAATACCATGATAAATAGAATCAGGGCGACGAATCCTCTGATTCCTGGCCGTTCCCCGTCCGCCTCTTTCGGACGTACCGCTTGTTTCATCGTTTTCACGTTCTACCATTCCTCCTTTAATTTTGCCGCGCCAACGGCTTTTCTGGTAGAATCATACTTCAGATGAATTGGAAAAGCTGTAAAGTATTTCGCGTTTTCCGCTAATTTTAAAAATGCCGCCAGACATTTTTGCCTGGCGGGAATAATAAGCATATTTAGAGCTGTTCCAAACGCTGTTTCAACGCGGAGGGATAAAAATAGAGGTCTCTGCCGTCAATTTCGAGAAGCTTTTCACTCTGCAGTCCATTCAAAACCTGCCCCACCCGTTCCCTGGTGGAACCCACGATGCTTGCGATCTCCTGCCGGGAAAACTCGATATTCACCGGAATCTCGTATTCCTTCGTCTCCTCCTCGCAGGCGGCCTCCAAAAGCAGCCGCAGAATCCGTCCTTCTATGGTCTCGGTTGACTGATGAATCATCTGCGCAAAGGCCGTTTTCATTTTGCGCGTCTGCATCTGAATCAACGCCATCAGCATCTCACTGTCCCATTGGTAAACCATCTCCTGAGGCGCCACCGCCACAATGACGGAGGTGCGGCAGCGCAGCGTGTGATGCCCGGTGTAGTCATTCAACCCGGTCAGCCCCACCAGGACGCCCCGCTGACAGATAGAGGTTATCTTCTGCCTGCCGTTTTCATTTTCAAAATAACTCTCCACAGTTCCCTTCAATACCAAGTACAGCTGGTTTACCGGCTCCCCCTGCCGGATCAGGATGTCCCCCTTTTTCATAAAGTGGATTTCAGCCGATTGAAGGAATTTTTCGATAAATTTCTCATGGCCCAGCAGCCAGTCTGTGGTCATATAGGTAAACTGCCTGTCATCCATCTGATCTCGCCTCCTGTCCCGCGGGCCTGAGTATTTCCATTTGGGACCGGGTCAGCAGACCGCGGGCTGCCAGACGGCCGATTATATTGGTCACCTGTACTCTGGAGAGCCCTACCATATCGGACAGAAGCTGATGGCTCACCTTTTTTAGTCCATACGCTCCGTCAAAAGCGCCAGCTGCTTCCAAATCCTCCAAAATTTTCAAAAGCTGCTCCTCCGTGGACAGGAATACCTGCTCCCGCAGCTGCCGGTACACCCCCTGCATCTTATAAGTCTGGCACATCGCCATGGGCAGAAGCATATCCGGCGGCCATGCCTTCACCGTCTGCTTATGAATCCTGGCTGTCCGCACTCTGGTGAGGCAGCGCAGGTTGACCTTGCAAATCTCCTCATCCAAACAGGATATCCCAAGAAGGCTCATTCCGGTATACAACATATTAATCTTCTTTCTGCCGTCCTCCAAAACCACACTGTTCTCCACCACGCCGTCCAGCAGTAAATACAGGCAGACCGCCGGATCGCCCTGGCGGCACAAATATGTACCCACTGGCTGCTCCCGCTGCGCCGCTTCGCTGAGAAAGCGCTGTGCAAATACCTCCTGCCCCTTAAGTGTCCCGTTGCAGACATAACTCCACCGATCTTCCATAGCTTGTCCCCCCGCCCGTCAGTCCGTTATTTCCGTGGTTTTTCGTCACCTTTCATCATACCTGCGGTCAGTGTTTTTTTCAACTCTTTCTTAAACTCCGCTGCAAGAAAATCTTTTGATTCAATTTTATAGTCAATGCAGCAGGTAACGGATGGGGGTTGCAATTACTTTGAAAATCTATAGCGCAAAAATATTTTGAAAATTATTTTAAAATAATGTTGACAAATTCATTCCCCCATGATAATATATACGAGGTTCGCGAGAGCGGCCAAATGAAACAAGCTGCTGTGGCTCAGTCGGTAGAGCGTCGCATTGGTAGTGCGGAGGTCACGGGTCCGATTCCCGTCAGCAGCTTTTAAAGGGGCTGTTGCAAAAGTAGATAAATAATCTACTGGAGCAGCGGCTCCTTTTCTGCATCAAAAAACAGAAAAGCGGGCTCCGAAGAGTCCGCCATCC
>JAGZSY010000049.1 GCA_018380885.1 Enterocloster asparagiformis
AGGTGGAAGTGCAGTAATGTATGTAGCTGACTAATACTAATCGGTCGAGGGCTTAACCAAAACGGAATAGGTTTTACATCATTCAATATGTGGTTTTGAAGGTATGTATTTTTTGCATATAAAAGCAAAAGTTGCATATACTAATAAAGAAGGTACTTGAAGAATCTTAGGTTTTACGGTATAATTAAGACTCGGAAAGCCCTTGATATTCCTCGATAGCTCAGTCGGTAGAGCACGCGGCTGTTAACCGCGCTGTCGTAGGTTCGAGTCCTACTCGGGGAGTTTTTTAGTGGAGTCCATGGTGACCACTATAAAGGCCCCATGGTCAAGCGGTTAAGACATCGCCCTTTCACGGCGGTAACACGAGTTCGAATCTCGTTGGGGTCATCAAGTATATATGGCGACATAGCCAAGAGGTAAGGCGCGGGTCTGCAACACCCTTATCACCGGTTCAAATCCGGTTGTCGCCTCTATAAAACAGAGTTCTGAGAAGCTGGTCTTCTCGGAACTTTTTTTGTTGTTTTACACCCCACAATGGGGTATGATTAATGTAAGTATGCAAAGATGGCAGATCACAGCAAAGGGTGGTTGGAAAAGTGATATGATGAAACGGGATACGATCTTGATTGTGGATGATATGGAGGTCAATCGGGCAATTTTGCACGGAGTGTTTGAGGCGCAGTACAATCTGCTGGAGGCGGAGAACGGTGAGCAGGCTCTGCTCCTGCTGGAGGCGTACCACAGTCAGATTGCCGCCCTGCTGCTGGATTTGATGATGCCGGTCAAAAACGGCTACCAGGTGATGGAGGAGATGCGCGCCCGGGGAAACTTTGCGGATGTCCCGGTGGTAGTGATCACGGCCGAGGACTCTGTGGAGCACGAGGTGCGGGCCTTTGATCTGGGCGCGTCGGATATTGTGAAAAAGCCCTTTGAGCCCCATGTGATCAAACGGCGGATCCAGAACATCATTGAGCTGAATCTCCATCGGCTGAACCAGGATGAGCTGATCGCAGAGCAAGCCGCTAAGCTGCGGGAATCCAACGCTGTGATGATTGATGCCCTGTCGTCCATTATCGAGTACCGGAGCGTTGAGACCGGCCAGCACATCCGGCGCATCCGCATGTTTGCCAAGGTGCTGTTGGAGGACGTATCCCGCTGCTATGCGGAGTTCGGCTTGGACGAGCGGAATATCGATATGATTGCCAGCGCTTCCTCCATGCACGATATCGGTAAAATAGCCATCCCGGATTCAATTCTCAATAAGCCGGGCCGTCTGACGGAGCGGGAGTTTGAGATCATGAAAACGCACTCGGTCAAGGGCTGCGAGATTCTGGCCGGCCTGGACCGGATGAGCGATAAAGAGTACCTGCAATACGCTTACAATATCTGCCGCTATCACCACGAACGGTGGGACGGATCGGGTTATCCCGACGGTCTCAAGGGCAACAGCATCCCGGTCTGCGCGCAGGTGGTGGGGATTGCGGACTGCTATGATGCGCTGACAACCGACCGGGTGTACCGCAAAGCGCTGCCGGCTGAGCAGGCCATTAATATGATTTTAAACGGGGAGTGCGGGGCGTTTTCACCCCAGCTCCTGGAATGCCTGAAAAATGTGCAGGAGTCCTTTAAACGCCTGTCCCGGGAGTACGCGGACGGGGCGGCTGTCAGGAAGGACTATATCAATCCTCCCAAGACCAGCTATCACAGGGAACAGGATCCGCTGGACACGCTTCAGATGGGACAGATGAAGTATTTTTCCCTGCTCAAATACACGGACTCCACGGTTATGGAAGTGGACATGACTAACGGGGTGTATCATGTGGTCTATATGCCGGACAGCGCCTTTGAGCTGCTGCGCTCAGGCAACAGCTTTGCGGAATCCGTGGCGAATTTCGCGGATGCGCTGGTTCACCCTGAGGACCGCGGTCTGGTTAAGAAGCTGTCCGGGCGGTATATGGAGGTATTTTTTGAAAATGGACTGACGCGCCGCAGCTTCCGCTGCCGCATTTTCAGCCGGCTGACGGAGCGATACCGCTGGTGCCAGATTACGCTGCTGAGAATTGACTGCGCCCATCCCCACCAGCGCAGCGCGCTGGTAATTTGGCAGCCGGAAATCGAGAGCGCGGCCCCGCTCAAGCTGATGGAGTCCGCTGGAGCCGGGCTGATTCACAACCTGGTGGGCGGGATTCAGCAGTGCCTCAACGATCGGTGGTTTACGCTGGTGCAGGTGAACGAGGGCTTTATGCAGATGCTGGGGTATGGGGAGCAGGAGCTGCACAGCAAGTTCCAGAACCGCTACCTGAATATTATTTATCCGGCGGACCGCGACGAGGTATTGCGGCAGACAAAAGAACAGCTGCAGACCGGTAATACGGTGGAACTGGAGTACCGGGTGGTGGCCCGGGACGAACGGATTGTGTGGGTGCTTGACAAGAGCCAGCTGACTGTGGGCGAGGACGGAAAGGAATCCCTGTTCAGCATCCTGATCGACATTACCCGGTCAAAAAAGGCTCAGGAGGAGCTGCGCCTGACTCTGGAGCGCCACAAGATTATCATGGATCAGACAAATGACGTGATCTTTGAGTGGGACATCGAAAAGGACCAGCTCTCCTATTCCCCCAACTGGATCAGCAAATTTGGCTATATTCCCATTACGGACCACGCCAGCAAGCGCATGGTGCAGGTATCCCATGTGCACCCGGAGGATATGCCCCTGATCTCTGCGCTGGTGAAGCGGATTTGCGCAGGGGAGGCGTATGGAGAGGCGGAATTCCGTCTGGCGGATGCCAGAGGCCGTTACCGCTGGTGTAAGATACGTACCTCCACCCAGTTTGACGATATGGGAAATACTTACAAAGCGGTGGGCGTGATGACGGACATCGATGAGGAGAAGCGGGCAGCCCAGGTTCTGATTGAAAAGGCGGACCGGGACGAACTGACAGGTCTGTATAATAAGAGCGCGGTGCGCCGGAAAATGGAGTCTTATCTGCTGAAGCGGGCGCAGGACGATATATCGGAGGTCTATATCATCGATGTGGACAATTTCAAGCAGATCAACGACAGCCACGGGCATATGTTCGGCGACACGGTGCTCCAGGCTATTTCCGCCAAGCTGAGGGAGCTGTTTCGGGGCGAGGATATGATCGCCAGGATCGGCGGTGACGAATTTTTGGTGTTTGTGCAAAATATAGCGGACCGCGCGGGCACTGAGCGGCGGGCGGCTATGATTGGGGAGGCGTTCCGGAGCCTTTTCAGGCAAAATGTGATACAGTGCAATGTTTCCTGCAGCATTGGCATTGCCCGCTGTCCGGACCACGGGATCACATATGACGAGCTGTTCCAGCGCGGCGATATGGCGCTGTATTATGCCAAAGCGATGGGAAAGGACAGGTTCGCCCTGTTCGAACAGGACCGGATGGACGGCACCTTTGCCGTGGATCAGAATTATATGAGGGCCAACACGACCATTGATTCCAGGGAGACAACGGACATTGTGGCCAGCCGCATGGTGGAGCAGGTATTCCGGCTGCTCTGCGAGACGGACGACGTGCGGAACGCGGTGGAGCACATACTGGACATGCTGGGGCGGCAGTTTTCCCTCAGCCGCGTATACATCTACGAGGTCTTTGACAACGGCGGTTTTATCGTCAGCACATTCGAGTGGTGCAATCAGGGCGTGGAGCCGCTGATCAATGGGGCGGGAGATACCCGCGATCCCCAGATCATTAAGGCGGTCAGCGCTGAATTTGATGGCGGCGTCTGGTACTGCCCGGACGCGTCTGCGCTCAAGAGGCCGCTTTTGCAGTTTTTTGAACAGCGGGGGACAAAGGCTATGCTGCAGTGCAAAATGTCCGACCGGGGCATTTTCCGGGGGGCGGTGGTCTTTGAGGACTGCGCGATTTGCAGGCCGTGGACAGAGGAGCAGATCCGTATGCTGACGTTTGTGTCAAAACTTGTTAGCGCGTTTTTGATGAAGGATAGGGCGCGGAGCCGGGAGATAGAGCAGAAAGCAGATACCCAGTAGCATTAAAATTCTGATTTGATATTGACATATGTCAATAATTGATCTATAATTTATGACATAAGTCAAAAACAGCTGTGAGGAGAATGAACATGGCGCGTCCCTGTAAAGCAAAACGAGTCTGTGCGATGCCCTCGGTGGAGATTTTCGGCCCCCTTGACCAGGAGACGGACGGTAAGGTGGAGCTGACGCTGGAGGAATATGAGACGATCCGGCTTATCGATCTGCTGGAGTGCACCCAGGAAGAGTGCGCCGTTCAGATGGGAGTTGCCAGGACCACGGTTCAGGCTGTGTACAATACGGCGCGCAGAAAGATCGCGGACTGTATTGTTAACGGCAGGGGCCTGGAAATCCGGGGAGGAAATTACCAAATCTGCCCGCAGGCAGCGCAGTGCTGCCGGAGCAACTGTGGAAAACATCAATGCCACAGGCGCCGCTGTGAAAACAAACCAGGAGGATGTCAGAATGAAGATTGCGGTAACATATGAGAACCATGAGGTATTTCAGCACTTTGGACACTGTGAAGAGTTTAAAATTTATGAGGTGGCGGATCAGGCGGTGGTATCGTCCGAGGTAGTGGGAACAGGCGGAAACGGACACGAGGCGCTGGCAGGATTCCTGAGAAACCACGGCGTGGACACGCTGATTTGCGGCGGTATCGGCGGAGGCGCCAGGATGGCCCTGGCCCAGGCCGGCATCGAGCTGTATCCCGGCGTGACCGGCGACGCGGATGCGGCGGTGGACGCGCTGTTAAAGGGGAACCTGGACTACAATCCGGATACCATGTGCAACCACCATCATGAGGGTGGTGAACACCATAGCTGTCACGGCGGCGGGCATACCTGCGGCGGACATATGTAGAGATGTAAATATTGTGCGGCGCCCGGCGGAAGAGATATCCGCCGGGCGCTTTTTTCGTGGGGAATAATATGTTTGTTTGAATTTGCAACTTTTGGGCGTATGAGATAATCTATATAATCAGAGAGGAACGAAATTCCACTCCAAAACAGAGAGGAAAGGACACCTGATGAGAAGAGATCTGTACGATAGCGTTACAGCGTATATTATTGAGAACCAGGAGAAATTTTACCGGTTGGCGTTCAGCTATGTTAAAAATAAGGATGACGCACTGGATATCGTCCAGAACGCGGTGTGTAAGGCGCTGGATCACTATGAATCGCTGCGCAATGAGGCGGCGGTCAAGACCTGGTTTTACCGCATTCTTGTGAATGAGAGTATTTTTTTTATGAAAAAGCAGAGAAGGGAAGTTCTGTCAGGCGAAGATTTAAATGTGGACGTACCCTATTATGAAAAAGGGTATGAGGCGGAGGACGACCTGGAAGGGCAGATTGACCGGCTGGATGAAGACGTGCAGAAGATAATCAGGCTGCGCTTTTTTGAGGAGTTGTCGTTAAAGGAGATTTCCCAGGTTATGGAATTGAATTTGAATACAGTGAAGGCAAAGCTGTACCGGGGATTGAAGCTGCTTAAGCAGAATGTGCAGGAGGTGGAAGGATGAGCCGTTTAAGCGACAGTAAGAAGCGTTACGATGAGATTCCCATTCCGGAAGAGCTCTCAGTGCGTGTGAGGGAGGCCATCGAGCGGTCCGGAAAAAGAAGGGATGAGGAACGGGCACAGGCGCGCCGGCGCAGCGGAATTGGACTGAAAAGAGGAATAATGGCGGCAGCGGCGGCAGCGGTTGTGTTTACGGCCGCGCTTAATACGAGCACTGCCTTTGCAGAGAGTGTCAGCGCGCTTCCGGTAGTTGGCGTGCTTGCAAAGGTTTTGACTTTCCGCGCTTATGAGAAAAGCGAGGATGAGATTAAGCTTTCCGTGGAGATACCAAGTGTGACGATGATCGCAGGAGATACCGGCAAAGCGGATGATTCTGTTAACCGCCAAATCTATCAGATGTGCCAGCGGTATGCCGACGAGGCGGTGGAGCGGGCAAAGGAATACCGGAAGGCGTTTTTGGATACGGGCGGAACGCAGGAGGAGTGGGCGGCTCACAATATTGAGATCCGCGTTTGGTATGAAATCAAGTCTCAGACCGAGAATTATCTGTCGTTTATGGTGAGCGGAAGCGAGAGCTGGACATCTGCTTACAGCGAGACGAGATATTGTAATATCGATTTAAAGAGCGGGAAGCTGGTGACGTTAGAGGATGTGCTGGGAAAGGATTACGCGGGTATTGCTGACAAATGTATCCGTGAGCAGATGAGACAGCGCACGGACGTGGCGTTCTGGACGCCTGAGGAGGGCGGATTTACAGGCATAACCGACGAGACCAGGTTTTATATCAACGAGGCGGATCAACCGGTTATTGTTTTTGACCAATATGAGATTGCCCCCGGATCAGAGGGTGAGCTGGAATTTGAAATTCAAAGATAATCAAATATTGGAAGCGGCGACCAATTAATGGGGTACAGATAGGTTCACATGAATAACAGTTTACGGTATTTTTAGAATTAAATAATTGACCACATAGTCTATTTGCGCTATACTAAAATAAAATAGACCATGTGGTCAATTATTGGAGCGTGATTATATGAATCGGGAAGAAAAGAACAAGCAGACCAGAAAGCGGATAATGGATAGCGCTCTGCGCGAGTTTGCCCGGCAGGGATATGGGGCCAGCTCAATTAACGCGGTCTGCGGCGCCGAGGGGATATCAAAAGGGATTATTTACCACTATTTTGAGACAAAGGATGATTTGTATTTGGCTTGTGTGGAGGAATGCTTTCATGAGCTGACGAAGTTTTTGCGGGAGGGCATGGCGCAGGAAAACCAGGGGGCGGAGGAGCGGCTGGAGCGGTATTTCGGTATCAGAATGGAGTTTTTCCGGAGATACCCGTTATATCAGCGCATATTCTGCGATGCCGTGGTTATGCCCCCGGTCCATTTGAAAGCTGCCGTGGAAGAGAGAAAGGCGGAATTTGACGCGCTCAATATTGAGATTCTGCTGCAGATTCTGGCAGAGTTGAAGCTGCGTCCGGAGATTACTCGCTGGGATGCAGTGGATATCTTTCTTCAGTATCAGGATTTTATGAACGCCAGGTACCAGATGGCCGGCGCGGAGCAGGTTGACATCCAGACCCACGAGTATGACTGTCACCGGGCGCTGGAGATTTTGCTCTACGGGGTGGCGGAAAGAAAGGGGGAGTGGAAATGAAGGAGAGAAATATTGGCCAGGAGAGCATACTGGGGGAGATGAAACCGTCCAGAGCCATCACCAGGCTGGCAGTTCCCGCGACTATGGCACTCCTGGCAAAGGCGGTATATAACATTGTGGATACGGCTTATATTGGCATGCTGGGTTCAGACGTCGCTCTGGCCGCCGTAGGGGTAACACTTCCCTTGCTGCTGATTATGGTGAGTATTGAAAATATATTTGCCGCCGGCGCTGCGGTGCTGGCCGGGCGGCAGTTGGGCGCGGGTGATCGGGAACGAGCGGGAAGGACCGTGACTACGGTGATCGGGCTCTCCATGATGATCGGCGCCGGTCTGTGCGTTGGGGGAATAATTTTTATGGAACCACTGCTAAAGGCATTCGGCGCATCACAGGCGGTGCTGCCACAGGCCAAGGAATATGCGTTCTGGATGTTTATCGCGGCACTGGCTAACCTTCCGGCTCAGAGTATGAACTGTGCGGCAAGAGCGGAGTCGTCGGTCCGCATTTCCTCCGTTGCCGTGATTACCGGAGCGGCGTTAAATGTTGTCCTGGATCCTATTTTTATGTTTGATTGGGGGCTGAACCTGGGGGTGGGCGGCGCATCCCTGGCCACCACGGTTTCGCAGTTTGCCACATGCCTGATCCTGTCCTGGTTTTACCTTGGAGGGCATTCCATTATCAAGATAAGGCCGGAATATTTTAAACCGGATTGGAAGCTGGTAAAGGAGGTTATGCTGATTGGAATTCCCACGGCCGTCATCCAGATTTGCCTGGCCGCGGCCACGTCGATGACTAACCTGGCGGCCAAGAACATGGCGGATGCAGATTTGATTATTGCCGCTTATGGGGTGGTGCAGCGGTTGATTCTCATCGGCTGCTACGCAGTAATGGGCTTTATGCAGGGATATCAGCCGGTGGCCTCCTACTCGTTCGGAGGCGCTAAAGAGGCGCGGTTTCACGAGTCGGTACGGTTTGCTCTGCGCGCCTCCCTAATGCTCACGGTTCTGGTTGCAGCCTGTTATATTCTACTGTGCCGCCCGCTGATTGGACTGTTCAACCGCAATCCTGCGGTGATCGACTATGGCGCTAAGCTGCTGGTATCCCAAGTGGTGTTGTACCCGGCCTTTGGACTTTGCTATATGATGACAATTACATTCCAGACCATCGGAGCTTCAAGGTATGGGCTGTTTCTGTCCACGATCCGCCAAGGACTGTTTTATATTCCCTTTATTTTACTGCTGCCCCGTGAGCTGGGTGTGACCGGGATTTATCTGGCGCAGCCTGCAGCCGATATTCTGACCATAGCAGTCTGTTTGTTCTCGGTTAAGCCGATGAAGCGCATCGCATCCAACCGTATGATTTTGGAACAGGCGGCCTGTGGGTAAATTCCCGGACCGCCGGCGCGGCAAATGTGCGGGAAGCGGTATACGCGGCCGCGGGCCTGCGGGTGACCGCCGCTATCGACGCTATAAGGGCCATAAAGCCGAAAAAATGTTTTCAGCATAAAAATATGCCGGGAAGCGGAAAACTTCCCGGCATTTGCCGTTTAATGCGTTTACAGCCGATCCTGCCGCTCTGGGGGCGGCTCAGATGAGAAGATCCTCCAGGCTGCGCTTGGGCACGTGGTGAACCTGATCCTTGTCGCGGTAATAGGTGGTGGAACCGTCGGCATTCAACGGGGCCAGCGCCACCTTTTCCAGGGGTTTGCCCAGTGCCAGCACCAGATCCAGGGAATAAGCCTGGGGATCGAGGCCCAGCGTTTCAGCCAGCTGGCTGCGGTTGAAGCTGCCGATCATACAGCCGCCGTAACCTTTTTCCACAGCGCTCAGCATGATGGTCTGGGCTGCTATGCCGTCGTCCCACTGCTTATTTTTGCCCAGAGACAGATCGCAGGCGATGACGATATAAGCGCTGGGGCGCTCCCCCTCGGCAGGTCCGTCCCAATCGGTCAGGGCCGCGGCCCACTTGACGGTGGGAAATACTTTGGCGCACTCCTGAGGCGTGTTGATGATTTTAAATTTCAGCGCCTGGGCGTTGGCCGCGCTGGCGGTCAGCCGGGCGGTGTCCACCATGTCCAGCAGATCCTGGTCCGGGATGGTTACCTCCTGATAAAACCGGCGGTAGGAGCGGCAGCTGAGCACGAGATCCTTTAACATATGACGTCCTCCTTTCGGGCGCGGTACTTTTATTCCTCCGGCAGAAGCTCCTTGCCGGTCATGATGTGCTGCTTGATGGCCTCAAATGTGGAGGCGCTGAGAATGTGCTCCATGCGGCAGGCGTCCTCCACCGCTGTCTTGCGGTCAACGCCCAGATACATGAGCCAGTTGGACAGCAGCGTATGGCGCTCGTACATGGTATCGGCGATCTCCCGTCCGGCCTCCGTCAGGGTGATGTAACCGCTTCCGTCCACCAGGATATAGCCGTTCTCGCGGAGATTTTTCATGGCCACGCTGACGCTGGGCTTGGAGAATTCCAGCTCCGTGGCGATATCAATCGAGCGCACATGGGGCTTTACCTGGCTCAACATTAAGATGGTTTCCAAATAGTTTTCTGCTGATTCCTGTATCTTCAAAGTCCACCTCTCCCTCAAAATTAACATTCTGCGTTTCTTTCAGTGTATTATGCTCTAGTGTAACATATTTTTTCTAAAAGTTCAAATCCTGGGGAAAGAGCCGTGACAAACTTCAAGAGAAATTTAAACGATTGTATTGACAGGAGGACCATAAGGTGCTAATTTAAATATAGACGAAAAGTTAGAAATAACTAACTTCTTTGGGAAGGAGAAATAACATGGCGTTTTTGATGGAAAATATATCTACGATTATAATCGCGCTGATCCTGGCGGGAATGGTGTATGCGGTGATCCGCAAGATGATCAGGGACAAGAAAGAGGGGAAGGGCTGCGGCTGTTCCGGCGGCTGCGCGGGCTGCGGCGGCGCCTCCATGTGCCACGGAGGGCATACGGCTGGAAAAGGAAAGCAGGCCTGACGCAGGAAAACCCCCTTTTCAGATCATGTCTGATATGTTAAGATAAAGGGATAACAGACAGACTGGACAGGATGAGAGAATGGACTACATTGTATTGGATCTCGAATGGAACCAGAGCCCCAACGGAAAAGAGGACTCTGTGGAGCACCTTCCATTTGAAATCATAGAAATCGGCGCTGTAAAGCTGGATGGGGAATTTCGCCAGAAGAGCGAATTCCACCGGCTGATCCGCCCACAGGTTTACAAACAGCTGCACTTTAAAATATCGGAAGTCACCCACATGGATATGGGGGAGCTGAAGCACAGGGGAAAGAACTTTAAGCAGGTGATGCGGGAGTTTTTAGACTGGTGCGGTGCGGAGTTCTGCTTTTGCACCTGGGGCTCCATGGACCTGACGGAATTACAGCGCAATATGGATTATTTTAATATACCGATACCGTTTCCGCGGCCGCTGCTCTATTACGATGTGCAAAAGCTTTACTGCATGGAGTACGGGGACGGCAAAAACAAGCCGTCGCTGGATCAGGCGGTGCAGGAGCGCGGGATCCGCCAGGGGCGGCCGTTCCACCGGGCGCTGTCCGACGCGTTTTACACAGGCAGGGTGCTGGCGGTGATGGATTTTGAACGGGTCCGCCCTTATATTTCCGTGGATTATTTCAGGCTGCCCCGGAATAAGGAGGAAGAAGTTTCCCTTAGGTTCCCCGACTATGCCAAGTACGTTTCCCGGCCCTTTGAGAACCGGGAGGAGGCGATGAAGGACAAGACGGTGAACGACATGGTCTGTCCCTACTGCAACCGCATGCTGCGCAAGAAGGTGCGGTGGTTTCCTTACGGCCAGAGATTCTGTTACGGCCTGGCGGCCTGCCCGGAACACGGGCTTATGCGGGGCAAGCTGCGGATCAAGAAGGCCGAGTACGGGGGAACTTACGTGGTCAAGACCATAAAGTCTGCCACCGAGGAGGAGGCGGACGCGATCATGCAGCGCAAGGAAGAGGGCCGCAGACGCCGCAGCGTCCGAAACCATACAAAGAAGCAGAAAAATAAATCCTGACAGAAGCCGTGAGGGCTTCGGTGAAGATAGAAAAGGCTGTTCCGCCGGCAGGTGTAAAACCTGAAGGCGGAACAGCCTTTTTGATGAAAAACCGGACGGCTGCGCCTACTCCTCGCGCATGCGGTAACCCACGCCGATCTCGGTGTATATGTATTGTGGCTCAGCGGGATTCTCCTCCAGCTTGCGGCGGATATGGGCCATGTTCACCCGGAGAATCTGGTTGTTGCTGTCCGCGTAGGGCCCCCAGATTTCATTGATGATGTAATCGTAGGTCAGCACCCGGCCGGCGTTCTGGGCCAGCAGGGATACCAGCTTGTATTCGATCTGGGTCAGATGAACGTCCTGATCCTTTACCTTCACCAGGCGTCGCTCAAAATCGATCATGAGGTCGCCCACATGATAACAGGGCTGGGATTTGGCCGCGGCGCTGTTCTGGCCGTGGCGCAGGGCCGTGCGGATGCGGGCCATCAGCTCCGAGGTCCCGAAGGGCTTGGTCAGGTAGTCGTCCGCTCCCTGATCCAGGGCGGCAACCTTGCTCTTTTCCTGGGTGCGGGCGGAAATTACGATGATGGGGACAGTGCTCCAGAGGCGCACTCTGCGGATTACCTCCAGGCCGTCGATATCCGGAAGGCCTAGATCCAAAAGGACCACGCTGGGCTTGGTGGACGCGATCAACGCAATTCCATCATTCCCGTTGGTTGCCGTGGAGGTAACGTAGCCGTGGGCTTCCAGAATAGTCTCGATAAAACTGCAGATGTTCTTTTCGTCCTCGATGATGATAATTGTGGATTTAGGCTCCATAGTCTTCTCTCCAATCTGGTAATTTAAATGTGAATTCCGCGCCATCTTCGTGGTTTCCCGCGGAAATCTGTCCGTTGTGCGCCGCGATAATCGTGCGGCAGATCGACAGGCCGATGCCCATTCCCTTGTGGGCATCCGTACCGGTACCCCGCTTGATGGTACCGCCTTCAAACAGGGTCCCCAATAGCTGGGGATCAATCCCCTTTCCGTGATCCGTTACGGTAAACGCGGCATCGGGGCCCTGGAGCGTCACGGATAGCTCGATGGGCAGATCGCTGCCTGCGTGGTAATATGCGTTCTCCAGCAGGTTGTTGATGACCTGCTCAATGAGGGTGGCGTCCATGGGAATGACGATGAATTCCTCAGGCACGGAAACCGTGACCATCGCGTTGGGAAAACGCCTGCGAAAACGCTGCACGGCTTCGGAGACAACCTCCTCCACCGGTTCCTCCGACTTTGTCACGTGTGCGACGCCGCGCTCGTCCTGGATGCGGGTGATGGAGAGCAGATTCTCCACCAGGTGCAGCAGCCAGTCCGCGTCGGAGTAAATGTTCTGCGCCATTTTCCGCCGCTCAGCCGGACTGAGATTTTCCCCGTGTTCCACCAGCGTGCTGCTGGTGCCCAGGATGGTGGTCAGAGGCGTCCGCAGATCATGGGAGATGGCGCGCAGCAGGTTGGCGCGCATCGTCTCCTTTTCCGCCTCCATCAGCATGTGGTCCTTCTCCTGGAGAAGCTGGTTCTGTTTGGCTTCATGGATGGTCATGCTGCTGACAATGATGGATATAAACGCCATTCCGATAAAGGTGATGGGGTATCCGGACAACGTGAAATCCAGCGTCATATAGGGGTAGGTGTAAGCGAAGTTTACCCAGAAGACGCCGTACAGGGATGCCAGGATTCCCACGGTATAGCAATTTGTGGCGCGCGCGATAAAAACGATCGCCATAATAAAGATCAGCGAAATGTTGATCACATTGTTGCTGAAGTGAAATAGCACCGTGGAGATCAGGGTGGCCATGGCCAGGATGATCGCTGTGATCGGCAGTTGGCGCATTACATGACAAATATGAGCTCCCAAGCGGAAGTCTTTTGTAGTGGACATGACCGTTCGCTCCATTAAAATTCGGTATATTCAAAACCATTATACTCTATTGAAAGAGCAAGTTCAATGAAAATCACGGCCTCCGGAAGGGAAACCTTTTCCGCCGCCTTTTCCTGCTGCGGGGCGTGTAGGAGGAGGTTGTGGATGGGCGGTACTGCTCCATGATCCGCTCAAACTCCGAGGTCGAATAGCCGATATCCTCCAGGCGCTGGATTACGCGCTGGCGTCTCCGCAGCGTCTGCGCTTCCTCGCGCCTGCGCACGTAGAGCTTGACGGCCACGATAACGGCGATAATCGCAGCCAGGGAGCCGCCGATGCCCAGGGCAGCGGCAAGGTTGGACGGTATCTTGAAGCTGGTGGCCGTGTTGGGGCCCGCGCTGCCGCCAGATTTGCCGCCGCCGGGACCGGCGGACGGAAGTACGGGGCCGGCAGCGCCACCAGAAGGGCCTTGCGGGCCGTCTGAGCCGCCCGCGGCAGGGTTAACAGCGCCGTCCGGGCCGTCTGAGGCGGGAGAGCCGCCGTCAATACCGTCTGGGACAGGAGCACCGCCGCTGTCTGCACTGTCTCTGCCTGGGTCGCCGCCGTTGGTTCCTTCCGCAGCCGGGGAAATGGCGCCGCTGTCTGAGCTGTCCGCAGCCGCGGCCTGCTGTCCGTTCGCGCCGCCCAGCAGCAGATAGGCGTGGCCCACAGGCCTGTCCTCATAAGCATAGTTGATCCTGGCGATGGCGTTGGCTGGCGCGTTTTGGTCCAGCGTGTAGGAGAGCTGAGGCGCTGCGTCGGAAAAAGCGGCGGTCTTGGGAATGACGATCCGGTCGTTCTCGTCCAGGTCCAGCGATATCTCGTCCCGCGCCGTCATGCCCGCAATGGTCATATCGTTGTCCAGGGAGGTGTAGGTGGTCTCAAACTCCGATATCTTCAGGGACTGGAAATTTCCGAAGCCGAAATCCAGCATGGCCTTGGTGTCCGTGTAATGGGTCTGGTGCCCGTTTAACACCACGGCGATCAGGGTCATGTCGCCGCGGTTAGCGCAGGTGACCAGGGTGTTGCCCGCCAGGGAGGTGTAACCTGTCTTGCCGCAGAACACGCCGCTGTAATAGGCCGCATCGTTGCGGTTCCACATTTTGTGATGGTTGGCGATGGGATAGCCGTTGGGATATTTTTCTGCAGGCGCCCGTTTCATGTTGGGCAGCCGGTAGGTGCGGGAACCGCAGATTTCTACAAAGGTTGGATTCCGGATCGCGGCCTGGGCGATCTTTGCCATGTCGTGGGCAGTGGTGTAGTGGTTTTCGTCATTGAGTCCGCTGGGATTGGCAAAATGGCTTCCTGTGCAGCCCAGGCTTGCGGCGCGCTGGTTCATCAGGTCCGCGAAGGCCTCACGGGTGCCGCTGACGTGCTCCGCCAGGGCGTTGGCGCTCTCGTTGGCAGAGGCCAGCAGCAGTGCGTACAGGCAATCGCGTACGGTCAGCTGATCGCCCTCGTCGATGCCCGCGGAGCTGCTGTCCTCCTCCACGTTGTAAACCGCGTCGTGGGAGAAGGTGACGATCTCGTTTAAGTCGCAGGATTCAATCACAATTAAAGCCGTCAGTATCTTGGTGATACTGGCGGGATAATAGGGCTGATCCATATTTTTACCGTATAAAACGGTGCCGGTGCCGGCCTCCATGACAATGCCGCCGTCCGCCTGAATTGTCACGCCGGACGGCCAGGCTGGCGCCGCCCAGGCGGTCATCGGCACGGCGCACAGGGCGAAAGCCAGGCACAGCGCAAATAATCGCTTCATTATTATCATTTCTCCTGTCCATGAAATTGCTGGGAAAAGGGCGAAAAGGGTTACCCTATAGTATAAAAGATTTCCGAACCCAAGTAAAGATAAAAAGCTGTTATTTTTTCCCCCTGCCGCGCAGCGAAAGGAACAGGCTGACGCCGAAAAGGATCAGCACCAGCGCCCCGTACAGGCCGGCAATGCGCGCGGCTGTGTCCAGGAAAAAGCCCTCGGGGACAATGTTGATCAGCAGGTCCGTCTCCGGATTCAGGATCCACAGGTCATTTTTGAAGAAGATGTGGTGAAAGACAACGAAGTATTTGGAAAAGTCTGTGGATATGATGCCCGCCAAAACGGCCAGGATGCCGAAAAATATCCCTGTGCCGATGCAGAGGGCCGGGGGCAGCACGCGGCGGATACGCGCCTTCATCCCCAGCAGAAGGGCAAGGCAGACCACGGCGGTGACGATGCATACCCGGCGCAGGAAAATAGCGGCCAGGAACAGGTCACGGACGTCCTCCATATGTGCGATCTCGCGGTCGTTGAAGAACTCCCGGGTCTCGCCGCCTATGGAGGCGGTCACATGCAGATCGGCCCGGTCGCCTTTTAAGTAATCCATCATCTCTTCCGTCACGTCCAGGAGACTTTCCATGGTCATGGGCGGAAGGTCGTCCAGGACCTGGTATTTTGTATACTCCTTTTCAAAATATCCAGGGTTCCAGTAGACCACGGCCTGGATTGAGGTTATGAACAGGATCCACATCAGGCAGAACGCAATGAGGATTCCCAGCAGTCTGTGTACGATTTTCATATAGAAAAAGACCTCCTTTGGGGGATGTACTAAAACATCCTTTATTATAGCCCATCGGAAGCCTTTTAACAAGCAAAGTCGTTCTACACGTATTTTTCTTTGATGCGCAGGCGGGTCAGCGCCCGGGCCAGGGAGGCCTCGGAGTGGGAGTGCTCCACGATGCTCTGCTTCTGCCGGAGCTGTTCCTCGGCGCGCTCCTTTGCCTCCTGCGCGCGCCTTAAGTCGATGTCCTCCGGCAGCTCGGCGGTATCCACCAGCATCTTGACGCGGTTGTTCATAATCTGGATAAACCCGTTGCCGACCACCGCGTGAAGCCACTGGCCGTCCGGCTTCTGCAGCCGCATCTCCCCGGTGGAAATGGCTATAATCATATTCTCGTGGTGCGGGAGGACTTCCTTTTCGCCGTCCGCCAGAGGCACCACCAGAGCCATGCAGTGGTCCGCATAGAATACTTTATCGCTTGCGGTAATGTTCAGGTAAAATGTGTTCACAAGCCTCACTCCTTATTTGGCGGCGCTGCTCTGTTCCAGCTCCTGGGCCTTTTTTACCACATCGTCTATGGTGCCGACGTTGAAGAAGGCGGACTCAGGGTACTGGTCCATCTCGCCGTCTATGATGGCCTTGAAGCCGCGGATGGTCTCCTTGACAGGCACGTAGACGCCGGGTACGCCGGTGAAGTTCTCAGCCACGTGGAAGGGCTGGGAAAGGAAACGCTGGATCTTTCTGGCGCGGTTTACCGTGGTTTTGTCCTCGTCGGACAGCTCCTCCATGCCCAGGATGGCGATGATGTCCTGCAGCTCCTTGTACTTCTGAAGAATCTGCTGGACCTGGCGGGCGGTCTCGTAGTGCTCTTCCCCAACCACCTCGGCTTCCAGAATACGGGAGTTGGATTCCAGGGGGTCCACTGCCGGGTAAATGCCCTGCTCCACGATTTTACGGGACAGCACGGTGGTGGCGTCAAGATGGGCGAAGGTGGTGGCAGGGGCCGGGTCGGTCAGATCGTCGGCCGGCACGTAAACGGCCTGCACGCTGGTAACGGAACCGTCCTTGGTGGAGGTGATGCGCTCCTGGAGCTGGCCCATCTCAGTTGCCAGCGTGGGCTGGTAGCCCACGGCCGAGGGCATGCGGCCTAACAGCGCGGATACCTCGGAACCAGCCTGGACAAAGCGGAAAATGTTGTCGATGAACAGCAGCACGTTCTGGTGCTCCTGGTCCCGGAAATACTCAGCCATAGTCAGTCCGGTCTCGGCAACGCGCATGCGGGAGCCCGGCGGCTCGTTCATCTGGCCGAATACCAGGGCTGTTTTCTCCAGCACACCGGATTCCTTCATCTCGGTCCAGAGGTCGTTGCCCTCCCGGGAGCGCTCGCCCACTCCGGTAAAGATGGAGTAGCCGCCGTGCTCGGTGGCGATGTTGCTGATCAGCTCCTGAATCAGAACGGTCTTACCCACTCCGGCTCCGCCGAACAGGCCGATCTTTCCGCCCTTGGCATAGGGGGCCAGCAGATCGATGACTTTGATTCCGGTCTCCAGCATCTCCACAACAGGGCTCTGGTCCTCAAAGGCCGGCGGGTCGCGGTGAATCTCCCACCGGGGGGCGTCCGCCAGATCCTCTCCTCCGTCGATGGTTTCTCCCAGAACATTGAACAGACGGCCCAGGGTGGCGTCGCCCACGGGCACCTTGATGCCGGAACCGTCGGCGGTCACTTCCATGCCGCGGTACAGGCCTTCGCTGGAGGCCAGCATGATGCAGCGGACCGTGTCGTTGCCGATATGCTGGGCCACCTCCATCACACAGCGCTTTCCGGCGTTGTCTACTTCAAGGGCGTCTTTTATGTTCGGGAGGTTGTTGTGTTCGAACAATACATCTACCACAGGTCCTAAAACCTGCACAATCTTACCTTTATTCATAGGTCGATGATAACCTCCTTGTCGGTATTGCGTTTCTTGCCGCCGTCCCCGGCGGCCTGTCTGCGCGGCTATTTTTTATTCTTCTGGGCCCGGGCGCCGCTGATCACCTCGGTGATCTCCTGGGTAATGGCCGCCTGTCTGGCGCGGTTGTAGGCGATGGACAGCTCGGAGAGCATCTTCTTGGCGCTGTCCGTGGCCGTCTGCATGGCCAGCATGCGGGAATTCTGCTCACAGGAGTAGGATTCCACCAGGCTGCCGTAGATAAAGCCGGAAATATAGTTGGGCACAATGCTGCTCACCACTGCGTCCGCCGAGGGCTTCAGGGTGATTTCCTCCAGCGGCACGTTGACGGGCACGGTAAAATTTAGACGCCTGAGGGGCAGAAGCTGCTCCATCTCCGCCTCCATTTTCATGGCGTTCACCATCCTGGTATAGATGATGTGCACCTCGTCCAGCTTGCCGGTCAGGTAATAGTTCAGAATTAGCTCGCTGATGATGCGGGCCCGGCTCATATTGGGGTTCTGCACCGTATAGTGGAACTGTTCCTCCACAGGGATGCCCTTCTTGGCAAAATATTGGCGTCCCAGGACGCCCACCACGAAGAGCAGAGGCGTGCCGGGCTTTTGCAGCTGTTCCTCCACCATCTTGAACACGTTGTGGTTGTAGGCCCCGGCTAATCCCTTGTCGGCGGAGATCACGATGTAGCCGATCTTGCGGTCCTCAGGTTTGATCTGAGGGCGGGCGTCGAAGTACGGGTTTTCGATATCGGGGATATGGCGCAGGATACGGCTGATCATCTGCTGTAAGGAATAGAAGTACGGCTCCGTGTCCGTCAGCATTTTTCTGGCCTTTTTTAATTTTGAGGAGGAGATGGTATACATGGCGTTGGTGATCTTCATCGTGTCCTGTATACTTTTCATCCGGCTCTGTATCTCTCGGGTATTGGCCATATTCTCACCTACTTTTTGCTTTTATACTCTGCGGTTACATCCAGGATTTTTTGGATCAGCTCATCGGTCAGCACCTTGCCGGTCTCGATTTCTTCACCTACTTCCGGGTGAACCCGGTCGAAGTATTCCAGAAGGCCGTTCTGGAAGTCTTTTATTTCGCGCTTCTCCAAATCCAGAAATTCCTTGTGGGTGGCGGCGCAGAGGGTGATGACCTTGGCGTGCAGGCTCATGGGATGGTACAGGGGCTGTTTTAACAGCTCCATCAGGCCGTCGCCGTAGGTCAACTGCTCCTTGGTGGTGGCGTCCAGATCGGAACTGAACTGGGTGAACACCTGCATCTCGCGAAACTGGGCCAGATCGATGCGGATGCTGCCGGAGGCCTTTTTCATGGCCTTGGTCTGGGCTGCTCCGCCCACGCGGGATACGGAGAGGCCCACGTTGACGGCAGGCCGCATTCCGGCGAAGAACAGGTCGCTCTCCAGGAAAATCTGGCCGTCCGTGATAGAGATGACGTTGGTCGGGATGTAGGCGGAGACGTCGCCCGCCTGGGTTTCAATGATGGGCAGGGCGGTAATGGAACCGCCTCCCAGCTCGTCGCTCAGGCGGCTGGAGCGCTCCAACAGCCTGGAGTGCAGGTAGAACACATCGCCGGGGTAAGCCTCGCGTCCCGGGGAGCGCTCCAGCAGCAGGGACAGCGCCCGGTAGGCCACCGCGTGCTTGGACAGGTCGTCGTAGACGATCAGGACGTCCTTGCCCTTGTACATGAAGTATTCCGCCAGAGCCGTGCCCGAGTAAGGCGCAATGTACTGAAGTGGCGCCGGCTGGCTGGCGGTGGAGGACAGCACGATGGAGTAGTCCATGGCGTCGTATTTTTGCAGGGTGGAAACGATCTTGGCCACGGTGGAGGCCTTCTGTCCGATGGCCACGTAGATGCAGATCACATCCTTGCCCTTCTGATTCAAAATCGTGTCCACGGCGATGGAAGTCTTTCCGGTCTGCCGGTCTCCGATGATCAGCTCGCGCTGTCCGCGGCCGATGGGGAACATGGAGTCGATGGAAAGAATTCCGGTTTCCAGGGGAACGCCCACGGATTTGCGGTCAATGATTCCTGGGGCCTCGTTCTCGATGGGGCGGTAGTCCTCGGAGGCGATGGCGCCCTTGCCGTCAATGGGAGCGCCCAAAGGATCGATAACGCGGCCGATGAAGGCCTCGCCCACCGGGATACCCGCCCGTTTTTTGGTCCGGGTAACCTTGGTGCCCTCCCGGATTCCTGTGTCGGAGCCGAACAGGATGCAGCCGATCTCATTTTTTCGCACGTCCTGAACCATTCCCTTGACTCCATTTTCAAATATCACGATCTCGCCGTACATGGCTTGATCCATTCCGTATATGGTGGCGATTCCGTCACCGACCCAGATAACCTGCCCGATCTCCTGATCGCCTGTATCCAGGTCATAATTCTCAATCTCTTCCTTGAGGATTGAGATGATTTCACTTGAGCTGATGGAACCCACGCAGTTCACCTCCACATCAATTTTTGCTGTAATTGTTTCAGGCGCCCTTTCAGGCTCCAATCGCTTTCAATATCGCCCACCCGGATGACAAAGCCGCCGATCAGGGACGGATCCCGCCGGATGGTCCAGCGGACGTCGGATTTCCCGTATTTGCGGCAGAGGTGCCCGGCGATCTGTTTCAACTGCTCCGCGGATGGTTCCGCAGCGCAGCGAAGCTCAGCCTCCAGGATTCCGTTCATCTCACAGCGATAGCTGCGGTATGCTTCCAAAATCTGGTTGATCTGATCCGTGTCCCGGTTGTCGCAGAGCTCCTTTAAGAAGTTTTGCATCGCAGGGGGAAAGATACGGGCAATGGCCGCGCGCTTTTCCTTTAAGGAGGTCACCGGACTGGTAAGCACCTGCTTTAACTGCGGCGTCTGGGAAAACAGCCGGGCCGTCTCCTCCACCGCCTCATTTGGTATGGAAAGCTCATAGAGCGCGGTGGCGTAATTAATTGCGGTTTGATTCATCCGTCACACCTGCTTTCGCCAGATATTGGTCGTAGAGCTGACGGCTCTGATCAGCCTCGCCGCCCTCGCTTAGAACCTTTGCGGCGGCTGCCATCACCAGGCCCGCGATCTGAGTGCGGGCTTCCTCCAGGGTTTTCTCCTGCTCCTGCGCGGCGGCCGTTTTCGCGTCCTCGAGGATCTTGGCCGCTTTGCGGCCGGCCTCGGCTACGATGCGGTCATACTCCGCGCGGGCCCTGGCCTTTGACTCCTCCACAAGGCGGATGGACTCCGCGTCGGAGGTTTTTAACTTTTCCTCGTAGCTGGCTTTTAAATCTTCGGCCGTCTGCTTGTCGCTTTTGGCATCGGCGAGCTGCTGCTCAATCAGAGCGGCCCGCTGTTCCATAATGGCAGTGACCGGCCCGATCAAAAACTTTTTCAATAACAGACAGAGCACAATCAGGTTGATGATTGTGATCACCATATTCCAATCTAATCGCAGCATCCGTTTCGCCTGCCTTTCCTGAAATTATTTTAACAGCATAATGATCAGAAGGGCGATGACGAAACCGTAGATGGCGGTTGCCTCGGCCAGCGCGCAGCCTAACAGCAGCGCCTTGCTGATCTTGCCCTCAGCCTCGGGCTGTCTGGCGATGGCGTCCACTGCCTTGGAGGTGGCGATTCCGATTCCGACACCTGCTCCGATACCTGTGAGAACTGCGATACCTGCTCCGATTGCGATTAATGTTGACATAGTAAGACTCTCCTTTTTGATGGTTTAGAATAATGTTGAATTGATACGTTTAACGTGTCTGCGCATTTGCTTGCGCCGCCGGACAACTGCGTTTAATCATCCAGCGCTTCCTTGATGAACAAGGCGGTCAGAAATACAAATACATATGCCTGTATCAGCCCGTCGAAAATGTCGAAGTAAAAGCTGAAGGGTATGGGCACAATCAGTGCGCATATCTGTTTGATCAATTCCATCACCACGAACGAACCGAGGACATTGCCAAACAACCGCATACACAGGGAAAGCGGTCGAATGAAAATTTCCAGTATGTTGATTGGCGCGATGATGGGGATTGGTTCAGCAAAACTTTTCAGCCATTTCTTCAGACCTTTTTCGTGAAAACCGGAATACTCGATTAAAAGAATGCTCATAAGTGATAGTGCAACTGTTACATTGAGATCCTTTGTGGGCGGTTTGAAACCGAACAGCCCGATGAGATTGGCGACGCCCACGTAGATGGCGACCGTAATCAGATAGGGGACATACCGTCTGCCGCGTTTTCCGAGTATCCCGTCAAAGAACTGATAGAGGAATCCGATGCCCATTTCCAGAACAAGCTGTTTACGGCCCACGTCGGTGACTTTTAAGTTACGGACGAGGCAAATGGACAGGATGGTAAGGATTGCCATGATAATCCAGGTCACCACCACTGATTCGGATATGGGAAGGCCGCCGAAAACGGGGATAGTAAACGCCGTTTTGCAGTTCAACTCTTCCAGTAAATTCTCCGCGAGATCTCCCGTAGTGCTCACTCCCTTTCTGAGATGAAATTGAATGTAAACCAAATGTTACTTCTAAACCTTGCGATTGTCAACCATTTCTGTAATTGTAACTATCTGGAAAGAATATGCCAAAAAGTGGAGTAAATTGATGGCAAAAATAAGTGACATACTAAAAAAACTATGCAAAATAATGAAAAATGTTCCGGGGTTTGTAAAGAAATGATAAAAAATGGGCGCAGAATTGTGCAAATAGCACTATGGCGTTGCAGAGGATTTAACGAAAATTTAACAAAACTATAGCGGAGGGGAAACGGAGGGGAAAATGGGGGCGCAAAATCAGGCATTTTAAGTAAGGGTCCGGGGCCCCGAGCTTTGGACATATGGATTAAGTACTTCTTTGGGGGGTGACATTTTTGGAGGATCGGGGTAAGTTAATTATACCCCCCGGGATATCTTGCAGCTTTCTGGTATGATTGAATTTGCGAAAAACGATCACAACAAAGTAAGGTGCTTTCTATGTATCATAGTATCCATGACCGGATGCTGGGGCTCGGGGCTATCCTTTTGTTTTCGAAAGTGAACTGACGCTATCCGAGTCTCTTGGGGGTCTTGACATTTTTGGGGGGTTAGAGTAATATAATCCCGAGTTTGACAGTTGAAGAAGTAAAAACTCCTCAGAAATGACGTATATAGGCCATTTCTGGGGAGTTTTCATTTAAAAATAAGGGCGTAA
>JAGZSY010000016.1 GCA_018380885.1 Enterocloster asparagiformis
GACCGCACCTCGCGGTCCAGATACTCCTCCCCCACCAATACCCTTGCGCCTAATATGTCCTTTACCTCTCTGACTGTCATACGTTCCTCTCCCTCTTCCTAGTCTGGACTTTCCTTCATATCCCCGGGACCGCAGGCCTCGCAGGCCCTCAGAGATATTTCCATCATTTAACAATCTTTGTCGCTCCGCAGCGCGCCGACACCCTGAGATATTCCAGTTATTTCCTCTGGATGTCCGTAACTTGCGCACATTCTGTCCGCTTAGCGCGGTCTTTCCTTGTATTGGATTTAATACAATATAGTCTACCATCCATTCTATCGAATTTCAACAGGTTTCCCGGCAATTTTCCCCAATAATATCGTTAGATTTTTCACAGTAGCAGTGGATTTTTTTTTCATTTTATGCTAAAATACTGGTACATTGCACAATGTACAACTAGTGAGGAGGTTTAATTAAAGATGGCTTGCAAAAAACAAACCGTTCCCTTTGCAGGAACACCTGAGCAGGAAGCGCAGCTCAAAGCTGTGATCGCCGAGCTCAAAGATCAGCCTGGTTCCCTGATGCCGGTTATGCAGAAGGCCCAGGAGATTTATGGTTATCTTCCCATCGAAGTACAGACCATGATATCCGACGAAATGGGTATTCCGCTGGAAAAAGTCTACGGAGTATCCACATTTTATGCCCAGTTCGCCTTACAGCCCAAGGGCAAATACAAGATATCCGTCTGTCTCGGTACCGCCTGTTACGTAAAAGGCTCCGGAGAAATCTTCAGCAAACTGGAAGAATTGCTGGGCATCACCAACGGTGAGTGCACGGCAGATGGCAAATTCTCCCTGGATTCCTGTCGATGCGTCGGCGCCTGCGGACTGGCCCCCGTTATGATGATCAACGGCGAAGTGTACGGCCGGCTGACCGTGGACGATGTCCCCGGCATTTTAGCCAAGTACAACTAAGCCTATGATGACAGAAATTTCGTTAAATGTACTGGACGTGGCGGAAAATTCCACGCGGGCGGGCGCTTCCCTCGTCACCATCGAGGTAAATGTCAGCCACCCGGATGATACGCTGACCGTTGTCATAAAGGACGACGGCTGCGGAATGACCGAGGAGCAGGTCCAAAGGGTAATCGACCCGTTCTTCACCACCCGCACCACCCGCAAGGTCGGTCTCGGGGTACCGTTTTTCAAGCTCGCCGCGGAGAGCACCGGCGGACACTTCCATATTGAATCGGAACCCGGAGTGGGAACTACTGTGACGGCCGTCTTCGGGCTGTCCCACATCGACCGCATGCCTTTGGGAGATATCACGAGCACCATCCACAATCTGATCGTATATCATCCGGACACGGACTTTATCTACATATACCGCTACGACGGCGCGGAATTTACGCTGGACACCCGCGAGATGCGGGAGATCCTGGGCGGGATTCCGTTAAACGCGCCCGAGATTTCCGGTTACATTTTGGAATATCTGACGGAGAACAAACAGGAAACAGACCATGGCGCGGTTATTTGAGCGCCCATTCCCAAAGGAGGATAATCAGACATGAAGACTCTTGCTGAATTACAGGCAATCAGAGAGAAAATGCAGAGCCAGGTTAACCTGCGCGCCGAGGACCACAACCACATCCGCGTGGTGGTGGGTATGGCTACCTGCGGCATCGCGGCAGGCGCAAGACCGGTTCTGAATACACTGGCACAGGAGGTTCAGACCAGAGGCCTGACCGACAAGATTTCCGTTACCCAGACCGGCTGTATCGGCTTATGCCAGTACGAGCCCATCGTGGAAGTCATGGAGCCGGGAAAAGACAAGGTTACCTATGTTAAAATGAACGCCGACAAAGCTGTGGAAATTGTTGAGCGCCACCTGATCGGCGGCCATGTGGTGGAGAAGTACACCATGAGCGCCGCAGGACTTAAATAAAAGGAGGGAAGCACCATGTATCGTTCACACGTGTTAGTCTGCGGTGGTACCGGATGTACTTCCTCCGGAAGCCCGCAGATCATGGAAGCATTAAAATATGAAATCGAGAAACAGGGACTGCAGGATGAAATCGCGGTAGTCGAGACCGGATGTCACGGACTCTGCGCCTTAGGCCCCATTATGATCGTCTATCCGGACGCCACCTTCTATTCGATGGTTCAGCCCGCGGATATCCCGGAGATCGTATCCGAGCACCTGTTAAAGGGCCGTGTTGTAACACGTCTTTTGTACCAGGAGACCGTAAGTCCCACCGGCACCATCAAGGCGCTGGCCGACACGGATTTCTATAAGAAGCAGCACCGCATCGCCCTGCGCAACTGCGGCGTGATCAACCCCGAGGACATCGAGGAGTACATAGGCACCGGCGGCTACCAGGCCCTGGGTAAGGTTCTGACCGAGATGACCCCCGACGACGTGATCCAGACCCTGCTTGACGCCGGCCTTCGCGGACGCGGCGGCGCGGGCTTCCCCACCGGTTTAAAGTGGAAGCTCTGCAAGCAGAACGACGCGGATCAGAAGTACGTCTGCTGTAACGCCGACGAGGGCGACCCCGGCGCGTTCATGGACCGTTCCGTGCTGGAGGGCGACCCCCACGCGCTGCTGGAGGCCATGGCCATCGCCGGATACGCGATCGGTTCCAATCAGGGCTACGTCTACGTGCGCGCGGAGTACCCCATCGCCGTGGAGCGTCTGACCATCGCCATCAAGCAGGCCCGCGAGATGGAGCTGTTAGGCAAGAATATTTTCGGAACCGGATTCGACTTTGACGTGGATATCCGCCTGGGCGCAGGCGCGTTCGTATGCGGCGAGGAAACCGCTCTGATGACCTCCATCGAGGGCAAGCGCGGCGAGCCCAGACCCAGGCCTCCGTTCCCGGCTCAGAAGGGCCTGTTCGGAAAGCCCAGTATCTTAAACAACGTTGAGACCTACGCCAACATCCCGCAGATCATCTTAAACGGCCCCGAGTGGTTCGCCTCCATGGGCACCGAGAAGTCCAAGGGCACCAAGGTGTTCGCTCTGGGCGGCAAGATCAACAACACCGGCCTGGTGGAGGTTCCCATGGGCACCACCCTGCGCACGGTTGTGGAGGAGATCGGCGGCGGCATCCCCGGCGGCAAGAAGTTCAAGGCGGCCCAGACCGGCGGCCCCTCCGGCGGCTGTATCCCGGCTGAGCACTTCGACATCCCCATCGATTACGACAACCTGTTGGCCATCGGCTCCATGATGGGTTCCGGCGGTCTGATCGTCATGGACGAGGACGACTGTATGGTGGATATCGCCAAGTTCTTCCTGGAGTTCACCGTGGAAGAATCCTGCGGCAAATGTACCGCCTGCCGCATCGGCACCAAGCGTATGCTGGAGATTCTGGAAAAGATTACCAAGGGCACGGCTCAGATGGAAGATCTGGATAAGCTGGAAGAGCTCTGCTACTATGTAAAAGCCAACTCCCTGTGTGGTCTGGGCCAGACCGCACCCAACCCCGTACTGTCCACCCTTCATTTCTTCCGCGACGAGTATGAGGCGCATATCAAGGAAAAACGCTGTCCGGCCGGCGTATGTAAGGCGCTCCTGTCTTATGTGATCGACCGCGACAAGTGCCGTGGATGTACGCTGTGCGCGCGTACCTGTCCGGCAGGCGCCATTGTCGGAAGCGTCAAGAATCCGCACGTGATCGATCTCAACAAGTGTATCAAGTGCGGCGCTTGTATGGAGAAATGTAAGTTCGGCGCAATCTACAAGAAATAATACGGGAGGGAATAGACGATGGAGACAATTAATCTTAAAATCAACGGCATTGAAGTCGCCGCTCCCAAGGGTTCCACAATCCTGGAGGCAGCAAGACTGGCGCATATCGAGATCCCTACTCTGTGTTTCTTAAAGGAGATCAACGAGATCGGCGCCTGCCGTATCTGTATTGTAGAGTTAAAAAATGGCAAACTGGTAACTTCCTGCGTATATCCGGTTGAGGAAGGCATGGAAGTGTTCACCAATACACCCAAGGTTCTGGATTCCAGAAAGAAAACCTTACAGCTTCTGTTATCCAACCACAACCGTTCCTGCTTATCCTGCGTGCGCAGCGGACACTGCGAGCTGCAGGAGCTGGCCCGCGAGCTGGGCGTGGAGGACGAGACTTACTACGACGGCGAGATGACACCGTCCGAGATCGACACCACCGCGGCCCACATGATCCGCGACAACAGCAAATGTATTCTCTGCCGCCGCTGCGTGGCCGTATGTGAGAACGTACAGGGCATCGGCGTGATCGGAGCCAACCACCGCGGCTTCAAGACCAACATCGGTTCCGCCTTTGAGATGGGACTGGGGGAGACCTCCTGCGTATCCTGCGGACAGTGTATTGCAGTCTGCCCCACCGGCGCTCTGACCGAGAAGGACTACACCGGCGACGTATTCGCCGCGATCGCAGATCCCAAGAAGCACGTGATCGTGCAGACCGCTCCCGCGGTTCGCGCCGGTTTAGGCGAGGAATTCGGCCTTCCCATCGGCACCAACGTGGAGGGCAAGATGGCCGCGGCTCTGCGCCGTCTGGGCTTTGACAAAGTATTTGACACCGATTTCTCCGCGGACCTCACCATCATGGAGGAGGCTCACGAGTTTATCGAGCGCGTACAGAACGGCGGCGTGCTGCCGATGATCACCTCCTGCTCACCGGGCTGGGTAAAATACTGCGAGCACTATTTCCCGGATATGACCGAGAACCTGTCCTCCTGTAAGTCCCCGCAGCAGATGTTCGGCGCCATCGCCAAGTCCTACTACGCGGAGAAGATGGGAATTGACCCCAAGGATATCGTCAGCGTCAGCGTGATGCCCTGCACGGCCAAGAAGTTTGAGATCGGCCGCGAGGACGAGGCTGCCAACGGCGTGCCGGACGTGGACATCTCCATCACCACCAGAGAGCTGGCCCGCATGATCAAGAAGGCCGGCATCAAGTTCCTGTCCCTGCCGGACGAGAAGTTCGACGATCCCCTTGGCATCGGCACCGGCGCGGGCGTGATCTTCGGCGCGACCGGCGGCGTGATGGAAGCTGCCTTGAGAACCGCTGTGGAAACCCTGACCGGCGAGGAGCTGCCCAAGCTTGACTTTACCGAGGTGCGCGGCACCGCGGGCATCAAGGAAGCCACCTACAGCGTGGCCGGCATGGATGTGAAGGTTGCCGTGGCGTCCGGACTTGGCAACGCCAAGGAACTGCTGGAAAAGGTGAAATCCGGCGAAGCCGACTACCACTTTATCGAGATCATGGGATGTCCCGGCGGCTGTGTCAACGGCGGCGGACAGCCCCAGCAGCCCGGCTACGTGCGCAACACCACGGACATCCGCGCGCTGCGCGCCAAGGTTCTCTACGATTCGGACGTGTCCAACCCGATCCGCAAATCCCACGAGAACCCAGCTATCAAGGAGCTCTACGCCACCTACCTGGGCGAGCCCGGAAGCGAGAAGGCGCACCACCTGCTTCACACCTCCTACGTGAAGCGCACCATCAATCAGCATTAATCCGTTTTTTGCAAGCATATAAAACAGAGAGGGCAGGGGATTTTCCCCTGTCCTCTCTGCGTCCCGGCAAAGGCCGGCCCTCTGTGAAATCCACGTCCGGACCTGCGCAAATTGCGCCGCGGTGCCCCGCCCTCAGGCTGCGGCGTGAACAGCTTGACTTTTCCACAAGCCCCAGGCCCCTATCTCCCAGGCATTCCCGCGTTGCTGCGCAGCACAATCTCCGGCGGGATCAGGACGTTCTGTGTTGCGGGATATTCCGCCTTCACGGCGCAGTCGAACAAGATTTTCATGGCAGTGTAGCTCTGGCGCGCGATCTTCTTGTCGATGATCGCGCTCAGCACCCCGGCTCTCAGATAATCCAGACTCTCCTCAAAGCAGTCGTTTCCGATCAGGCGGAGCCGCTTTTCCATTCCCAGATCCTGAACGGCCTGCGCCACGCACACCGTGTGGCGGGCGCTGCAGGAATAGATGGCTGACACCTCCGGCTCCCGCCGCAGCACCGCCCCGATCTGGCCGCGGATCCGTACGGTGTCCCCTCCCTCGATCTCAATCACCTGGGTGCTGGGCGCCCACATTTTCATAAAATCCAGAAACCCGCCGGCGTTGTAAGCCTGGTCGCGCATCCCCTGGGGACCGTACTGCCCGGTCAGGATCACCTTCCGAGGGCACGGGCCCAGGGAGGTGAGCAGCTCGGCCGCCAGGCTGCCCGCCATCTCGTCGCAGGCGCGCACGCAGCAGAGCCGTTCTGCCTCCGTGTTGTCCGCGCCCACAAACGCCACGGGGATACGCCTTGCGGCAAGCTCCTCTAAGTACTTCGCAGACTGCCCGCTCCTGTCCGCCAGGGTGAGCACGCCGCAGACGCGCCCGCTCTCCTGCCCGCAGATTCTGGAGAGCGCCTCCCCGTTGGCCCCGGGCTCCAGCGGGTACGCGATTTCCACCGGCGTCACCTCGTACGCCTCCACCTCCTGCAGAAAGCTGCGCACGCCCTTCCACAGGCTGCCGTAATAGTAGCGGTTGTCCCCCGCCGTATCCGGCATCGCCACGGCAAACCGCAGGTTTTCCTTCCGTTTCAGGGACGAGGCCAGGTAGTTGGGGCGGTATCCCATGGCGGCGGCCGTCTGCTGCACGCTCCGGCGCGTCTCCTCGCTGACGCCCTTTTTTCCGTACAGGGCGCGGTGTACCGTGGTGGCCGTCAGCCCCATTGATTCCGCGATATCCTTTAAGGTCACTGCCATGAGCGTTTCCTCCCGTTCTCCTTCTAAATATAACGCCATTATAGCCGCCCGGGGGGATTTCGTCAATCAAAACGCCGTCAACGTTTACGCCGCCTCACCGGGCTTTCCCCCGCCGCGGCCAGCTGCAAAAGGCGGAGAAAACGGCATGCTCTCCGCTTCCTCCGCCCTGTCCGTTCACGCCGGACGCGCTCCTACTTCGCCGGTTCCTCCGCCAGCTCGTTGTATTTTCCCCGCTCCACATAGTGGGTGTGCAGCAGGTGGTGGGCCAAATGGCCGTTGGGCTCGCCCAGCCACTGGCCGTACAGCCTCATCAGATCCGGATTTTCATGGGATTTGCGCAGCACCTTGCGCTCATCCTCGCTGTAGAGGGCCTTTGCCCGCTTCTCCCGGTAGTTCTCCTCCGTGCACCTGGGCTGCCCGCCGCCGTTGATACAGCCGCCGGGACATCCCATGACCTCGATGAAGTGGTAGGGGGACCTGCCCTCGGCCACCTCCTTCATCAGCATGGAGGCGCCCTCCAGGCCGCTGGTGACGGCGATGTTCACGGTGACGCCCTTCAGGTGCTCGTACGCCGGCAGTGTGTTCTCAATGGTGATGGAGGCTGTTTTCACCTGCTCCAGGCCCACGATGGGGGTCACGTGCAGCTGCTCAAAGGGCAGCTCCGTTCCGGTCACCAACTCGTAAACCGTGCGCAGGGCCGCTTCCATCACGCCGCCGGTGACGCCGAAAATGTCGGCCGCGCCGGTGCCCAGGCCCAGCGGGGCGTCGAACTCGCCCTCGGGCAGGTTCACAAAGTCGATACCGCATTTCTTGATCATGCGGGCTAATTCCCTGGTGGTCAGCACGGCGTCCACGTCGCGGATGCCGTCCACCTCCATCTCAGGCCGCTGAATCTCGTACTTTTTCGCCGTGCAGGGCATGACGGAGACCACAAACATATCCTCCGGCCTGGTGCCTGTGCGCTCCGCGTAAAAGGTTTTCACCACCGCGCCCATCATGGTGTGAGGGCTCTTGCAGGTGGACAGATGGTCCAGCTCGCCCGGGAACTGGTGCTCGACGTGCTTGATCCAGCCTGGGGAGCAGCTGGTGATCATGGGCAGAACCGCCTGGCCGCCCGTGAGCGCCGCGTTTAAACGCCCCAGCAGCTCGGTGCCCTCCTCCAGAATGGTCAGGTCTGCGGAGAACAGGGTGTCGAACACGTCGTCAAAGCCGATCTCATGCAGGGCCGTTGCCATTTTCCCGGTCACGGGCGTGCCCACAGGCAGGCCGAACTCCTCGCCCAGCGCCGCGCGCACCGCGGGAGCCACCTGGACCACCACCCTCTTTTCAGGATCGGCCAGAGCTTTCCACACCGGCGTCAGGCCGTCCGTCTCCTGGAGTGCCCCGGTGGGACACACCACCGTGCACTGGCCGCACATGGCGCAGGCCGTGGAATTTAAGGGCAGGCCCATGGCCGGGCTGATCACGGTGTCAAAACCGCGGTTCTGCGCCTGAATGGCGCCCACCTTCTGAATCTGGGCGCAGGCCGTCACGCAGCGGCGGCACAGGATGCATTTGCTGGTATCCCTGGTGATGGACGGGGAAATATCCACCCTGGCCTTGGACATGGCGCCCTCGAACCTGCTCTCCGTCACGCCCAGCTCATACCCCAGCTCCTGGAGCTCACAGCTCTGGTTGCGGTTGCAGCTCAAGCAGTCCTTGGGGTGATTGGATAAGAGCAGCTCGTAGAGGACCTTCCTGGCTGCCAGCACCTTGGGGGAGTGGGTTTTCACCTTCATGCCCTCCCTGGCCTTCACCATGCAGGAGGCCTGCAGGTTCTTCATGCCCTCCACCTCCACCACACAGATCCGGCAGGAACCGTACTGATGGACATTTTTCATATGGCACAGGCTGGGCACCTTGATACCGGCCGCCTCCGCCGCTTCCATGATGGTGGAGCCCTCCGGGGCCTCCACCGCTTTTCCATTTATTGTCAAATGTAACATATCGCTTTTCCTCCTGGCATTGATCTCTTTAAGGTTGTGGTCATTGTCCATGCAGTGTCAGCGCCGGTCGCAGTGCAGGCAGCGCAGGGCCTCTCCCATGGCGTCCAGCTGGTGGTAGCCGCAGTTCACTTCCCTGAAATTGTCCTTGCGCTCCTCAGGGCTCAAATTTCTGGTGGCAAAGCGGTCGTGAGGCTCGCTCACCTCCAGCTCAATCTGCGGAATCTCAAACCACTGGCCTACGTTCAGCTGTCCCTTGCCGCCCAGGTACTGGTCGATCTTCATGGCCGACTGCTTGCCGTCCGCGATGGCCTGGATCACCACATTGGCGCCCCAGGGGCTCACGTCTCCGCCGGCGAACACGCCCTTCTCGGCGGTCTGGCGGGTAAAGCGGTCGATCTCCAGCTTGCCGCTGCGGTCAGCCGCCACATGGGTGGTTTTGTATACCTGATGGTCCACATCCTGGTTGATGGCTGTGATCACGCCGTCGCACTCCAGATTGAATTCGGAGCCGGGCACGTGGGCCGTGCGCCTGCGGCCGTCCCTGCCGTAGTCGGTCTCCTGGCGGCGGACCAGGCGGATTCCGCTCACATGCCCGTCTTCGCCCAGAATCTCCACCGGGGAGGCCATGGTGATGATCTCAACGCCCTCTTCCCTGGCCTCCTGGATTTCCTCGCTTCCTGCGGGCATCTCCCGCTCCGCTCTGCGGTAGACCACTGTCACCTCCGAGGCTCCCAGACGGACAGCTGTCCTGGCCACGTCCATGGCGGTGCTGCCGCCTCCGATGACCACCAGCTTCTCCGGCACGCTTAAGTCGCGCTTTAATCCCACGCGCTTTAAGAAGCCCAGGCCGCTCTCCACTCCGGCCAGGTCCTCGCCGGGCACATCCATCAGGCGGGACACCTGTGTTCCGGCCGCAATGTAGATGGCGTCGGACTGCCGTCTCATATCCTCAAAGCTTAAGTCCTTGCCGATGCTGGTGTTCAGATGAATCTGCACGCCGCTCATCTCAATGGCGTGGATTTCCTTCTCCAGCACCTTCTTGGGCAGGCGGTACTCCGGGATACCCCAGTAGAGCACGCCTCCGGCCACGGACTCGGCCTCGTAGACATGGACCTCATGGCCCAGGTTCGCCAGGTAGTAAGCGCAGGTCAGGCCGGAGGGTCCGGCGCCGATGACGGAAACCCGCTTGCCGGTGGGCGCCAGGGATTCCACCAGCGGGATATTGTACTCATCCCGCAGCGCGTAGTCGCCGATAAAGCGCTTCAGGGAGCAGATCGCCAGCGGTTCGTCCACCTGGGCTCTGCGGCAGTGGGACTCGCAGGGGTGGGTGCAGACGCGGCCGCACACGGCCGGGAACGGATTGTCCTGGCGGATCAGGCGGTAGGCGTCGTCGATGCGGCCGGCTGCCAGCAGGGACATATAACCGGGGATAAACACGTTGGCCGGACATGCGTTGCGGCAGGGCGAGGTTTGCAGCTGCGCACACACGCCGGCGCTGCAGTGCTTGTCGTAAATGTGGGCCTCGTACTCGTCGCGGAAATATTTCAGAGTGGACAGCACCGGGTTGGGGGCAGTCTGCCCCAGGCCGCACATGGCGGTCTGGCGGATGGTCTCGGCCAACTCCTCCAGCAGGTCCAGGTCGCCGGGTTCCCCCTTGCCCTCGGTGATTCGCTCCAGAATCTCCAGCATACGGCGGGTGCCGTTGCGGCAGGGAAGGCATTTTCCGCAGGACTCATCGCAGATGAAGTCCATGAAATAGCGGGCCGTGTCCACCATGCAGGTATCCTCGTTCATGACGATCAGGCCGCCGGAGCCCATGATCGCCCCCAGCTTGGCCAGGGACTCGTAGTCCACCGGCGTGTTTAAGTGCTCCCTTGTGAGGCAGCCGCCGGAGGGACCGCCGGACTGGATGGCCTTGAATTTCTTGCCGCCGATGATGCCGCCGCCGATCTTGTAGATGATGTCCCCCAGGATGGTGCCCATGGGCACCTCAATAATACCCGCGTTGACAATGTCGCCGGCCAGGGCGAACACCTTGGTGCCCGCGCTCTTCTCCGTGCCGAACTGGCGGTACCACTGGGAGCCGTTCAGCACAATGGGCGCCACATTGGCCAGGGTTTCCACGTTGTTGATGATGGTCGGGCTCTCAAACAGGCCCTTCTCAAAGGGGAAGGGCGGCTTCTGCCTGGGCTCCCCGCGCTTTCCCTCAATGGAAGCCAGCAGGGAGGTCTCCTCGCCACAGACGAATGCACCGGCGCCGATGCGGATCTCCAGGTCAAAGCTAAAGCTGCTGCCCAGGATGTGCTCGCCCAGGATTCCGGCCGCCCGCGCCTGGTCGATGGCATTGCCCAGGCGCTCCACGGCGATGGGGTACTCCGCGCGCACGTAGACGTAGCCCTTGGAGGCGCCGATGGCGTAGCCGCCCAGCATCATGCCCTCGATGATGCTGTGGGGATCGCCCTCCAGCAGGCTGCGGTCCATAAATGCGCCCGGGTCGCCCTCGTCGGCGTTACAGACCATAAACTTGCGCCCGTCCGCGGACACGGCCTTCATGCCCGCCTCCCACTTCACGCCCGTGGGGAAGCCCGCTCCGCCGCGGCCCCGCAGGCCCGCGTCCTTGACCACGGTCACCACGTCCTCCCGGCTCATGCCGTGGAGCGCCTTTGCCAGTGCCGCGTAGCCGTCCCGGGCAACATAGGCCTCCAGTGAGGAAAATTCCATCTGGCCGCAGTTTCGCAGGGCGATGCGCACCTGGCCCTCGAAAAAGCCGATATTCTCCATCTTGGGCACGTGGATGCCCATATCGTCGTCAAAATATGTATACTCCTCGCAAATCTCGTCGTTCACCAGATGGCGCAGCACCACGTCCTCCACCCTTTCCGGATCCATTTTGGTGTAAAACACGCCGTCCGGCTGCACCAGGATCACAGGGCCCAGCGCGCAGGTTCCCATACACCCTGTGACAAGCACCTCCACCTCGTCCTCGACTTTATATGTTTTCAGCGCCTCAAAGAGGGCATCCTTCACCTCCTGGCAGTGGGAGGAAATACAGCCTGCGCCTCCGCACACCATCACCTGCCGTTTAAACCGGCTGCGGCGGGCCAGGTAATCTTTCTTAATCGCGGCCAGATCGGCGGCGCTCTTTATGGTCAGGTTCTCCCCGGATTTCTCATTCATTGCACCCATCGTCTCAATCCTCCTCATAGTAGCGTTTCAGAATCTGTTCCAGTTTATCGGGGTTCACCTGCTTATAAACCTGATCGTCAATGGACATGGCCGGAGCCAGGCCGCAGGCGCCGATGCATCTGGCTACCTCGAAGGTGAACACCCGGTCCTTTGTGGTCTCCCCGATCTCCACCTCCAGAAGCTCCTTGATCCGCTCCACAATCTTTTTTCCTCCCCGCACATAACAGGCGGTGCCGAGACAGACCCGAATGGTGTGCCGGCCTCTGGGCTGGGTGGAAAAGAACGAATAAAACGTCACCACGCCCGCAACCTCCGCCAGCGGAATATCCAATGCGTCCGCGATCACCCTCTGAACCTCTATGGGCAGGTAGCCGTAAATCCCCTGTGCCATGTGCAGCACCTGGATCAGGCTCCCCTCTTTTCCTCTGTACTCCGCCGCCAGCTCTCCAATCCGTGCAAGCAGCGCAGCCTCGCTGTGATCGCATTCACAGCAGCATGTACGCGTGTTTTCACCCATTGCTCAAATTCCTCCTCTTTTTCCTATATTCCCTCTGTGTTGTGGAGCGTTCCGGACGGCTGCAGTCCGCCGTAGCGCCCCGGATGCGGCGGCCCCCCGCGGCGGCCTCGCACCCGTTTATTGTGAAAAATTATACAAAGTAAAAGCGGGAGCAGCCCAAACGGACTGCTCCCGCAACGAAAATACCCCTGTATAATTTCTGCACGCTTTTTGCCGCGATTCGCTTTCGATATCGCTTCCTGTACCGACAGAACCAATCGTTCATACCGCACCTCAATCAAAGTTGGTGTAAAATAATTGTTATTTTATATACAAAAATTTTTATGTACTCTATATTTTTTTGTATAAATCTGATGATAGCATAACAGATTGTATCTGTCAAGATACAATCTGCGGGGAACGGGGAAGAATTTTTTTAACGCAAACAGCCACAGGAGCCCGACAATGGTCTCCTGTGGCTGTTGCCTCATCCGCTCCGTTTAGCGGTTTTTTCCTCTCGCCTCAATGGGAATGGGCCGTTCCAATTCATTTCCCCGGACCCCGTAAATCTCGTCGCAGAGATTGGGCACCACGCAGGCGTGGTTGGGGATCACGGTGATCCTGTCGCCTACCGCCCAGGATATCCCGGCCTCGCACCGCACGAAGCCGTGCTCCTCGTTGAGCTTGGTAATCACAGCCTCCGGCTCCTCGGGGATATAGCCGAAGCCTTCCCGGAAGCCCACGTGGTCTGTGGTCAGCGTCTTGGACCCTGCGTCGACGATGGCGGTGAAGGGGTCCGGTCTGGCCACAACCGTCGCATGGACCCGCATGGCGCACCGCTCTAAGGGCACCATACCGATGGACAGCAGGGCGTTGTCGTTGAATATATAGTTGCCCGCCCGCACCTCTGTCAGGCCCTCCAGCTCCTCCGGGCAGCGGATGGAGAAGGAGGAACCGCCGCTGAGCACCTTCATGTCAAAGCCCAGGGCTTTCAGTTTGGCGGCGCAGTCCACGATCTCGTCCCGCTCCCTGCGCGCCCGCAGACGGATCTCCTCGGGAGTCCGGCAGCCGTAAATGTCGCCGCCGTAATACTCCACGCCCTCCACCGCAATTCCTCTCAGCCCGCGCAGGCTCCCGCCGAACTCAATCAGGGGCTGGCCGGGCTTTAAACCGCCCCGGTTAATCCCCCCGTCCAGCTCCACCAGCACGGGAAGCGGCCTGCCCATGGCCTCCCCCAGCTCAGAGAGCCCCCGGGCTCCCGCCAGACTGTTAACAATCGTGCGGACCTTGATTCCCCGCTCCACCAGTCCACGGTAACGCTCAAGCTTATCACGTCCGATCAGGGGATAGGCGACCAGAATATCGTCGATTCCCCCGTCCGCCATGGCCTCCGCCTCACCCAGCTTGGCGCAGGTGATTCCGCGGCAGCCCAGCTCCTGCTGCCGCTTTGCCAGGAAAACACTCTTATGCACCTTGATGTGGGGCCGGTGGGCGATATGGTATTTTGCCAGGGCCTCCACGGCCTCCTTTATATTTTCTTCCACCACGTCCAGATCAATCCGGACCGAAGGTGTGGACCGATAATCCATAGACACGCTCCTTTAATCTGCAATCTCCACAACCAGCTCCACTTCCACCGGAATGTCCGTGGGCAGCACATTGGTCCCCAACGCGCAGCGGGTATGGCGTCCCGCCTCCCCGAACACCTCCACCATCAGATCCGATGAGCCGTTGATGACCGAGGGCTGCTCCGTAAAGTCGTTGTCGCTGGCCACAAACCCCTTCAGGTGTACCACCTGTTTCACCTTGTCCAGGTCGCCCAGGTAGCTTTTGAGCTGTGCCAGCAGGTTGATTCCGCAGTAGCGGGCCGCCTGGTATCCCTCCTCGCGGCTCACTTCACGGCCCACCTTGCCGGTGTACATCTGCTTTCCTTCGATAATCGGACCCTGCCCGGAGACGAACACCAGATTGCCGCACTGCTTGCACACGGCATAGGTCGCCACAGGTACGGGCGGTACGGGCAGTTTAATTCCTAACTCTTCGATTCTATTCTCAATATTCATAACAACTTTGTCTCCTATTCCCCGGCCTACGCCTCCTGCTCGTCCTCCGCAGGAAGTTCCCCGTCACCGCCGTCATTACCCGCCCTGATCATGCCCAGGTACTTGTAAAGCGTGTACTTGGAAATATCCAGGTACTCGCAGGCGAATGATCCGGCGTGGGTGATCAAAAAGAACCCCTTGCTGTCCAGGTAGCGGAGGATTTCCATTTTTTCCTCCCGCGTCATCTCGCCGGCCGGTTTATCTACTATTTTCTTGCTCTCGCTGATAAAAAATTCCACCAGGTCTTCCACATTGTTGGCAAAGACCTCCTCGATCTCCGACTCCTGAGGCACCATGGTAAACTCCTGCAGGGCCTTCTGCATTTCCGACATTTGGGTAATATCTGTGTTGATGCACAGGGAACCGATCACCTTGCCGCTCTCGTCCCGAAAGTACAGGGTCGAGGAGCGCAGCAGGCGTCCTTCCGCCGTCTTGGTAAAGTAATTGTATATGTCCCCGTTGGCGCTGGGCGGATTGCGCAGTACCTCCAGCCCCAGGTTCGTGCCTCCGTCTCCCACCTTGCGCCCCGTGATCCAGTTGTTTTCAATGGCCACAATCGTGTGCTCGTAATCCTTGGTCAGGTCGTGGAGAATAATCTCAGAATTCTTTCCGAATTGGGCCGCCAACATTTCCACCAGACGCTGTAAATTGCTCATTTCTTCATTTATGTTTTTCACAGATCCACCTCTTTGCCTTTTTTAAGTTCTTGACATGTTATTTGGATTATACCATGCCAACAACCTCCCTACAAGACGCCCATTCCCCTCCCCCTCACCATTTTACCGTAAAATCCGTCTGTCGGCTGCCCGTTCTCGCAGGCTATGCGGCCGCCCACAACAACCATTCTTATCCCCTCCGGATAGCGCGCCGGATTCTCATAAGTGGCCGTGTCCTTATAACGCCGCATATCCAGCAGCACCAGGTCCGCCCTCAGCCCTGCGGCGATCCGGCCGCGGTCGTTAAGCCCCATGCGCAGCGCAGGATTGGCGGTGATTTTCCGGATCGCCTGCTCCAGGCCCAGCTCCGCGCCGTAACGCGCGATCAAATGCGCGAAGGAGCCGTAGCGCCGCGGGTGAGGGATTCCGCCTTCCGAGTACAGCCCGTCCGAGATCACGATGCTCTCCGGGCTCTTTAGCACCTGCTCCATATCCTCACGGCACATGGAGTGGAACACAATAGGAAGATCGCCCTGGTTTTCCAGCATGAGGTCCATCATGCACATCTCCGGCGAGCACCCCCGCTCTGCCGCGATCATCGCCACGCTCCTGCCGATCAGCTCCGGGCAGCCTCCGCCCACCAGCACCACCGCCTCCCAGCCTGTGGAGGCCACCAGGTTGTCCCAGTCGGTCTGTTCTTCCCTCAGCTCCGCCTCCAGCTGTTTTCGGATACCCGGGTCCGCCAGGCGCTTTAAGGTCAGCTCCATGCCGCCCTCCATCAGCCGCGGGGGAAGCAGCGTGTACATGGCTGTGGACCCGGCGCAGTAAGGGTAGAGATCGAAGCTCACATCCAGCCCCTCCTCCCTTGCCCGGCGGATCAGCTCCAGTACCCGGGCAATCTCCGTGTGCCAGTTCTTGCGCCCCGCCGCCTTCAGATGGCTGATGTGAAACGCTCCGCCGCAGGATCTGGCCAACGCCACGATCTCCCGCACCGACTCCAAAAGGCTGCTCCCCTCGCCCCGTATGTGGGCGGTCACGATCCGGCCCATGCCGGCGGGAACCCGGCAAATCTGCTCCAGCTCCCGGAAGGTATAGAAATTTTCCGGCACATACATCAGTCCCAGGGACAATCCCAGGGCCCCAGCTTCTAAGGACTCCCGCAGCAGAGCGCATACCTGCCGCAGCTCCCCGTCGGTCATAGGCGAAGCGTCAAAGCCTTTCACCGCGATCCTCAGGGCGCCGTTTCCCACCATATACCCAATGTTGCTGTACAGCCTTCCCTCCGCCGCCCGGCGCAGAAATTCCGCCTGGCCAAGCCCCCGCAGCTCATCAGGTATATTTCCCATAATGGGCCTGGCATAATCCTTCAGCAGGTCAAAGTATTCCGAGGACGACGGGGCGGCCGAGAAGCCGCAGTTCCCATTGACAAACGTGGTGATCCCCTGTCTCAGCTCCTCCCCCTCCGGCCTGTCCAAAAAGGGCGTCAGGTCCCCGTGCCGGTGGATGTCGATAAATCCCGGCGCGATCAACAGGCCCCGGGCATCCACAACCGTCCCTGCATCCTCCCCAAGCTCCGACCGGGTCACCTGGGCGATTATCCCGTCCTTTACCGCCACATTTGCCTCGAACGCAGGCCGCCCCGTACCGTCCGCAATCAGCCCGTTTTTAATCAAAAGATCCAGCATGGCAACCTCCGATTCCGTCCTAGGACAGCTCTGCCGCGCAGGGACAGGCCACAAAATGTCCGGGAGACACCTGGAGAAGCTCCGGATCTTTAACCGTGCATTTGTCCGTACAGTGCGGACATCTGCCGGCAAACCGGCAGCCTGGCTCAGGGTTTACCGGGCTGGGCACCTCGCCGTGAATCACTTCCACCTTCTTGTTTCTGGCGCTCAGGTCCGGCACCGGGATGGCGGACAGCAGCGCTTTCGTGTACGGGTGCAGCGGATGGGCGAACAGCTCCCGGGACGGGGCCTTCTCCACGCACTGGCCCAGGTACAGCACGGCGATCTCATCGGAGATATGCTTCACAACGCTGAGGTCATGGGTGATGAACAGGTAGGTCAGCTCCATCTTGTCCTGCAAATCCATCAACAGATTTAGAATCTGCGCCTGAATGGAAACATCCAGCGCTGACACAGGCTCGTCGCACACGATAAACTTTGGCTTTAAGGCCAAAGCCCTGGCTATGCCGATCCGCTGTCTGCGGCCGCCGTCCAGCTCGTGGGGGTAGGCATTGTACAGCCTGGGGGCCAGGCCCACCGTTTCCATCAGATAATCGATATATTCCAGCCGTTCCATCTTATTGGGATATGTATTGTTCACCAGCAACGGCTCGGCGATGATTTCGGACACGGACATGCGCGGATTGATGCTGGCGTACGGGTCCTGGAAAATGATCTGCATCTCCTCCCGCTTGCCCCGCATCTGGTTTTTGTCCAGCTTGGTGATATCTTCTCCCATAAAATGGATTTCCCCGCTGGTAGGTTCTGTCAGGCGCAGGATGGTCCGCCCTAAGGTGCTCTTACCGCAGCCGGATTCCCCCACCACCCCCAGCGTCTTGCCCTTGTCCAGGGAAAAGCTGATATTGTCCACCGCGTGGAGCCAACCGTTTTTCACCTTAAAATATTTCTTTAAGTTTTTTACTTCCAGCATGCAATCCTTTGACGTGGTTTCAGACATTGTTCTCCTCCTTTGCTCACGCCTGCGAATTCGTATAGAGATGGCAGGCGATTCGGTGTTCCCCCTCTATATACTCCGGGGGCGGAGTGGTTCTGCACACTTCGGTACACATCTTACAGCGCGGAGAGAACTTGCAGCCGGCCGGCAGATCCGTAGGGTCGGGCATCAATCCGTCAATGGGTTCCAGGCGCTCCGTCTCCACCTTCAAATTGGGAATGGAGCCGAACAGGCCTACTGTGTAGGGGTGATGCTTCTCGCCCGAAAAAATGTCCTCCACCCGGCCCTGCTCCACCAGCTCTCCGGCGTACATCACCGCCACCTTGTCGCAGACCTGGGCCACAATCCCCAGATCGTGGGTGATCAGGATCATGGACATTTTCAGGCGCTCCTGGAGCTCGCTCATCATGGCCAGCACCTGGGCCTGGATCGTCACGTCCAGAGCCGTGGTGGGCTCGTCGGCGATCAGCAGATCCGGCTCGCAGGCCAGGGCAATGGCGATCACCACACGCTGCTTCATGCCGCCCGAAAACTGGTGCGGGTAATCGTTTTTGCGGAAGGCCGGTATTCCCACCAGCTCCAGCATCTCCTCCACCCGCTTGTCGATCTCCTCCTTGGACTTATTATTCTTGTTGTGATATTTTAAGGCCTCGGCAATCTGATCGCCTACCTTGGTCACCGGGTTTAAGGCCGTCATGGGGTCCTGGAAGATCATGCCGATCTTCTCCCCCCGGTAAATCTTTCTCATATCGTTCTCAGACAAGTCCCGCAGGGACGTGCCGGACAGCTCGATGGTACCGCCCAGGATCTGCCCTGTGCGGAACGGCAGAAGCCGCATGATTGACAGCGCTGTGGTGGTTTTTCCGGCTCCCGTCTCCCCTACCAATCCGATTACTTCCCCTTTATTCAGTTCAAAACTTATCTTGTTTACTGCATGAACGGTCTCGAAATCCGTTTTATAGATCACTTCCAGATCCTTCACCTTTAACATCGCTTCACTCATTGGAGCTGTCCCCTTCCTTTCCACTTTCCGGCGTTAATTCTGTCATCAGTCCTTTAATCTGGGGTCAAGGGCATCCCGAAGGCCGTCTCCCACCAGCTCAAAGGATAAGGCCGTCATCACCAGCGCAATACCCGGGAACACCATCAGATAGGGGTAGGTGCGCATGTACTCTCTGGCCGAGGTCAGCATAGCGCCCCACTCCGGGGTGGGCGACTGCACGCCCAGGCCGATGTAGCTTAAACCCGCCGCCGCCAGAATGGTCTGGGAAATGCTTCTGGTGGACTGTACGATAATGGGCCCCATGCTATTGGGCAGGATGTATTTCATAATGATTCTGCCATCCTTGGTGCCGCAGGCTCTGGCCGCCTCCACATACTCCATGTCCACCACCGTCATCATGGTGGAGCGGACCATCCTGGCAAATACCGGGATATTGGATAAGGTCAGCGCGATCAGAAGATTCTGCATGTTCGCACCCAGGGCCGCCACCACGCACATAGAGAGCAGAATCGAGGGCAGGCTGGTGAGCATATCCATGATCCGCATGATCACGCTGTCCGCAAGGCCCCCGTAAAACGCCGCCACCGCGCCAAAAAAGCCGCCGACCAGCAAGGAGAAAAAGGAAACGATGATCCCTATAAACAGAGAGATTCTGGTGCCGTATACCACGCGCAGGAACACGTCCCGCCCATAGTCATCCGTCCCGAACCAGTGGGCCGCGCTGGGCGGCTGCAGGCGCTGGGGAATGTTTTGCTTGATTACCTGGCTGTAGGGCGCGATCAGCCCCGCTCCCAGCGCCACCAGCAGAAAGAATACAATAATCCAGAGCGCGACCATGGCGCTGGAGTTCTTCCGCATCCGGCGGAATACTTCCTTGGCAAAGTTCTGTTTTTTAGTTTTATAGTGGGGTTTGATTACCGCAGTATTTTCTTGTCCCATATTCCCCTCCTACTTGTATTTTGCCTTGATGCGCGGATCTGCGAATGCGTACAGCAGGTCCACCAACAGCATAATGGTTCCGAACATCAGCGCATAAAATATGGTGGCTCCCATCACCACCGGGATATCCTTGGTTCTGATGCCCATCACCAGAAGGGTTCCCAGGCCCGGCAGGGAGAACACGGATTCCGTCACCACTGCTCCGCCCAGCAGGCCGCCGAAGGAGGTTCCCACAATGGTGATAACCGGCAGGGCCGCGTTTTTCAGCGCATGTGAGATAATGACCCACATCTCCGGCACGCCTTTTGCTCTGGCCGTCTTGACATACTCCTGGCGGATCGTCTCCAGCATCGCGGATCTGGTAAAGCGCAGCATCGCGCTGGCATAAGGGATGGCCAGAGCCAGCGACGGAAGTATGTACCCCTTCCAGCTGGATACGCCGCTGGTGGGGAGCACCCGCAGATTCAGCGAGAAAAAGAAAATCAACAGCATTCCCAGCCAGAACGGAGGAACCGAGGCCAGGAAAATACCCACAAAGCGCGACACATTGTCCGTCAGGGAATACTGCTTCACCGCGGAGAGGATTCCCAACGGCACTCCGATGATCACGGCTCCGATGATGGACCAAACCGCCACCGTGATGCTGGTGGGAATCCGGGCTAAGACGTCCTGAATCACCGGCGCTCCGGTGCGGTACGAGGTGCCGAAGTCAAAGCGTGTCACCACGCCCACCAGAAACGTCACATACCGTGTGACAAAGGGCTGGTCGTACCCCAGCTCATGGTTCAACTGGGCCACCTCGTCCGCGGTGGCAGCCTCCCCCAGAATCACCCGGGCAGGATCGCCCGGCACGATGTTGAGGATTGCGAATACCAGGAACGATACTCCCAGCATAATGGGGATCAACAGCAGCAGCCGCTTTATAACATAACGTATCATCCAAAAACCTCCTTTGCTGCCCGGCGCCGGAATGGATCATTCCGGCGCCATGCATCTGGATACCCTGCAGAGAGTTTAATTCCAGGACCAATCATATACGAAGTAAGGAACATAAGAATCGGGATGTACAACACAGTTCATGCCCTTTGTCCATGCAAACAGAAGTTTTTTGTGGAACATGGGGATCATGGTCGCCTCGTCGGTGATGATCTCAATGGCCTCGCCGTAGAGCTCTTTGCGCTTCTCCTGGTCTGTCTCAACCTCGGCCAGCTTGAAGAGTTCATCCACGCGGTCGTTGCGCAGGCGGCTGTAGTTATTGGAACCGATATACTCGGAGCAGTACTGCTTGGCCGCATAGGCGAAATCCGTTGAAAAGCTCTGTCCGCCGGTCATCATGTCATAGTCACCGGCCAGGGTCATGGCGGTCATGGACGTGTTTTCCATAGCCACAATGTCCATGGTGCAGCCGATCTCAGCCAGGCTGGACTGGAATACAACCGCGCACTTTTCAAAGTAGCTGCCGCTGTTGGTCACCATGGTTCCCAGATCCAGACCATTGGGGTATCCGGCCTCCGCCAGCAGCTCCTTCGCCTTGTCCAGATCGTAATCGTACTGCACCACCTTGCTGTAGTCCACGCCGAAGCAGGACTCGTCGCCCTGGAGGTATGCGGGAACCGCAAATCCCTCGAAGGCCACCTGAATCATAGTGTCGCGGTCCACCGCGTGCTGCAGAGCCTTGCGGACCAGCTTGTTGTTGAAGGGTTCGCGCTCGGTATTAAAATAAATCAGCGCGGTGTGCTTGGTGGGGATCGCCGTAAAGCTGTACAGATCCGGCTGGGCGGAAATCTCCAGGTACTGGCTGGCTGAAGTGGAGATAAAGTCTACCTCGCCCGCCATGTAGGCCACCGCCGCGGTGGTGTCGTCGGTGATTACCGTGAACTTGATATCCTTGATGGCCGCCGGCCCCTGCCAGTAGTCCTCAAAGGCGGTCAGGTTCATCTCCGTATCCATGTCCACATCCACCAGCTTGTACGGGCCGGTGCCGCACTCCACGGTGCGGATGTCTCCGCCGTGCTCCTCGTAGAACTTCTGATTGAAAATCTTAATGTTGGCCAGGAAGGGGATCAGCGGGGCGAAGGGGGCTTCCAACACCAGCTTCACGGTGTAGTCGTCCACTGCTTCCGCGCTCTTGAACGCTCCCAGATTGCTCTTTAACGCCGGGGACTGTGCCGCATTGGTCAGGACAAAGGCCACGTCGGAGGCTTTCAGTTCCTCGCCGTTGTGGAACTTGACGCCCTTGCGGATATTTAAAGTGTACTCTTTGCCGTCCTCGCTGGACTCCCAGGACTCAGCCAGAACAGGGACAATGGTGCCGTCGTCGTCCACCCAGGTCAGGGTCTCGTACATCTGATTCAGTTCATAGAACTCCACGTACAGGGAAGATTCCAGGGGATTGAATGTGCTCCAGGGAGACTCCACCCGAATCACCACATCTGTCTTGCCCGGATTGGTGCTGACCGCCTCCGTGGAAGCCTCCGCCCCCTGGGAGACAGCGCCTGTGGTCCCGGCCTCGGTCCCAGCCGCCGATCCTCCGCCGCAGCCGGCCAGGCTCCCGGCCATCATCATAACCGCCATAACTAACGCTAATTGTTTTTTCATTCGCCTTTTCTCCTTTTTATATTCACTCAAAACACATTGACCCGACTACTTGCAATCCTCCCACAGCTGGTCACAGCACAGAATGTCCGTCAGATGGCGAACGCTGATGTCCAGAAGTTTTTCGCCCTTTTCCTTGGTCGCCGCATAGGTATTGCCCTCGATGCCGTTGTCGGTGGTCCACTCCATGCGGTGGAAGGTGGAAACCAGCTTCACCTCTGGCTCCAGTCCGGGACGCTCGATGTTCCCTTTCAGCTCCTTGTAGCAGGGACGGATCAGATCCTCGTCATAAGCCATCAGCAGAGAAGTCTCACCCTCGCAGGCATGGATGGTTCCCGCGTCCTGCGTCTCCACAACCGCGGCCATCTCCTCCTCGCCGCCGGCCCAGAAGCCCACATGGAATACAGGGAAGCCAAACTCCTCGTTGATCGTGATCAGCGCCAGGTTGTTGGGATTGGTGTTGCCGCCGTGGCCGTTTACAATGATCATTCTCCTTACGCCATGGGTTTTCAAGCAGCGGCAATACTCGGTCAGAACCTGAATATAGGTGGACGGCTGCAGCGTAATGGTCCCCGGGAAGCTCATGTGGTGAATGGAGTTTGCCACGGAAATGGTCGGTCCAACCACACACTTTTTACCGCGCTTGTTCACCTCAGTGGCCACGCGCTCTGCGATCTCCGTAATGATGATGGCATCGGAGCCGACGCACAGATGGGGACCGTGCTGCTCCGTGGACCCGGTGGGGATAATGACGATCACATCCTCTTTGATTAGCTGTTCGATCTCAACTCTCGTTAAGTTATCCCACCTTACTGTTTTTCTCATTGCTGTTCCTCCTCTTTTTTCCTGCATTTGTTTGCGTTTATTTTGCATGAACCGGATATCGCGGTGCCGCGCTCCCCACTTCATTACATTCAAATATTATTTTTTTGTTTTTCGCTAACTATTTTTCTTTACTTTTTCTTTCTTTTACAAACAAAAAGTATTTACAAAAACTTTAAGTTTGTCTTTTATTGTCGTTTTGTCTAAAATCAATATAGCATTTGTCGATAATTATGTCAATACTAATATTTATTTTTTTGCTTTTTCCATTTTATTGCAAACTATTATTTAGTTTCATACGAATTTTTTGTTTTATATCATTTCCCATAGTGCAAACTTTTATTTTTTATTCGCAAACTCAATCTGTTTCTGGAAATGCCTGACCGCTTGTTTTGCCGCCTGTGCTTATTTCAGATACAGGGAGAGTTTTACCGCAGCGAAAAAGCCGCCCTGCCACCGGTTTTCCGGCGGCAGGGCGGCTTGCCCTCAACGCTTATATTATTTTATCATCGGTCCGTCAGGTCTCCCCGCCGTCCCCGTCCTTCTTTTCATCCAGAACAGCGCTCCAGGCCTCATCCTGTTTAAAATCCCATTCTTCCTCCGTCTCCGGCTCATCGGGCCGGGCGGCCTCCCGCTGTCTTGCGGCCTCCTTCGCCTGGGACGCCTCGCGTCTGAGCTCCTCCTCCCTGGCTTTTGTCCGCTGGTGGGCGGCTCTGCGCCTGGACGCCCTAGAGAACTCGCGGTTCACCTGACCCGCCGTTTTCCCGGCCTTCCGCCGCAGCATTGCCCTGATACCGCCCCGCGCCTCCCGGTCGTCGTCCTCGCCGGCTTCCAGGCCGGACTCCCCGTCGGGCTCCGGTCCATCCTCCTGAGGCTGCGTTTTTTCTTCCATCCGTCTCCAGCTGATCGCCACCCTAAACAGGTCGCCCTCCACGGACACCTTCATGGTTCCGTCCTGGAGCTCCGTAAAGCTTCTGGCAATTGCCAGGCCCAGGCCCGAGCCCTCCGTGTTGCGGGAGACGTCGCCGCGGACAAACCGCTCGGTCAGCTCCTCGGGGGACACGGTCAGTTCTCTGGCGGAAATGTTGCGCAGCACGACGGTCACAGTGCCGCTCTCGTCCTCGTCCAGATTGATATAGGCTCTGGTACCCGGCATGGCGTACTTGGTGATGTTCACCAGCAGGTTTTCAAAAATCCGGTAGGTCCTCTGGCTGTCCAGATACAGCACGATTTTCTCCTCGGGCAGGGTCCAGCGGAATTCCACGCCGCTGGCTTCCATCCGGTCGGCCAGCTCCAGCCTCACCTGCTTGATCAGGCTGACGATGTCCACCGGGCCGCGGTTCATGGTGACCGTCCCGCTGCTGGCCTTGCTGACCTCAAACAGGTCCTCGATCAGCACCTTCAGACGCATGGACTTCTGATCCAGCACCTGGATATAGCTTGCGCGCTCCTGCTCGGTTACGCCCGGCTGCTTCAGCAGGTTCACGTAGGTGATAATAGCGGTCAGCGGGGTTTTTAAGTCGTGGGACACGTTGGTGATCAGCTCAGTCTTGGTGCGCTCGCTCTTCACCTCCTGGTCCACGGCCTTCTTAAAACCCTGCCGGACGCGGGCCAGCTGCTCCTTCAGGGGATTGAACAGCCCCAAATCCTCGGACACATCCACATCCAGCTCGCCCTCCGCCATCTGGTTGATGGCCTCCAGCAGACGGTTGTACTTGCCTTCCATCTCATTCCAGTATCTGCGGATCAGGAAGAACAGCACAAAGGAATACACAACCAACGCCGCAATTCCGAAAAACCACAGGTAGGAAATCGCCGCCAGAATGATAAAGTTGGCGATCACCGCCTTGCCGATGGCCTTGCTGGACCGGGAGTGCCAATCCGTCTCATTGAAGGGATTTAAGCACCTGCACACCCAGCGCTTCACAAAGCAGCAGAAGCGTCCCACCCATGTGCGCTCAGTGATATAGCGCCACAGCCCCAGGGTGAACACGGCCCGCAGGCAGGTGATTCCCCAGTAGAGCATGCCGTAAACCGCCATCCAGAAAAGCAGATTCAGGACCAGGGCCAGCACATTGGCGGCCGTGCCGGAAAGCGGGATCCTCATCAGCTCCGCCTGCAGCCTCCCGTCGTGGGTGTAGACGATCATGGCTCCCGGCAGGCTCGCGTCGCCCAGCAATACCAGCCACATCGTTCCCAGGACGCACAAGGGCTCAAAGTTCACCCTGCACAGGGCGCTCCGCCCGATCTCTAAGGACTTAAACCCGGGCAGCGCCAGCGCGACCAGCGCGATCACGGCGCACAGAGAGAACACCACCGCGTAAAAAGTCCCGTCGCTGTTTATATCGTAGGGATCCAGGGTTGTATTTGTCCTATAAAGGTTGGCCCCGGAAAATTCGGTGGGGCTGCACTTGAACTGGAAGGACACGTTCCTGGGCCCGGCGAATTCCACACCGCCGTAGCGGTAGTCGGCGCCCTGACGGACCGCCACCGGGTCGTAAAATTCATACTGGCTGAAGGCCTGCTGTATGCCGTCCCGGTCCACTACATGGTCCATGGAGTCCAGCTTCAGCGCGCCGGATGCAGTGAAGTGGATGGTGAAGCTCATCTCATCCCCCTGCAAATTCTGAAATTCCCGCTCCGGGTCGCTGACGTTGCTGCGCAGCAGATTGCCGCTCTCATCCAGCATCCTGTATTTCAGGCGGCCGGTGTAAACCTGCGAATAGCCCTGCCATTCCTCGCCGGCGCTGTCCATGGTCTCCTTCAGATTCTCGTAAAAAGCGGCATCGTACTGGGAAAAGCTCTCCTCAGCAGCCGCCACGTCGTCTCCGTCCGCCTCCTGGACCGTAACGTCCTGGTCCTGCTGCGCTTCCCGCAGCTTGCTCTCCAGCCCGGGCAGAAATACCTGCGAGGGCGTCAGAAACCGTCCCTCCTCATCCTGTACCTGCTCCCGCCAGGCCTGATAGCTGCTGTTCATCACCTGGAGGGCCAGATCGCCCGCCACACTGCGGGCATAGCTCTCCTTGCGCTGCTCCTCATAGCGCCCTTTGTACTCATTGGCCCGCTCCACCAAATAGGGATAGAGGCCCACGGTCGCCGCCGAAGCCAGCAGTACGACCACCAATATCAAGATAATTCCCAGGCTATGCCTGCTTTTCAATTTTGTATCCAACTCCCCACACCACCTTTACATATTTTGGTTCCTTTGGGTTCACTTCGATCTTTTCGCGGATGTTGCGGATGTGGACCATCACGGTATCCGTGTTGATCGCCCGTTCGTTCCAAACCCGCTCGTAGATTTCATCAGCCGGAAATACCCGGCCCGGGTTCTGTACCAGCAGCAGAAGGATCTTGTACTCGATGGGCGTCAGCTTTACCGGCTTGTCGTCCACCGTCACCTCCACCGTGTCCTCGTTGATTTCCAGCCCGCCCAGGCGGTGGACCTTGGGATTCTCCGGCTGCTGGCGGTTTAAGCGGTCCATAAACCGCCTGTACCTGCGCAGCTGGGAATTCACCCTGGCCAACAGCTCCATGGGGGTGAAGGGTTTGGTAATGTAATCGTCCGCTCCCATGTTCAGCCCCAGGATCTTATCCACCTCCTCCGACTTGGCGGAGAGAAAAATCACTGGAAAATCGTATTTTTCCCGCAGCTTCACCACCATGGTGATCCCATCCATCCGCGGCATCATCACATCCACAATGGCCAGCTGCACCTCCTCTTTCTCCAAGAGCTGCAGGCCTTCCACGCCGTCTGCGGCCTGAAACACCTGGTAGCCCTGGCTCCTCAAAAAGATCTCAACGCCCTCTCTGATTTCCTTGTCATCCTCAACCAGAAGTATCCGGTCTGCTCCCATGCTCATACCCTCCTGTTCACATTCATTATCCTATCAGCCAATTCCAAAGTCCTTCGACAGAAAAAACAAAAGATTTTCTAAATTTTATCGCAACGTTTCAGTACGGCCGGGAAATTTGGTGAAGGAAGCAGCTTCCTGACCGGCTTTTCCGTTCAAAAAGATAAGCTGTCCTGAACTGTTGCATTTTGCCGTTACCTGTCCATTCTATCATAAAATGCCCACAGCCGCATCAATACTCATTCAGAAGTGTCCCCAGCTCCCGGCAAAACATCAGGCGTCAGGGCCACGATGCGCAAAAAAATATCCCCGGCCGCGCTTTTGCAGCCGGAGATATCCCCATCCTTTTCAGTTTCATATCAAACCCGGCGCGGGCTCCTACACCTCTTTTGCGCTGGAAATATAGTAATGCCGCGCGTTGGCCGAGGTCATCTGGACCGCTCTGGCAAGCAGCGCCCTGCGCTTTAAGTCCTTTGCGTTCTCATCACAGCCTTCGCCCTCCAACAGCTCCAAAAGCTCCAGGGCCAGCTGGCTGTTGCCCTGATCAAGGCAGTCCCCGGCCTTCTCCAGAACCTTCTTTGCCCCGCCGGCAAGCTCCAGCACCGCCGCAGAAAACTCCCGTCTGCGGCAGGGCATGAGGTGGGCGGCGTCGCCGTCGAACCAGCCCACATAGCCGTTGTAAATGCTCTTCACCGACCATTCCACCGTGCCGTAATACTCCCCCAGATACTCCTTGTCCCGCAGTTCCCGGGGCAGCCGCACCGACTCCACCGTTTCCTCCAGCGTCAGCCCGCGCCCCAGGCACTCCAGGGTCTGGTCCAGCACCGAGGCGATGGCGGCCTTAAAGCTGCCCACCACCTCCTGAACCCGGCCGCGGCCCACCAGAGGCGCCGTGTGCCCCGGCAGCAGGGCTTCGGCGGGGTAGGATAGGATGGTCTCCAGGGATTTGACCCACTGGGCCACATCCCGGTACTGGGTGCCGCGGATCGCGTACAGGTTGGGCCAGCAGCCGTAGTAATTGTCCCCGCTGATCATCACCTTGTCCGCCTCCAGCCACACAAACAGCTGGTCGTCCGTCTCCCCCGGCGCCGCGGTCAATTCCACGGTCACGCCGTCAATAGCCCGGGTGACGGTGCCCCCGTCGTAGACCGTGGTGGGCGGCATAAAGTCGTAGGCGCCGTCGCCCACGGCCTTTCCCTCCCGGGGCCCGATTCCCTGGGAAATGTTCTCCTCGTCGCTGAGAGCATACCCGAACTGGAACGCGCCTCTTTTGTTCAGGGCGGCCGCGATGCGGTCGTAGCCGTCCAGCGCAGCCGCCTGGGATTTAAAGGCGATGATCTCCTGCACCGTGTCCCGGAACGCCCCCGCCCCGCCCCTGTGGTCGGGGTGGGAGTGGGTGTAGATGATGGTCCTCACCGGCTTGTCCGTGATGTCGGCCAGCTCCCGGCGCAGCCTCCCCGCCCTGGTATCGGAGTCCAGGGTGTCCACCAGGATCACGGACGTGTCCCCGATAATAGCCGTCGCGTTGCTGTGGCCCCATCCCAGAAAATGGTATATACGGTCATTGATCTTTGTCACCTGCCGATGGTACTGCTCTTCGGTAAATTTTTTTAATTTTTCCTCGCCTGTCATTGTATTCCCTCTCCTCCCAGATTCATTTTGCATAGGACCATTATATACCCGTTTGAACGGGAAGCCAACTAAAGATAGCGTTAAGCGGCCGGGGAACCGCCCCGCTCCTCCCCCCAGCAGAACACCTTGACGGACGCCCGCTCCGTCATGGCGTAAAGCACCGCCGCCAAATGGTAGCGGCCGGGACTGGCAAAGGCCTTCACCGCCTGGCTCTCCGACAGGCGCATGTGGTTAAAGCTTCCGCCCCGGGTGGATTTCACCTCGTAAAAATCCTCCAGGGTTCCGTCCCGGAACACGCCGATATCAAATCCGCTCTGCTTGTAACGCTCCGTGTCCATGCGGCGAATCTCGATCTGCTCCTCCCCCTGACCGGCGGTCAGAACCAGAAAGGCGCTCTGCTCCGTCCTGCCCGTCAGGCGGGCCCCGCCGGCCTCATACCTGCGGATCAGGTGTTCCCAGACGAACCGCTCCCCCCACTCCCCGGCAGCCCTGCGCTCCCTGGCCTCGGGCTCCGGCAGGCCGTCAAAATCCCACTCCGGGTCAGGGCACATCTCTCCTCCCTGAGCCCTGGCCTGAAGCAGCGCTTCCAGCTGCTCCGGCCCCTCCGCTCCGGCCAGAAGCAGAAGGCGTTCCAGCTGGTCCGCCTTCTGGTCCCGGCTCTCCAGATAAGACTGATCGCACAGCAAAAAGCGCTTGGGATAGAGGCGTTTAAACAGCTTCGCCGCTTCCCCCGGACGGCTCTGCATCCACTGGAACAGCCGGTGGAGGCTGCGGCGCTCCTCCTCCCCGGCCTGCCGGTCAGGGGATTCCAAAATTTCCCAGACGCAGTCCTCCAGCCGTCTGGCCGCCGCGTCCGGCTCCATCACCGCCATGACGGGATAACGGCTGTGAAAACCGGCCAGCGTCCCCCTCAGGTTCAGGCCAAGGCCCTGGGCCACATCCTTTAGGGTCTCGTCGATTCCCCCGTCCAGCCACAGGTTCCAGGGGCGGCACAGGATTCCCTCCTGGTTGGGAAATACTCCGCCCTTCCGCTTCCGGTAATGAATCAGGCTGTCCCTGCCCACGGCGTAGGCCAGATCCGCCAATTTGCCGAACCAGGCAAGCGCCTCCTCCCGGGACGCGCCCAGCCTGGAGGCGATCTCCGGCAGCTCCTCCCCCAGGTTGTTTCGCGCCGCCAGGGTGTCCAAAATCAAGCGAAGCGCGAAACTGTCGGATTTCCACCAAAGCCTGGCGCCCTGAACCGGGATATCCACAGCCGCCGGCATGGCCTCCCCAAAGAACGCCCGGCAGACCTCATAGAGCTCCCGGCGCTGCCCCGCATCCTCCGCCTTCTCATCCCTGAGGGCCGTGACCGCGAGAATGGCGTCCCGGTATTGGCTGTTCTCCCCCATACCGCAGTAGAACAGGCGGTCGTTGATCATCTCCGCCACCTCCCCGGCGGTCAGCTCCCGCACAAACAGACCGGGATCGTCCAGCTCTGGGTCCAGCACTGTTTTTTCCAGCAAAACGCCCGCTTTCAGAGCCGCCCTAAACATCGCCTCGGGCACCGCATTCGCCCGCCTGGCTGCGGTGATCGCAATCAGGCCGCCCTCCAGATTCAGGAAAATATTGTACTCCCCCGCGGCCACGGCCCGGCTGAGAGCCGGATCGCATTTGATCAGGTTACGGAACGCCTTCAGCCACGCCCTGGCGGCGGATTGGCCCGCGGGCCGGACAGGAGCCGGGTCCGCCTGCCCCGTTTCCCCAGGTTCTCCCAGCCGAGCCGCCAGGCTCTCCAGCTTTCCCCAGGTGCAGAGCTGCCTCAGAAGCTGCTCCGCGGTCACGCGGCATTCCGGCAGCAGGGCTTCCCAGAAACGCAGCTCCTCCCTGCCGGGCAGCGGCTTCCGGTCGTTCCGCTCCGCCATCAGTTCCCACAGTTTGTCCGTGATCTGCGGACAATCCGTTCCTCCAGAGGGCACGCACACCAGCGGCTCCCCCATCGGCCCCAGCGCCGGGCGCCGCCTGCCGTCCGTTCCGGTAAACAGCGGTTTCCGGCACAGGAGGAAACGCAGGCCGTTCCACTGCGCCCTGATCCAGTCGGCCGAAAGCCAGGCCCGCTCCGGAATTTCCGGGATTTGCAGCAGCTGGTAAAGCCCCTGGACCCCCAAGTCCGCCAGACAGTCCGCCAGGCGCTCCAGCTGAAGGACCGCCGCGCCGAAGAGCTGCTCATTCCGGCGCACCTCGGGGATATCCCGGCCGGTCAGGTAGATGCCGTCCCGCGGCTCCGTGGGTTCAAACGCCCTGCTGTTCACCACCGCCGGAAACGGAAAGGCTTCCGCGCCGATCAGGGGGAAGCAGCAGAACAGGCGGGCGCTGCCGTTTCCCGGCCCCATCAGCCGCACCGGCCTCATTTCCCCATCCACCTGCACTCTGACCGCCGTCTGCACCTGGCCGTCGGCGGCGATCAGAAAATAGCTTCGTTCAGGACAGGAGGAGCCGCCCCCGCAGCATTTCTCCGTGGCCGCCAGCAATATTCCCTCTGCCAGATCCCCGTCCCTTAAGCCGGGCGCCGCCTCCGCACCGGCCCGCCGGTACCGCGCCTCCTCCCCGTTCCACTCGTCCACCAATCGGATACAGCCGACGCCCTCCCCAAAGGCAAGCATGTACTCCACATTCTCCTTCAAATCCCGGATGCCGGCCAGGGCCGTCTCCACGCCCCGGTCGTCCAGCAGGTAGGAGAACACGGTGTTTAGCTCCCCCTCCCTGTAGTCCCCGCAGTCCGGCGCCTGGTCCAGTGCCTCCAGCTCCCCCAGGGCCAGCTCCAGCGCCTCCTCGATCTCCCGGAGCGTGTCTTTGCTCCGGTCCAGCAGAATCCGGAAGCGCTTGCAGGCCTCCCCCCGCTCCTGAATGACGGAGCGGACCTCCACCCTCCGGGACAGCAGGTGGGTGGTCATAAAGCCGGTTCCAAAACGCCCCGCGCTCTCCCGCCCGTTTTGCGGCCCGCGCTCCTTTCCCGACACCTGGTTCATCAGCGAGGTCAGGGTCAGCACGTCGAACGGGCGGCCGCTGTGCGAAAATTCCAGCCGCCAGCCCTCCTTCTCCTCCTTTAAATGAACCAGGATATCCACCTCCTCCCCGGCCTTTGCCACGTCCCCGGCGTTCTGGATCAGTTCCCACACCCATCTCCTGGGGCTGTTTTCATTGACCTCCATCATCAGCTTGTGGATGCTGTCCAGGATCTTGGTGGACACCGCCTTCCGATGGATTTTCATCCGGTTCTGTTCAAATAGTTGGCAATAGCTCATCTCTTCATTTCCTCTCCTGTGCGCTTGTTTAGGGCCCTTCGGGCCCGCAGCTTCACCTGGAATTATACCGGAATCCCCCCGGGCCCGCGAGTGCGCCCGGCCGCCAAGTCGTCAGGAGCCGCGGGCCTTTTGGACAAAAAAAGCGCAAGACCGGCAAAACCTGCTGTTTTTGTCAATCTTTCGCCCAATTTGTGCTATAATGATACTATTACTCTGTTCGTCCCATGACCTGCTCAACAGAATTACAAACAGAAGGAAGGCGTACAAATGAACTTAAACCAATTGCGATACGTGATCAAGGTTGCTGAAACCGGCTCCATCAACCGCGCCGCCAGCAATCTCTTTATATCCCAGTCCGTGCTCTCCACCTCCATCCGCAACCTAGAAAATGAGCTGGGCCACGAAATCTTCAGCCGCTCGTCCAAGGGGATCGAGATTACGCCCTACGGACGGATTTTCCTCTCCTACGTCACGCCCATCGAACAGCAGCTGCGTCTCCTGGACGGCTTCCTGTACCGGGAGCGGACGCCGTCCAACCAGACCCTGTCCCTTGTCTCCGGCGGCTTCCCCTTTGTCACCCACATCTGCGCCAGGCTCTACCAGAAGTATGTGGAGGACGGGCTGCACATCAAGCAGCAGGAGAGCTTCGGCAACGAGGCCATGAGCATGGTGGCCAACCACCTGGCCGATATCGGGGTCGTGCGCCTGTGGGACTGCTACCACAGCGTTTACAAACGGCAGTTTGAATCCATGAAGCTGGAGTTCCACCCCATCGTATCCTTAAACATCGCCATCACCGTGGGCCCCAACAACCCGCTGTTTCATCACGACAAGGAATACGTCACCCCGGACATGCTGTCCGATTACCCCATGGTGCTCTACGACTACATGGACACGGGGCCCTTCGCGGACATCAGCCGGCGGCTGAATTTGAAATCCAGCTCCAGCCGCATCGCCACCTCCTCCCGGGCGGCCATCTACGAGGCCATCGCCTACACGGACGCCTACTATCTAAACTCCGACTACAGCGTGTGCCCCTACTTTAAGATGGACGGCAACATGCGCTATCTGCCCCAGCGCACCCTGCGCTTAAAGGACTGCGAGATCAAGTCCATACTGGGCTGGATCAAAAGAACCGACCACCCCCTGACGCCGATCGCCCAGGAAATGGTCGGTATGGTTTACGAATATTTGGCGGTGGACGATACGCCGGAGAATTTAACCGAAGACTGGTGAGCCCAGCACCCGGCCGCGGCGGACCGGCCGAAACCGGCCCCGCTCCACCGCGGCTTCGCCGGAGACCAGCACCCACGCGATCCCCTCCGGCTTCACGGCCGGGCGCTCAAAGGTCCCGGTCTCCCGTATTTTCTCCGGATCAAAGATCATCACGTCGGCCTCATAGCCGCTCTTTAACAGCCCCCTTCCCGCGATCCCGAAATGCGCGGCCGGGAGGGCCGTCATCTTTCTGATCCCCTCCTCCAGGGACATCAGCTTCTCATCCAACAGATATTTCCGGATCATCCGCGGAAATCCCCCGTAATTGCGGGGATGGGGCTTGCCCGCCGCCGTTGGGCCGGTGTAGCTTCTGGCAAAGGCGTCCGTGCCGATGGTGCACAGCGGGTCCTTCATAAAGCGGCGCAAATCCTCCTCGCACAGCGCGTGGTAGACGATGCCCGCGTTGGCCTCAGTGTCGCCCAACACCTTGATCACCGCCTCGGCGTCGTCCGTTCCCAGGGCCTCCCCGATCTCTTTGATGCTCTTGCCCTCATACTCCGCATGTCCGTATGCTGCGGACACCACGATATTGCCGCTTCCAAAGCTCCTGAGCATGTTGTCCCAATCCCCCTCCGCGATGCGGCTGCGGATTCTGTTCAGAATCCGGGGATTTTTCATGGCCTGGTAGTCGTCCTCCAGGCCCAGCTCCAGAATCTCCGGCGGCAGCAGCGTGCGCAGTCCGCAGGAGCCGGCCGTGTAGGGATAGACGTCAAAGGTAATGTCCACGCCCTGGTCCGCCGCCCGGTGGATCAGCTCCAGGCACTGACGGCTCCTGCCGTGGTTGGCCGCCCCCGAAGCCTTCAGGTGGGACACATGGCCGCGGCAGCCGCTCTCCCTGGCGATCCATATGACCTCTGCGATGGACTCCAGGACCTTGTCGCCCTCGTCCCGCATGTGGGAGTTGTAGATTCCGCCGTAGGGGGCTATGACGCGGCTGAGCTCGGCCAGCTCTTCCCTGGATGCAAACATGCTGGGCACATAGGTCAGGCCGGTGGAGAGCCCGTAGGCCCCCGCCTCCATGCTCTCCCGCAGCAGCCCCTTCATGCGGTCCATCTCGCCGGGGGCCGCCGCCCTGTTCTCGTAGCCCACCCCGTGTACCCGCAGGTTGGCGTTGCCCACAAAGAGCGCCATGTTGGTAGCGTTTCCCTTGCGGTTCATCCGCTCCCGGTACTGCGCAAAGCTGCAGGGCCGGATCGGCAGGGCATCCGCCAGGCGGTACTCCTTGCGCCGGATGTACTCCTCCAGATTTCCCTCCCCGATGGGGGCGGGGCTGTCCCCGCACAGGCCGCACACGTCCGTGGTCACGCCCTGCATGATCTTCCCCTCGGCGTCCGGGCAGTCCTCGGCGTACATGTCCGTATGGCAGTGGGCGTCGATCAGGCCCGGGCACACGACGAGCCCCTCGGCCGGAATCACACGAGCGCAGTCCGCCCCGTCAATCGGACCGGAAACGCCGGCGTAAGCGATTTTCCCGTCCCGGATCGCAATATCCCCCTGATATCCCGGTTCCCCGGAGCCGTCCACAATCAGGCCGCCCCGGATCATCACATCATATTTCATCCCGTCACTCCTCCATCAAACGGACCATCTCCTCCAGACAGCCGTAGAAAACCTCCAGCGAAGGCAGCTCCACATACTCCTCAGGCCCGTGGTGCCCCGCTCCCGACGGGCCGAACTCCACGGAGGGAATGCCCGCGGCCTGGAAAAACGCAGTGTCCGCCGCCCCATGCTGGGCGATGCGCACGCAGTCCGCCTTCGTGGCGCAGGCCACCGCCCGCTCCAGGCGCGCCAAAAACGGGTCGTCCTCAGCCAGAGCCACCGCGGCCACGGTTCCCGTCACCTCCACCTCGGCCGCAGGGTCCAGGGCCCGAATCCGCCGCAGCATCTCATCCGTGTCCTCGCCCGGCAGGTAGCGGATATCCACCACCATCTCCGCGTAATCCGGGACCTGGTTCATCACCACGCCGCCCCGCATCATGGACAGGTTCACGCTGGCCCCGTCGAAATAGCTGTTTTTGCGCCGGGCAAAGGGCAGACCCTCGATGCCCCGGTACAGCTCATATGCCTTCAGCAGGGCGTTATCGCCCTGCCAGGGACGGCTGGAATGGGCGGCCTTGCCGTACACCTGCGCCCTCACCCGGAAAACGCCCTTGGACATGACCGAGACCGCCAGGTTGGTGGGCTCGCCGCAGACCGCAAAATCGCCGGACAGACCGTTTTCCACCATATAACCGGTACAAAGCTCCCCCGAGGTCTCCTCGGTGGTGGACAGGGAGAGGATCACCCGGCAGCCGGCCCCGGCCTCTGCCAGATCCGCGCACAGCTCCATCATCACGGCGCAGGCCCCCAGCATATCGTAAGCGCCCCTGCCGTAGAGCCGGTCCCCCTCGATCTGCGGGCTGTACTGCTGCTCCCTGCCGTCCACCACGTCCAGATGGCCGTTCAGCACCAGACAGCGCGGCCCCTCCCCCACGCCGCACATCAGCATGCGATGGCCTTCATTTTCCATCACCTGCGGATTGAGCCCTCTGCCCCGCAGATATCCGGCCGCAAAGTCCAGCGCCCGGTTGGCATTCTCCTTTGTGTTGGACCGGAATCCGATCAGCCGCTTTGTCAATTCCGTAATTTGTTCCAGATTTGCACCCATCTCTATCTCCATTTTGCCTGGCTCCAAAATGTGCCTGAAAACTCCGTTTCCGCAATTTCCAAGCACATTTAAGCGAGCCGTATTTGAATATCAGATTCCCACTTTTGCCGCCAGGCGGTCGCAGAACGCCTTCTGCAGCTCCTCCCGGGCGTTATAGTCCCCGTAAACAGCCCACAGCGCCTCGTCCACCCCGGTGTCCAAATCCACCGGCAGGTTGTCCTTCACATAGCGCCGGTCCACGGTCAGGCCGTCCTCGCCGGCCCGCTTTAAAAACAGATCGGCCATGGCGTCCGCGAACTGGTTTAAGCCCTCGCGCACCGCCTGCACTCCGGCCTCGCCCAGCTGCAGGGCCGCATACTTCAGCAGGTAGAAGTAGAGCTTCACCGACAGCAGGGCAAAGCCCTTCTTGCCGTCCGTCTCCTCGTGGGGGATCTCAGGCTCCTCATAGCAGGGGTCGTACTCCGCAAAGCAAACGGGCTTTAACTCCTCGGGCAGGTTCTCCGGCCGCAAAATCACATTGAAGTCACAGTACTCGTCGCCGTCCTGGGTCAGGGTTTTGGACAGGTTCACCTGGGTCCTGTCAAAGGCGTAATGGCTGTAACAGGCGGGGTGGAATTCCTCGCAGTAGATGCGGCCCACGGCCTTCTGGCCGTACTCCGCCCAGATGTCAGCCATGGGGCAGACCAGCGTGTGGGACACCCGCTCCTGGGGGTTGATCTCCTGGAGCTCCCGCCTGAACCTCGGGTCGGACGGCAGATCGTGAAATAAGGTAAACAGGTTCAGCATATTGATCTTCGCGTTTACCTCCAGGTGCCGTTTCCTGGTGGTCTCCGCCCGGTCGTACCCAAACTGCCTGGTCGCCTCCCGGACCGCGCGCTCCCCGTTGGCGCCCAGCTTCCCGATCAGATTCCCGGCTACAAAACCGTACAGGAGGGTATACGCGTCCCCAAGGTTCATCACACATTTCTGTTCGTATGTATACATCATTCTCCCTCTTTTCTTATCAAAGCTTTTTACCGCAGGTCCAGAGCCTGTTTGAAAGGCGTCAGGAAATTGATCTCAAACAGCTCCCGCGCCCGGTATCCGCCAAAGCATTCCCACAGCGGATCAGCCGCCGGATCGAGGGACACCGGAATATTGGCCGCAAGAAACGCCGCCCGGTCGGAGCTCAGCGTGGCGTCCTCGTTGTGCAGCACCAGCTCCGCCGCCGGGCGGGCCAAAGCCTTAAGCCCCAGCGCCACCGCGCAAAGGCCCTCGTCCCCGAAGTGCTCCTGGGCGGCCTCGGCCATGTAGTACACGGTCTGCACGCATTTTTCATTGATCTCAGCCCTGCCCCACGCCGGCTCCTCTGGCACATAGGGCTGGTACTCCTCGTTGGGCGCCGTGAAGCTCTCCCTGCACTGCTCCTCGCCGCAGTTGGCCGCCCGGTAGTAGGATGAAAAACGGCAGTAATTATCCGCCCTGCAGCCGTTGGTCCGGTGGCAGGTCAGCTTTTTCGTCAGGTTCAGCTGGCCGATCCCGCCGGTAAAACCGCGCACAAGGCCGTGCTGGTTCTCCTCGCAGTACATGTTGCCCAGCTCCGCCGCTCCCCCGTCCAGCCACAGCGAGGCCATGGGGCAGGTGTAAACCTCCCAGATGCGGATGTCCTCGTCCTGGCGCAGCACCTCCATGCGCACCCTGGGGTCCTCGCTGCAGTGATTGCCCCCGGCGAACAGGGTCTCCAGGTTTGTCTTGATCCCCCTTTCCCGGTAGGACTGGCCTAGCTTTCTGCCCCGCTCTTCCGCCATCCGGCGCACAGCCTGGCGCACGGCCTTCTCCCCCCGGCGCCCGCAGACGTCCATAATGCTCCTGCCAACGTACATATACAGCATGGCCCAGAAATCCTGCTGGTTCTGAAGCCCTATCTCATGAATCGTGTTCATGCTTTACCTCCGATTATTTTAATGGATAGACAAGTCCTACTCGTGCAGAAAACAGGCAGTCACGTGGCCCGGCCCGATTTCCTTAAGCTCCGGCTCTTCCCTGAAGCACCGGTCCGTCGCCTTGGGGCAGCGGTTGGCGAAACGGCAGGCCTTGGGCGGGTTCACCGGCGACGTAATCTCGCCCTTCATGATGATCCGCTGTCTGCGGTTGTGCAGGGAGGGGATCGGAATGGCGGAGAGCAGCGCCTCCGTGTAGGGGTGGGCCGGGTTCCGGAACAGCTCGTCGCTGGGAGCTTTTTCCAAAAGCTTGCCCAGGTACATCACGGCGATGTCGTCGGAGAAGTGATGGACCACAGACAGGTCGTGGGTGATAAACATATAGGTCAGCCCCAGCTGCTCCTGCAGATCCTCCATCAGGTTTAAAATCTGCGCCTGAATGGACACGTCCAGGGCGGACACGGGCTCGTCGCAGACGATGAACTCCGGGTTCACGGCCAATGCGCGGGCGATGCCGATTCTCTGGCGCCTGCCGCCGTCCAGCTCGTGGGGGTAGGTGTTGTAGAGGCGGGGGGCCAGCCCCACGATCTCCATCAGCTCCAGCACCCGGTGATCCCGCTCTCTTTTATCCGTGATAATATTGTGCAGACGGATCGGCTCCTCGATGGCCTGGCTCACGGTCATGCGCGGGTTCAGGGATGAGAAGGGGTCCTGGAAAATGATCTGCATGCGGGTGCGCATCTTGCGCAGTCCGTCCGCCGGCAGCTCGCGCACGTCCGTGCCGTCAAAAACAACGCTTCCCGAGGTGGGCTCGATCAGCCGCAGGATCACGCGCCCGGTGGTGGACTTGCCGCAGCCGGACTCCCCCACCACGCCCAGGGTTTTCCCCCGGTCAATGGAGAAGGTCACGTCGTCCACCGCGTGGAGCATCCCTTTTTTGGTCGGGAAATATTTGACCAGATTTTGTACTTCCAGCAATGGCTTACTCACGTCTCAATCCCTCCCCGTTCTTGATATTTTCCTTATTGTACAGATGGCACTCCACAAAGTGGGTGTCGTTAGACCACAGGCGCTCCGGCTTCTTTCTGGAGCAGATGTCCCTGGCGTAATCGCACCGCGGGCAGAACGCGCAGCCCTCGGGCAGGTTGCTGGGATCGGGCATCAGGCCCTTGATGGGCTTTAACCGCTGGGTGCGGTCCTCCATGTTGGGAAGGGAGTTGAACAGCCCTTCCGTGTACGGATGCATGGTGTGGTCAAAAATATCCTCCAGGGTGCCGTGCTCCACCACCCGGCCCGCATACACCACGGAGACCTCGTCGCAGATATCCGCCACGATTCCCAGATCGTGGGTGATCATCAGCATGGAGGTGCCGTACTGCTTTTTCAGCTCCTTCATCATCTCCAGCACCTGGGCCTGAATGGTCATATCCAGCGCCGTGGTGGGTTCGTCGGCGATCAGCACGTCCGGATGGCAGGCCAGAGCGATGGCGATCACCACCCGCTGCTTCATACCGCCGGAAAACTGGTGGGGGTATTCAGCGCCCCTGTCTCTGGGGATGCCCACCAGCTCCAGCATATCCCCGGCCGCCGCCATGGCTTCCTTGGGCTTCATGTGCTTGTTGTGGGTGCGGATCACCTCGGCGATCTGCTCGTCCACGGGCAGCACCGGGTTCAGGGAGGTCATGGGGTCCTGGAAGATCATGGATACCTTTTTTCCGCGGATGGTCCGCATGTGCCTGGCGTCCTTTTTCAGCACATCCTCGCCGTCCAGCATGATCTCACCCTGGGTGACCACCCCCGGCGGATCGGGGATCAGGCCCAGCACCGCCAGGCCCGTGGTGGTCTTTCCCGCCCCCGTCTCCCCCACCAGTCCCAGGGCCTTCCCCTTCTTGATGGTCAGATCCAGGCCGTTCACAGCCTTGACCACGCTGTCGCGGGTTCTGTATTCCACACATAAATTGCTGATTTCCAGCACATTGTTCGTCTCGTTTTTCGTATGTTCCTGGCTCATGGCTTCCCTCCTATTTCAGTCTCGGATCCAGCGCATCCCGGAGTCCGTCGCCCAGCAGGTTCAGGGCCAGCACGGTCAGCATGATCGCGATGCCGGGTATGATGGAAAGGTAGCTGTAATCGCGGATATAGGTGCGCCCGCCGGCCAAAAGTCCGCCCCACTCGGGCGCCGGAGGCTGCACGCCCATTCCCAGGAAGGACAGGGCCGCGGTGTTGTAGATAGCGCTGGCAATTCTCAGCGTCACCTGCACGATGATCGGGCTCAGGCAGTTGGGGATAATGTGGCTGCAGATAATGGTCCTGTTGTTGGCGCCGATGGCGCGGGCCGCCTCCACAAACTCCACGTCACGCACCGTGATCACAGCGCCGCGCACCACCCGGGCGAAAATCGGCACAGAGGAGGCCGCCAGGGCAAAGGCCAGGTTGCGGGTGTTGGCTCCCAGAGCCGCCACGATCACGATGGCGAACAGCGTCATGGGAATGGCCAGCAAAATGTCCGTGATGCGCATGATCACGTTGTCGATCTTACCTCCGTAATAGCCTGAGATCGCTCCCAGAACGCCGCCTGCGGCCAGGGACATGGCCACCGATGAAAAACTCACGGCCAGGGACATCCGGCTGCCGTGGACCACCCTGGCCAGCAGGTTCCGGCCAAACTCGTCCGTGCCGAAGGGATACTTCAGGCAGGGATGGATCAGGCGGTCGGGAATGTTCTGGGCCACCACCTCCGTCTGGTAGTTGAAAAGAACGTCCGCGAAAATCGCGATCAATATCAGAAAAATCATGAAGGCCATACCGAACACGGCAGCTTTGTTGCTGATCAGGCGTCTCCAGGTATCATAGGCCAGGCTGTTTTTGGGGCCCGAAAGGGCTTCTGCATATTCTTTGTCTTTACTCATTCCTTACTCGCACCTCCTATTGATACATTGACCGCACACGCGGGTCGATAAAGCCGTAGAGCAGGTCCACCACCAGGTTGACGATGGAGAAGCCCACGCTGAGCACCACAATACATCCCAGCACCACCGGCATGTCGCGTCCGTTCACCGCCTGCACCACCAGGCGTCCCAGGCCCGGCCAGGCGAACACGGTCTCGGTCAGCACGGCGCCGCCCAGAAGGCCGCCCAGCTGCACGCCCACGATGGTCACGGTGGGGATCAGGGCGTTGCGGAACGCGTGGTGGAAAATGACCTCGCGCTCCGTGATTCCCTTGGACCTGGCGGTGCGGATATAGTCCTGCCGGATGGTCTCCAGCATGGAGGAGCGGGTGGTCCTGGCAATGGCCGCCATCTGCATGAAGCCGATGGCGATGGAGGGCAGCACATAGGAGCGCCACCCGTCCTTTGCCCCCTGGGCGGGCAGCCAGCCCAGCTTCAGCGAGAACAGAAGCATGAGCATCAGGGCCAGCCAGAAGGCGGGCATGGAGATACCGATCAGGGACACCACCATGCTGGAGTGGTCAAAGAGCGTGTTTTGCTTGATGGCCGCCAGGATGCCCAGGGGAATGGCGATCACGATGGACACCACCGCCGCCACTGCGGCCAGCTTGAAGGTGGCCGGCACGCGGCTGAACACCTCATCGGACACCGGGCGCTTGTTGACATAGGAGGTCCCCATGTCGCCGTGGGCCAGATCCACCAGATAGCGCCCGTACTGGACCAGCACGTTGTCGTTTAACCCCATCTCGTCGCGCATGGCCTCGATGGCCTCCGGGGAGGCGTTGTCGCCCAGAATCATCTGGACCGGATCGCCCGGAGCCAGCTGCATAATCATGAACACCAGAAATGTGATTCCGATCACCACCGGTATCATGGCTATAATTCTTCGGATAATGTATTTAAGCATTGAATCATCTCCTGCGAAATTCGGTTGAAATTGCCAATGGATACAGTCCGGGGAAGGCTGTCTGCCTGCAGACAGCCTTCCCCGGTCACGGATCGAACCTTGCGTTTACTCGGCCCAGTACATCATGTTGTAGTCGGTATATCCGGTACCGCTGAGCACAACGCCCTGGAGCTTGGCGTCGTGGGCTCTCAGCCACACGGACTGGAACAGGGAAATCTGCGGCGCATCCTGGTTGACGGTGGCCACGATGTTCTCGATCTTCTCCATGCGCGCGTCGTCGTCCAGTGTGCTCTGGGCATCCAGAATCATCTTATCCATCTCAGGATTGTTGTAGGAACCCGGATACTGGTTGCGGCGGTCGGTCACATAGCGCTGCACGTAGGTGAGGGCGTTGGAGGGTGACCAGGAGGCGATCAGGCCCGTGTAGTCGCCCTGGGCCCACTTCTCAAAGTAGGTCGCGGTATCCAGGGATTCCACCTTCACGGTGATCCCCAGCTCAGCCAGGTTACTCTGGATGATGGTTGCCACCGCCACGCGGGTCTCGTTGGTTACCAGGATGGACAGCTCGATGGAAGCGGGATCTCCGCCCCAGGCCGCCATATACTCCTTGGCCTGATCCAGGTTGTATTCCAGCTGGCCCTTGGTGGTGGAACCCCACAGGCCCTGGGCGATGGCGGAATAGTTCACCACGCCGTAGCCGCTGAGCGCGCCGTCGATGATGTCCTGACGGTTGATGGCGCAGGCGATGGCTCTGCGCAGGTCAGCGTTGTCAAAGGGAGCCTTGTCGTTGTTTAAGAACAGGATCACGTTGTCTACAGAATTTACTTCCTCAACCTTCACGTCCGGGTTATTTAACAGGCTGGCCGCATCCGCTCCGTTGGTCTCCCAGACGAAGTCCACCTCGCCTGTCTCCAGGGCCAGGGCTCTTGTCACGCCCTCGGGGATGATGGCGAATTCCAGATTCTTGATCTTGGCCGCCCGGTCCGCATCAAAGTAGCCGTCAAACGCCTCCAGGGTCAGATGGTCGCCGGACACCCACTCCACCAGCTTGTAAGGGCCGGTTCCCACGGGGTTCTCGTTGAAGTCGTTGCCGCTCTCCAGCAGGCCCTTGGGCAGAATCCAGTTGAAGTGGTATCCCAGGTCGTACAGAAGTCCCGCGTAAGGCTCGTTGGTGGTGATCTTTACGGTATAATCGTCCACCGCCTCGATGCTCTTCATATTGCTGGTGTATGTAGTGGAGGCCGGAAGAGACTTGGCATACTCCAGGGTGGCAACTACGTCCGCCGCGGTGAAATCGTCGCCGTTGTGGAACTTAACGCCCTGCTTCAGGGTGAAAATCCAGTCCACGTCGTTCTCCACCTTGTAGTCCGACGCCAGATCCAGCTCCGGCTTCAGGGTTTCATTGTCGATCCGCACCAGGCCGTTGTAGGTCAGCATGTTGAACTGTACGGAAATCAGTGAATCGTGGTCGCAGGTTGTCAGGGACGGCGGTTCGCTGGTCAGAGCCACTCTCAGGGTATCCTTGGCGGAAGCGCCGTCTGTTGCGGGAGCCGCGCTCTCAGAGCCGTCGGCCGCCTTCTCCGACCCCTGGGGGGTGGAGGATGTCTTGCTGCCACATGCGCTCAGAGCTCCGGCTGCCAGGACGACTGCCAGTGTAAGGGCCAACACATTTTTTGCTTTTTTCATAATCGTCACCTCTCTGTCAATATTCCATATATGTGTTCTTGTTATGGACATCTGTTTACCATATGCGTACATAAATGGTTGTTGACAGTATACCATAAATCTGTGTAAAAAAGCTTATATTAATTTTTGTTAACCATTATCGCGTTTTCAGATAGTTATTTATCCAAAGGAAGCTTTTGTTTTTTAAGCGCCCTGCGCCGCTTGCGCTTTACTTAATTAACGTAATAGCTTATTTTCTGAATATTTTATCGATTATTGCATAATTACGGGAATCGCAGATTACCTTAAAGCCCGCCCGCGGCGGGACCTTGTCCCGGCTGAAATCGTGACAAATGTCATCCCCGGCGTTACATTCAACATCTGTCCCGCAGCCGTGAAATGGTCTATCATTAGATTATAAGAAGGGAGGTATGAATGTGAATGCCCATGAATTTTACCGCGAATTAGAACAGCTCACCAGGCTGGGCTATCTGGAGCAGCCGCAGTTAGACAGAATCCGGGACGAGTACTTAAAGACCAGAAAGGAACGGAACAACATCTTTCTGATCTTCGCCCTGCTGGGCGTGATCTTTATCGGGGCAGGGGCCATTTCCCTGTTCGCCTGGAACTGGTCCATGTTCTCCCGGGAGCTCAAGGCCCTGATCGCCCTGCTCCCGCTGCTGGGGGTTCAGGGGCTGCTCTGGTGGAAGCTTCGCGCCGGAGCCCCTGAAATCTGGATCAAATCCCTGACCCTGGCCCTGGGCATCGCCTTTCTGTCCGCGCTGGGGCTGATCTACCAGGCCTATCAGCTCTCCTTCAGCCTCCGTTCCATGCTGCTGACCGGTTTTCTCACCATGCTGCCGGTCGTCTATCTGCTGGACGGCTACTACCTGGCGATTCTGTACATGGCCGGAATCTGCTGGACCGGCTGGGACAGCGGCTACACCCTGCTGGCCCTCCTGCTGCTGCCCTATTACGTGGCGCTGGTCCGGCGCGGCGAACACTGCGGCCTGCTTTCCCTGTGCTTTTTTCTCTGGTTTTTGTACCTGGCCGTACGCTACATGCCCGGCGCTTACTACGCCTGCATCCTCATCCTGATGATCTACGCCACCGTGGAGGCGCCGGCTCTTTACCAAAAGCTGGCGGGACGGCTGCTGTACGGACTGTTGTTTCTGAAGGCTGTTTTTTATCTGTTCTCCGTTGAACTGGCCCGGCTGTTCGAGTGCGGGCAGTCCTGCCCGTATTTCTCCCGTTTTCCGGACCTGCCGCTGCTCGCCCTGCTGGCTGCCGCCGCGGTGCGGCTGTATATAGTATGGAAGAAACGGACCCCCGGGGAGCGGGCCGGCCTTGCAGCTTACGGCGGTTTGTGCGGCCTGCTGGTATTGGACCTGCTATTTATTGACCCGGATTACCGGTTCGCCTGGGCGCTCCTGTGCAACCTGGGATTCATCGCCTACAGCCTGTACCGGCTGATGTGCGGGGTCAGGCTGGTAAACCTGGCCTCCGTCAGGCGCTACACCGCCGCGCTCATCCTCTATATCGTGTTTAAGGTCTCTCTGGGAGATTACGGGCTTCTGGTGAAGGGGATTGTATTTCTCATGGCCGGGCTGGCGTTCCTGGGAGCCAATTACCTGATGACCGCGAAGCTGAAAGGGGGAAATTCCTGTGAAAAGGCATCGGAATAAACTGATTCTCGCAGCGTTCGCGCTGCAAATCCTGTTGCTGCTCTCCATAGCCGGCCTGGTCTTTTGCGTATCGCGAAACGGCCGCACCGCGGTCTTGGAAATGACCGGGTACGACCCCTACGACGCCCTGCGGGGACGCTATCTGCAGATGAGCAATCCAGACGGCGACGTGGTCCTGGAGCCGGGCTCCGTGCAGCGCTACCAGGCCCGTTCCGGGGAACCCGGGGATGTGTACGTGGTTCTGGAGCCGGACCCTGAAAACGGCCTGGACCGCTTTTCCTTCGCCACCCTGGACCGCCCGGCGCGGGACGTCCCGTACATCAAATGCGCTTCCGACTACCTGTGGATGTCCGGTGACGAGGCCCGGGTCTACATTTACCCGCGGATCACCAAGTACTACTTGAACGAAAGCCAGGCCGCCCGGCTGGAGGGCGCTGTCACCTGGGACACACAAATCCGGCTGTCCCTGAAAATATGGCGCGGCATGTACGTGGCCGACGGGCTGGAGATTGACGGGGTAAAATATTGAGGGAGCGGATGATTCCGCTCCCGGTCTGAAACATCTATTATTCCGCCGCGTACGGCTCGAGAAACGCATGGAAATGCCGCATGGGAAGGGTGTGTCCCAGCGTGATCTTCATGTTGGGGATGCTCTGGCGGTCCTGGTAGAGCTGGGTCACGGCCGCAATTACGTAATCCAGATGCTCCCTGGACAGCTGGCTTCTGTTCACGGCAAAGCGCACCACGTTGCACACCTCCTTCTGCTGCTCCGGGGTCTTTAAATCGTACTCCATACTGTAGTCCCCCAGCTCGGAAACGCGGATGCCGTAGCGCCTGATCAGCTCCAGGCTGAAGCCCGCGCCCGCAAAGGACTCATGCCCGCGCTTTCCGTCGAAAAATTCATCCATGTTGATATAGACGCCGTGCCCTCCTGCCGGAAGCACAACCCCTTTTACGCCGTTTTTGTAAAAGCCCTGGGCCAGATATTCGCACTGCTCCACCCGCTCCTTCAGATACTCAAAGCGGCCGCACTCGTACAGACCGGCCGCCAGGGCCATAATATCATGCCCGGACATTCCGCCGTAAGAGTCATTGCCGTAGCTGGAAATCTGTTTCACCTTCAGGAGGATTCCCACGTCCGTGATCACCCTGCCCTCGGCGTCAAAGTCGGAAAAATTCTTCCAGAACAATCCCTTATCCCGGAACGCGAGGATTCCGCCCATGTTCGCGTGCCCGTCTTTTTTTAAGCTGGCCGTAAATCCGTCGCAATAGGAAAACAGCTCCTTTGCAATGGCAAAAATGGATTTGTCCTCATACCCCGGCTCATTCACCTTGATAAAATAGCAGTTCTCAGCCCAGCGGGCGGCATCCAGCATATACGGTATGCCGTATTTGTGGGCGATCCGGCTGGACTCGCGGATGTTCGCCATGGAAACCGGCTGTCCGCACACCGTGTTGTTGGTGATCGTGGTGTAGACCAGCGGAACATTTTCCGGTCCCACCTCCTCAATCAGGGCCTCCAGCTTTGCGGTGTCCATATTTCCCTTGAACGGATTTTTCTCATACACGCCGCCCTCCGGCACCTCCCAGAGAAGCTGCTTGTCAAAGCAGTTGCGCGGGGTGGAGCCCATCTGTTTGATATTGCCCTCGGTGGTGTCGAAATGGCCGTTGGACGGGATGGTAAAATTCTTGCCGGGATGGCGCTCCCCCAGTATTTTGCTGACCATTGCAAACAACACGCTCTCCGCAGCGCGGCCCTGGGGCATGATAAATGTGTTCGGCCGCTCCATCTGGGCTGCGCCCCCGTTAAACAATCCCCCCTCGTATTCGCAGAGATACATCTCGTCCATCATCTTGTCGATGTCCTGGCAGTCTGTTCTGACCAGGTCGATGACTCGCTTCTGTTCGTCCCCCCGCTCGAATACATCCCGGAACGCATCCATGAGCACGTAATACCCCTTGTTGCGGCCGTAAGCCTCGTCCCCTAGGAACATTGCGCTCCACTGCACATCCGTCATGGCGGTGGTGCCGGAATCGGACAGCATATCCACGGTCAGCATACCGGCCGGGAATGCAAATTCATTGTAATGGGTGGCCTTCAGCGCGCGCTCACGCTGTTCAACCGTCACATTGGGAATATTGCGCTTCACATAAGAGTAGGATTTTGGTGTTGCCACGTTTAATGAGTAGTCTTTCATAGGTTTATACCTCCGCTTTCTGGCTTTCACGCCATCTTTTATATTTACTCCGGTCGTCCCGTGGACTGGCGGTCAGTATCATTGTTTGGATATTTTCTCTATAACGCGTATGCGGCGCAGGCGGCCAGCACGGCCCGGTCAACCAGGCTGTCCGCCACCGCGTACTCGTCCCTGGTGTGGCACCCTTCCCCCTTGGCCCCCATGCCGCACACGGCCGGAACGCCGTTTGCCACGATAACGCCGGAATCCGACACGCCGCCCACCGTAAACGGATGTACGTCGCCATAGCCGCATTCCCCGGCCACCTTCTGAATGTGCTCAAATAGCCCCATGACCTCCGCGGTCGTGTCCATGCTCTCCATCATCATGCGCACGCTCATCTGCGCCCTGGTGCCCTCTATATGTACATGCTCCGCGGCCGACCGGATGTCCTCCAAAATCTCATCCCGGACGGCCAGGGAGGGAAAGCGGATGCCAATGCTGATTTTGGCCTCGCCGGGAACCGTATTTTCACCGATCCCTCCGCTGACCATACCGCAGTTGATCAGCTTCCCCCTGGCAATATCACGTTTTGACTCCAACTCAATGACTTTATGGCACATTTCCGTCACCGCGCTTCTCCCCTTTTCCGGCGCCAGCCCCGAATGGGCCGCCACTCCCTGCACGGTGACGTCCACAATTCCGCCGCCCTTTCTTCCAACCACCAGCCCGTCATGGCGATAGCCAACCTCAAAGTTAAACGCGCCCTCCGCGCCCGCCAGCTCCGAGATTATGATGTCCTTTGCTTTTGAAAACATATGGAGCTTTTCTTCATCCCCCACAAATATACATTTGACCGGCCTGCCAGTGTATCCAATATCTCTCAGCGCCCGGACGGCGAAAAGGGCGATCACCAGTCCTCCCTTCATATCCAGCACGCCGGGACCGTGGGCCAGCCCCTCCTCGTCGATTCTGAAAGGGTTCGCCTCCGCCTCCCCGTCCTCAAAAACCGTGTCCATGTGGCCGATGAACAGCAGGGGGCGTTTCTCCGCCTCGCCGCGCCGCTCTCCAATCAGCACCGGACCGGCTCCCTCCGAGGGAATCACCCTGGTATCCATCCCGATGTCCTCCATCTCCTGTCTCAGGATTTCGCAGACCGCCTCCACGCCGGCTATATTGGTGGAACCGCTGTCTATATTTACAATTTTTTCCAGCAAAGCGATCATCCTGCCCTTATTTTCACCCACGCTCTTTCTCACTGTTTCGTAAACCTGCCTCATACTGTTTCTCCCTTCATTTCTTCTGCGATATCTTATTTAAACCGTCAGGTCTCCTATGCCCAGCCAATGGTCGCCAGCAGGACGATAAAGGCGGCGGAAACCACAGCCAGGATGCCCATCAGCGGGCCTGCGTACCTCAGCCAATCCGTGAAATCCACATCGGCCAGCTCCAAAGCGCCCACCATAGGGCCGGACATCGGAGTCAGGGTGTTGGTCAGATTGTCGCCCAGAGAGTAGGCGAACACCACCAGCTGCCGGGTCAGTCCGCAAACGTCTCCGATGGGCGTTAACAGCGGCATCATGATGGCCGCTTTGGACAGCCCGCTGGGTATGAACAGGTTCAGCACCAGCGTGAAAATGAAAATGCCGATGGCCGCCAAAGCCAGGCCGTTGTTTCCGATCAGACCGGAGGCTGCGTTGGAGATGGTGTGCATGACGTGCCCCTGGTCCAGGACCATACCCACGATCCGCGCAAGGCCCATCACCACGCAGATACCGCCCATTGACTGCGCGCCCTTGAAAAAATTTTTGCTCATTCTGTTGGGGCTTACACGGTACATGAGCCCGGCAAACAGAGAGCTGAGAATCATAAACACATACAGGTATTCCTGGCCCCAGCCCAGCTTAGGCGCGCAGACAGCGTACAGCACGTACACCGCAAACATGACAGCTACCGAAAGGATACCTTTTACGGGCAGCGCCGCTTCTTTGATGGCCTCCATGCCCGCCTCCGGAGCCAGCACCCCGCCCACCAGGCTTTTTCCGGGATCCTTGGAAATGCGGATGGCATATCTGGTGCAGTACAGGGCGTTGATGGCGGTAAACACCGTCCACACGATAAAACGCGCTCCCATGCCGGACAGCGGCTCCACGCCCGCCATGGCCTGGTACTGGATCAGCATGCTGGAGGTAAAGCTCGAGCCCAGGCCGATCAGATAGCCCAGATAAAACATACCCATTGCCGTGATTCTGTCCAGCCGCAGCCTTGCGCAGATCACCAGCCCCACGGTCACAAACGCAATCATCGAGTCGTTTCCCGCAAAGGCCCCCAGGGCGGACATCATGACCACAATGGCCGGCACCAGCACCTTCGTGCTCTTATCCTGCAGCTTCCAGACACCGTAGTCCAGCACGTCGTTAAACGCCCCGGTATCCAGCAGTACGGCGATAGAGCCGCCGGCCACCAGCATCAGGCTGATCACGGACGCCGCGCTCTCAATCCCCTTTTTGATCATCAGCAGCGCGGACCACGGCGATACCGGCTCCCGCTCCACAAGGTGGTAGCTCCCGGCAACGGCCTGTCCCGCCTCGTCCATGTCGTAGACGCCGGGAGGCGCGACATAGGTGGCCAGGCAGGCCAGCAGGATGATACACAGGATAATGATAAAAATATGCGGCACATTCATCTTTTTAACTTGCTTTGTTTTCTCCATTGTTTCCCCCTTTTGTTGTGCACATTGTATCGTTTACGTATCTAATTATAGATAATAAAAGTATTGTTGCATAATCTCAGTTTCTTATCTCTCAGTTATAACAAAAAAGCATAGCCAACAAAGAGCAACAAAAATAAGGCCCCCAAAAGCCGTGGTCATAAACTGCCACAGCCCTTGAAGGCCCTGAAAGCCTTTCGAACGATTATCAGTTTTCCGGCGGTTCCCTCTTGCCTGCCGCGCAAAATCCCATTTCAGCGATCACAAAACCTCCAGCCGCTTTTCAAACCTTCCCATGATCGCCTCAGGCCGGATAATTATCACAAACGCCTGGGGATCTTCCTGTCTGATCAGCCGCTTTAATCCCTGCAATTCGTATTTATTCACCACAACCATATGGACGGTCTTTTCGCGGCGGCTGTACTCGCCCCAGCCCCGCCAGCTGGTGACGCCCCGGCACACGGCCCGGCTGATGCGGTCCCCCAGCCCCACATTTTCCGTCACGATGAACGCGGATATCTTAATATTCTGATCATGGACGCGGTCCGTTACAAGGGCCGCCGTCAACGCGAACACCATGGAGTAGGCGGCGATTTCCAAATCATAGCGGACGGCGGCGGCCAGGTAAATACACGCGTTCACCATTACGTTGATCTTCCCCACGCTGAAATCAGGAATTTTCTTGGCGCAGTACATCCCCACAATGTCGAGCCCGCCCCCGGACCCTCCCGCCCGCAGGGTCATTCCCACGCCCAGCCCGGATAAGGCGCCGCCAATCATGCAGTTTAAAAGCAGATCGTCAAAAAGCGGGCACGGCGGAGCCGGGATAAGGGCCAGAAGCAGGGATTGTACGAGCACCGCGATCACGGTCCTGTATAAGAACTTTTTCCCCAGGCACTGGTATCCCAGCCAAAACATCGGGATGTTGATGCACCAGAAAATCACGCCCGTCAAATCCAGCTTCTCCGGTATCCCGACTCCCATAACCTCCTGTAAAAACAGCTTAATGAGCTGGGCGATCCCGGTAAACCCGCCCCCATACAAGCCGGTCGGAAACAGGAACAGGCGGTAGGCCGCGGCGAAAAACACAACCCCGCAGACAGACCAAAACAAATTCGCCGTCTCCCTGTGTTTCGTTTCTCCCATTGCCCTATATCCCTTCCTATTTAATGGGCGGACGGGGAGGCAGCCGGTTGGCGCCGCCCGTTCCCGCGCAGTCAGACACGTCTCACCATCTGCTCCATGTGAACCGCGGCCTCGCGCCTGATCCTTTCCTCATCCAGCGTCAGCACGTTCCTGTCCTTCATCACCAGCCGTCCGTCTATGATTGAATCCGTCACATCATGGCCGTCGGCCGCGTCCACAAGGCTGTTCACCAGATTCTGGGTCGGCGTTATATGGGGCTGGTCGATTTTCAGCAGTATCACATCCGCTTTCTTCCCCTCCTCCACGCTTCCAGTCAAGTTTCCCAGCCCCATGGCGTTTGCGCCGCCCTGATTGGCCATCTTTAAAAGTGTGGGGCAGGTCATGACCACCGGATCAAAGTAGGGCAGCCCCCAATATGCCAGCATTGCGTACCGCAGCACCTTGATCTCATCGAACAGGCTCAGATTGGAGGGCGCCGCGCCGTCGCTGCCCACCCCCACATTCAGTCCCGCTCTCAGAATCTGCGGCGTCTTGGGAAATCCGTGGTAGGCCAGATTCGCCCGCGGACAGTGTATCACCTTGACCTCCTTTTCAGCCATGCGCTGAATATCCGCATCGGACAGCATCACATTGTGGGCGGTCAGAAGGTTGGGCCCCAGCACCCCCATCTCATCCAAAAACTCCACCGGGCGTTTCTGATAATTCTTCAGGCAGAAAATAACCTCGTCCCGGTGTTCGCACAGATGGGCGTGAATCCCGGTGTGCAGCTCGGCGGCCGCATCCCGGACCATGGCGATCAATTCCCTGGAGCAGGTCATGACCTGCCGGATCGCGAACCAGATGCGCACTCTCCCGTCCCCCGCGCCGTGATAGCTGCGGTATAGGTCTCTGGTGCGATCCACCGCCTCCCGGGCTGTTTCCTTCATGGCCCCGCCCACAATATCCCCCATGTCCATGGTGGATTTGGCGATTGCCGCCCGCATGCCGGACTCGATCACCGCCTCGGCCACCTGATCCATGTGCACGCCGCCTGAATCCGCAAACGCCGTGGTTCCGCTTTTGATCATTTCCAGACAGGCCAGCTGCGCGCTGATGCGGGTGTCCCCGGGTTTTAAGCTGCTCTCAAAGGGCACCAAAAAGCGCGTCCATATCATAGGGTATTCATCGGATACGCGGCCTCTCAACAGCTGCTGGCAGGTATGGGTGTGGCCGTCTGTCATTCCCGGCATGAGCAGTTTTCCCCTGCCGTCCAGCACCGCATTGCCCTGGTATTCCTGCTCCAGCTGTTGGCACGGGCCAATCCTTTTGATGTAGGACTGATCGATTACAACCGCGCAGGGCCCCGTCACCTTCATATCAGGCTGCAATACACTGCAGCCCTTTATTAAAATGTCGCATTTCTTCATGTTCTTTTCCTCCTATATCATATGGCCCCTGTAAAGCGCAGCACGGCGTCCGCCACGATTGCCGAGAAAATAAAGGTCCCGGTGATAACCAGCAGCGTGATGATGACCAGCTTCCACCCCATTTTCACAAAATCCTTCAAATCTTTCCCCAGAGATATGCCGGCAAACGCCCCCATGGCCGTGGTCGGCGCTAAAAACGCCACCTGGGAGGTCACGTGGATGACGATGTCCTTTACCGGCGAAATCGGACACGCCAGAAGCAGTCCGGTCAGGGACACGTACATCATGGACGGAAGCTTAATGTATCGGCTCATGAACTTGCTGAGCGTGAGCCCAAAGAGCGCGATGGCGCAGAGCAGCAGCACGCCTTTGATCGTGTCCGCCAGCGGCATGTGATAGCCCAGCAGATTGGTTATGATGATAATCACAGCCACCATGAGCAGAAGTCCCGCCTGTCGAATAAAATATTTTCCCACCATTAGTTTGCCTCCTTCTGTATGATGCGCCCGATCCTCGGCTCCAGTATGGAATACAGCTTGCGCGTGAGGGGCAGTCCCACAAAGGTTCCCATGTAAATGCCGGTTATCCCGGTCAGCATGTCGCTGGCACCGCCCATGATCATGATGTCGTCCGCGTACTGCGGATAAATCTCCCCCAAAGTCCCCGCGGCCGCCGTCATCATGGAGCCGGCCCCTATGCCGCTGGCCATTCCCAGCGCCAGGGGATGAAGGACGTTAAAGGACGCCACCACGCTGGCAAGAATGCTGAGGAAAACGGTGCCGATCACGCAGCCCACAATGTACACGGCGAATGTCCCCCTTGTCTCCGGGGCGTCCGGGCCAAATATATCCGTGGTGAGCCCCAGGTTGGAATCCCGGTTGACAGAATAGCATGCTCCGATCGCCTCCTTCTTAAGCCCCAGAAAAAGGGCGATGGGGAGAGAGAAGAGGATCGTCCCCAGATTTCCGAATTCCTGTAAAATAAGCGCCGGCCCCACGGAAACGAGCTTCGATAAATTGGCTCCGGCCGAAACTCCCATTTTGGCCATAAACGGCGCCAGCACCACCAGGACCAGGCTGCCGCCCAGCTTGGATTCCGGTACCTTAAAGAGCTTAAAGGCATCCGGCCCCAAAATTCCCCCGATTATGGTGGCAAATACCATCGGAAAGATTGTCAGGGTGCCGATTCCGATATTCAGCTTGACCGTCCCGATCAGATCGCAGATAACCGCAATTACCAGCGCAGCAACATAAACCTTCCAGTACTTTACAACAACTGTTTTTAGCTTCCCCATACCACTGCTCCTTCTCAAATTTTGTATCTTTAACATAACATAATCCGGCAGCTTCGGGAACAAGCAAAAAAGCGATGGATATCCATCGCTTTTTCCGGTCAGCCCCCGTCGTCCGCCAGCTCGTGGCCAAGGAGGAGCTCTAAAAAATGGCTTGCTATTTCCGGCAGAATCCTCTTGCTCTTTACCACCCACCCCACGTCCAGCTCAATCCCGTTCTGAAGGGGACGGCATACAATATCGCTGTAATACCGGTCGGACGAGTGGTAACCGCTTCCCACCACAAAGCCGTTGCACCATCTGAGCAAGGAATAGGTGGATGCCCTGTCCGACACATAAATGATCTTCTTCAGCCGCAAAAAGGGCTCCCTGTCCGTGTAGGCCAGATTCGCCTCCGATGTCCTGTCGTAGGCGACATAGGGATACTGCTCCAGCTCCTCCAGGGGGACCTCCCGGCGCTCTGCCAGCGGGTGGCTTTTGGACATATAGATATGGGCCTTTTGATAGGCCAGGTGGTTGTACGTCAGTTGCCGGTTGCGAAATTCCTGCATCATCTGCTCCCTGCGCTGCCCCGAAAAAAAGATAATCCCCAGGTCGTCCATACCGCGGTCCACCCGCTCCAGTATCTCCAGCGTCTTGCACTCATAGAACCCAAACTCATAGGCTTCCCCCTCCACGCTGTTGATGGCGGATATAAAGGAATCCATTCCGCAGATATGGTGTTGGGCGGAAACGGAGAACCCCTGATAGCTGCGGTGCTTGCCGAGGTATTTCTCATCCAAAAAATCCAACCGGGTCAGAATCCCCTTAAATTCGATCAGCAGCTCCTCCCCCTCTTTTGTGAGGCATACGCCCTTGGAATCCCGGGAAAAGGCGGTAATGCCGTAATAGAACTCTATTTCCTTAATCGCGCTGGACACGCTGGATTGGGCTGCGTACAGCCGTTTTGCCGCTTCGCTGATGGAACCGGAATCCGCAACTGCAATAAAATATTTCATCTGCTGTATTGTCATATGTTTCCTCCGAAAAATACGCTTCCTGTAACCCTTCGCCGGCAGAAGCGATGCCTATTGCTCGCGGGGCCGCGCCGCAGCCCAATCTTTATCCCAGCACTTCCGCAACCCACGCCTCGAGCATCTGCGCAAATTCCCGGGCCACCGGGCTCAATATTTCCTTTTTCCTGCGGATCCAGGCGAGACTGATCTCCACCCCGCAGTCCTTTATGGGGATCGTCCTGATTCCGTGCAGCGCGTAATCCTCGCTGTTGATCCTGGAGCCGAAGCGGAATGCCTCCGTATATTTCATCATATTGATGGCTGCCGCATTGTCGCTCATGTAGGCGACCTTTTTAAATTCTGTCAGCAAAATTCCGCCAACCGAGAGGTAAAACGTCAGATTGGAAAAATAGTCGTCCGGCATCCGGACCACCGGATATTGCAGCAGTTCCTCCGCCTCCACCTCCTCCCTGCCGTACAGCGGACTTTGCGGCCCCACATTGGCATACCACGTGTCCGTCCCCAGATAGTTGTGCTCCATATTTTTATAGTGGAGCATGTGCTTCACTTCCTTGGTCTGGACGCTGTTGTAAATCAAAAAGCCAAGCTCCGCCTCCCCGCTCTCCACCGTCTCAATAACGCGCTGCAGCCTGCGCTCCAGCAGCTGGATTTTGATGTCCTCCCCCTTATGGTGATTATAGACCTGGCTGGCCAGTCTGGAAATCGATACCGCCGGATAGGAGGCAATGGATAGAATGGGCGTCGCCTCCCTCAGGGCGATCCCCTCGATCAGCTCCATCTGGTTCATAATCGTCCGCGCATACTGGTAAAGCCGTTTGCCGTCCTCGGTCAGTACCACGCCCTTATTATTACGCTCAAAAATCTTGATCTTCAGCTCATGCTCCAGATTCATCATCGCACGGCTTAAATTGGGCTGCGTCATCAACAGCTCCGCCGCCGCCTTATTCATGCTTCCCAGTTCCGCTATTTTCATAAAGTATACAAGCTGCTGTATCTGCATATAGTCTCCTTTGTAAATGCCAGGAACCTGCTCCTGCTTACAATACTACCATATGAGATTCTTCTGTACAATCCCGAACGTCAAAAGAGCCGCCCGGCCCCATATCTTCATGGTGCCGGACGGCTGTCTCTTCATTTATCAGATTCTGACCGCTGTCTTGTACGCCGTGTGGAACGCATCCAATATCTTTCCCGCCTTCACACAGTCGCCCACTTCATAAACCTCCAGATCCGGCTCCCCGGCCAGGGTGTCGTACAGGCTGTGTCTGGCCGACAGGCCCACCGCCACCACCACGTTGTCCCCGGGCAGCTCCATGCGCGCGCCGGTCCGGTCGTTCACCACCCGGACGCCTCCTGCGCACACCTCCGTCACCCGGAAGCCCGGAATCACCTGGATACGGTTCTTTCCGATCTTCTCGTAGTAGGCGATGACATCCGTCACCGCGCAGTCGGCCATAATGGCGTCCTTCATCTCCACAATGGTCACTTCATGGCCCTTTTCCGCCAGATCAATGGCGGTTTCCGTCCCGATCATGCCGCCGCCTACCACCACGATGCGTTTGCCCAGCTCCGGCTTTTGATCCAGGATCGTCAGGGCGTTCACCACCGACGGGCTGTCGATGCCCGGCACATGAAGCTCGATGGGTCTTGCTCCCACCGCGCAGATAACCGCGTCGAAGCCCCCTGCCTTCACCATTTCCGGCGTCAGCTCCTCGTAGACCACGGGAATCTCCAGCTTCCTGATCTGCGTGGTCTGGTACTCGATCAGATGGCGGATGTCCTCCTTGAAATCCGGCGCGGAGGCCTCGTGGAGATATCCGCCCAGCTTGCGCTTCTCGTACAGGGTGACGTCGTGGCCCTTGAGCTTCAGAACCCGGGCGGCCTCCATCCCCGCGGGACCGCCTCCGGCCACCGCGATCTTTTTCTTCTGCTGCGCGGGCTTGATGGCCAGGTCGTCCTCGAAGCCCAGCACAGGGTTCACCGCGCACATCACCGTGCGGCCCAGGAAGGAGCTGCGCTGTAAGCAGCCCTCATTGCAGCGGATACACGGACGGATGTCCTCCGGCCGGTCCTCCATGGCCTTTTTGACCCACTGGTTATCCGCCCACATGGGACGGCCCAGGGCGATAAAGTCCGCCTTGCCCGTCTCCAGGATATCCTCCGCGTACTGGGGCAGGGTGATGGAGCCGGAGGCGATCACTGGAATGTTCACCGCCTTCTTGACCGCCTCTGCCGCCCACACATTGTAGCACACCGGCATGGCCATCGGGCTCACCTGGTGGATCATGGTGTGGTGGTCCCCTCCGGAAATGTGGAAGGCGTTGATTCCCAAACGCTCCAGCTGCTGGGCGTAATAAATCGTGTCCTCGATGGTCATGCCCTCAGGCTCGTAGTCCGTGCCGGATAAGCGCACGGTCAGCGGGAAGTCCGGGCCCACCTTTTTGCGGCAGTTTTCCACGATCTGTCCCAGGAAGCGGAACCGGTTCTCCCGGGAGCCGCCGTACCAGTCCCCCCTCTTGTTGGTGAAGGGCGACAGGAAATTGGTGATCAGATACCCGTGGGCCGCGTGGATTTCCACCAGGTCGAATCCCGCGTCCACAGCCCGCTTGGCCGCGTCGCCGAAGGCTTCGATCAGCACCTGGATCTCGTCGATGGTCAATTCCTCGGGAATGCAGTGGAACTGGTCGTAGAGCATGGGCCAGGGGATGGCGGAGGCTGTTTTCATAGGCGGCCCCAGGAAACGCTGGCGCCCGCAGTGCTCGATCTGTATGCCTGCCTTGGCCCCGTGGTTTTTGATGCTGTCCGCCAGCCAGCCCAGGCCCGCGATGTGCTCGTGGCTGCTGATACCCACCTGGCAGTGGCAGGATTTGCTGGCAATATCGTCAATGTACGCGTACTCCACCAGAACCAGTCCGGCCCCTCCGTCCGCCAGCTCCGTGTAGTGGCGCACCAGGCGCGCCGTCACCGTGCCGTCCTTATTGCTCAGGCCTGTTGTCTGGGGCGCTTTGACCACGCGGTTTTTCAGTCGCAGCGTGCCGATGCAGCCCGGTTCAAATAGTTTTGGAAATAATTTCTTCATGGACCAATCTCCTTTTACCCGTTTATTCCCGCAAAGGAAGGGGGCCAAAGCCATGCGGGCCTGACTTTGGCGGCAGGACGCGGGGGAAATCCCCCCGCGGCTTGCAGTGCATTTTATTAAATTGAATGCCTTACGGCTTGCAGTTCCTTGATAATAAGTTGTACACGCTGCGGCTTACAGCTCTTTCACATACATTGTGTGCCCCGCGGCTTACCGCGGCATATTTGACTGTCCAAGCGCCTCCAGCACCCGCTCCTCGGTCATGGGAATCTCATGGAAGCGGATTCCGATGGCATTTTCCACCGCGCTGGCGATGGCCGCCGCGGTGGGCACCAGGCCGCACTCTCCCACGCCCTTGGCCCCAAAGGGCCCGCTGGGCTCGTTGGTCTCCACCAGGATAGTCTCGATCTGCGGAACCTCCATCACAGTGGGCAGGTAATATTTGTGGAAGCTGTCCTGGGCCTGTTTTCCGTGGGCATCGTAGAGAATCTGCTCGCTCAGGGCGTATCCGATGCCCTGGAGCACGGAGCCCTGAATCTGCCCCTCCACAATGTCCGGGTTGATGGCCCGGCCCACGTCGTGGGCAGCCACCACACGCAGCACGGTCACCTGGCCGGTCCTGGTGTCCACCTCCACCTCCGCGAAGTGGGCGTGCCACGGCGGCGCGTTGAAGGGCACTGTCTGGCCCAGGCCCACGATCTGCCGGTTGTTCCGGTGCAGCAGGTGGGCCGCCTCCTTCAGGGTCATGGACTCCTTGCCGTCCACCGTGATCCGTCCGTTTTCCATGTCCAGGCTCTCCTGCGGCGCTCCCATCTGTTCGGCCAAAAAGGCGAACAGCTTTTCTCTGGCGTCTTTGCCGGCCGCGTTCACCGCCGTTCCCGCGGAATAGAGGGTTCTGCTGGCATGGCTGCCGATATCATAGGGCGTGCTCTGGGTGTCCCCGAACACTATGTGCACCTGGTCCACATCAATACCCAGGGAGGAGGCCGCCACCTGTGAGAGCGTGGTCGCGATGCCCTGCCCCATGTCCGGCACGCCAGCCGCCAGCTGGGCGGAGCCGTCCTCCTGGATCGCCAGGTACGCGTTGTCAAATTCCACGGCAAAGGGCCAGGAATTGCTCAGATGGGTTCCCGCCGCCATGCCGATCCCGCGGACCTTATAGGGCTTGTCGCCGGCCTTCGCTTCCCGTCGGCGCTCCCATCCGATCTGCTTAGCCCCCCGCTCGATGCACTCCGCCAGCCCCACCGTGGCGCAGGGATAGGGCGGAAGCCAGGGCGCGTAGGGCGTCATAACATTTTTAAGCCGCAGCTCAACGCTGTCCATTCCCAGCTTTTCCGCCATCAGGTCCATGGTGGACTCCACCGCGAAATTCCCCTGGGGATTTCCAAATCCTCTCATTGCCCCCGCGGTGGTGGTATTTGTGTAAACGCACAGCCCGTCGTACATCACGTTGGGAATCTGGTAAATGCTGATGTTCGTGACGCCCAGCACCGCCGTCACGTCAGGGCCGGCGCAGGCGTAAGCGCCCGTGTTCAGCACCGCGTTTAAGTAAAGGGATTTCAGCGTGCCGTCCTTCATGGCCCCCAGCTTTACCGTGATATAGCCGGAATGCCTGGTGGGCGATGCGATAAAATCTTCCTTGCGGTCGTAGACCAGGCGCACCGGCCTTTTCGCCATGATCGCCAGTGCGGCCGCGATGGGCTCCGCCTTGGCGCTGGTCCCCACATGGGAGCCGAAGGCTCCGCCGATGTAGGGCGGATTGAGCACCCGGACGCTGCTGGCCGGAAGGCCGAACAGTTTGGCCAAAAGCCCTCTTAAGGGATGGGGGCTCTGGGTGGTGGACCACACGGTCAGCTTTCCCGACCTGGTGAAGCTGGCCACCGCGGACTGGGTCTCCAGCTGGCAGTGCTTCACCACCGGGAGTTTATAGTGCTCTTCAATGACCACGTCGCTCTGTTCAAACCCCTGGCCGATATCCCCCATGGGCAGCTTTGCCATTCCGGCGATGTTGTTGCCCAGAAAACAGGGATGGACCGCGGGGGCCTCCGGCTTCATGGCCTCCAGCGGATCGAATACCGCCGGGAGCTCCTCATATTCCACACGGATCAGCTTCAGGGCCTCCAGGGCAATCTCCTCGCTGTCGGCCGCCACGGCCGCCACCTCGTCGCCCACATAGCGCAGCTCCCGGTTGAAAATCTGCTCATCCTCCACGGGCACCGCCGGGGGGTTGGCCTCGCTGCAGGAGCTGTTGTACCGGACGTCCGTGGTATTTTCCCAGGTCGCCACCGCGGCCACTCCGGGCAGCGCTTCCGCCTGGGAGACGTCGATGGACACGATGCGCGCGTGGGGGTACGGACTCCGCAAAACCTTGGCGTGCAGCATTCCGGGGAAATTTAGGTCGGTTGTGAAAACAGCTTCCCCCGTCACCTTCTCCACCGCGTCGATTCTGGGAATTGATCTGCCTACTGCTCCTTCAGGTTTCATCCGCCATACCTCCCTTCCGCTTCCAGGCGCTCGTTTCTCAGCCGGATGGCTTTGGCCGCCAGCTCAACCGCCTCCTCGATTTTCACATAACCCGTACAGCGGCAGATATTTCCCGCCAGCGCCGTGCGAATCTCCTCCCGGGTGGGGTCCGGCTTTCGGTCCAGCAGCGCCTTGGCGGACAACACCATGCCGGGCGTACAGAATCCGCACTGCACGGCGCCCGCGTCCACAAACGCCTGCTGGATCGGATGTAATTTTCCATTTTCTTCCAAACCTTCGATGGTAACAACGCTGGTCCCCTCCGCCTTGACGGACGGCACCATACAGGAGTTGACCGCATCCCCGTCCATGATCACGGTGCAGGCCCCGCACTCCCCCTGGCCGCAGCCCTTCTTGGTGCCGGTCAGGTTCAGGCGGTCCCGGAGCGTGTCGGCCAGCATCTCAAAGGGCTCCACCGCCACCGCAGTTTCTTTTCCATTTAATGTAAAATGAATCAACTGGTTATCCATGCGCCTCCTCCTTTCTCCCCGCGTCCTCCCAGGCTGTGGAGAGGGCTTCCTCGACCAGGGCGGGCAGAACCTCCAGCCGGTATTTTCTGGAGCCGCGCACCAGGCTGTCCCTGGGATTGGCATTCTTTAAGGCCAATGCTCCGGCCTGGGCCCACAGGGCGGCCCCGCCCTCCTGGCCCATGAGAAATTGCTCGGCCTGGGCCGCCCTCACCGGCCCAACGCCCACCGGTGCCATGGCGATCCGCACGTCCTTCACCAGACCGTCCTGCCGTCTGATCCAGGCGGCCACACACAGCATGGGCAGCGCCAGGGCCTTGCGCTGCTGCAGCCTCACGTACCCGCTGCCGGTCCCAGCTTCCGCCGGAACCAGAAAACAGGTGAGGATGCTTTTGCCGCTGTCCACGCGGCTCCTGCCGAATCCCGCGTACAGCTCCTCCACCGGAACCACGGCTTCCTCCCGGCCGGTCAGAATCCTGGCCTTGGCTCCCATCGCCACCAGCGCCACCGCGCTGTCCGCCGCGGGCTGGGCGTTTACCACATTGCCCGCCAGGGTGCTGGAATTGCGAATCTGATTGGAGCCCACCATGGAGGACGCCTGGGCCAGGCACGCCGCAGCCTCCTGCACAAGCTCGCTCGCCGCAGCCTGGTTGTGCGTAACTCCCGCCCCGATGAGGATCGTCTGATCCCGTTTTTCGATCTGTCTCAGCTCTTTTATCTTGGTGATATCCACCAGAACGTCCGGACAGTGCTTGCCATCCTTGATGTCCAGCACCAAATCCGTTCCCCCGGCCATCACCCTGGCTTTCCCCGTATGCTTCTGCAGCAGGCCGGCGGCTTCCTCCACCGTCTGCGGCACATAATAAGCCTGAACCATATACAGCCCCCTCTCTCCTGCGCGGCGGGCGACGCGGCCTGCGCCGCGGATATTCCCGCCGCATTACGCCTGCGGCCGATCACTGCTCCACCGACAATCCTTGCGGACGGCTCCCGCTTCACCGCCAGCCTCTGCGGCCGGCAGCTCCGCCGCCGACAATCCCCGCGGACGGCTCCCGCCGCCTTCTACCCGGCCGCCAGCGCCGCCAATATTTTCCGGTAATCCGCGGGCGTATCCATATCCATCACGCACCTCATATCCTCTGTCTCCATATAGCGCGCGGCCCCGTCAAAGGCTTTCAGCGCGCCCTTTAAGCCCATCTCCCCGTTGTAGTCCAGAATCTGTCCGATACAGGACGCGGAGATCACCGGCGGATGTCCCTTTCTCATGCGGTAGGACGGATAGGCCACCAGGCAGTCCCCGCCGGCCTCATAGACCTTTAAAAGCTGCCGGATCATCCGGCCCGTCACCAGAGGATAGTCCACCGGGAGGATCAGAAACGCGCCGGTCTCCGGTCTCAACGCCTGGATTCCGGCCTTCACGGAGGTAAACATCCCCTCCCCGAACCGGGGATTTTGCGCAATGTACGCCCCGCTTCCGTTCAGGTGGCGCTCCACCTCCTCCCCCCGGTAACCGGTGACCACTATGATCCGGTCCGCCACGGACTGCAGCATCTCCACCTGCCTGCGGATCACCGTGGTTTCCCCCAGCGGCAGGAGTGGCTTGAGCTCCCCCATCCGGGAAGAATAACCGGCAGCCAGAAGCACCGCTTCCACACAGGTCCTTTTCACAATGGCACCTCCTCCCCATCCCGCCCCGGACTTCCGCCGGGGCGGATGGCAAATCATTACCGGCGGGCTGCGCCTTTTGCCATGCACCCGGCACAGCCTCCGCGCAGACCGCCTCTCAGTTATTGTCCCGATGCAGCCCTGGCATTTAACAGTGAATTTTTCACCAATGTCCTGGCAATCTGCACCTTATACTCGTTTTTCGACAGCGGGATGGCGCCGCTCAGCGCGATCTCGGCCGCCTCTGCGGCCAGCTCCTCCGTTATCTCCTTGCCGGCGATAAACGCCTCGGCCGCTGCGGCCCTCAGCGGAATCGGGGCCACGGCGCCCAGCACGATCCTGGCGTCCGCCACCTTTCCGCCCTCAAGCTTGTAAGCCGCCGCCACACTGACCACGGCGAAATCGTGGGAATCACGCACGCGGTACTTGTCATACCCCATTTTGTACTCCCTCATGGAGACGGGAACCACAATTTCCGTTACAATCTCATCCTCATCCACCAGCCGGCAGTGGGCCTTCTTCATCATATCGCCGATCTTCTCCCGGCGTTTGTTGGTAACGATCTCCGCGTCCATAGCCGTCAGCACGGTGGCCACATCCGAGGGGTTGACCGCCAGGCAGCCGCAGTTAAAGCACCGCTTGGCCTCCTCCTGTACCGCCTCCCAGGACAGCCCGTAGGAGTCCTCCAGATGCAGTCCCCGCTCCTCCTTAGGCCGCTCCGGAAGCTTCGCCCCCTGGGAATGGCAGGTGCTGGAGGCGTCGAACTTCACAAGCTCTCCCAAGGGATGCTCGTGGTTTTTCGCCGGCTGTCCGGTCATAAAGCTGTCCACGAACACAGCCGCTTTCTTTCCGTCCGCAATTGCGTCCACCACGGTCTTGGGGCCCGTGGTCACGTCGCCCACCGCGAATACCTTGGGGATGCTGGTCTTTAACGTATCCGGCTCCACGGAAATAAGTCCGCGGTTTACCTTCAGCTCCAGCTCCTCGCCCAGGAAGGACAAGTCCGTTTTCTGTCCCACCGCCATGAGGATGGAATTTCCTTCCAGCCGCGTGGTGTCGTCCTCGTCGTATGCCGGGGCGAAATGTCCGTTTTCGTCGAACACCTGGGTGCACCGTTTCAGCACCAATCCTGTGATCTGTCCGTCCTGTCTGAGAATCTCCTTGGGCCCCCAGGAATTCATGATGGTGATTCCCTCTTCCCTGGCCCTGGCCACCTCTTCCTCGCTGGCCGGCATGTGCTTCTCGTCCTCCAGGCAGGCCATAATAACATTGGCTGCCCCCAGGCGTTTTGCAGTGATGGCCACGTCCACGGCCACGTTGCCTCCGCCCACTACGATAATGTCCTTGCCGATCTTGCTCTCCATCCACTTGTTGACTTCGATGAGGAAATCCAGGCCAAAGGTGGTCAGCTCCTCGCCGTCCAGCCCGATTAACGGCCGTTTCCAGGCTCCGGTATTTAAAAATACGCTGTCAAACTGTTCCACCAGATCGCTGACCGGAATATCCCGGCCGATTTCAGTCCCTGTCTTAAACTGGATGCCCATGGCCTCCAGGGCGGAGATCAGCTTTTTCACAATGTCCTTGGGAAGCCGGTATTCGGGAATGGCATAGCGCAGAAGCCCGCCCGCCTCCTCCATCTTGTCGTACACCAGAACCTGGTGCCCCAGCCTGCGCAGATAGTAGGCCGCCGTCAGTCCCGCGGGGCCCGAGCCTACAATGGCGGTTTTTCTGCCGCTCTCCGCCTCCGGGGCCTTCATAAACCGTTCGGCGTTGTCCAGGATATAGTCTCCCACATACCGCTCCAGGCCGCCGATATTCACGTGCTCGTCAAACTCCTCCCGCTTGCAGTTCATTTGACAGAAATGCGTGCAGACGCGGGATGTGATGGCCGGGATGGGGTTGGATTCCATCAAAATGGAAGCCGCGCCGTCCAAATCCCCCGCCCGGATGCAGGCCAGGTATTCCGGCACGTCCACATGGGCCGGGCAATTCTGGGAACAGCCGCTGAGGTTCACCTTTTTGGCCCCAAAGATCGAATGGTTCCGGTTCTCCCCCGTCATGGCGTTGCAGTAGTCCCCGCCCTTTCTCAGGCAGCGGATTCTGCCGCCGATCTCGTCGGGATAGCGGTAATACCAGCAGCGCACATCCTGGCAGAGATTTCCGCCGATGGTGGCCAGATTGCGGATCAGAGGGGTTGCCACGCTCTTTGCCGCCATGGCTAACGCCTGGTAGCCGTCGTTCACCTCTGCCGACTCGGCGATGTCGCAGAGCTTGGCCGCCGCGCCGATTTTCAGCCCTTCCTCATCCGCCGTGATGTGATCTAAGCCCTCCACGGTCTTGATATTGACCAGCTGCTCCGGATAGTCCGGCTCCAGCTTATGTTTCAGCACACTGAGCAGATCCGTGCCGCCTGCGATGATCCTGGAGCTTCCCGCCCCTTCTCTCAGGAGACCGGCCGCCTCATCGATACTTTCCGTATCAACATGGGCAAAATTTTTCAACATAATCTCACCTCGCCTTTCCTAATGCCTTTAAGATGTTCTCCGGTGTAAGGGGATAATCCATGAGCTGTATGCCGATGGCGTTGGACACAGCCATCATGATCGCGCCCGGAAGCGGCGCCCCGGATATCTCGCCCACGCCGATGCCGCCGAATGCGCTCAGATCGTTGGGCGTTTCCTCTATGTGCGTCTCAAAAACCGGAAGCTCCGGGAATACTCTCCACTTAAAATCCACCAGGTTGTTGGTCAGGAACCGGCCGGTCCCCTCGTCGAGAACCATCTCCTCGTTGATGGCGCTGTCGCTTCCGCAGCTTCCAAGGCCGCCCTCCAGCTGCATCTTCAAGTTGTACGGCTCAATGACCTGGCCCACGTCCGTGCCCTCCACGATGCGCACGATCTTGGCCGCGCCCGTTTCCGTGTCCACCTCCACTTCCACGAAGGAAATCATGAAGCAGGGCTTGGAGTGATCCATCTCAAACACGCCGTGCCCGGTGATGGTGTTCATGGGGCCCAGCACCGCGATCCACGGGATGGCCGCCTGGGGATTCTCTTTGATAAATATGATGCCGTCCCTGGTATCCAGCGCCTCCGCAGGACATTGCAGCACAGCGGAAGCCCGCTCCAGAAGCTCGGCCTTCGCCTGCCTGGCGGCGTCTCCCACCATGCGCCCGTAGACCAGGGTGCCTCTGGAACCCGCCAGTCCCCAATCCCACGGGTTATCCTGGCTGTCCGGCGTGGAGATCGTGACCTTATCCAGCGGAAGATTCAGGATTTCCGCCGCCATCTTCACCACCGCGGACCTCTGGCCCATGCCGGATTCCGCGATACAGACGTTGATATTGGCCGTGCCCCACCCATCAATCTTGACAAACGCTTCCCCGTGGAGCATACCGCAGTCCGCGCTGCCGTGCACGCAGCAGCCCACGCCGTACTGCTTGCTGCCCACCGTCTTGTAGGGCTTCAGCCAGCCGGGGAACTTCTCCTTCCAGCCAAAATGCTCGGCCGCGTGGTCCATCACATCGTTGTAGCTTAAGAAATGGTTCTCCCACCAGTGGCCCTCCACCCAGTAGTAGCCGCCGTTGATATCGCACATATTTTTCTTAAAAAACTCCACCGGGTCCAGATTCATCTTCGCCATGGCCATGGACAGAATGGGAATCAGGGAGGCGTAGGACTCCTGGCCGCCGAATCCGCGGATACCGCCGGAACGGCAGCGGTTGGTGGCGATCAGATGGGGCTGGTAATTCCAGTGCTTGCACTTGTTCAGCAGCAGCATTGCCCGGCCCAGGCCGTTGGCGATCTGCCCCTGGCCGAAGTCGGAGTGCACGCCGGAGCCCACCAGCCAGGTGCCCTCGTAGGCGTGTACGGTTCCGTCCGGCAGCAGGCCGATCTTGGCGGTCAGCTTGCTCCCCAGCCGCAGCATGTAGGTGGAGAGATGGGCCTCCTTGGAGATCACCAGCTTCACCGGCCTTCCGCAGGCCTTGGAGAGGGCCGCGCAGTACAGGCCTTCCATGGGCACCGTGTTCTTGCTGCCGAAGCTGCCGCCCACGTTGCAGGAGATCACGCGCACGTTCACGCCGGGCATGCCCAGCTGCATGATCATTTTCTGGATATTGGGGCTCTGGAAGCTGCCCTTCATGGTACAGTTGTTCGGACCGTCCCACCAGGCCACCACGCCGGGGCTCTCAGCGGGAAGGGGATTGGATATGGTTTCATACCTGGAGGTTCCCTCCACCACCACGCTGCACTCCTCAAAGCCCTTTTTCGTGTCTCCCATCACGATATCCTGCAGCGCCTTGGGCCCGAAGGGCGGGCAGCCTCTGGAAATGATGTTGTTGGGGAACTGCTCATAGAGCTGGGGCGCTCCGTCCGCAATTGCCTCGTCCAGGTTCTGGACTGAGGGCAGCACCTCGTACTCCACCTCAATCAGCTCCGCAGCCTCGTCCGCCGCTCTCACGCTGGAGGCTGCGATCAGCGCCACCGGGTCGCCAACAAAGCGCACGTGTTTATCCAGCAGGCGCTTCTGGGCCGGCATACCGGTGATCCAGTCAAATGCGTTTTCATATGTAAGGATCGTCCTGACCCCCGGCACCTCCAGGGCCTTTGTCACGTCGATCTTGGTGATCATGGCGTGGGGATGGGGGCTCATCTTGATCTTGCCGTACAGCATATTGTGCATATGGATATCGTTGCAGTACTCCGCCGCTCCCGTGACGATTCCCCGCGCGTCGATTCTGGGGGCCGGCTTACCGATATATCTGAATTCTTTCCCCATATTATTTTCTCCTTTCCGCCGCCTGCTTCACTGCCTCCAGCACCTGGTAATGGCTGATGCACCTGCAGTAATTCCCGGCCAGCGCTTCCTTGATTTCCTCCTCGTCGGGGTGCGGATTTTCCTGAAGCAGCGCTTCCGCCGCCATGATGATTCCCGGCGTACAGTAGCCGCACTGGAACGCGGAGTGATCCACAAAGGCCTGCTGCACCTCGTCCAGCTCCCCGGTCCTGGGATCCTGGACGCCCTCGATGGTCTGAATGTCCGCGCCGTCGCACTCCACTGTCAGTATGGTACAGGAGGGAACCGCTTTGCCGTTTAAGATCACCGTACAGCACCCGCAGGCGCCGTCGTCGCAGGATATCTTTGTCCCTGTCAGAAGCAGCCTTTCCCGCAATGTCTCGGCCAGCGTGTCCGCCGGCGATATATCACCTGCCGAATTTCCCACGCCCAGCCGGTATACATCGCCGTTCACTGTGATTGTAACCGTGGTTTTCATTTTACTCATGAACCATAACCTCCTTGTATTTGTGAAATTTGCTAATTTCCCGTTTGCACTTGACAAAAAATAGTCAATATGACTAATATAAGTATAGCATGATAATTTGTAACCATCCTACAAAAGGGGCCCCCTCGTTTTGTAGGCGGCCGCACCAGCGCTACATCCGGCCGTGAACTGATTTTGGCAAATATCCGGCACCGGCTTTTGAAAGGACAGGGATCGATTATGTTTGAAATGGAACAGTGGGCGCAGACCCGGTTATTTTCATCCTGTAAATTCCACACGCCGTTTTACGGCAGAGCAGTCACCGGTCTGGCTCTCTTTTCGGAGGCCGGGGAACCGGACCATACCGGCCGGCTGATCCTTACATATGGAAAGGAACTGGCACGCTGCCCGGAGGGAACCGCCTCCGCGCTGGACCGCCTGGAGAAAAGCGGAGCGGCAGGCCTGATTATCTGCTGTGATTCCCCGGACGGCATTTTGGTGGAGGAGCTGGCCCGGGAGTGCGAAAGCCGGAGCCTAATCCTGGCGGAGCTGCCCTTCCCCTCGTCCTTCACGGACTTCATACGCATGTTTTACAGCTGCATGCCCTGCGCCGCCACAGGGGAAATCTGCGACTACGGCGAAATATTCCAACGGCTCCAGTCCGCCTTCTTTTCCCACGGCCTGGACCAGCTGTTAAGAGAGCTGTACCGGTGGACCGGCCGCCAGACCGCCCTTGTGGTCGGCCAGGATACCTACGTGCACCCGCGCACGCCCATTTTGGACCCGGTGATCTTCTACCCTGTATACTGGCAGAAGGAATCCGCCCTGTCCCCCTTCGTGTACGTCCGCCGGTATAACGCCACCCAGCCGCCCACCTACATTCTCCAGGCCGATCTGTACAAAAACAGCCTGCCCTTCGGCATGCTGTTTCTGATCGGGAATGGTGAAAAATTTAAAGAGACCGATTATTATCTGCTCAACTACGCGTCCATTCTCTGCACCGGACTCAGCGACTTAAACCTCCGCTCCCGGCAGATTCAGGCCCTGTTCGCCAAAATCCGCAGGGAGAACACCTTAACCGGGGCAGAGCTGGAGCTGCTGCCTGAGGAAGGGTACGCCCTGGCCCTCCAGGAGTTTCACAACGCCCTGCCTGGGACGGCCGTCACCGGGGCCGAGGACTATCTCTCCTACCTGCTCCACTACCATTTTCCCCGGAACCTCTGCTACAGCTTTCAAAACAACGAGCTGCTGATCTTTGCTTCCACGGAGGATGTGGAGAATTTCTGCCGGAAGCTGACCTCCCTCTTAAACACAACCGGAAGGCAGTACCACGTGGGAATCAGCCGCAAATACGACCGCGCCCAGGTGGTCACCGCCTTCTCGGAGGCCATCCACGCCGTCAAAATGGCCGGCCTGCTGGACTATGGGCAGAACCCCTGCTTTTTCCATCAGCTGGGAATCTACCGCCTCTTCACTTACCCGGAAAACCCCTGGGCCGTCAACCAGATGCTGGGCGAGATGGACGTGATGTTAAACGATCTGGACAACGAGAAAAAAGACATTCTTACCCTGACCGTGCGGACCTTTGTGAAAAACAACTTCAGCTACCAGAAAACCGCGGACGAGCTGTTCACCCACGTCAATACCGTGCGCTACCGCATCCACCAGCTGGAGGAGCTGTGGAACGCGGACCTCTCCAGCACGGAGGGGCGCCTGCTGTTCAGCGTGCTGGCAAAGCTTCTGCCGCTTTGGATGCAGGAATTTTATAACCGGCAGCCGGGCGAGGACGAGGGGCGGTAGACGGCGGCGGAGCGCCGCACCAGCTCCGGCGATCTCATAGTTCCGCCGCATCGACTCCAGCGGTCTCACCGCTTTGCCGCGGCCGCCTCACCCCGCATTCACTCCAAAAGTCCCGCCGCCCCCAGCGCAATGGACGCCGCCTGGGGCAGCCATGGGGCGTAGTCCTGGGGCCGCTGCACCAGACCCGAGGTCAGGTCCTCCGCGTCCACCCAGGCCATCTCCTCGATCTCCTCCCGGTTGGGCGCCACCGCGCCCTGGTATTCTCCCACAAAAACGTGGTCGTACTCATATTCGTACAAATCTTCGTCAAATTTATAACAATAAATAAAATGTCCCGCCTCCCTCACCGGGCAGGTGATCCCGACTTCCTCCCGCAGCCGCCTCTCCACCGCCTCCGAAAGGCTCTCCCCCCGCCGCGGATGGGAACAGCAGGTGTTGGCCCAGAGCCCGCCCGAGTGGTATTTGCTGTAGGCCCGCCTCTGTAAAAGGATTTTTCCGTCGTGGTAGAGAAAAATGGAAAACGCCCGGTGCAGCGTCGGCCTGACATGGGCCTTCATCTTCTCCTCATATCCGATTTCCCGGTCCTCAAAATCAACCAGTATGATGTGATCCGCCATCCGTTTCCCTCCCCGCCTTCACGGCTGCGATATATTCCTCCAGCGCCTCCATGGCATTTTCCTCGATCTGCTTCAGCTCCTGCTCCCGCGCCCCGTCAATGTGAATTCCCACGGTGACGGAGACGTTGACCTCCAGCGCCTTGCAGAGCCTTCCGGCCGCTTTCCCGGCCAGGTACACGTCCTTGTGGCCGGGCACGGTGGCGGTCCAGAGGTCGCAGCTGTTCCCGCTCCCGGTCAGGCTTGGCCTGGGCGATGCCAGCACCACCCCGCCCACGTGGGGCGCCTCGCCCCCGGTCAGGCACAAGCAGATTCCATTTCCGGTGTCCAGCGCTTCCAGCCGCACCTGCGCCCTGCCCTGCCCCTTCACAATTCTGTCGTCCATGCAAATCCCCCTTTCAACGCCCTTATTTGCCCTCCCACGGGATGAAGGCCTTGTGCTCCATGCCGAACTGCATGAGCACCTTGCCCACAATGTGGTCCACCTGCTCCTTTACCGTGGTGGGATGGTTGTAGAACGTGAGCATGGGCGGGAGCAGGATACAGCCGTAATCGGCCGCCTTTTTCAGGTTATCCAGGTGGATTCTGCTCAGGGGCATCTCCCTTGGCACCAGGACCACCCTGCGGCTCTCCTTGAGACACACGTCCACGGCCCGCACCAGGAGATTGGCGCCGTACCCGCTTGCGATGGCGGATACAGTTTTCATGCTGCACGGAATCACGATCATGCCGTCCGTGCGGAAGGAGCCGCTGGAGATGGAGGCCGCCATGTTCCTGTCGTCATGGCAATAGTCGGCCAGGGCCATCACCTCCTTGACATCCAGCTCCGTCTCATATTTAAAATTCTCCATGGCCCCCTGGGTGATCACCAGGTGGATCTCACAATTCTCCTGCCTGCGCAGGGCCTTTAACATCTCATATCCCATGACCACGCCGCTGGCCCCGGAAATTCCTACGATAATACGCATAACATCCTCCTATGGCTCATGATGTATTTTGTCCGCCTCCGGCCGTTTCAGCAGAATGGCCAGCACTGCGGCAATAATTAAGAATAAACCGAAATACATGGTTGTGACGGTGTAGGAACCGCTCATATCGCTGGCAAAGCCGCCCAGGAACGGTCCGAAAAGCGCCGAGAAAAAGCAATAGGACGTAAAGCTCAGTCCAAATATAGCGCCGAAATTGCGAAGCCCGAAATATTTCCGCAGCATAACCGGCGTCACGGTGAACACGATGCCTGTGGTCATGCCGATCAGGCAGAGACACAGGGCCGCCAGGGCGAAGCTTCTGATGAACGTCAGCATACAGCAGGCGGCGCCGCCCAGCAGGAATGGAATCCACATAAACAGCCGCCCGTCCGCCTTGTCCAGCATGGTGCCCACCACGATGCGGATCACCCCGTTGAAAACGTTAAAAAAGATCAGCAGTCTGGACCCCTGCTCCGCAGTAAAGCCGTTGACCTCCATCAGGGGAATAATGTGCATCACAAGGCCGATGCCCGCGGTCCCCGCCAGGCCCCAGATCAGCCACAGCATCTTGAAGGACCGGTCCGCCGTGGCCTCCCCCACCGTGTATCCCGGCAGCTTCACGTTTCCCCCCGGGCCGCCGCTCTGCCTCGGGCTGTCGGCGAATACCGAGGACGCCAGGCCGAATACCAGCACGATGCCGCTGATGATCCACAGCGCCGTCCGGTAGCCCCAGCCGCCCAGGAAAAACCGGTACAGCGGGATCATCAGCGCCGCGGACAGGCCGAAGCACAGATTGTAAACGCCTGAGACCAGCCCGCTCTTCTGCGGCCACCATTTCTGCACGCAGGTCAGGCCCGGGCCGTACACCAGGCTGCCGCTGATCCCCAGAATGATCCCGCTGCCGTAGAGCATATAGACGTTGGCCGCCAGGGAAAATCCCACCAGCGCTGCCGCCGCCAGCACCATGCCGATGGAGATGGTAAAACGGGTCCCCCGCTCGTCCGCCAGCCGCCCGGCCTTGTAGTTAAACGCTCCCATGGAGAACAGCGCGACGGTCATGAGCAGACCCACGGAAGCCTTTGTTATCTGAAACAGTTCCAACCATATGGGAGAGAGGATTCCAAGCAAACCAAATATCAGGCTCCCGTACACCCACACCACTGCCGACGCTCCTATCAATGCTTGCTTTCTACCGGTAGTTACCATATGTTCCTCCTCACCGGGGCTGTCGTTCAGCCCCAAAGAGCTTCCGAACAGAAAAAACAACAGCCGGCAGCGCCGGCTGTTGGGTGATTATATTCAGAAGCGGTCTCCGAATCTCTTCTTTCCTCTTTCCATAATTTCAGGATCGTCCACCAGCTGGGGAATCTTATTTCCACAGCGGATGTACTCCTCTGTCGGCATGGTCGCGTCAATACCCATGCCGGCCGAATACTGACGCTCTGAGAACGGGCAGGACGGATCCAGCCACTGGCCCGGTATTCTGGGGATAATGGTCACGTCCCGGTCCGCCTTGACTCTGGTGGACATTGCCCAGTGAACCATCTCGTAATCCCAGATATCGATATCCTTGTCAACCACAATGATATGCTTATACGGACCGCGGCTGATGCCCCACAGGGCGTTCATGACCTTCTGCGGGTGGCCTTTGTACATTTTATCGATCTTGACGATCGCCTCATAGGCTGGGTTGCAGCGCATATCCAGAACTCCGGGCACCACTGCCTTCAACAGCTTGAAGGATTCCGCCTGATGGGTGCGCCCCACCACATAATGGCTCTCCGACGGGTACCACTGCTCGCGGGTGCCGTGGAAAATAGGATTGTGGCGGTGGGTAATGTGCTCTACAACGAACACCGGAAGCGTGGATGCCTCCCCGTAGAAGCCGGTGTACTCGCCGAACCACTCCGTCACCTCGTGCTGGCGGTCATGGGGATAAATATGGCCTTCCAGAACCCACTCGGCCGTGGCCGGCACGTTGATGTCGATGGTATCGCACTTCACCAGCTCCACCGGCTCCCCGCGCAGCGCGCCTGCGATGGTGTACTCGTCCACGCCCGGGGACGTTCCCACGCCGCCGGCGATTTCGATCAGAGGCTCAACGCCTGTCACCAGGGCCATGGGCATTGGCTTCTCCAGCCGCTCCCATTTCTCCAAATGCATTCCGCCGTGGGTGGAAGCCGGAGCGCCCCAGCACATCTTGTTCTTTTCCTGGATTCCCATGCGGTAGATTCCCAGGTTGTGGACGCCGTCCTCCGGGTCCTTGGTCACGGAGATCAGCAGCGTGCCCGGGAACGCGGCCTTGTCCTTGATATGCCATTTTACATTACAGATTTTGGAGAGGTCGATGTCGTCGCCGTCGATGGTCTCCTCCTTACAGGGGCCGGTCTCCACCAGTACCGGGGGAACCAGGGTCTCCGTGCGCCTGGCCCACTCGTTGTTGTATGTATCCCAGCTCTCCAGTCCCAGCGCGGCCAGGAAACGGCTGTCCTCAGCCAGCATCCCCGCAACCATGGGATAGTCCATCCCTTTGATATTCTCAAAGTAAAGCGCCGGACCCAATTTCTGAAGCGTGGCTCTCGTGGCATAGTTCACTTCCCATTCAGGGTCCATCTCCTCCTTCACGTGATCCAGCTTTCCCTTCTCCTCAAGATAAGCCAGAAATTCCCTCATGTCCTTCCAATTCGCTTTCAGTTCCAATACCGTTACCTCCTTCTGACAAGATATAGCCCACGGGCCCAGCCGGGCCCTCCCCAACAGTTCGCTCCACCCGGGATTGACAAAAAATAGTCAATCCAGCGGCGACCGCCGCCAGACGGATGTTCTATGGGGTCAGTATATCATCGCAGAAAAAAGACAGCCTACAAAAAGTTTTGAAACCTTTTGTAGACTGTCATTTTGCCGGAGGACTTCCGGTCTCTCAAACGCCTCTGTCCCGTACCGCAGCCGCATCCCGGATCAGCTTTGCAAAAGCATCCACCTGAAACGCGGTGCGGGTCGTGAACAGACCGTCAATATCAGGCACGGCAATCAGCGCGTCGGAATTATCAGGGTTCACGCTTCCGCCGTACAGAGCCGGAATGTCCCGACCAGCCCGGCCAAAAAGCTCTTCCAGGCAGTCCTTGATAACCCCGTGCATCGCCCGGGCGTACTCCACAGGAGCCGGGGTTCCGTTGACGCCGATGGACCAGACCGGCTCATAGGCGATCCAAACCCGGCTCAGCTGTTCCCGGCTTACCCCGTGCAGGCCGATCTTTAACTGTGTGCGCAGCACCTCCGCGCTGACCCCGAACGATTTCTCCCGCGCCGTCTCTCCCACGCAGAGCAGCGCTGTAAAGCCGTGTTCCAGCGCCTTCAGAACCTTCCGATTCTCCATGTAATCGTCCTCGTCAAACACATGCCTCCGCTCGGAATGTCCCGCCATGACCAGGTCAACGCCCAGCTCCTTCAACATCAAAGGGGAGATTTCCCCGGTAAACTGCCCTTCCTCCTCCCAGCACATATTCTGCGCGCCCAGCATGAAAGAGCTGCGGACGCTGCTTCCCGCGGCGCTCTCCAGCGAGGTGTAGGACGGTATGAAGAAAAGCTGGATATTCTCCGGGTTTATATCCCCGGCCGCCTTTATGACCGCCTCCAGGTATTCCTGCGTAGCCCGGATATTTTTGTACATTTTAAAATTACTGCCAAAATACAGCTTTTTGCCCATTACAGCGTTCCTCCGCTCCCAATTCTTCATCGCCGGTTTTCAGCCCTGCGCCGGTGCGATCCCCAATCACTCGCCAAAAACCGCCTTATAATCCGCCTGGAATTTGAGAATACCGGCGTCGGTCAGGGGATGCCTTGTCATCTGCTCCAGGACCGCGTACGGAACCGTGGCGATGTCCGCGCCCGCAAGAGCGCAGTCCGTCACATGAATGGGGGAGCGGACGCTGGCGCAGATAATCTCAGCCTCGATGCCCGCCACGTCAAATATATCGGAAATCTCACGGATCAAGTCCACGCCTCTCACCGAAATGTCGTCCAGCCTACCCAAAAACGGGGAAACGTAAGACGCCCCGGCCCTGGCCGCCAAAAGCGCCTGGCTGGCTGTAAAGATCAGGGTTACATTGGTTTTTATGCCTTCCGCAGTCAAAACCTTAACCGCCTTCAGGCCCTCCGCGGTCATGGGGATTTTGACTACCATGTTGGGATGAATTTTCGCAATCTGCCGGCCTTCCGCGATCATCCCCTCCGCGTCCGTGGTGGTCGCCTTCACCTCGCCGCTGATCGGTCCGTCTACAATCGAGGCGATTTCCCGAATGACCTCCTCAAAATCCCTTCCCTCCCTGGCGATCAGGGACGGGTTGGTGGTGACGCCGCAGATGATTCCCATGTCGTTGGCCTTTCGGATATCCTCCACCTTGGCCGTGTCAATAAAAAATTTCATAATACGCCTCCGCTTTCCGGTATCCCGGCAGCTTGAAGGAAGCCTGCCGGGTCCCTTATCTATTGCCAGGTTCTACGCCCTGCTGTAATCATAATCCACAAACCGCTTGACCTTTGGCTGGGAACTGCTGCCCGGATCAAATTCACAGGTCAAAAATTCCGCAGCCATCACTTCCCGCTCCTTGCTGCCTGTTGTGAACGCGCCCATGCAGGCAATATTGGCATCATTGCTGAGGCGCGCCCTCTGGGCGGAATAATAATCGGTGATCAGCGCCGCGTACGCCCCCTTCACCTTGTTGGCAGCGATGGAAACGCCGATGCCGGTGCCGCAGAGCAGAATCCCGCGGTCGAACTTCTTAGCCGCAACCGCCTCCGCCACTTCAATGGCCACATTGGCGTAAATCGGGTCCTCGCTTCCGAAATCCGTGACCTCGCCGTAGCCGTTTGACTCAATAAACTGAATCAAATCCTGCTTTTCCTTCTGTGCGTTGGGATCGCATCCGATTGCAATCTTCATGTCTGTATCCTCCCTTCTGATGCCGGACCTCAGTCAAACTTTTGTCCGGGAAGCGGATACTGGGGACAGCCGAACTTTTTGGCCCACCAGTTGGTGATAAACGGCGTCAGGATACAGGAAACAACTACGGAAGCGGCAACCTGTACCGTGGCGGCCGCCACAAACGGCTCCCAGGCAGTGTCAATCAGCGCAACAGCAGCCGGAACCGCCACCGCGTTGCCCGCGGTTGTTGCAACGCCCCATCCCGCATAGCCGGGACGCTTGGAGATTAACCGGTCGCACATGCAGATAAAGGCGCCGCCCACAAATACGGTGATCAGTCCCAGAATAATGCCGGACGGACCGCCCTTGATAATATTCATCAGATTGATGCCTGTGCCCAGCGCGAAGCCGATCAGCGGAATGATGGCGCTGCCCATAGGCGCGAATAAATCCCTCATGTCGTGGTCCAGATTGCCGATTACCATTCCTAATGCCACCGGAATGATCGCGGCCAGCAGGGACATAAACGGTATATTTGCCAGGCCGGAGGCCCCCAGCGCAACCAGCGTAAAGAAAGGTCCGTCATTCAGCGCCAGCAGGGGGAAGCAGCCGCAGTCGGAATTGTCACCGTAGTTGCCCATCAATGTCAAGTACACGGAGCCGTTGGAATTTGTCACCGCGCTGATCACGGCCAGCGTGGTCAGACCCATGATGCCGCTCTGTCCGAACAGCTTGCCGATTGCGATACCAAGGCCTGCGCCGATCAGGAACTTTGATACCAGCAGCACGCCGCCCCGCTTGAGAACCTTGGGCATATCCCGAACCTGCAGCGCCGTTCCCATGCAGAACAGCTGTGCGCCCAGCAGCGTGTTGGTGCCGGCGCTGGAGAATATCGCCGTTGTCAGGCCGCCGATTTGCAGGGCCTGCGGAAACAGTGTGTTGATCAAAGCGCCAAGAAGCAGCGGAATTACCATCATACCTGCCGGAACCTTCTTTAAAAACTTCATAATCATAGTCATTTACCCCTTTCGTATGTCCCCTATTTCATACATTCCTTTGCCAGCCGTTTCACGATATCGATTCCAATCTCGTCGTAGCCGCAAAAACCGCCCTTTACCACAACCGGCATTCCCTCATACCGGCCGAGAATCCTTCCCACATCGACCTGGGCCACAATGTTGTCCAGCGCCTTTATGCAGGTTACTCCAATCTTTCTGGCAACGCATTCCATGGTATCCCCGCCGGTCAGCATTAACCCTGAAATCCGCTCTTTTCCGTACTGATTTAACACCATCTCCGTAATCTGGGCCAGTCCTTCGTTGATCATAGCTGAGCTTCCGCCCTTCTCATACTCGTGCGCCCGGTCCTCCTCGTCCAAATTGACGAGAGAACCGTGAAACGCAGTCTCAACCACAATAGCCCTGGGCCTTTCCGGCTGCTCCATGAGGGCGGCGACCTGGTCAAACACCCGCTCCACTTCCCGGCTGCGCTCCGGCCCGCCGTTGATCAGGCTGATGGGATTCACGCTTACCTGATGGTTTCGCGGGTCATCCTCCATCAGCCTTTGAATCTGGATTCCGGTGGACGGATTGGCGCTGCCCGCGATAAACAGTGCGGTGCGGCCGCACTGCGCCTCCGGCGCGTTTTCTTCCGGCTGCCGCTCTTCCCTTGCGATTCCCCTGCAAGCCGCCATTTGTACGGTAAAGGGCCCGGGGTCAACGGGGAGAATATTCCACTGCAGCTCCACGCAGGCCTTCGCGATCTCCTGCACATGCTCCATGGTAATCGCATCCACAACAACAACCTGGACTCCCTGGGCGCGTAAATCCGTGAAAGTCTGTTTTAAATGCTCCGTTCCCTTCTTCACATCGCGGATGGAAATCCAGCCAACCTGACGCCTGGTCTGGCTGCGCATCAGGTCCGGTATGTAGCACTCCTTCACAGGGCGCTTGACATCCTGCGCAATGGAGGTCTCTGTCAGCAGCACCCCGTCAATCACAGAATAACCGCCCACGCAGACGCGCCTGGACTGCGGCATGGCCGTCACCATGACCGCCATGGTATCCTCTCCCAGGAAATCCAGCAGGGCATCCACCTCGTAGCCGATTCCGCCGCGCAGGGTGGTGTCGATTTTCTTCGAATAGTACCGGACCCCCATTGTCCGCAGTGTCCTTGCCGCCTGATAGACCAAATCGTAGGCCAGCTCCGGCGCGGCGTTCCGGGAGCTGGTGCTGACATAGATCGCCTCCAGCTGATCCACGTCATGAAATTCCTGCATCTGCTTTTCGTCAAAAAACAGCCCGGTCTCCACCTGCCTCTTTGCCATCAGCATTCCCGCGCTGGCGGTTCCGGTAAAGTCATCCGTAACAACCCCAATAATTGCCATATTCTTCCCCCTGACCCGATGTTAGTTTTTGGAATCATGCATGGCTTTCGCATATTTCACAGTCGAATTGATCGCCGCCACCATACTCTTGTTGGTCGCGATGCCTTTTCCTGCGATGTCAAACGCAGTGCCATGGTCCACCGACCCTCTTACAAACGGAAGTCCCAGCGTGATGGATACGGATGCCTCCAAATCCAGCGTCTTGCACGGAATGTGTCCCTGGTCGTGGTACATTGCCAGAATCGCGTCAAACTCGCCGTTCTTCCCTCTTGAAAACAGCGTATCCGGCGGCACCGGACCGATGACGTTCATTCCGCTTTTCCTTGCCCTTTCAATGGCGGGAATGGTCTCCTCCATCTCCTCCGTGCCAAACAGCCCTCCCTCCCCGCAATGCGGATTGAGGCCCGCGACAGCTATCAGCGGCTTCTCCATCCCGGCCCGCTCCAGCTGCTCGTTGATACGCAGGATATCATTGTAAATGTGCTCCTCCGTCATATAAGCGATAGCGTTTTTTAAGGACATATGCCTGCTCAAATGGAACACCCTCATTTTGAAGCAGTCAAACATGGTCAGAACGTAGGGCGCCTTTGTCAAATCCCGGTAAATTTCCGTATGGCCCTCCTGCTTCACGCCCACCATCTTGATCGCCACCTTGTTAATGGGCGCGGTGGTCACCGCATCGATCTCGCCGGCCATTCCCAGCTGGATCGACTTTAAAATTGAATCCATGGCGATCTGTCCCGCCACCGCCTGCTCCTTCCCCCATGTCAGCGAGCTGAGATCGTACCGGCCGATTTCCAGAATATCCACCGTGCCGAACTCATACCTGCCTCCGGCCGGGTTTTCCACCCGATGAAAGACGGTTCCCTCCGCCCCGATCACTGCGGCGGCCCGCTCCAGTATCTCCTGGTTTCCCAGCACCAGCGGCCGGCAGATTTCATAGACGCTTTTTTCCTGGAGCGCTTTCAGGATAATCTCCGGACCGATGCCTGATGGATCGCCAAGGGTAATACCCAGGATCGGCTTATAGTAACTTTCAATCAAAGCTTTTTCCTCCTCTATTTATTTTCGATTGATAATTATATTTATACTATTTTTTTCGATTAACTTCAAGTTTTTTATAATCGAAAATATAACAAAAGTATTTTCTTTTCTTTATACAAATTTTCTATATGATTTTTTTTCGTTTTATGATATTCTTGTATTGATTGCGCCTTTATGAAGGACATAAAACAAAAGCAGCCGTCATACCTCATAATGGTGAAGTATTGCAGCTGCTTATTTCAGAAGCACAGAGCCGCCTGCAAAACGCCCGGGCCGCCGCGCGGCATCTGTATGCAGCTCTGAAGGTATGTTTCGATTCACAGGACGAATTTTCCGATCAATCAAAAAAGGCCTCCGCAAAACCGAACTGGAGGCCCTGAAACAGTTTAAACATTTTATACCAAATCCAACGAAATATTTAGATTTCTGGCGGTCTGTATATACTCTCTCTTGATGTCTGTATCTGTGATCACCTTGTGTATCGCAGTCATGGGGCATACTGTAAACATATTCCTGTTTCCGAATTTGGAGCTGTCGGCAATCACATAGGTCTCGTCCGAATTGCGGATAATCTCGCGCTTGACATCCATCTGGGGGGTGCCCATGGAAGTCAGGCCGATTTTCAAATTGATTCCATTGACGCCCACAAAAGCCTTCGCCACATGGTATTGCCCCACTGCGCCGACCGTCATATTGTCCAAACAGGAAGGGGGATTTCCCATCACATGGCCGCCCACGACAAAGAGATCCACATGCTTTGCCGACGTCAATTCAGCAGCGGAGAGAATGGAGTTGGTCACCACCACAATTTGCTTTTCGTCGTGTTCCTTTATATATTTGGCCAAATGGTATCCCGTTGTGGAATCGTCGATCATAATGGAATCGCCGTTTTCAATATACTCGTAGGCCCGTTTGGCGATCCGATACTTTTTATCGCTGTTGAGGAAGCTCTCCCCGGGTATAAATTCCACCAGCAATCCATTTTCCTTCCGGACAGCCCCTCCGTAGGTTTTTTTCAGAACTCCCTGCTGATCCAGCTTCCGAATATCGTTGCGGATGGTAACCTCCGAGCACCCCAACCGCTCGCTAATCTCCGCGACCTTGACAATCCCGTTTGTCTGCACCTCGTCTATGATTAACTCCAGCCGCTCACTTGATTTCATACCAGTGTCCTCTTTCCCAAAGAATCGAATCAATATTTTATAAATAATTATATTACAGGGAGAAAAATATTTCAATCGAAAGTATTTTACGGTTATTTTCAAAAAAGCCCCTGAAAGAATCCATCTTCCAGAGGCTTACAATCTATTTCCCCTTAAAACGCACCGCAGCCTAATGCCTGTGCATCGAGAACTGATCCATGGGATATTTCTTCAGATTCTCCCGCACCTTCCGTCCGTCCGCCTGGGCGATCAGGTTGTCGCGGTCCTTCTTGAACTCGTTTACGGCCTTGCGCTTGCTGGGGCCGCCCACGCAGCCGCCCTCGCAGGCCATGCCCTCCACAAAGTCCTCAGGCAGCTTGCCCACGCGCAGCATCAGAAGCGCCTTCTTGCACTCCACAGCGCCGCTGCACTTGGCGACCTTGATGCCGTCGGTGTTCTCGCCGGCCTCCTGCATGCACTCCAACACCGCGTTCGTCACGCCGCCGCCGTTGCCGAAGCGTTTGCCGAACACAGAGCCCTCCTGGTATTCGTTGGGTTCCGGCTCCAGCTCCACGCCCTTGGCCTTCATCATGGCGTTGACCTCCTCCAGGTTCAGCACATAGTCCGCGTTGTCCTTCACGTTCAGGTCCAGGGCCTCGCTCTTCTTGGCGATGCACGGACCGATGAACACGGTCACGGTCTCCGGGTCCATGGCCTTTAACAGGCGGGATACCGCGCACATGGGCGACACGGTGGTGGACATATTGTCCAGCAGCGTGGGGAAGTGTTTTTTGATCATGTTCACAAACGCCGGGCAGCAGGAGGTGGTCAGCTTCTTGCCTTCCCTGTATGCCTTCATCCACTCGTCCGCCTCGTAGGCCGCGGTCATGTCGCCGCCCAGACCCACCTCCACCATGTCGGCGAAGCCGGTCTTTTTCAGAGCGGTCCTCCAGCTGGCCATGGTAATGTCCGCTCCGAACTGGCCCTCCGTGGCGGGCGCCACCATGGCGACCACCTTCTTGCCGGCCTGGATCAGATTGATCACGTCGATCATAAAGGTTTTGGAGTCAATGGCGCCGAAGGGGCAGCTGTGCACGCAGTTGCCGCACTCGATGCACTTCTTCTCGTCGATCTCACAGATACCGTACTCGTCGTAGGTGATGGCGTCCACCGGACAGCTCTTCTTGCAGGGGCGCTCCAGATGGGCGATGGCGTTGTAGGGACAGGCCTGGGAACATTTTCCGCAGGACTTGCACTTCGCCGGATCGATGTACGCCCGGTCCCGGCCCATGCTGATGGCGCCGAAATTACAGGAATTCTGACAGGCCTTGCCCATACACTTCTGGCAGTTGTCCGTCACCACGTAGGCGGCGATGGGACACTCCTCGCAGGCCGCGTTGATGACCTGCACCACATTGGAAGAATTCTTGCCCTTGGGGCATTTCCCTTCCGCCAGACGCACTCTCTGCCGGATAATCTCACGTTCTTTATAAATACAGCAGCGGTAGGTCGCCTGGGGACCCGGAATAATCTCGTAGGGAATGTCGTGAGTTTTCTCCTCCAGCTTTCCCTCCCAGGATGCCTTGGCCACCGCATACAGGACCTCATGCTTCAACCGCAGAATTGTCGCATCATTGGTTACCATTTTCTTTTCCTCCTCTATCCAATCTACCCTCTTATCAACACCAGCAATCGCAGCCGTCCGCTACCGTCTCAGCCGCGGCAAAAATTCATTTTCATCCGTCTCCGGCGATGAATCTCCGCTTCTTTGTTCCGCTTTTTCTTACGGTCACTAGAAATCTACTATATACATCCGAAAAAATCAAGTCCTAAAAACGGTACAACGGCGCTTTTTGTGAAAAAATAATCAATTTTGTATATTTTTTAACCATGATGTGAAAAAGCTGTTAATAATAGGTGATTGTGACGGTTTTCCCCATCTCCTCGATCACGTGCTTCAACTGCTCCACCAGGTTCTGCCGGATACCCAAGTCAAAGGGCAGGCCGGGGTTCTGGTAGGCGCTGTTGATGGCCTTGCCCACGAACAGATGGACCTCGGTGCAGTCCTCGATCAGCACCTTGGCCACCATGGAGCCGCCGTTGGGCTTGTCCAGCTCCTCAAAGAACTCCTCGGAAACAGTCTCGTTTTTCACATAGCGCCGCAGTAGCTGCAGCACCCGGTTCAGCGTCAGCACGCCCTCGGTCACCAGATCCACCCCGTCCATGTAGGCGATGGGCGGAATCTCCGGGTCCACATACTCCAGGGAAACGTCCAGCTTTTTGTTCATCACCCGGGAAACGATGGTGGCGCTGGTGCCGCCGCAGACAATGGTCCTGGCGGCCGAATCCGCCATGAACTCGTGGACCATGCGCACGTCGTCCTCGGGATTCCTGGCAGGGCCGGTCATCAGGTGAACCGGCTTGCTGTCGATGATGCGCATGCAGGCCACCGTGGTGTCGTCGCCGGGGCGGAACTGGTACAGTTCGTCGCAGGCCCTGCTGATGGACGTGGCCAGGCGCATGGCCGAAACGGTCAGCGCGTACTGGCGCACCGCGTAGTCCGCAATGTCCTGCCACAGCCAGCCGAAGTTCAGCAGCTCGCCGACCCCCGCGTGTATGGTGCCGTCGCTCATCAGGATCAGGGCGTCGCCCTTCTGCACCTTGAAGCGGTACTCGTTGATCTTCTTACCCTGAATCTCCCGCACGTTCTCGGGAATCTTCATCAGCTTCCCGTCCCGCACAAAGATGCAGCCCGGGTTGTCGTACTCCACCAGATAGGCGTCGCCGTTGTGGTACACCTGCAGGATGCTGAAGGTGGAGTAGGCCACCTGGCGCACCTGGCAGATGGGCAGCGTCTCGCTGATGGTGTCCACGCACTCCTCCAGCGTGGCCCCGTTCAGGAACATGGTGCCCAAAATCTTGGACGTGAGGGTGGAGAGAATGTTGGCCTTCACGCCGCTGCCCATGCCGTCCGCCAGAATCATGATGTTGGAGTCCTCGGTCTGCAAGAGCTCCACCTTATCCCCGCACAGGATCTCAGTGTATTTGTTCAGGCTCTTATATGCAACATCTACCGTAATTCCCATCACTTACCTCCGTTGCCGCCCGGCTTCGCGCCCAGATGCACGTAGCTGGTCTTGGCCGGATTCGCGGTTCCCAGATGGACATAGCCTGAGGGCTTTTCCTTTCCCGCCGTCATCACGCCCTTTAGAGGCACGGCTCCGCTGCCCAGATGGGCGCTCGCGGCCACCTCCGGGGACTCGTCCTCGCCGCCCACGTAAAGGGCATCGCCGCTCTCCTCCAGCAGGGAGTGGCACAGCTTGGTCAGCGTGGTCTTGGTCTCGGCCGTGGTCTCGCCCAGCAGCCCCGCGATCTCCTGGGCTACCATCATCTGCTTGTGAATGACCTTCTGGGCCAGATCGATGGTCTCCAGCTTGCGCTCGTAGTCCTCCCTGGCCTGCTCCTCCTCCTTGGTGATGTCGATAAAGGTGGCTAAAACTGCATTTTCCTTCTCAATGTAAACGATATTCTGCAAAGTGGACAGCTTATATTCCGGATAATTCACACGTTTGCCGTGGATGTTCTGATGGGTGTTGAACACCCACTGGAAATCCACCGGGTCGATGAACTCGTAGAGGTACATCTGCAGCGCCTCGGTGCGGGTCTTGCCGAAATATTTCTCGCCCACGTTGGAGTATTCCCTGATCTTCATTTCCTCGTCCACGATCAGCACGATGTTGGGGGAGGTCTCCATCACCAGATTGGCCATGGACTCCGCCTTCTCGTGCATAAAGGGGATGCACATGCTGACCTCCGCCTTGTGCTGATACACGGCGATGGCCTTCTCCCGGCAGGTGGGGTATCCGCAGGCGCCGCAGTTGAGCTCGTCCTCCGGGCGCACCTTGTTGGTCATGCGCAGGATGGCGCGGATCTCCTCCTCCGACGGCTGTGGTTCTCTGGGGGAGTGGTCCTCAAAGTGCTTGGCGAAGCTGACCTTCTCCCAGACGGGCTCCATGACCCGCGCCTCCACCGGCTCCCTGGCGATGGTTTCCTCCATATCCAGCTTCACTTTAAACCTGGAAATGGTCTCGTCGTTCACCGTGGGGCCTTTGATGCAGCCGCCCGAGCACATGTTCATCTCGATAAAGCAGCCCTTGATCTCGCCCCTGGCCATGCTCTTGCACAGGTCGATACAGTTCTGCACGCCGTGGACGTAAAATTTGCGGTAATTGTCCGTCTGCTTCTCCGTGGCAAGCACGGAATTTACCACGCCGTTGGTCACCGGGTACAGGCGGTTCACCCTGGGGTCAAAGCGGGTGAAGGGCTTGTCCTCGCAGTCCGAAATTTCAATTTCTTCCTCCTCCAGCCACTGGCTGATGTCGTTGAAATTCAGGACAGCGTCGATACAGGTCTCGTGGCGTGGGTCCTGGGCCTCCTTCTTCTTGGCGATGCAGGGACCTAAAAATACCACCTTGACCTGGCTTCCCAGCTCCTCCTTGAGCAGCAGACCGTGGGCGATCATGGGTGAAACCACCGGAGCCAGATACTCCACCAGCTGCGGATAATAGATCTCGATCAGGTCGTTGACGCTGGGGCAGCAGGTGGTGATGATGTTCTCCATCCTGTGCTCCGCAAGCAGCTTCGCGTACTCCGCAGTCACAAACGCCGCGCCCTCGGAGGTCTCGCGCACGTCCTCAAAGCCCAGGCGCATAAGCGCGGACCGGACCTGTCCGATGGTCTTATATTTCAGCAAACCCATGAAGGAGGGCGCGATGGACACCACCACCCGCTCCCCCGCGGCTATGTATCTCTTTACCTTGTTTAAATCGCTGTTGAGCGTTTTGGCCGACTGGGGACAGATGCGCAGGCAGTGTCCGCAGAGAATGCATTTGTCCGGCATAATCACGGCCCGCTCGTCCTTTACCTGGATGGCCTTGACCTCGCAGTAGCGGACGCACTTGTAACAGTGTTTGCACTTGGTGGCTTTAAAATCGATGATTCCCATGCTCATGTCACAGTCTCCCTAAAATTTCGTTTTGAAAGAACTCCTCCGTATCCTCCGGTTTCAGTGAAAACAGCTGGTCCTCCACCGTAACGCAAACGCCGTGGTCACAGTTGCCGCTGCAAAACGAACCGTTTAAATCCACCTTGTCCGCCAGGCCGTTCTGCGCCACCAGCTGCTGCATTTTCTCGATAATCTCTCTGGAGCCCTTTAAATGACAGGCGCTGCCGATACAAATTGTAACTTTCATCCCTTATTTCCTCCGCTTTTTGATCGTTAATCTGCTTCCTGGGGTGACCCCAAAAATATGTTTCTATTATCGCACATTGTGAACTTTATATCAACACCAATTCCGCCGGGGATTGGAAATATTTTATGGTAAACAGCGCCGTTCTGTGCTATAGTAAAGCTATTCGTTCTCACCCTGAAGCGTGGCTGAGGGGGAAGGCGAGGCACGGCATTCACGCGCCCTGACTTTTTCGCTGCCCTCTTGCAGGGTGAGAATACGGAAGGAAAGGAGAACGTAATTATGAAAAAATCTGTATCTGTCATCATGGCCGCCCTCATGGCCGCCTCCGTACTGCTGGCGGGCTGCGGCTCCGGGAACACCGGCGCCACCACAGCGGAAACCGCCGCTGCCGAAACTACCGCCGCGGCTGAGACCACTGCGCCTGAGACCGAGGCTGAGACCACTGCCGCCGAGACCGCAAAGGAAGCGGTTCCCGCGACCCTGACCGGCGACAGCGGCGACAATTGCCAGGCTGGAGTCCGCGTCGGCTCCTTAAAGGGCCCCACCTCCATGGGACTGGTGTATCTGATGGACAAGGCCCAGAAGGGCGAGACGGAAAACCATTATGAATTTACCATGACCGGAGCGGCGGACGAGCTGGTGGGCCAGATCGCTAACGGCGATCTGGACATCGTCCTGCTTCCCGCCAACGTTGCCAGCGTACTCTACACCAAAACCCAGAAATATGTCACAGTCCTGGATATCAACACCCTGGGCGTGCTCTACGTGGTGGCCTCCGACGACTCCATCACCTCCATCGCCGATCTGAAGGGCAAGACCGTTTACATGACCGGCAAGGGCACCACCCCCGAGTACGTGATGAACTATCTTCTGAGCGGGAACGGACTGGCCGCGGGGGATGTGGACCTGCAGTTTAAATCCGAGGCCACCGAGGTCGCTTCCCTGCTGAAGGAGAATCCCGACGCCATCGGCGTTCTGCCCCAGCCCTTCGCCACCGCGGCCTGCGTCCAGAACGAGGCTTTAAAGCCGGTGCTGGATCTGACCGAACAGTGGAACGCCCTGAATCAGGACAGCGGCAGCATGCTGGTGACCGGCGTCACCCTGGTGCGCAGCGATTTCCTGCGCGAGAACCGCGCGCCCATCCAGATGTTCTTAGAGGACCACAAGGAGTCGGCCCAGTACGCGGTGGATCACGTGGACGAGACCGCCGAGCTGGTGGCTGCGGCGGGCATCGTGGAAAAAGCCCCCATCGCCAAGAAGGCCCTGCCCTACTGCAACATCGTGTGCATGACCGGCCAGGAGATGAAGGACGCCCTGAGCGGATACTTAAACGTGCTGTACGAACAGGACCCCAAGTCCGTGGGCGGACAGCTGCCGGGAGATGATTTCTATTATATCCCGTAGGTGAGGAACACAAAAAAGAGGCCGCGGCGGCTTTCAGTAAGCGCAGCGGCCTCTTTCGTTGAACGCGGGCGGGCATGGCGCGGCGAAATTCCAGCGCCCCAGGGCGCACGCCCCGGCTGCTCTCGCCGCGGCCGCGGGCAGGCATAGCGCGGCGTCATTCACACGCCCTGGCGAGCGCCGCAACCGCTCTCGCGGCCGCCGCGGGCGGGCATGGCGCTGGGATATTTCGCCGCGCCCCATTGATAAAGGAGGACAAACCATGTTTCATACCACAGGAAGGGGGCCGGCCTCAGCGCCGGTGCTGAGAAAAGCCGCCGTATGGCTCTTCTGGATCGCGCTGTGGCAGTTTGCCGCGGACCTGGTGCACAATCCCATTATATTTGTGGGACCCCTGGAGATGCTGCGCTCCCTGGGGGAGCAGTTCTTTGAGGCCGGCTTCTGGCTGACCATCGGACACTCCTTCGGCAAGATCAGCCTGGGCTTTTTAGGCGCCTTCGCCTCCGGCCTGCTCCTGGGCAGCCTGGCCTACTGCGTGCCCTTTGCCGGGGAGCTGCTGGAGCCCTTCATGTCCCTGATCCGCTCCATCCCCGTGGCATCCTTCGTGATCCTGGCCCTGATCTGGATCGGCTCCGGCAGCCTGTCCGTTTTCATCTCCTACCTGGTGGTTCTGCCCATGGTTTACGTGAACACCATCGCTGGCCTTTCTTCCACCGATCCCAAGCTGCTGGAGATGGCCCGGGTGTTCCACATGACCGGCCTGAAAAAGATCCGCTACATCTACGTCCCGGCCCTTATGCCCTACCTGGTCAGCGGCTGCAAAACCGCACTGGGCATGAGCTGGAAATCCGGCATCGCCGCGGAGGTCATCGGCATCCCCTCCAGCTCCATCGGGGAACAGCTCTACTATTCCAAGCTCTACCTGGACACCGCCGGGCTGTTCGCCTGGACCTTTGTGATCGTGATTGTCAGCGCGGTGTTTGAACAGTTGTTTTTGTTTCTGCTGAAACGCTTTTGGCGAAAGCCAGGACAGCCCGCGGGAGGTGCCGGCGTATGAAGATAAGCCTGAATGAAATTACAAAAATTTACAATTCAAAATTGGTGCTGGACCACATAAGCCTCACCTTCTCCGACGACGCGCCCTGCTGCCTCATGGGGCCATCCGGCTCCGGGAAAACCACGCTGCTGCGGGTTCTCCTGGGCCTGGAGCGCCCGGACGGGGGCTCATTTTCCGTCACCGGCAAGGAGGGCAAGGAGCTCACGGGCCAGGCAAGGTTTTCCGCGGTCTTTCAGGAGGACAGGCTCTGCGAGGCCTTCACCCCGCTGGAGAACATCCAGATGGTCACCGGCCGTTTCCTTTCCGTAGAACAGATCAGAAGGGAGCTGGCCCGCCTGCTGCCCCCGGAGTGCTTCGACCGCCCGGTGTGGACCATGAGCGGCGGCATGAAGCGGCGCACCGCCATCTGCCGGGCCGTGCTGGCCCAGTCCCAGGCGATTCTCATGGACGAGCCCTTCACCGGCTTGGACGAGGACAACCGGCGGCTGGCCATCCGTTACATCCGCGAGAAGGCCGCCGGACGCCTGCTGATCCTGACCACTCATCAGGAGGAGGACGTGGAGCTGATCGGCGGCAGGCTGATCCGTCTGCGCGGAAGCTGAGGATTCCCGCAAGGACGCCTCACTTATTCCAGACCGCGCTCAAAGCGGTGATAAATGTAGAGCGAAACGGCCACGTTGATCAAATCGGCGGCAATCTGCGACCAGACGATGCCGTATATCCCAAACAGGTGGTTGAGCAGAAACAGCATGGGAATGTTCAGCACCAGCCAGCGCATTATCCCAAGGAACAGGGCCGTCCTGCCCTTGCCGAAGCCGTTAAACAGATACACCGTAAAAAAGCTCAAAAACATAAAGGGCGTTGCCAGACAGCGGACTCTCAGGAAGCCTGTCCCCAGGGCGATGGTCTGGGCGTCGCCTATAAACAATCCCGTTATGTGCAGCGCGAAGATTTCGTACAGCCCGATGCTTAAGGCCGCGCAGATCAGCCCCGCCCGCCGCGAAAACGCGATGGTGTCCCGCATCCGTTTTCTGTCGCCGGAAGCGTAATTGTACGCCACAATGGGCATCATACCCTGGCAGATGCCGATCCCGATATTCAACGGCAGCCGCTCTATTTTCAGCACAATCCCGATGGCCGCCATCTGAATATCGCCGTAGGCGGTCATCAGCCGGCCGATCACGATATAATCCAGGTCAAACAGAAACGTGGCCAGGGCCGACGGGATTCCCACATTGAAAATACTCCTGATGCTCTCCTTCGACGGCAGCGCTCCCAGCGGGCCTCTCCTCAGCACGGAGTCCGGCCCCAGGCCGCATACCGCAAGCAGAAAATACCCGCAGGAAATGAAATTGGACAGGCAGGTCGCCAGCCCCGCGCCCACAATTTCCTGGCCCCGCGGAAACAGCACGAACATAAAAAGCGGGTCTAACGCCACGTTTAAGAGGCCGCCCAGGGTGATTCCCACGCCCGCCTTTTTCGATTCCCCGATGCTGCGAAGCAGATTGGCGTAGGTATTGGACATGACCGTGGGGATGCCGCCCAGCACAATCACGCAGAACGCATACTGGTTGGCGTACCGGTACGTCTCGCGGCCTGCGCCGAGAAATGTCAGGATCGGCTGCCGCAAAAGCAGCATGGTCAGAGAAAACAGCCCGGCCAGACAGGCCGCCATCAGGACGCTGAAGCCGCTCACCCTTTTCGCCTCCCGCAGCTCGCCCTTTCCCAGCAGCCTGGATATCAGGGCGCCGCCGCCCACCCCGGCCAGGCCGGACAGGGCGATGGAGATATTGAACACGGGCAGGATGAGGGAAGCGCCGGCAACCATATACGGATTGTTGGTCTGCCCCACAAAAAAGGTATCCGCCATATTGTAAAACAGGACGATGAGCTGGCCGATCACAGTGGGCACCGCCATATTTTTTACGGCCCTGGACACCGGCATCTTCTCAAATATTTCAGTATTTCTCGATTCCCCCATAAAATCCCCCCGCTTGTCACAGACCCAAAGGACCCGGCCTGATTTGTATTCTTAAGGATTGATTCTACTATAATTCGCTGCAGATGTAAATCCGTAGGACCTGATCAGTGGAAAAGCTTGCCGCCGCGGGAGGCATTTTCCTATATAACCATATGAAATAAAAAGTGTAATCTCCCAGCGGCTGTAATCCGACTGGGAAATTACACTTTTTTTAATCCTCCTTGGGCCCGGCGCAGGATTTCCGGTACACCAGATAGCAATTTAAGTTCTGAACCTGGCTGGGCGCGCTGCCCTTCTCCAGCAAATCCAAAAGCACTCTGGCGGCCTTGATCCCTTTCTCGTAGCTGGGCTGCATCACCGTGGTCATAGGCGGCGACAGATAGCCGGCAATGGTGCTGTCGTCAAAGCCCACCACCGACACGTCCCCGGGGATCGACAGATTCAGATCCGCGGCGGCCCGGTACACAGAGGCGGCCACCGTATCGTTGAAGCCGAACACCGCCGTGACCCCCGGCCGCATGTAGAGCAGCTTTTTGGCCGCGTTCAGGGCCTCCCGCTCCGTGGCGGAATCACAAATCTGAATGTAATCCTCGTTGACCGGGATGTTGTGATCGCTCAGCGCCTTCCGGTATCCCCGCAGCCGCGTGAAGCAGGCCCCGTTGCTCAAAGGCCCGGAGATCATCCCGATCCGGCGGTGCCCCAGGCCGATCAGATACTCCACCGCCTCGTAAGCGTACCGCTCATTGTCCACATCCACCTTGTACACCGGCTGCTCGCAGTCCCGGTAATCCCCCACCAGCACAAACTTGATGTTCCGCTCCTGGAGATACTCCACCATGTTCTCCTCCATGTTGGCGCTGAGCAGCAGTAGGCCGTCCACCTGGCGGTGGTAAAATGCCTTGGCAACGTCCTCCTTTTTCTCGTTCATCATCAGCAGCAGGTGGTATTCCCGCTCCTTGAGGGCGTCGCAGACGCCCATGAGCACCTCGGAATAAAACGAGCTCTGAAAGAAATATTCCGGCGTGTGGCTGACCAGCACGCCGATGGTTTTGGACCGCCCGCTGACCATCTCCCGCGCAATGGCGTTGGGATAATAGTCCACGGCCGCCTTCTCGACCTTTTCCCTTGTCTCCGGGCTGCAGTAGCCGCTGTTGTTCAAGACCCTGGAAACAGTGGAAACACTGACCCCGGCTTCCTTTGCTATATCACGGATTGTTTTCATTTCCGCTCTCCGTTTCTCTGAAAATTGCGTATATTTAAAATATAGCATAAGCCCCCGGGAAAGTCTACCTTAGCCCCTCGGCCAAAACGGCCCTATTCCCCCACAATCCCCCGCACATAGGCGGCGATTTCCTGATCCTTACAGTTGGCAAAGAACAGCTCCCTGAAATGCTTCCCCGCCAGGGCGCCCTTTACCAGCTCCTGGTCAATGCCCTTTAAGCAGGTGATCAAATCCTTTAGATTGTGGGCCCGCACCTGATCCAGAATCTGTTTGTTCTGCCGCTCCACCTGCTGCTTCTCCCTGGGGTATCCGCCCCCGCTCTCGCAGCCGAACAGCTTCTCAAAGGTGTACTCCAAATTGCACTCCGCTCCCCAGCCAAAGCCCTTGGCAAAGGGCATGGAGATGGCGTTTCCGTCGTTGATCTGGGCGAACATAAAGCCGTCGCTGGGGTCCGCCACGTGGCCGCAGATCACGCCGGGAAAGCTGTTCAGGGCCAGCATGGCGCCCTCGCCGGTGCCGCAGCCGGTCACCACGTAATCGGCCGCTCCGCTGTTCAGCAGGACGGCCGCCAGGATGCCGTTCTGCACATAGGTCAGCCACGCCTCGTCCTCAGGGCCGTACATGCCGTAGTTGTCCACCGCATGTCCCATAGGCTCCACCACTTTTTTCAATGTCTCGCAGATCAGTGCGTTTTTTGCCGCCTGGCTGTTCTCGTTAATCAGTGCGATTCTCATCGTTGTCTCCTCCTCGATGTCCTTATTTTTTTGATGTCCTGGATTTTTTCAGATAATCCACGTACACTGCGCCCAGTATCACGCCGCCCTTTACCACGTACTGCCAGTAGGTGTTGATTTTCAACAGGTTCATGCCGTTGTTTAACACGCCGATGATCAGTCCGCCGATCACCGTGCCGCCCAGGGTGCCGATGCCGCCGTTAAAGCTGGTGCCGCCCAGAACAGAGGCCGCGATGGCGTCCCGCTCAAAGCCCTCGCCCACGTTGGGCTGTCCTGAGTACAGGCGGGCCGCCAGCACCACGCCGGCCAGAGCCGCCGTAATCCCGCTGATCATATAGACCCGCATCTGGACCCATTTCACATTGACGCCGGCGAACTTCGCCGCCTCCTTGTTGCCGCCCACCGCGTACACATGGCGGCCGAAGGAGGTGCGGTTGATCACAAAGAACAGAATCAGCATGACAATGGCCACGATTACCACCGGAATCGGCACTCCCAGCACATAGCCTGTGCCCAGGTTGTTAAACGACTCGTTGTTGCACTGGGTGGGCTGTCCGCCGGTCAGTATGTAGCTGACGCCGCGCACAATAATCTGCGTGGACAGGGTCACGATAAAGGGCGGCAGGGTGGTGTGTGAGATAACGGTTCCGTTGAACAGCCCCAAAGCCGCGCCGAACAGCAGGGAGACCAGGATACACACCGCCACGGGCATGCCCGCGTTGGCCATCTGCACCGCCATCACGCCCGAGGCCGCCACGGTGGAGCCCACGGACAAATCGATTCCGCCCTGGATCAGCACGCAGGTCATGCCGAAGGCGATCAGAACGTTGACGCAGATGTTGCGCAGCACGCTGAGCAGGTTCTGGGTGGCGATAAAGGTCTCCGTTGAGACGATCAGCACCATGCACAGAAACAGCAGCGCGATCATTGAGCCGAGATTTCGTTTTAGCCAGAGAAACAATGGGTTTTTATTCCAAATGCTCTCCGCGTTTTCTGTTTGCTGTTTAACTCTAATCATCCCTGATGACCTCCTCCTACTGCATAAGCCATGATATTTTCCTGCGTCACTTCCGTCTCCTTCTGGTCCATCACGCCGGCCAGACGCCCCTCCCGCATGATGGCGATCCGGCTGGAATTGTTGATAATCTCCGGGAGCTCCGAGGAGATCATGATAATGGAAACGCCCTCCCTCGCCAGGCTGTGCATGAGCTTGTAAATTTCAGCCTTGGCGCCCACGTCGATGCCCCTGGTGGGTTCATCCATGATCAAAACCTTGGGCGCGGCGGCCAGCCATTTGGAGATCACGATCTTCTGCTGGTTTCCGCCCGAGAGCTCCCCGGCGGACTGCTCCACCGAGGCCATTTTAATTGAAAGCTTCTGCTTGAACTCGTCCACAATGGCCCGTTCCTTCTTTCGGTCCACCCGCAGGCGGCTGATGAACTGGGGCAGCACCTGGAAGGTCAGGTTGGTGGCGATGCTGTGTCCCAGAAACAGTCCCTGATCCTTGCGCTCCTCCGGCACCAGCATGATTCCGGCCCTGATGGCGTCCATGGCGCTTCTGATCTCCAGCTTTTTTCCCTCCAGCCAGATTTCGCCTGAGCGGATGGGATCGATGCCGAACAGCGCCTGGGCCATCTCCGTGCGCCCCGCCCCTACCAGGCCGGAAAAGCCCAGAATCTCGCCCTTTCTCAGCGTAAAGCTGATATCCTGAACCTTGTCCGTGGTCAGATGCTTCACCTCCAGAATCACGTCCCCGCCGACAGCCATGACATTGCCGTACATGTTGTCGAACTCACGGCCCACCATCATGCTAATCAGCTCATTTTCCGAGGTCTCCGCCGTATTTCTGGTGCCGATGAATTTGCCGTCCCGCAGCACGGTCACCGAATCGCAGATTCGGAAGGTTTCCTCCATGCGGTGGGATATGTAGATCATGGCCACGCCCATAGCCTTCAGCCGCCGCACCTGCTTAAATAGGTTCTCCACCTCACTGCTGGAGAGGGAGGCGGTGGGCTCATCCAGAATCAGGATTCGCGCCCCCTCGTTGACGGCCCGGGAAATCTCCACCATCTGCTGCTGGGCGACCGAGAGCCCGCGGATCAGACGCCCCGCGTCCAGGCCAAGCTCCAGGGAGTCCAGGGCCTTCTGGGCCTCCGCCCTCATCTTCCGGTAATCCACCATCTTCAGGGAATTTTTCGGCTCCCTCCCCAAAAATATGTTTTCCGCAATGGTCATTTCCTGGATATTGCTGATCTCCTGGTGGATAAAGCTGATTCCCTGGGAACGGGCATCGTCCACGGAATCAATCTTCACCGGCTGCCCGTTGATCCTGATACTGCCCTTGTCCCCGCGGTAAATTCCGCCCAGAATCTTCATCAATGTGGATTTCCCCGCGCCGTTTTCGCCCATCAGCGCCCGGACCTCGCCGGCCCGTATCCCGATGCTCACATCGTCCAAAACCACGTTGGAGCCAAAGGCCTTCTCAATGTGCTCCATCTCTAACAAATATTCACCCGGCATCGAATCACGCCCCTTTCTTCGCCTTCACATTCTGCCCAAGCTCCGCCTTTGCCGGCCGGAGCTATGCCTGTTTCCGGTCTGCGGCCATCCTCTGCCCGAGGAACTTGCCCCGGGACGCGCCCGGGGACCGCCGCACACGACAAACGGGACAGAACGCCTGTATTCTGCCCCGCTTATGCAGTTCTTTGCCCGTTACTGAGCGGAATCCACGTTGGTGGCATCGATGATGGTCATGGGCATGATAATGTCATGCTCTACCTCCTCGCCCTTGATTAACTTGTAGCCGGTCTCCACCACGTTGCGGCCGATGCCCTCCGGGTCCTGGGCCGCGGAGGCCACCATCTCGCCGGCGCGGATAAAGCCCTTGCCCTCGTCGGAGCCGTCCACGGAAACCACCTTCACCTTGTCGATCATGTTGGCCTCCTTCAGGGCCGCGATGGCGCCTCTGGCAGTGGGGTCGTTGATGGTAAACACGCCGTCCAGCTCCGGGTTGGCGTTGATAAAGTCCACCATAATCGGCTGTGAGTAATCCGCCGTGGCCTTCTCCACGTCCTTACTCTGGAGAATCTCGATGTCCGGATAGTTGGCCTTCATCTCGTCCTCAAAGCCCTTCTGGCGCTGATAGCAGGTCGTGGTGGTGCTGAAGGTAATCTCAACCACCTTGCCCTTGCCGCCCAGCGCTTCCGCCAGGGCCTTGGCGCACATGTGGCCGGACTCCTCGTTGTCCGATACGATGGTGGAAGCCACCAGCTCCGGGTTCTTGGTGCCCACGTTGAAGGCGATCACGGGCACGCCCGCTTCCTTGCAGGCCTCCAGCGTTGCGCGCACGCCGTCGGAGTTGATGGGGGACAGGGCGATCACGTTGCAGCCCTGGTTGATCATGTCGGAGACGTCGTTCATCTGCTTGTTCTGGTCGCCGTTGGCGTCCATGATGATCACCTCATCGTTCTCGCCGGTCAGCGCCTTCTCCATCCCCTCCTGAATCTGCAGGAAGAATACGTTGGTCAGGTTAGGCATGGACACGCCCACCTTTAACGGAGTATTTTCCCCCGCGCCATCCTTTGCGGTCCCGGCCTCAGTGGCGCCTGCCCCTCCGGCGGACTTGGCCGTGTTCCCCGCTGTTTCCGCGCTTGTGGCGCCGGAGCCGCACGCTCCCAGTGACATGGCTAAAACCGCCGCCAACATAAGTGCTCCCATTTTTTTCATCATAATCTCTTCTCCTTTTTTCTTTCTATCATTTTCAGAGACTTGTCTCTGCAATGCTCATAGGGTTTCATGGACTAGCAGCTCAAATATCCGCCGTCCACCGGGATCACCGCCCCGTTTAAGTAGGCGGAAGCCGGCGAGGCGAGAAATACAGCCACGCCCTTCACGTCCTCCGGTGTTCCCCAGCGCCCGGCCGGTATCCTGGCCGTGATCTGCTCATTCCGCGCCTGGTCCGCCAAAAGGCCGGTGTTCATCTGTGTGGCCATGTAGCCCGGGGCGATGGCGTTCACATTGATTCCGTGCCGGGCCCACTCGTTGGAAAGGGCTTTGGTCAGCTGGGCCACCCCGCCCTTGCTGGCCGCATACGCGGGCACTGTGTAGCCGCCGAAAAAGCTGAGCATGGAGGCTATGTTGATGATCTTCCCGCTCTTCTGCCGGAGAAAGATCCTGCCCGCCAGCTGGCAGAGCATAAACACCGCGGAGAGGTTGATGCTCAGCACCGCGTCCCAATCCTCCATGGAAAACTCCTCGGACTTACTCCGGCGCTGGATTCCGGCCGCGGGCACCAGGATATCCAGCGATCCGCCCAACAGCTCCACCGCCCGGTGAAATCCCCGCTCCAGGCTCTCCCGGTCTCCCAAATCCGCCTGTACTGCCCAGGCCTGAAAGCCGCGCCGGCAAAATTCCTCCGCCGCCTGGGCGGTGTTCCCGGAAATATCGATGATCGCCACCTGGGCGCCGGCCTCCAACAGCCCCTCCGCCATTCCGTGGGCCAGCCCTCCCGCCGCGCCGGTGACAATGGCCTTCTTTCCAGTTAAATCAAATTGCTTCATCTGCGTTCTCCTTTCCTCAGCGTCAATATGAGAACGTTTCTACAAGATATGAGATACGATACCATATTGTATGACGTCTGTCAATATGATTTGTGCAATCTTAACACAAACTTTATGTTTTTCTTGCGGTTTATATATATTTATTTCATTTATTTGTAATTCTCTCGCCTTTGCAATGGGGAATTTCACTTAACTCACGCGCCCAGGCGAAACAATTAATCCAACGCTTTCCAAGTTCTTTTTTCGCCATATGTGCAAATAACATAAAAACGTTTCCACATGCGGCAAACGCATACCCACAGCCGCCTTAACAGCGGCTGCGCCAGAGCCCCAGGGCCGGCGCCTTCACCAGGTAAATCTCCTCGCCGTCCGGCATGACCTGCGCCCCCTCCGGCAGCTGTTCCACCGGATAGCGCTCCAGCGCCTTGGAAAGCTCCATATACCGGTAGCCTACGCCCTCGATCTCCTCCCTGGTCATATTCTCCGGGTCAACCGCATAGGTGATGGAAAATCTCCCCTCGGAGGAGCTGTGGATCATGTGGGCGGGAACCATGTCCGCTCCAACAAACGCGCCCTGTTCTACCAGCTCCATCGTGCGCGGCGTCCCGCGGTAGCCATAGCGGCGGATCAGGCCGTCCACCTCCGCATTCTCCCCGAACCGCCTGAGTCCCGGCGCGATCACCAGCAGCTCCCCGCCGTCCGCGATCATCATCCTGGTGCGGTACACGGATTTATTGCCCACCCAGGTAGAGGAAAATTCACCCGGCTCCAGGTAAGCCACCACCTTTTTCATCCGCCCGGGCACCTCGGTTATATTCCAGGTCCGCGCCAAATCCGCGGCCCGCTCGAACACCTCCCTGGAAGCGCCGCCGTACACCCCATGAACCTGAGTTCTTCCGCTGTCCTGGGTGGTCACGGTCAGTATGTACACCAGCGGAACGTCTTTCAAAAACCGTTCCTCCGCATAATCGAAGATTTTCCGCACCGGCGTGTCCACATTTCCCATGATGGTCTCCAGGCCGCACACCGCTCCGATCATGTGGCTCTCGTTGATCATCTTTCGCCCGCCCAGGCCCACCAGGATATTCTTGCTGTAATTCGCCATGCCCACCACCTCGTGCGGCACCACCTGGCCCACGGAAATGATCAGATCGTAGGTGCCGTCCACAAGGCTGCGGTTCACCTCGGCCAGCACGCCGCGGCAGCATTTCCCGCCGGTGACCTTCCGGATGTACTCGCCCGGCACGGTTCCCAGCCCGACCGTATCGTTTCGCCAGTCGTGGCCCAAAAAGGCCTGTTCCGGGATGTCTCCGCCGAAAAAGCTGATCTGCTCCTCCCGGTTCATCGGCCTGTGGGTTCCCACCGCGGGCATAATTTCCACCCGGCAGCCGGCGGACAGGCGCCGGTACAGGCCGGCCGTTATGGCCCCCGCGTAGGAGTAGCACCTGGTAATGTCCGGCGGCACCAGAAGGACCCGGCCGGCCGGCGGCAGCTGGGCTAAAAGCCGACCGATCACCTGCTCCACCTGGTCCGGGGTCAGCGTCCCGGTTCTGCTTTCCATTCCGCAGGCTCTGATATTGCTCAACACAATCACTCACCTCACTTGTTCTCTCCCCAAAGCCGTACCCTCGTCCAGCTTCGTGATATTTTCCACATTCATCCCATGAATATGTTTTACTTTTAGCACATTATACCTAACATGTCAATATATATTTAGTATTCATGGGATGATTTTTCCAATATCGAGCTTCCGGCAGTCTATTATCCCTGCGAACACCTGCGCCTCGCCTTTATCATCTCCACCCCAACAAGGGATGCCATTCACTTTTATTAATTGCGGTCAACCGCCGCGGTATAGTATAATCATTTCAGAAAAATGACCGTTTACCGGCGTGAATATAAAACTATAAAAAACTACCTGCGCCGCTGTTTTCAGCGGCAGATCGGAGCTCCCATGAGACCACACAACCTCCCCATTTTTGCCCTCCTGTCCCTGGCCCTTGGCCTGGCAGCGCTCAACTCAGGCTGCGGCCGGTCCGCCTCTGCCCCAGCCGAACATACCTCCGCACAAGAGACGGCGTCCGCCCAGGCTGAATCCGCCTCCGCCCCCGGCCTCCGGACAGAGGAATCTCCACCGGCAGCCTCCACAGGCAATTCGGGGAGTTCTCCCGTCAGACCGTCCTCCTCCCCGGAGACGGCGGTTTCCGCCTCAACCCCCGAGACAGGAAAAACAACCACCGCCGATTCCTCTATCGCCCCTGAAGCCGGCGAAGCTCCCACCTCCGCCGTCCCGGTCCCACAGCTTCCTGAAACCGGCCTTTGCCTGGAAGATTTTACCCCGGACGGCTGGACCCTCATGGACTCCGTCAGCCTGGATTTCAACCGCGACGGACGGCCCGACTATGTGGGTGTGCTGGAAATGACAGGCGACGACGTGCCCCTCCGCACGCCCCGCATTCTCTTCGCCGTGGCCGGCTGCCAGGGAAATTTCTTCCGTCTGGATTTCCAGGACGAAAACCTGATCCGCACCAGAGACGAGGGTGGCGTGTTCGGCGATCCCTACGTGCCTATGACCGCAGGCGATACCTCCTTCACCACCAACGCCTTCGGCGGAAGCGCCTGGAAATGGTCGGAGGCCTACACCTACGCTTACCGGGACGGCGCCTGGTATCTGAATTACGTCCACACCACCTACGGCTACGGTCCATTTGTCACCTCGGAGTCCGAGGACGACTACGAAACCGGCGTGGGCATCCGCCGGGAGCGCAGCCTCAACCGGGAGCTGCTCGACGCGCAGACGCCCAGGGATGGCGGATTTGACCTGGTCTATCAGGTCCGCCTGGACGATCCGCCGAACATCTCCCAGGCCGGAAAGAGGTGGTGGCTCTCCCCCTACCGGCTGACGGGCTGTCCGATGAAAAATGTCGCAATCGCAGACAGCGTGGGCCTGGACCCCTCCCTGGTAAAACCTCCCACGGACGGCAATATCCGGTTTCGGGACGAAAACATGATCCTCTACACCTTCACGGACGAATCCGGCCGGAAGAATTACCTGGCCTGTTACCAGGAGGAAGATCAAAGCCTGACCGTGGCCGCGGAGGGAACCGAGGAGCTGCCCGCATTCGACTTCTGCTGCGCTTACAAGGGCAAGGTCTACTTTGCGGCGGATGTGCAGGCGCATGTCCTGATACCGGACGACAGCGGGACCGCCTCTGCGCGCTCCGCCACAGTGGCCCAGAAGCTGTTTTCCATGAATCCGGACGGCAGCGGCAGACAGGAAATCTTTGAGTACCGCCTGGCAAATCCGGGGGACACGATCTCCCAGAGCTATATGCCCTATCTGTCCATGATCTGCGAGATCACCGGGGACGAGATCATCGTCCAGGTCTACATCGGCGGCCAGCCCCACCCATACTACCGGATGAACCTGGACGGCTCCAATGTGCGGCAAATCGGCTTCCTGCCGGACGACCTCTGAGTAAATCTTCCCACCCGCCGCCTGCGGGGCAGCGACGGGGATGCGGTCGGGCCGCGGTCGGGGATTGCCCCACAGCGGGGAGCGTTCCGTCCCTGCAATTACGCAAAAAAGGCATACCGCCGGGCTTATTTCCCGTGGTATGCCTTTTTCTTAAATACAATGGGCCGCCGGCGGAGCCTGTGGCCGATTTTATTCCTTCACTCCGCCTTCCATAATCCCGCCCAGAATATTTTTCTGGAAAATTAATACCATGATCATCAGCGGAAGCACGGTGATCATCCCGGCCGCGGCCACCACCCCGAAGGGAATGGTGTGGGTGGTCTGGTACAGGGTCAGGCCCACCACCACGGTCCGGTACTGCTCGTACTGGTTCAGAACCTGCGAGAGCAGGAATCGGTTCCACGCGCCAATGAACACCAGGATGCTGATAGAGAAAATGCTGGCCTTCAACAGCGGCAGGATGATATAGAAAAACATCTGGAACATGTTGGCCCCGTCCAGCTTGGCGCTCTCCTCAAAGGACACCGGGATGCCCTTGAACACCGCCGTCAGAAACCAGATAGTCATGGGCAGGTCCAGCACCGACACGATCAGTGCCAGGCCGATGTGGGTGTTGAGCAGCCCCAGCCTGCTGTACATCTTGAAAATGGGATTGATCAGCGTGATGGTGGGCAGCAGCGATATGGTGAGCACGAACAGCAGGAACACCGTCTTAAACCGGATGTTCGTCCTGGTCAGCGCGTAGGAGGCCATGCAGCCCGCCGATATGCAGATCGCCACGGCGATGATGGTGATCACAAAGCTGTTGAACACATACCGCAGCAGGGGCTGCTGTATAAAGGCCGCCGCATAGTTTTTGATCGTGCCCGCGGACGGCAGAATCCTGGGCGGAATCCGGTTTAAATCCGCCTCGGTCATAAAGGAGGCCGAGATCATGTAGAGCATGGGGGAAATCATCACAAACAAGAACGCCGCCACAAACAGAAGGTAAACCGCCTTTCTCTTTCCCGTCAATTTCTGATTCATTTAAACACTCCCCTTCGTTTTCAGGCTGTCCACGAAAAACAGGCTGATCAGCACGGACAAAATCAGCATCAGCACGGACAAGGTCGCCCCGTAGCCGGTATTTCCGTAGGTAAAATACGTGTTCACCGCGTACATGGACACCGTCTCCGTCCGCCCTGCCGGGCCGCCCCCGGTCATGGCCACGATCAGGTCGTAAACGCGCATGGCGGAGATGATCCGAAACAGCACGGTCACCGACATGGTGGACTTGATCAGCGGCAGGGTGATGCACTTGAACTGCTGCCATTTTCCCGCGCCGTCCAGCTCGGCGGCCTCGTAGTAGTCCGCCGATATGGTCAGCAGGCCGGACAGCAAAAGCAGCGACATGTAGGGCGTATTTTTCCAAATGTCCGCAATCAGGATGGACAGCCTGGCCAGCCATTCGTTTCCCAGCCAGTTGAGCGGCGCCTGGGCCAGGTTCATGGCCTTAATGGCGTAGTTCACCAGGCCGTTCTGGGAAAAGAACTGAGTCCAGATGATGCCGCTCACCACAGTGGGGATAGCCCAGGGCACCAGGATCGCGGTGCGGATGATGCCCTGTCCGGGGATATTTTTCTTCATCACCAGGGCCAGTCCCAGGCCGATGAGCAGCTCGATGAACACGGAAACCCCCGTAAACGCCACGGTCCACCACAGGGTGTCCCAAAAATGATCGTCGTGGAACGCCCGAATGTAATTTTTGAATCCAACAAATTTCGGCCCCAGCGCCGCCGTCTGCGTCCTGATCTCAAAGAAACTCTGATAGATGGTGTTGACCGCCGGATATACGATCAGCGCTGCAATCAGGATCACGCTCGGCAGAAGCAGAAGGTAACCGGCTCTGACATTTTTCCGCTCCATTCTCTCCTCCTTTATTCTCGCGAAGGCCGCGGGGGACAAAGCGCAGGCAGCGGGCCGGGTCTGGCGGCCGCCCGCGGCTTTTGGTTGCATACCCGGCAGCGGGCCGCCGCATATTCTAGTTGCATGCCCCGCTTCAGGACGCCGCGCCTTTAAGTTGCGAGCCCTGCAGCGGGCCCCCGCGCCCTCCAATTGCACGCCCCGCGGCCTGATGCGGGACGTTTCACATTCGGTTTTTTCTCACTGCAGGATCTGGTTTACCTGCTCCACGATCTTCTTCGCGCTGTCCGCCGGGGCGCTCATGCCCGTGATCACGCTGTGGATTTCCAGCTGCATGATGCCCGATATCTCGGCGTAGAAGGGGGACTGTGGTCTGGGCCTGGACTGTTCCAGGGCGGTGAGATACTGGGGCAGCTCCGGCTTTTTCTCCAGAAGCGTCTCGTCCTCGTAGGCGCTCTTTAAGGTGGGCTTGATGTCCACCAGGTCAAAGGCGGTCATCTGGCTCTCATAATTGGCGCGGAACTTGGCGAACTCCACGGCCTGCGGTTTGTTCTTGGAATAGTTGGAGACCATCACGCCCCAGCCGCCCAGGCAGCCGTAGCTGGGCAGGGGAGCCAGCTCCACATTCCCCGCTACCCTGGAGGTCTCTGCGTCGTTGAAGGGTCCGTAGCCGCTGAGCCAATCCCTGGCAAACACCGCGTCTCCGGCGCACATCACGTCCCGTGCTTCCTTGGTGCCGAAGGTCTCGATGCCGGGGGCCGTCACGCCGTCGTCCATCATCCGCTTCATCTCGGTCAGGGTCTGAGCCAGCAGCGCCTCGTCGATCACGCTGCCGCCGTCCTCGCCGATGACCCGCGCGCCCTTCTCCCAGTATATCTCCAGCATGGAGCTGGTCAGGCTTTCGTTCTGCTTCCAGTAGGAGACGAACCCTCTCAGCTCGGGGTTGCCCTCCTGCGCCACAATATCCTTCGCCGTGGCGATCAGTTCCTCCCAGGTGCCGGGAACCTCCTTGCCGTATTTGTCCAGCAGGTCCTTCCGGTAGTACAGCGCGCCCGCGTCCGCCATGAACGGCAGCCCGTAGGTCTTGCCCTGAATCTGGAAGGCGCTCAAAGGCCCCGGCAGATAGTCGTCCAGCTCCCCGTCCGCCAGGTACTCATCAAAGGGGATCACCCAGCCCGCGGAGGCAAAGATCGGCGGCCACACCACGTCCCCCGCGAACACGTCGATGGAGGCGTCCCCTGCCTGGAGCACTGTGTTGATGGTCTTTAGACGGTCGTTGGAGGAGTCCGGCAGCTCCACATAGTTGACCTTGATATCCGGGTGGGAATCCTCAAAGGCTTTGATGATGGTGGACTCCACCTGATTGTCGTCCGGCCTTCCGTAGTAGTTGATGGTAACCGGTCCGTTTCCTGCAGCTCCGGTCGGGGCCTGCCCCGCGCCCTGGGCGCTGTCCTTCTGTCCGCAGCCCGCGGTCAGCGCCATAGTTGAAATCACAAGTGCGGCAATCCATTTTCTCATCGCTCTTACCTCCCGTTTATGTATGTTTTCAGCAGCAGCGGCCAGTCCGTCTGAATGATATCGTAGCCCTTATCGATCAGCCAGCCCCAGGCCTGGTCCATATCCTGCAAAATCGCGCTGTTGTCGTCGTGCCCCGCGGTCAGCCTGGTGGTGTCGTCCAGAGTGATGGCGTTGACCCACAGCTTTTTCTGCTGCCGGTGCATGTCCTCAATAAATTCCTCCGAGCAGAATATGTGGTCCTCGGTCCCGAAAATCACCTCGGCGCCGTAAAAATTAACCTTGTGCCGTTTCACCCGTTCCAAAACCGCAGGCTCCCGCGCAATGGGCAGGTACATGATGTCCGGCCCCTCCTCCGCCAGAATCTCCAGCTCCTCCTCCGTTGCGTGGCTCTTTAAAATAATCTGGTCCTTCATCCCGTGGCGGTTGATCGCGCGGATCACGTCCCGCCAGTAAAACCAGCTCCGGTCCACATTAATCAGGCAATTCCGCCCCTTAAAATGTTCCAGCACGTCGTCAAACGCGTTCACCGGTTCCTTCACCCGCTCTTGCATGCCGTTGATAAACCGCAGATTTCTCACCTGCTCCGTGGTCATGGTGCGGATATCCTGGTCCGTTCCCACCAGCCCCGGCTCCTGGCCGTTGTGAAAGGTGAAAAAATCCCCGTCCGTCGTCCGTACCACATCCAACTCCACAATGTCCGCTCCGTGGAGCAGGGCGTTCTCATAGGCCCCGATGGTATTCTGTATGATGTTCGCCCCGGAAGTCCCCCGATGGGCTGCAATCAGCACCCTGTGATTCATACAAACTCCCTCCTTTTGTTCTCTGCCATCAGTATAGTCCATTTATTGGTACGTGTCAATATTATTTTGAAATATTTTTGCCATCATATAAGGGAAATAGCTGATATTTTTGCATATTTCTCACAACCTAACTCTATTCACGCTGATTTTACCCGCTTTTTACATTTTGGTACGTTCTATTTATAGGTTCTTTGCAGCATTCGCTAGGGCGTGCATCCAAAAAAGCGCCGCAGCCGGTCCTGTTCTCATGGTATGCCGCCTGTCTATTTGACAAAAGGCATACCAATCACACAGCTCGGCGCTGCAGCGCTTTTCATGGTCTGTGACCTCTTAAGCCCGGGTATCCCAGGGCGCTTTTACAGCGGATTTCAACCGCAGCCGCCGGGCAGGCCTTTTCACCTCCCAGGCCCGGTCATGGTCCTTTTTCCGCCCACGGCCTCAGTAGAGCTCCCGCGCGCACCGCTCCCCTGCGTTTTTCACGGCCTCCTCAGGGCTCATGATGCCGGAAACCACCGCGCGGACAGCGTTGCCCAGAATATCCTCAAACACAAATTCATTGAACCCCGGCGACAGCCGCTCCGGCTCCCGCCTCCAACCGGCCGCAAAGGCCGCCTCCATGCCCTCCAGCCAGGGATAGAGCTCCAGCACCTCCAGATTCTCGGTCAGCTTGCGGTGGTTGATGTAACCGCCCAGGTAGGTGATCAGCGCCGCCGTTTTCTCGTCGTACACCCATTTGAGAAATTCCCGGCAGGCCTGCGCCTTCCCGGAATCCCTGGAGATGCCCAGCACGCCGCCGCCCAGGAGGGGATGGCCGCCGGGCACCGGGGCGAAACCGATTTTCCCGATCACGTTCGATTTCTTACTGTGCAGCATAATGGAGGCGTAGTTGGCGAACACAATGTTCATGGCCACCTGTCCGTCGGAGAAGTCCTCCATGGCCTTGCGCCACCAGGAGTTGGTCTCACGGTCCGTGTTCTCAAAGGCCTCGCGGTACCGGCAGAGCGTGCGGATCACCCGGTCCGTCCGCAGCTCAATGCGCCCGTCCGGCCCCACGGCAAGCCCTCCCGCCTCTTTCAGGCGGGGCAGGTAATCCGAGGCCGCCACAATGGAGCTGCCGAACACCATGGTGGTGCCGTAGGCCACAGGGGAATTTTTGTTGAAACGCCTGGTAAAAAACCGGGCGATCTCGTCGTACTCCGCAAATGTCTCCGGCACCTTCAGCTGCTTTTTGTACACCTCGTAATACTCCCGGCGGATTCTGGCGTCCTCGAACAGGTCCTTCCGGTAGTACAGAATCTGTACGCTGGGGTCAAAGGGCAGGGCCAGGCACCTGTCTCCCACCCGGTAGTAGTCGTCGCCCAGGCTGGCGGAAAAGTTGTCCCGTATCTGCCGGAGCCATCCCTCCCCCTCCGGCAGGGGAGCAAACAGCTTTTCCCCCAGCTCCGACATCCAGGCCATGTCCAGACGGATCAGGTCGTAGGGAGAGGAGTCGGCGCACATTTTAACCATGCGGTACAGCTCGTCGTACCCTGCTTCCATCAGCCGCACGGATATCCCGGTTTTCTCCGTAAACTGCGGTAAAAGCTGCTCCAGCGCCCGGCAGGTGGGGCCGGAGAGCATGAGGAGCTTTAAATCCCCCACGCCCTCGCAGACCTTCACAGGGCAGCGGTGAAACCCGTCGTTCTCCAGCTTCAGCAGGGATTCGTCCGCCGCGTCAAGCTCCAGCCCCCCGATATATTTTCCGATGCGGCGCCCGCAGAGCCGGTAGTTCAGCTCATAGGCCACGGCGTCGGTCTCCGGGCACACCTCCTTGCCCGAAACCGCATAAATTTCCGGCAAAACCGCGTTTCTGCGGTAGGAGGCCACCGCCTTTAAGTAAGCCGGGTTATCCGGGTCCGAGGTGATCACCGCGTCAAATTCCTCCCGGTCCGTCAGCAGCTCAAAAGCCGTTTGAAACCGCAGGGAATCGTCGGAGGAGAAAATGCGCAGGCTGGCGCCCTCAGCCGCAAACACCTGCTCAATGCCCTTCACAAACTGGCTGTAGTTGGAGTACTTCGTGTTTCCCGTAAATACCGCCGCGTTCCGGTGTCCGTCCTCCAGGCAGCGCAGCGCCATCTCCCGCCCCGCCCGGCCGTAGTCGAATCCACAGTACACGGAATTTTCCGGCATTTTCTCCACACAGCGCTCCGCCAGTATCAACCGGCTGTCCCCCCGCAAGGCCCGAATCTCCCCGGCAAAGGCGCTGACCAGCACGATGGCCGTGGGGTTTGTGGTCTCGATGGTTTCCAATATCTTCTCCTCGTTGTGAACAAGATCGTTGCTGTAATACAGGTCCACCTCGCAGCCGCTGTCCCTCAGCTCCTGCTCAATCCCCAGGTACAAATCCCGGTACCGCTTGACACCGATCCGCGGAATCACCACCCCCACCCGCTTTGACGTCCCCTTTCGCAGCTGGCGCGCCTGGGCGTTGATGGTGTAGCCCAGCTGCCTGGCCGCATTCTCCACCAGCGTGATCTTCTCCACGCTGACATTTCCTCTTCCATTCAACACATTGGACACCGTGCCATGGGAAACTCCTGCCAACGCCGCTATATCTTTTATCGTTGCCATTTTCTTCCCTCCTTTTAAGGACATTGTACCCCAAAAATTGTATCGTTTCAATCATTAAATTAAAATAAGCCGGGCCAGCGCTGTTTTTCAGCGCGCGGCCGCGGCCTTCAGGTTCAAAATGTTGTAAAAACAACTAATCAGTTGGAATCTACAATTTAAGCAGGGTGTGATCGGCAAGCGAATTGAAACGTGCCATTTTCAAAGGACGGGCGGCTTTTGTCCCCTTCGGCCCTACTCAGCCCCCTCCCACAGCCGGTGCTCCGCCAGGCTGAAGTCGCCGCGCAGGGCCCACACCTTCACATTGCGAAGGCGCAGCTTCAGGCTGACCTTCTCCCCTGAGAGCTGTTCCAGCCCGCGGGCGAACCGGATGGTCCACCAGCCGTCGTCCTGGCGCTTCACCCGGCTGTCGCCGTAGGAAAAGCCCGGGAAGGGCCGGCTGTTCCAGGAGGGGCTAAGCTCGGCTTCCAGCTTGTACTCCCTGCCGTCCGCCACCGTGTCCGCCAGGATTTCCAGCCCTCCCCCGGACACGCGCAGCCGGCAGGTTGCCAGCGCGCTGTCCAGCTCCGGCAGCCGCGGCGTCAGGGCGGCAAATTTATCCGGCCGCCACTCCGCTCTGCACAGGCTTGTCTCCCGCCAGCTGGTATGGCGGCCGTTTCCACCCATGTAGTACACCCACATGCGGCCGTCCGGCCCGGTCACCGGCGGCGAGGCGTAGAGGCAGCCGCAGTCAAAGTCGCCGTCCGGGTAGGAGCCCGCCCCCCGCTCGATCAGGCGCTGTCCCGCGGCCACGAAATCGAATTTCGCCGGGTCGGCCGCCCAGGTCAGCTCCAGATCCACGCAGTCGAAGTCCTCCGCCAGCCGGTCCCCCTCGTGGATCATGGAGGCCAGGCCCAGGTACAGGTTTCCCCAGCGAAATGCCGGCATGGCGTATATCTGATTCTCAAACCCGGTTCCCCGCAGCGTCTCCTGCGGTTCACTCCAGTGCAGGAAATCCTCGCACCGGCTCAGGGTGGTGATGCGGATGCCGTCCTTCCAGATTCTGGATAACAGCGCGTAGCAGCTCTGCTCCTCGTCCCAAAAAGGCAGATTGTGGCTGTCCGCCGGCGGGTTGTACTCCGGCCAGGGAATGGGATCGCACCAGTCCAGGCCGTCCGGGGAAAATGAAACCGCCATGTAGGCCTGCTCCCCAGGCTGGTCCATCTTGGTCACCAGCTTGTAGCGCCGCCCGGGGTCCCCGTCCCGCTCATCGATCATCACGCCGGTTCCGTGGGCGTAGGCAAAGATCAGATTGTTCTCTGTGCTCCCGTGCCACAGCACCCGGCCCAGCGCGGGCTTCTCCCAGTGAACCCCGTCCCGGCTCTGGGCGTAGGCCAGCCCCGGCGCGCGGTCCGGCCGGGGGATGTAGTCCCGCCCGCTCCGCTCCCCGCGCCCTGTCAGGCGGCTGTCCTCGTCCTCGATAAACAGGGTGTAATAGCAGCGGTAAAGCTGCGCCCGCTCATCGTAGAGCACGTTGGGGTATCCGTTGTCGATGCGTACCTCCCAGGGTTGATCCTGGGTGAACAGCGGGTTGTTGACCCGGTCTTTCACCGGGCCGGCCACCTCAAGCCGGATATTTTCCATGGACTGGGGATTTAAAAGCCGCCGGTCCAGCATCAGATATTTTTTCATATGCCTCACTCTCCTGTCACTTGTTGTCAAACTGCGGGCGGAAAATATGTTCCGGAAACCAGCCTTTGGGAGTCAAAATGGGCGCCTGGGCAGGGGGAAACCGAATGAGCGGCGGGCGTCGGGCCGGCAGCCGCAGGGCCGGCCGGCGAAAGGGCCGGGGCTCGCGGATGACGCGGCGGCAGCCGCATTCTCCTAACCCTCCGGCCCTCTCAGCGCCAGCACCATTTTCTCCCACAGACGGCGGGAACGGCTTTTCCGGCCGGCTCTATGCCTGGCAGTATTTTGCGACCGCGGCCGAGATCATGTCCGCGCACTCCTTCACGCAGGGCAGATCGCTCTCCTCCAGGCCGGGCATGGGCCTGCGCACGCTGCCCAGGTTTAAGCCCTCGCGCAGCTTTAAAATCTCTTTCATCACCGCGTACAGATTCCCCTTGCAGGTGCACATTTTATAAATAATCTCGTCCACCGCAAACTGAATCTCCCTGGCCCCGGGATAATCCCCCGCCTCGGCCAGATCGAAAATCTTCAGGTAAAGCTCGGCCATCACCGCGTAGGTTCCGCCGATTCCGCCGTCAGCGCCCATGGCCAGGCCGCTGACCAGCTGCTCGTCCGGGCCGTTGAACACCACGAAGCCCTCGCCGCCGTCCATCTTGAACATCTGGATGTCCTGAACCGGCATAGAGCTGTTCTTCACCGCCGCGACCCTGGGATTCTTTAACATCTCGTGGAACAGCGGCATGGTCAGGGCAACCCCGGCCAGCTGGGGGATATTATAGATCACAAAATCCGTGTTGGGCGCCGCGGAGGAAATATCGTTCCAGTACTGTGCGATGGCGTACTCCGGCAGGTGGAAATAGATGGGCGGGATTGCCGCGATGGCATCCACTCCCAGGCTCTCCGCGTGGGCCGCCAGCTCCTTGCTGTCCGCCGTGTTGTTGCAGGCCACATGGGCGATCACCGTCAGCCTGCCCTCCGACGCCTTCATCACGTGCTCCAGCACCAGCTTGCGCTCCGCCACGCTGTGGTAGATGCACTCCCCTGAGGAGCCGCCCACGTAAACGCCCTTGACCCCCTTTTTGATCAGGAAACGCGTCAATTCCTCAACGCCCTGGGGGCTGATGCTCCCCTCCTCATCGTAACACGCGTAAAACGCCGGAATCACACCTTGATACTTTGTTATATCTCTCATTATTCTGCCTCCATTGCGGGGTTCAAATATCTCTGAACCCCTGTCTCATTCTATCGTTGTATCTGTCCGTCCGCCCCTGACCTGCGCGCAGAAGTCCATGCGGGGCCGCTTTCTCTGGCGGACTTTTCATGTTCCCGCGGACGAAACGGCAGGCGGACGGGCCGGACAGCCAAACATCATTGCAGCTTTTCCGGTCAGACCCGGACCTTTACCACCGCTTTTTCCACGTTCACCGGGCCGTTGCTCTGAATCTTCACCATGTGGGCGTCCTCCGGGAACACGATCAGCACCTTACCCGGCTCCATGGGGATTTCCACCTCCACCGGGCCGTGGCACCGGATGTCGTCGGACTCCCGGTCCACCTCCGTAACGGTCAGGCGGTCGATGGGCGTGACGCCGATAAACTCCCGGCCGCCGGCCAGCAGATGGATGTCCGCGTAGGCCTGGTGGGCCTCAAAGGCGGCCTCCTCCCGGGGCACGGTGGTGTAATGGAAACGGTTCACGAACACGTCGTCCCCGTCCACCTCGTTGCGTCCGTAAACCAGCAGCTCCAGCCCATTTTCCAGCAGGTAATCGATGGCCGTGTCCATTTGGGGACAGATTCCCCGGTAGCGGTCCAAATGTTCCATATCCGTGTAGATCAAGCCTTCACCGCCTCCTTATCGTACAGGTGGCAGGCCACCATGTGGCCCTCCGCCCCGTGGTATACCATGTTCGGCGCCTGGGTTTTGCAAATCTCCATGCACTTGGGGCAGCGGTTGTGGAACGGACAGCCGTCCGGCTTGTGGATGGGGCTGGGCACCTCGCCCTCCAGCACCTGGCGCTTTTTCGTGGTGTGGATGTCAGCCACCGGGATGGCCGAGAGCAGCGCTTTGGTGTAGGGGTGCAGCGGCTCGTCGTACAGCGCCCGGGAATCCGCCACCTCCACGATGCGTCCCAGGTACATGACCATGATCCGGTCGGACATGTACTGCACCACGGACAGGTCGTGGGCGATGAATAAATAGGTCAGGTTCATCTCCTTCTGAATCTCCTTCATCAGGTTCAGCACCTGGGCCTGGATGGAAACGTCCAGCGCGGACACCGGCTCGTCGCAGATCAGCACCTCGGGCATGACCTCCAGCGCCCTGGCGATGCACAGGCGCTGGCGCTGGCCGCCGGAGAACTCGTGGGGGTAGCGCATCAGGTAGTCAGGCTGGATATTGACCATCTTTAATACCTTGCGCATCACCTCCTCCCGCTCCTCCATGGTGTCGATGCCGTGGACCTTTAAGGGTTCCTCGAAGGAGGAATAAATCTTCTTCTGGGGATTTAAAGCGGAGTAGGGGTCCTGGAACACCATCTGCACCTTGCGGCGGAACTGGAACATCTCGTCCTTGTTGAACTTGGTAATGTCCTTGAATTCCCCGCCAAAGTTGAACATGACCCGGCCGCCCGTGGGCCGCTCCAGCATCATGGCCGTCTTGCCGAAGGTGGATTTGCCGCAGCCGGATTCGCCCACAATCCCGAGAGTCTCGCCCTTGTAGACCTCCAGGCTCACGTCGTCCACCGCCTTCACATGGCCCACCACCTTTTTGAACATTCCTTTGGTGATGGGAAACCATGTCTGTAAGTTTTCGATCTTGAAAATGACTTCTCTGTTATCCTTCATCTATTCCACCTCCGGGCAGGAACTATACTTCAGGCAGCGCACATGATGGCCGGGCCCCACCTCGTAGCAGGGGATTGTGCCTCTGCGGCAGAGCTCGATGCATTCCGGGCAGCGGTCCGCGAACTCGCAGCCGCCCTTTAAATCCGAGGGATTGGGGGTTGCGCCGGGGATCGTCTCCAGCTTCTGGCCGTCGGCCAGCCCCAGCACGGGCACGCTGCGCAGCAGCGCCCTAGTGTAGGGGTGGCTGGTGCGGTCGAACACGTCCTCCAGACTGCCAAACTCCACCACGCGGCCCATGTACATGACGCAGACCTCGTCCGCCATCTCCGCCACCAGGCCCATATTGTGGGTGATGAGGATGATGGATTTGCCGTCGTTCACCTGTAAATCCTTCAACAGCTCCATGATCTGGGCCTGGATCGTCACGTCCAGCGCCGTGGTGGGCTCGTCGCAGATAATCAGCTCCGGGTTGCAGATCATAGCGATGGCGATCACCACGCGCTGCTTCATACCGCCGGAAAACTGGTGGGGGTAGCAGTCGATGCGCTCCTCCGGGTCCGGAATTCCCAGTTTTTTGAACATTTCCAGCACCTTCTCCCGGGCTTCCTTCTTGGTCATGCCCTTGTTGTGCTGCAAAAGCCCCTCCGCCACCTGGTCTCCCACTTTATAGACAGGGTTTAAGCTGGACATGGGGTCCTGGAACACCATCGCCAGGTCCGGCCCGCGCAGAGCGCGCATATCCGGGCCGTTGGGGTCCTTGACGCTCTCTAAGTGGTACTCCTTCACCTCGCCGTTTTTCAGGGCGTTGTACTGGATATTCTCAGCGTCCACAATGGCGTTTTTGCCCAGGAACCGCATGATGGAATTCATGGTCACGCTCTTGCCGCAGCCGGATTCCCCCACCACCGCCAGGGTCTTGCCCCGCTTCACCTGGAAGGAGACGTCCTTGACGATGCGGACCTTCTTGCGGTCGGACACAAACGTGGTATTTAATTTCTTAACGTCTAATATAATTTCTCTGTTATCCATCCCATCTCCTCCTTACTGCTGCTTCGCGTCCAGCACATCCCGCAGGCCGTCGCCCAGGAAGTTGATGGCCAGCACGAACAGGCTGATTGCAAGTCCGGGGAACAGCCAGATCCACCACTGGTTGGTCACCACGGAAACGGACTTGGCGGCGTTTAAAATGTTGCCCCAGGTGGGCGTGCTGTCCGCCACGCCCAGGCCGATAAAGGACAAGGCCGCTTCCTGCAGAATGAAGAACGCCACGTTGGTTGTGGTGGAAACGATGATGGGGCTCATGACGTTGGGCAGAATCTGCCGGAACATGATGTTGTTCTTGCTCATGCCGAAGGCCTCGCAGACCTTAACGTAGGTTTCTCCCTTAATGCTCATGAACTCGTTGCGCACCATACGGAAGGTGGTCATCCAGCCGGTGAGTACAAAGATGAACAGCAGGTTTCCCAGGCCGCGCTTGTTGACAATGGCAACCAGCATCATGACCAGCACCAGCTGGGGGAATGCCTGGAAAATTTCAGAAATTCTGATCAGGATCGTGTCCGTTTTCCCGCCGAAATAGCCGGCCACAGCGCCTAAGACAGCGCCGATCACGGAGCTCATCACCGCGCAGAACACGCCGATCACGATAGAGTAGCAGCCGCCCACCAGCACCCGGGCGAACAAGTCCCGGCCGATGGTGTCGGTGCCGAATAAATTGGCGCCGCTGGGCGGTTTTTTCATATTGGGAAGCATGGGGGTGTTGTAGTCCACGCCCATGATAAAGCCGACGACGCAGGCGATGGTGATCAGCACCACCACGATCAGCCCGAACAGGGCCAGCTTGTTGTTCATGAACTTGCGCACATTGCGCTTGAACATGGAGGAGGCTTCGTTTTTATTCTGGTCTTTGATACTTGCAGTTGTGGAATTGCTCATTCTTTTACTCCTCCTCTCATCACTCGCCGAGACGCACTCTGGGGTCCAGCAGGGCGTTGAATACGTCCACCATAAAGGAACAGATCAGCATGGCCGCTGCGATGATCAGCGTGGTGACCAGCACGATGGGGTAATCGCCGGACACGATGGCGTTTGTCATGGTTAAGCCGATGCCGGGGTAGGAAAATACGCTCTCAATGACCACGGAGCCGCCCACCAGCATGGGGATACGGAATACCAGGATCACCAGCACCGGCTTCATGGCGTTGCGGAAGCCGTGCTTTAAATAGACCTTCCACTCCGGGATGCCCTTGGAGCGGGCCGTCTTGATGTAGTCGCTGTTCAGCACGTCCAGCATGGTGTTGCGGGCGTAGCGCATGAGCACGGCCACCATGCCGATGGTCAATGTCAGCACCGGCAGAAATAGGTGCTGGAAGGCGTCCACAAAGGCGTTGGTCGCATCCGGGCTTACGCGGTTGCCGGAGGGGAAGATTCCCAGCTTGATGGCGAAAATCTGAATCAGGATGATTCCCACCAAGAACTGGGGAACCGCCTGGCCCAGAACCGCCAGCACGCGGCCCACGTAGTCGATCACGCCGTTCTGGCGCACCGCGGAAATGATACCGATTCCGATGCCAATGACGGCGGAGAGCACCAGGGAGTATCCGGCCAGCTCAAAGGTGTAGGGCAGGCGGACGCTGATGATGGACGCGATGGAGGAACCGTCGAAGGAATATCCCAGGTCGCCCCGCAGCACGCCTCCCAGCCAGCGGAAATACTGGATAATCAGCGGATCGTTCAGTCCCAGGGACTGCCGCAGCGCTTCCACGTTTTCCTTGTTGGCGGAGAGCATTTCCGGGCTGACCATGAAGTTGATCGGGTCGATCCCGGTCAGCTGCAGTCCGAAGTACACAATAAAGCTGATCAGCAGCAGCATGGGAATCATCATGAGCAGCTTTTTGGCAATAAATTTCAGCATTTTATCACTCCAATCTTACCTGAAGGCAGGCGGCCTTTGCAAATCGGGCGTGTAAAAGGGGAGACAGGAGATATTCTCGCTGTCTCCCCCATTGCCTTCCACGGCGTGCCGCCTGAAACTTTATCGTTTCACGTTATTTTGCGATCTCCCAGTTTGCGAAATCAAGATCGCTCATGTACAGCGGGTTACAGAACTGCACGCCCTCGGGCAGAACTACGTGGTTGCTGGTGAAGATATAGGTGCCTACGGTGAATACCGGAACCTTGTATGCCTTCTCCTGCTCTAAATCCTGGAGCTGCTTTAAGATGGCATTGCGGTCCTCCTCCTTCACAGCCTTGGAGAGCTGTGCAACCAGATCGTCAAAGGAGGTGTCGCCGCCGAAAATGTTGGCGAACAGGCCGTCGGTGCTCATATACTCGGTGTACCACTCGTCGATGGAGAACGCGCTCTTGCCCTTGAAGCCTACGTCGTAAGCTCTGGTGGTGAACAGGTCGGTGGTTCCGTCGTTGGACAGGGTGGCCTCAACGGTCAGGCCGGTCTGTTCCAGATAGTAGACCACGGTGTTGATCAGGTCGATGGTGGTCTGGTCGTTGTTATAGTAGCAAATCTTCAGCGGGCGGCTCATGTCGTAGCCGCTGGCTGCAATGTCGGCCTTGGCCTTGTCCGCGTCAAAGGTGTACTCAAAGCCGTTGTAGGCCGGGTTGCTGTTGGGAACGCCGCTGTTTAACACGTTGGCGTTGGGGTACAGGGTGGCCAGAGCCGAGCGGTCGATGGCCTCGATGATGGCCTTTCTCACCGCCACGTTCTGCATGGCCGGGTTCTCATTTCCGTCGATTCCCTTCATATTAAAGATGAAGTATTTGTAGAACAGCACATCCACCTCGTGGGCGGTGAAGTTGGACATTCCGTTCAGCGCTTCCACCAGGTCGGCGGCGTTGCCGAACACGTAATCCGTGTTGCCGGACTGGGCGGCGGTCACGTAGTCGGATACGAAGTAGCAGATCACCTTCTGGATCTTGGGAGCCGTGCCCTCGTAGTTCTCGTTCAGCTTCAATGTGAAGTAGTTGCCCACGTTCAGCTCGTCCAGAGCGAACATGCCGGAGGTGACGGGGTTGGTCCAGAACGGGTCGGCTTCCATCTTTAACGGGTCCGCGTTCTCCAGGGAGTGCTTGGGCAGTATTGCGAACTGGGCCAGAACGTTGAGCATGGCCGCATAGGGAGCGGACAGGGTCAGGGTGATGGTGTTGCCCTCGGTCTTGATGGAATCGATGTTCTTAAAGGCCGCGGTGTAGATGGAGTTGATGGTGGCGGCTTTGAGGCCGGTCTCGATAGACCACTGTACGTCATCCGCGGTCAGCGGCTCTCCGTCGGACCATTTCAGGCCGTCCTTTAAGGTGATGGTGTAAACCAGGCCGTCGTCGCTGACGGTGTATGTGTCGGCCAGATCCGGCTTCACCTCGGTCAGGGTGCTGTCCGCCAGGAACAGGGCCCGGTACATCAGGTTGGTCGCCATGATCCGGTTGTACCAGGGGGTGGGGATTCGGTCGTCGGTGGTGGAGCCGTCCCCGGTGGTCACCGCCAGCTTCAGGGTGTCGGACCCGGCCTCCGGCGTCTGGGCGGTTCCGGCGGACTCTCCCGCTTTCTCAGTCTGCGCCGGAGCCTGGGTACCTGAGCCCGTGTCCGTTTTACTTGATCCACATCCGGAGATCGTGGCGGCTGTCAGTGTGGTTGCCAGCAGCAATGCTAACACTTTTTTCATTTCGCTTCCTCCTTTATTTTGCGAAGCAACGCTTGCCTCGCTTGCTAATAACAATATACTATTTGTGAAAATAATTTTCAATATATCATATTCATGAAAATATATTTATTTTTTATGCACATTGCACAAATATAACGTTTTCTTTTTGTCAAACCAAGCATTTTACGAAGTTTTAACACCTTGTCCAGACTCGTCCCCTATCCGAACAGTCAGTTTTATTTGAAAATTATTTTCTCTTTTTAGAAATATTGGTTGTTTTCTTTTCAAAAACCGGCTATAATTTACTCGAAAGCCCAAATATATACAAACTCACTGATTATTTATTTTCACACAGGTAATTGACAGGAGGTGTCACAGCTATGCAGTCCAACATATTAGACTTCATTTCCCAGCAGTACAACACGATGACCCGCTCTTCCAAAAAACTGGCGGACTACATTTTCACCAACAAATCCATGGTCCAGTACATGTCCATCACCTCCCTGGCTGAGGCCAGCGGCGTGTCGGAGGCCACGATCACCCGCTTCTGCCGCGGGCTGGGACTGGCTGGCTACAATGAGTTCAAGCTGGCTTTAGCCAGGGTGGACCACACCACTGTGACCGGGGATCCCACGGACACCGGGGAGAGCGTGACCGACGGCGACAGCTTTGAGAGCGTCTGCCGCAAGCTCTACCAGACGGATGTGACGGCGCTCAGCGAAACCCTGGAGCTGATGGACACGCCCAGCACCGCCAGGGCCGTGGACCTGCTCTCCGACGCCCGCCGCGTGTTCTGTTTCGGCCAGGGCGGCAGCAATGTGATGGCCATGGAGGCCTGGGCCCGTTTCTCCACCGCCTCCTCCCAGTTTCTGCACATTGAGGACTCCCACATGCAGGCCATGGCCGCGGCGCTGTGCGACGAGCAGGATGTGATCCTTTTCTTCTCATACTCAGGGAGCACCCGGGATATGCTGGACGTGCTGCGGCCCGCCAAGAACGGTGGAGCCAAGATTATCCTGGTCACCCATTTTTCCAACTCCCCGGCGGCGGCCCTCTCGGACGTGATTCTGCTGTGCGGCTCCAACGAGAGCCCTCTGCAGTCCGGCTCCATTGCGGCCAAGATCGGGCAGATGTTCATTATCGATTACCTGTTTTACGCCTACTGCCTGCAAAATCCCGAGCGCTGCGCCAAAGCCCGCGAGGCTACGGCCCAGGCCACGGCCAGGAAGCTGCTGTAGGGACATTACTCGGGTGCGGGCCTGGAGGTTTATCTGATTTTCCTGGAAAAGGCGGCCGTGAGGACGGCAAAATGGGGAAGTGGACGGCGGTCCACTATATAACGGATATTGCGGAGGAGCTGGAGGTTCCCCGCAAGGTTGCGGGGCGCGGTATTTGCGGGCCCGGAGGTTGGGGGGAAGGGAGATTTGCGGCGTAAAGGGCGGGAGGGTTGCATATGGAGATTGGGGGAAGGGGATGTGAGACCAGCGGTGGGGGGTAGGTAGGAATGCTGTGGTGGTGGATGTGAATGCGGAAACCGGAGCGCGAGAGAAGGCGGCTCCGGTTTTTTGTTGAGAGGGATGGGAGGAAAGGGGAACTGGGTGCTTTGGGGCTGGGGTGCTATTGGGAAGATGTTGGAAGTGGGGATGGGGTCGAGATGTTAGGTGGGGGATTATGATTGGAGCACAGTTAAGGAGGGATGCGGTCGCGGGGTCAGAAGGCCACAAGTGGATTGGAGAAAGGCCACGGGGGCGGGGCGGCCACAGGCGGATTGAGGCAGGGCCACGGGGGATTGGCGCAGGGGCGGATGGCCACAGATGGATTGGGACATAGCAACGGGGGCAGGGGCGGCCACAGGTGGATTGGGACATAGCAACGGGGGCAGGGCGGCCACAGGTGGATTGAGGCAGGGCCACGGGAGCGGAGCGGCTGCGTGTGGTTTGATGTAGAGCTACGGGGAATTGGCGCAGGGCTGCAGGGGCAGGGCGGCCACAGGTGGATTGGGACATAGCAACGGGGGCAGGGCAGCCTCGAGTGGTTTGATCTAGGGCCACAGGGGGGGTATTACAACCACAGAGGGATTGGCGCAGGGTCACGGAGTCGGGGCGGCTGCGTGTGGATTGGCATAGGGCCATGGAAGGCGCTGCGATCGCGAGTGGATTAGCGTGCTACCGCGGTTTGGAGTAACCGCGGGTGAACCGGCGCTCCGGGGCTGTAATTTTACAGCAACCCGGAGGCCAAATGCGCAGCTCCCAGAAGTCCGGCCTGATTTCCAAGGCTGGCGCGCACTACGTTTACGTCCCTGAATCCCGGGGAAAGTCTGGGAAACAGGCGCTTCCGCACCTGATCCGGCACATAGGGCTGGGCCATGATTCCACCGCCCAGCACAATCAGCGACGGATTAAAAATATAGATCAGAGTCACTAAGCCGGTCACGATCTCCTCCACCCATTCGTCCACCACACAGCGCACCTCCGGCCGGTCAAAGGCGTCAAAAACTGCCCGTCCGCTGGTCAACGACGGATCCACCTCCATGGCTCGCTTTACCAAACCGGTGGTGGATGCGCATTTCTCATAGCAGCCGCTGTACTCCACCTCAGGCACCACTGCCTCCGGGTGGGTCACGATCCCTCCAAAGCTGCCCGCAGACCAACTGCTGCCGGTATAAATCCGTCCGCCGATCACAATGGCTCCGCCCACGCCCGTGCCGTAGGTCAGGCACAGAAAATCCGGGATTCCCTTGCCCGCTCCGAACTGGGCCTCGCCCAAGGCGGCTGAGTTCACATCATTCTCCACGGCAACCGGCACATGGTACGCTTCTTCCAGAATACGGCGCACCTCAACCCCCGTGTATCCGGGAATGTTGTCGTTGGCATAATGGATACTGCCCCGGACAGCGTCCACCTGTCCGGCCGTGCTGACTCCAATGGCGTCAAAGGGTGCATAGCCCCGCAGAATTTCCACTGCCCGTTCCATCAGACGGACTCCGCCCTCCTTGGCGCAAGTATCCTGCTCCCGCTCTCCGGACAGGCGCTCCCCGTCCCAGAGTCCGGATTTGATTGAGGTTCCCCCAATATCCAGCGCTGCGATTCTCATGCCTTTCCTCCCCTGGCCGCCTCGATAGCCGACATAAACCTGGTTGCAATTTCAAGGGGCCTGGTGATTGCCCCTCCCACTACAATAGACCAGACACCGGTCTCAAGGGCCTTTACCGCCTGTTCCGGTGTGTGTATTTTCCCTTCTCCGATCACCGGAACGTCCACATCAGCAGCCAGACGGCTCATCAGCTGGTAGTCCGGTTCATCCAGTTTGGGGGTGTAATCCGTATAGCCGCTCATAGTGGTGCCCACGATATCCACGCCGCATTTCCATGCATTGACTCCTTCCTCGTAGTTGGAGATATCCGCCATAAGCAGGATATCTCCATGACGGTCGCGGATATCCTGGATAAACTGGTTGATGGTCTTTCCGTCTCCCCGTCTGCGCATGGTACAATCCAGCGCCACAACGTCGGAACCGGCGGCCAGCAGATCATCCACTTCCTTCATGGTGGGGGTGATATATCCCTCGTAACCGGGGTATTGAATCTTGACCAGGCCGATCACCGGCAGACCGGTTTCCTCCTTAATTGCCGCCACGTCCCGGAGGCTGCTGGTGCGGATCGCAGGCGTACCCGCCATCTTGGCCGCCCTGGCCATCAGATACATAATTGATCTGTCCTCCTCATACAGCGGCTCTCCCTTCACTGCCTGGCAGGAAATAATCATCTGTCCCCGGATGCTGTCAAAAAATGCGTTCTTGTCCATCATCATACCTCTCCTTTATATAAATCTGGCTGCGGTTTCATGTTAATTTCATTATAGCATTTTAAAAATTATTTTCAATATTTTTTAAAATAAAAATTATTAACATTTCCATGCCAGGATACAGGACAATACGCCGTAAGAGCAGGAGGCCGGCTGCCAACCGCTGCGCTGTAAGGCTGTAGGCCCGGAATCCGTGATTCGAGGCCTATTTCCTTTATATATAGAAAAAGCCCGCGTAAGTGCGAGCTTTCATGTTTGACCATATTTGGCGTCCCCTCTCCGGGGCCGCATTACCGTTTGACAAAACCGTCGACTGTGACCTGGGCCACCTGGGTACCCAGCTCGTCATTTACCTCCACCAAATAGTAACAGGTATTGAATCCCTCTTTCACTTTGTGGGCCTCAGCGATCAGCCGCTTACCCTTTGCAACTCCCAAATATGTAACCTGACTGGTCCGGGACACATGAATAGTCCCTTGCCAATTAGAGGCTACCGCAAACGCAAAATCGGCCAGCGTAAAAATCGCGCCTCCCATCACCGTACCCGTGGCGTTCATGTGCAGCTGCTTTAAATCCAGCGAACACTTTGCATATCCGTCTGATATCTCATCGATTACCGCCCCATTTTCCGTCGCAAACCGGTCGTGGCGGAAACGCTCCCTTACCTGCTCAATCAATTCCATTTTTAGTCTCCTTTTGTATCCCCGTTTCTAGTTATCACTATATAGCAGAATCGCGAGGATTGTCAAATAAAGATAGTATAAAGACGATGGTTTTTTGGCCCAGATCATCCGGATCAGTGGAATAATGGGGCCTGAAACAGGACGAACGCCCGAATCCGTACGTTTATGTCCGCTCCTATGCAAATCAGTGTGTGACTCTTTAGCGGATTGCTTTTTGTTTTGTCAGAGGCATTTTACGGGGAAGCCAACATTTGCAGGCTGCGCCGGACGGATCAGTACATGCAGAAACAAAGAGAGGAGCGTGTGAAACTCGCGGGCTGACGTACAGATCATTCGACTGTAATCTGATTTTGATCGGCATGTGGAGAATATCGGAATGTTTTAGAATTACGGGAGAGGATTTTCCTGTTAATGAAATAAAGGGGCACGTTAACGCGTAGGCACTTTAGCAGCCCTCCGCTATTGCGCAGTATGTATTAGGCTGCGGAGTATCTTTGATCCATCAGAATACATTTTCCTACGAATCAAAAAAAGAGGGGCGCAGGGCCCCTCTCCTTTGCCGTCCTAAAAGGATCAGCCGTTACAGCCGCAGCCGCTTCCGGAAGCGGGGTCTGCGATGGCAGCACCTCTGCCGCAGGTCGCGTCATTGTAGCCGGCCCAATAGCCGTTGCGGAACCCCTCGCGGTAACCGGCCTGGTAGGCCCGTCTGACCTCCCAGTTGTTGCCGCAGCCACAACTGTTACTGCCACAGCCACAGCTGTTGCTTCCGCAGCCACAGCCACTGTTGCTCCCGCAACCGCAGCCACTGTTGCTCCCGCAGCCGCAGCCACTGTTACTTCCGCAGCCGCTGTTGCATCCGCAGCCACAGCCGCAGCCAATTCTGCATCCACACCCACAACGATTTCCACATCTACCAAAACTGAAACAACACATATATTTGATCTCCTTTATTTTACTTGGTTGTACTATATCATATGGGACGGTGAGACAAAGTGTGCATCGCTTGTCTGGGATGGAAATTTGCCAATTCAGGAAATAGGACAGTCTTATTTCCGCACTCCGCTCCCCGCCGCTCATAAACTATAGTAGAAAAAGCCAAACGAAAGGAGTATTCAACCTATGGATTCTTATACTAACGTAAGCGGACAGTGCTGTGGGTTCTGTGGACGCACGGCCTGTGCTCCGTCCGGCAGAAACTGCGGCTGCATGCACCAGGACCCGGTACCGCTTCCTTCCTATTCTTGTGACCAGAACTGGAACAACACTCCAATGCCCATGCCCACACCGGCATTCCGCTCCGACAACATGAGCGATGTTATGCCGGATTACAATTTTATGCCTGCTCCCGCTCAGGCACCGGCACCCGCCCCCACTCAGGCGCCTGCACCCGCGGCGGCGCCCGCTCCATTATGCCCCAACACATCTGTTGGTCCTTTGGAGCAGCAGTACCCCACTGCCATGGCCTATGTACCGTGGCAGCAGTGGCAGACCACCTATCCGCTGGAACAGGGCCTCATGCAGGGCACCATTTTTCCTGAGTTGGATTTACAATTTAATTACGGGAGGTGCAGCAAATGATCAACTCTGCTTCTGATTACAGAACAACACGCGGCGGCGCTGAGGACTACACTGTTTCCGGCCAGGCAATGGACACACGCGACTCGCTGATGCAGCAGGTTTACCAAACCGGGTTCGCAGCAGTGGATGCACAGCTGTTTCTGGATACCCACCCCTGCGACCAGGCCGCTATGGCATATTACCAGCAGGTAAGTTCTATGTACCGTGACGCGGTCAATGCCTACACCGCCCAATTCGGCCCCTTGGATTCGCCGGACAGCAACGATACCACATACTGGTCCTGGATCAGTGATCCGTGGCCCTGGGAAGGAGGATGCGTCTAATGTGGAAATATGAGAAACGTTTGGAATTTCCGGTAAATATTAAGGAACCTAATGCGAAGATGGCGATGTTTATTATGAGTCAGTATGGGGGACCAAAAGGGGGGAACTTATAGGGTTAGGAAAATAACGGGCTGAAATCATTGGGGCCCGTTTTTTATATTCTAAATCTGCTCGGCCAGATCAACCCGCCAGATTTCCTGCGCCCCATTGGCCCGGGTATGCCAGCAAGCGCCCTCCAGAGGTCCGCCGTTCGTGTTATCCAGGAAATACCAATCGCCGGTGCCGTCGTCAGGATCGCATACGCGGCCGTCCCACCGGTGCCAGCCGGTCATCATGTAGCCGTCGCGGTTGAACAGGTACCAGTGATGGTTGATAATGCACCACTGATTCGCGGGGTAGGTACCATCGGGGCGCTGATACCAGTATCCAATACCGGTACGGACCCAGCCTGCGGCCGGCGCCCAAGTCCGCATAAACACTTCCGGGGTGCCGTAGGTCTGAATCAGCTTGGTGGGCGTGCTTCCCCAATCCGGCAGATACAGATGGGGCTTGTCCACGATACTGGACCAGTCGCCGCCCCAAGCCAGGCCCAGGGACTTG
>JAGZSY010000050.1 GCA_018380885.1 Enterocloster asparagiformis
TTTCTCATAATTAATGCACTCTCCTTTTTCTTTTTGAAATACTTTTTGAAATTCCTAATTGCATTACGAGTTGATTATACTTCCAATAAGGGAAATTATCAATAGTTTTTTTGTATTTTTTGTATTTTCTACTAAAATACTTAAAATATGACAATTCGCATTGGCTGTACCGCCAACTCCATCACACGCCTCTAGTATATAATAGTCCAGCCGAAAATACCATAACATTTACCTGTGCATTTTCTTACATAATTATTACAGAAGTGTTATTTTTCTCGCAAATTGTACAGATATTAGTACAATCTTCCATATTCATCCATGCATACTGACGAGGCCGTTCGGGACACTCCCGGCGCAAGGTACCGGCTCCGCGGGTTATACGCTCCGGATGCGGAAAAAGGCAGCGCATTCAGCGCGGCCTCCCCCCGGTTCTCTATCGTTCTATATACTCATTTTCCCCTTAATGCTGTCACTTTATTTCGCCAGAACTGCCTTGTAGGCTTCCGCCATACCCTTGGACTGGATCAGGTCATAGTATTCCTGTACCATGGGAATCATCTCAGTCAGGTCTGCGTGCCAGTAGTCCTCTCTCTTCATGATCTCCTCAACAGAGGCGTCCTTCATAAACTTCATGATCTCCTCGCCGTCGTTGGCCTTGTCGGTGCGGTAGAAGGCGATCAGAGCGGCCATGGAGAAGGTCAGACCGGTCGGGTATTTGCCGAATTTCTCCTTGTACTCCAGAATGGTGGGCAGCACGCGAACCTGGAATTTGCTCACGGAGTTCAGCGCGATGCTCAGCAGCTGATGCTTGATGAAGGGGTTGGAGAAACGCTCCATCACGGCAGCGCCGAACTTGCGGTTGTCCTCGGTGTCGCCGATGGTGGGGATGATCTCCTCGAAGATGCACTTTTTCAGGAAAGCGCTGACTGTCTCATCCTTCATGCACTCGCCTACTGTGGACAGACCATAAAGGTGTGCGCCCAGCACCATGGAGGTATGGCCGCCGTTCAGGATACGCACTTTTCTCTTCTTATAAGGATGCACGTCGTCGGTCCACACAACGTTGTAGCCGGCCTTCTGGAAGGGCAGCTCGTCCTCGTGATGGCCGCCGATTACCCACAGGTGGAAGATCTCTGCGGTGTCGATCAGCTTATCCTCGTAACCGATCTGCTTGGTCAACTCCTCCACCTCGTCTCTGGGATAGCCGGTTACGATGCGGTCTACCAGAGTGCTGCAGAAGTCATTTTCAGTCTCGATCCAGTTCTTGAAGCCGTCCTCCAGCTCCCACAGATCGGCGTACTGGAGCACGCATTTCTTCAAATTGTCGCCGTTGTCATCGATCAGCTCGCAAGGAAGCAGGATCAGACCCTTTAAACCGGCCTGGTAGCGCTTGTACAGGAACTGGCACAGCTTGGCGGGATATGCTTTGGGAGGCATGTCGGTGAGCTTCTCGGTGCCAACATACTCGATTCCCGCCTCGGTGGTATTGGAAACCAGTACCCGCAGATCCGGGCTGGTAGCCAGGGCAATGTACTCGTCGTACTGGGTATAAGGGTTCAGAGCACGGGAAATGGATGTCACGTGGGTGTGCTCGTTTACGACCTGACCATTGTCAATACCGCGCAGGAACAGATTGTACTCGCAGTTCTGCTCTGCCAGGGTCTGGCACATACCTTTCTCGATGGGCTGCACTACAACGATCTTGCCGTCATACAGTCCCTTCTCCTGGAGTTTGTGGAAGAAATAGTCCACAAAACCGCGTAAAAACCCGCCCTCGCCAAACTGGATGACTGTTTCTTTTACGTTATTGCTCATGATTTGCTACCTCCATATGAAATAGTGTGAGTGGTTTGTTGTAAGCGCTTACACTATTGGGTGCACTGCGCTTTCCTTTTATTTTCTGAGATTACTATACAACATTATCCGAAAATATTCAATAGGTTTTGAAGAAAAATTGTAAGCATTTACATTGGTGATATCTATATTTTCCCGTATCGGAAGAATAATCAACTCGTAATGCAATTAGGAATTTCAAAAAGTATTTTAAAAAGAAAAAGGAGAGTGCATTTATTATGAGAAAGCAGACAAAATTGGTCGCCGTCTTATCTGCGGCAGCACTGCTGGCCATCGGCGCATCCATGACCTCCTTCGCGGCTCAGGGTTGGGCCGAGGAAGATGGGACCTGGGTTTATTATGACAGCAGCAATGACAGAGTAACCGAGGAGTGGAAACGTTCCGGCGAAAACTGGTATTGGCGGATGACAACGGCGAGATGGCTGTTGATATGCTGGTTGAAGATGACGACAACTACTATTATGTTGACGCCAACGGCGTAATGGTCACCAATCAGTGGGTGGCCATTGAAAACGAGGACGCCGGGGAGGAGGAGGAGCCGGACCACTACTGGTACTATTTCCAAGCCAACGGCAAGGCCTACACAAGATCCGACAACGCCAGCGAGGACTCCGTTTCCGTCAAGACCATCAACGGCAAAAGATACGCCTTTGACGAGGAAGGCAGAATGCTGTACGGATGGGTGAGCGGCGGCGAGCGCCAGACCGATGACGACGCCTGGAAGGAAAGCCTCTACTACTTCTGCGACGAGAACGACTGCGCCATGAGCCTGGGCTGGAGACAAATCTCTATTGTCGATGACGAGTATGAGGATTTACAGCCCGGCGATGAGTACTGGGACGAGGATCAGGACCGCTGGTTCTATTTCCGGACTTCAGGCAAAAAGGTCGCTGCGGATTCCGATGACGGCGACGCCTTAAAAACCAAGACCATCAACGGCAGAAAGTACGGCTTTGACGAGTACGGCCGCATGATCGCCGACTGGTTCACGGAGACCGCCTCCTACAGCACCGCGACTCAGGGTGTTGCTTCCTATACCAGCAGCTTTATGTACTTCAGCACTTCGGAGGACGGCGCCCGCGCCACCAAAGGATGGTTTAAGGTAATTCCCGGTTTCTATCTGCATGAGGACAAATACAACGACGGAGACGATTACTGGTACTATGCGGACGGCGACGGCGAGATTTATTCCAACGTAATCAAGACCATCAAGGACAAGAAATATGCCTTTGACAACTATGGCCGCATGATTGACGGTCTGGTGTTCCTGCAGATGGCGACTGAGGACGGCAAGGTAGATTCCTCTGAAATTGCCCAGAAATTTGCCGATGACGGCGATATTCCCTACGACACCGAGGATGCCTTCGACGATTTCACCGCTCATTACGCTCCTCAGATCTCCAGCGGAGAAATCCGCTCCTTCTACTTCGGGGATTCTAATGACGGAGCTATGAAAACCGGCAGACAGACCGTTGATATCGACGGCGACTCATTCACCTTCAAGTTCAAGGACAGCAGCAGTAAGGGTACCGGCATCAGCGGAATGGACGACCACAAGCTGTACAATACCGGAAAGCTGATCGAGGCCGACAGCGATGATAAATATCAGGTAGTCGTCTACAGCGAGGATGAGGACGGCATTGTGACCATGGAAAAAATGGATACGGACGACTTCCTCACCGAGTATTATCACAAGCTTGAGGAGGGCGAGGAGGGTTACGATGAGGGTGCCTCCACCTGGGACGTAAATGATGACATTGACCCCAGCATCAAGCTTTATCTGGTGAACACCTCCGGTTCTATGGTTAAGAATAAATCTGCCGCCAAGGACGGCGAGGATTACAAGTTCAATGTGAAGAACTATCAGATCACTCAGGTTGTTTTAGAATACTAATGATTGCTTGATATAAGAAAATTCCAAATTGCGAAAAACTGCCCGGCAATTTACTGTGCCGGGCAGATGTTTCGTCCTTTCAGGGCTGCTGTGCCGTAAAAGCGCAGCGGCCTTTCCCTGAATGAATACATCGGGCCGTTGGCGCAGCCTGCGGGCGATTGTTTTGGCCGGTAAATGTAAAATATATGTGGCGAATTTGTAGCAATCCTGAAAGGTTCCTGACAATACAGTGAACTTTCTGTGAACCATATTGACATTCCACAGTTTTTAAGTATTATACTGGCTCTTAAATAAAATCGGAAGGGAGGTAATACACGATGCCGGCAGCACACTCCGCCGCAGCCAAAAAGGGTTTTGACGCCTACCTGTCATCCCACAATCTGTCCCCCAGCACCATTCATATTTACCGCTTCACAGTGGAACAGTTTCTGCAGCGTTATCCCCGGCTGACCTACCGCAATCTGCAGCTTTACAAGATTTATCTCATCGAGCACTATAAACCTCAGACCGTTAACCTGCGGATCAGAGCGCTCAATTCCTACCTCGAATACCTCGGAGCGGATATATACCCGCTCTCAATGGTAAAGGTGCAGCAAAAGACGTATCTGGACAAGATCATAACCCTGGCCGATTACGAGTATTTGAAGCGCCGGCTGTGGGAGGACGGGGAATACGGCTATTTCTATCTGGTGTGGCTGACTGCCGCCACCGGTGTGCGGGTCAGCGAGCTGGTGACCTTTCAGGTTGAGGACATCAGGCTCGGCCGCAAGGATGTCTATTCCAAGGGAAATAAAATGCGCCGCATCTATATTCCCACCCGTTTAAAGCGCGCTATTCTGTCCTGGCTTGATCAGGAGCACCGCCGGACAGGCCCTCTCTTTCTGAACCGCTACGGTTCCGCCTTGTCTGTCACCGGAGTGCGTTCACGGCTGAAGGATTTCGCCGCGCGTTATAATCTGGATCCCGAGGTCATGTACCCCCACTCCTTCCGCCACCGTTTTTCCAAAAATTTCCTGTCCCGTTTCAACGATATCGCCCTGCTGGCAGATCTTCTGGGACATGACAGAATCGAGACCACCCGCATTTATCTGACCCGCTCCTCCGAGGAGCAAAGCGCCCTGATCGATAAAATCGTCACCTGGTAAGTAAAATCTCCACAGCCCATTATTTTCCCGCACACGCGAAAAAAACGGCTGCAAAGCTCGTATAAAGCTTTTGCAGCCGCCTTTAAAACATCGCAACCGTTTAAATTGTTGCGCTTTATTACTTCAGGGTAACCTTAGCGCCCTCAGCCTCTAACTTGGTCTTCAGCTCTTCAGCCTCTTCCTTGGAAACGCCGGACTTAACAGCCTTCGGTGCGGAATCAACTACTTCCTTAGCTTCCTTCAGGCCCAGGCCGGTAGCCTCACGTACAACCTTGATAACTTTAACCTTGTTCGGGCCAACCTCGGTCAGCTCTACGTCAAACTCGGTCTTCTCTTCCTCAGCTGCTGCCGCGCCGCCTGCTGCTGCAACTACAACGCCTGCTGCTGCGGATACGCCGAACTCTTCCTCACATGCTTTTACTAAATCGTTCAGTTCTAATACGGATAATTCCTTGATAGCTTCGATAAACTCTGCGGTGGTTAACTTTGCCATTTTATATTCCTCCTATTATAATTCGAATTTGTGTTTTAATCGTACAATGGCCGAAACTTATGCCTCGGCTACGCCGCCTTTGGACTCCGCGATCTGATTGATAACGCGGGCAAAGTTGGTGATCGGGGACTGGATGCTTCCAAGCAGCTTGCCCAGCAGCTCTTCTCTGGACGGGATGGTAGCGATTACCTGGGTTCCCTTGGCGTCATAGTAATTGCCCTCAACAACACAAGCCTTTAACTCCAGCTTGTCTGCGGTCCTGGCGAAATTGGCCAGAACTCTTGCGGGAGCAGTCGCGTCTTCCTTGGACACGGCCAGAGCGGTCGGGCCTTCCAGATCGGGATTCAGAGCGGAAAACTCTGTTCCTTCTGCGGCACGCTTGATCAGGGTATTCTTGTATACCTTGTAGATCACCCCGGCTTCTCTCAGCTGCTTGCGCAGACGGGTATCCTGCTCAACTGTAAGACCACGGTAATCTACGATAACCGCACCCTTCGCGCCGTCAAGCACGGCTTTGATCTCGTCTACAATCGGCTGTTTTAATTCAACTTTTGCCATGAATGGTTTACCTCCTTATAAAATTTTCGCATTGAAAACCGTCATAGCATGGAAAAACCTCTCCGTCCTAAGAACAGAGAGGTCAGCAAAATCTCATCATAAAAAAGCTTGAGTTTTGTACGTTCCTCGGCAGGCGGTTACGCCTTACGCCTTGCGGCACCTGCTGTCTTAGGCATTCAATACTCGGGTATCATATCATACGATATGATGGATGTCAAGATGAAATAATTCATCTTTTAATATACGCAAAACACGAATTAGTTGGTCAGCTTTGCAACGTTCAGCTTTACGCCAGGACCCATGGTAGAGGTCAGGGTAACGCTCTTAAGGTATGCGCCCTTAACGGTGCTCGGCTTGGCCTTCATGATTGCTTCAATAAGCGTCTGGAAGTTGTCGGCTAACTGATCTTCTGTGAAAGAAGCTTTTCCTACTGGCACATGGATAATGTTGGTCTTGTCAAGTCTGTACTCAATCTTACCGGCTTTGATATCGTTGATCGCTTTGGTAACGTCCATGGTTACGGTTCCGGCTTTCGGGTTCGGCATCAAGCCCTTGGGGCCCAGCACGCGGCCCAGACGGCCTACAACGCCCATCATGTCCGGAGTAGCTACAACTACGTCAAAGTCCAGCCAGCCTTCGTTCTGGATCTTCGGGATCAGCTCCTCAGCGCCTACGTAGTCTGCGCCTGCGGCCTGAGCCTCGTCGGCCTTCGGTCCCTTTGCAAATACCAGAATACGAACTACTTTACCAGTTCCGTGAGGAAGCACAACGGCTCCGCGGATCTGCTGGTCAGCGTGACGTCCGTCACAGCCGGTTCTGATGTGAGCTTCTACAGTCTCGTCGAATTTAGCAGAAGCATTCTTCTTAACCAATGCAATCGCATCTGTGGTGTCATAGAGTGCAGTACGGTCTACATTCTTGATGGCCTCTGCATATCTTTTACCTGATTTCATTCTAAATAACCTCCTAGTGGTGTTGTCGGGGAATCTCCCTCCCACGTTTTCATGTTAATCCCATCAATTCTGCACGGCTTGCAGAGTGGTTTTCCCTATTCTTCTACAACGATTCCCATGCTTCTGGCAGTACCGGCGATCATGCTCATTGCAGCTTCGATGCTGGCGGCGTTTAAGTCGGGCATCTTCAGTTCTGCGATCTTCTGTACTTCTGCCTTGCTGATGGTGGCTACCTTGGTCTTGTTCGGAACTGCGGAAGCGGACTTCAGATTGCAAGCCTTCTTGAGCAGTACGGCAGCCGGCGGAGTTTTGGTAATGAAGCTGAAGCTTCTGTCCGCATATACAGTGATAACAACCGGGATGATCATATCACCCTGATCTGCTGTTCTAGCGTTGAATTCCTTGGTAAACTGTACGATATTAACACCATGCTGACCAAGAGCCGGTCCGACTGGCGGTGCTGGTGTCGCCTTACCAGCAGGAATCTGTAATTTGATGTAACCTGTTACTTTCTTTGCCATCTTAGGCACCTCCTAAAATTATGTGGTATTGTCGGGAATGTCCCTCCCACCAGCTGCTGCGCCCGCAGCGGCTGATTCCTTGTGTTACATTTTCTTGACTTCCGCGAAGCCAAGCTCAACCGGTGTCTCACGACCGAACATTTCCACGTTGATCGTGACGGTTTTCTTGCCGTCGTTGATCGCCTTGATGGCACCGACGGTATCTTTCCACGCACCGTTTGTTACAACGACCGTATCTCCAACTTCAAAGTCGACGACGACATCCTGATGTCGGAAGCCAAGACCTTTCATCTCATCCTCGGTCAGGGGTACCGGCTTGGAGCCCGGACCTACAAAGCCCGTGACACCGCGGGTGTTGCGCACCACATACCACGTGTCGTCGTTCATGACCATGTGGATCAGCACGTAACCCGGGAACATTTTCTTATCAGCCTTTTTCTCCACGCCGTTCTTCAGCTCCACAACCGGAAGCATGGGCACGGAAACTTCTAAGATCTGGTCCTGAAGGTTTCTGTTCTCAATCGTCTTCTCAATGTCGACCTTGACTTTGTTCTCATAACCTGAGTAGGTATGGACTACATACCAATTTGCTTCTGACATACATTCACCCTCGCCTTATTTAAAAGATAAATCCTAAACCAAATTTGATTGCCATATCCAGAAGCATAATGACTATGCCCAGGAAAATCGATGAAATGACCACGGCAACGGTTTGCTTGGTAACGGTCTGTCTGTCAGCAAAGACGATTTTCTTGTACTCAGTTTTCAACCCCTTGAAGAAGCTGGGCTTCTGTTCCTTCTTGGCTTTTTTCGCCTTGTCGGGTTTATCAGCCTTGGCCGCTTTCTCTGTGGTTACTGCAGTGTTGGCTGCTGTTTCTCCCATAACATTCACGTCCTTTACTGAGCCGGATTACTTCGTTTCTTTGTGCATCGTATGGGTCTTGCAGAATCTGCAGTACTTCTTGGTCTCCATACGGTCAGGATGAGTTTTCTTATCCTTAGTCATGTTGTAGTTGCGTTGTTTGCATTCTGTACATGCCAGTGTGATCTTTGTTCGCACGACTTCCACCTCCACTTATATTATCGTAGTTCACATTTTGCCCAGGACCTTATTTTTGAGCATAAAAAAAAGACCTAAGCTCTTCCATTCGCCCGTTCAGTTTATCACAATAACCGCGTACTGTCAAGCGTAATGCGCGATTTTTACGGGTTTTCGCCGGATTCTGCGCTGGAAAAACCTGGTATTTTAGGCATATCTGCGGGAATTATCCGCCGAATCTTCCCCGGCTGCCGCGCCTACATGCTTGTCAGCGTGTATTCAAAGCATTCGTAATGCAGCCGGCTTCCCTCCCGTATATCCTCAGGGAGCAGCGCTCTGGCCACCAGCTTGAGCTCGTCCTGGGGACGGTCCAGATTTCTGAGGTGGGCGTAGTCTCCGTCGATCTGTATTACCTCATAGTCAAATATTCCCATATTTGTTCCTCCTTATTCAGTCCCCGCCCCTTTCCGGCGCGCAGGCGTGCTTCGGTCTCAACGGCCTCCGCCGATGCAGATGCAGAGAAAATAGACTCTGGATATGCCCGCCCGCTTCAAAACCCTGCTGCAGGCCTCGATGGTGCTGCCTGTGGTGTAAATGTCGTCCACCAGGATCACCGAAGCCAGTCCCGCGGCCGGACGGCGGGCTGTAAAGGCCTCCTCCAGGTTTTTCAGGCGCTGGGCCGGGTTTAAATCCTTTTGGGGCGCGGTATTCTTGTTCCGCGCCAGCAGCCCGGTCTCGACCGGCAGTCCCAGTCCGGCCGACAGGCGCCGCGCCAGCTCCTCGGCCTGGTTAAAGCCCCTGGTTCTCATCCGCTCCGGGTGGACCGGCACCGGCACCAGGGCCTGGGCGCCCATGCGCTTCACGGCCGGCCCCAGACGGCGGACCATCTCGGCGGCGTAAAAGTCCAGGTATTCCCGGCAGTTATTGTATTTGATCCTGGCCATGGACCGGGAAGCCGTCTCATTGTAGTTGATCAGGGCGCGGCCGTACACAAAGCTGCGGGGACGGCGCGCGCAGTCAAAGCAGTATTCCACAGTGTCCACGGGCAGCTCCTTGCCGCAGCATTTGCACACGGGCGGTTTTACCCAGGAGAGACCGTTCAGGCAGTCCGGGCAGACAAGCTTGCCTTTGGGCATGACGATGCGGCCGCAGACAGGGCAGCGGCGGGGAAACAGGGCATCGATTGCGCAGTCCAGCATGGATTTTAAAATCATCAAAGCCTCCGCTCAGATTCTTTCAGTAAAATATTTTGTCAGTCGTCCTCCGCCCGGTCCGTCTCCGCGTAGAGCTCCTCGATCCTGGTCCGCAGCCCGGTGTAGCGCCGCTGTTCCATGGAGTTGCCTGCCATGGTCATAAACACATCCGGCAGGCCCACCAGGCAGACGCAGGCCCTGGCCCGGGTGACGGCGGTGTAGATCAGGTTCCGGGTCATCAGCATCCGCGGGCCGCTGTGCATGGGAATGATCACCGCCGGGTACTCGCTTCCCTGGGACTTGTGGATGGTGATGGCGTAAGCCAGCTCCAGCTCTTCCAGCTGCTTGAAGCTGTACTCCACCCGCTTGCCCTCGTCGAATTCCACGGTCAAAAGCTCGGCGTAATCGTTGATCTCCCGGATAATGCCCATGTCGCCGTTGAAGATTCCGCTGCCGGTCTCCACCGGGATGCCGTAGCGGTTCACAACCTCCCACTCCATCTGGTAGTTGTTCTTGATCTGCATGACTTTGTCGCCCACCCGGTAGATGGTGCCGCCGGATTCCTTCTCCGTCTTGGTCTTGTCCGGTGGGTTTAAGAAGCTCTGGAGAATTTGGTTTAACCGCTCCACTCCCAGGGCGCCCTTGCGCATCGGCGTCATCACCTGTATGTCGTAGGGCTGGGCGTGGACGTAGCCGGGCAGCTTCTTCTGGATCAGCGTGACAATGGCTCCAATGATCGCGTCCGGGTTTTCCCGGCGGATAAACAGAAAATCATTGCTGCGCTTGGCCAGGTCCACCGGCTGTCCCTCGTTGATGCGGTGGGCGTTGACGATAATATCGCTCTGGGCCGCCTGCCGGAAAATGCGGGTGAGCTTGACCATGTTAAAGCACTGGGAGTCGATCATGTCCCGCAGCACGTTTCCCGGCCCCACGCTGGGCAGCTGGTCCACGTCGCCCACCAGGATCAGGCGGGTCCCCACGTTGACCGCCCGCAGCAGGGAATGCATGAGGTGGATGTCCACCATGGACATCTCGTCTATAATAATAACGTCAGCGTCCAGCGGATTCTCCTCGTTTCGCTCAAAATGCATGCCAGCCATGCCGGACTGGGCCCCTTTGCCCCCCGGAGCGCCCGGAATATCCCTGGCCGTGACCGCCGGGGAGGGCACCAGCTCCAGCAGGCGGTGGATGGTCCGGGCCTCGCAGCCGGTGGCCTCGGTCATGCGCTTGGCCGCCCGCCCTGTGGGGGCCGCCAGAAGGATTTCCATCCCCTCCATCTCAAAGTAGCGGATGATGGTATTGATGGTGGTGGTTTTTCCCGTTCCCGGGCCGCCGGTGATGATCAGCAGACCGCTGTTGACCGCCTCCACCACCGCCTGCTCCTGAAGCTCGTCCAGCTGGATGGACTCCTGCTGCTCCACCTTCAGCAGACGGCTCTTGATCTCCGCCTCCGGTATATCGCCCCGGATGTTTAAGTCGTGGAGCATGCGGGCCGTATTCAGCTCCAGATAATAATACTGGGAGGAATAGACGATCTGCCCTTCCGGGGTGTTTTTCACCACCAAGCGTTTTTCCATCTGCATATCCATCAGATGCTTGTCCATGGCGGTGGGGGCGACCTTCAGCAGGTCGGAGGCCTCCTTTAAGAGCTGGGACAGCGGAAGGTATGTATGGCCGTTGCCCACGGCCTGGAGCAGGGTGTAAAGCATCCCGGCCTTCACCCGGTAGTCGGAGTCGGTGAAAATGCCAACCTTCTCGGCGATCTCGTCCGCCATCTTGAATCCAACGCCCGGGATGTCGTCGGCCAGGCGGTAGGGGTTCTCCTTGAGGATGCCGTAGAGCTTGGGGCCGTACTCCTGGTAAATTTTTACAGCCAAATTGAGGGAAATGCCATAGTTCTGCAGGAACATCATGGCCTGGCGCATGTCCTTTTTCTCCTCCACCTGCTCGGCGATGGCCATGGCCATCTTCTCGCTGACCCCCTTGACCTCGGACAGGCGCTCCGGCTCTTCCTCCATGATTCGGAAGGTGTCGGCCTTAAAATGGCGGACAATCCTGGCAGCCAAAGCGGCCCCGATGCCTTTTATGGCACCGGAGCCTAAATACCGTTCCATGGACAGCGTGTCCTCGGGAGTCTTGATCTCGTAGCTCTCCACCTGCAGCTGTTCACCGTATATGGGATGTTCCGTCAGACGGCCCGTGGCCTCGATCATGTCGCCCTCGCCCACATAGGCGAAGTTCCCTACCATAACCACCTCGTCGCCGTCGTGCTTGTCCGTGACGCTTAAGACCGTGTAGCCGTTCTCCTCGTTGCGGAACTTGATTTTTTCAATAAATCCTGTGATCGTTGCCATATTGCGCTTTCAGTCCCCGGATCAGTATTCGTCGCGGTCCCCGTCCAAGCCCATCCCGTGGGCAAACTCGATGAACTTGCCGGTGCCGATGGCCACTGCGGTCAGGGGATCCTCCGCGATCATGGTGCTGATGCCCGTTTTCTCCTCGATCAGGGCGTCCAGGCCGCTGAGCAGGGAACCGCCGCCGGTCATGACGATGCCGCGGTCAAAGATATCGGCCGCCAGCTCCGGCGGAGTGCGCTCCAGCACGTTGTGCACGGCGTCCACGATCTGCATGGCCGGCTCTCTGAGCGCCTCCAGAGTCTCGTCGGAGGTCACAACAATGGTCTTGGGCAGGCCGGTTACCAGGTTGCGGCCTCTCACCTCCATGGTGAGGACCTCGGGGCGGCGGTAAGCCGCGCCCACGTTGATCTTGATCTCCTCGGCGGTTCTCTCGCCGATGAGCAGGTTGTGCTTTTTGCGCATGTAGCGCACCAGGGCCTCGTCGAAGTCGTCGCCCGCCACCTTGATGGAGGTGCTGACCACGGGGCCGCCCAGGGAGATTACCGCGATGTCGGCCGTACCGCCGCCGATATCCACGATCATGTTTCCGCAGGCCTTGCCGATATCGATGCCAGCTCCGATGGCCGCGGCCACCGGCTCCTCGATGATGGCCACCTCCCTGGCGCCCGCCTGGTAGGTGGCGTCCTCAACGGCCTTTTTCTCCACCTCGGTGGCCCCGCTGGGAATACATACGCTGATTCTGGGCTTGCGCAGGGTTTTCTTGCCCACGGCCTTGCGGATAAAGTATTTAAGCATCTTCTCCGTGATGGTGTAATCGGAGATCACGCCCTGGCGCAGGGGACGCACGGCCACGATATTGCCCGGCGTACGGCCGATCATCAGGCGCGCCTCCTCGCCGAAGGTGATAATCTTGTTGCTGTCGCGGTCGATGGCGACCACGGAAGGTTCCTTTAATACAACGCCCTTACCCTTGATATATACCAGGATGCTGGCCGTTCCCAGATCGATTCCTATATCATTTGACATCATCGAAAACATACGGTTTATTTCCTCCTTGCTGTAAGCATCCCGGGCAGCTTGTCCCGAAATGCAGTGCTTCCATTTGTCGTACCGCCTCGGTTGGAAACCCCGATATTGCTTGTAAAATAAGGGGTTTTGCGGTTATTGCCTTTCTTGCATTGCTTCTATTATATACAATATCGCAAAGTTTTCAAAGGGTTTTTTTGTTTTTTATATTCTTTATGTTTTTTTCATTGTGTAGACATACTTTCGTCACATTTCTGGCCTATTATAATAACATGTTCACCGAGAGGTGAGCAAGGCCTTTGTTTCAAGTGATTACTTGGAATCACAAAGCTTTTTCATACTCATACCGGCTAAGGGTCGCACCTTAGCCGGCCCCCCTAAAACGTTTGCCCGCTTCGGAATAGCCGAAGCGGTTTTTTATGTTCGCGGCCAGGGGGAGAGCCCATCAAAAAAGAGCATGACTCCGATCTTATCATGCCCCTTTATCTCCGGTATCACACGCCCCGGCGCTGCTTTATTTCGCTTCTTTATTTAAATAATTCAATTCTGCGGCCGTCCGGCGGCGGGCCTGCGGCGATCCCCATGTCCAGCGGCCGGGATCGGCCATGGCCGTTTCCATATTTCAGCTTGACAGCTCACCGTTCCACATTCGACAAATCCTTTACGGTCTCCCGGATGATCAGTTTATTGTCCAGGTATACCCGGCGGTTGTCCACCACGCCGTCCTCCAGCCTGCGCAGAAGAATCCGCGTCCCCTCGATGGCTATTTTCCCCATGTTCCGCTCCATGGTGGTCAGCTTCATGCTGGCGTAGCCGGACATGTCCCAGTTATCAAATCCGATCAGCGAGATATCGTCCGGCACCTTCAAGCCCATCTCCACAATGGCTTCCCTGGCCCCAAAGGCCATCTCGTCGTTAAAGCTCAAAATAGCGGTCAGATCCTGCTCCAGCAGCTTTCTCGCCGCCTGATAGCCGCTGGCGTAGCGGTAATTTCCATACTCGACCGGGATGCTGTCCGGGTCGATTCCATGATTTTCCAGGGATGTGCGCCAGCCGCGGTGGCGCAGCCTGGTGGAGTCCAGGCCTGGTCCGCCCTCGATCACGCCGATCTTTCTGTGGCCATTCTCCAGCAGGTAGTCCATGGCCTTTTCCATGGCCCGGGACTCATCCGTGGTCACATTGGGCACGTCCAAAAATACGGTACGACAGATCACCACCATGGGAATATTCTTGTCCAGAACCTCCTCCATAAAGGACAGGTCCTCATTTCTCTGGGACAGCACAATAATCCCGTCATAGTAGGTGGGGTTCAAGGTTCCCGGCTCATGCATGTCGATGCCCTTCACCACCACGTTGTAGCGGCTGCCCACCACGCTGTAGACCCCGGTCAGAACATCGTGGAGCACAAAGGGGGAGGTCATCTTGCTGATCGTGGAAAAATAGAGCCCGATCACGTAGGATCTGGACATCTTCAAGTTGATGGCCGCCTGGTTGGGCACGTATCCCATCTCCTTGGCAATTTTCAAAATCCGCTTTTTCTTATCCGACTTGTCGGCGCTCTGATCATTCAATGCCCTGGATACCGTCGAGTAGGACACCCCCGCCTTTTTTGCAATGTCCTTGATTGTAACTGCCATAGACTACACTCCTGTCAAAAAGCTTCTCCTCTTACTATAGCATTGTTTTTTGTTTTTGCAAAGAGGGGAAGCCGGTACTTTCCTGCCGCGGCTTCCCCTCTAATGCTGCTTATCAAATTTTCAAATTATCCCTTTACGCCGCCTGCCGCGATACCGTCTATAAACTGATCCTGAGCTGCCAAAAACACGATCAGGGACGGAATAATCGAAATCAGCGACATGGCCAGCACACGGTTCCACTCGAATCCCGTATCCGCGTCCATGGACATTTTCACGAAAATGGAGGCCGGATATTTGGACGGCGTATTGACGTAAAGCAGCGGTCCCATGAAATCATTGGACGACCACATGAACTGGAACAAGGCGCAGGAGACGATGGAGGGCTTCAGCATAGGCACGATCACATACCACAGCGTCTTGATAGAGCCGCAGCCGTCGATGCAGGCCGCCTCCTCCAGCTCGCCCGGAATGTTGCGCAGGAACTGGATCAGCATAAACACGAAGTATGTGTCCGTCGCAAACAGGGTGGGCACGATCAGCGCCAAATAGAGGGAGGAATCCACCCAGCCAAATTTGCTGAACATGATAAACTGCGGTACGTTTAATACCACCTGGGGCAAAAACAGGGTGGACATCAGCACTGCGAACAGGATATTTTTTCCCTTAAACTGGAAACGGGCAAACCCATAGGCTGTCACTGTGGCTGAGATGATGGTGAACAGCACCTTCGGCAGAACGATGGAGTAGGTGTTGATCATGGCTTTGAAAATATCGATGTCGCCGCCATAGTTTTTCAGGGCGTTGGTATATCCGGAAAACGTGGGGTTCTTGGGGATAAAGCCGATTCCGCTGAAAATCTCGTTGTTTGTCTTAAAGGTGGCACCCACCATCCAGATCAGGGGATAAATCATCACCAGGCCCACTGCGATGAGGACGAAATAACGCATAAAGGTATTAATTTTTCTTCTTGTCTCTCTTGTCATTTTCCTACCTCCCGTCCTCGTCAGAATAGTAAACCCACTTTTTCTGGCTGATAAACGCAACGGCCGTAAATGTCATGACAATCAGGAACAAAAGCCAGGCCTGGGCGCTGGCCATACCCATCTCATAGCTCTTAAAGGCGTTGTTGTAGATCAGCATGGAAATCAGCATGGTCGCGTTTCTCGGACCACCCTGGGTGATGATGAACGGCCCGTTAAATTCCTGGAAGGCCTGACAGAGCTGGGTTACCAGATTGTAGAAGATAACCGGAGTGATCAGCGGCACGGTTATGCTGAAAAACTGTCTCCATTTCCCGGCTCCGTCGATGGAAGCCGCCTCGTACAGGTCGCCCGGCACCCCCTTCAGGGCGGCCAGGAAAATAACCATGGCCGAACCGAACTGCCATACTCTCAGGAGCGCGATCACGAACAGCGCGTGGGAAGGGCTTGCCAGCCAGTTCGGGCCCTCGATGCCCAGGTAACCCAGCAGCATATTGATGATGCCGTCGTCCTTGAACACCGCTTTCCACAAAACCGCAATGGCAATGGAGCCTCCCAGAATCGACGGTATGTAGTACGCGGTCCGGAACAGGTTCACGCCCTTCAGCTTGAAGTTTAAAATATAGGCGATAAACAGAGCAAATACAAGCTTCAGAGGGACCGTCATAAACGCATATTTCAGAGTTACTACAAAGGCCTTGACGATTTTCTTTGTGTGGATAATCTCATCATAATTCATCAGGCCAAACTTGGATATTCCGTCAAACAAATGGTAGTCTGTAAAGCTGTAAAATAAAGATGATCCAAACGGGTATACTTTGAAAATAAGGAACCCGATCAGCCATGGAAGAATGAAGAAAAACCCTTTGTTTTCCTTTATTACCTTTTTCAGACCTCTGCGGCCCGCAGGACGGGCAGCAGCCTCCGCCTTTTTCATACCGTTCCCTCCTTGTCATGATTGCAGCGGCCTTCCCGCTCTGCGTAAAGACCGCCGCTTTTGTTTCATTCCCGCAGGCTCTTTGAGCGGCCCGCAGGCGATTGCTTACTTTTTCAGCCGTTATTTCTGCAGGACCTTATTGATTCCCTCGATCAGCACATCGGAGGCCTCGTCAATGTCATAGTCCCCATAGCTCAAGCCCGCCATCACATCCCAGTATACGCCTTCGTTGGTGGCCTTTAACGCGCTGGCCTCAAATTTGGGGTCCAGCGGGAAGGATACGTAGCTCAGAACCTTACCGTTGGCTTCCGCTACGATCTCATCCAGCAGTCCCTTTTCCGTGCAGATCCTTAATCCCTCGGCGGAGCAGGGGATTCCTCTCTCGGAACCAACCGCCTCCACACCGGCCTCCTCGTTCAGCAGGAAGTTCACCAGCGCGGCGCACTCCGCCGGATACTTGGTGTTCTCGGAAATTCCATAACACATGGAGACCTTGGCGAATCCGCCCTGATACTCGCCCATGTCCGCCAGCTCCTCGCCCACAACAAACTCCTGGCCTTCATTTAAAGCGCCCTGCTGCTTGGGAGCTGCGGAATCCCACTCAAAGATGCCCGCGTACTTGCCTTCCATCCACTTGGAGTTCTTATCAAAGGAGGCGGCTCCGTCGCCTGCAATGGTTGCGATTGAGGGGATTACATGCTGCTCCTCCAGAGACTGGATAAATTCTAAGCCCTCCTGAATCTCTTCCTTGCTGTATTGCAGCTCGCTGTTCTCCACCCATGCCTTGCCGTATTTGGATTCCAGATAGTATACCATGAAAATGGTTCTGTCATATTCGTTCATAGCCAAGGGGTAGTAGTCATCGCCCAGCTTCTCCTGGAACACCTTGCCTGCGGCTGTTAACTCAGCCAGCGTTTTGGGCGTTTCGAGTCCCGCTTTGTCGTAGGTGGTCTTGTTCCAGTAGAAGATCCTTCCTGTCATAGAGATCGGCACTCCCTGAAGCTTGCCGGCCACGGTGCACTGGTCCAGGTAATTCTGGGAAAACTGGGTCAAATCCAGAATATCTGAAACCTTGTTCAGGTCATAGAAAGCGCTGCCGTCGGAGCTGAACGAAGTAATCCAGTTCCAGTTGATCTGGTTCACATCCGGAGCGGTTCCGGTTGCAAACTGGGACGACATTTTATCCTCCCAGCCGTCCCAGGCGGAGTAGGAGGGCTTTACCGTGATATTCGGATATTTCTCCATGAACGCTTCCACCGCCTTCAGAGTGGCCTCATGCCTGGAGTCGCCGCCCCACCAGCTGAAGCTGATCTCAATGGGATCCGTGGTGTTGACCGTGAGGCCTTCCGCAGCCGCGGGCTCCCCGGCCGTTTCCGCCGCTGTCTGCTGGGCCTCTTTGGCCGTCTCCGCGGCCGCCGTCGTCTCCGGCGCCTTGGCTGCCCCGCAGCCGGTGAGTCCAGCCGCCATTGCGGCCGCCATCGCGATGGATAGGATCTGATTCCATTTTTTCATAAATTTTTTCCTCCTTATTTTTGTTTTCCCCCGCAGTGCGGTCTTGCCATTTTGCAAAGGTTTGCAACTTTTGTCATAAAACAATGCACATTTTCTATTTTCCTGAGAGATTATTGAATATACAATAGAATAAATGTGCATTAGCTCGTCTGTATTTTCATAATATCACCAGATAAAGCCTCTGTCAACCGTCTAATATGACAAGTTCCATGGAATATTTTTATGCAATCTGCATAATTCCATTTTGATCGCCCTTATGGTATGATACAGATAATGCAAACGTTTGATTTTTCATTCCTTTTAATCATAATCTTAAATTGTTGTCACCACTAATAAAGAAGGAGTACGTAGAATGGAAATTTTAGACCGGTATATCAGCCAACTACTTAAAAACAGTACGCCGGAATGCCCGGCATGGTTTAAGGAAAAACGCGAGGAGGGGACCGGCCTCAAATGGAACTACATTGACGGCTGTATGATCAAGGCAATTCTGGAGCTTTACCACATGACACAGGATTCCGACTATCTGGAGTTTGCCGACGGCTTTATCGACCGCTTTGTGAACGCGGACGGCTCCATTGTTTCCTACCGTCCGGAGGAGTACAACCTGGACAATGTGAATGCCGGGAAAACCCTGTTTGACCTGTACAAGCTGACGGGCAAGGAAAAGTACCGCAGGGCAATCGACCTCATCTACAGCCAGCTGATGGAGCAGCCCCGCACAGAGAGCGGAAATTTCTGGCACAAGAAGATTTATCCCAACCAGATTTGGCTGGACGGACTTTACATGGCGCTTCCATTTTATATGCAATATGAGACAGAGTACCACGACGGCAGAAACTGCGAGGACATTCTCAAGCAGTTCCGCAATGTGCGCGAATCCATGCGCGATCTGCGCAACGGCCTGTATTACCACGCCTATGACGAATCCCGCACCGCGTTCTGGTGCGACAAGGTTACCGGCCTGTCCGACAGCTTCTGGCTCAGGGCCCTGGGCTGGTACGCCATGGCGCTTGTAGACACCGCCGAGATTATGACGGGCGGCGCCAGAGCGGAATTAAGCGGCTTCTACCGGGAGCTGATCGACGCCATGCTGCCTTATCAGGACCCTGAAACCGGTATGTGGTATCAGGTGGTAAACCGCGGGGGTATTACCCCCAACTACCTGGAGACCTCCGGCTCCGCCATTTTCGCATATGCAATTATGAAAAGCGTGCGGATCGGGCTGCTTCCAAAATCTTATTTTGCCTTTGGCGAAAAAGCCTTTTACGGCATCTGCCGCCGCTATTTGTCTGAGGAAAACGGAGAGCTCCAGCTAGACGGCATCTGCCTGGTGGCCGGCCTGGGAAACGTGGAGCAGCGGGAGGGGACCTTCGACTACTATATGAGGGAGCCCATTGTGAAAAACGAAGCCAAAGGCGTGGCTCCGCTGGTTCTGGCCTACATAGAGATTTTAAATATGAAAAAACGCTGAGCAGACGCCGCGCCGGACGTTTTGCCGCAGAGGTGCGTATTTGTCTGAGCGCAGCGTATTTTCCCACAGTCTGAAACGCCCGGAAGGCTAAGCCTTTCGGGCGTTTATCGATCTATTTTTATTTTGCGGACTCCCGCGCGTCCCTCTCGATCACATCCACATTTTCCGCCACGATCTCCTCGCCGGCACAGCCCTCAACGCGGACGTTTTTCAAGGTCAGCCTGCCCACGTTTTTCACAAAGATTCCGGCCTTTGCCATGGGGGGCAAGCCGTCCATCATGGCGGGAATTTCCGACTTCACGTCCGCGGCGTAGGAGACCGAAACATTCTCAAATAAGAGATGGCTGATTTTTCTCTCCGGCAGCCCATAGGCACACACCGCGGCGTAATGGGCGTTTTCCGCGTGAATGTCCTGAAAGCGCAGTTCCCGAATCTCAGGCGTGCGCTCGTCTACCGGAAGCGCGGCCTTATTTTGAACATAATCGGTCCTGCCGTCCGGATCGCAGAAGTAAAAGCAGTTGACCACAAACGGCGTGAGCACGCCGTCCATCCGTATATTTTCAAAGGAAACCTTGTCCACAACGCTGTCCTCGCCTCTTCCCCTCCTGGTCTTAATCCGCAGCCCGCGGTCCGTGTCCTTAAAACTGCAGTCCCGCACGGTCAGGTCCCTCACCCCCGCGCCGATCTCCGAGCCGATCACAACGCTGCCGTGCCCGTCGTTCATGGAGCACTGGCGTATGAGCACATGTTCACAGGGCGTCTTGTATTTTCTGCCCATATATATCTTCCCCGATTTGATTGCAATACAGTCGTCCCCCACGGAAAAGTGAATGCCGGCCAGCTCTACGTCGCGGCAGCTCTCCGGGTCCAGGCCGTCGGTATTGTGTGAATCCTTGGGCGCCAGCACGTTAAGCCCGATAAACCGAAGATGATTGGAAAAATATGGGTGTATCGTCCAGCTGGGAGAATTTTTCACCGTGATACCCACAAGTGAAATGTTCTCGCACCCGTTGAGGAATATGGCCCTGGGTCTCCAGGCCGTGCGCATCTCCTTGCAGTTGTGCCACCAGTTATTGTGCCCGGCATTGCCGTTCAAGGTTCCTTCCCCATAAATGTTCACATTTTTCACGTGAACGCCGGTGAGAAGGCCGCAGAACATCCTGTCAGGGTCCCCCTCCCAGGTGCCCAGACAGTAGTCGCCGTCTCCATCCGTGCGGACTATGGAACCGGGATAGTACGGAAAACGCTCCCTCTGCGTAACCGCCGAGAGCTCCGCCCCCTTTTCCAGCTCCAGGTTCAGGTTGTCCTTCAGGAACAGGCAGACAAAGGAGTAGGTGCCTGCCGGTATCAGCACGCGGCCCTGGTCAGGGCAGGCCATAATGGCGGACTGGATTGCCAGGGTGTCGTCCTTTTGCCCATCCCCCGCGGCGCCGAAATCCCTTACATTGAGCGTCACAGACTCCGGCTTTGTGGTAAAGCGGACCTGCGCCACAGTCCTGTCCCCCTGCCGCAGCTCGGCCAGATAGTCGGTTGCGGGCAAAAGTCCGCAGATCGGGGTGATAACCTTTTTGATGCGCGCTCCCGGTTCACCGTTGAGAAAGAGCTGGTATTCTTCCTTTGTCGTGTAAATACCTCCGTCGGCCGTTTCCAGCACGGCGCATCTTCCGGCAGTGTAGATAACCTTAAATTCCATAATATCCTCCTCCGATCCTTGTCCCAATGCGGCAATGGCGCAGCCTTTTCCACACCTCCCGGCGGAGGCTTTGGGCGCGGTAAGCCGCAGTATTTTCGTTCCTATTTTACCACGTTTTTTTCAATGGTCACAGTATTTTTTTGAATTCTTTCGGCTGCTTGGGGTGAAAATATCCGGTGACTCCCTCTCAATGGCAAGACAGGGATTCTCCTGCATAGACATGCCCATCACCTGTTAAGCCGCCTCGCGACAGGCATCTGTCCCCACCAGGAGAAGCGGCTTTCCGCCTTTTCGCCCGACTCCGTTTTCAGCCTTTCTTCCCCGCCTTCGGATTCCACCGCCTGTGAGGCCCGGAATCGATTGGTTGGGGCGCTGCCCGCCTCATTTTTATATTTCCATTATAATCTCGGCCGGGCTTTAATTATTTCCTAATAATTTTTATCCTTTTTTCATGAACCGTCCACATTCTTATCACAATTAACTGGTATTATAATACATGTAAAGCAAAGAAAGCTTTTTCATACTCATACCGGACGGGTAAAACCGTCCGACCCCCCTATCAACATTTTCTTTTTTACAAACTATAATATACCTACCATTCCCACGCAGGTGCTGAGCCTGCGAAGAAAAGAGATAAAGGCAAGAAACACCGTGATCCCACACGGCAAGCCTTTATCTTTTTTTTTGTCGTCTCATAATTTATACCCCCGGCCAACTCCTCATACTTTCCCTTATTGGAAGTATAATCAACTCGTAATGCAATTAGGAATTTCAAAAAGTATTTCAAAAAGAAAAAGGAGAGTGCATTAATTATGAGAAAGCAG
>JAGZSY010000017.1 GCA_018380885.1 Enterocloster asparagiformis
TGGACTGGGAATGATCTGGAGGGAATGTATTATACCTTGAAGGTATGGTACTTCATATATGATATGTATTTGGAAACGGTAAATCACTATGGTATAATCAAGGAAACGTGATACTGGTCATCAACCTGACGGTTGGTGACAAAGTATAATCAAGGAAACGTGATACCGGTCATCAACCGATGACCGGCAAAAAATTAAGTGATTAACCGGGAGGGTATACGAGGTGAGCGAAGATTTGGCAAAACGGCGGCTGCACTATGTTATGGCGCTTACGGGAGGCTTCCTCAGCGGATACGCAATTTTAAACCGCTGCGACCTTTTGGGGTCCGCGCAGACGTCCAACATGATCCATACCGTGCTGAATCTGGCGGGAGGGACATTTGGGGGGCTGGCGATCCGGCTGGGGGCTATGGTTCTGTACGTGTCGGGAATTGTGGCCACGGTGCTGATCCCGCGCTATACCAAATGGAATCTGCAGTGCGCAAGCCTGGCGGTGGATGGGGCGGCCGTGCTGATCCTGGGATTCCTGCCCGCCGGGATGGACAATATGCTGGCCCTTTACCCGCTGTTTTTCGCCATGGCCTTTCAGTGGTGCGCCTTCCCCGGATATCAGGGATATGTCTGCGCCACCACATTTTCCACCAACAACCTGCGTCAGTTCGCCACCGCAGCCACATCCTTTCTGTGCGGTCAGAAGGAGAATATGCAGGAAAAAATGAAATTTTACGGCGCTACCCTGATCTCGTTTCATCTGGGCGTGGCTGCCGCCTGGCCCTGCTGCAGCCTGGCGGGTGTGAAGAGCGCCTGGATTTGCTTTCTGCCCCTGGCGGCTGCGGGGTATCTGTTTCTGTGCGGGCGCGAGGGCGTCGCAGCCTGCGGCCTGGCCGGTTTGGCGGCGGAGACAAAGAATGAGGGTCAGGTGTGTTGAGAGCAGCGCTTGCTTGTGGGCCGCGGCCGTTTCGCCAGGTGTTCAAACGCCTGGCTTTTTTGTGCGCTGGAATCAAAACCAACCTGGCGCGCCTGGCCGCTCAGGCGCCTCCCGTCTTAAATATTTGCGCATGAAATAGCGGCGTGCTATAATTGACAGAGCGCAGCGGGAACGCCGAACTGATGAGGCAATATGTTAAAGAGGAGAAGAGATCATGAAATTGCAGGTTTTAACCGACAATAACACATACATTGACCGTTACTATCTGGGGGAGCCGGGGGCCAGCTACTACGTTGAGATTGATTCCGCAAAGATTCTGTTCGACACGGGATATTCGGATGTTTTCATCAAAAACGCAGAGGCCATGGGCATCGACCTGGGGGCAGTCACCCACATCGTGCTGTCCCACGGGCACAACGACCACACCGGGGGGCTTAAATATCTGGCAGAGCGCTTTGATCTGTCCGGGGCCGGTCTGATCGCCCACCCGCTCTGCTTTGCGCCCAAGTGGGCGCACGAGGGATACATTGGCGCGCCCTTTGACACAGCGCAGATTCTGAAGCGATTTTCCTGCACACTGACCGCCGAGCCGTACTGGATCACAAAAAACTGTTGTTTTCTCGGCCAAATCCCGGAGACCAACGACTTTGAGCAGCGGCGGAAGCTGGGGGAGATGGACGTGGACGGCCGCCGGGAGGACGACCTTTTGTTGGACGACACGGCCATGGCGTGCCGCACCGGGGAGGGGATATTCATTGTCACAGGCTGTTCCCACAGCGGGATCTGCAACATTGTCGGGCACGCGAAGAAGGTGTTCGGCACGGACCGGATCGCCGGGATCATCGGCGGCTTCCACCTGTTCCGGACGGACGCCCGCCTGGAGCGTACCATCGACTGCCTGAGCGGCCTTGACGCCCGGAAAATGTATCCCTGCCACTGCGTTTCCCTGAAGGCAAAGGCGGAGATGATGAAGCACATGGATGTGGAGGAGGTGGGAGTGGGGCTGAAGATTGTAGTGCCTGAAACTTGCGCACAGCCAAATCCATGATCGCCCCGAGGAGGCGCTGAAAGCCCACGAGCGCCGCTACCGGGAAGCGCGGGCGGCCATGAGCAGGGTTCAGGCGTGGATTGGGGCTGAAAACACAGGAGGGCTGGTGGGCTAAAGCCCGCCGGCCCTCAAAATTTGCCAGAAATTTACTTTCCATCCGCCAGCAGCGCCTCGTATTCCCGGCTGGGCATGGGGCGGTAGAATACGTAGCCCTGAATGTAATCGCAGCCGATGCGCGTTAAGTACTCCACCTGCTCCATGGACTCGATGCCCTCGGCCACAGTACGCATATTGAACTTCTTTACCAGCTCTATGATGCTCTCCACCAGGGCCATGTCCCGGTTGTGGTCCGGGCCATCCACGAAGAAAAAGCTGTCGATCTTTAAAATGTCGATGGGCAGGTTTTTCAGCAGGCCCAGGGAGGAGTAGCCTTTCCCGAAGTCGTCGATGGAGCAGGTGAAGCCAGCCTCCTTCAGCTGGCTGACCGTGCGCAGCAGCAGGGCGGAGTTGTCAAAGGCGATGGATTCCGTGAACTCGATCTCCAGAAGCTCAGCCGGGATGGCGTACCGGTCCCGGATTGCCACATAGCGGTCCACGAAATTCAGGTCGTTAAACTGGAGCCGGGAGACGTTGACGGACACCGGCGGTACCCGCTTGCCCGCGTCCAGCATACCCCGCAGCCACCGGCACACGTCCTCAAACACATACTGGTCCAGGCGGTCGATCATGAATTTGCGCTCAAAGACAGGGATGAACCGGTCCGGCGGAATGATGGTGCCGCCCTGGGTGCGCCAGCGGACCAGGGCCTCGGCGCAGCCGATTTTGCCGGTGTGCAGATCCACCTTGGGCTGGTAGTAGACGGTAAATTCCCGGTTTTCCAGAGCGGTGAGCATCCGGCGTTCAATGTCCTTCTCCTCCCAGAGATGGCTGCGGATGCTCTCATCGTAATACACATAGTTGGAGTTGGTCCCGGTCTTGACGGTTTTGCGCGCAAAGTTGGCCCGGTCCAGCAGGCCGTCGATTTTCAGGGTTTCAATCACGTCCTCCACACAGCAGATGCCGCAGCAGGTGGGAAGCAGCTGGCTGTGGTTGGAGCTGTGCATAAACCGGAGAATTTCCTGATCCGCCTCTATCTGGCGGGCCGCGATCTCTTTGCGGTCCTCGTAGTGCAGCAGCAGCACGAAGTTGTCCGCGGACACGCGGCCGCAGACCTCATGCTCCCGCAGGCCATTGCACAAAATTTCCCCATACCTGGCCAGGAGCTCATCGCCGTAGCTATAGCCGAAAATATCGTTTACATATTTAAAATCTGAAAAATCTGTATAGACAACTGCGAATTTCTCCCCACAGGTGTCCAGCAGCAGCTGTGCCTCTTCCTTAAAATAATTGAGCAGGTAGGCCCCTGTGAGCGCATCGCGGCGTGTCATGTCACTCAGCTTCTCGTTTTGTATCTCAAGCTTCAATAGATTTTTGGAGTTTGCCCAGAAAATAAAAGCCCAGGTGAGGGACATGATTCCCACCATACTCAGGCAGATGGTCAAAAGAAACCGCATCTGACGCGCCGAATAGGCATCGGCGGAAAAGACCGTGCGGTTGGCCTGTTCGAAATAGTCCTCGCTGAGCGCAATCAGGGCGTCGCTGTCGCCGGTCCCAAGGCGGTAATTGCTGATCTCCGCCTTGATTTGCTCCCACATCTGCCCCAATTTTGCCAGCTCGGCCTGGTAGTCCGGGTCATCCGGGCATGGCAGGTCATACACCGCCGGCCCGCCCTGCAATTCCTTTAGGATGCTGTCCAGATACTCGACTAATGTATCGTTGGGCTCGCCGGCCAGCTCCAGCTTCACCAGCCGCTGAGTTGCGCCGCGGACGATGCCCACATAGTTGATGAGACGCCCGTTTGTCTGGGACTGGAGCAGCGTGTGAATCGTGACCCCGCTGAACAAAAAGAGCAACAGAAAGAGGGTGATCAGCCCGCCTTTGAAAAAACGTTTCATGATAATTTGCCTCTCACAGCCAGGGCTGTCTTTCGTATGAAATCGAATTACACAAAAAACATTAAATCTTCTTAATTATATCAAGATAAAACCTGAATTGCAAGGCAATACGCCGGACTGCGGCTCAAATATCCTCAGTGATCAGAAGCCTGATCGAGGGACTTAAGCGCAGCTCCTCGGGCTTTAGGCCATGGCTGAGCAGGTACGGTTCGACGGGCGGAAATTGCCGGGTGACCAGGGCTTTGATCGCCTTGACACAGCCTTCGATGTCGTTCTTCTTCAGGCTGCGGATCATTGAGCGGGAAAACCGGAGGATCGCCTGATCCGACCTGGGGCTGCTCTGGCGGGAAGCCTTCAGGGGATAACCCCAGAGAAACAGGCTGTAGATGCGCCCGTAGATTTCCCGTATCCCTTTGAGCCGGCTGTGCCTGGTGATGAACAGCAGGCATTGCCAAAGGGACAGTTCGCAGCGCCCGGCGGCCAAGTCCTCCTCCAGCTGTCTCAGAAGCTGGTCCTGCTGCTCACAGGTGACAGAGGACAGAGTGTCGCGCATCACCATCTCGCAGGAGTAGAACAGCAGCTCGTAAGACTGGACAAAGAAGGAGAGGTTGCGCCGGACGGCGGGGCTGGAGAAGTCCGGGGACTCGCAGGGCTCGCCGATTCCAAAAATCCTGGTTCCCGTGCCGTTGATGGACCGGGCGGCGCCAAGCTGGTTGAGCACTTTGACGGTGCGGCGCACGGTGCTGACCGAAACATCGTATAGCTCGGCCATTTTCTCATAGGACGGAAGAAATGACGTCTCCTGATAGCTGCCCAGGTAGATATCGTGCAGCAGGCAGGCCGCCAGGCTGTAGCAGACCTGAGGGCGGTCGCGGTAAATCCGCCAGACAAAGGGCACCTGCTCTTCATCCGGCGCGGGAGGTATGGCCTCTTCCAGAGCGTCCAGGGCCTTTCCCACGGAGTTTTTCTGGAAAATAATCAGCTGTTCATAGAGCCGGGTCCACTCCTTTGCCTCGGCGAGGGAGAGGCAGCGCTTCATGTCATCGTGCATCAGGTCCACATCGCAGAGCACCGTACCCTTCTCGCGTCTCAGGAAAAGTAATCCCCAGTAAATGGAAGTCTCCCAGTACAGATTCATAGCCAGCGGGTTATCGATCAGCTGCAGGATGTAACAAAAGAAATGGAGCACATCCTCCGTGCCGGATCCCCGGACAAGCCCGGCAAGGTATGCCAGATCCCTCTGTCCGGCCCGGCGGAAGCCCTCCGTCAGCAAGGGTATGTATATGAACGTTGCGCATTGGTAGAGGTCCTGGAAACCTCTGACCCGGCGGGAAAAATAGCGGAGCCTTTCCTGTTCCGCCTGTGTGGGATCCTGGCGGAAAATAATCTTTGTGGACCTGCCGTTGTGCATGTCGATATAGCCCTCTGCGCGCAGGCGCTTTAAGGCTATTTTTACCGTCTGGGCGGAAACGCTGAGCTCCCGGCAGAGCGTTTCGATGGAGGGGAGATAGTCTCCGTATTGATAGTAGCGGAATTGAATCCGCGCCAGAAAAAACTCGTAGACGAGATTTGAGTATTGCTGTTCACTCTGCAATTTTGCTTCTCCTCCGTGCAATATAGTCTATTTCTATAGTTTAACATTTTAGGGCCTGATTTTCTATAAGCGATTGAGTTTTTTTGCGTTATGCTTTATAATTAGAATTTAAACAGTACAACATGAACAAGACTGCCGGAGACGGCGGGGTATGGTTTGCGTGCCGCAGGGGGCTTCCCGGAAATATGATAAAAACTGTGATGGCGCCGGACAATAGGAGAGAGTGAGAATGATGACGGAACAGAAGCAAGACGGTCAACTGGAGGCGGATACTACCTGCGTAACGCCCGCCGAATATGAGTACAACACATTGATGCGCCTGCTGGGCGTCAGCGTCAGCAAGCATCTGCTGGACGAACATTTCACTCTGATCTGGGCCAATGAATTCTACTATGAGCTGATCGGCTGGCCCAAGGACGAGTACGAGCGGACGTTTCACAACCGGCCGGACCTGTATTACCGGGAAGATCCCGAGGAGTGGAGGAAGCTCTCGGAAACCGTCCTGGAGGCGCTGAAGGCCGGCAGGGACGGATATAAGCTGCTCTCGCGCATCCGCCGGAAAAACGGGGACTACGTCTGGGTGCAATTTTCCACCCAGTTTGCCGAGGAGTATATCGACGGCTACCAGGTGGCCTACTCCACCCTGACCAATGTGGACGATCTGGTGAAGATGCGGATGGAGCAGTCGGTCACCTATGAGAGTCTGCCCGGCTTCGTGGCCAAGTACAGGGTGGACAATGCGGCCGGCGAGCTGGGCCTGACCCTGTTGTCGGCCAACGACCGTTTTCTGGAATGCTTCGGCGATGCAGGCGACCACGGCGGAAATGAGCTCTACCATCAAAATATTCGGGACAATATGGAGACGATTGAGGCGCAGAAGCCCAAGATGCTGGCCGGAGAGCAGCTCCATTTTACCATGCATGTAAACAGCAGGGACGGACAGGAGCTGTGGCTCCAGGTCAACGCCACGTGTATCGACTGGCAGGAGGGGCGGCCGGTGTATCTGGTGATTTTTATCGATATCACCGATGTGACCGAGCTTCGGGAGATGCAACGCAAGCTGACCGCGCAGACGGAGGCCTTAAAGGACGCCCTGTCCGTGGCGGAGCACGCCAACCGGGCAAAGTCGGATTTCCTCTCCCGGATGTCCCATGAGATTCGCACGCCCATGAACGCCATTATCGGCATGACGACCATCGCGGCCGCCTACATAGAGGACCGCAAACGGGTGGAGGACTGCCTGGAGAAGATCGGCTACTCGTCCAAGCATCTGATGACGCTGATCAACGACGTGCTGGACATGTCCAAAATCGACGCTGGAAAAATGAAGATCGCCCACGAGGCATTTAACCTGGAAACAACCGTGGAATCCGTCACCTCCATGGTATATCCCCAGGCGGCGGCCAAGGGTCTGACATTTACCGTGCCCCTGGTGGACATCACCGACACGGCGCTCATCGGCGACGGGCTGCGGCTGAATCAGATTCTGATCAATCTGCTGTCCAACGCCCTGAAATTTACGCCCGAGGGCGGCGCCATCCGGCTGGAAATCCGCCAGATGTGGCGCAGGGCCGGCAGGGTGCGGCTGAGCTTTTCGGTCAGCGACACCGGCATCGGCATGAGCGAGGCGTTTCTGGGCCACATATTCGACCCCTTTGAGCAGGAGAACACGGCAGCCGGGCAAAACAGCGGGGGCACCGGGCTGGGGATGCCCATCACCAAGAACCTGGTCACATTGATGGGGGGCACGATTTCCGTCAAAAGCATACCGGGACAGGGGACGGTATTTAATATCGAGCTGGATTTCGACCTGCCGGAGCATGAAAACAGCCGGCTGGAGCAGAAGCCCTCGGTCATCCAGGCGCTGAAGGTGCTGGTGGCGGACGACGACCGGGACAGCTGTATCCACGCCTCACTTCTGCTGCAAAATCTGGGGATCAATTCCGACTGGGTGCAGACCGGCCGGGAGTGCGTAGAGAAGGTGCGGGCGGCCCACCGGACCGGGGAGGATTACGACGTCTGCCTGGTCGACTGGCGGATGCCGGATATCGACGGCATCGAAGCCACGCGCCGCATGAGGGAGATCGTGGGGGCGGACACGCTGATTATCATCATCACCGCCTACGACTGGGGCGCAATTGAGAAGGAAGCCCGGGCGGCCGGAGCCAACGCGTTTCTGGCCAAGCCCATTTTCGCCTCCACGCTCTATAACGCGCTGCTCTCAGTGACCGGCATTGAAAAGTCGGTTCTGCGCTCGGTCCCGGACGGCGGCCTTCGCAGGCCGGAGCTGTCCGGACGCCACGTCCTGCTGGTGGAGGACAACGACATCAACCGGGAGATCGCGGTGGAGCTGCTGAAAATGACGGAGGTAACCGCGGATTACGCCAGGGACGGCCGGGAAGCGGTGGAAAAATTCCTGGCGAACGGGGATACCTACGATTTAATCCTGATGGACGTGCAGATGCCGGTGATGGACGGATATCAGGCCACGGAGGCCATCCGGCGTTCCGGCCACCCGCGGGCGCGGACCATCCCCATCATCGCCATGACCGCGGACGCCTTCCACGAGGACGTGGTGCGGGCGTCGGAGGCCGGGATGAACGGGCATCTGGCCAAGCCCATTGACCCGGAGCTGCTCTATCAGACGCTGGCGGAAATCATTGCGGGGGCTAAGGGTGAATGACATGGAGATCAATCTGAGCTATGACCAACTGAATAATGAGTACAGTATGCTGATGAGCGTTCTGGGAGCCAGCGTCAGCAGACATCTTCTGGACGATCATTTTACCTGTATCTGGGCCAACGACTATTATTATGAGCTGATCCGCTACCCGAAGCCGGTGTATGAGGCGCGCTTTCACAACCACTGCGACGAATATTTCTACAATAACGCCGAGGGCTGGAAGCTGTTGACGGATAAGGTGGCCTCGGCTTTGGAACAGGGAGAGCAGGGCTATACTGTGTTCCTTCCCATGATTGACCCGGACGGGAAAAGCTTCTGGGTGAAAATGCAGTCGGTGTTTACCGACGAGTATATCGGCGGGCACCGCGTGGCCTACACCGCCATGACCGATGTGACGGAGATGGTCAGGGAACGGCTGGAGAAGGAGTACACGCAGCGGGTCTATAAAAAGATGAGCAGGGAGCAGGAGATGCTCATGGGGGCTTTAAACGTCAGCGTCAGCAAGCATCTGATCGATGAGCATTTCACCTGCGTCTGGGCCAACGAGTACTATTATAAGCTGATCGGCTATCCCAAGGAGCGGTACGAGGCGCTGTTTCACAACCACGCCGACGAATATTACAGGAACAACCCCGAGGGCTGGGAGCTGATCGCGTCAAAGGTTATGGAGGTGCTGGAGGAGGGGGGAGACCAGTATGAGATCATCGTTCCCATGAAATATGAGGACGGTTCCAGCTACTGGGTGAAGCTGTTCAGCTATTTCACGGACGAGTACATCGGCGGCTTCCGCACCTCCTACACGGTTATGACGGACGTGACGGAATTGGTGCGCATGAAGAACGAGCAGGAGATGCTGATGCGGGCTATGAAGGTCAGCGTCAGCCGCCATCTGGTGGACGAACATTTTACCGTGATATGGGCAAATGATTTCTACTACCAGATGATCGGCTACTCAAAGCAGGAGTACGAGGCGCTGTTCCACAACCACTGCGACGAGTATTTCCGCGACAATCAGGAGAGCTGGGACGCCATCCACAGCCGGATCAGGCAGATGTTTGCGGACGGCAAAAAGAGCTATGAGGTGTTTCTGCCCCTGCGGATTCCGGACGGCTCGACCTGCTGGGTCAAGATGGTGGGGTTCTTTACGGACACATACCAGGATGGAACCCAGGTGGCCTACACCACCATGGTCAGCGTCACGGATATGATCCAGATTCAGCCGGAAAAGACCATCGCCTACGACAACATACCGGGATTTATCGTCAAGCACCGGATTCTGCCGGATACCATGGTGGTGCTGGAGGCCAGCGAGCGGATTAAGGAAATTTTCGACGTGGACCTGGATCATCTGGAGCGCTTCGACCCCTACTCCACCCTGCGGCCGGAAAGCCGGGCGCAGATTCGGGCCAACCATGCAAATTTCCGCAAAGGGCGGCCCTTTGAGGGAACCATACGCATGGGGGACAAATACGGGCGTGACCGGTGGTTTCAGATTCACTGCACGTGCGTGGACTCCATTGCCGAGGACCCGGTCTATATGACGGTGTTTATCGATATCACGGATGTCACAAGGCTGCGGGAGCTGCAGAGCAAGCTGGAGGAGCGCACCGAGATGCTCAACGCCGCGTTAAAGGAGGCCGAGCAGGCCAATATGGCAAAATCGGATTTCCTCTCCCGCATGAGCCACGACATCCGCACGCCTATGAACGTCATAGCCGGCATGACGGAGATCGCGGACAGCCACTTAAACGACATGGGAAGGGTGAAGGACTGCCTGAAGAAAATCCGTCTGTCCAGCCACCACCTGCTGGGCCTGATCAACGACGTGCTGGATATGTCGCAGATTGAAAACGGGAATTTCCGCATCAACACCGAGTCCATTTTCCTGCCCGAGGTGCTGCGGGAGGTGATTTTGATCACGCTGGCCGGAATCCACGAGCGGGGCCAGATTTTCGACGTCCATGTGGCCGGTCTGGCCCAGGAACAGTTTTTCAGCGACGATCTCCGTTTGCGCCAGATTCTGTTGAATCTTCTGTCAAATGCCTGTAAATTCACGCCGCCCGGGGGGCGGATCGTGTTTGAGGTGGAGCTGCTGCCTGCGCCCGAGGGGGAAAAGCCAACGCTTAGGTTTACCGTGTCCGACACCGGAGCGGGCATGAGCCGGGAGTATATGGAGCACATATTTGAGGCCTTTACCCGCGAGCAGGACAGCAGGACCGACAGGATCGAGGGCAGCGGCCTGGGCATGTGCATCACAAAGCGGCTGGTGGATATGATGGAGGGCTCCATCACGGTGGAGAGTGAACCGGGAGCGGGCACCACCTTCCGGGTTGCGCTGCCCATGGAGCCTGCGCCGGCAAAGGAGGGCCCTGCCCTGCCGGAGGTGAGGGTTTTGCTGGCGGATCACGACCCCGTGGTTTTGAGCCAGGGCTGTCAGGCTCTGGCCGCCCTGGGCGTGGAGGCGGAGGGCGCGGACAGCCTGGCGTCCGCGGCCCACAGAATCAGGGAGCGCGCCGGGGAGGGCAGGGGCTTTGGGATTGCCATCCTGGATTTGGAGCTGCTTCAGACCCGGAAACAGGAGCCGGCAAGGCGGATTCTGGAGGAAAGCAAGGGGGAAACGCGGCTGATATTGTCCTCTCTGGAGGCGGACGGGGACAGAACGGGACTGGAAGTCCGGGCGGACGGAGTTGTCGAGAAGCCGTTCTTTGTCTCGACGCTGCGAAACTGTATTCTGGAGTGCGTCCGGGGGGAGGTACAGCCGGAGCGCCAGGCGGAGTATCACGATTTCAGCGGAAAGACCTTCCTTTTGGCAGAGGACAATGAGCTGAACTGCGAGATTGCGCTGGAGCTGCTGGGCGCCATGGGCGCCAGACTGGAGATCGCGGGCAACGGCAGGGAGGCCCTTGAGCGGTTTCGGGACAGCGCGTTTTTCTACTACGACATGATCCTGATGGACATTCAGATGCCGTTTATGAACGGATACGAGGCCGCCCGGGCTATCAGGGCGTTAGACCGTCCGGACGCGGGAGCCGTGCCGATCATCGCAATGACGGCGGACGCGTTTGTGAAGGACATCCAGAGCGCGCGGGAGGCCGGAATGAACGGGCATATGGCCAAGCCACTGGACTACGAAAGCTTGTCGCGGGAGATCAGCAGGTATCTGAGCGGCGCGTGAGCCGCGGGCCCTGCGGGGCCTGCGCGGGCAGATTTATTTTTTACGGACCGAGATGTATGAACGTCCGCCGATGCCGTCCGGGGCATCGGCGGACGTTTTTGCGGGGACGCCGCCGGCAGCGGCAGGAGGCGCTTGCCTTTTCGGAAAAGTTTTGGTATACTGGAGCATATTATTTCTGGTCCGCCGTTCCGGCGGGCAATTCCGGCCGGTGAGGCGTCATGTTCAGGAAATCTTTTAAAACCCCCAGGATATGTTTGGAAATTGTGGCTTGGCAGATGCGCGGTCATCCGTGCGGGATTTGCCCCATGGAGGCGGAAGGGCGGGCTGTGCGCCAAGGGGTAAGCGGCGGAGGGAGCGGCTTTAACGGACCGCCCGGCGGGGATACGTTTCAGGCGCCCACGGGAGCGATATGGAGGCAGAATAGGGCCGGAGCTGGGAGAGACACGGGAAGGAGTGCGTAATTTACAGATGGACAAATATGAGGTATTAAAGCAATATTTTGGTTACGATGCGTTTCGCCAGGGCCAGGAGATGCTGATCGACAGTATTTTAGCCGGGCGGGATACGCTGGGGGTTATGCCCACGGGGGCGGGAAAATCGATCTGCTACCAGGTGCCGGCCCTGATGATGGACGGGATCACGCTGGTGATCTCGCCGTTGATCTCCCTGATGAAGGATCAGGTGGGCGCGCTGAACCAGGCCGGCATCCACGCCGCCTATCTGAACAGCTCGCTGAGCCAGGCCCAGTATTTTAAGGCTCTGGACTACGCCAGGGCGGGGCGCTACCCCATTATCTACGTGGCGCCTGAGCGCCTGAGCACGGACGCGTTTCTGGACTTTGCCCTCCACGCCAAAATCGCCATGGTGGCGGTGGACGAGGCCCACTGCGTGTCACAGTGGGGGCAGGATTTCAGGCCCAGCTATTTAAAGATTGTGGAGTTCATCGACCGCCTGCCGGTGCGGCCTGTGGTCAGCGCCTTCACGGCCACTGCCACCAGGGAGGTGCGGGACGACATCATCGACATCCTCATGCTGCGGGACCCGGCGGTGGCGTCCACTGGCTTTGACCGCCCCAACCTCTATTTCGGGGTGATGTCCCCCAGGGACAAGTACGGGACGCTGTTAAATTATCTGGAGCGGCACAGGGGAGAGAGCGGTATCATTTACTGCCTGACCCGGAAGAACGTGGAGGAGGTGTGCATGCGCCTGATCAAGGACGGCTTTCCTGCCACCCGCTATCACGCGGGCCTTGGCGACGCTGAGCGCCGGAACAATCAGGACGACTTCATCTACGACCGCAGCCCGGTGATGGTGGCCACCAACGCCTTCGGCATGGGAATCGACAAGTCCAACGTGCGGTTTGTGGTGCATTACAACATGCCGAAAAACATGGAGAGCTACTACCAGGAGGCCGGGAGGGCGGGCCGGGACGGGGAGCCTGCGGAGTGCATCCTGCTCTACGGCGGCCAGGATGTGGTGACCAACCAGACCTTTATTGAGTACAACCAGGACAACCAGGAGCTGGATCCGGTGACAAAGCAGATCGTGATGGAGCGGGACCGGGAGCGGCTTAAGAAGATGACCTTCTACTGCTTCACCAACGAGTGCCTGCGGGACTACATCCTGCGGTATTTTGGGGAGTACGGCGGCAATTACTGCGGCAACTGTTCCAACTGCCTGAGTCAGTTTGAGGAGGTGGATGTGACGGAGACCGCCCGGGCGCTGATCGGCTGCGTGGAGAGCAGCCGCCAGCGCTACGGTGTGAACGTGATCATGGATACGGTCCACGGGGCGAACACGGCCAAGATACGCAACTACCGGATGAATGAGAACCCCTACTACGGGGAGCTGGCCAAGGTGCCCGCCCACAAGCTGCGCCAGGTGGCAAATTACCTGCTGCTCAACGGCTATCTGTCCTCCACCAACGACGAGTACGCCATCGTGAAGCTGACGGAGAAATCAGCCGGGGTGCTGCGGGACGGGGAGGCCGTTCTGATGAAGATGGCCAGGGAGCAGGACCACCCGGCCAAGGTGAAGAAGGAAAAGGGGCGCAGAGGCTCTGTGGCCGGAGCGCAGCTCACCGAGGCCGAGGAGACCTTGTTTGGAAAGCTGCGGTCCCTGCGGGCGGAGATCGCCCGGGAGGAGAAGGTGCCGCCCTACATCGTGTTCTCCGACAAGACGCTGGCTCATATGTGTATCCTGAAGCCTGGGACAAAGGCGGAGATGCTGGAGGTATCCGGGGTGGGCGCCTTCAAGTACGACAAGTACGGCGAGCGTTTTCTGGAGTGCGTGAAGGCGGAGGCCGGGAGAATGGCGGAGGCCGGGGAGACGGCCGAGTCCGGGGAAAGGGCGGAAACAGGCAAAATGGCGACGTCCGCGAAAACGGCAGTGGACGGAAAAACAGCAGCGTCCGTGAAAACAGCCGGGATTGGGAAACCGGCAGCCGCCGTGAAAACAGCCGAGTCCGGGAAAACGCCGCAGTCCAAAATGCAAGCGGAAAAGCAGCCGGAGCCGGAAGCCGCGGAAGCCTATACATCGGAGCCGCAGGGCGGAAGCTGGGGCGGCGGCCCGTATGACGAGCCGGACGATTTCTATTACTCCGGCGACAGCGGGGAATTTGACGATTGGGATTTGGAGACGGCCCTGGCGGCCTGGGACAGCGCGGACCGGGAGCGGCCGGCCGGGACGGTACAGGGTCAGGGGAACCCGGGGACGCCGCCCCTTGTATCTGCTTCAACTGGGACGGCTGCTCCCGAGACGGCTGCTTCCGAGACGGCTTCCGCCATGGCTGCTCCGGCCGGAAAGCGCACGTCCAGGCGGACAAAGTCTGATTTCGTCCTGACGGACCAGATGGCGGCCGCAATCCGGTACTCACCCCGCGCCACGCTCAGCGATTTTGTGGGCGAGCTGAACGAACTGCGGGACCAGGAGACCGTGAAGCGGCTGACCATCAAGTTTGTGGAGCAGAGGCTGGTGGAAGAAGGGCTTTACGAGGAGCGCTTTGCCAACGGTATGCCCCGCAGGCGTTTGACCGGGGCGGGCCGGGAATTTGGCATCGAGGCGGAGAAGCGGGTCAGCGAAAAGGGAAATGAATACGAGGTGTTCTATTACACGGAGAAGGCGCAGCGGGGGATCGTGGAGCGGCTGCTGCGGGAGGGAAGGGAAGAATGACAAGCGGACCGGGGACAGGGGCGCAGCCTCAGGTCGCGCCCTCCCCGCCGTAGTAGTGCTGTACGAATTTTAAAAATTGGCGGACATAGGGTTTCAGGATCCTGTGCCGGCTGTACACAATATAAAACGTGCGTCTGCGGGCAGATTCTTCCAGGGGAAACAGGAGAATCTGCCTTGTCTTTTCCAGATCCTTCACCGAACAGGCGGAGACGATGGAGACGCCCAGCCCGGAGACGATGGATTTTTTGATGGACTCCAGGTCGTTCATGCAGGCCACCACATTCAGCTCGGCTACGCTTGAATTGTGCTTTTCCAGAAACAGGTCCATCTCCTTTTTGGTGCCGGAGCCGCTTTCCCGCATAATAAAAGGCTCGTCCCGGAAGTCGTCGAAGCAGGCGCCGCGTTCTCTCAGGCTCAGATAGCGGTCGCTGACCGGCGCGGCGATCACCAGGGAATCCTGGCAGAAGGGGATGAATTCACAGGACGGGCTGTCGGTTTTCTGGCCCACCAGGCCCAGGTCCACAGCCCCGTCCAGAACCTTCCGGACCGCCTGGGCGCTGTCGGACTGCCAGACGTGGAAATGGATATTGGGCTCCGACCTGGAAAAGGCGCTGAGCAGTTCCGGGAGCATGTAGGAGGACGGGATGGTGGAGGCGCTCAGATCGATCACCTTTTGCAGGTTCCCGGTGAACTCCTCCACCAGATGATTGCGCATGTTCAGCATGTGCACGGCGCAGTCGTAGAGCTGCATCCCACGCTGGGTGACTGTGAAATGGCGGGTGGTGCGGATGATCAGCCGGGAGTGCAGCTCCTTCTCCAGCGCGCTCACGTGGGCGCTGACCGTGGGCTGGGTCAGGTAGAGGCGGCGGGCCGCCTCGGTAAAACTGTTGTAGTCAACCACGGCCACAAAGGCTTCCAACTGTTTGAATTCCATTTTTCACGCACCGTCCTTTTTCCTTTAAGATGGGCACAGTATATCATATTTTATAGATTTTATCTATAAATACACGGTAAAAACACCGATAAATGATTGGCAGACAGTCCCAGGGCTATGGTACAATCTGGAGTAGGCGGTAAACGGGCCGAAGGCGGCTGCGGAGTGAGCCAAATGAGAAGCAGAGACGGGGGATTGCATGTATCAGGTGGGAATCGACATTGGTTCCAGCGCGGCGAAGGCCGTGGTCATGGAGGGCGGGACCATTCTAAAAAAAGTCTTGCTGGCCACCGGATTTTCCAGCAGGGAGACGGCGGATCAGATTTACAGGCTGCTGGCCGGGGAGGGGATCACAGCGGAAAACGCCCGGTATGTGGCCACAGGCTACGGCAGGGTGTCCGTGCCCTATGCCGACCAGACGGTGACGGAGATCACCTGCCACGGAAAGGGCGCCCATGTGCTGTTCGGCGGCGACGGGGTGGTGATCGACATAGGCGGGCAGGACACCAAGGGGATTGCCCTGAAAAACGGCCGGGTGATGAAATTCATCATGAACGACAAATGTTCGGCCGGCACGGGCAAATTTCTCGAGGTGATGACCAACCGTCTGGGTCTGACCCAGAGGGAGCTGTCGGACTTAGCGTCCGTGGGGGAGCACATTGCCATCAGCTCCATGTGCACTGTGTTTGCGGAGTCGGAGGTGATCAGCCTGATCGGCAGGGGGACGCCCAGGCAGGACATCGCCTTCGGGGTCATTGAATCCGTGGTGACAAAGGTGACCCAGCTGATCGCACAGATTCCGGGGGACAACTATTTTCTCACAGGCGGGCTTTGCGAGGACGCGTATCTCATAGAGCGCCTGAGCCTGTCGCTTAAAAAGCCGGTGACCAGCACGCCCATGGCCAGGTACGCGGGGGCGGTGGGGGCTGCGGTTCTGGCGGGAGAACAGAAAGGATGATCATTATGGGATGTAACGAGCTGCCAAAGACATTTGACGAATTTGTGGATGCGAGGAAACAGGGATTTATGAGGGCCAAGGAGTTTAAGGACAGGGGCGGAAAGCTGGCCGGCTGTCTCTGCTCCTACACGCCCCAGGAGCTTTTGGACGCGGCGGGGGTGGCCACGGTGGGGCTTTGCGGGACCAGCAACGAGACCATCCCGGACGCGGAAAAGGTGCTGCCGAAGAACCTGTGCCCGCTGATCAAGAGCACCTACGGGTTTGCCTATTCCGACAAATGCCCTTATACTTATTTTTCCGACATCATCATCGGTGAGACCACCTGCGACGGAAAGAAAAAGATGTACGAGCTGTTAAATGAGATCAAGGAGACCTATGTCCTTCACCTGCCCCAGAGCCAGGAGCGGGAGTACGCCAGGGACATCTGGTATGAGGAGTTGAAGCTGTTTCGGCGGAAGCTGGAGGAGAAGTTCGGTGTGGTGATTACGGATGAGAACCTGCGGAACGCGGCCCGCACCAGAAACAGGCTGCGCCGGGCCCATCTGGAGATGTACCGCTTGCAGGAGAGCGACCCTCCGGCCATGAGGGGGACGGAGATGATGATCGCGCTCCAGCAGGGCACCTTCACATTCGACGTCAGCCAGCAGATAGAGAATGTGAACTCCAGGGTCGCGGCGGCAAAGGCGGCTTACGAGGCCGGAGAGCGGCCTGTTCCGGCCTCGGCCAGGCGGATTCTCATCACCGGCTGTCCCACGGGCGGCGTGATCCAGAAGGTGGGCGCCGTGGTGGAGAACAACGGCGGGGTGATCGTCTGTCTGGACGATTGCAGCGGCGAGCGGACGAACATGATTATGGTGGACGAGGAGGCGGAGGATATCCTGCGGGCCATCTCGGACCGTTACCTTGCCATCAACTGCTCGGTGATGACGGCAAACGCCGGCCGTCTGGACAACACCAGGGCCATGATTGAAAAATACCGGGTGGACGGCGTTATCGAGGTGGTGCTCCAGGCGTGCCACACGTTCAATGTGGAGTCCCATCAGATGGGGCGCATGGTGGAAGAGCTGGGGGTTCCCTATATGAAGCTGGAGACCGATTACTCCACCGCGGACTGCGGTCAGATCGAGACAAGGATCGCGGCGTTTATAGAGATGCTGTAGCCGTCCGCGGGTATCCGCGGCGCGGTCATGAAAAATTGGGCCGGGCAGGATTGCGAATGATTTGCAATCCTGCCCGGTTTTTGTGGAGCGGACAGCCGGTTCGTGGTAGAATACAGGCAAAACAGGATGATGCTCTCAGACCTGCAAAGGAGGAATTGGAAATGTATGGAAGGATTCTCACGGGAGGCGGGCGCAGCTACACCTTCCTGTCTCCCCTGTTTGCCGCCATCCGCCAGGCTCAGAAGCGGTACAACTGGCTGATTACGGACTTTGAGGGCGGCTTCCCGCTGAAGGAGCGCAGCCGCGTCAACAGCTTAAACCTCAGGGAGCGGTATGCCTGGCTGACGGGAGAAGAGTTGACGCGACTTGCAGAGCAGATGGACTTTCCGTGGAGCTGGGGCGTGTTTTCGGGCTTTGATCAGGGGGTCACGCTGGATCAGGTCCTGGAATATGAGCTGCCCTACGCGGACGGAAACCCTGGATTCTGGAAAAATCCGGTGTCTGTCCAGCATCCCCTGGCCGCGCTGGAGCTGACGGCCTGGGACAACGCCTGCGCGCTGGTGATCAGCCGGGACGAGGCGGTTTTGCGGGACTTTGCGGCGGCTTTTCCCGACAGCATCGACCTGGAGCGCCACAACGAAATGGGGCGGGAGGCCGACCAGTCGCAGGCCTATGAGGCGTGGCTGCGAAACGCCGGAAACGGCCGGCAGTGAGCCGGACAGGAAACGGCTGAAAAAGGGTTGACCCTGACGCAGCGTCATGGATTATAGTGGAGCTATCAAACGCGGGAGGCGAGAAAATGAAAACAGTTAAAGAAGTTTCAGAACTGACCGGGGTCAGCGCGCGCGCACTCCACTGGTACGACAGGATCGGGCTGCTGAAGCCCACGGCGCACAGCGGGGCGGGATACCGGCTCTACGACGACGAGGCGCTGGAAACGCTGCGGCAGATCCTGTATTTTAGGGAATTCGGCCTGCCCCTCGGCGAGATCAAGGCGATCCTGGAAAGCCCGGACTATGACCGCAGGACGGCCTTAAAGCAGCAGAAGCGGCTGCTGGAGTTGAAGAAAATGCGCCTGGAGCGGATGATCTCGGGCCTCGAGGGCATTCTTGGCGGGGATGACCAGCTGGACTTTACAGTGTTCGACCAGTCGGAGATCGAGGGCATTTTACAGAATCTGGTTTCTCATTTAGATGAGGAGCAGCGCGGCAGGGTAAAGGCCCGCTACGGCAGCCTGGAGGCATACAGGGAAATGGGGCGGAAGAATTTTGACCTGCCTGAGAACCGCCGGTTCCTGCAAAAGATGATGGAATGGTACGGCAGCAAGGAGCGCGTCCTGGAGCGGATGTACGAGACGCCGGACCCGGAGCGGATGATGGAGAGCGCCGGGAGAATCCTGGACATGTACGAAAAACTGAACGTACTGCGGCTGCAAAGCTGCGCCGCGGCTTCCGGCCCGGTCCGTCAGGCCATGGGAGAGCTGGAGGCGGTGCTGCTCGAAAACTCGGGAATGGAAAATGTGAGGCCGCTTCTGTTGGAGATGGCGGACGGACTTTTGCAGGGCGGGGAGCCGGTGCGCAAGATGGATGAGAGGTACGGCGTGGGCTGGAGCGAATTTTTCGTGCAGGCGGTGATCGGGCACTGCAAATGACGGAGGAAAACGGGATCCGCGGGGACGAGGGCGCGCCCTGTGCGGATGAATTTTTTTCAAATACGGGTAAATGGTTGTGTTCTCCGGGGCATATGGGATAAAATGGAGGGTAAGAGCAGAAAATTCCCCCGGCAATCCTCGGGGCAAAAGAGCGAGAAACGAGATGGAGGCGGCTATGCGGCAGGACGTACTGAACCTTTTTTCACCCGCTACGGCGGAGTGGTTTACCAATACATTCGGGGAGCCCACGGATGTGCAGAAAGCGGCCTGGCCCGCCATCGCGGCGGGTAAACCGGCGCTGGTCAGCGCGCCCACTGGAACCGGCAAAACCCTGTCCGCGTTCCTGATTTTTATCGACCAATTAAACGCAATGGCCAGGGCGGGGGAGTTGAGGGAGGAGCTGTACCTGATCTACATTTCCCCCTTAAAATCCCTGGCCGGGGATATCAGGGAGAACCTGCGCAGGCCCCTTTTGGGCATTCCACGGGAGGAAGGGCTGGAGGAGATTCGGGTCGATATCCGCACCGGGGATACGCCTCAGAAGGACCGGCAGCGCATGGTCCGGCATCCGCCCCATATACTGATCACCACGCCGGAGTCCCTGTTCCTGATGCTGACCTCCGGCACCGGGCGGTCGGTGTTGAAAACGGCCCGGGCGCTGATCATCGACGAGCTTCATGCCCTCATCGACACCAAGCGGGGAGCCCATCTGATGCTCTCCGCGGCCAGGCTGGATCAGCTCTGCGGGAGAAAATTGCAGCGCGTCGGGCTTTCGGCCACCATTGAACCCCTGGAGCTGGCGGCCGGCTATTTGTCGCCGGAGCCGGTACAGATTTGCGCTCCGCCCATGAAAAAGCAGGTCAGGATTCAGGTGATCGGCACCGCGCCTGCGGTGGGGCGGAGGAAGGATCCGGTTTGGGAAGAATTGGGAATGGCCGTATACAGGCAGTGTTTGGAGTGCCGCAGCGTGATCGCGTTTTCCGAAGGGCGCCGGTATGCGGAAAAGCTGGCCTACTATGTGAACCTGCTGGGAGGCGACGGGTTCGCCCGGGTCCACCACGGAAGCCTGTCCAGGGAACAGCGGGCGGATGCGGAGCAGGACCTGCGGGAGGGGCGTCTGCGCCTGTTGTGCGCCACATCCTCCATGGAGCTGGGCATCGATGTGGGCGACGTGGAGCGTGTGCTGCAGGTGGGCTGCCCGCGGACCATCTCCAGCACCATGCAGCGCCTGGGCCGGGCCGGACACAATCCCGGGCGTATCAGCCAGATGTTCATGTACCCGCGCACCGCTTCGGAGAGCGTGTACTGCGGCATGACGGCCGAGGTGGCCAGGCAGGGCGGCGTGGAGCAGGCCCGGCCCCCCAGAATGTGCCTGGACGTGCTGGCCCAGCACCTGGTTTCCATGGCCGCTGGCGGCAGCTACACTGTGGACGACGTGATGGAAATCCTGAAGCGGACCTACTCCTTCCGGGACGTGACCAGGGAGGACGTGGGGCAGGTCCTGGGCATGCTGGCGGGAGACTACGAGCACAACCGTGAGATTCCCGTGCGGCCCCGGATTCTGTACGACAGGATCCACGGCGTGGCGGCGGGGGACAACTACAGCCGCATGCTGGCCACGGCCGCAGGCGGAACTATACCGGACAAGGGGCTTTACGTGGCGAAAACCGAGGACGGGGTCACGCTGGGGGAGCTGGATGAGGAATTTGTCTACGAATCCCAGATCGGGGACAAGTTCATGCTGGGGTCCTTTGGCTGGCGGATCGTGCGCCAGGACAAGGATTCGGTGATCGTCACCCAGGCACCGGCGGAGGGGGCCAGGCTGCCCTTCTGGAAGGGGGAGATAAAGGGCCGTTCCCTGCGGACCAGCCAGGCCTTCGGACATATCATGGGGGAGCTGGAGCGGGCGGAAGCGGAAGGGGCCCTGCAGGAACGTCTGGCAGACCTGGGGCTGGACGAGGCCGCCGCAGAGCACGCCGCCGGCTTTATCAGGCGGCAGATTCAGGCGGTGGGCGGGCTGCCCGACCACAGGACCATCATTGTGGAGCATTTTAAGGACAGCACGGGCAGCCACCAGGTGATGGTGCACGCCCTGTTCGGGCGCAGGGTCAACGCGCCTCTGGCGCTGCTTGTGCAGCGGGCGGCCGTGAAGCTCACCGGCATGGAGGCCGGCTGCGTGGACGAGGAGGAGGGATTTTTACTGTACCCCTACGGCAGGGAGCCGCTGCCCGAGGGCCTTTTATATCAGATCGACCCGGAGCGGGTGCGCCCGGTGCTGGAGGCGGTCCTGCCGGAAACGCCTCTGTTTGCCATGAACTTCCGCTACAACGCGGCCCGTTCCCTGATGATGGGGATGCGCCACGCGGGCCGTCAGCCCCTGTGGATGCAGCGGCTGCGGAGCGCGGAGATGCTCAGCTCCCTGATCGGGGAGCCGGACCACCCGCTGATCCGGGAGACTAAGCGCGAATGCCTGGAGGATCAGTGGGATATCGACAGCGTGATCAGGATTCTGAACGATATCCGGGCCGGTTTGATCGCCGTGCGGGAGGTGCATGTGGACGTCCCCTCGCCCATGTCCCTGCCCTTCCAGTGGCAGGTGGAGACGGCGGAGATGTACCAGTATTCCCCCACCACATCAAACGTGCGCCGGGCCGTGGGCGAGGAGCTGAGACAGGCGGAGCTTGTCAGGCCGTCCGCCGAGGAATTATCCAAAAAGTGGGAACGAAAAAAGCTGCCCGAGAATGAGGACCAGCTCCACGCGCTTCTGATGATGGAGGGGGACCTGGCCGCCGGGGAGCTGGAGGTTCCGGCGCAGTGGCTGGACGGCCTGGCAAGGCGCGGCCTGGCCCTCTATCTGGAGCCCGGCCTCTGGGTGGCTGCGGAGCAGCGGGAGGAGTACCAGCGGGCGCTGGCCCAGGGCGACGAGGAGGCGGGGCGGCACATTGTGCGCAGGATGCTCTACTACCGGGGCGGGCAGACCGCGGGGGCGGTCAGGGAGCGGTATTTCCTGCCCGACGGCCTGGCGGAGAAGCTTTTGGCAGCGCTGTGCGCCTCGGGGCACGCGGTGGAGGACGGGGGCGTTTTTTACCACGGAAAGCGCTACGAGCGGGCCAGGCAGGGGTATATCCGCAGCCTGCGCATGGAGACCAGCACCCAGCCGCCGGAGCGCTACGCCGCGCTGGCGGCCGGCGCAGCCGTGGGCGGCGGACCGCCCCAGGAGCAGTTAAAGCAGGCCGTCGCCCGGTACTGCGGCCGCGTGTTCCCGGTGAAATTCTGGGAAAATGTGCTGTTCCCCAGGCGGGTTAAGCGCTACAGCGGGGCCATGCTGGATAAGCTGCTGGCGGAGGGGGATTACTTTTGGCGCATGACGCCGGACGGCAGTCTGTGCTTTTGCAGGTATGAGGATATTGACTGGGAAGCGCCGCTGCCGGAAGCCGCCCGGAGCCTGGAGGGCGACGAAGCGCTCATGTACCGGGAGCTGTCCCGCAGAGGGGCCAGCTTCCTCAAATTCCTGTCCGGCGTTCCACGGGAGGACAGCGCCCAGGAGGTGCTGCTGCGCCTGGCCGAAAAGGGGTTGGTCTGCGCCGACAGCTTTGTGCCGGTGCGCCAGTGGCAGAACCGGGAGAAGGTCAAAAAGGCCACTGCCAGGCAGCGGGTGAACGCCAGGGTGATGGCGCTCTCCGCCGGGCGGTGGGACGTGGTGCGGCCGGTGAAGCGCTGGAGTGAGGAGGAATGGATAGAAGCGTTCTTCTCGGAAAATAGGCTGCTGTGCAGGGAGACGTTCCGCAAATCCCTGGCTGAGGCCGGCGGATCGCCGTACCTGGGGGACGGCGCGGACGGGGAACGGGGGGAACGCGGCGCGGGGCGGGAAAACGCGCCGGGCGCAGCGGGCCGGCCGGAATCCCCCGGTCTTTTGGGAGCGGCCGGAGATCGGGACCGGATGGGAGCGCCCGGTTTCCCGGCGGCCGGCCGGAGGGACGGGGCGGAGCCGTTTAGCTGGCGCAAGGCGCTGGAACTGCTGCGGATTTGGGAGTATACCGGGCGCATCCGGAGGGGATATTTCGTGTCCGGACTGTCCGGCGCCCAGTTTATCCGCAGGGAAGAGTACGACGGCATAACCGCGGCCCTGAAGGACCCGGCCAAGCAGCTTCTGTGGCTGAACGCAGCCGATCCGGATGTTTTGTGGGGAAAGGCGCTGGAGCTGCCCGCGGGGAGCGGCTTTACGGCGCTGCCCACAACGGCGGTGGCCTTAAATTGCGGCCGGCTGGCCGCGGTGATGGAGCGCAAGGGAAAGCTTCTGCGGGTGTACGAGCCCGACAGCCTGGAGGAGGTTTTGGCAGAGTTTGTGCGGGATTACCGCCAGAGCGCGATTTTTGCGGACCAGAAGCGGATCACGGTGAAGGAATACCCGCCGGAGGCGTCGGAGGCGCTGCGGAGGGCTGGATTTATGCAGGAGATGGGGGATTTTGTGCTGTACCGGTAGAGGGCGGGCAGGCGTGGGAGAAAGCGCTCCTGCCCGCCCACTGTCAAACCGCAGTGAACATTTTCGCGCGCAATTCCCTTGCGGCTCGATAAATATGGAAAAAAGAGGAAACATACAGAGGCATTTGACGGGAACGAGGAGGACGGGAGATGGAGTACAGGGCGCGTTATACGGACAGCCGCCGGGACTGCCGGGTGGTGATCCAAAGCCGGGCGCTGGAGTGGGGCGGCTGCGGGCTGCGCATGACAGTGGACGGAGTCAGCTTTGTGGGCGGAAATTTATGCGATTTTGAGCTGGAGGACGAGGGGCAGGCCATGGAGGCGGCAGGGAAATTCCAACTGCTGAAATGGGGCGGCTACATCGGCTGCGGCGACAGGCTGCTGCCCTACAGCTACTCGCTGCAGCGGTACGGCCTGGAGGTGGAGATTCCGGTGGAGGCTGTCCGGCGCGGGGACGGGGAAACGCTGCCCGGCGTGGTCAGGCTGGCTTACCATATGGAGGAATGCGATCGGACCAAGGCCCGCTGCCGGTACCGCTGCGGCGATCAGACCGTTTACCCGGATGATACGGTCTGCACGGAGTTCAGCCTGCAGGTGGACAAAAGGCGTTTTGCCGCGGACCGCCCCACCACGTACTTCGAGCAGGCGCTGCTGCAAATCTGCGAGAAATGCGGGGACGAGTACCTGCTAAAGTGCTGCTTTACCTGCCAGTACTCCGACTATTCGCCCTACGGCTGCGATGACTTCGGCAGCATGCTCTGCTACCGGAAGCACAAGGCGGTTTATCTGACTGTCAACGACAAGGACGGGTACTTTGAGAAGCTGGAAGGCCTGGACTACGAGATTCGCCAGGAGACAAATCTGTGTGGGGAGTTTGAGGAGCGGACGCGGTGCGAGGGGTACCGGGGGGCGGTGGACGGAAAATATATCAGGAGGTGAGAGGGGAAGGTGACATATGAAATCTATCGGCATATCGGAGATATTTCCAAGCCGAACAACGGGTGGACGAAGGAATTGAACTACATCAGCTGGGACAGCCGGGAGCCGGTCTACGACCTGCGCACGTGGAATGAGGATCACACAAAGATGGGGAAAGGCGTTACCATTACGGCGGGGGAGATGGTGAGGCTGAAGGAGCTGTTGGAGGGGATGAGGATGTTTTAGCCCAAAATACATCTTGTACCGGGATGATCCGTATACTATAATAAATAAGAAGTATATTTAAAATGACAAAGATAAAAACACAAACTGGTTGGTAGTCCGGTTGCGGCCCGATTCCTCTCAGGCCGTCAGTAACCTTCCTCCTTAGGTCGTCCGTTCTTTGTCCATTCACATTTAAGGAGGATATGAAATGGACAAAGCAGCGGTAACATTACAGGTATTTTTCGAGGAGCCGTTCTGGGTGGGGATTTTCGAGCGGGTGAGCGCCGGCAGGCTGGAGGCGTGCAAGGTCACGTTCGGTCCGGAGCCCAGGGATTACGAGGTGCTGGAATACGTCCTCAAAGGCTACTTCGGGCTGCGGTTCAGTCCGGCTGTGGAAGCGGCTGTGAAGGACCGCCCGGCCAATCCAAAGCGGATGCAGCGGGAGGCCAGGCGGGAGATTCAAAATGCGGGGATCGGAACAAAATCCCAGCAGGCCTTGAGCTTGCAGCATGAGCAGATGAAGGCGGAGCGTAAAACCATAAGCCGCCGGATGAGAGAGGAAGAGAGACAACGTCTGTTTGAGCTGAAGCAGCAGAAACGCAAGGAAAAGCACAGGGGCAGATGATCAGGCAACCGCCATGGCCCGTCCGCTTTTCAAAAGACAAAAAACGTCCTGTCCGCAGGGCGTTTTTTGTGTCCCCGGGCGCCCGTTTAGAACCACAAAAAAAACGTGCCGTTTTCAGGCACGAGATGTTTACTACTATAGCACAAGCAGCTTTATAAGTCTATTCTTTTTTTCATTTCCTGTTACAATAGAATCAGCGGCGCCGCAAAACTGATTTGAAGGGAGAAATTGATATGTCGGCAGATTTTCAGAATATAGCGGATTACTATGACGCTATGTATGTAGATCCAAAGGAGTACGAGCAGGAGGCGGAAAAGACAGCTCAGATAATTGAATATTATAGTAAATCGGATAATCCCCGTATATTGGATATCGCCTGCGGCACTGGGGAGCAGAGTCTGTATTTGGCGAAACATTATCAGGTAACGGGTATTGATTTGAGCCGGGAAATGCTGGATAAGGCCAGAGAGAAGGTACCGGACGTGGAATTTCTGGAAAAGGATATGCTGGATTTCAAACTGGAGCATAGGTACAGGGCGGCGGTCAATCTCTACGGCAGCATCGGCTTTGCGGAGAATTTACAGCGCATGGAGGCGGGAATCCGCTGCGCCTGGGACTGCCTGGAGGAGGGCGGCGTGCTGATTCTGACGCCCTGGGGAACCAGGGAAACGTTTTCTGAGGGAAGCATCGCCGACTGCCGTCAGCGCAACGGCGTGAATTTCTGCCGGATGGAAACGGTCAAGCGCGCGGCAGAGGACCGCGTCCAGGTGGAGATGTTTCACCTGATCGGCCGGGGGCTGGACGTGCGGCAGTTCCACCACGTTCAGAATATCACCCTCTTTTCCGAGGCGGAATACAGAAGCGCGCTGGAAAAGGCGGGTTTTACCATCCGCGCCCGGCTGTCGGAGCAGGAGTTTCGCATGGGCGCGTTTGTCTGCACAAAATAGGCGGAAGGGGCCTGGGGGGCGCAGCGGACGCCCCCTCCCCTGCCGAAAAGATATCCGTTTTCGGAACGTTTTCAGGTTTCCAGCCACCACGGCATTTCCTCCGGACCCGACGCGTCGTCACGGCGCTCTAAGGTTTTTCCCAAACGATCCGCCAGCGATTTGAGCTGTATGCGGTATAAACCGGCCACCGTGGCGGTGTTGAAATAGGGTTGTCCAAAGTGGACCGATGCCTGTTGGTATACGTTTTTATCGATCTCCCGCAGCGCGGTTTGGACTTGATCCGCATCGGAGAGGCCAAGCGCGGCGAGATCATCGTAGAAACTCCGCTTGTAGATAAAATGATACTCTTTCAAGCCCAATATGGACCAGAGTGTGTCGTAGAACGGCACCTTGTAGGCTTTCAGCCAGTCCCACATGATTTCAGGGTCCCCGACATTGGGATTTTCCTTGTGGCAGCGGGCGCAGAGAAGCACCAGATTCGACGGTTCGTCCTTTCCGCCCAAGGAGTCCGGTACAATGTGGCAGCGCTGCAAATGGCGTTTGCAGCCGCAGCGCCAGCAGCGCTCGTGCGCTTCGGCGGCATCCACGCTGAAGTCGGATTCGTCGATGCGGGAGAACCAATAGTTTACGATTTCCGGAATTTTAGTTTTGATCGGTTGCCGTTTCATGAGCATATTTCCTCCTTTGTGCGTTGTATTGCTTACGTTCAGAATACCATTGATTCCTATTTCTGTAAATTAAAAAGACCACGCCTGCCCTTATGTCCCCTCGGTTTCGCCTTGCAACCTGGCCAAAAGGCGATTATAATATTTTTATCTTAAAACAAAAGCGGGTGAACAAAATGTACATAGCGGATTTACATATTCATTCCCGGTTTTCCCGGGCGACCAGCAGGGATTTGACGCCGGAGCAGCTGGATTACTGGGCGGGACGCAAGGGGATTCAGATTCTGGGCACCGGGGATTTTACCCATCCGGCCTGGAGGGAGGAATTGCAGGAAAAGCTGGTACCGGCGGAGGACGGCTTGTACGCGCTGAGGGACGAGCTGCGGCTGACCGACCGTACTTTTGCGCCGGGCGGCAAGGCCCGTTTTGTTATTTCGGGCGAGATCAGCTCGATTTATAAAAAGAACGGAAGGGTGCGCAAGGTGCACAGCGTGATTCTGCTGCCCAGCCTGGAGGCTGCCCAGCTGCTTTCTAAAAAATTAGAAACAATTGGAAATATCCATTCGGACGGCCGGCCGATTCTGGGCCTGGACTGCCGGGACCTGTTGGAGATCACCCTGGAAATCTGCCCGGACGCCATCTACATTCCGGCGCATATCTGGACGCCGCATTTTTCGCTGTTCGGAGCGTTTTCTGGGTTTGACACCGTGGAGGAGTGCTACGAAGATCTGACGCCCCACATCCATGCCATGGAGACAGGGCTGTCCTCGGACCCGCCCATGAACTGGCGGCTTTCTGCCCTGGATTCCTATCAGCTGGTGTCCAATTCCGACGCCCACTCTCCGTCAAAGCTGGGCAGGGAGGCGAATCTCTTAGACATTGATTTGAGCTATGAAGGTCTCTACGGCGCCATTCAGCGGGGAGACGGGCTTGAGGGCACCATTGAGTTTTTCCCGGAGGAGGGGAAATACCACTTTGACGGACACAGGAAATGCCATCTCTGCCTGAGCCCTTCGGAGGCCGAGCGGTACGGGGGAAAATGCCCGGTCTGCGGCAAGAAGCTGACGGTGGGTGTGTCCCACAGGGTTGAGCAGCTGGCGGACCGGGAAGAGGGATTTCAGATGGAGGGCGCGCGGCCCTTTGAAAGCCTGGTGCCGCTTCCCGAGGTGATCGCCGCGTCCACCGGGCACTCGGCCGCGGGCGCCAGGGTCCAGGCTCAGTACGATGAGATGCTGGGGGCGCTGGGCACCGAATTTTCAATTCTGCGGGAGCTGCCCATTGAGGAGATACGCTCAAAGGCGGGATATTTGGTGTCCGAGGGGATACGCCGCCTGCGGGAGGGGATCGTGGAGCGCCTGCCCGGATTTGACGGGGAATACGGAAAAATCAAGCTGTTCACCCCGTCTGAGATCGACAATCTGGACGGGCAGCTGAGCCTGTTCGCCGGATGGGCCGGGGAAGAGACCGCCGCCGCTGTGGTATCGGGGGGCGGGAGCCGGTCCGACGCCAATGCCGCCGCGCAGACGGCCCCAATCGCCGCGGCGCCGGAGGGGAACATGGATACCATCCAATCTGCCTCCGAAAAGGATTTTACAGATAATGGGAATACAGAGCCGGCGGATTCCCTGCCGTTGGTATTAAATTCCGGGCAGACGATGGCGGTCCGCTCCACCAACCGCGCCGTGGCGGTGATTGCAGGGCCGGGAACCGGCAAGACCCGAACGCTGGTGGAGCGGATTTCCTACCTTTTGGAAACCAGAAGGGTAAAACCCGCATTGCTCACCGCGGTCACGTTCACAAACAAGGCGGCGGCGGAGATGCGCACCCGGCTGGAGCAAAAGCTGGGCGGGAAATCAGCGGTGAAAAAGCTTCAGATCGGCACCTTCCACTCAATCTGTTTCCAGCTCCTGAAAAAGCAGGGACTGGAGTTTACCATGGCGGACGAGGCGGAGATGCTGGAGCTTGCCCGCGAAGCCGTCCGCGCCGGGGGCTTGAGCATAAAACCGTCCCGGCTGCTGCGCTTTATTTCCCTGAAAAAGGCGGGCTGCGGGGAACTGGAGTTTGACCGGGACGAGGACCGGGACGAGGCTTCCGCCTCCCAACAGGACGGTGAAGCCCTCAAATCCCAGGTCACAGCCGCGCAGATGGAGGCGGCCTTTGCGGCGTACCAGAGCGGGCTGGAGCAGATCGGGGCTCTGGATTTCGACGATTTGCTGCTGAAGGTATTGGAGCTGGCGGAGCAGGATAGGCTGGCTGCCGGTCCGTTTTCCTATCTGCTGGTGGACGAATTTCAGGACATTAACCCGGTGCAGTACCGGCTGATCCGCGCGTGGAACCGCAGCGGGAGGGAGCTCTTTGTGATCGGCGATCCGGATCAGGCCATCTACGGCTTCCGGGGAACGGATGCAAAGTGTTTTGAGCGCCTGCAGGAGGACGAGCCGGGCCTGGAGGTGATCCGGCTGGAGCAGAATTACCGGTCCACGCCCCAGGTGCTGAGCGCGGCGGGGGCGGTTATTTCCGCCAATCCCGGACCGGAGCGCCGCCTGGAGGCCAACCGCGGGGACAGCTATCCGGTGCGCGTGGTCACGGCCACCGGGGAGATGGCGGAAGCCATCTTTGTCGCCAAGGAAATTAACCGGCTGATCGGCGGCATCGATATGCTGGACGCCCAGGAGGGATTTTCATGCCCCGATGACCGCCGTCCCAGAAGCTTTGCCGATATCGCGGTGCTGTACCGCACCCACCGCCAGGCCGATCTGCTGGAAAAATGCCTGAGGCGGGAGGGGATTCCCTATGTTGTGGCCGGCCGCGACGATTTCCTGGAGGCGGACAGCGTGCGGGGGCTTATCTGCTTTTTCCGCTGTATCGCGGACCCACAGGATCGGTTGTCACGGAGGCTGTGCCTGAAGCTGCTGTGGGGGCTGTCCGAGGATTGCATCTCCGAGTGCGTATTCCAGGCCATGGCGGACCGTTATGCCAAACAGTTCAAAAAGACGCGCCCGCAGAAAATTCTGGAGTCGTGGGCAGCGGATATGGGGCTGTCGGAGGATGCCGACGTGCAGAAGCTGATTTCCATGTCCGTATTCTATAAGACGATGCCTGAATTTCTGGATATTCTGGCCTTTGGCCGGGAGAGCGATTTAAAGAGATGCGGGAAAAAGAGTTATACAGCGGATGCGGTGACGCTGATGACGCTCCACGGCGCCAAGGGGCTGGAGTTTCCGGCCGTGCTGCTGTACGGGGCGCGCAAGGGGCTGATTCCCCTGGAAAACGGCAGGGGCACCACTGACGTTGAGGAGGAGCGCCGGCTGCTTTATGTGGGTATGACCCGGGCGAAGGAGGAGCTGATTTTGACGACATCCCAGGAACCTTCCCCGTTTTTGGATGATATGCCGAAGGCGGCGTTTATTGCGCAGACGGCGAATGCGCCCAGGGAGGCGGATTCGGCCCGGCAGCTCAGCCTTTTTGATTTTATGTAATTTACATATGAGGGAGAATCGGCATGGAAGAGGAAAAGCAGTGGAAGATACCGCCTGAAAACCGGGTGCTGCCGGTTCTGAGGCAGTTGGACCGTCTGTATGGAACCACAAAGGAGGGGTTCTATCACCAGGAGCCGTGGCAGCTTCTGGTGGCGATTATGCTCAGCGCTCAGAGCACGGATAAGCAGGTGGACGAGGCGCTTCCTGAACTGTACGGACATTATCATAAGGTGGAGGATATGGCGAACGCTCCGGTTGAGGAGATCGAGGGTTATATCCGTTCCATTGGACTCTATAAAAGCAAGGCAAAGAATATCAAAAAGTGCTGCGCCCAGATTGTGACAGAATACGGCGGGAAGGTACCGGAAACCATTGAGGAGCTGCTGCGCCTGGCGGGGGTGGGCAGAAAGACCGCGACCCTTTACCTGGCGGATGCCCATGGGATTCCAGGGGTGACGGTGGATACCCATGTGTTTCGGATTTCCCGCCGCCTGGGCTGGGCCAACGGCAAGAATCCCGGGCAGGTTGAACTGGAGCTGCAGAAGGTATTGCCCGTGGATTACTGGAACCGCATCAATTTCCAGTTGATCTATCACGGCAGGGCCGTGTGCACGGCCAGAAAGGCGTACTGTGAGAAATGCGCCCTGGGGCAGTGGTGCGAAAAACGCATGGAAGCCAAGCCGGGAAAAGCAAAAGAGACCAAGGCGCGGTAACCTGGAAAAAAATGGAACGGTAAAAGCCGGAGAGAGGAGGCAGCATGGAGAAGCATTCTGTGACGATTGAGCGAAAGCATATGCCGCTGCGGCAGGTACTTGCGCAGAAGGAGGTGGCTGCTGAGCTGCTTCGCCGTGATATTAAACCAGACCGGCCGGAAATCCTCCGCCTGTCCCGGTCCGGCCGCACATTTTCACAGTACCTGTGTCTTTCCGAGACCGGTGATCTGCCGGATACCCTGCTGGCTGCGGTGAACGAGTCGCTGGAAGCGGCGGACGCCGCATCTCCGGTATTTTTGGAGGAGCAGTATCCCTGGCTGAAAGAGCCGTCCTGGACCGTGGGCATGGGGGATGTGAGCTATTATAAAGTGACGGCGCAGTTAGGCGCCGGACAATTTGTCAATATCCGGCGGGTCCGCTGTGAGCAGGAAGGCGTAAGCCCAGGGAGAACAGCAGGCCGGGCGGACTCGGAAGGCATGTTTCAGGCGGTTTTGTGGCTGTATGCTGAGGAAAATGTGGAATTTCCCGGCGGGAAAGCGCTGTCCCTGGACAGCGGGTTGCGCTTTGCGGCCTCAATTTGCCTTGACGGCTGCGCGTTAAAAATTGTTGTCAATCGCCGGGAGGTATTGCAGCTTATGGTGAAAGAGCTGCTGCTGCGGGGAAATCTTGATTTGAGTAAATGAGCGGGCCGCAGGAGAAGAGCCAAATTCCCGGTGCGTTCTCCTGGTGAACACAACAGCGCAGGGGGATTCGCATCACGAATTTGTAAAAAAATGGAAATAATGGAGCGGTTTTATCCCCGCCCCATTATCTCCAAAACCGCCTCCCTCAACCGCTTCTCGTCCCCCTCGTCGGGATGGCTCAGCGCCCGGTCAAAATTCTCGATTAATCCCTTTACTTTCCGCTCATCCCCGCCGCTTTCCAACATCCCCTCATACCGACGCCGCACCGATTCCGGCATTTTGCCCTGGCACATGAATGTCCCGGCCAGATGGCAGGACTTGTCAAGATGACTTCCAACTTTCCCTAAAATCTGCGAAAAATAGTCCTCACTCTGTCCAAAACCGGCGGTGCCGAACAAGAATACCTCTTTGCCCGCAAGCCCCCTTAGAAATCCGGCCATAGCCTCGTCGCAGGTTCCTATGTCCGTCCAGAAGCCGGCGAATATCATATCCGCGTTTCCGGACGCTCCGGCCGCCCCGGAGACCGGACCGCACCAGACACAATTTTCTTCCGGCAGCGCCTGGCGGATCACATCCGCCAGCAGCTCTGTGTTGCCGGTCTTGCTGCTGTAAATAATCGCATACGTCATATCCAAATCCTCCAATTCTCTGTCAAAGGCCGGTTAACGGTCAAAAATGCAGTGCACGCCCTCGTGCCGCTGGATTCCTCCCAGGCAGTTCCTGTTGCAGCGCACGCACTGCCGTACTTCCCCGGCTCTTCCCTCCATAACCTTCCGGGGCCAGTCCGGGTCGGCGATGAGCTGGCGGCTCATCGCGGCGCAGTCGATGCGGCCGCTTTTTAACTGTTCCTCCACGAAATCCGGGTCGGTCAGGCCGCCAACGCCGCAGACCGGAAGGCCTGTGAGGGAGCGGACTTTGTCCGCATAGGCCAAAAAGCAGCCCTGTCCCTTAAAATAGGGATGGTTTGCGGCCGGAATGGTGTCGGTCAGCTGGGCGTGATTGGCCAGCGCCACGTGGAAGCTGGTCACCCCGGCCTGTTCCAGCAGCGGAACAAAGACCGGAAGCTCCTCCAGTAAAATCCCGGCGTTGCCGTAGTGCGGCTCCTCCTGGCGGACTGCAAGCTTGAAGTCAATGGGCATGTCCGGCAGGCTCCTGCGGATGGCAAAGACTGCCTCCACGGCAAAACGCGCCCGATTTTCTGCGCTCCCGCCGTACCGGTCGCTGCGGCGGTTGAAGATGGAGGAGGAGAAGCTGCCGCACATCCGGTCCCCGTGCACCTGCACCATGTCAAATCCGGCTTTTTTGGCCAGCACAGCCGCGGAGCCGAAGGAGGCGGTGATCCCGGCCGCTTTGCCGGCCGGCAGGGATGAGATGTAGGGTCCGACCCGCTGGTTCAGCAGCCTACGGATATCATCCATGGAATACCGCTTTGTCAAAATTCCGGGCAGATAGCGGAGCATCCCTGCGATGTCGCTGTCCGACTGGTGCAGCTGGGCGCAGATTTTGCAGCCCTCCCCGTGCACCGCCTCGCACAGGCGCTGGTAACGGGCGAATCCTCTGGCGCTGTAAAGGGAACCAAAGGGAGAGCGGCCGGCCGGCACGTCCCCGATGACGACCATGGCGCAGCCGCCCGCCGCGATCCGGCGTATCTTTTCCAGCAGGGCCTCCTCCGGCAGTCCGAAGGAGGTGGGGGAGAAAATGATCCTGTTTTTCAGCGTAAGGCCGCCCAGGTTGACGGGGCGTTTGATTGCCTCATAGGATATGCTGACCGCCTCCTCTCAGACAATTCCCGCGGCCCATATCAGCCGTCAGCCGCTCTAAAAGCGCAAAGAGAAGCTCCCGTTCCTCCTCGCTCATTTCCTTTAATATATCGCTGTCCCACTGGAAGAATAGCGCGTGGCTGAGCTCAAATGCCTCAGTCCCCTTTGCTGTGAGCCGGAGCACGTGGGCCCGGCGGTCTCTCTGGTTCTGTTCCTGGTAAATGAATCCTGCCGCCTCCAGCTTTGTCAGGGAGCGGGCCACATGGCCGGAGTCCATTTTCAGAGCCCCGGCTAATTCCCTGGGGGAGCAGCCGGGATGCTTGCCGATATACAGGATAAAAAACAGCAGCCCCTGGGACAGGCCGATTTCCTGCAGCTTCCGCCCGCAGTATTCCGTGAAATCCTTGCGCAGCAAGGTGACAAAATAAGCCAGTGATCGCGTCATTTCAATCCCTCCAATAATGCTTGACTAAGTCAACTATATCTAAAAAACTTGACTAAGTCAAGCTTTTTTGCGCCGCTCACAGCTTATTACCCGTCTGCCACCAACCAATCCGCCAATCCTATCCAAACCCATCTCGTTTGCATCCTCGCGCCCGCCCTCCTATCTCTGGAAAATTGTCTAAAATGTAACATAAAATTAATTTTACTCCCCAAAAACCAATTAATTATTGATTTAATTACATAATCTGCCCATCAATCATATAAAATATGAATAATTTATAATCTGCTATTGACATTGTTGTTGTGCAATGTTAATATGAAGGAAACATTAAGGTAAGCTTAAGATTACATTAAGGAAGGAAAAGGAGAGGAAGATATGAGAAAACATTCAAGAGCGTTGGTAGCATTGGTTCTGGGGTCCAGCATGATTCTTGGCGCGTGCTCAGGCGGCGGCCAGGCGGCCACAGAGGCGCCCAAAGCGGCGGAGACCACAGCGGCGGCTGAAACAAAAGCCGAGGAGGCCAAGGCTGAGGAGACGAGCGCTGAGGCCCAGGGCGGGGAAATGTCCCACGACGAGCTGGTGGAAGCGGCCAAGAAGGAAGGCAAGCTGGTGGTTTACTCCACCACGTCCCGCGTGTCCACGGCTGCCGAGAATTTTGAAAAACTTTACGGGATCAAGGTTGAGACCGCAAACTTAAAGGACGGCGAGCTGGTTGAGAAGATTTCCCTGGAGGTGGGCGGCGGCGTCAACGGAGCCGACATGGTGCTCTGTCAGGACGGCGCCAGAGTCTACGGCGAGCTGATCACCCCCGGATATCTGGTGAACTACGTTCCTGAGTCCCTTAAAGACCAGATCCCCGAGGAAAACCAGAATCCTCTGGTATTCCAGTTCGTGGATAAGGTGTTCATTTTCAACAGTGAGAAATCAACGGATGCCCCTGTCACCAACATCTGGCAGCTCACCGAGCCGGAGTGGAAGGGCCGCGTGCAGTTTAAGAATCCCAACCAGGAGGGCGTAAACTCCAACTTCCTGACCATGCTGACCAGCGACGAGTGGGCCGGAAAGATAGCGGACGCTTACAAATCGTATTACGGGAAGGACATTGAGCTGACCACCGAGAACGCGGGTTACGAGTGGATGCAGGCGTTCTTCAACAATACCGTTTTAGGCACCAGCGACTCCAATATCGCTGAGAACGTGGGCACCAAGGGCCAGAAGGATCAGCTGATCGGCCTGTTCGTGCTCTCCAAGACCCGCTATGTCGAGACCAAGGACCTGGCCCTGGCGCCTGTGAAGGATATGGATCCGTTCAGCGGCTTCTACTATCCCATTTACGCCCAGCTCACCTCCAACGCCCAGAACGTGAACGCGGCGAAGCTGTTTATCGAGTACCTGATGACCGAGGAAGGCTTTGAGCCCTGGTCCTCCGACGTGGGTTCCTACTCCGGCAACCTGCAGGTTCCCTGCAACCCGGCCGATGAGGATATGAACTTCTGGGGTCCCAGACTGGTCCGCGAGGATCCGCAGTACGTGTATGAGAACCGCGCCCAGGTTGAGGAGTTCGTCAACAACCTGATCAACTAAAGGCGCTGACCCGTTACAGACAACCAACAATTCACGCCGGCCGCCTGAAAAGACGGCCGGTACTCAGATAAGGGGGATCGATTATGTCATGGCAGAACCGATTTAAGGCGTTTATCAAAGAGCCGCAGAACATCATCCTTATCGTGCTGTTTATTTTGATGTCCTTCCTGACCCTGCTGCCGCTGGTGTCCCTGATCCGCGATACGCTGATCGCGCACCCGTCGGAGCTGATGAGCATCAAGGGCGCGAAGGCCGGGGACTTTACCCTGTTTCACTGGTATAAGGTATTCTTTGACGGAAAGAACAGCCGGAATCTGTTCTACAGTCCCTTCTGGAATACGGTGAAGGTTTCCATCGGCAGCTGCGTGATCGCCATCGGACTTGGCGGTACGGTGGCCTGGCTGGTGGCCCGCTCCGATATCAGGTTCAAATCCATTATCAGCACGATCTTTGTATTTCCGTACATTATGCCGTCATGGACGTTGGCCATGGCCTGGCTGAACTTCTTCCGCAACGCATACATCGGCGGCAAGCCCGGGCTGTTTACCGCCCTCACCGGCATCGAGACGGCCAACTGGTTCGCCTACGGCCAGTTCCCCATCATCGTGGTGACGGGGCTCCACTACGCGCCCTTCGCCTACATACTGATCGGCGGAATTTTACAGAATATGGATGCCAACCTGGAGGAGGCGGCCATGCTGTTAAAGGCCAGCCGCATGAAAATTATCCGCAAGGTGACGCTGCCCATCGTGATGCCCGCCATTTTCTCCGCCTTTCTGCTGACCTTTGCCAGCTCCATGAGCGCCTTCGCCGTGCCCGCGTTTCTGGGGACCCCGGTGCGCTACTACGTGCTGACCACGCAGCTCTACCGGACGTTAAACGGCGTGAACCAGGGCTACGGTTATGTTTTGGCTGTGGTTATGCTGGCGGTGGGGCTGTTCGTCCTGGCCTTCAACCAATGGTTTGTGGGCAAACGCAAGTCCTTCACCACCGTCACGGGAAAGAGCTCCCAGGTCTCCCTGGTGAAGCTGCGCGGCGCCCGCACGCCCATTTCCTGCGGCGTGCTGCTGATGCTTTTGCTGGTGGCGATTCTGCCCCTGGTGTCCTTCGCGGTTGAGTCCTTCACCATGGTGACCGGCAACTATTCGCCCTCCAACTTTACCACAGTATTCTGGTTAGGTCAGGGCAGCACGGACATCGCCAACGGCGAGCCGGGAATCCTGCGCAACAAGTACATCTATCTGGGACTTTGGAACAGCATCAAGCTGTCCGTGTGCTGCGCCTTTGCAGCCGGAACAGCGGGCGTGCTCTGCGGCTACGCGGTGGTCAAGCGCAGAGGAAGCCGCCTCTCGGGCGTTGTCAACAGCCTGGCGTTCTTCCCCTACCTGATGCCCGCCATGGCCTTCGGCGCCATTTACCTGTCTATGTTCACCCAGAAGAACGGCTTCATCCCCCCGCTGTACGGCACATTCGCCCTGCTGGTGCTGATCGGCTCGGTGAAATACCTTCCCTTCGCCTCCAGAGCGGGCGTCAACGCCATGCTGCAGCTGAGCAATGAGATCGAGGAGGCGGCCGTGATCCAGGGCGTGAGCTGGTGGAAGCGTATGGTAAAGATCATTTTCCCCATCCAGAAGACCAGCTTTTTGAGCGGCTATCTGCTGCCCTTTATCTCCTGTATGAGAGAGCTGTCCCTGTTCATTCTGCTTGTGACCCCGGCCAACCGCGTGCTGACCACGCAGCTGTTCCAGTACAATGAAAAGGGCTGGAACCAGTACGCCAACGCAATCAATCTGCTGATTATCGTCGTTGTGCTGTTCTTTAATCTGCTGATCAACAAGCTGACGGGCGCATCCATTGACAAGGGAATAGGAGGATCATAATATGTCGGATATTGTACTGAAAAATATAACCAAGCGGTTCGGCAAGAGCGTGGCCGTGGACAACTTGAACCTGACCATCGACGACGGCGATTTCATCACCCTGCTGGGCCCCAGCGGCTGCGGCAAAACCACCACCCTGCGCATGATCGCGGGCCTGGAGACGCCCACCGAGGGCGAGATATGGATCGACGGGAAATGCGTGTTCTCCGCCGAGAAGGGCATAAACGTTGCGCCCAGCAAGCGCGACGTGGGTTTCCTGTTTCAGAACTACGCGCTTTGGCCCCATATGACCGTGTTCCAGAACATCAGCTTCGGCCTGGAGAACATGAAGTGGCCCAAGGAGCGCATCCGCAGCAAAGTGGACGAACTGCTGAAAATGCTCAAGATCGAGGAGTTTGAGAAGCGCTACCCCAGCGAGCTCTCCGGCGGACAGCAGCAGCGCGTGGCCATCGCCAGAACCCTGGCCACGGAGCCGAAGGTGCTGTTCATGGATGAGCCGTTGAGCAATCTGGATGCAAAGCTGCGCATGGATATGAGAACGGAGCTGAAGCGCCTGCACCTGGAGACCAAGTCCACCTTTGTGTATGTGACCCATGACCAGCTGGAAGCCATGACCCTGTCCACCAAAATCTGCCTGATGAAGAAGGGACTGCTGCAGCAGTACGCGCCGCCGCTGACCGTCTACCATTCCCCGGCCAATATGTTCACCGCGGATTTTGTGGGCAATCCCTCTATCAATCTGATCGAGGGCATAGGCTCCAATATCAACCTGGACGAGATCAAGGTCCGGGTGGGGGACCTGAATATGCTGTTCTGTCCGGAGTCCAACAGCGTTTCTCTCAGCGGCAATCATAAAATTGTGCTTGGAATCCGCCCCGAATATGTTAATATAGAAGCAGACAGCGCTCTCAAGGCATCAATCTACTCCACGCTGCCGTCCGGCATGGAAACCATTGTGAAAATACAGCTGGGGGATCTGATCCTCACCAGCGTGGTGTTCCAGGGCAAGGACTTCACCGTGGGAGAGAAGGTGGGCGTTGAATTTACGGGTGAACGCTGTGTCCTGTTTGACGCAGAGACGGAAGACTACCTGGCGTTGGGCCGACTGGAGGTTATCGCCGGGTAAATCCCGCCCATGGGAGAGGATTGCATGAAGAAGATACTGATTGTGGATGATGAACATGATATTGTAGAGTGTCTGGATATGAACCTGCGCAAGAAGGGCTATGCCACCGCCTTTGCCTACGACGGGACTGAGGCGGTGCTGGCGGCCAGGAGGGAGCGGCCGGACTGCATTCTGCTGGACGTGATGCTGCCCAAGATCAGCGGCATCGAGGTGTGCCATCTCTTGAAAGCGGACGAGATCACCGGAAATATTCCGGTGATCATGCTGACGGCCAAGGGAGAGGAGGACGACAAGGTTACCGGCTTTGACGCCGGGGCGGACGATTACATCACCAAGCCCTTCGGCTGGCGGGAGCTGTTCGCCCGCATTGAGGTGGCGCTGCGCCGCAGCCAGCCCTTTGCGCCCCCCAGCGCCGAGGAGAACGCCCTGCACGTCAAGGACCTGGCGATCTACCCGGACAAACACGTGGTGGAGCAGGCGGGCCGGCGCGTGGATTTGACGCCCACGGAGTTTGGCATCCTCAGGGTGCTGGCGGAGCACCAGGGTAATATTGTCACGCGCAACGAGCTGAATGAGGCGCTGGGAATCACCAACAACGGCGGGGAGATCCGTTCCCTGGACGTCCACATGAGAAATCTTCGCAAAAAGCTGGGCGACGACATCCAGGAATGCCGCTATATTGAGACAATACGCAGGATTGGATTTCGGGTAAATGAGTGAAATTGATCGGATCATGACCATCGGCCTGGTGATCTTCTGGCTGGTGGTCCTGGTCCTGATTCTGTTTTGCGTGCTGATCCGGGAGTACCTGTATTTTAAGAATTATGTCTCCGAGCTGGAAAAGCGCAACCAGAAATTGGAAACAGAGCTGGCGGTCAGGGAAAAGCGCCTGCGGGACATGAGGGCCTCCGACGACGAGCGCTTCAACTATTTCAACGCCGTGTTCGCCGCCATGAAGGACGGCATCGTGGTGTTTGGGGACAACGGCGAGCTGGTGCTGGTGAACCGGGCGGCCCGGGCGTTTCTGCACATCGACAAGCACATTTTTTTCAAGAGCGACAAGAGCTCCTACGGCGCCTTTTACGGGATGGTGGCCGACGTCTGCCGGGAGGCCTTCGCGGCTGTGGAGGACCGGAGGGTAGAATTTCAGGAGGGGGAGCGGATTTTTGAGGTGTCCGCCCTTTTGATACCGGACCGCTACCAGAAGGGGGTCTGCCTGGGCGCGATGGCCGTTGTGATCGACGTGACCGAGGCCAGGCGGATCGAGGCCCGCCGCAAGGAATTTGTCAGCAACGTTTCCCACGAGTTCCGCACGCCCATGACCCTGATTTCCGGATATGCGGAAATGCTTAGGATGTGGGACGAGGTGACAAAGGAGGAGCGGACCAAGGCGCTGGACGTGATTGAGCAGGAGACCAAACGGCTGAAAAAGCTGGTCAGCGAGCTGCTCACCCTGTCCAGGCTGGACCGCCAGGAGGGCGAGCAGCGGAATCTGCCCTACGTGGACGTGGAGGCGGTGATCGAGCAGGTCCTCTGGAGTCTGGAGGATATGGCCAGGCGGCGCCAGGTGGAGCTGATCTGCGATGTGGAGGTGGATTATCCGATTCTGCGGGCGAATGAGCCGTTTTTCTACCAGATGCTGTTGAACCTGATCGAAAACGGCATCAAATACAACCGTGAACACGGTATGGTGAAGGTGTGGGCCCGCAGCGACGGGGAAACCCTGCGGATTACGGTGTCGGACAGCGGCATGGGAATTGAGCAGAAGCACCAGGAGCGGATTTTCGACCGCTTTTACCGCATCGACGAGGACCGCAATTCCCGGCACGGCGGCAACGGCATCGGCCTCTCCATCGTCAGCAGCGTGGTGGAGCAGATGAAGGGCAGAATCCAGGTGGAGAGCTGTCCGGGCGAGGGTTCTGAATTTAAGATCGAGCTGCCGTTATCCGGCGGAACGTAAGGAGGATAAAGTGAACGTATTGATTGTGACTGGCCTGAGCGGCGCAGGAAAGACCAGGGCGCTGCAGATTCTTGAGGATATGGGATATTACTGCATGGACAACATTTCCCCTAAAATACTCCTGCAGCTGATTCACGGGGAGATGCAGGAGGAAGGGTTTTCCAAGCGTCTGGCCGTGACCATGGATATCCGCAGCTACGGCGTGCCCGACGGGTTTGAACAGATTATGTATGAGATGAAGAAATGCAGCGTCAGCGTGCGGGTCCTGTTCCTGGACTGCTCGGAGGAGGTCCTGCTGAAGCGCTACAAGGAGTCCAGACGGCTGCATCCGCTGATGAGCGGGAACCGCAATGTCAATCTGACGGATGCGATCCGCCAGGAGATCAGCCGGATGGAATGCCTGAAGGTGGAGGCGGATTTTGTGGTGGACACCTCGGAGCTGTCCACCTCCAGGCTCAGGGAGAAGCTGACGGACCTGTTTTCCGGGCCGGATACGTCGGGGATGCGCATCGAGTTTGTGGCCTTTGGCTATAAGTATGGGATATTGGCGGACGCGGACCTGGTATTCGACGTGCGCTGCGTGGCCAACCCGTATTACGTGAAGGGGCTGCGGGAGAAAACCGGGGAGGATCAGGAGGTGCGGGATTTCGTTATGGGGTACGAGGAGGCCAGGGAACTGTTTAAACGGATGGTGAATTATCTGGAGTATGCGATCCCGCTGTACGAAAAGGAAGGAAAGGCCCAGCTGGTGGTGGGCCTGGGCTGCACCGGGGGACAGCACCGGTCGGTGACGTTTGCCAGCCTGCTGCGGGACTATTTCGGTGAGCGGTATGAGAATGTAAGGCTGGGAATGAGGGATATGAGGGAGAACCAGAAGGTGATCTTGGGAGAGCTGGCGTGAGACCGGAGAAACGAAGCGGGAAGCGGGCGGATGGGCCTGCCGCCCGCTTTTTCGCGCTTTGACAGCGGTCAGGACGGCTATGGGCGGACCGCTGTCATTTTAGCGCAGCGCCAGGGGGCTCCGTCGATGTAGAAGTCCTTGTCGCCGTTGGGGTCGCGGACAAAGCCCGCGGACTCGTAGCAGCGGCAGGCGGCCGGGTTGTCCAAAAAGACGTAAAGTCCCACCTGGTCCACGCGGAGGATGTCGAAGCTGTAGCGCAGGGCCTGGCGGACCATCTCGCGGCCGTTGCCCTTGCCGCGCAGGGCGGAATCCAGAATAATAAAGCCCAGGTGGGCGCTGTTGGCCTCCGGGCCCATATAGCGCATGGTAAAATGACCCACAGGCCGGCCGCCCTCGTCTATGGCGGTCATCTGCCACAGATCGGGGTTGCCGGCCTGCCGGTCATAGTATTCGTTGAGATGCTCCGGGCGGAGCGGATACCCGAACTCGCAGAGGGCATCCGCGGACCACAGGCGCAGCGCGCGCTCGTCCTGGCACCAGGTGACGATTGTTTTGGCATCGGTTTTATTGTATGGTCTCAGACGTATCATTGGAAATCATTCCCCTTTTATGTATTGTAATGGGATTATAGCACGAATCAGCCGTTGGAATCCACTATTTCCCGCACCGCGTTTAAAAACAGGCGGCTGTCGATGGGCCGGATGACAAAGTGGGAATAGCCGTGCTGATTGAGCCGGAGAACAGTTTCGTCGACGTGCAGGTGAGGCGTGATGAACAGGATGATTTGCATGAGAGGGCCGGAAATGGTTTTCTGTAGATCGTTGAATTCATCAGGCGGAAGTTCCAGGTCCGCGACGATAAGCTTGGGGTTCAAGCGGTAAATCATCGGAAACGCCTGGCGGCTGTCCGCAGCGGTGTAGATGTGCGAGTAACCGGCCTGCCTCAGGATGTCGGTTATCTGCCGGCAAATTTGCGCGTTGCTTGAAATAATCAGAATGTTACGCATAATCAAGTCCTCCTTTCCGTACTTCTATTATACTACAATCAGCCCTGCAGCGATAGAATAATGGAAAAATATTATCGATCACGGCTGGCCGTTTTGGAAGATTTATATTATAATAGAGTGGCGTTCGGCGGCTGGCCGCCGGACAATTTTGAATGCGCCGCGGCGATTTTTTGCGGCATGGAGGTTGGGATGAAAAAATTAAGATTGGGAATTCTTGGGAATGGTTATCTGGCAGGAATCGTGGTGGATGCCCTGGAGAGAGGGCTGCTGCCGGAATATGAGCTGGTGGGGATTTTCGGCCGCACGGCTGAAAAGACGCAGGCCCTGGCAAAGCGGGCCGGCTGCGAGCCCTGCGGCTCCATTGAGGCGCTTTTGGCGCAGGAGCCGGAATATATTGCTGAGGCGGCCAGCGTGGCCGCGGTGCGGGATTACGCGGTGCGGATTCTGGAGGCGAAATGCAGCCTGGTGGTGCTGTCCATCGGGGCCTTCGCGGACCGGGAGTTCTACGAAAAGGTGAGCGGCGCGGCCGCGGCGGCCGGCGCGAGGGTACATATCGCCTCGGGAGCCGTGGGCGGATTTGACGTGCTGCGCACGATCTCCCTGATGGGGCAGACCGCTGCGGGGATTGAGACCCACAAGGGTCCGAAATCGCTGATGAACACGCCGCTGTTTCAGGAGAAGCTTATGACCGGCACTGAGGAGACCTGCGTGTTCCGGGGAAATGCAAAGGAGGCCATCGGCCTTCTGCCCACCAAGGTGAATGTGGCGGTGGCCGCCTCCCTGGCCACGGTGGGGCCGGAAGCCGCCGGCGTGAAGATTTACAGCGTGCCCGGTTTTGTGGGGGACGACCACAAGATTACGGCGGAGGCCGACGGTGTGAAGGCGGTGGTGGACATCTACTCCAGCACCAGCGCCATCGCAGGCTGGAGCGTGGTGGCCGTGCTGCGAAATATCGTGTCCCCCATTGTATTTTGACGGATGTCCCAGTCCGGACGGAAAGAGAGGTAATCAAATGTTTCGAAAGATCGTGGCGATTGAGCCGGTGAGCCTGGTAAAAAAGGCGGAAGAGGAACTGAAAGCTTACGCGGGGGAGGTAGTGCTCTACGGCGATATCCCGGCGGATGACGATGAGATTGTGCGCCGCATCGGCGACGCGGACGGCGTGCTGGTGAGCTACACCTCCAGAATCGGACGGGAGGTGCTGGAGCGCTGCCCGCAGGTCCGGTATGTGGGAATGTGCTGCAGCCTGTACTCCGAGGCCAGCGCCAACGTGGATATCGCCTGCGCCAGGGAGCGCGGCATCACCGTGCTGGGCATCCGGGACTACGGCGACCGCGGCGTGGTGGAGTTTGTGCTCTGCGAGCTGGTGCGCCTTCTGCACGGCTACGACCGCCCCATGTGGCGGGAGTTGCCCCTGGAGATCACCGGGTTAAAGACGGGCATCATAGGGCTGGGCGTATCCGGCGCCATGATCGCTGATGCCTTACAGTTTATGGGCGCGGACGTGCGCTATTTCAGCCGTACCCGCAAGGCGGACCGGGAGGCGGCCGGGCAGCGCTACCAGCCCCTGGACCAGCTCTTAAGCCAGTGCGAGGAGTTCGCCCAGCTGGGAAACGGCAAGATTCTCTTCAACACCTCCATCGGACCGTCCCACGACGTGCCGGCCCTCAAGAGCTGGCTGGACGCGGGCGGCAACACCTTTGTGTGCGACACAGCGGGCGCGCTGGGCGATCCGGCGCTGCTGGGCCACCCGTCCGTGATCTGCCCCAACGTATCCGCGGGAAGGACCGCCCAGGCCTTTGAGCTGCTGAGCAGAAAGGTACTGGACAATATCAGGACGTTTCTGGGGGAGTGATCCGTTGGAGGGCCTGACCCAGGACGCGCGCCCCTCCCAAAAACTTTAGGATTGTAAAAAAACATGTTTTAGACTATACTATATGGAACGGCGCCGGCACGGCCCCCACCGGGCGGGCGCGGGTTCAACATCCCCTTGCAGTACCAAATGAAACAGACAGAAGGTTAGGCACTTGCACTATGACAAACGATATGACCACCGGGAACCCGGTGAAGCTGATTATCTATTTTATGATCCCCACCTGCCTTGGAAATATTTTCCAGCAGTTTTACAACCTGGCGGACTCCATTGTGGCGGGACGGTTTATCGGGGTCAACGCCCTGGCGGCTATCGGGAGCACCAGTTCCCTGATTTTTCTGGTGATCGGATGGCTCAACGGGCTGACCAGCGGGTTTTCCATCCTGGTAGCCCAGCACTTCGGGGCGAGGAAGTTCGACCGGATGCGGCATTACATCGCCATGTCCATTTTGCTCTGCGTGGTGTTTGTGGTGGTGATGACGGCGTCTCTGGAGTATTTCAATTACCCCATCCTGCGCCTGATGAACGCGCCTGACGAGATCATCGGGGACGTGGGCGCCTACATGGCGGTGATCTACGCCGGCCTGGCGGTGACGGCCGCCTACAACGCGCTGGCCGCGGTGCTGCGGGCTCTGGGCGACGGCAAGTCTCCCCTGTATTTCCTGATCGTCTCCGGCGTGCTGAACGTGATTCTGGACGTGGTGTTGATCGTGTATTTCCACATGGGCGTGGTGGGCTGCGGCTACGCAACGGTGATCGCCCAGGCGGTATCCGCGCTTCTGTGCCTGATTTATATCATCCGCAAGTTTGACATCCTGCGTCTTAGCAGGGCTGATTTTAAGCCCGATATGCGCGCGGTGAGCCAACTGTTGGGCATGGGGATTCCCATGGGCCTGCAGTTTTCCATCACGGCCGTGGGCACCATTATCGTGCAGGGCGCGGTCAACGCCTTCGGCGCGGTTTATATCGCCGGCTTTTCCGCCGCAGGCAAGATCCAGAGCATGGTCAACACCGTGTTTGTGTCCTTCGGCGCCACCATCGCCACCTACGTGGGCCAGAACCGGGGCGCGGGCAATGTGGAGCGGGTGCACCAGGGCGTGAAGGCCACGCAGGTTATGGTGCTGGTGTGGAGCGCGGTGATGATCGCGGCGATCCATTTCACAGGACCGTATCTGGTAAGGATTTTTGTGGACGGCTCCCAGACCGACGTGCTGGGCGCTTCTATGGTTTATTTTAAAACGGTAGCATGGTGTTATCCGTTTTTGGGCAGTATTTTCTTATACAGGAACGCGCTGCAGGGACTGGGTTACGGCCTGGTGCCCATGTTAGGCGGCCTCTTTGAGCTGGCGGCGCGGTTCGCCGTGGTGGCGGCCGTGGTCAAGCCCTTTGGGTACGTGGGCGTGTGCTTTGCGGACCCGGCGGCCTGGCTGGCGGCGCTGATTCCCATTGTGCCTTACTATTTTTACCGCATGAAGAAATACCGTCTGAGGTCAAAACGGCGCCCGGCGCTGTGACGGCCGGAGGGCGTTGCCAAACGCCGGGCAGAATTTATCCCGGAGCAGAGAGCTTTATACAACACAGAGAGAAGAAAGGAACAGACAATGGCAGATTTTAAATCACTGAAAAACCCGGACCTGATTCAGGCATTCCACCTGGTACAGTATGACCCCACCCCGGAGCGCCAGGGGGAGTTTATGCAGGAGGTTGTGAAGGCGCGCTACCTGGCGGCGGCTTCCTTCAACCCTGAGCCCGAGGTGGACGAGGAGGGCAACTTGAAATTCAGCGAGGATGCGACCATCTCGTTCCCGGACATCCACAACGACAAGGGCGAGAAATTTTTCCCCGCCTTCACGGATTGGAAGTCCATGCAGAAGTGGGAGCTGAAGGAAGGCCAGCACGTGGTTGGCATGACCTTTGACGATTACGCCGGCATGGTGCTCCAGGACAAGGAGGCCTCCGGCTTTGTGATCAATCCCTTTGGGGAGAACATCCGCATCGAGCGCCAGGTGATCGCCGCCCTCAAGCAGCAGCAGGCCGCCTACATGAAGCGCCAGCAGCTGACCTATGAGCGGAACCACCCGGAGCAGGCGGCTTCCAATGCGCCCATGGAGTTCCACGAGCTCTCCAGCTATCCGGAGAAGATGCTGGAGGAGATCGTTGAGTTCTTAAAGCAGCAGCCGGTGAAAAAGGCGTATATGCAGGGCGTCATCCAGGGAGACCGCAAGGGCTGTATGTTCGTCCTGGAGCACCAGGGCAAGGAGGATGCGATTTTCGGCGGTATCGCCCGCATCGCGCAGCCCTACATGCAGGGCATGTACCTGTACATGGCGACGCCGGTTTCCGATCTGGGCAGAAAGGCCATCGAGGGTCTGGAGCCGTTCTACGAGCTGTAAGGCGGAGAAACACAAGAGATGGAAGAGAATAAACTGGCAGTAAAGCCCCTGGGCCTTCTGATGCTGGAGCTGTCGATCCCGGCTATTATCGCGCAGCTTGTGAGCATCATCTACAACATGGTGGACCGGATTTTTATCGGCCGCATCGAGAACGGCACCAGCGCCATGGCGGCCCTCAGCGTTTCCCTGCCCGTCATCACCCTGATCACGGCGGTGACGCGGCTTCTGGGCATCGGGGGAGCGCCGCTGTGCGCCATCAAAATGGGACAGAAAAACCAGAAAGGGGCGGAGGAGATCCTGGGTACCAGCTTCTCGGCCCTGATCGCGGCGGGGGTTATAATGACCGCCGCGATTCTTTTGTTCCACGAGCCGCTTCTGGCGATGTTCGGCGCGGATGAAAATACCCTGGGTATGGCCGCGGAGTACATCACGGTGTACTCTCTGGGCACGGTGTTCGTGATGATTGCGCTGGGGATGAACTCCTATATCACCACCCAGGGATTCGCCGGCATCGGCATGTGCACTGTGCTGATCGGGGCTGTTTTAAATATTTTTCTGGATGCGCTGTTTATCAATGTGTTTCACATGGGCGTCAGGGGCGCGGCCATCGCCACGGTGATCGGCCAGGGCGTGTCCGCAATCTGGGCCCTGCAATTTTTATTCAGCGACAAGAGCATTTTAAAGATACGCAAAAAGTACCTGAAAATACGCTGGAAGGTGCTGCTGCCCATCATGGCCCTGGGGGTCTCGCCCTTTACCATGAGCGCCACGGAGGGGCTGGTGCAGATTTCCTTTAACAACCAGCTGCTAAAATACGGCGGGACCATGGCGGTCAGCACCATCGCGGTGCTGTTCAGCCTCTGGCAGTTCGTGACGCTGCCCGTGCAGGGCATCTGCCAGGGCGCCCAGCCCATTCTCAGCTACAACTACGGCGCGGGGAACTACAAGCGGGTGCGGGGCAGCTTCAAGCTGAGCATCGCGCTCTGTTTGAGCTACACTGTGCTCATGTCCGTGGTTTTTATGATGATCCCCCGGGGGTTTTCACAGATTTTTACCGAGGATGAGAAGCTGCTGCGGCTCTGCGCCTGGGCGCTGCCGCTGTACGTGATCGGCGGAACCACCTTCGGGGCGCAGATTTGCTGCCAGCAGTCCTTCATGGCGCTGGGACAGGCGAAAATATCGCTGATCCTGGCCTGCCTGCGAAAAATCATCCTGCTGGTGCCGCTGATCTATATTATGCCTGCGCTGCTGGGCGGCCTGGAGTGGGCGGCCGGTCTGGCGGCCCCGGTGGCGGACCTGGTCAGGCAGCCCGGGCCTGTGGCCGCCATCTTCCTGGCAGAGTCCGTCTCGGACGTCCTGGCGGCCCTCAGCACCTCCGTTGTATTCGCGCGATTTTACAGAAAAAGGCTTGCGGACCGCCCGTAGCGGCCTGCAAGCCTTCAGAGTGTCGACCTTTGTCGACACTCTGTGAAATTCATGGCTGCGCCATAAATTTCAGCTCCGTAAGGACGAAATGCCGATTTCCTCGTACAAGGGCCTTCAGCCCCTAGAAATCGGCATTTCCACACTACGGCGGAAGTGAATTCCGCCTGCGTGAATTTAGTTCGAGGACGCTGTCCTCGAGCTCCTGCTTCAACAGTTCGACTTTTTCAATATCCGAAGGCTTGCAGACCGCCCGTAGCGGCCTGCAAGCCTTTTGTGATCGTCTGACTGTCCGCCGGCCTTAGGGCGGCGCGGATTTAATTGAATGCAATGGGCCGCTGTCGCAGCCTGCGGGCGATTGCTGATCAGCGCTCATCCATGCTGCCGCAGAGAATCTTCACGAATTTGGCCATCAGGGGGATATAGGTGGCGATGAACACGGCCGCGGCCAGGGCGAATACCGGTTTCTTCTTCTCTCCGGGCAGGGACAGCCCTAAACAGATTCCCAGGGAGAGCAGGCAGAGCTTCAGGGCTGCGATCACCTTCCAGTCGGACTCCCGGATGTACTGGTTGGCGTAATCGAAAAACTTTTTCATTGCAACACCTCCTAGTGTCTGGTACGATGGTGGCATGGACTGGTTGTTACCTTTATTGTACCATATATACCAGACACGTGGAAGCCCTGACGGACAATTCACCTGCGCGGATTGCCCTACGCCACGGGCGCGTTTACCAGATCGTCCAGGGACTTGAAGGTGTAGCCCATCTCCTCGTACTTGGTCAGAAGCTCATCCAGGATGGCCGCGTTGGTGGAGGAGGTGCTGTGCAGCAGGATGACGGCGCCCGGGTGGATGCGGCCGATCAGCTTCTTGAAGGCCTCCTCCTTGGTGGGCTGCTGGTCCTGGATCCAGTCCACGTAGGCCAGACTCCAGAAAAAGGTCTTGTAGCCCATCTCATTGGCCATCTTCAGGTTGCTCTCGCTGTATTTGCCCTGGGGCGGCCGGTAATACTTCTTCATGGGCTGGCCGGTGGTCTGCTGGTAGAGGGCTTCCAGATCGTTGAGCTCCTTGGCAAAGGCCTCCTTGGTGGAGATTTTCGACATATCGGGGTGGTGGTTGGTGTGGTTGGCCACGGTATGCCCCTCGGCCACCATGCGCTTCACCAGGTCCGGGCTGGTGTTGATATAGTTGCCGACCACGAAAAATGTGGCGGGCGCGCTGTGTTTTTTCAGCGCGTCCAGAATGGGGGCTGTGTTGCCGTTCTCATAGCCCGCGTCAAAGGTCAGGTACAGCACCTTGTCGCCGGTATCCTGGACATAGTAGGCGCCGAACTGTTTTAAGTAGTCTGCGGTGGCGTTGCCCACGGGGGGCTGGCCCTCCTGGGGGAAGCTCAATCCCCAGTTGCCCTCCGCGGAGGCGGACACCGCCTTCTCTCTGCGGGACTGCACGAATTTGCCTGCGCCTGCGCCCACGAAAAAGGCCATGGTAAAGATGAGCAGCGTGCCCGCCAGATGTTTTAAATGTTTACGTTTCATATGGATAGTCACCGGAGTGGTTTTAGTTTAAGTATATTGGGCGCCGGGGTTAATTATGCGCCGGATGGGCGGGGAAACGGCCGCTGCTTGTGCGGGGAGTAAAAAGGAGGGTGGAGGAATGGATATAAGGGAGATTGTCACCGATAAGAAACGCTTTCTGGATTTGCTGTTGCTGGGGGACGAGCAGGAGGATATGATCGACCGCTATTTGGACAGAGGGCAGCTGTTCGCGCTGTACGACGAGGGGACGCTGCGTGGGATCTGCGTGTTGACCCGGGAAGGGCCGGAGGTATTTGAGATCAAAAACTTATCCGTATACGAGCAATATCAGCGTATGGGCTATGGGCGGGCTTTGATCGAGTATGCGGCCGGACGCTGCCGCGGCGAGGGAAAGACCTTGCTGGTGGGAACCGGGGACAGCCCCGGCACCCTGCCGTTTTACCGCCGCTGCGGATTCGTGTTCTCCCACGTGGTTGAAAATTTCTTTACCGACAACTACGACCACCCCATTTGGGACGGCGGAGCGTTGCTGCGGGATATGATTTACCTGAAACGGGAATTATAGAGGGAAAAGAGTGTGTGAAGGAGGAATTGCTCATGTGCTGCAGATTCTGTATCGACCAGGAGATGTGGAGGGAATTGAAACAACTGTTGGGCGAGATGGACCGGATGTTTTCCGGCTGGAAATGGAACCGCGGAGGCCAGGATATCCGCCCCACGGACCAGGCGCCGGTGATTGCGGCCGGTCCGGACGGTGAGCTGGAGCCGCGGCTGCTGCGCTGGGGACTGCCGGATTCCTACCACAAGAGCACGGTGATCAACGCCCGGGCTGAGACCGCCCTGGAGAAGCGGATGTTCAGGGACAGCGTGGCCACCAGACGCCTGGTGGTTCCGGCGGCCAGGTTCTACGAGTGGGACCGCGGCAAACAGAAGGTGACCTTTTACCGCAAGGGCCTTCCGGCCTTATATATGGCGGGCTTCTACAGCCCGGGCGAGGACGGGTGGAATTTCTGCATTCTCACCACCGGGGCCAACGACTCCATGGCCAAGGTCCACGACCGCATGCCCCTGATCATAGAGCGGGAGCAGATAAGGGAGTGGATTCTGGACGGGGAGCGCACCGCCCGGTTTTTGGCGTCCTGCCCGCCGCAGCTGGACCGGGATATGGACTATGAGCAGCTCTCGCTGTTCTGAGGCGAGCGATTATTGACTTTCCAGATTTTTACAGATTCTTTCCAAGCTTTGGCAGAGCTGTTCCATCTCCTGGCTGTCAAACCCCTTCCAGATCCGCTCGTCCAACGCCGCCAGAATCTCCTGCACCTTGTGGGCCTCCTCCACCCCGGATTCGGTCAGGCAGACCAGGAAGGAGCGCCGGTTGCCCGGGTCCCGGCGGCGCTCCAGAAATCCCGCCTCCTCCAGACGGTCCAGGGAGCGGGACATGGTGGTAACGTCCACGTGGCAGCGGTCGGCCAGCTCCTTCTGGGTGATGTGGTCCGCGGTGAGCAGGGACTCCAGGATGCGCACATGTCCCTGCCCTAACGGCAGACCGATCTCCGCGAAATAGGGCTGCAGGACCGATTTGCGCGCCCGTTCCGCGCGGATCAGCATTTTCCGTATCTCTTTTTTCTCAATCATTCTGATACTTCCTTTCCGTTTGCACAGCCGGCAGAGCGGCCGCGGCCCGGCGGGGACCGGCTCCCGCGGGACCTGGCCGGGCGCTCATATTATACCACAACCGCCCTTTTATTCCAACTCAAACTGTCCGGTGTAAAGCTTGTAATACCGCCCCTGCTGTTCCAGCAGCTCCTCGTGGCTGCCGCGCTCGATGATGGAGCCCTTCTCCAGCACCATGATGGCTTTGGAGCCGCGCACTGTGGACAGGCGGTGGGCGATGACGAACACCGTGCGGCCGTCCATCAGCGCGTCCATACCCTTCTCGATCAGCTTTTCCGTCCGCGTGTCGATGGAGCTGGTGGCCTCGTCCAGGATCAGCACCGGCGGGCGGGAGATGGCTGCCCGGGCGATGGCCAGAAGCTGGCGCTGGCCCTGGGACAGGTTGCCGCCGTCGCTGTGCAGCACCGTGTTGTAGCCGTCGGGCAGACGGCGGATGAAGGAGTGGGCGTTGGCCACCTTGGCCGCGGCCCGCACATCCTCGTCGGTGGCGTCCAGGCGTCCGTAGCGGATATTGTCCGCAATGGTGCCGGTGAACAGGTGGGTGTCCTGGATGACCACGGAGAGGGAGCGGCGCAGGTCGTCCTTGCGGATGTCCCGGATGTCGATGCCGTCGTAGGTGATGCGGCCCTTGCCGATCTCGTAAAAGCGGTTGATCAGGTTGATGATCGTGGTCTTGCCCGCGCCGGTGGAGCCCACAAAGGCGATCTTCTGGCCGGGCTTGGCGTAGAGGCTGATGTCCTTTAGCACCGCTGTCTCCGGCGTGTAGCCGAACACCACGTGGTCGAACCGCACGTCGCCCTTCAGCGGAACCAGGGTGAAGCCGCCGTCCGCGGAGGGCACCTTCCAGGCGTGCCCGGAGCTGTAGCCGCTGCACTCCGTCAGGGTGCCGTCGTCATTTTCCCGGACATTGCACAGGGTCACGCGGCCCTCGTCCACCTCAGGCTGTTCGTTCATCATCTCAAAGATGCGCTCCGCGCCGGACAGGGCGGCCAGCAGGAAGTTGATCTGCTGGGTGAACTGGTTCATGGGCATGGCGCTCTGGCGCACGTACACCAGGTAGGAGGCCACGGTGCCCAGGTCCGTCAGGCCGGCCATGGCGAAGAGGCCGCCCACGCAGGCTGAAACCGCGTAGTTGACGTAGGAGAGGGACACGATGGTGGGGATGGTCATGCCGGAGTAGGTCAGCGCCTTGGTGGACGCTATCCGGTACTCCTCGTTGCGGCGGCAGAATTCCTCGAAATCCTGGGGCTCGTGGTTGAACACCTTCTCCACCTTCTGCCCGGCCACCATCTCCTCCACGAAGCCGTTGATGCTGCCCAGGTATTTCTGCTGCTGCGTAAAGTATTTCCGGCTGCGCCGGCCGTTGAAGCGGATAAATGCCATCATAAAGCCCAGGAAGAGAAAGACGATCATGGACAGCCGCCAGTCCAGCACCACCAGCATGATCAGGGTTCCGGTGATGGTGATGAAGCTCTGGATCAGCATGGTAAAGCTTCCGTTTAACGCCTCGGTGATGGTATCCACGTCGTTGGTGAAGCGGCTCATCAGCTCTCCGTGGGTGTGGGTGTCGAAATAGTTTAAGGGAAGGCGCTGGGCGTGAGTGAACAGGTCCAGGCGTATCTCGCTGACCACCTTCTGGGTGACCCGGACCATCAGCTGGTTGTAGCCGTAGCAGGCCAGGGCCCCGGTCAGGTAGAGGGCGGCCATAAGCATCACCATCCGGGCCAGGCCCGCCAGGTCCCCGGGTATGATGTAGGTGTTGATCACCGGCTTTAGGAGATAGGTTCCGGTAATGTTTGCCCCTGCGCTGACAGCCACCATGACAGCGATGACCGCCATGGTCCACCGGTGGCGGCCAAGGTAACGCAGCATCTGCGCCACTGTTTTCCGGGTGTCCTTGGGCCGGCTGAAATTTGTTGTTCTTGGCATTACAGATTCGCCCCTTCCTGCTGAGAATGATAGATGTCCTGGTAAATCTGGCTGGAGGCCATCAGGGTCTCGTGGTTGCCGACGGCGCTGATTTGGCCGTCATCCAGAATGATAATCTGGTCCGCGTGGAGCACCGAGGTGATCCGCTGGGCGATGATGATTTTGGTGGCGCCGGGCAGGCTCTCGGCCAGCCCCTGGCGGATTTTCGCCTCTGTGGCCGTGTCCACGGCGCTGGTGGAATCGTCCAGAATCAGGACCTTGGGCGCTTTTAAAATCGCCCGGGCGATGCACAGGCGCTGCTTCTGTCCGCCGGAGACGTTAACGCCTCCCTGGCCCAGCTCCGTGTCGTAGCCGTTTTCCAGCCGGTCGATAAATTCGTCCACGCAGGCGACGCGGCAGGCCTCCTCGATCTCACGGTCCGTGGCGTTCTCGCGTCCCCAGCGCAGGTTCTCCTTCACCGTGCCGGAGAACAGCGTGTTCTTCTGCAATACCACGGCGATGGAATCCCGCAGCTCCCGCAGGGGGTATTTCTGCACCGGGATGCTGTCGATATAGATCTGGCCGGAGGTGGCCTCGTAGAGCCTGGGGATCAGCTGGACAAGGGTGCTTTTGGCCGACCCGGTGGAGCCGATGATGCCCACGGTCTGCCCCGGCTCAATGTGAAAGGAGATGTCGGAGAGCACGAACTCCTCCGCCTGGGCCTTGTATTTGAAATAGACGTGGTCGAAGCGGATGTCCCCGCGCTCCACCCGGATGTCCTGCGCCTGATCGTCCTTTATATCGATCTCCTCGTCCATGACCTCGCAGATGCGCTTCCAGGAGGCCAGGGAGCGGGTCATCATCAGAAAGACGTTGGAGAGCATCATCAGGGAGTTGAGCACCTGCATGACGTAGCTGAGAAAGCCGGTCAGCTCGCCCACCTTGAGGCCGCCCACCGAGGCCAGGTTTCCGCCGAACCAGAGTATGCTGAGGATTGTGCCGTACAGGATAAACTGCATCACCGGCATGTTAAGGGCGGCCAGGCGGAAGGCCTTCTCCGAGGTGCCCCTTAAGTTGGCGTTCACCTCGTCGAATTTCTTGATTTCATAGTCGCCGCGGACATAGGACTTTACCACCCGGATGGCGGTGAGATTCTCCTGGATTACCCGGTTGACCATGTCCACAGCCCCCTGCATGACGCCGTAGAGCGGGCGCACATGGCTGACAATGTAGAACAGCACCGCGCCCAGCAGCGGGGCGGCCACGAAGAACACCAGCGCCAGCTTGGCGTTGATGGTGAAGGACACGGTCAGGGCGATGAGCATCATCACAGGTGAGCGGAACGCAGGGCGCATGCCTGTGGACACGGAGTTCTGGATGGTGGTGACATCGCTGGTCAGCCGCGTGACCAGGGAGGAGGATCGGAAATGGTCGGTGTTGGCAAAGGAGAATTGCTGAAGCTTCTGAAACTCCGCCTTGCGGATTTCGGCGCCCAGGCCCTGGCCGGTGGTGGACGCGAAGTGGGCGTATCCGTGGCCCAGGGCCAGGCTGATCAGGGCGAAGAGGACCATCTGCAGCCCCTTGGCCAGGATATAACCCCGGTTGCCGGTGGCCACGCCCACGTCGATGATCTGCGCCATCACCAGGGGGATGAACAGCTCGAAGGCTGCCTCGGCCTCGATACAGAGGATGGCCAGCACCGCCTGTTTGCGGTAAGGCCTCAAGTAGGACAGAAACGTTTTCATGAAATGTTTTCCTTTCTGGGCAGAAATTTGCGCATTTTACAGCTGCGCCGCGGCAGGCGGGACCAGACGGGCCGGGCAGCGCTTTGCGACTTGGTTGCTCGAACAACTATTGCACATGCAATTATTGTATGCGCATAAATTGCGATTGTCAATATTTTCTTTCTCAATTAAATTCATGGGCCCGGCCTTTTCACAGCGGGCCGCGGGCGCGAACATTTTCCGACCGGCGGTTTTCTTTCCGCCTGGTTTATGATATACTTTGAGACAGATAACGGGTACGGGAGCCGGGCGCGGTTCCGGAGAGAAACGGCCGCAATCCGGCCGCAGGAGAGTGGAGACGGGATTATGAGAACATACATGAAGCGGATTTTGACGGCCGCGGCCGCGGCTGTGCTGACGGCGGGCCAGGCACTTTCGGCGCAGGCCTACGGGCCGGGGGACTATTATTACCGGGGCGGTCCCGGAGTGGATCCGTACTACGGCGGAAATTCCTACTACAGCGGAGGCCCGGGGGTGGGGGCGGGAGATGCCAGGGAGACCGGGGGCAACACCATCTACGCCTACCCGGGCTGGAATACCAATGTGCCGGACCCCACCCAGTACACCTACGACCCGTGGGATTGGTGGGACGACGACGATGACGATTGGGATGATGACGACTGGTGGTACTACAACAACGGCCCAGGGGCCGTTTACGGCCAGGGATGGCGCTACAGTCCGGGGGGCTGGTGGTTCCAGCTCTACGGCGGCAGCTGGCTGTCCGACGGTTGGAAGATGATCCGCAACCGCTGGTACCGGTTTGACGCAGGCGGGTACATGGTGACCGGCTGGTTCACGGACGGGGACGGCAACCGGTATTACTTAAACCCGGTGGACGACGGTACCCTGGGCATGATGCGCACCGGCTGGCAGGTGATCGACGGGAAATCCTACTACTTTAACCCACAGTCCGACGGCACCATGGGCCGTCTCTACGTGGACGCGGTCACGCCGGACGGATACCGGGTGGGAGCCGACGGGGCGCTGGTCCAGTGACGGTCCGGTCAGCGGCGGCCCCAGGGGGAGGAAACATATGATAGAACACCTTTTGCAGAGGATTACCGGGGAGCTGGCGCGGTGCCCGTTTGTGGCGGGGGTTGTGTTGGGCGGCTCACGGGCCACGGGGACGGCCACGGAGGCCTCGGACATTGACATCGGGATTTATTATGATGGAGAGGAGATTGACTTTGACCGGCTGAATGAGATCGCCGCGAGGCTGGACGACGGGCGCAGGCAGAACCTGATCTGCCGCGAGGGCGGCTGGGGAAACTGGGTGAACTGCGGCGGCTGGCTGACAGTGGAGCGTTACCATGTGGACCTGATCCTGCGGGAGACCGGCAGGGTCCGCGATATCCTGGACAGGACCGACCGCGGGGAGACGGCCGCCCACTACCAGACCGGCCATCCCCACGGCTACGTGGACGCCATGTACCGGGGCGAGCTGGCGGCAGGCAGGGTGCTCTACGCCAGGGACAGGGGTTTTGAGCAGATGAAGCGGCGGGCGGAGTCCTACCCGGAGGAGCTGCGGCGGGCCCTGATTTCATTTTTTATGTTTGAGGCCAATTTCTCCTGTTCCCTGGCCAGGGCTTACGCCGGAAGGGACGACATCTACTACGTGGCCGGGCAGCTGTTCCGGGCCGCCTCGGCCCTGAATCAGGTGATGTTTGCCCTGAACCGGACATACTGCCTGAATGAGAAAAAAGCCGTTCTGCGCATCCGCGATTTCCCGCTGACCCTGCCGGACTACCCGGCGCGGGTCAACGGCCTTTTCAACCTGACGCCGGAGAGCCTGGCCGGTTCCATAGAGGAGCTGGAGAAATTGTGCCGGGAGGCGGAGGCCTTGGCGGAGCGGGAAGAGAGCTGAGCCAGCGGCCCATTGCATTCAATAAAAAATGCAGACAAGGCCCACACGCCGTTTGTCTGCATTTTACAATTTGCCGCTCTCCGCCCGGCGGAAGGCCGTTTGGGACGCGTATTTTCGTTCCCGCCCGGACGCCGCCGGAGGGCAGCCCCTTTTCTCGGGAGTATTTTATATTGGCGCAGCAGCGCCGTACGATCAGAGACGTTTTATCCTTCGCACCTTCAAGGCATCCGGCCGGTTAAGGCCTCAGGGACGGTGTGTGATGGAGTGTAATGCAATCAAGGAATTTCGTGTACTTGATTTTGTGTTTTATCGTTGTCCCATCCGCCGTCACCGGCCGGCGCCGTTTTATCCGTTCACTATGATAATGCTTGGGGCGGGGATTTTATTGCAAAAAATAAAAAAATATGCGTGCCATTTTCTGGCACAAACCCTCAGGGGGACGGCGATTGACGATTTCCGGCAATTGTGATATTTTTGTTGTGGCGGTTTGCGCGAAAAATGGAAACGGCAGGGGGAAATGCGGATGAACTTTGAAGAGCGGGTTTTGCGCCATGAGGACCAGTTAAACGAGACGGACGACGACATAGTGGATTATATCCGCGGCCACAGGCAGGAGATTATGAAGCTGTCGATCCAGAAGGTGGCGGCGGAGCTTTTTATTGCGCCAAACGCTGTGATGAGGCTGTCGAAGAAGCTGGAGTACAGCGGATTTTCAGAGCTGAAGTTCTCGGTCCAGAACGAGGGCGAGCCGGAGGGCACGGGAAAGACCATCAGCAGCCGCCTTCTGGGACAGCTGCCGGCCAATATCGTAAAAACGCTGGACACCATTGATGTGATCACGCTGAAAAAGGTGGCCTCCATGATGAAGAAGGCCAGGTCCTGTATCTTTGCCGGAGTGGGCGATTCCACCTACTTCTGTGAGATGCTGGGCAAGAATCTCCGGTGTCTGGACTGCAGCGTGCAGTTCTACCAGCAGATACACGACATGTTCTACGCGGTCAGGCACGGGGGAAAGGACGATATGCTCATCATTATCAGCGCCAGGGGGGAGAACGACCGGCTGATCGGGATGGCGAGGGAGGCCAGGGACCTGGGGATGCCGGTGGTGAGCATCACCCACTTTTCCGAGAACCGGCTGGCCAAGGCCTGCGACGTGAACCTGTATTTCTGGGGCGAGGACCGGGAGGTGCAGGGCTACAACGTCACGGACCGCAGCGGCCTGATGGTCTTGGTCAGGCTGCTCAGCGAGGAGTTCTGGCAGGGGTATATTGAGCCGTGAGTAAACGGCGGCAAGAATAAGGACAGTGGAAGCGGGCTTTGGCCAGCTTCCCTTTTTTGTGTGTAAATGTACACACCGGCGGAGAATTTTGTGGATAAATTACGAAAAAAAGGACTTGGGCGGATTTTGTGCTATACTCTCATCAAGGTTAACCGAAGGACGATTTGTTCAGACATGAGATGAAAATGTGAAAGGGGTAGACTATGAATCTGCAGAAAGCGACAAGCAGGGAATTAATCAGTCTGGGGTGTGAATTTTCCTCCAAGCTGGAGGCGATCAATTATCTGGTGGACAAGCTGGACGCCGCAGGCAAGCTCTCATCCAGGGAGGAGTATTACAGGGCGGTGCTGGAGCGTGAATCCCTCTCCGAGACGGGGATCGACATGGGGCTGGCGGTCCCCCACGGAAAGAGCGCTGCGGTGAAGGAAGCGGCGTTTGCGGTGGCCACTGTCAGGAAGCCCATCAAAAACTGGGAGAGCATTGTGCCGGGAAATGAAGTGACCATCATCTTCCTGTTAGCTATCCCGGAGGCGGAGGCAGGGAGCACCCATCTGGAGCTGCTGTCGGAGCTGATGACCCGCGTCTCCAACCCGGATTATCTGGCGCGGCTGAAAGCAGCTAAGACGCCGGAAGAGCTTTACCGGAATCTGGAGGAGGGAAAGGCTGCAGATGAGCGGGAGAAACGGGAGTACACCAGGACCATCGTGGCCGTCACCGCGTGTCCGGCTGGCATCGCCCACACCTACATGGCCCCTGAGGCGCTGGTGAAGGGCGGCGAGGAGCTGGGCGTCAAGGTTTACGTGGAAAAGCAGGGCGCAAACGGCGTGGAGGACAAGCACACGTCAAAGATGCTGCGGGAGGCGGATGCGGCGGTTTTTGCGGCGGACGTGGCGGTGAAGGACAGCCAGCGCTACGAGCACCTGCCGGTGTACAAGACCAAGGTGGCCTCCCCCATCAGGGACGCCAAGGGCGTGATCCGGGCGGCGCTCCAGAAGGCGGAGCGGGAAGGCAAAGGGACCTGCGCGGCGCAGGCCGGGGAAACCGGCGTGTCTGAGGAGAAGAGCAGCGTTGGAAGCGAGATCAAGCAGGCGGTGCTCACCGGCGTTTCCTACATTATCCCCATCATTGTGGCGGGCGGCATGATCAACGCCTTCGCGGTGCTGATCGCCCAGGGCTTCGGGCTCCAGGAGCTCTACAACATGGACAACAGCTGGCTGTGGCTCTTCCGGAAGATGGGCGGCAACACCCTGGGAACCCTGATGATCCCCATGCTGGCGGCCTACATGGCCTACTCCCTGGGAGACAAGACGGCGCTGGCGCCCGGCTTTGCGGCCGGCATCGCGGCAAACCTGATCAACGGCGGATTCCTGTGCGGTATGCTGGGCGGCCTTGTGGCCGGATATTCCGTGCGCTTCCTGAGAAAGGCCGTGCCCGCCAAGGGCGTGTTTGCCGGATTTGTGTCCTTCTGGGTTTATCCTGTGTTCAGCACGCTGATTGTGGGCATTGTGATGTTCTTCCTGCTGGGCAAGCCGGTGGCCTGGCTGAACCAGAGCCTGATCGGGCTCCTCAGCGCTATGAGCGGCAGCAACGCGGCGCTCCTGGGCGCGATCATCGGAATCATGGTGTCCTTCGACCTGGGCGGGCCGGTCAACAAAGCGGCGTACACCTTCTGCGTGGGCGCTATGGCGGAGGGAATCCTCATGCCCTACGCGGCCTTCGCCTCCATCAAGATGGTGTCCGCCTTTGCGGTGACCATGTCCACGCTGGGATTCAAGAAGTATTTTACCAAGGAGGAGCAGGAGGCGGGCATGTCCACCTGGATTCTGGGACTGGCGGGAATCACCGAGGGCGCCATCCCGGTCATGATGGCGGACCCGGTGCGGGTGATCTTCTCCCTCTGCGCGGGCTCCGCCGTGACCGGCGCGATCGTGGCCATGTGCAACATCGGCCTGGATGTGCCGGGGGCCGGAATCTTCTCCATGTTCCTGTTAAAGGACGGTATGGGCGGCATGGGGAACGCGGCGATCTGGTTCTTTGCGGCGGTGCTGGGCGCACTGATCTCAACCGCGATTCTGGTTGCCCTGAAGAAGATGAAATATGACAAGACAATGAGGAAATAAGAGCGCCGGAGGCGCATGGAGTGAATCATGGCAGATAAAGTACATGTTGTCCCGCATTTCCACTGGGACAGAGAGTGGTATTTTACCGCGGAGGAATCAAAAATCCTTTTAGTGAACGATATGGAAGAAGTGCTGGAGATGCTGGAGACCCGGGAGGACTACCCCTGTTTTGTGCTGGACGGCCAGACCTCGGTGCTGGAGGACTATTTTAGCGTGGCCCCGGAAAACAGGGAGCGGGTCCGGGCGCTGGTGCAAAGGGGAAAGCTGATCATCGGCCCCTGGTACACCCAGACGGACGAGATGGTGGTAGGGGGAGAATCCATTGTCCGCAATCTCCTGTACGGGATGAAGGACTGCCGCGAGTTCGGCAGTCCCATGATGATCGGTTATCTTCCGGATTCCTTTGGACAGAGCGCCAGGATGCCGCAGATTTTAAGGGGATTTAACATAGAGCGCAGCATGTTTTGGAGAGGCACCTCGGAGCGCATGGGCACGGACCGGACGGAATTTTTCTGGGAGGACGACGACGGCTCCAGGGTGACGGTGCAGCTTTTGCCCCTGGGCTACGCCATCGGCAAGTACCTGCCTGAGGAAAAAGAAGCGCTGAGAAAGCGGATGGAGAAATACATGCCCGTGCTGGAGCGGGGGACCGCCACCGGCCATCTGCTGGTGCCCAACGGCCACGACCAGATGCCGCTGCAGAAGAACATTTTCCAGGTCATGGACACCATGAGGGAGCTGTACCCGGACAAGGAGTTTTTCCTGAGCCGGTACGAGGACGTCTTTGACGCCATCGATGGCAGCGGGGACTTGGATACCCTGCGGGGGGAGTTCCTGGACGGCCGGTATATGCGGGTGCACAGGAGCATCTTTTCCTCGCGGGCCGATTTGAAGGCGGCCAACACGCGGATTGAGAACAAGATCACCAACCTGCTGGAGCCGCTGGCCTCCATCGCCTACAAGCTGGGATTTCCGTATCACCGCGGCCTCATGGAAGCCATCTGGAAGGAGCTCATGCAGAACCACGCCCACGATTCCATCGGCTGCTGCTGCAGCGACAAGGTGCACAGGGCCATTGCGGACCGCTATTTTCTGGCGGAGGAGCGGGCGGACCGGCTCATCGAGTTCTATATGAGAAAGATTGTGGACGCCATGGATTGCACCGCGGCGCTGGACAAGCTGACTGTGTTCAACCTGCTTCCCTACGAGCGGGAGGGGACGGTCCGGGGAAAAATCATCACCAAGATGAGGCAGTTTGCGCTGGAGCGGCCGGACGGCTCCCGGGTGGAATACGAGATCACGGACCGCAGGATCGTGGATGCGGGCCTCATCGACCGGCAGATTGTCCACTACGGCGATTACGAGCCCTTTGTGGAGTACACGCTGGAGTTTTACGACCGGCTTCCGGCCATGGGCTTCGCCTCGTACCTGATTAAGGCAGCGGCGGAAGGCGGCGGGGACCACGTTTCCGGGAAATCATCTGCTGCCGGGGAAAACTGCCTGGAGAACGAGTACCTGTCTGTGGCCATCGCGCCCAACGGCAGCCTGACCGTGCTGGACAAGCAGAAGGGCACGCGCTATCACGGCGTGCTGCTGCTGGAGGACGGGAGCGACGACGGCGACGGCTACGACTACTCTCCGGCGGAGGACGACTGGGTGCTGACCTCCGGGGAGGAGACGGCGGATATCCGCTGCCAGCGCGGGGCCTACAGCCACAGGGCGCGGATTCAGGTGTCCATGGCCGTGCCCGCAAACCTGGAGAGCCGGAGGGCGCGCCGCAGGGACGGCCGGGTTGAGGCGGTATTCGAGCTGGAGCTGCAGGCGGGATCGCCGGTGCTTAAGCTGCGGGTAACTGTGGACAACCAGGCGGACGACCACCGGCTCCGGCTTTTGGTGCCCGGGCAGGACTGCGGAGGATTCTCCGTGAGCGATAACCAGTTCGGCGTCATCCGCCGCCCGGTGAGAGACGAGGCCATGGACGTTTGGGAGAAGGAGGGCTGGTCCGAGCGGCCGGATTCCATCTATCCGTTCCTGTCCTACGTGTCGGGCTGCGGGGAGCGCGGCCTGGCGGTGCTCACCAACTCGGTCAGGGAGTACGAGATGGCCGGAGCGGATTACGGCGTGCTGGCCGTCACCTTGTTCCGCAGCGTGGGCGTGCTGGGCAAGGAGGGGCTTCTAAGAAGGCCGGGAAGGCCGTCGGGCATCAAGATGGACACCCCGGATTCTCAGCTGCGCGGCAGCCATACCTACGAGCTGGCGATCACCGCCTGCAGAGAGCAGCTGGCCCGGACCGCGAAGGAGTACGCCACACCGTTTATTTCCTATAATAAAATGCCCTACAACGCCATGAAGCTGAATCCGGCGGACGTGGACGTTCCCTATTCGTTCAGCCTGATGCGGGAGACGGAGGGGCAGGCGGTCCTCAGCGCCCTGAAGAAGGCGGAGGATGAGGAAAAGCTGATCGCAAGGTTTTACAACGGCGGCCAGGGGGAAGCCTCCCTGAAACTGGAGGATGGGGACGGAGAACTGGCGGTGGATATTGTGAAGCTCAACGAGGCGGACGTCCTGAGGGCCCACGAGACGGGAAGGCAGAAAATCGGGTATAATCAGATTTTGACCTGTAAATTTTAGAAAAATCAACTTAAAAACATTCAGAGGGGCAGGCGCGCCGGACCGGTGCGGCCGCCCCTCTGTTTTTGCCGGATTCAGACAGGATACGGCCGGAAACGCACAGGATCAGGCGGGGGTCCATGGGCCGTTCTCCGCGGATATGTCTTGCGGATATCCCGGGGCCGTAGGGGCGCGGCCTTGACGGTTTTTCCGGATTGCCGGTGGGAAGGCTGTTTTATGGCAAAAAAATACGATATTTTCGGCTTTTGATTCTGCGGCTTATTGCCAGTGCCCGGATTCTGTGATAATATATAGGTTGCTTTTTCAGAAAGGATACAAACGACTATGATACAATACCTGATCGTATGCCCCCTGACTTTTTTAGCCGGGCTGGTGGATTCCATCGCCGGGGGCGGAGGGATTATCTCCCTGCCGGCGTATCTGTTGGCCGGGGTTCCGGCCCACGCCGCCCTGGGCACCAACAAGCTGGGGTCCTCCATGGGCACGGTGGTCTCCACCGTGCGCTATGCCAAAAACGGCTATCTCAAGGGCAAAGCGGCTATGGCGGCCTGCTCGGCCGTGGCCGCAATCATCGGCTCGTCCATAGGCGCCCGCCTGGCGCTGATGGTTCCGGACAGCGTGATCCGGCACATGATGCTGGTGGTGCTGCCCATTGTGGCGGCATACGTTCTGTTTGATAAGCGGATGGGCGACAGCGAAAAGACCGGGAGCATTTCCAGGTCCCGCATGTTCCTGCTCAGCGTGCTGGCGGCTCTGCTCATCGGCGCCTACGACGGCTTCTACGGGCCGGGAACGGGAACCTTTCTGCTGCTGGTGCTCACCGGGGTGGCCCGCATGGACGTGCGCAGCGCCTCTGCCCAGACAAAGGTGATCAACCTGTCCTCCAACACGGCTGCGCTGGTCACATTTATCATCAGCGGAAACGTGCTCTATCCGCTGGGGCTGGCGGCGGGAATCTGCTGCATCGGAGGCCACTACATCGGCTCCGGGCTGGTGGTCCACGACGGGCACCGGATCGTGCGCCCGGTGGTGCTGATTGTGCTGATCGCCCTGTTCATCAAGGTGCTCAGCGGCCGCTGACAAGGGAAAGGAGCGGATATGAAACATTATATTATCGTAAAGTACAATGGGCTGGGAAAGTCGCAGGAAGGCCTGTCCGGGCGCATCCGGGAATTATTTCTGAAAGCCGGGAGGATTCAGGGCGTCCACGGCGTTTCCCTGCACACCTCGGTCATCGATCTGCCCAACCGGTACGATCTGATGATCTGTATCGATATGGAGCCGGAGTCCCTGCCTCTGTTCGACGCTTCCGACATCCACAGGGAGTGGAAGGCGGAGTACGCCCGGTTTCTGGAAGCCAAGACGATATTTGACTGTGAGTAACAGGTTCGGCAGTATTTCAGCAGACAGGAGAAGATAGATTATGAAATGGAAAAAATTTACACTTACAACCACCACCCAGGCGGTGGATTTGATCAGCAGCATGCTGGACGACATTGGCATCGAGGGCATTGAGATCGAGGACAACGTGCCCCTCACGGAGCGCGAGACCAAGGGCATGTTCATCGACATTCTGCCGGAGCTGCCCCCGGACGAGGGCGTGGCCAAGGTGAGCTTTTACGTGGACGACGACAGGGATATCCCGGAATTGATGAGGCAGGTGGAGGAGGGGCTGGACGATCTGGCGGCCTTCACAGACCTGGGGCAGCGCGCTATCACCGCCTCCGAGACTGAGGACAAGGACTGGATCAACAACTGGAAGCAGTATTTCAAGCCCTTCACGGTGGACGACATTCTGATCAAGCCCACCTGGGAGACCATCCCCGAGGAGCACAAGGACAAGCTGCTGGTGCAGATCGACCCGGGCACTGCCTTCGGCACAGGTATGCACGAGACCACCCAGCTGTGCATCCGCCAGCTGAAAAAGGCTGTGAACCCGGAGACAAGGCTGCTGGACGTGGGCACCGGAAGCGGCATTCTGGGCATCACCGCCCTGAAGCTGGGCGCAAAGGAGGTCTGGGGCACGGACCTGGATGAAAACGCCATCACGGCCGTGGGCGAGAACCTGGAGGCCAACGGCATTTCCGGGGAGCGCTTCCACGTGCTCCAGGGGAATATCTTAAACGACACTGAGGTGCAGGAGTGGGCCGGCTTTGCGTGCTACGACGTGGTGGTGGCCAATATTCTGGCGGACGTGATCATTCCGCTGGTGGATGAGATTCCCGTCCACTTAAAACAGGGCGGGCTGTTCATCACCTCCGGAATCATCGATATGAAGGAACAGGCGGTGCTGGACGCATTTGCGAAGAATCCGGCCTTTGAGGTGCTGGGAGTCACCCGCCAGGGCGAGTGGGTGTCCGTGACCGCGCGCAAGCGGTAGAGAGGTTTTGCCATGCATCATTTCTTTGTGGGGCCGGAGCAGATCGCGGACGGGGCGGTTCAGATCGTGGGCCCGGATGTGAACCATATGAAAAATGTGCTGCGCATGCGCCCGGGGGAGGAGTTTCTGGTCAGCGGCGGCGGCAGGGATCTGCTGTGCGCCGTGGAGAGCCTGGAGGGCCAGACGGTGAGCGCCCGGATTCTCGGGGAGCAGCCGTCGCGGGAGCTGCCTGCCAGTATCTGGCTCTTCCAGGGGCTGCCCAAAAGTGATAAAATGGAGCTGATTATCCAGAAGGCCGTGGAGCTGGGGGCAGCGGGGATCGTGCCCGTGGCCACGAAGAACGCCGTGGTCAAGCTGGATGCGAAAAAAGAGGAGAGCCGGGTCCGCCGCTGGCAGGCCATCGCCGAGAGCGCGGCCAAGCAGAGCAAGCGCAGCCTGGTGCCGGAGATCGGCCGGGTGCTGTCCTTTAAGGAAGCGGTGGCCCACGTGGAAAATGAGGGCTTCGACCTTCGGCTGATCCCCTACGAGAACGAGCGGGGCATGTCGGCCACCCGGGAGGTCTTTGAACAGGCGGACAAGGCCAAAAAGATCGCGGTGTTCATCGGCCCGGAGGGCGGATTCGACGAGTCCGAGGTGGCAGCGGCCAAGGCGGCGGATATCCTGCCGGTCAGCCTGGGCAGCCGCATTCTCAGGACCGAGACGGCCGGACTGGCGGTGCTGTCCGCGCTGATGCTGCGGCTGGAGGGCGGAATCTGAGCGGCCGGGAGCGGCCGCCAACCTGTCCCGGCGTTTCATATAAGAGGAGCAAGTGATAAAATGGAAGCATATTTTGACAATTCCGCCACCACCCGCGTCTTTGACAGCGTGAAGGACATTGTGGTGAAGGCGATGACTGAGGATTACGGCAACCCTTCGGCCAAGCACAGGAAGGGCATGGAGGCGGAGCAGTACCTGCGGCAGGCGGCGGCCAGGATCGCCAAAACCCTGAAGGTGAAGGAGAAGGAAATCCTTTTCACCTCCGGCGGAACGGAGAGCAACAACATGGCCCTGATCGGCACGGCCATGGCCAACCACCGGGCGGGAAAGCACATCATCAGCACCCGCATCGAGCACGCCAGCGTGTACAGCCCCCTGGCCTTTCTGGAGGAGCAGGGCTTTGAGGTGACCTATCTACCGGTGGACGGCGACGGCCACATTTCCCTGGAGGAGCTGGAGGCGGCCATCCGGCCGGACACCATCCTGGTGTCCGTCATGTACGTGAACAATGAGATCGGAGCCGTGGAGCCGGTGGAGGAGATCGGAAGCCTGATCCACAGGAAAAATCCGGCCGCCCTGTTCCACGTGGACGCCATCCAGGCCTACGGAAAGTTTGTGATCCGGCCCAAGAAGGCCATGATCGACCTGCTCTCCGTCAGCGCCCACAAGATCCACGGCCCCAAGGGCGTGGGCTTTCTCTACATCGACGAGCGCGTGAAGATACGCCCTCTGGTCTACGGAGGCGGTCAGCAGCGCGACCTGCGCTCCGGCACGGAAAATGTGCCCGGCATCGCCGGTATGGGCGTGGCCGCGGAGGAAATGTACACAGGTCACCGGGAGAAGATGGAGTACATTACCGCCCTGAAGGACCGCATGATCGACCGGATGGGGGAGCTGGAGGGCGTGACCGTCAACAGCCGCAAGGGCGCTTTGAGCGCCCCGCAGGTGGTCAGCGCAAGCTTTGCGGGGGTGCGCAGCGAGGTGCTCCTGCACGCGCTGGAGGACAAGGGCATTTACGTTTCCTCCGGATCGGCCTGCTCGTCCAACCACCCCGCCATCAGCGGGACCCTAAAGGCGGTGGGCGTGGAAAAGAACCTGCTGGACTCCACCCTGCGCTTCAGCTTCGGTTTGTTCAACACGCCGGAGGAAGTGGATTACTGTATTGATACATTGAAGGAACTGCTGCCGGTGCTGCGCCGGTATGCGAGAAGGTAGCGGGCTGCCGTGGGCCGGTTCCGCTCAGCAATAGAAAGAGGTAAGCTATGAAATACCAGTCATTTTTAATCAAATACGCGGAGATCGGCACCAAGGGCAAGAACCGCTTCATGTTTGAGGACGCCCTGATCAAACAGATTCGCTACGCCTTAAAGTCCGTGGAGGGCCAGTTTGAGGTAACCAAGGAGTCCGGCCGCATCTACGTGGCGGCGGACGGCGACTACGAGTACGACGACGTGATCGAGGCCTTAAAGCGTGTGTTCGGAATTGCGGACATCTGCCCCATGGTCCAGATCGAGGACAAGGACTACGAGAATTTGAAACGGCGCGTGGTGGAGTACATGGACCAGGTGTACCCGGACAAGCACATTACCTTCAAGGTAAACGCCCGCCGCGGTGACAAAAACTATCCCGTCAGCTCCGATCAGATCAACCGCGATCTGGGCGAGGCGATTCTGGAGGCCTTCCCTGAGATTCGGGTGGACGTGCACAAGCCGGACGTGACGCTGCGGGTGGAGGTGCGCCAGAAGGTGAACCTGTTCTCCCTGGTGATCCCGGGCCCCGGCGGCATGCCAGTGGGCACCAACGGCCGGGCTATGCTGCTGCTGTCCGGCGGCATCGACAGCCCGGTGGCCGGCTATATGATCGCCAAGCGGGGCGTGAAGATCGACGCCGTGTATTTCCACGCGCCGCCCTACACCAGCGACCGCGCCAAGCAGAAGGTGGTGGACCTGGCCAACCTGGTGGCGCGCTACGCAGGCCCCATCAACCTTTATGTGGTGAATTTTACGGATATCCAGCTCTATATCTACGACAAATGCCCCCACGAGGAGCTGACCATCATCATGCGCCGCTATATGATGCGCATCGCCGAGGCCATTGCCAATCAGACAGGGGCCATTAGCCTGATCACGGGCGAGAGCATCGGCCAGGTGGCTTCCCAGACCGTGCAGTCCCTGGCGGCTACCAACGAGGTGTGCACCATGCCCGTGTTCCGGCCGGTGATCGGCTTTGACAAGCAGGAGATCGTGGACGTGGCCGAGAAGATCGGCACCTTTGAGACGTCCATCCAGCCCTTTGAGGACTGCTGTACCATTTTCGTGGCAAAACACCCGGTGACAAAGCCCAACCTCAACGTGATCCGCGGCTCCGAGACCCATCTCCAGGAAAAAATCGGGGAAATGGTTCAGACGGCCATCGACACGGCGGAGCGGATTCTCTGCCATGGCTAGAGGCGTCCGGCGCGCAACAAAAAAGCTGCCTGCATTTTTATGCAGGCAGCCGTCATGTACAGCGCTGAAACGGGTATGTGGATTAGGCGATGATGTAGGGAGCCAGAATGCCCAAAATCTCATCGATATTGGCTTCTGCGTGGATGTTCAAGTCGATGGGCTTGGACAGATCCAGGCTGAAGATGCCCATGATGGACTTTGCATCGATTACATATCTGCCGGACACCAGATCAAAATCTACATCAAACTTGGATAAATCGTTTACAAAGGATTTAACCTTGTCGATGGAATTTAACGAAATGCGAACTGTTTTCATACGGGGAACCCTCCTTGTGGTATATACTTTATATGTTGGCTGACAGGAAATATGGTTTATCCCTATCCTGCTTTTAATAGTACAGATGCGGGCCTTAAAAGTCAATAGTTAGATTGCATGAAAAAAAACGTAAGAAACTGGTAATTTATGATTAGCAAAAACAGGAGGTTTTGTCATGCCGAAGGCGGCTCTTCACAACCTTGGATGCAAGGTAAACGCATATGAAACCGAGGCTATGCAGCAGCAGCTGGAAGCCCGCGGTTATGAGATCGTCCCCTTTGACCAGAAGGCGGACGTGTATATTATCAACACCTGCTCCGTGACCAATATCGCGGACCGCAAATCCCGCCAGATGCTCCACCGGGCTAAGAAAATGAACCCGGAGGCCGTGGTGGTGGCCGCGGGCTGCTACGTGCAGGTGGCGGCCGACGCCCTGAAGGAGGACGCGGCCGTGGATGTGATTATCGGGAACAACCAGAAGGCGCGTCTGGCGGACATTCTGGATGAGTTTTTCAGCGGGGGCAGAGAGGACACCTCCTTTGTGGTGGATATCGCCCACACCAATGAGTACGAGGCTCTGCACGTGGACCGCATTGCGGACCGCACCAGGGCGTTTATCAAGGTGCAGGACGGCTGCAACCAGTTTTGCAGCTACTGCATCATCCCCTACGCCAGGGGGCGCGTGCGCTCCCGCAGGCCTGCGGATGTGCTGGGGGAGGTCCGCGCCCTGGCGGCCCGGGGTTACAGGGAGGTGGTGCTCACCGGCATCCACCTGAGCTCCTACGGCCTGGACTTTGAGGACCCGGAGGGCGCGCTGGCGGCCGGTGACTACGGGGCTGAGGAAAACGCCCTGTACCGCCCCTGGCTGCTGCGGCTGATCCGGGAGGTGAGCGGGGTGGAGGGCATCGAGCGCATCCGCCTGGGTTCCCTGGAGCCGCGGATCATCACGGAGGAATTTGCGGCTGAGCTGGCAAAAATTTCCAAGCTGTGCCCCCATTTCCACCTGTCCCTCCAGAGCGGCTGCGACGCCACCTTAAAGCGGATGAACCGCCACTACGACACGGCGGTATACCGGGAGCGCTGCGAGATTCTGCGCCGGGCCTTTGACAATCCCGCCATCACCACCGATGTGATCGTGGGATTTCCCGGCGAGACGGAGGAAGAGTTCGCGCAGACGCGGTTATATTTGGAGCAGGTGCACTTCTATGAGATGCACGTGTTCAAATACTCCAGGCGCGAGGGCACCCGTGCGGCCGTGATGCCGGATCAGGTGCCGGAGCCGGTGAAGGGGGAGCGCAGCGACGCGCTGCTGGAGCTGGAGCGGCGTATGTCCGGTGAGTACCGCCAGGGCTTTGTGGGCTCCGTGCAGGAGATTTTGCTGGAGGAACCGGCCCGGATCGGCGGCGTTTCCTGCATGGTGGGGCATACGCGGCAGTACGTGAGGGCCGCGGTCCCGGCCGCCGCCGGCGGTCCGGCCAGAGGCGCGCTGGTGAAGGCCAGGATCACCGGCTTTTTGGACGGGGAGACGCTGCGGGCCGAACTCTGCGGGGATTGACGCTGCGGGCGTTTGACCGCGCCGTCCCCCGGAGGGCTAAAGGGGCCTCAGGGACGGGGCCGCGCAGCCTAAAATCGATTTTTACCGTCAAATAAGTGGAAAAATTTAGAACATTTCCCGGGAAATGGCAGCGGATTGTGCGATATTTTACAAAAAGTCCAATAATATTGGTCAAAATTAAGAAAATAATCTATTGCCGAACAGGCAATTATCGGTTAGAATAGAAAAGAATACTTAAAGGACGTGATGACATGGGCAATATGATGGATACACAATATTTTCAAGCTGTTCAGGACAACAAGATCGAGGTCAGTGATGTGCTGGAACAGGTTTATGTTGCCTTGACCGAGAAAGGATATAACCCGATCAACCAGATCGTGGGCTATATTATGTCTGGGGACCCGACCTATATTACCAGCCATAAGGGCGCCAGAAGTCTCATTATGAAAGTAGAGCGGGATGAGATTCTGGAGGAACTGATGGCTGTGTATATTGACGCCCGTCTGAAATAGGCAGGGCGTATCGGAGCGTATCTGAAAATTTATTTCCGCCTGCTCCCCGAAGGGACAAGGCTTACTGCGCCGCGTTCGTTGGGACCCGGTCTCCCGCAGGGGGGGGGGGACGCGCAGCCGCCGGAAGGCGATTTTTGGACATGCTTTGGCGTTTCGTGAACCGGAGCGGCCCGCGGGGCCGGCTCCCAATGAAAATTACCGATCAACCTGCTGGCGTCTGACTGCGTGGATACGGAATGGAATGCGGTCAGAGGCTGGTTTTGTTATGCCTGTGCATATTTGGCCGGCGGTATGGCCGGTCTGCGCGCCTGGGCGGCGGGAAAAGAAACGCGGAAACAATACTGATCGGAGGCATTTTACATGAGAATACTGGGACTGGATTACGGTTCTAAGACAGTGGGGGTTGCGGTGTGCGATCCTTTAGGTATCACTGCCCAAACAGTGGAAACCATTGTGCGCAAAGACGAGAACAAACTGAGAAAGACATTGGCGAGAATCGAAGAATTAATCGGCGCATACGAGATTGAACGGATTGTACTTGGTTATCCTAAGAATATGAACAATACCGAGGGAGAGCGCGCCCGGAAAACACAGGAACTGAAGGAGGCGCTTGAACGGCGCACCGGACTGCCTGTGATTCTCTGGGATGAGCGGCTGACAACGGTGGCCGCCGACCGCGTGCTGATGGAGAGCGGCGTGCGCCGCGAACACCGGAAAGAGAGCGTGGATCAGATCGCGGCGGCCATGATTCTGCAGGGATACCTGGACAATTTAAGCTTTCAGGGAGAACGGGATGAAACAGGAGAACGAGAATAAAGACAAGATTGTAATGATTACGGATTCGGGAGAATCTGTGGATTTTTATGTGTTGGAAGAAACCAGGATCAATGCGGCGAATTTTCTGCTGGTGACGGACGCCCCTGAGGGCGAGGACGGAGAGTGCTACATTTTAAAAGATGTATCCGGGCAACAGGATGCCGAGGCTGTCTACGAGTTCGTGGAGAACGAGGATGAACTGGACGGCGTTTTTCGCGTATTCGAACAGCTGCTGGCGGACGCGGACGTGACGCTTGAGAAATAGGTTAAATGCCAACACGGCTATTATGAATGGAGGAAGAAATTTGGAATTAGAGAATCAGAACGAGAACGCAACAGAAACAAAGGACAACGCGCAGCCGGTGAATCAGGCGGCTGAACAGGGCGCGGAGGCACGTCCCGCGGAGGGGACTTCCACCAGGCGCAGACGCAAACCCTCATCCTCACGCTCCGGCAAGAGCCGCGACGGACAGGCCAAGGCGGCTCAGGACGGACAGGCCGAGGCCAAGAAAGCCCCGGCTGCAAAGAAGGAGTCGTCTGGAAAGGAAAGCGCGAAGAAGGAATCTTCCAGGAAGGACGCCGCCAAGAAGGACGCGGGAAAGAAGGAGAGCGCTGCCAAGCGCGAACCGGCCAAGGAGACAAGACCGGCCGCCAAATCCCAGAACCAGAATCAGAACCGTCCGGCTAAAGCAAAATCCGCCCCCAAGGGCGACGGCAAGGGCAAGCTGAAGATCATCCCTCTGGGCGGTCTGGAGCAGATCGGAATGAACATCACCGCCTTTGAGTACGAGGACACGATCATCGTGGTGGACTGCGGCCTGGCGTTTCCGGGCGACGACATGCTGGGAATCGATCTGGTGATCCCGGACGTGACGTATTTGAAAAACAATATCGACAAAGTAAAGGGCTTTGTGATCACCCATGGACATGAGGACCACATCGGCGCCCTTCCCTATATACTGGAGCAGATCAACGTGCCGGTCTACGCAACCAAGCTGACCATGGCCCTGATCGAGCACAAGCTGAAAGAGCGCAATATGATGCGCAACACCAAGCGCAAGGTGGTGAAGCACGGCCAGTCCGTGAACCTGGGATGTTTCCGGGTGGAGTACGTCAAGACCAACCACAGCATCCAGGACGCGGCTGCCCTTGCGATTTACACCCCGGTGGGCACCGTGCTCCACACGGGCGATTTCAAGATCGACTATACCCCCGTGTTCGGGGATCCCATCGATTTGCAGCGCTTTGCCGAGCTGGGCAAGAAGGGCGTGCTGGCTCTGATGGCGGACAGCACCAATGCCATCCGCCCCGGATTTACCATGTCCGAGCGCACGGTGGGCAAGACCTTTGACGCGATTTTTGCGGAGCACAAAAACAACCGCATCATTGTGGCGACCTTTGCCTCCAATGTGGACCGGGTGCAGCAGATTGTGAACACGGCGCACAAGTACGGCCGCAAGGTGGTCGTGGAGGGCCGCAGCATGGTGACGGTGATGGAGATCGCCAGGGAACTGAACTACATCAATGTGCCGGAGGGCACGCTGATCGAGATCGAGCAGCTGAGAAATTACCCGCCGGAGTCCACTGTGATCATCTCCACCGGAAGCCAGGGCGAGTCTATGGCGGCGCTGTCCCGCATGGCGGCGTCCCTGCACAAGAAGGTTACCATCACGCCCTCCGATGTGGTGGTATTAAGCTCCACCCCGATCCCGGGAAATGAAAAGGCCGTGGCCAATGTGGTCAACGAGCTGTCCATGAAGGGCGCTACGGTGATCAATCAGGACACCCACGTGTCAGGACATGCCTGCCAGGAGGATTTGAAGCTGATCTACTCCCTGGTGCATCCCAAGTACGCCATCCCGATTCACGGCGAGCATCGCCACCGCATGGCGCAGAAGGAGCTGGCCCAGTTCATGGGCGTGGAGAAGGACAACGCCGTGATCATCAATTCCGGCGACGTGCTGGCCCTGTCCGAGGACAGCTGCGAGGTTATCGACCATGTGCCCTCAGGCGGTATCTTTGTGGACGGCCTGGGCGTGGGCGACGTGGGCAACATCGTGCTGCGCGACCGCCAGAACCTGGCCCAGAACGGCATCATCGTGGTGGTGCTGACCCTGGAGAAGCGCAGCAACCAGCTTCTGGCAGGCCCGGATATCGTATCCCGCGGTTTTGTGTATGTGCGGGAGTCCGAGGACCTTCTGGAGGAAGCGCACTCCGTGGTGGTGGACGCTGTGGACGACTGTCTGAACCGCCATGTCAGCGACTGGGGCAAGATTAAAAACGTGATTAAGGACAGCTTGAGCGATTTCCTGTGGAAGCGCATGAAGCGCAGTCCCATGATCCTTCCCATTATCATGGAAGTGTAATGTAATCGGACTATCGGCAGGGAGAGAACAGGAGGAAAAAGGGCATGAGCAACGCGACCAGAGAGATCAACAGAATAACGACCGCAATCATCCGCATATCGATGAAGCTTATCGTTTATGCCCTGATCATCCTGCTCCTCTACGAGGCTGTCATCAAAGGCTACGCCTTCGGGCATCAGATATTTTTCGCCGAGGCCGTGGAGGCGGAGCCGGGACACGATATGACCGTCACCATTGAGCCGGATACCTCCGTCAATGAGGCCGCAAAGCTGCTGGCCGACGACGGACTCATCGGAAGCGAATTCGCGTTCATTTTCCAGAGCAAATTCTACGACTACGACACGGTTTATCCGGGCGTGTACGATCTGAATACCTCCATGACCTCCAAGGAAATCCTTCAGGCGCTCAACGTAAAGCCTGAGACGGAGGAGACGGAGGGCGTGGAGAAGGCCGGCGCCCGGCTAAAGACCACCCAGAACCAGGACGGCCAGCCGGCAGAGAACGGCGGCCAGGCGGCTCCGGCAAGCGCCGGGGGCGGCGATCAAGCGGCTGCGGCAGGCGACGGAGGCGGCGCTCCGGCTGCGGGCGGGGCTGAGGCTGCCGGGGGCGGAGACGTTCCGGCTGCTGCGGCCGCCCAGGACGGCCAGCCGGCTGCGTACGGCGCGGAAGAGGCCGGGGAAAACACCTTTGAAGATGAGGAAGGCGAGGAAGGCGGCTGGATTCAGGATATTGAGGGAGCGGACCAATGATCGCAGACAGCAGAATAACGGATTATATACTATCACTGGAAACCGGCCAGGGCGAACTGTGCGACCGCATCGAACAGGAAGCCCTGGCCGGTCGGGTTCCCATCATCCGTCGGGAGACGGCGGCGCTGCTGAAAACGCTGGTGGCGGCAAAACGCCCCCGCTCGATCCTGGAGATCGGCACAGCGGTGGGGTACTCGGCCCTTTTGATGGCCCGGGTGATGCCGGCGGACTGCCGGATCACAACCATCGAGAAATATGAGAAGAGGATCCCCGCGGCAAAGGAGAATTTCCGCCTGGCTGGGGAGGAGGAGCGCATCACCCTGTTGGAGGGGGACGCGGATGAGATTTTGGACCGCCTGAGGGGCAGCTCCTTTGAGTTTGTGTTCATGGATGCGGCCAAGGCCCAGTATCTGGGCTGGCTTCCCAAGCTGATGGAGCTTATGCCCGTGGGCGCGCTTCTGGTGTCGGACAATGTGCTCCAGGACGGGGATATCGTCCAGTCCCGCTTTGCGGTGGAGCGCCGCAACCGGACGATTCACGGGCGGATGCGGGAATACCTTTACGAGCTGAAACACAACCGCGCGCTGGAGACCTCCATCCTGCCCGTGGGGGACGGGGTGGCGCTGAGCGTGCGCACGCGATAGACGATGCGTGAACCATACATGACGGAGCCGCAGGCGACGCGGCGGAATGGAGATATCAGGATGAGAAAGACGGAACTGCTGATTCCGGCGGGCAGTCTGGACGTGCTGAGGACCGCTGTGGTCTACGGCGCGGATGCTGTCTATATCGGAGGAGAGGCCTTCGGCCTGCGGGCCAAGGCCCACAATTTTTCAAACCAGGAGATGAAGGAGGGCATCGCCTTCGCCCATGAGCGTGGGGTGAAGGTCTACGTCACAGCCAACATCCTGGCCCACAACGACGATCTGCCCGGGGTGGAGGAGTATTTTGAGGAGCTGCAGGACATTGGGCCCGACGCGCTGATCATATCCGATCCCGGAGTATTCGCCATTGCGAAGCGGATACTGCCGCAGATGGAAATTCACATCAGCACCCAGGCGAACAACACCAATTACGGTACATACCAGTTTTGGTATGGATTGGGAGCTAAACGGGTGGTGTCCGCCAGGGAGCTGTCCCTGAAGGAGATCCGGGAGATACGCGACCATATCCCGGAGGATATGGAGATCGAGAGCTTTATCCATGGAGCCATGTGTATTTCCTACTCCGGGCGCTGCCTGCTGAGCAACTATTTCACGGGCAGGGACGCCAACCAGGGCGCCTGTACCCATCCCTGCCGCTGGAAGTACGCGGTGGTGGAGGAGACGCGGCCGGGCGAATATATGCCGGTCTACGAAAATGAGCGCGGCACCTTTATTTTCAACTCCGGGGATCTGTGTATGATCGAGCATATTCCGGAGATGCTGGAGGCGGGCATCGACAGCTTCAAGATCGAGGGGCGGATGAAGACAGCCCTCTATGTGGCCGCGGTCACACGCACCTACCGAAGGGCCATCGATGACTGCCTGCGCGACCCGAAGCTTTACCGGAAGAACATGGAGTGGTACCGGGAGGAGATCGGAAAATGCACCTTCCGCTCCTACACCACCGGGTTCTATTTCGGAAAGCCTGGGGCGGATTCGCAGATTTACGACAACAGCACCTATATCAAGAATTATACCTACCTGGGGACTGTGGAGGAGGCGGACGGCGCGGGCCGCTGCCGCCTGACGCAGAAAAACAAATTTTCCGTGGGTGAAACCATCGAGATCATGAAGCCGGACGGGCGCAACCTGGAGGCTGTGGTCCGGGAGATTCGCAACGAGGACGGGGAGCTGCAGGAGAGCGCCCCCCACTCCAAGCAGGTTCTCTGGGTCCGCTTTGAAGCTGAGGACAGCCCGGCGCCCTACGATATACTGCGCAGGCGGGAGGATCAGGCGGGAGAATAGGCGTGGCCGCCGGCTAAGGTTCTCATAATCGCAACCGACTCACTGTGACAGCGGCAGCGCCTGGTGGAAACCGGCGCTGCCCTGTCTGTTTCAGGACTGTTTCCTGGCGGGGGTTCCGCCGTGGAAGGTATTGCCAAGTCCGCCCGAATAGTGTAAAGTAACAGGTACAGGAGGATTGACCCAATGATCGATGTTGTGTTAATTGCTTTAGCGGCGCTCTGCGCCGCATATTTCGCCGTGATCGTGCTCTACGCGGGAATCGGGACCTCATTTGCTTTCATATGGCTGTTTTTTGCCTCCCTGTGCCTGTTTCTGGTATATGGAAAATGGTATTACCGGCGCAATGCGGACCGGATTCCCCGCTGGGTGCCGGTGTCGGTGGTGACCACCTGCATCGCCGGCCTGACGGTGCTGGCCGCTGTCTGCATCATGGTGTTCTCCGGCGTGGCGGGTTCCGATCCCAAGGGGATGGACTACGTGATCGTGCTGGGCGCCCAGGGCAAGGAACGCACGGTCAACGGCTCGCTGAAGCTGCGTCTGGACAAGGCCATCGAGTACGTGGAGGAGAATCCCGACACCATTCTGGTGCTCTCCGGCGGTCCTGTGCAGGGGCAAAAGACCAGCGAGGCCGAGCTTATGTACGAATATCTGCGCTACAACGGCGTCCGCCCGGAGCAGATGCTGCTGGAGAAGCGCTCCGCCAGCACTGTGGAGAATGTGGCCTTCAGCCGGATTGTCATCGAGCAGGACCGCCTGGCGCGCAAGCGCAAGCGGGAAGCCCTCTACCAGCCGGTGGGGCCGGGAGCGGAGGCGCTGGATGCTGATAAGCCGCTGGAGATCGGCGTGCTCACCAGCAATTTCCATGTGTTCCGCGCCAGGCTGACCGCCAGAAAATGGGGCATCGAAAATGTCTCCGGCATCGCCGCAGGCTCGGACCCGGTGCTGTTTGTGCACCTGTGCGTGCGGGAGTGCGCGTCCATTTTAAAGGACCGTCTGGTGGGAAATATGTAAACAGGCGTATATTTTTGCGGAAAGAACGGATTAATAAGGATGCGGGACTGCGCGGCCCGGTGGAACAATAAGCGCGCATTGTGGACAGAGTATAAGAGAATGGAGAGAATTGTGGATATGTCGGATCGCAGCAATCTGGAAAAGTTGAGAGATCTTACCCAGTACCGGGTATTAAAGGAAAAGCACATCGAGGAGATGAACTCGCAGGGCGTGATCCTGGAGCATGTTAAGAGCGGCGCCAGGATATTTCTGATGTCCAATGACGATGACAACAAGGTGTTCTGCATTGGCTTTCGCACTCCGCCGGAGGACAGCACCGGGCTTCCCCATATCCTGGAGCACAGCGTGCTGGAGGGATCGGAGAAATTCCCGGTAAAGGACCCCTTTGTGGAGCTGGTGAAGGGCTCTCTGAACACCTTTTTGAACGCCATGACCTACCCGGATAAGACCGTTTACCCGGTGGCCAGCTGCAATGACAAGGATTTCAGAAACCTGATGGACGTGTATATGGACGGCGTGCTCCACCCGCGGATTTACCGGGAGCCCAAGATTTTCCTGCAGGAGGGCTGGCACTATGAGATGGAGTCCCCGGAGGACGATCTGACCATCAACGGCGTGGTTTACAATGAGATGAAGGGGGCCTTCTCCTCGCCGGAGAGCGTGCTGGACCGCTATACCCGGGCCGTTTTGTTCCCGGACAACAGCTATGCCAACGAATCCGGGGGAGATCCGGCCTTTATCCCCGATCTGACCTATGAACAGTTTATACGTTTCCACCAGACCTATTATCACCCAGCCAACAGCTATATCTACCTCTACGGCGATATGGACATGGAGGAGAATCTGCGGTGGCTGGATGAGCAGTATTTAAGCCGCTACGACCGGAAGGACTGCCCGGTGGATAGCTCCATCGCGCTGCAGAAGCCCTTTGAGGCGCCTGTGCAGCGGGAGATCACCTACTCCGTCACGCCGGAGGAGGGCACGGAGAAAAACACCTATCTGTCCATCAACACGGTGGTGGGCACGGACCTGGATCCCAAGCTCTATGTGGCGTTCCAGATTCTGGAATACGCGTTGATCTCAGCGCCGGCGGCGCCCTTAAAGCAGGCGTTGATCGACGCGGGGCTGGGCGAGGATATTATGGGCGGCTACGAGAGCGGCATTTTGCAGCCGTACTTCTCCGTGATCGCCAAAAACGCGGACAAGGAGCAGAAGGCGGAATTCCTGATCGCGGTCAAGGGCACGCTGCGCCGCCTGGCCGATCAGGGCATCGACAAGAAGAGCCTGTTAGCCGGATTGAACTACTATGAGTTCCGCTACCGCGAGGCTGATTACGGCTCCGCGCCCAAGGGGCTGATGTACGGCCTGTGGTCCATGGACAGCTGGCTGTACGACGGGGACCCGCTCATGCATCTGGAATACCAGGAGACCTTTGATTTCCTGAAAAAGGCGGTGGACGAGGGCTATTTTGAGGGGCTGATCCGTCAATATCTGCTGGACAATCCCCACGAGGCCGTGATTCTGGTGACGCCGGAGCCGGGCAAAACGGAGCGGGAGGACGAAGCGCTGGCGAAAAAGCTGGCGGATTTGAAGGCCTCCATGGCACCCGCCGCCATTGAAGCCATAGTTGAGGGGACCAGGGAGCTGCGCCGGTACCAGGAGGAGCCATCGTCCCAGGAGGATTTGGAAAAAATTCCTATGTTGAGCCGCCAGGACATCAGCCGTCAGAGCGCAAAGCTCCAGTACACGGTGAAGGAGGAGGCCGGCGTTCCGGTGATTCACACCGACCTGTTCACCTCCGGCATCGGTTACCTGAAGATCCTCTTCAACACGGACCGGGTGCCGGTGGAGGACCTGCCCTATGTGGGGCTGCTGAAAGCGGTTCTGGGGTATGTGGATACGGAAATGCACACCTACGGAGACCTGACCAGCGAGATCTTTTTGAACAGCGGCGGCCTGGATTTCTCGGTAACGTCCTTTGTGGATCTGGAGGACAGAGGGAGGTTTACCGGCGCCTTTGTGGTGAATGCCAAGGTGCTCTATGAGAAGCTGGATTTTGTGTTCGCCACGGTGACGGAGATTCTCACCTGCTCTAAGCTGGACAATGAGAAGCGGCTGGGGGAGATTCTGGACGAGGTGAAATCCCGGTCCAGAATGCGTCTGGACGACAGCGCCCACGCGGCGGCCGTGTCCCGGGCTACCTCCTACTTCTCCCCCACATCCGCCTACAACGAGATGGTTGGAGGAATTGGATATTATCAGTTTTTGGAGAATGTATCGAAACGCTACGGCAGTGAGCCGGAGTACCGCAAGAAACTCATCGGCAAGCTGAAGGAGACCATTGCCCGCCTGTTTACGGCGGAGAATCTGCTGGTGGGCTATACGGCGGACCAGGAGGGCTACGCGGTGCTCCGGCGGGAGATCGGCGCGTTTAAAGCCAGCCTTCCCGCCGGCAATTTGGAGCGCTATCCCTTCACCTGCCGGATGGAAAACCGCAACGAGGGCTTTATGACCGCTTCCCAGGTCAATTATGTGGCGCGGTGCGGTACCTTCGCAGGTTCCGGGTACTCCTACACCGGCGCGTTAAAGGTGCTGAAGGTGATCATGAACTACGAGTATCTGTGGTCCAACCTGCGGGTAAAGGGCGGAGCGTACGGCTGTATGAGCAACGTGGGGGCTTCCACGGAGGGATACTTCGTCTCCTACCGGGATCCCAATCTGGCGGCCACCAACGCGGTTTACGACGGAATCCCCGAATACCTGCGCAACTTCTCCATCGAGGAGCGGGATATGACCAAGTACGTGATTGGAACCATCAGCGATATCGATGCGCCCATGTCGCCGTCCGTCCGCGGAAGCCGCAGCATGTCCGCCTACCTCTCCCATGTGACGGATGAGATGATCCAGAAGGAGCGGGACGAGATTCTGGACGTGACCCAGGAGGACATCCGCGCGCTGGCGGGCATCATCCAGGCCGTCCTGGACACCGGAGCGCTCTGCGTGGTCGGAAACGGCCAGCAGATTCGCAAGGACGAGGCGCTGTTTAAGAGCATTGAGAATTTGTATCATTAGATGCGACTGATGCGGACGGATGCGGTCTGTGGCGGTTTGCCGTTGCAAGCCGCGGGCAATTGCGGATCGCAGCGGCCGGCCGGCGTCGGCAGTCGTGGAATTGAGTGAGTTGAGATAGAACGGGCGGCCGCCTCCATTGGCGGGCCGCCCGTAAAAAAGGAGAGCAATATGGAAGAGAACGCACAGAAGAAATCGGGCTTTGTCACCCTGATCGGCCGCCCCAACGTGGGAAAATCGACGTTGATGAACCATCTGATTGGACAGAAGATCGCCATCACCTCGGACAAGCCTCAGACCACGCGCAACCGGATTCAAACCGTGTACACGGATGAGCGCGGACAGATCATTTTCCTGGATACGCCGGGAATCCACAAGGCCAAGAATAAGCTGGGCGAATATATGGTCAACGTGGCGGAGCACACGCTGACCGAGGTGGACGTGATCCTCTGGCTGGTGGAGCCCAGCACCTTTATTGGGGCAGGAGAGCGGCACATTGCGGAGCAGCTAAACAAGGTCAAAACCCCGGTGATCCTGGTGATCAACAAGATCGACACCGTGAAAAAGCAGGAGGAGATTCTGACCTTCATCGATGCCTACAAGGACGTCTGCCGGTTTGCGGAGATCGTGCCCCTGTCCGCGTTGAAGGACCGGAACACGGATCTTTTGACCGAGCTCATTTTCAAATATCTGCCCTACGGGCCGCAGTTTTTCGACGAGGATACGGTGACGGACCAGCCCATGCGCCAGATTGCGGCGGAGCTGATCCGCGAGAAGGCGCTGCGCCTGCTGGACGACGAGATCCCCCACGGGATCGCGGTGGTCATCGAGCAGATGAAGGAGCGCAAAAACGGCATGATGGACATTGAGGCCAGCATCGTCTGCGAGCGGGAATCCCACAAGGGGATCATCATCGGCAAGGGCGGCAGCATGCTCAAACGCATCGGCATCGAGGCCCGGAAGGAAATTGAGGCCATGATGGAGACCCAGGTGAATCTGCAGCTGTGGGTGAAGGTCCGCAAGGAATGGCGGGACAGCGAGCTGTACATGAAAAACTACGGGTACAACGGAAAAGAAATTTAAGGAAAAAATTGGAAGAAAATACGACAAAAAGTGTGGCAAAACGCACTGGTTTCGTTGCTTTTACAACAAATGACGAGAGAATACAACATATAAAACGGGCAGCGATCGGAACATAGAAAGGAGGCGGAGGCGATGCGTGAGGCGGTTACGTTGAACGGTATGGTGCTGATGTCCGCTCCGTCCGGGGAGTTTGACCGGCGGCTGGTGCTCTTGACCACGGGCAGGGGGAAGATCACCGCCTTTGCCCATGGGGCCAGGCGGCCGGGCAATTCCCTGATGGCCTGCACCCGCACCTTTGTGTTCGGGAAATTCACGCTCTATGAAGGCCGCACCGCCTACAATCTCCAGTCCGCCCAGGTGGTTAACTATTTTGACGAGCTCTCCTCGGATATGGAAGGGGCATGCTACGGTTCCTATTTTCTGGAGCTGGCGGATTTCTATTCCCAGGAGAACATGGACGCCACGGAGCAGCTGAAACTGCTGTACCAGTCCCTGCGGGCGCTGTTGAAGCCCGCGATTCCCAACCGGCTGGTGCGGCGCATTTTTGAACTTAAAATGATGGTGATCAACGGCGAGTACACGGAGGAGCCGTCGGCCAGTGTGTCCGATTCCTGCTCCTACGCCTGGGAGTACGTGGTGTTGTCGCCGGTGGAAGCGCTGTACCGTTTTGCCCTGACCGACGAGGTGCTGAGGGAATTTGAGCGGGTGGTGGAGAGCGGGCGCAGGCGTTTTCTGCGCCACGAATGCCGCTCCCTGGAGATTTTGGAGGTGCTGACCTCGGGATAATGCGGCAAAAGGCGCTAAAAGCGCCGAAGTTTTGCGGGATAAGGCTTGAAATATTCAGAGTCAGACGCTATAATATTTCCATATGTGCCAAAAGGAAGGAACCGAGTATGAAAAAGATAAGCAGGGTAATGCTGACAGTGGCGGTGGTGATGGCCATGTTCGTCGCGTCCGGCTGCGCCAGAAGCGGAGGAGGAGCTGAGTTCGACCCGGCCCAGAGCAGTATATTTATAAAGAAGGACGGCAGCGTGCTCAGCGCTTCCGTAGGACATAGCGAGCAGAACTACTACTCGGAGGAGGAGCTGAAGGGCTTCATGGAGACCGAGCTGGCTGAGTTCAACGCTTCGCAGGGAAAAGAGGGCGCGGCTTACAATCAAGAGGGCGCGGAAAAGCTTCCCGCGGCCATCGTTTCCTGCAAGGTGGAGGGAGCGGACGGGCAGAAAGTGGTGAAAGCCATTTTAGAGTACAGTTCCCCGGAGATGCTGCTGGCGCTGGTCGGGGAGAACCGGGACGGGGACATCAAGCTGAACTCCCTGGCGACGGACAGCGTGGAGAACCGGCTGGCCGCAGGTGAGCTGGTGGGAAGCTCCTTCGTGGACGCCAAGGGAAAGGCCGTGGATGCGGGCAAGATCACCAGCCAGAGCAAGCTGCGGGTGGTTTCCGCCCAGGGACCGGCTCTGATCCAGACGGAGGGAAAGGTGCTGTACATGTCCGAGGGCTGCACGCTGGCGGACGATTACACGGTGCAGACGCCGGAGGAAGGCAGCAGCTTCATCATTTTTAAATAGTTTATTCATAGAAAGAAAGCGCGGGGCGTGTTGGGAGCTTCACAGCCGCAGGCAGTGAGAACTGTCCGGCGGCACAGGGTTTTCAGACGGGCGCGAGGAAAGAGAGAGGACGAAGCAATGGAAAAGACGATGGAAAAAATAGTGGCCCTTGCCAAGAACAGAGGTTTTGTATACCCGGGTTCCGAGATTTACGGCGGCCTTGCCAACACCTGGGATTACGGCAATCTGGGCGTGGAGCTGAAAAACAACGTGAAAAAAGCTTGGTGGCAGAAATTTGTGATGGAGAGCCCCTACAATGTGGGCGTGGACTGCGCCATCCTGATGAACTCCCAGACCTGGGTAGCCAGCGGCCACCTGGGCGGATTTTCCGATCCCCTGATGGACTGTAAGCAGTGTAAGGAGCGTTTCCGCGCCGACAAGCTGATCGAGGACTACAACGCCGAGCACGGCATCGAGATGGAGGGCTCCATCGACGGCTGGTCCCAGGAGCAGATGAAGCAGTACATTGATGACAAACATATCTGCTGTCCCAGCTGCGGCGCCCACGACTTTACCGATATCCGCCAGTTTAACCTGATGTTCAAAACCTTCCAGGGCGTGACCGAGGATGCCAAGAACACCGTTTACCTGCGCCCGGAGACCGCTCAGGGTATTTTCGTAAACTTCAAGAACGTACAGAGAACCTCCCGCAAGAAGGTGCCCTTTGGCATCGGCCAGATCGGCAAATCCTTCCGCAACGAGATTACGCCCGGCAACTTCACCTTCCGCACCAGGGAATTTGAGCAGATGGAGCTGGAGTTCTTCTGCAAGCCCGGCACTGATCTGGAGTGGTTCGCCTACTGGAAGCAGTTCTGTATCGACTGGCTGCGCGCCTTAGGCATCAAGGAGGACGAGATGCGCGCCAGAGACCACTCCCCGGAGGAGCTGTGCTTCTACAGCAAGGCGACCACGGACCTGGAGTTTTTATTCCCCTTCGGCTGGGGCGAGCTCTGGGGCATCGCAGACCGCACCGACTACGACCTGACCCAGCACCAGAACGTGTCCGGCCAGGACATGACCTATTTTGACGATGAGAGCAAGGAGAAATACATCCCCTACGTGATCGAGCCCTCCCTGGGCGCAGACCGCGTGACCCTGGCGTTTTTATGTTCCGCCTACGACGAGGAGGAGCTGGCTGAGGGCGACGTCCGCACCGTGCTGCACTTCCATCCGGCCATCGCGCCGGTGAAGATCGGCATCCTGCCCCTGTCCAAAAAGCTGAACGAGGGCGCGGAGAAGGTTTACGCCGAGCTGTCTAAGTATTACAACTGCGAGTTTGACGACCGCGGCAACATCGGCAAGCGCTACAGAAGGCAGGATGAGATCGGTACTCCGTTCTGCATCACCTATGACTTTGACTCCGAGGAGGATCACGCTGTGACTGTCCGCGACCGCGACACCATGGATCAGGTGCGCGTGCCCATCGCGGAGCTGAGAGCGTACTTTGCGGATCGGTTTATGTTCTGATCCGATCAAACGGAAAAATGACAAAAAATGGAAGGCTGGCTTTGGGCTGGCCTTCCTTTTTGTCCTGGTTGTGTCACACACAGTAAAAGCTGCCGCGCCCTGAGAATACCGGGCGCGGCAGCTTTTTGCAGCCTGATTGACAGCGAAAAATCAGCAAAAATCGGCGCAAGAATTATTCGCTATATATTTTTCCCGCCCAGAGCGCATCCGATCCGCTGTCCCATGCGCACCCGGGTCTCCTCGTTGCGGGCTGAGGCTTCCAGGATTTCCTCGTCCAGCCGCACGACGCCCGGCATGAACAGCAGCACGATGGTGGAGCCGCCGAAGGCGAAATACCCTTTTTCCTGGCCGCGTATCACGTCCGTCCGGGTGTAGCCGGTGTGGTGATTGACGATCTTGCCCACCATCAGGGCGCCCACCTCCATCATCAGGTAGGTACCGAAGTGGTGGGAGCGCACCACCGTGTACTCCCGGCAATTTTCCTTGTAGATGGGGAAATGGTCGTTGGCCACAGGGTTGACGGTGTGCAGCCGGCCGGAAATCTTTCGGTAGTGGGCCCTCAGTCCGCCGTCCGGCCAGGCGTAGCGGTGATAGTCGTCCACACAGAGCCGGAATACCAGAGCCGTCCCCCCGGCGAAGCGGCGGGCCAGATTGGGATCCCGCAGCAGGTCCTCCAGCCGGTAGCCGGTCTGCTTGATATGGAATACCCGGCGGGCGCTGATGGGATAGGCGGTGAGCCGGGCATCGCAGGGGCTGACCAGGGCCAGCGGATCCGGGTCAAAGGGACGGGCTTCCGGCAGCAGACGGCGGGTGAACAGGTCGTTGAAGGAGCGGTATCGCCCTCCGGCCGGCCGCTCGCACTGGGAGAGGTCGATATGCGCGCTGCGAACAAAGAATGGTATCAAAACGCGGGATACAGGGGAATCCAGGACGTAACCTCCGATTTTGGATATGGCCGGGTGGGTGAAGGGGAGAATCAGCGCGCGGCCCAGCGCATGGTTGTAGATGAGCTGCAGCAATTTGTCCTGAAAGCTGTCCCGGTGTCCGGTATTCGAAGGTAGATTACGTTTCATGGCATTGGCTCCTTTGTCTTTGGTGATGGGTGCGCATGATAAGCGCGTGGTACAGGCCGTCGAAAATATGCGTGTAGGTTCGGTACAGGGCTGGAACGCGTCCCAGCCGCTGGCAGAGCTCCGCCAGAGCCACGGCTCCCGCGATGTCGATCAGCACGTGCTGCTTTACGGCCAGGGTGGAGACGAACACCAGAATCGCCGAGACGCAGGAACAGCGCCGGTACCACAGAGGGATTGCCTGATTCCGCCTGATTCCGATGTAGCAGAACCAGCTGACCAGGCAGTGAACCGACGGAAACAGATTCAGGGGCGGATCCAGCGTGTACAGAATCCTCATGGCGTGATTCCAGAAACCGGGGCCGGATACATCGGGCCGGATGTTGGTGGTGGGGAACGCCAGAAAGAAAATCAGGCAGATAATCCGGGAGATAAAGTCTGCGGTGAAGAACTGATAGCATTCCTGTTTGTCCTGGCGGGCGATGAGGATGTAGTTGACGATCCAGAACAGATAGCAGCCCACGTAGATCACAAGGAACTGAGGGATAAAGGGAAGCTGGTTATCCAGAGCGCTGGCGATGTCGTGGCGCGGCAGGCCGGAAGCCAAGAACTGCGCTCCGCCGTACACTGTGAAATTGACGGTCACGGCAAAGATCAGCGGAAGTATCGCATAACCCGGCAGCAGCCTCCTGAATTTTTGCCCGATCCGATCCGGCATAGAACCACCTCCCAAATAAATTCATTATATCATATCGCCGGCCCAACGGCAGGTGATAAAGTATATTTTCTTTTATATTATGTCCCCGGCTGTCAAGCAAATGACGGGGCTACGTTTCCTTATTATAACAAATATATGAGAAGAAACAAGGAAGAAAGGCCGTTTCTTTATAAAATTTAGAATAGTTTTATAAACGGGCATCGGCAAATGTGGTATACTTACAAGTACGGGTGACAGGCTGTCCCGGGCTGTATATGAGGCCCGGAGAACCTGGAAAATCACAGAAAAGGAGGCAGGACGTATGAAACTGAAAACCCGTCTTGCGATTGCATTTTTAACAATCACGATCGTGCCGATCCTGCTGTTTTATGTGGCGGTGGTAGGGCTGAGCAGCTATCAGACCCAGTCCTTTCGCAAAGAATACGGGCTGACGGAGCAGGTGGACCTGTTTTCCGGCAACTCTTTGCAGATTTTTAACCGGCTGACAAAGCGCTATCAGGAGGAGATACGGCAGACGCTGAAGGAGAATCCGGAGCTCTACGAGGACGAGGATTATTTAAACAATTTGAATGAGGAGCTGAAGAGCCATTACGCCTACCTGATTGTGCTGAAGGGCGGGGAGATCACCTACTGCGGGAGCAACGACACGCAGATGGATCCGGCTCTGTACGATCAGCTGCCCGATTTCGACGCCATCAAAGGCGACCTGGAGGGCGGTATCTATCTGGACGGAGAGAACCAGCATCTGATTAAACAGATGGACTGCACGTTTCCCGACGGCACGGCGGGAAGCGTATTTATCGTGTCAAACGTGGGCGATCTGGTGCCGGAGGTCAAGTCCATGATCCGCGAGATGCTGTTCTTGGGTATTGTGATTCTGGTGGTGGCCGGGATTACCCTGACGGTCTGGGTCTACCGGTCTATCCTGAGCCCGCTCAACAAGCTTCAGGAGGCGACCAAGCAGATCAAAGCAGGGAATCTGGACTTTACGCTGGACGTGGATGCGGACGATGAGATCGGCGAGCTGTGCAACGACTTTGAGGAGATGCGCATGCGGCTGCGGGAGAATGCCGAGGAGAAGGTACAGTACGACAAGGAGAGCAAGGAGCTGATCAGCAATATATCCCACGATCTGAAAACTCCCATCACAGCCATCAAGGGATATGTGGAGGGGATACAGGACGGAGTGGCTTCTTCGCCGGAAAGGCTGGACAAATACATCCGCACCATATACAATAAAGCTAATGACATGGATCGGCTGATCGATGAGCTGACCTTTTATTCGAAAATCGATACCAACAAGATCCCGTACACCTTTACCAAGATCAATGTGGCCCAGTATTTTAAGGACTGCATCGAGGAGGTGGGGCTGGATATGGAGGCCCGGGGTATCGAGCTGGGATATTTCAACTATGTGGATGAGGATGTGGTGGTGATCGCCGACGCGGAGCAGATGAAGCGTGTGATCAACAATATTATCAGCAATTCCATCAAATATCTTGACAAGAAAAAGGGTATTATCAATATTCGGATAAAGGACGTGGGCGACTTCATTCAGGTGGAGATCGAGGACAACGGAAAGGGGATCGCGGCCAAGGACCTGCCCAATATATTTGACCGGTTCTACCGCACGGATTCCTCGCGCAACTCTTCTCAGGGCGGCAGCGGGATCGGTTTGTCCATCGTGCGCAAGATTATCGAGGACCACGGAGGCCGTATCTGGGCGACCAGCAAGGAGGGCATCGGCACGGAGATCCATTTTGTGCTAAGAAAATATCAGGAGGTCATAACAGGATGAGCAAAATACTGATCGTGGAGGACGAGGAGAGCATCGCAGAGCTGGAAAAGGACTATCTGGAACTTTCCGGCTTTGAGGTGGAGATTGAAAATAACGGGAGTTCAGGCCTGGAGCGGGCGCTGAACGAGGAGTTTGACCTGTTTATTCTGGATCTCATGCTGCCCGGCACCGACGGTTTTGAAATCTGTAAAAAGATACGGGAAGTGAAGAACACGCCCATTATCATGGTGTCCGCCAAGAAAGAGGACATCGACAAGATCCGCGGCCTGGGACTGGGCGCGGACGACTACATCACCAAGCCCTTCAGCCCCAGCGAGATGGTGGCCCGGGTGAAGGCCCACATGGCCCGCTACGAGCGTCTGATCGGCAGCGGACAGCCGTCCAATGAGATCGTGGAGATTCGCGGGCTAAAGATTGACAAGACGGCCCGCAGGGTGTGGATCAACGGCGAGGAGAAAACCTTTACCACCAAGGAATTCGACCTTCTGTCCTTCCTGGCCCAGAACCCCAACCACGTGTTCACCAAGGAGGAGCTGTTCAGCAAAATCTGGGACATGGAGTCCATCGGAGACATCGCCACCGTGACCGTGCACATCAAGAAAATCCGCGAGAAGATCGAGTTCAATACGGCGAAGCCCCAGTATATTGAGACGATCTGGGGCGTGGGGTATCGGTTTAAGATGTGATGCTGTGATAGAAAAATTGTACCCTGATCGTAAGACACTGGAAAGACAAGCCGTGTTGCGCTAATGGGGTATAAATATGTTCGTTTAAGAACCGGACTGCTTCCATAATTAAAAGGCGTTAATCCATGAAAGGAATTAACGCCTTTTTTGCTGTCTTCGGCAAGGGGACTGCGCGCCTCTTATCGGCCTTTATGCAGTCAAACCCATCATTTACAGATACAGGAGCTGGTTATGCTTTCTTCCATGGAAAGCGGGAAGCGCTGCATTATTTTGATGGAGGAGCAAGTATTTTCACAGAATTCCGAACAACCATATCCGTGGGTATCATTTGGCTTTGCTCCGATTGCTGGGATTCAATCATGGAGAACAGCTTGGAGGCGGATAGCAGCCCTAACTCGTGGATCGGCACGCGGACGGTGGTCAGCGCGGGGGTCAGCAGCGAGGAAAATTCGAAGTCATTGTGCCCGATCACCGAAAGGTCATCGGGAATGGACAAGTGCATGCTGCGCGCGGCCTTATAGACGCCCAGCGCTTTAAAGTCGTCTGTGGCGAAAATAGCAGTCAATTTGTGCGAGCAGAGCATGTTGACGGCGGCCATGTACGCGCTTTCTATGGTGTTGCCTCCATCCACGTAGCAGTCCTCCAACGGTTCAATACCGTGGGCGCGCAGCGCATCCTTCAGACCGGCAATTCGGTCAACCGCCACATAATGGGTCAGAGGCGCGTGGACGCAGCCAATCCGACGATGGCCCATTTGAACTAGATAGTTCCCGATTTCCCGGCAGTCGCTGTAGTTGTCCGTGTCCACAGAGATGACGTTGGGGGCTTTGATGTGGGAGCTGTATTTTCCGATTACCACGATGGGAATTGAGGTGGAGGAAACTACTTCTGTAAATTTACTGTTGATCCGGCTGCTCAACAGGATAATTCCTTTGATCAGCCGGCTGCTGATCATAGACAGCGCCTTCTCGATCTCCTTATCCTCGTCATCCCCGGAATGGAGAATTAAATCATAGTTGTTGGCCTCAGCTACGATGCCAATCGAGCTGATCACAGTGGAAAAGTAAGGATTGTCCGTGCCGCGGGCGGAGGAACGAGTGTAAATAACCAGGATGGCGTCAAAGCCATTGGTAGAAAGCCCGCGGGCCAGCTGGTTTGGTTTATAATTCAGCTCCTTCATGATAGAAAGTACTTTGGCCCTGGTTTCCGGCAGTACGGAAGGATGATTGTTGAGCACCCGTGAAACAGTGGTTATAGATACGCCCGCTTTCTGTGCCACCAGTTGTATTGTTGGCTTGTTGTTCATGGAACATGCCTCCGTTTAAGTGATAGTGAAATATTAGGGATGAAAAATTTTCATAAAATGACGATAAAATTTATAAAAACATTCATTTTATTCAGTATATCAGATGACTCATGGAAAATCAAGAAAGAATAAAAAGAAGAAAAGCCTATTAAAATAGGTAAAATGGTCAATAAATTATGAAAAATAGCAAAAAGCCCTTTACATTTTTGAGGACGGTATGTATAATCAAATTATGAAAGCGGTACCATCAACTAGACAAAAATAAACGTATAAGAGGGGGAGATAATTGAAAAATAGACAAAAAAATATTGAAAAATAGTGTGATATTGCAATTTATTTTAAAAAAGTTATGAAAGCGATACCATGAATGGGAGTTGGAGAGAAAGGATTTTTACATGGGATGGAGAGAACATTTTAGGGCAGTATACAGCGGAGAGGAGGCGGAACAATATGAGCCGTTGTTTGAAGAAAGGATAGCTCGGAGCAAACGTTTAGTCCCGGCGGTAAACAAAACTGTGTATCCGGAAACGAGTCAAGATGTAGTTCTGATTACATATCCGGACCAATTTTGCCGGGGAGATGAAAAAAAACTTCGTGTATTCTCTGATTTTGCGGAGCGGTATGTGAGAGATACGTTCAACGTCATTCACTTTCTGCCATTTTATCCCTATTCCTCAGACGATGGTTTTTCTGTTATTGATTACAAGAAGGTGGAAGCATCGCTGGGAGACTGGGAGGACATGAGGAGGATGGGGGAGCGGTATCAATTAATGATTGATCTGGTCTGCAACCACATTTCTGCCAAAAGTCCCTGGTTCCAACAGTATTTAGAGGGAGACAGAGAGTATGAAAATTTTTTCATTCAAGCGGATCCGGAGACCGATTTGACCCTGGTTACACGGCCCAGGACAAGCCCGCTGCTGACTGGTTTTGATACTGCCTGGGGGAGGAGATATCTTTGGACCACCTTCAGCGCTGACCAAATAGATCTGAATTATCAAAATCCGGCTGTTTTATACCGTATGTTGGATATATTTCTGGAATACCTGGAAAAAGGGGCCAGCTGGATCCGTCTGGACGCGGCTGGATTTATGTGGAAGGAGATTGGAACCACCTGCCTTCACCTGCCTCAGACCCATGAGATTGTGAAGCTGTTCCGGTCCGTGATGGATCAGGTGCTGGCCAATGGAAAGCTGATAACAGAAACAAATGTTCCTCATCAAGACAATATTTCGTATTTTGGAAACGGTTTTGATGAGAGCCATCTCGTATATCAGTTTCCACTTCCGCCTTTGGTCCTATACAGTTTTTTCAGGAAAAATGCCGTTGCGATCACCAGGTGGGCAGCATCCTTGGAGCTGCCGTCCGGACAAACAGGGTTTTTCAATTTCCTGGCCTCCCACGACGGGGTAGGGCTCAATCCGCTGAGACGTATTGTGGAGGAGACGGAAATCCAGCAGATGATTCGGTTTTATCAAGATACCGCCGGCGCCCTTGTTTCTTATAAAGAAAATTCAGACGGAAGCCGGTCCGCCTATGAACTAAATGTGGCCTACTTATCCGCGCTCGAGGGAGCGGATGGGAAAACGGCGGGGATTCGGAAATTTTTAACCGCCCATGGGGTGCTGCTGGGTATTATGGGGATTCCGGCAATCTATATTCACTCCTATATCGGCTCCCGAAACGATAACGCAGGAGTGAGAAGGACGGGCATCAACCGCGCAATTAATCGGGAGAAAAATAATCTTGAAGAGCTGATCGGCGAACTTGAAAATCCCGAATCCGGGCGCGCTGTTATTATGAGGGAGATTCAGCGGATGATCCGTATCCGCAGGACAAAGGATGCTTTTGAGCCGGAAGCGGCTCAGGAAGTATTGCAGCTGGACGACCGGGTGCTGGCTTTCAGGCGAAAGGGGAAAACTTCGGAAGTTTTATGCCTGTACAATTTCTCTGACGAGAATATTGAGGTGAACTGCCCCGGGGCGGCGGACAGAAAGGATTTGATGAGCGGAGAGCGGATGGCCGCTGCGGTGAAATTGGGCGCGTATGCATTTAGATGGATATCCATTTAAGACAAAACATTATTTATAAGAGAGGAAGGTATTTTATGAAATTAAGGAAAAAAGCGATGGCAGTGGGACTTGCAGTGATGATGGCCGCAAATCTGGGAGCCTGTGGTCAGGCGTCCAAACCTGAGGAACCGGCGTCACAGCCTCAAAAAGAGCAGCCGGGAGCGGGGACAACAGCGGCGGGGGCGGAGACGCCGGAGACAGAGGCGATGAAAGATGCGGTGACCATCAAGTTCATGCACGGCATGATTGAGGAGCAGCGCCAGGCGGTCATCCAGGGCCTGATTGATGATTTTGCGAAAGAGTATCCCTGGATTACGGTGGAGCAGATGCCTACCGATTCCGGGGGCGATTACGATACGAAGCTTACGGCGTTGGCCGGAAGCGCGGAGATGCCGGCGATTATTGAGGTCAACCAAAACCGCGCGAAGTGGCTGGCTGAAAATGAGCTCACTGACTTTGAGGCGGTTCGCACCGTGATCGAGGGCGTTCCCAACAAATATTACGACGCGGTGTTGAAAATCAACACGTCGGAGGATGGCGCTAACTATATCGGCGTTCCCATGGGGGGCTGGGTACAGGGAATCTGGTATAACAGGAAGGCGTTTGATGAGAAGGGGCTGAACGCCCCGGATACATGGGAAAATATCATGGCCGCGGCCAAAGCGTTTCACGATCCGGCCAATAAAAAATACGGGATTGCACTTCCCACCGTGGACGCCCCCTTCTCAGAGCAGAGCTTCTCCCAATTTGCGCTGTCCAATGACGCCAACGCGCTGGATTCAGAGGGAAATGCCAGCTTTAATACGCCGGAAATGGTCGAGGCCCTGACCTTTTACAAGGAGCTGTACCAATATTCCATTCAGGGGTCCAACAATACTACGGAAGTCCAGGACGCCATGCTGAACGGTTCCGTGCCTATGGGAATCTATTCCACATATATTCTGTCCGCCTTAATCAAAGCGGGGGTGATGGACGATTACGGCTTTGCCCTGGTAACAAACAAGGACAGCGCATCTTACGGAAGCATCGGGATGCTGACCATAACGGACGGGATGAAGGAAGAGCAGAGGGAGGCGGCAATCTTGTTTGTGAGCTATCTCACCAGAGAAGAAAACAATATCAGATGGCTTCACATGGCTCCCGGAGGACAGCAGCCGGTGATGGAGGGAATTGCGGAAAATGAAGCGTACCTGAACAATGAAGTGATCCAGGGCTTTGCAGAATTATCTCCGGCAATTTCCGCGGCGTTTGACAGCATCTCTCTGTTTGGCAATGTGGACGGAAAGAATTTTATGTCAATGGGAACGATTACCAGCTCCAATGTGATTTCCAAAGCAGTGTATGAGGTTACGGTCAACGGAGGCGATCCGCAGGCAGTGGCGGAGGATACCCAGAAACAGATTGCAGAACTGATCGCCGAGTGATGTAAAGAAGGCAGGAATTTCAATGAAGGAAAAGAGAGAAGCAAGAGCAGGTCTGTTACTGTTGGCACCCAGTATTCTTCTGGTGATCCTGCTGATCGGTTATCCGATGGTCAACAACTTTATCATCAGTTTCTTTAAGGTGCCGCTGAACCCCAAAAAGCCCATGGTATTCATCGGGGCGAAGAATTTTATCAGAACGCTGACAGACCCTCAGTTTTACACTTCTCTGGGAGTGACCGTTGTGCTGACGCTGCTGATTGTGGTATTCAGCACAGCGGTGGGGCTGGGGGTGGCAATTTTGTTGAATCGGCCATTCGTGGGGAAGAAGATCGTGAAGGCCCTGATCCTTCTTCCCTATGTGGTGCCCTCCGTATCTCTGATATTTGCCTGGAAGTATATGTTTAACAATACATACGGAATTGTCAATTATTTGTTTGTGGACATCCTTCACATTTTTGAGCAGGCTCCGCTGTGGTTTGACAAGCCGGCCAGCGCTTTCTTTCTGGTGGTGCTGTTCTGTGTGTGGAAATTTTTCCCATATGCCTTTATGTCGTTCTATGCGATTTTGCAGACGATCGACAATACGCTGTATGAGGCCGCTGAGGTGGACGGGGCAAATGGATGGCAGAAATTCGCTGTGATTACGCTGCAGGAGATCAAGCCGATTCTGGTGACGGTTGTTACGCTCCGCACAATCTGGGTATTTTACATGTACACGGAGATATCCCTTTTGTCCAGCCAGGTGAATACCATCAGCGTTTATCTCTACAACAATGCATTCGCCTTAAAGGACATGGGAAAAGCTGCGGCGATATCCATTCTGCTGTTTGCCGCAATCTTTACCTTCATCATGTCGGTGAGAAAGAGGGTGTTCCGGAATGACTAAGAAAAAGAAGAAAATCTTGAAAACGGCGGGATTTTATCTGTGCATTGCACTGTTGCTGCTCGTAGTGCTGATTCCCTTTTTCTTTATGGCGGCCGTATCGCTGAAAACAACCTCGGAGGCAATCCAGACGCCGCCCACTCTGTGGCCGGCAAAGATAACCCTTCAACACTACCAGGATATTTTTAACGCGAACATTTTCCCCTTCCACGCGTACTTTAAAAATAGCCTCTATGTGTCGCTGCTCAGCGCATCGATCTCGCTGCTCTTCGGGATTCTGGGCGGGTATGCCTTGTCCAAGCTGCGGTTCCCGGGTAATAAGGTGATCAGCAACAGTTTTTACTGTGTTTATATGTTCTCCGGCATTCTGCTGATTGTCCCGCTGTTCAAAATCATCTCGGCCCTTGGGCTGTACGACAAGCGGGAGGCGCTGATTATTATCATGGTGGTGCAGACGCTGCCGACCTCCATCTACATGTTGAAGGGATATTTTGACACAATTCCGCTGGAGATTGAGGAGGCCGGAAAGATTGACGGGCTGAATTATTTGCAGAGCATTCTCTACATTGTCCTTCCGATCTCGATCTCCGGCATCGTTTCCGTCTATGTGTATGCGTTTATGATTGCGTGGAATGATTATCTGTTCGCAACCATTTTTCTCAGCACATCCGACCTGTACACGCTGCCCATCGGCTTGAACTCGCTTTTCAACCGACCGGATTACGTGTGGGGACGGATGATGGCCGCGGCCCTGGTGACGTCGCTGCCGGTGATTGTTATGTACGCATTCAGCGAGCTGTTGATGAAACGGGGAATGGCGGAAGGCGGAGTAAAAGGATAAAAAGGGAGGATTTTTCGATGAAAAAGTTAAGATTAACATCCATGGAGGACGGGGTTGTATTCCTGTTAGAGGAACAGCTGGAGGAGCCCTCCGCAACACAGGTACAGGTGGAGGTCAAGGCCTCCATGGTGAGTCCTGGCACGGAGCGCGCGTTTATCCAATCCCTGGAAAACACGGACAGAAATTATCCGAGAGTGCTGGGATACAGCGCGGCTGGAGTCGTCCTCAAGTGCGGAAGCGAGGTGACGGAGTTCAAACCGGGCGACCGCGTGGCGGGAATTATGCCGCACACCACGGTCCATAACGCGGAGAGCAGGAATCTGGTTCATGTGCCGGACGGCGTGAGCTTTGAGCAGGCGGCCTTTGTGCGCATCGGCGTGATCTCCATGCAGGCCGTGCGCAAAGCCGGAATCGAGCTGGGAGAGGGAGCGCTGATCCTGGGATTGGGGCTGATCGGCCAGACCGCGGCCCAGATCGCAAAAGCCAGCGGCGCCTCTCCGGTCATAGGCCTGGATCTGGTGGAGAGCAAACGCAAACTGGCCTCACAGCTGGGCTGCGCCGTTACCTTTGATTCCAGGGAAGAGGGGCTGGAGGAAAAACTAAGGCAGATCAATTTCGGCAGGCTTCCCCAGGTAGTGGTGGAATCCACCGGTTATCCCAAGCCCATCGCCCAGGCGCTGCAGCTGGCGGAAAAATATGGCCGCGTTGTGATACTGGGAAGCACCAGAGGCTGTACGGAGGTCAATTTTTACCGGGATGTCCACAAAAAGGGGCTGAACATTATCGGTGCCCATATTTCCTGTAACCCGGCCGATCGGTCTTATCCGGGGTTCTGGACCTTTAAGGACAACGCCAACTGCGTCTTGCGTCTGGTGGCTGAGGGCAGGCTTCAAGTGGAACCCCTTGTGAATCAATATGAATCCTATGAGCATTATGAAAAAATTTATGAAAATGTGCTGGGCGGACCGGAGGACTATATCACATCCATTATCCGCTGGTCTTAGATTGGGAGGTAGATTATGAGAAGGTTGAATGTGGCGATTGTGGGATGCGGCTCCATATCGAAAACCCATATCTTGGCGTTGAGCAGGACGGATAAGGCGGTTCTCTATGCGGTCTGCGACCGGAATGCAGAGCGGGCCAGGGCAGTGGGCGAGGCAGAGCGTGCGGTTGTCTATACGGATATCGATCAGCTTCTGGGCGATCCCGCAGTGGATGTGGTGCTGATTCTGACGGCCAGCGGAACCCATGCGGATCTTGGGATTCAGGCAGCCAAAGCCGGAAAACATGTGATTGTGGAAAAGCCCATTGACATATCGATGGACAAGGCGAAACAGCTGGTTAAAACCTGCAGGGAGAATGGGGTTACGCTGAGCTGTATTTTCCAGCACCGGTACGATACGGATGTAAAGGCTCTAAAACAGGCCATCCGGGAAGGACGGCTGGGAACACTCAATGCGGGCTGCTGCCATACGAAATGGTATCGTGGACAGGCTTACTATGATGAGGTGGACTGGCGCGGCACGAAAGCAATGGACGGAGGCGGAGCGCTGATGAACCAGGGCATCCACCAGTTGGATTTGTTCCAATATTTAATGGGAGATGTGGATGAGGTGTATGCCTGCTGCGCGACAAGAGCTCATGAGAGGATTGATGTGGAAGATTTGTGTATGGCTGTCCTGAAATTCAAAAACGGAGCCTTGGGCTTGCTTGAAGCCAGCACGGTGGCCAATCCTGGATTTTATTCCCGAATCGATGTCAACGGCAGTAAAGGAAGCGTTATTTTACAGAATAACTCAGTCGTGGAGTGGAAGCTGGAGGATGGCGAGGCGTATCAGGCAACGACTACGGAATTGCCCCATCTGCGCCAGCTGGAGGATATATTGGACAGTATCAATGAGGGGAGGGATTCTCTGGTGTGTGGGGAGGAAGCCTTAAAGCCCTTGTGCATTATTGAAGCTGCTTACCGGTCGGCAGAGCTGGGCAGGCCGGTCAAGGTGGTCTACCAGCAGGAGGATGGAAATGATATATACGGAGAATAAGTGCAGGGATATCAATATCTGTTACATTGGCGGCGGTTCACAGGGATGGGCCTGGAAACTGATGAGCGATCTTTTTTTGGAGGAATCGCTCTCCGGCACAGTGCGCCTGTATGATATTGACGAGGAAGCGTCTAAGGCCAATGAGGCAATCGGGAACCGTCTTTCCGGACAGAACGGAGCTAAGGGAGAATGGAAATATATCAGCGTACCGACTCTGGAGGAGGGATTGAAGGGTGCTGATTTTGTGATTATTTCGATCCTTCCGGCTACCTTTGAGGAGATGGATTCTGATGTACACGCGCCGGAAAAATATGGAATCTATCAGTCGGTGGGGGATACTACCGGCCCCGGCGGCGTGTTCCGCGCCTTGCGCACCATTCCCATGTATGATGTGATTGCCGACGGGATACGGGAATACTGCCCGGAGGCCTGGGTGATCAACTATACGAATCCCATGGCCTTGTGTGTGGGAGCGCTCTACCACCGCTATCCCAAAATCAAGGCCTTTGGCTGTTGCCACGAGGTATTTGGCGCCCAGCGGCTTTTGCTGATGGCGCTGAAGGAGGTGGAGGGAATCGAGGTGGAGGACCGGCACCAGCTGCGGACCAATGTGGCGGGAATCAACCATTTTACATGGATTACCGGGGCAAGCTGGAGAAACGTGGATCTGATGCCCGTCTACAGAACCTTCGCGGAGGCGCATTTTGAGGAGGGGATCTGTGATAAGATAACGGACGTGCATTTTATGTCCAAGAACCGTGTCAAGTTTGATTTATTTCGGAAGCATGGGGCGATTGCTGCGGCTGGCGACCGCCATCTGGCTGAGTTCATACCAGAGTATGTGCGGGATCCGGAGACTGTGTCCCGGTGGAACTACAGCTTGACCCCAGTCAGCTATCGGATTGAAAACAAGAAAATGCTCAATGAGAAGAGCCGGGCCTATGCGGCGGGAGAAATTGAAATCCCGGTGGAGCCTTCCGGTGAGGAGGGGGTGGCCCAGATGAAGGCGCTGCTGGGACTGGGGGATCTGATTACCAATGTCAATCTCCCCAATACAGGGCAGATGGATGCCGGGCGGGGAATTGTGGTGGAAACCAATGCGCTGTTTACTTACAATAGCGTGCGGCCGCTTATAGCCGGGGGGCTCCCTGACAGCGTCGAGCTGTATATGAACAGACATATGAAGAACCAGGCATTGCTGCTCAAAGCCGCAGTAAACAGGGATAAGGAGCTGGCGTTTTACGTGTTCCGCAATGATCCGATGGTGTCCGGCCTTACATATGCGGACGCTGCCCAACTTTTTGATGAAATGTTCGACAATACGAGAGCGTACCTGCCGGGATACTGAGGCAGGGCAGGGGCATGTCTGTCCAAAGCTGTGAGAAACGTTTATCATTCGCGTTTCTCACAGCTTTTTTGTTGAATGCAATGGGCCGCCGGCCCGGCCTGCGGGCCGTTGCCATAAAGGAGTAAAACGCCTGCTAAAATATCTAAAAAATATGAAATGATCATTATGACGCAATAAATGAACGAAATAGACTAAAAAACTCTTAAAAACGCCAAAATATTCATGAAAATCATAAAAATACTCTTGCATCATGTCAAAAATGATGCTATATTGAACATAAGCGATCTTGAAAAAAGAACATTTAACGAAAAAAGTCACAATACGAACATTATAAAAAGTTAAATGAACTATTCTTGGTCGATAACGGGAACGTATAACCACTATTTTACAAACGGAGGAAGATGCTATGCTGAAATTCACCTGCAAAGACACGTTTTTCGATCTCCCGGAAGAGGCGGCTGAGCGCATTATCCATCAGAGCTGTGACTGCTGCTTTACCTGCCAGGCGGAGGATGAGCGCGAACTGATCAAAATGATCGTTGACCATGCAACGGAAGATCATGGCCTGGAGGACCGGCGCCTTGCGCCTGCGGTGCTCATGGACCGTGTTAAAGCCCATATTGTTGAGGAGTGATGGCTATGGCAAAAAAGTTTAAGTTTGAATTTGAGCGGGGCGGCGTCCTGATTGCGGATGCCTGTGAGAAGGAAGCGCCGGTTACGGTGAAGCTGTTTGAAGAGCAGTGTCCGCGCACCATGACTCTTATGCACTGCGTCAGCGCATGCCATGAGATCACCACGGACGACATCCCGTCCAGCGCCCCCATTCCGGAGGAGAATCTGGTGCATTTCGGGGAGATCGGCGATGTGGCTACGGTTTCCGGCAATCAGTCGGTGACGCTGACCGGTCTGGAGCAGATCGGTTACACCACGCTGTGCTTTGTCTACGGACCACATCAGCGGTTCCAAGGCACCAAGATTCAGACCAACCGGGCGACTGTGTTTGCCAGGCTTCACAAGGACCTGGAGCTGCTGCGGGAGATTGGGCATAGGATGCATATTCACGGAAACGAAACGGTTACGATGACCTGCTACGACGAATGAGGAGCAATGACGATGGCAAAACAAATCAGAATCACATTTGAAAAGGGCGGTTCCTTTGTGGCGGATATGCTGGAGGACAGAGCGCCGGTTACCTGCAGCGTAATCTGGGAGGCTCTTGAGAAGCCCTGGACGGAGAAGTTTATCCACTCCAATATCGGCGGATTTATGGTGGAGTCTCCCTATTTTCCTGTCCCTGAGGATTTAAGCCTTCCCACTGAAAATCTCTGGTGCTTTACAAACAATGGGGACATCGCGGTGATCGCCCCGGCGGAATACCGGGAGATGAGCATCCAGGGTTACCTGCCGCTGTGTTTTTCAGCCTGGCGCAAGGAGAAGCTGCCTACTCTGGAAAAGCTGACGGGAATTAAGATCGACGTGTCCCACAGCACCGGCGAGGACGTCAATCAGCAGTACAAGAAGAATATGTTTGAGACCTGCCGGGCCAATGTGTTTGCGCGCATTCCCGAGGAACGGCTGGAGGAGGCCGCGCGGGTGGTTGAGCGGATCCGCACGGACGGGATCGAGGGCTTTACAATTCAGCGCGCCTGAAGCGAGTGAAATAAGGAGAGAGTTCGTATGGCAAAGAAATTTAAGTTTGAATTTGAGCGCGGCGGTTCCCTGATCGCCGACGCCTGTGAGAAGGAAGCACCGGTCAGCGTGCGCATTTTTGAAAAGCTGTGCCCCTATACCTTTGTTGTGTACCACTGCTGCTCGGCCGCCCATGAGCTGACCTCGGACGACGTGCCGATCACCGAGCCTGTCCCGGAGGAGAACCTGTGCCACTTTGGCGAGCTGGGGGATGTCGCCACTGTTTCCGGCAACCAGTCCAACGAGCTGGTGGGCCTGGAAAAAGCGGGGTACTCCACGATCTGCTGGACCTACCAGCTCCCGCAGCAGTTTATGGGCACCAGCCACCAGACCAATCGGGCCACCATCTTCGCCAAGATTCGCAAGGATCTGACGCTGCTGCGCGAGATAGGCCATCGCATCCATATTCACGGTGAAGAGCGCTGCACGATGACCTGTTTTGAGGAGGAGTAGAGATATGGGAAAACAGATTAAATTTTCCTTTGACAAAGGGGATTCTTTTATTGTGGATCTGCTGGAGGACGAAGCGCCGGAGACCTGCCGTATTATCTGGGAAATGCTGGAAAAACCGTGGCGGGAGAAAATGATTCACAGCGGCGTCTGCGGCTGGATGATTGAAACGCCGTATTTTCCCGTGCCCAAGGACTATGTGCTGCCCAATGAGAATTTAAAGTTTGCGCCCCGGGAAGGGGATGTGGCTGTGGTAGCGCCGGCGGAGTGGCGGGAGAATTCCATCGAGGGCTATGTGCCTCTGTTTATCGCCCACAACGGCGCGTGTTCGCCGCTGACCCATCTGCTGGGAATTACGCTGTCCCAGGAGCCGGACAACGGGGAGCACTTTACCTGGAAATTCCAGCGGAATATGTGGGAGACCTGCCGGGCCAACGTCTTTGGAAGAACCTGTGAACACGACCGTCACATCATGAATCAGATCGGCGGCCGGATCCGCTGGAACGGCATCGACGGATTTACGGTTTCGCGGGTGTAGCATCAAACGGTTTTGTCCGGCCGGCGGAGGTGGCAGCTATGGGGAAAATGCGGTATTACCTGAAATTATTATCAGAAGCCGCAAAGGCGGCGGGGCGCATACTGGCGGGGCTGGCCCTGCTGAACTACAGGGTGTGCCTGATTGCACTGAAAATCGGTATGCTGCTCCAGGCGGGGCTTGCTATACTGCGCATGGCCGGCGGTTTTCACAGGTGGATGTGCGCGCCCTTGGGGCTCGCCGCATACGGCGTGTGCCTGATCGTCAGGACACGCCGTCTCACCGGCCTGCCGGGCAGCGTGGGAGAGCTGATTGTCACCGGTCCCTTTGCGGTGGTGCGGCATCCCATGTATTCCGGCTGGTGCCTGGCCGCGCTGGGGGCCGCCTGGATCGATAACAGCAGGGCTGCCTGGGCCCTGGCCGCGGTGCAGGTGATCTTCATGCTCAGCGTTTCCTGCGCCGAGGATGAGGAGAACGCCCAGGTGTTCGGCGATGCGTATATCCGGTACAGCGAATCGGTCCCGCTCACAGGCGCCCTGATCGGCCTGGCCCGCTGCCTGATCAGGCGGACGGGCCTGAGAAATCGGGGGTGCGGGACTATTAACGGCTGCGGCGGAAGGGAAAACGGACTGCCGCGGGAAATGGGGGAGTAATCGATGAGACCTGTCACAGCGCGGACTTTTTTGGAATACCGGTTTCCCAACCGGGTTGCGTACAATCCCTCCGGCAGCCGCGCGGCCCTTGTTTGCACCGCGCCGGATGCAGAGAAAAACGGATATGGGCATACGCTTATGATATACGAGGGCGGCCGCTTTCGACAACTGTTTCCGCTGGAAAACGGCGCGTCCTATATTTGGGACAACGATGAGGAGATCGTTTTCACCGGAGAACCGTCTGAGGACCGGACTGTTCTCTACCGGGCAGAGGTCCGCGCCGGAAGCCGGCAAAAAATCGGGGAATACGCGCTGAACGTCCGGGAGATCGCCGGGATTTGCGGCGGGGTATACCTGGCGCTCTGCCGGACGGAGGACGCCGTTGTGGACGAAGGAAAAGGGGACCGCCGGGAACAGGCGGCAATGGCGGAAGCGGACGTGGAGGTGCTGGAGGAGCTGCCCTTTTGCAAAAACGGCGAGCACGGGTTTGTGAGCCGCAAGCGTGACGCCCTGTTTATCCTAAATCCGGAGACAGGGGAATGCAGGCGGGTGACGCCGCCCTTCTTTCAGGTGGATACATACTGCATTGAGGGGGACACGGTCTTTTTTAACGGCGGCGGCTACAGGACGAAAATGTGTTTGTTTCAGGAGCTGTGGAGCTACCGCGTATCCGACGGCGTTCTGCGCTGTCTCTATGACGGAGGGGCCTACAACATGCGGGGACTGGCAGTGTGGGACGGCAGGCTGATGCTGCTTGGCAACACCAATCCCAATATCAAGCTCTTTCACAGCGATTTTTACCAGGTGGACAAGGAGAGCGGGGATATTCGGCTCTTTTGCCCGTACGATCACAGCATCCGTTCCTACGTATCCGCGGACTGCGCCTGGGGTAAACCCCGCCTGTGGGCCAGCGACGGAGGGCGGCTGTATTTTATCTCCACCATCCGCAACGCCTCCTGGCTGATGGCCCTGCAGCCGGACGGGACTGTGATCCCGGTTTTGAAGGAAGAGGGGATGGTCTGCGACTTTGACGTTCGGGGCGGACGCGTGTTTTTTACCGCTCTTTACGGGCAGCGGCTTTTAGAGTGCTATTGTTCGGATATAGCGGGAAATTACCGGCAGGTCGGCCGGTTTAACGGGGAAACCCTGAAGGACCGGTACGTGGCCGTGCCGCAGAAGCACACCTTTGTATTTGGCAAGGTTGAGATTGACGGCTGGGCCCTGCTGCCCATGGATTACGACCCGGAGGGCTCCTTTCCCGCGGTTCTGGACATTCACGGAGGCCCTAATTCCTGCTATTCCGAGGCGTTTTTCCACGAGATGCAGGTGTGGGCCGGGCGGGGTTTTTTCGTATTTTTCTGCAATCCTGTGGGTTCTGAGGGGCGGGGCGACGACTTTATGAATATTCACGGGCGTTTCGGACAGGAGGACTACGCCTGTATCATGCAATTTCTGGACGTGATGCTGGAGAAATATCCCCAGGCGGACAGGGAAAGGCTCTGCGTGACAGGCGGTTCCTACGGCGGATTTATGACCAACTGGATCATCACCCACAGCCGCCGGTTTGCGGCCGCGGTTTCCCAGCGGGGCATCGCCAACTGGATCACCACGGAGCTGCTCTGCGACAACGGCTGGTACAACATGCCGCCTCAGCTCATGGGGGATGTGCCCACGGGAGCGGACAAGCTGTGGGAACAGTCGCCCCTCAAGTACGTCGGGAGCGTGAAAACACCGACCCTGTTTCTGCACGCGGACGAGGATTACAGCGTGCCGGCGGAGGAGGGGATGCAGATGTTTTCCGCCCTTATGGCTATGGGGGTGGAGACCAGAATGGTCCGCTTTAAAGGGGAAAACCACGAGCTGTCCAGGTCCGGGCGGCCGCTGGCGAGAATCCGCCGGCTGGAGGAAATCATCAGATGGATGGAGGAACACATCTGAGCATAGGAGGGACGTGATCGTATGCGCGATTTTAAACATAGTTTGCTGAGTTATTCTATCAGGCGCCTGTTGCAGGGAATCCCCCTGATTATCCTGGTAGTGCTGTTCTCCTTTGCCATTATACAATTTGCGCCGGGAGAGCCAATCTCCCTGATCGCGGGGGGAGACGACATGACCCAGGAGCAGATCGACTATCTGACCGAGCAGTGGGGGCTGGATCAGCCGATCCATATCCAGATGTGGCGCTATTGCACGAAAATGCTGCGCTTTGACCTGGGCATTTCCTACCGGCAGGCAAGGCCGGTTCTGGATATTATCCTGGAACGTCTGCCGTACACTCTGCTGCTGTTGATCCCGTCGCTTCTGATCGCCACCGTGATCGGGGTTTCGGCGGGGGTATACTGTGCGACTCATATGCACAGCGCCGGCGACAGCGCCATGACGGTGGCGGCCCTGACCGGGTATTCGGTCCCGCTGTTCTGGGTGGGGCAGATGCTGATTCTCATATTCGCCATGAAGCTTGGCTGGTTCCCGGTCTCGGGAATCTCCGATCTGCGAAGCGGCGCCCAGGGGCTGGCTAAGGTCTGGGATGTGTTTCTGCACCTGGTGCTGCCGGGGCTCTGTCTGATTTTCAGCTATTCCGCCATGATCATCCGCGTGATGCGGACAAAAATGGCCGAGGTGCTGCAGTCGGATTTCATCAAGACCGCCCGGGCCAAGGGGCTGCCGGAGTCCAAGGTGATCTGGGGCCACGGGCTGCGCAACGCCCTGGCTCCGGTGGTGACTGTGGTGGGCATGGAGTTAGCCACCATGGTCATGGGCGCAACGGTGGTGGAGACCGTGTTCGGCTACCCGGGAACGGGGCGGCTGATCTTCACGGCGATCTCCAACCGGGATTATCCGCTGATTGCGGGGATGTTCTTCTTTATCTCCGTGGGCGTTATCCTGGTCAACGTGCTGGTGGATATCCTGTACGCCGTGCTGGATCCCCAGGTCCGTTACAATTAACCATGGTTCCCAATAAGGGAGTTGATCATATGAAGAATACATATCAAGAATCGGATATGAAAGAGACGATCCGCAGGCAGCGCCGGGCGCTTCGCAGGGAGAGCTTCCGTAAGTTCTGCCGCCGGTTCTGCAAAAACAAAGGGGCGGTGGCCGGCCTTGGAATTCTGGCCGTGATCATCCTGATCGCAGTCCTGGCCCCGCTTGTCGCGCCGTACGGTCCCTTCTATAACCGTTTCACCCCCAAAAGCGGGCCTGGCGCGGTGAACTGGCTGGGAACCGACGAGCTGGGACGGGATGTGCTCTCGCGCATCATTTACGGCTCCCGGGTTTCCCTGATGGTGGGGCTGGCCGCCTCCATGCTGGCTACGGTAATCGGCGTGATCGTGGGCTGCGCGGCGGGTTATGCCAACCGCAGCGTCAGCACCCTGCTGTTAAAAACGACGGAGACCTTCCAGATGCTGCCCATGTTTTTCGTAGCCATCCTGCTGTCCGCGGCCTTCGGTCCCAGCCTGGGACTGGTAGTAGGCGTGGTGGGATTTATGAGCTGGCCCAGCTGCGCCAGAATCGTTCGGGGAGAGTTTCTCTCCCTGCGGGAGAAGGAGTTTGTCACCGCGGCCCGGTCCATCGGCTGCAGGAATATGTCCATCATGTTTCAGGAAATTTTTCCCAGCGTCATGCCCCAGGTGATCGTGAATGCCTCCATGCGCATGGCCACAGCCATCATGCTGGAGGCCACCCTGAATTTCTTCGGCTGCGGTGATCCGCTTCGGGTCAGCTGGGGGAAAATGCTCAACGATTCGCGGACGTATCTGCGCTCCGCGCCCTGGGCCTCCATTTTTCCAGGCATTGCGATTCTGATCACCGTGCTGAGCATCAACCTGGTGGGAGACGGCTTAAACGATGCGCTCAATCCAAAGTTCAGAGAAAGGTAGGGAAAACCATGTCAGAACGGCTGTTAGAGGTAAACGATCTGACCACGTCCTTTAAGCTGCAGAGCGGCCATGTTGTCAGCCCGGTGGACAGGGTATCGTTCCATGTGGACCGGGGGGAGGTGGTGGGACTGGTGGGGGAAAGCGGCTGCGGAAAATCGATGACCGCGCTCTCCCTGATCCGTCTGGTACCCCCTCCGGGGAGGGTGGCCTCCGGGCAGGTGCTGTTTGGGGGCAGAGATGTGCTCGCAATGTCGAAGCAGGAGCTGGCGGGCATCCGCGGCGCGCACATTTCCACAGTTTTTCAGGACCCGCTGACCTTTTTAAATCCCGTGCTGACCATCGGCAGACAGATTGGCGAGACGGTGGAGCTGCACAAGGGCGTGGGAAAAAAGGAGGCCTACAGGCGCACGCTGGAGGTGCTGGAGATGGTAAAAATCCCCTCGCCGGAGCGGGTGGCCAAATCCTATCCCTTTGAGCTCAGCGGAGGTATGCGCCAGCGGGTACTGATTGCGATCGCCATGTGCTGCGGCCCGGACCTGATTGTGGCGGATGAGCCCACCACGGCGTTGGACGTGACCGTACAGGCCCAGGTGCTGGGTCTGCTGACCTCCCTTATCCGGGAAAAGCAGATATCGATGCTGTTGATTACCCACGACATGGGGATTGTGGCCGATGTCTGCGACCGGATCTACGTGATGTACGCCGGACAGATTGTGGAGAGCGGCTCGGCCCGGGATATCTATTATGCGCCGGCCCACCCCTATACCAGGGCGCTGCTTGGCAGCGTGCTCACCATCAAGGAGCGCAAGGACGTGATCGCCTCGATTCCGGGGGTTGTGCCGGATATTGAGCATTTTCCCAAAGACTGCCGCTTCGGCCCGCGCTGCGAAGCGCGTTGCGAGGCCTGTAAAGGGACGGATCCGGCCATGGTCCAGGTGGCGCCGGGACATTTTGCCAAGTGCGCCCTGTATGGAAAGTGAGGAAAGGCGGTATGGATGAGAAGAAGATCCTGATACAAGTGAAGAATCTGGAACGCCTGATCCCCCTGCGGGCCGGGCGCATCGGCGGAGAGCGCCCGGTGGTGCACGCGGTGGACGGCGTGACCTTTGACATTTACGAAAATGAGACTCTGGCCCTGGTGGGGGAGAGCGGCTGCGGGAAATCCACTCTGGGGCGGACCCTGTTAAAGCTGGCGGAGCCAACGGGCGGGGCGGTATTCTACCGCGGCCAGAACATCTTTGCCCTGGACGAGAGGGAGCTGCGCCTGATGCGCCGGAATATGCAGATGGTATTTCAGGATATCGGGGCGTCTCTGAACCCGCACATGACCATTGAACAGATTTTGATGAAGCCGCTGCAGAGCTTTTACCCGGAAATGCCCAACGCGCAGGTGCGAAAACGGGCGGAAGAGCTGCTGGAGACGGTGGGGCTGTCGCCGGCGGAGATATACCGGCTTCGCTACCCCCATGAATTCAGCGGGGGGCAGCGCCAGCGCATCGGCATCGCCAGGGCCATCGCATTGTCTCCGGGGTTTATTGTGGCGGACGAGCCGGTTTCCGCGCTGGATGTGTCGGTCCGCGGCCAGATTTTAAACCTGTTCAATGACTTGAAGCATAAGATGAATCTGACATATCTGTTCATCACCCACGATATGTCCGTGGTGCGGTCCATCGCGGACCGGGTGGCGGTGATGTATCTGGGCAAGATTGTGGAGCTGGCGGATGCGGACGCGTTTTTCGAGAATCCCCTCCACCCCTATGCACAGGCGATTTTGTCCGCAATGCCCATTGCCGACCCGGACCTTTCGCGGGCCAGGCAGATCATAGATTTAAAGGGAGAATTGCCGTCGCCGGTGAATATACCCGGAGGCTGCCGGTTTTCCACCCGGTGCCAGCACGCGGTCAAGGCCTGTTCGGAGACGGAACCCCAGCTTACAGATATGGGAGACGGACATTTCTGCGCCTGCTTTTTTGCCCATGGGAGCAACCGCGGTCCTTCGGGGCCGCCAGCGATATAGTTTGCACAAAGGAGGAAGAAAAATGAAAAAAAGATTTACAACAATCTGCCTGGCGCTGTGTCTGGCCGCCTCTCTGGCCGGCTGCGGCGGAACGGGCGCGGACACCCAGACACCGGCGCCGGAGACTCAGACAACCCAGGCAAAGGATGCCAAGGAGCAGGAGCAGGCGGCAGTGGATGCGCTGAATGAGGCTGCGGCCACAAACACAGGGGAAGCGCAGTACGGGGGAACATTTATTGTGGGCGTTCCCGAGGATCCCACCATGCTGTGCAGCGCATTTTCCGGCAACACCCACGACCTGTTTTTCTGGCTGCCCATGTCCATCGGACTGCTGGATTACGACGCGGCCGACAACATGAAGCCGGTCTGCTCCGAGCTGGCGGAAAGCTACGAGTTCTCCGACGATTTTATGCACCTGACCTTCAAGCTGCGGGATGCCAAATGGACGGACGGCCAGCCGATCACATCGGAGGATGTGAAGTTTACGATTGAGAACGTTTCCATGAATTATAACGCCAATATGCAGCAGCAGCTGACCAACCTGGAATCTGTGGAATGCCCGGATGAGAGCACTGTGGTGATCAATTTAAGCAAACCCAACCGGGACCTTCTGGGATTTTGGCACCGTTTCTACTGTTCTATTTTGCCGGAACATGTGTGGAAGGACTATATTGAAAACTACCAGGACTGCCCGGAGTACATGAACCCCACAGTCACGGGCGGCCCCTTTACCCTGAAGGAGTATGTGGCCGGAGACCACGCCACCTATGTGCGCAACGAGGCGTTTCTGGACGGTAAGGAGCCCTATCTGGATGAGCTGATTCTCAAAATCATCCCGGACGAGACTACCATGGGCGAAGCCCTGGAGGCGGGGGAGATCGACCTGGCCCAGTGCGCGGCCATCTCCTTTGACGAGTGCGACCGCCTTCGGGACGTGGAGGGGATTACGGTCTATGACATCGGCAAGGAGCTGCGCTCCACCGTGTACTACGTGTCCTTAAACCAGCAGCGGGAAGCGCTTCAGGACAAGAATGTGCGCACAGCGCTGATGGAGGCCATTGACCAGGAGGCGCTGATCGATCTGGTGTTCAACGGATACGGCCAGGTCAGCTATTCACCGATCCCCAATAACTCGGCGTTTTCGGAAATCCGGATCGAGCCTGGGGAGAGATATCCCTACAATCCGGAGGATGCGGCGGCCAAGCTGGATGCGGCGGGCTACACAGCGGATTCAAACGGCGACAGAGGTCTTGAACTGACCGCTGTGGTGCTGACCACGGAGAAGGACCGTCTGCTCTCAGAGGCCATCCGCAGCTATTGGGCGGAGGTGGGCGTGACCTTAAAGATCATACAGCTGGACAGCGCGGCGGCCAATGAGCGCTGCTGGATCCAGCGGGACTACGATATGACCTTTATCGACGGCGGCCTGTCCACCGCGTTCTCCGCCTGCGCCAACCGCTATTGCTCGGATTACATGGGCAAGAACTACGGCGATCCGGGTTGCATCACCAACCAGCGTATCGACGAGATTTTTAACACGGTGGGAACCCAGGACGAGCAGACTCAGAAGGAGCTGTACGCAGAGCTTCAGAACCTGATCGCAGGGGAGGCCAGCAACATGTGGCTTCAGAACTGGGCGCCCTACGCAGTGTCCAGCAATTTCGGAGGATTCCCGGCCCGGCCGGACGTTCAGTTTATGGACTACTCCAATGTGTATCTGATGGGGAAATAGTTGGTACAAAGGTTTTGCACCGTTCTCCCGGGATGGCGGAGGGCCGCCGTCCCGGAGAGGGCAGAGGTTCCGGGGGGAATTGGGGATGGAATATATTCTGGTGATTGATGTGGGGACCTCCGGCATCCGCGGGAGTATCCTGGACCGCCGGGGCGGGATTTTGGCCTGCGGGAAGCGGGAATACCGGCCGGAGAGCGACGAATACGGGCGGGTCGAGCAGGATGCGGACGATTTCCTGAAACAGCTGGACGCGCTTCTGGAGCTGGCGGGCCGGGAGTGCGCGGCCAGGGGAATTTCCCTGAGCGCGGTGTCCGTGACATCCCAGCGCTCATCCGTTATCCCGGTGGACCGGGAGGGAAAACCTCTGGGGCCTGCTATTATGTGGCTGGACCGGCGGTCCCAGTCCATATGCCGGGAGATCAATGGGCGCTTCGACATTTACCCGCTCTGCGGCATGACGGCGAGGCCTGTGTTTAGCGGGCCGAAAATTCTCTGGATGAAGCAAAACCTCCCGGAACTCTACGGCCAAGCCGCCAAGCTGATTGGATTTCACGAGCTGGTGCTCCACCGGCTGACCGGCAATTTTGTGACGGATACGTCTGTCGCCAGCAGAAGCGCCCTTCTGGACATCCATACCCTGGAGTGGTCGGAACCGCTGCTGGAGCTCTTCGGCGTGGAGCGCCGCAAGCTGTGCGGTCTGATCGCGCCGGGAACCGCGGCGGGGAATATAAGCGGCCCGGCCGGAAGGCTCCTGGGCTGCGGGGCAATACCGGTAATCTCCGCGGGAGGGGATCAGCAGTGCGCTGCCCTGGGCATGGGCATGGTGGAGCCTGGAATCCTCTGTGCCAATCTGGGCACCGGGGCCTACACCACGCTGCTGTGCGACCGGGTGGTGCTCGATCCCTGCCGGAAGGTGTTTTGTAACGGATCGGCCATTCCCGGAAAATGGCTTTTGGAGACGTCGTCCCGGGCCTCGGGCATGGTGTACGATTGGGTGAAGGGCCAATTTTTTGAAGGCTGCGGGGCGGAGGAGATGAACCGGCAGGCAGAGCAGGCCGGTTCGGGGGCGCATTCGCTGTTGATGCTGCCTTATCTTCTGGACAGCGGGGAAATGTCCGGGGGCGCATTTCTGAATATAGGCGTACATACGGTAAAGGGGGATTTTGCCAGAGCGGCCTTGGAGGCGTTGGCTGGGGAAATCTGGGAATGCCTGCAAACGCAACGGAAATTTGCGGGAACAATCAATCAACTTGTCTGTGCAGGCGGACTCAGCCGCAGCAGGCTTTACAATCAGATTTTGGCTGACACCTGCAATGTGCCCATAGAGGTGCAGCGGCAGAGGGAGGCCACCACGGCCGGCGCGTTTATGTCCGCGGCCGTTGCCCTGGGGCTGCAGCAGAATCTGAAGGCGGCGTGGCGCGGAATCTGCGGGGGTACGGACCTGTATTTGCCGGACCGGGAAAAACATGAATATTACATGGAGATACACCGCAGAAGGCGGGAGCTGTTCCTCGCCATATCGAGACCAGAGAGGAGAGGCGAATCATGAGCAAAATTGACGAGACGACAAGGGAATCCTGGATTCTCAGCACATTCCCGGAATGGGGGACCTGGCTGAACGAGGAGATCGGGGGAACGGACGTGGAGGCCGGCACCGTGGCCATGTGGTGGCTGGGCTGCACCGGAATCTGGTTAAAGACACAGAATAACACCAATATCTGTATCGACGTGTGGTGCGGCACAGGAAAGCGCACCCAGGCCGATCCCTGGATCAAGCCGCAGCATCAGATGGCCAGGATGAGCGGCGGGCGGAAGCTCCAGCCCAACCTGAGGGCGGTTCCGGCCGTGTTCGATCCCTTTGCCATTGACCAGGTGGACGCGGTGCTGTCCACCCACGACCACAACGACCACATGGACATCAACGTGTGCGCCAGGGTGTTGAGCCACTGCGACAGCGGCGTTCCCTTCATTGGCCCCCGGGCGGTGGTGGAAAAGTGGGTGGACTGGGGCGTGCCGAGAGAGCGCTGCATCCCCGTGGCCCCCGGCGATGTAATCCAGGTCCGGGATATCAAAATCACGGCAGTGGAATCCTTTGACCGGACCGCCCTGATCACGGAGCCGCCCGCGGGCAGCCTGGAGGGCATCGCCTTGGATTTTATGGATCAGAAGGCGGTGAACTATGTAATTGAGACCCCTGGGGGAACGGTTTACCACAGCGGGGACTCCCACTATTCCAACTACTATGCCAAACACGGAAAGGACTATAGGATCGACGTGGCCTTCGGCTCCTTTGGGGAAAATCCCTGCGCAATCACGGACAAAATGACCTCCTGCGATATTCTGCGCATGGCGGAAGCGCTGCGCACAAAGGTGGTGATCCCCCTGCACTACGATATATGGACGAATTTTCAGGCCGATCCGCTGGAAATCCTGCGGCTGTACGACGAGAAAAAGGATGTGCTGCAATACCGGTTCACGCCTTTTATCTGGCAGGTGGGCGGGAAATTCGTATACCCGGACGACCGGAATCTGCGCAGGTTTCACTACAACAGAGGGTTTGACGACTGCTTTTCAGCGGAGATCAACCTGCCCTACAAGAGTTTTCTGTAAACGGAAACGGAGGGAAACATGAAAGTCAAAAAACGGGTTTTGGCCCATCTGACGAAATGCTACTGCGTCGCTCCACTGATCTACAAGGGTGAGAAGCACTATCTGGCGGCCTCGGAGAAGGATTTTCCCTGCCTGCTCTTTGACGGGCAGGGCAATCAGGCGGCCACGGTGTGGGAACATCCGGGAGGTACCATGTCGGCGGTGCAGATTCCCGGCGCAGACGGCGCGTTTCTGGCCACTCACCGCTTTTATTCCCCCAATGATTCCCGCGAAGCGTGTATTGTGATGGCGGTACCCGGGGAGGACGGGTGGAAGATCACCAGGCTGGCCCTGCTTCCCCATGTGCATCGGTTTGACATTCTGGATCGGGACGGCGTCCGCTATCTCATCGCCTGCACCCTGTGCTCCGGGCGGGATTACAAGGACGACTGGTCCCACCCGGGAAAGATATACGGCTGCCGCCTTCCCGGGGACCTGGAGCACAAGGACGGCACGTACCGGCTTCCCCTGGTGCCGATTAAGGAACAGCTGCTCAAAAACCACGGATATTCCCGGTGGCGGCGGAATAAAGTGGAGTGTGGGCTTATCACCTCTGAGGAGGGGGTGTTCTGTGTCACGCCGCCGGAGCCGGGGCGGGAGGAGTGGGGGATAGAGCGGCTGTTAGACGTTCCGGTTTCCGACTGCGTGCCGGTGGATTTTGACGGCGACGGACTGGATGAGCTGCTGACGCTGTCGCCCTTCCACGGGGACACGGTGCGCATCTATCACCTGGACGGAGGAGGAGCCTACCGGCAGGTCTACGAGCATCCGGACAAACTGCCCTTTGCCCACGGAATCTGCGGCGGCTTTTACCGGGAGACGGGGCAGGCCCTGGTGGGCTGCCGGCAGGGCGGCCGGGAGCTGCTGCGGTTCTACTGGAACCCGCGGACCGGCGGGTATGAGAGCCAGGTGCTGGACCGGGATGCGGGCTCGGCCAACGTGCTCTGGGACGGCGATGTGATCCTCTCCGCCAACCGGGAGAGGGACGAGGTGGCCTGGTATGAAATCTGTGAGGAACGCTATGGGGAAAATGTATAAGCTGGGAGTGTATGAAAAGGCTATGCCGGACACGCTGACCTGGGAGGAGCGCCTGGGCGCCGCGGGGGAGTGCGGGTTCGATTACGCGGAGATCAGCATCGACGAGACGGACCGGCGGCTGGCGCGGCTGGATATGGACCGGGCCGGCCGGAGGGAACTGCTCAGGGCCATGGATCGCTCGGGCGTGCGGATCGAGAGCATGTGCCTGTCCGGACACAGGCGTTTCCCGCTGGGGAGCCTGGATGGGGACACGCGCCAAAGATCCCTGGCGATCCTGGAAAAGGCCGTGAATCTGTCCGCGGAGCTGGGAATCCGGGTGATACAGATCGCCGGATACGACGTTTACTATGAGGCGGGAAACAGCGAGACCAGGAAATGGTTCGGGGAGAATCTGCGCCTCTGTGTGGAGCGGGCGGCCAGACAGGGGGTGACATTGGCCTTTGAAAATATGGAGACCCCCTTTATGGACACGGTGGAGAAGGCCATGGGCTGGGTGCATGAGATCGATTCCCCCTACCTTTGCGTTTACCCGGATACGGGAAATATGGTCAACGGCGCTTTGAAATCGGGGAAAGGGGCGGCGCTGGACCTGGAGGCGGGCAGGGGAAAGATAGCGGCCGTTCATTTAAAGGAGGCTCTTCCGGGGAAATACCGGGAGGTTCCCTACGGGACGGGCTGCGTTCCCTTTGAGGCGCTGATCCGGCAGGCCTGGAGGATGGGAGTGCGGCGCTACCTGGCCGAGTTCTGGTGCAGAGGCGGGGACGGATGGATGAATGATATGCGGTTTGCGGCGGGGTTTTTCAAAAAAATTCTGGAAGCTGCGAGCCAAGAGGGGGAGAAAAGGCCCCAATATGGGCGGTCTGAGGATCGCGGCGATAAACATTGGGAACAGAGGGGGATAAAGTATTGATTTTTCAACCGGATATCTGATATTATAGTTCTGTTGAAAACAATCGCCCGCAGACTGTGCCGGCGGCTGGAAAAACGCCGTTTCGCACCGCTGTCCCTGAACGCTTTGTGACCGCCGCCGCGCCGCGATCACAAAACGTCCGGCGGCACAGCGATGTGAACCGTAACAATCATATACAAAGGAAAACAATCATGAGAACTGTAAATAATAGCAGACGGCTTCAAGTTGCCAATTATGTTAAGCAGAAGGGGGAAGCCTCAGTTCAGGAACTGAGCGATTTTTTTGCAGTTTCTCCGCTGACCATTCGCAGGGACTTGACTGCGCTGGAGCAGCAGCAGCTTCTTCTGCGATATCACGGCGGGGCTAAGGCTCTGGAGCATCTGGAAGAGCCGGATGACAACGGAAACAACGTGTTTGAGCGAAAACGCGTTTCGCTGATGGAAGAGAAAAAGCGGATCGGGGAAAAGGCCTGTGAGTATCTTGAAAACGACGATATTATCTTTATGAACAGCGGAAGCACCGTGCTGTTTTTTCTGGAGGCAATCCGGGATAAGCATGTCACTGTGGTGACCAACAACGCCATGGCGCCCTTCTGCGCCAAGCAGCTGGGCGTGGAGCTCCTGAGCCTGGGCGGGAATTACATGGAGCGGGCGAAATCCTTTGTGGGCGAGATCACGGTGAATACCATCAATGGGATTTACAGCAGCTGCGCGATTCTGGGGGTGAACGCCCTGGACCCGGAGCGGGGGATGACCACCTGGAATTACCCGGAGTGCGGCGTAAACGACGCCATGATCAACCACACCAGGGGGAAGGTGATCCTTCTGGCCGACCACACGAAGATCGGCAAGGTGTCGAATTACGTGTCCTCATCCCTGGACAAGATCGATCTGATCATAACGGACGACGGGTGCGATCCCAAATACGTGTCCGTTTTTAATGAGAAGGGCGTGGAGGTCATCGTGGTCTGAGGACCTTTAATCGCAGGCGAGAGCAAATGGGCACATGCTGCCCCCGGCGCGGAGCGCGGTCGAGACAAGCCGTTTTCTGCACCGGGGGTATTTTGAGTGTTGCTTTGCTCCGTTTTGCCGGAGGTGAGCCGGCGCGGCATCCCCCGGCGGGGAACGCATGATACCGGTCTGTTCCTTATATAATATCCATCGGGGCGGACTTTGCTTTTGCCGCTCCCCTGCCGGCGCCGGACAACGCCGTTTTCCCGTATCCGCCGGGGATGGAGGGAATGCCGCAAGGCTGAACAGAGTTTGATAACCATTGCGCGACAACAGCGGGTGCCGGCCGGACCTGGGCCTGTACCCGCTGTTGTCTGCTTTTCTCCCGCTGTGCCCGGACGCGGCCCTATTCCTGCTGCGCTCCGGGACCGGTGGCCAGGATTTCGATTTCCATGTAGGAGAGCACCTTGTTTTTGGCGTGCTCGGAGAGAAAATTGTAATAGTAGACTGCGATATAGCCGAACATGGGCGGTTTTTTGTAAAACTCGGAGGAGGGCAGCATCATATCCTGGGAGGAGCGGGTGGCCACCTCGATCTCCATGTAGGCGAATATGGTTGTTTTGGCGCTGTCCGGCAGCATATTGAAGTAATTGACCAGCTGCTGGGGGTCTAAGGCGGCCAGCCCTCCCCTTTTGAGCTCGGTGTTCTTTTCCATATGGGCCTGGTGGCCGGCGTAATAGGTGCTCTCCACAAAGGCATCCAGGGACAGCTGATAGTAGTTGCACAGGTCGATGATCACCTTGGCCGGTATCTCCATCAGCCCTTTTTCGTACCGGCCGATGGTGCTCTTTGTCTTCTGTACGATGGTGCCCAGCTCTTCCTGGCTCAGGTCGTTGTACTCCCGCACCATTTTTATTTTTTTTCCTAATTCAATCATATGATCTCCATCCAAACCCCGTCAAGCGGAGCGTAATGTGCAATCGACTCCAAAAAGTTGCGTATACGCAATAAAAAAGCGATAAATCCATTGACAAATTGCGTATACGCAACTATAATGAAGAAAAAGCAATGTTTTTACTATAATATACCATAAAAGTTGCGAATACGAAACTAAAAAACATATTTTACACAAAAATTTAACGGAAAGGCGGGTGACAGGGGATTTAAGAGGGGATACGGTTTCAGGAGAAAAGCATACAAATGATAATTTGGAGGGCAAACAATGAAGCAAAAGGTAAAAGAGGGCGGAAAAAAGGGGATTTCCATCAATATGCTGGTGTTCATTTTAGGGATTCTGGTCTGTGCCAGCCTGCTGACCTACATCATTCCCGCGGGACAATTTGATGTGAACCCGGATACAAAGGCGCTGATACCGGGGACCTACCACGGGGTGGAGCAAACGCCGGTTAATCTGTGGAAGGCGCTGCTGAACATTTTTACGGGCATGACCAACTCGGCCAAGGTGATGAGCATAGTCATCTTTATGGGCGGTGCGCTGAAGGTGATCATCAGTACCGGCGCGGTGGAGGAATTTCTGAACTGGGCTATCTACAAGCTGCAGAAGAAGGGGATTGCAGTGATCGTTCCGCTGATGGTGATCCTGTTCTCCATTCTGTCAGCCTACGGGGGGGAACGACTCGTTCTTCGCGTTCACCGTGATCGGGGTCGCGGTGGCGGCCAAGATGGGCCTGGACCCGATCGCGGGCATGGCTATGACCTACTTTGCCACCAGCGTCGGCTTTGCGGGAGCGCTAAAGGGCAGGACGCTGGTGGCCCAGGGGATTGCCGAGGTGCCCCTTTATTCGGGCGCAGGGTGGAGAACCGTGTGGCTGTTCGTGATCACCGGCCTGGCGGTGGCCTACGCGCTGTGGTACTGCTTCCGGGTCAAAAAGAACCCGGCAAGGACCTTTATGGACAACACGGACTGGATCGTGGGAGGGCCCCAGGGCGATATCAAAAAGGAGCTGTTTAATCCCATGTCCCTGCTGGTAATCGTGATCACCGCGGGCGCATTTATCTTAAACGCGGTGATGGGCGTGATGAAGGGCTGGTCCTACCCGGAGCAGGTTGCGGTGCTGCTGATCGCCTCCACGGCCTGCGGGCTTCTGTATCGGAAGTCGCCCACGGAGATTGCGGAGTCATTCGCCAAGGGATGTCAATCCATGGGCTTTGTGGCCTTTATTATCGGTCTGGGCGGCGCGATCGCCTTGACCATGACCCAGGGAAATATCCTGCACACCATGGTCAACGCGGTGGCCACGCCGCTTATGCACGTGAATAAGGGCTTCGGAACCATCGCCATGTTCTGGTTTAACTGGTTGTTTAATTTCTTCATTATTTCCGGTTCCGGGCAGGCTGCGGTGGTGATGCCGGTGCTCAATCCCATCGCCGACGCGCTGAATATCCACCGGCAGGTTGCGGTCTCCGCTTTCGTCTACGGAGACGCGTACACCAACATGCTGTTCCCCACCAGCGCGCAGCTTTTAGGGGCGCTGGCGATCGCGGGAGTTCCGCTGAAGAACTGGGTCAAGTTTGTATTTCCGTTTCTGGTCATCCTGTCGGTCCTGACGTCCGTATTTTTGTACTACCTGACCGTGATCGGCTGGACAGGAATGTAGGAGGGAGAAGCCTATGAAGATAGAAGAAATTTTAAAGCGCAGCGGGGAGATGCTGGACTACGCGGTGGAGATGCGCCGTCATTTTCACCGGCACCCGGAACCCACGTCCAGGGAATTTGAGACCATCCGCTTTTTGCGCGGCCAGCTGGATCAGATGGGGATTCCCTATGTCAATATTCCGGACGGGGGTATTCTGGCTGAAATCCGCAGTGGGAACCGGGGAACCGGCGGGACGGAGTCCCACGTGCTCCTGCGGGCGGATTGCGACGCGCTGACCATGGAGGAGAATCCGGAAAATGGGCGGGGAGCGCGCTGCTGCCTCAGCGAGAACAGCGGCGTGGCCCATATGTGCGGCCACGACGGACATATGGCGATGCTTCTGGCCGCGGCAAAAATCTTGTCCGGGATTGTACCCGGGCTTGAGGCCGGAACGGTATATATTCTGTTTGAGCGCGGGGAGGAGGGCGGAAACTGTATTTACTACGTGATGAAATACATCGAGGCCCAGCGAATCCGTATCGACAGCTGCTTTGCCATCCATGTGGACCCGGATTTACCGACTGGGAAGTTCTGGATAAAGGAGGGGCCGAGCCATGCGGGGAATGTGAATTTTGAGATCGGCCTCACCGGCAGAGGCGGGCACGGCTCCAGGCCGGACCTGTCCAACAGCCCCGTTGACTGCTTTGTGTCCATTATGAACCAGTTGAAGGACGTGCGCATGAAATACATTTCCCCGGCTGATTTATTGACCTTCAATATCGGCTCCGTGCAGTGCGGCCAGAAGCGAAATATCGTGCCGGAGTATCTGGAATTCAAGGGTACGGCGCGGTTTTACAACCAGGAGGCGGGGCGGATATTTAAGGAGAAATTGGACGCCATCGTCAAATCCAACGCCATTTTATACAGCTGCCAGCCGGAATACAAGGTGTTTTCCGGGCCCAGCCTGCCCCTGATCAACAACGGGGAGGCTGCGGCAGTCGCGGCGGAGGCGGTGACGGCGCTGTTCGGGGAAGATTGCCTCACCGAGGGGGAGCTGGGCTTGGGATCGGAGAGCTTTTCCACCCTGGCAGCCTATTATCCCAGCGTCATGGCACGGCTGGGGGTGCGAAACGAGGCGCTGGGAATGACCGCTGATCTGCACAATCCACATTTCGACCTGGACGAGGAAGCGATGAGATACGGAATCGCCGCCCACGCGGCCTACGCGCTGTCCTATCTGGAGCGCAGCCCCATCATCCCCTTTAAGCCCTTTAGGGGGACGGCGGACGAACTTTTAAAATTGATGAACCGGCCGGTTCCGAAGCGATACGACAAACCGTGAGGACCGGCGCTACAAAGGAGGCCTGCGGCAGTTACTGCGCCGCAGGCCTCCTTTGTAGCGCCGCGTTAAAAAAATGTAAATACTTACAATGAGATTGGCAAAACCAGGCCCGGCGACGGCGCGGCGTTTACCCGCGATTATTAAAAGCGGAAGAGTGCTGAAACTAATGTAATCGCATATACGAACTGCTGACGGATATGTGAAAATGACAGAAAATGAAAGTACTTACAAGCATTTTTACTGCAAAATTAATGCAATTTTTCTAGTATTTCGCAGAAAAACCCTTTACTCATTCCGCTTTTGTGATATAATGAACGAGGTGGACGGACAGGCAGATACATTAGCTCCGTCCGATTTTAAGATAGGCACAAAACAGACGTAGAAAGCCAATCTACAAGAAACATGAGGAGGAATTAACTTATGGCAAAATGGGTTTATAAGTTCCATGAAGGCAGTGCGGCAATGAGAAATCTTCTCGGCGGCAAGGGCTGTAACCTGGCAGAGATGACCAACCTGGGAATGCCCATCCCCCAGGGATTTACCGTTACAACCGAGGCTTGTACCGAGTATTACAACTGCGGCAAGCAGATCTCCCAGGAGATTCAGGACCAGATTTTTGAGGCGCTGACCTGGTTAGAGGAAATCAATGGCAAGAAGTTCGGCGATACCGAGGATCCGCTTTTGGTATCCGTTCGTTCCGGCGCCCGCGCATCCATGCCCGGCATGATGGACACGATTCTGAACTTAGGTTTGAACGATGTTGCGGTTGAGGGCTTCGCTAAGAAGACCGGCAACCCCAGATTCGCATATGACTCCTACCGCAGATTCATCCAGATGTACTCCGACGTTGTAATGGAGGTTCCGAAGTCCTACTTCGAGAAGATCATCGACGAGATGAAAGAGGCGAAGGGTGTACATTTTGATACAGAGCTGACCGCCGACGATCTGAAGGAGCTGGCGAACAAGTTCAAAGCCGTTTACAAAGAGGCGATGAACGGCGAAGAGTTCCCGCAGGATCCCAAGGAGCAGCTGATGGGCGCTGTGAAGGCTGTTTTCCGTTCCTGGGACAACCCCCGCGCCATCGTATACCGCCGTATGAACGACATCCCCGGCGATTGGGGCACTGCCGTAAACGTACAGACCATGGTATTCGGCAACAAGGGCGAGACCTCCGGTACCGGCGTTGCGTTCACACGTAACCCCTCCACCGGCGCAAAGGGAATCTACGGCGAGTACCTGATCAACGCACAGGGCGAGGACGTGGTTGCCGGTGTCCGCACACCTCAGCCGATCTCCAAGCTGGCGGAAGATCTTCCGGAGTGCTATGAGGAGTTCATGAACCTGGCTATGAAGCTGGAGAACCATTTCCGCGACATGCAGGACATGGAGTTCACCATCGAGGAAGGCAAGCTGTATTTCTTACAGACACGTAACGGCAAGAGAACTGCTCCGGCAGCGATCCAGATTGCCTGCGATTTAGTAGATGAAGGTATGATTACCCCTGAGGAGGCTGTGTGCAGAATCGAGGCGAAGTCCTTAGATCAGCTGCTGCATCCCACCTTTGTTCCGGAAGCTCTGAAGGCCGGCGAGGTAATCGGAAGCGCACTTCCCGCATCCCCGGGCGCTGCCGCCGGTAAGGTTTACTTCACCGCGGACGAGGCCAAGGACGCCGGCAAGGGCGGAAGAGGCGAGAGAGTCATCCTGGTTCGTCTGGAGACCTCTCCGGAAGATATCGAGGGTATGCACGCTGCTCAGGGTATCCTGACCGTTCGCGGCGGCATGACCAGCCACGCAGCGGTAGTTGCGCGCGGCATGGGCACCTGCTGCGTATCCGGCTGCGGCGAGATTAAGATCGACGAGGAAGCGAAAGTCTTCGAGCTGGGCGGATACACCTTCCACGAGGGCGACTACATTTCCTTAGACGGCTCCACCGGAAAGATTTACAAGGGCGATATCGCGACCCAGGAAGCGACTGTGAGCGGCAACTTTGAGAGAATCATGGAGTGGGCCGATCAGTTCAGAACCCTGCGCGTTCGCACCAACGCCGATACTCCGGCCGACACTGCAAACGCTGTTAAGCTGGGCGCGGAGGGCATTGGCCTTTGCCGTACCGAGCATATGTTCTTTGACGCGGAGAGAATCCCGAAGATCCGCAAGATGATCCTTTCCGATACTGTTGAGCAGAGAGAGGAAGCTTTAAACGAGCTGATCCCGTTCCAGAAGGGCGACTTCAAGGCCATGTTCAAGGCTCTGGAGGGCAGACCCATGACCGTTCGTTACCTGGATCCGCCGCTGCATGAGTTCGTACCCACCGATCCGGAGGATATCAAGGCTCTGGCTGAGGATATGGGCATGACCGTTGAGGCCGTTAAGGCAAAATGCGACGAGCTGCACGAGTTCAACCCGATGATGGGCCACCGCGGCTGCCGTCTGGCTGTTACCTATCCGGAGATCGCCAGAATGCAGACCAGAGCGGTTATGGAAGCTGCCATCGAAGTGAAGGAAGAGTGCGGATACGACATTATTCCCGAGATCATGATCCCGTTAGTAGGCGAGAAGAAAGAGCTGAAATTTGTGAAGGATATCGTGGTTGAGACCGCTGAGAAGGTGAAGGCTGAGAAGAATTCCGACATTCAGTACCACATCGGTACCATGATCGAGATTCCGAGAGCTGCACTGACCGCGGACAAGATCGCGGAGGAGGCAGAGTTCTTCTCCTTCGGAACCAACGACCTGACCCAGATGACCTTCGGCTTCTCCCGCGACGACGCCGGCAAGTTCCTGGATTCCTACTACAAGGCTAAGATTTACGAGTCCGATCCCTTCGCAAGACTGGATCAGGAGGGCGTAGGCCAGCTGGTGAAGATGGCGGTCGAGAAGGGCCGCGCCGCCAGAGCGGACTTAAAGTGCGGTATCTGCGGCGAGCACGGCGGAGACCCGTCCTCCGTAGAGTTCTGCCACAAGGTTGGCTTGAACTACGTGAGCTGCTCACCGTTCCGCGTGCCGATCGCAAGACTGGCTGCGGCGCAGGCTGCTCTGAATAATAAGTAAGATAAAACTTTCGTGGTATTCTTTAAAAGTTAGAAAAGAAACCCTCAATCGGCTATGTAAGTTGATATGAGGGTTTCTTTTTGTTATGCTTATTCTGAAAAAACGAAAAAGTGAACAAATTTATCAGTATATGAAGAATACAGTAAAATAACGGAATAGACTGATTGAAGAAAAATAGGTTGTATTATACCTAGAATTTGTATATACTATTTGTATAAAGGAGGTGATGATTATGAAGATTGATACAAACACTATGGTTTCTATAACGGAAGCAAACCAAAATTTCTCAAAAGTGGCAAGGCTTGTTGATGAGCATGGGGCAGCAGTCATTTTAAAAAATAATGTTCCGCGATATTTGGTAATTGATTTCAGCAAGGCAGAAAATGAGCATTTTGCTTCGGATGAGGATATTATGGATATATCCAAAAGATTAATGGAACAGAATAAGAAGGCTTATGAGGTATTGGCTAAATGATACGTTTAAATAAGAAGCAAATACTGATATTACATTCACAGCTTATTGAAAAGTTTGGAGGAATGGAAGGAATACGAGATGAAAGCTTGCTTGATTCGGCGCTTGCGGCTCCATTTCAATCCTTTGGCGCTGAAGAATTATTTCCAAGTATACAGGCTAAGGCTGCAAGGCTATGTTTTGGCTTAGTAAAGAATCATGCGATGATGGATGGTAATAAGCGATTAGGTGCTCATACAATGTTGGTATTTCTTGAATTAAACGGATGTCATTTGAAATATTCTCAGGATGAATTAATAGAGATCATTCTTGGCGTTGCATGTGGTGAGAATGTAGCCGATGATCTCTTGCACTGGATTATTGACCATCAGATATGAGTTATTTAAAAATTAGTTATTTTATTCCTGGATTATAAGCCCGCCAGTGAACCGCAGCAACGCAGGCTGCTATGAACAATCAGTTATCCTCAATTCTTGTTAAGTATTCACGGATACACAAAAGCGAAAGCCCCAGAGTACCAGCTCTGGGGCTTTCTTTTGGGCTGGAGCGGCGAATTATGATAGATGAAATAAAACGTTTAATGGCAGAATGGGCATATACACAGCAAAAACGTGAGACAAAAAAATAATTGATAAAAATTTTGACAAATATAAAACCCTGGCGAACCGGAATGGCACATACACATTAAGGAGGTTAGGAAAACAATGGATAACAAGCAAATAACAGTGATTTATGACATGCTATTTCAGGTAAGAGACAGTATGGATATGCAGATTCGGTACATCCGGGACGTGCGGAACGTACTGAGTGTATTGGAGTGTGGTTTTGAGCACATCGAGGAGAACGGCCAGTGTGAGGCTTCAACGGTGCGTATTATGTCGAGATATTTGAAAGAATTGGAAACAAGCTTGATGGATCATTCAAAACAAATCCGTCTAATAGAAGATGTGGTGGGGGTAAACCATACTGAAGTTATCTGATATGAAGATTGACAACTATTGGAAATATTAAATTTCACTTGATTGAAAATGAGGGGCTTGTGGTATATAATGGTAAAAAGAAAGGCTGCATAATACAGAATTTTTTAAAATTATAAAACCATATGCACTTAAAATGGCACTGATTTATATGAGAAAAAAGGGGTGGAGGCCAGGGGAGACAACATAGGCTGACGATAGGGAACAGTCAGAAGAAATTGGAAGGTTATGATCAGAATCTATTTTTTGGAAAAAGCATCCATTATAGGTTATAATAGTATTGAATTAAAAAAATTTGGAGGGTAAGTCATGAAGAGAGCGGTAAAGAATTTAGTAGCAGCGGGATTAGTAACAGGTTTATCAATTTCAAGTTGTTTCATAGTATATGGGGAGGATGGGGCACTGGGGTGGCGCCAGAACCAAAACGGTTGGTATTATCAAACCGATTCGGGGATTCTGCAGAGCCAATGGAAAGAAATCAATGGAGCCTGGTACTATTTTAACCAGGATGGTTATATGTTGACAGGGTGGCAGAAGCTCGGGGTAAATTGGTACTATTTGGAGGGCAGTGGAGCTATGCATACAGGCTGGCTTCAGCTGGCAAATAAAACATACTATATGGACCGGCACGGGGCAATGGTGACAGGAGATCAGAATATAGATGGCAGGGATTATTATTTCAACGCAGACGGTTCACTGGAGGTGGATGAGTCTGACTGGAAGGAGGCATACAGGAAATTTTTAATAGAGAATCAAAACAGATATAGTTCAGAATACGCATTTAATTTGATCGATATGGATGGAGACGGAATCGACGAGCTGTTTCTCTGCGTTAATAATTGCTGGGTCAATGAGGCGTTTACATATCAGCATGGACAAGTAAAGAAAATAGAGTGGGAGGATGAAGGATCAGAGCTTCTTGTTGGCCCGAGTATATGGTATGAAGATGGCACAATCGGCACCGGGAGATTGTATGGGTCTCATGGTGATATGGTGCTGCATAGATATGAAAACGGCAGGTTTATAAGAGTTTTATACTTAGACTATGATGCTGATGATGAATTATATAGTGATTATTTTGAGCGTAATTACAGGGTGAACGGGCAAAGCTGTACGGAAGAAGAGTGGGATCGGCTATACAATTTATATTTTGAAGGCGGCCTGGACTGGGAAGATTTTTCCTATTCATATACTGAGAGCAACATTAACGCAGTGTTGGGAGACTGATCTGAATTTTAGAATAGCCTTTCATGGAGCGGCACAGTGAAAGGCTAAGTTTATGGGGAGAAGCAGGGTATGAATGAGGATATACGATTACAGGCAGCGGTGAGACTGGCAAAGCAGGGAGACGCAAAGGCATTTGAGGATTTATATAATCTCACGTACAAATATGCGTATTTCCATGCAAAGTCAATGTTAAAAGATGAGAATGAGGCATGGGATTTAGTCCAGGATACTTACATAGCTGTTTATCAGCACATTGGGACATTAAAGGAAAACAAGTATATCAAGGCTTGGATCGGTGGGATCGTATTCAACTTAGGATATAGGAGGCTGAGAAAGAAAACAGAGGTATTAGTCGGGGAAGAGGGCGAGTTCTTATTTGAGAATGTTGAGAACAGGGACAAGGACTTGTCGCCGGAAGAAGCACTGGACTCCAAGGAAACCATTGCGATTGTAAGAGAGGCCATCGATGGTTTGCCGGAGCTTCAAAAAGCAGCCGTAATAGCGTACTATTTTGACGAAAAGAGTATAGCGGCGATTGCAAATGAGGCTATGTGCAGTGTAGGAACAATCAAGAGCAGACTAAATTATGCCAGGAAGGCGCTGAAAGACTGTATCGAACAGAAAGAGAGGAGGATGGGTGTTACCCTTCATACAGTTACAGGCCCGGTTATTGTGCTGGCGTTAAGGAACATGTTTGTTCAGCTCAAGGTATCCGAACAGAAAGCGCAAAGTATTTTAGCTCTTGTAGAAAAGAACGTGGGCTTATTGGGTGCGGCGGCAGGAACTGGAGCGACATCGGCAGGCACAGCGGGAACATCGGCAGGCACAGCGGGAACATCGGCAGGTACAGCGGGAACAGCGGCAGGTACAGCGGGAACAGCGGCAGGCGCAGCGGGAACAGCGGCAGGCGCAGCAGGGACAGCGGCAGGCGCAGCGGGAACAGCGGCAAGAGCCGGCGCGCATATATTACCCGTATTATTTGGCTCAGCCAAAATGAAGATAGCAACCGTTATATTGACAATATCAATAACTGGAGGAGGAATTTGGGGCGTCTCATCCGTCGTGAACAGCGGTAAGAAAACAGAAGCGCCTGTAGAAACATCAACACAGAGGGAGCGAGAAACAGAGCCGGCAGTGGTAGAACCAGCTGAACCGGAGCCGGGTTGGGTAGAGGTGGAAAATGGCTGGAAATATTTGGAAGAAAATGGAACCTATGTAAGCCATACGTGGAAAGAGATTGATGGGGAATTGCATTATTTCAGGCGGAATGAGATGATGGCGGTAGGAGACGTTTATTTGGGCCGGCAGGTATTTACATTTAATGATTCAGGGATATTGGAAAAAATATCGCCGGCTGATGGGGATACCGCCAACACCACTTTCTATGATGAAGAGATCAGGTATTACATTGATGAAAACAATATCCATTTTGTAGGGGCAGACGGCCGAGACAAAATTGTATACAGCATACCACAGAAGATATTTTGTCTGAGCGTGGACAGAGATACAATCTATTTCATGATCGAGCAGAAGTTGTGCTCAATCAAAACAGATGGAACGGGTTATAGGGAAGAAGCAAGTGAACAGCACTGGTGGACGCCTGTCAGTATCGCCTCGCAAAATGGCAGAGTGGCATTTAACTTTACAGATGAATCGGAAGGGGATGCAGATTTACCTCTGGGCTGGATATATGGGCTGGAGAATGGGAGAGTAGAAGCGAAAAAGGGAATAGATTTACATTCATCGGAATATGAAAAGCTGCAGATTAATGGAGACTGGACATACTGTGTAAATAGCAATTTGAAAATCTATGAGAGGTTGAACGAAACGCCATATAGCAATGTGGTTTACAGGGTAACTGGAGGTACGGTAGAACAAGTTACCGGCGAGGGAGTTGAAGAGTATTTTGTTTATGGAGATACAATCTATTATATGCAGAATGGAGTATTTAAGAAGGATTCCATAACAGAAGCGACCAGATCGGAGCGGGAGCAGAAGGATATGGTCAATCACAACCCTGTAGAGGCCTATAACAGGTATGTAAATGAAGTGCTGATTGATGAGTTTGGAATGTTTAACAGTTTCCATCTGGAATATGGGTATGGCAGGTATGAGTTCGGGATTGCGCCTGTGGTAACAGGTGTGGATAGCGGAATTATCAGTACACACATAGAGGATATGGACTCAGATGGTGTTCCGGAGCTTATGGTACTGACCGCAAAAAGCTGTGAGGGATATGCCGGCACATCGGGCCTTAACATTGATTTGCACACGTATCGCATTACAGATGGAGAAATAAAGTATTTGGGCGAAAGCCGGCTGTGTTCCAATTTGCTGTTTGCCGATACCAACAGGTTCTCTGTTTTTATCAAAGATTTTGGAGATAGAAAGGTGATCGGAGCATCAGTAGAAGAACTTGCATTTTTAAGTTCTGATGGTGTCACATATGAGATTAATTTGTACCAGATCAACCAGTATGGAAAAATGGAGACGCTTTTATCTAAAGAAGAAAGCGCATCGTCGTGGTATGAGAGTCAAGAGCAGTGGGTCAATGCCATAAGACTGCAGGGATTTGAAGTGACTGCAAATGATTGGGCGGAGCTATGGAATGAGGAATTTTTTATTTCTTCGAATGAACCAAATTGCAAACCCCTCATCACTGGGAATATTGCGGTCAACATAGAGCCATACTCATCACCCTATGAGGTGGGTGATGAAGCTTCATACAAAGTATTTGGAGACATAATCGTTCACAATTAAATGAAAGCCGGGCGCCTGACAGAACGGTATGTCAGGCGCCCGGAAGATCAATCAAATCATATATTTTTTATATATAGTTTCAACTAAACGAAAATTTTAAATACGTCTAGTTTGATGGAGGGCATAGATATTTATGAAAGTTTCAAAAGAGGCTGTCGATAATCAAGATACTAACAAAATAAATCCATATAAATTAAACCAATACAAGCAGAGTGAAGCGCGGCTTAAGGCTACGGTATTCGTAGATCGGAACGAGGAGCTGAAGGTCGTATTGGGAGACAGTTATTTAAAGAATTATATCCAAACAGGAAGATTGGAGAAATCATTTGCAATTTTAACAGACAGAAGAGTTTATATGAAAGGCAAGTGTTATGAAAAGAAAGGTCTATTTGGATTAAGGAGTACAAATATTGATAAGGTGATAGACGTACAGGACATCACAGGGACTGAATATAGAAGTAGAAGATTACCACTATTAAAACCGATATCTTTGGTCGTCAGTATTATCTCTCTCTATTTTTTGTTTGTATGTACGGTTGCTTCAATATCGACTCAATGGGAAGAGATGATAGGGAATGTCATAACAGCACTGGTATTTGTAATCACATTAATATGCTGGGGCGTATTTTTGTTTGTCAGGAATAGCTACGAGTTTTTAGATATATCATTTGCAGGCGGACAGATTGCGTATGATTGTAATTTGGTAACAAGAGTTGAAGTGGAGGAGTTCCAGAGACAGATGAGATTAGCCAAAGATAAGAAGGTATCCAAACAAGAAACCGCCCCAGGCCATCCAAAAATCATAGAGAACTCAGATAAAATCAAAAAGCTGAAGGAATTAAAGGAGCTGTTAGATTCAAGGGTTATAACGGAGCAGGAGTTTGAAAAATTAAAATCAGAGGTTATGAACTGCAATTGACCGTATACATCGGCGGCCATATAGGAAAAAGTGGAGGTAAGACACGATATGAAATTGTTGATCGCCGTAGCCATCGCGGCATGCCTGATGAATAGTGGACAAAGCGCGCAGGCGTTAAACCGCGATGTGCAAGAAACAACAGCGCCGGTATTTGAGACGGAGAGTGAAAAAAGCGATCTGGAATATTTGCAGGAGGGAAGATTGGGAGACGAACCCTTAGGTGCAGGACAATAGAGACAAGAAAGCCGACTATCCCTGTTTTTAAATGCCGCGGTCCGGCGGCGGGGACGCCTTGCCGCGCTTTATGTCCTGCGGGGGACGTTTTGCCAGATTGTGTATCTTCCGTCAAACAGTTGCCATATCCAGCTTGTTTTGTTATACTATGTGATATATATGTATGTGAACAATTTAGGAGTTGCCGGTGAAACAGGGAGGCATGGCAGGCTGAGAACAGCGGGAAACAGAAGGAGTCCGCGGGGCTTCATGAATGTGAGGGAGATAAGTGTGAAAAGACTGTTGAGAGGGCTCAGCCCTGAGGGGGAGGCCCTTCTGGACCTCATTCCGGGGGGCGTTATGCAGTGTAGAAATGACGACGGCTATACCATCGTGGAGGTGAGCGAGGGGTTTCGCTGTATGTTCGGATTTACGGAAAAAGAGCTGGACGAACGGTTTCAAAACCAATTTCTTACAATGATCCACCCGTCGGACCGACAGAATTTTCTCATAGAGGTGGACCGGCAGATGAATATGAACAAGGGAGACCGGCTTTCACTGAGCTTCCGGGTGCTGTGCGGGGACGGCAGCTACAAATGGACCGCCAGCAGCGCCAAGCTGTTTGGCGATGAGCAGGAGGAGCGTTTTTTCTGTATTTTTCTGGATCTCACCGAGGTGCGGGACGCGCAGGAGAAGCTGCGCCTGTCCCTGGAGCATCTGGAGATCATCATGAACCAGTCATCGGACATTATTTTTGAGTGGGATTTGTCCGCGGATTCCCTGGTTTTTTCTCCCAATTGGCTGGAAAAGTTTGGCTACGCGCCTCATTATGACGGCGGCGTGGGGAAGGAGGAAATTCTCCGCAATTTGCACCCCAACGATATTGAACCCATGATCGGGGCGATGAGGGAAGCAAAAAAGGGCATACCTAGTATGAGCCTTGATGTGCGCATACGCAACTTTGAAGACCAGTATATTTGGTGCAGGATCAGGGCCGCCTCCCAATACGACGGGGAGGGTAAGCCGCTGCGGGTTGTGGGGACTATCTCGGACATTGACGAGGAAAAACGGATGGTGGAGGACCTGCGGCGGCGGGCGGAGTTGGACGCCCTGACAGGGCTTTACAACCATGCTGAGACAGGGCGGCGGACGCAGATGTACCTGGCGGACGCCCCGGAGACGATCTGCGCTATGTTTATCATTGACGTGGACAACTTCAAGCAGGTGAACGACGGACAGGGACATCTGTTTGGGGACGCGGTTCTGGCCGAGCTGGCGGCGGGCATGAAAAGGCTGACGCGGAAATCCGATGTGATCGGAAGGATCGGAGGGGATGAGTTCGCCATTTTTCTCAAAGATATCCCGTCCTCCCAGATTGCGGAGGAAAAGGCCGGGAAGCTTCTGGATATCTTCCAGCACCTGTTTCAGGAGGAGAAGCAGCCGCTGGAGGTCACGTGCAGCATCGGCCTTGCCATCTATCCGTGGGACGGTATGGATTACCAGTCTCTGTATCACAGCGCGGACCTGGCCCTGTACCAGGCCAAAAGCCGGGGCAAGAATCAGTACGCCAGGTTTGACGTAAAGAGCATGGCGGCGGTGGACCGGATCGGGTACTCCGCCCTGGGCGCAGCCATCGACTCCGACCGGAGTACAAGCGGAAGGGGAGGCGATCTGGTCAACTATGTGTTTCAGATTCTGTACAACTCCGCGGATATCGACGCCGCTGTGGAGGCGATCCTGGAGATCGTGGGCAGGCGCTTCGATGTGAGCCGGGCCTATGTGTTTGAGAACAGCAGCGACGGGAGATACACGGACAACACCTATGAATGGTGCAGCGAGGGGATTCAGCCGCAAAAGAAGTTTTTGCAGCACTTTTCCTACGAGGAGGTAGCGGGCTATCGGGAGCTGTTTCGGGAGAATGCGATTTTCTATTGCCGGGATATCCATGCGCTCACGCCGGCCCAAACCGAGCTGTTCGAGAACCAGGGCATCTGTTCCACGCTCCAGTGCGCGCTTTATGACGGCAAAGAGTTTCGCGGCTTCATCGGGTTCGACGAATGTACGGGGCTGCGCATGTGGAACAAGGATGAGATCGGCATACTGTCCCTGGTGGCTCAGCTTATGACCACGTTTCTCCTGAAAAAGCGCGAGTCGGACCGCAATGAGCAGATCATGGCCCAGCTCAACGCCATCCTGGATATGCAGGACGCGTATATTTTTGCCATCAGGCAGGACAACTACCAGCTGCTTTATCTGAACCGCAAGACGCTGCGGCTCGATCCCTCCGTCAAAATCGGCATGACCTGCCACGGGACGTTTTTTGGACGGGATACCCCCTGCGAGAGCTGTCCGCTGGCCGGCGCAACGGAATTTTATAATCCCCAGTATGACGTCTGGACCAGGGTGCGGTTTTCCGACATGAACTGGGGGGATACCGGCGCGTATCTGATCAATTGCACCGATATCACGGAATATAAGAAGGGACAGGGATTGTAAATGTGAGAATGCCCGCGGCTCAGGGAAGGTGCCCGGACGGGAATCTCTCAGAAAAGGATATAGAATTGTCATGCAATGACCCGCGGGCGCAGCCTGCGGGTCATTGTTGGTTCAGATTTCTGTTTCACCGGGAATGAGGATGCGCTCTACTCCCGGAATGCCCAGCTGAGACAAGATTTGTACGGTGCTGCCAAGCTCGCGGATGATCAGCGCCTCCAGACAGGAGGAGAACCGCGGGATATCCATTTTCTCCAGCGCGTCGATCAGCAAATCAAAATAGGGATCGTACATGGCGTTGATGGATTCCTGGCTCCCCTTCACGCCGCGCAGCGTGTAGCCCCAGAAAAACTGCCGCAGCAGTTCTGAGTAGACGGTCCGTATGGCCTGGTAGGGCGCGTGTTTTGCGAACAGCTCCAGCGCGTAATAGGACAAAATCTCGCCTCGCCTCCACTGCTTGCGCGCTTTTAGATCATCGCACAGCTTTCCCAGAGAATCGGCGTCAAGAGCAGAGAGCGTCAGCCGGGATACATCGTTACAGGACAGGGCGAACAACTGAAGGCTCTTGACCATGTCCAAAAGCCTGCGCTGTAGAACTGGTTTGGAAAAATCACTGTTTTCCGTGGTTTTGTCCGATGGTAGAACCCGCGTGCCCACGTATTTGGCGGATTTGATCGCTCCCACGCTGGTCAGAAGCTCCAGCGCCCTGCGGACCGTGCTCAGGGAAATGCCGCGCTGCTTTGCAAGCTGCTTCTGGGAGGGAAGCAGGCTTCTGGCGGGATATGTTCCCCGGTTGATTGCGACGAGAAGCTCCATGGCGAAGGAGTAGCAGAGCTGTTGGCTTTTTTCGTAGGAGCTCCAACGGAAAATAGTCTCATCCGCGGGGCAGGGAAGGGTGATTCTGGACAGATAGAATTCCTTGACGGCCCAGGACAGCTTTTCAACCGATCGGTCCAGGGCGGCGCGCAGCGCGGACCAGCTTTGGTTCCGGCAAAGGGCCAGAATTTCCGGCAGATAATCGGCGGATCGATCAAAATACTGTAAATTCTCTTCTATGCTGAAAAAGGGGTCGTGCAAAAACATAAAAATCTGCCAGACCAGGCGCATGAGAAGGGAGTTTCCGAGAGCGCTGTATTTCTGATTGAGGTGCTCCAGCATAGCGTAGGGAGCGGGCAGATTTTCTTTTCCAGAGAGCGCTTCAATGGAATGCAGCGTCTGAACGGAGGCATTTTTCAGCCCGGTCCACTGGGCGTTGCCAAACAGAGGGCCTATGGAGTTTACCAGGTCGATCATTGCGTTTTTGCGCATCGCAAAAAAAGCCTGGATAAACTGTTCCCTTTCCGCTGCATCATAATTTCGGTTCACTGTGGCGCCGACATTTTTCGACAAAGTAATATATCCCTGTTCTTTGAGCTTCAGGTAAGCGGCCCGGGCCGTATCGACCGACACGCAAAGCCGCGCGCCGGTCTCCTCTATGGTGGGAAGATTTTCGCCGCTGCCAAAGGCGCCGAATTGTATCTGTGTCAGTAGAACATGGTAGACAACGCTGTGTAATTGCGTACTGTTTTCCAAAACAGGTTCCTCCAATTTTCAAGGGAATCCGACTTATAACAAGTACAGTATACCATTTTTTCAGCCGGTTTTCCACAGCCTTTCGTCTTTCGCCAGGTAGTTGCTATTTCCCATCCTTTTTGCTATACTCTAGGATATATATGTACGTGAGCAATTACTGTTTCTGATCGACCGGAACAAGAAGAGGTGTAACAAACGCTATGACCGTGAAACGAAAGATATTGGTGGTAGAGGACAACGCACTCAACCGCAGCCTCCTGTGTGAGATACTGGAGCCTGAATACGACGTTGTGGCCGCGGAAAACGGCCGGGAGGCCCTTGCATGTCTGCGCCGGGAGGCGGGCGGATTCGCTCTGATCCTGCTGGATATTGTCATGCCCGTTATGGATGGATATGAGTTCTTGGCCGAGGTCAAGGGCGACCCCGCGTTTTCCTCCATTCCGGTCATCGTCACCACCCAGAACGACGCGGAGTCGGAGGAGGTTATGGCTCTGTCCTGCGGCGCTGCGGATTTTGTGGCAAAGCCGTACAAGCCGCAGATCATTCTGCACCGGGCTGCCGGCATCATCCACCTGCGGGAAACTGCCGCCCTTGTCAATGAGTTTCAGTACGACCGGCTGACCGGACTCTACAGCAAGGGCTTTTTCTGTAGCCAGGTGAGAGAAATTATCAGCCAGAATCCGGACCGGGAGTATGACATTATCTGTTCGGACGTTGTCAATTTCAAGCTGGTCAACGATGTATTCGGCATCCCTGCCGGGGACCGGATTCTCTGCATGATCGGGCAGGAATATACCCGAGGCATCCAGGGCAAGGGGATTTGCAGCCATTTCCACGCGGATCAATTCGCCTGCCTTATCGAACATCATTGGAAATACACGGAAGCTATGTTTCAGGAAGCCTGCGCCCGGATCAACGCGATGTCCCAGACGCAGAATATTGTGATGAAGTGGGGAATCTACCGCGTGGAGGATCGGAATGTCCCGGTGGAGCAGATGTGCGACCGGGCGCTGCTGGCGGCCAAGGGTATCAAAGGACAGTATCAGAAGTATTTTGCCTATTATGACGACGTGCTCCGCAGTAAAATGCTGAGGGAACAGGAGATTGTGGACAGCATGGAATCCGCTTTGGCCGCCGGGCAATTTGAGATTTACCTGCAGCCGAAATACAGGATCAGGGATCAACGGATGGCCGGAGCCGAAGCGCTGATCCGGTGGAACCATCCGAAGTGGGGATTGCAGTCCCCCGCTGCGTTTATCCCTCTGTTTGAGAAAAATGGATTTATCACCAGGCTGGATCAATACGTCTGGGACAAGGTCTGCGCTGTGCTGCATGGCTGGGAGGAGAGGGGGCTGCCCCTTCTGCCCGTCTCTGTGAACGTGTCCCGGGCTGATATCTATAATGTAGACCTGGCCGATATCCTGACCGGGCTTTTGAAAAAATACGGGCTGCAGCCCTCCTGCCTGCATCTGGAGATCACGGAAAGCGCCTATATTGAGAATCCCCAGCAGATCATCGACACGGTGAGCCATCTGCGCCGGCTGGGATTCATCATTGAGATGGACGACTTCGGCAGCGGCTATTCGTCTTTACATATGCTGCAGCGGATGCCGGTGGATATCCTGAAGCTGGACATGAAATTCATCCAGAGCGAGCCTGTGACCCCGGTCAACCAGGAAATCATGCGGTTTATCATGAACCTTGCAAAGCTGATGTCCCTGGACGTGGTGGCCGAGGGCGTGGAAACGGTGGAGCAGCTGGAGCGCCTGCGCGAGATCGGCTGCGAATATGTCCAGGGATACTATTTTGCCAAGCCCATGCCCGTGGAGGCGTTTGAGCGTTTGGTGACAGAGAGCGACGGTGGCTGGCAGTGACGGGCCCTGCGCTGCGCCAGGCCGCCGGGGCGGCGCTGAGGCGGGCGGGCCTGTCTCGCAGGCGGTAAAAGGAGGACAGAAAAATGGCAGAAGACAAGCTTTCGATCGAACAGCTGACCGCCGTGCTGGATCACGTGCCGGTGGCTGTTTTTGTCAGCGCTGTGGATGACCGGCGGCTGCTCTATGCCAACGGGACGGCACGGGAAATGTTTTTGCAGGCTGATGTGGAGGAAGCCGCCTGCTATACGGTCGCCGGCTTTGACGCAAGCTGCCCGTTCTGCCGGATCGGGCAGCTCGACAGGTCAAAGCTGCTGGTCCGGGAATACAGGCATCCGGTCAATGGCCGGGTCTACCAGCTCAGCGGGAAAATCATCGACTGGGGGCGGGAAGAGGCCCACATTGAATATATACTGGATATCACGGACCGGAAGCTGGAAGCGGAATTGACCCGCGCCAATGAGAAGATGGAGGATACCCGGCTGGAGCTGGATCACCTGATCAACTCCATCCCGGGCGGCATTGCCAGCTACAGGGTGGAAAACGGGCGTTTCATTCCCGTCTTTTTTACGGACGGCACCAGCGAGCTGGCCGGTTTTTCGCGGGAGGACTACGAGAAGCTGCCTCTGGACGACGCGCTGGATCTGATTTACGAGCAGGACCGGCCGCGGGTGAGGGCCGCGGCTCTGGCCGCGGTTGAGAGCGGGGAGGTTCTGGATATCTCCTACCGGATGCGCCACAAGGACGGAAATCTGGTCTGGGTCCGCCTCAACGGCAGGCGCATGGGTCCGCGGGCCGAGTCCTCCCGGTTCTATGCTGTCCTGACCAATATGTTTTCAGATGTGGGATCCGTCGCCAGCGAGTCGGCGGACGGGGTCTACGTGATCGACAAGGACACGTTTGAGCTGCTCTATATCAATGAATCCAGAAAGCTGGACGCCTATGAAGAAATCTGTGTGGGGAAAACCTGCCACGCTGCCATTCACGGGTTAGACGCCCCCTGCAGCTTCTGCACGCTGAGGACATATGGACCTGACGAACAAGAGCACGAGATCACGGTGGAAAAAACGGGCCTTGTGTATACGGTTCGGGTTAAGGAGAGTATTTGGAATGGAATCCCGGCCTATATCATGTACATCAGGGATGTGACCGAGGAGGTGCGCGCCCGCAGGGAGAAGGAACGGCTGGAGCAGTATTTTCAGACCCTGGTCAAAAACCTGCCCGGTGGTATTGCGGTGCTTTGCCGCGCGCCGGACGGCGGTCTGGAGGCGGAGTACGTATCCGAGGGCTTTGCCGCCATGCTGCGCATGACGGTAAAGGAGGTTGAGGAAACGTACCGGGGAAATATCTTCGCGGGAATTCACCCGGAGGATATCGGCGGCAACCAGATAAAGCTGGAGGAGTTTATCTGCAGCGGGGAGGAGCACCGGGAGTATTCGGCCAGGTTCAGAAGGGGAGATGGAAGCTATGTGTGGATTCGGGCCCACGTCTCGCTGCTGAGGGGGCCGGATGGGATTTTACGGCTTTACTGCGTCTGCACGGATATCGACCGGCTGGTGGCTGAAAAGGAGCGCATGGGCCGGCAGTATGAGGAGCTGATCCTGCAGCATTACCGGACCTCGGGACCCGGCACGCTGATCCTCGGCCATTGTAATATCACCAGGGACAAGATTCTGGATATCCAGGATTTAACCGGTTCCGGGCGTTTGAAAGCCTTTGGCCGGGATTGCGGGGCCTTCTTCGCCGGGATTGCCGGGCTGATCGAGGGCGAGGAGGAGCGGCGGGACTTCCTGAACACTTACCTGCGGGCGCCGTCTTTGGCCGCGTTTGGGCGGGGGGACACGGAGCTGGTTCGCAGGTGCTTTATCCAACTGCCGGGGGAGTCCAAAGGCCGTTACGTTGAATTTCAAATGAATATGCTGGAGGCGCCGGATACCGGAGACATTACGGGAATCCTGTCGGTATTTGATGTGACAGACAGGATCATCTCCGAACGGATTCTCCGACTGTTGTCGGTTACCAGCCACGATTATGTGTTGGATTTGGACCTTCGGGAGGATTCCTACACCCTTTTGGCCCGCAGGGAGAACGCCAGCCGGGTGCCGCCGCCCAAGGGCTGCTATTCCAAGCGGGTGGCTTTTATGGCAAAATCCGTGGTGGTGCCCCGGGACCGGGAGGCATACGCCGGAGCTCTGGCCGCGGAGGAGATTGAGCGCCGCCTGCGGGAAAGCGGGCTCTACACCTTTGCATATTCCATAGAGGACGAAAGCGGCGGCATCCGGGCGAAAAACATCACCGTGTCGCCCATCGACCTGCGGCTGGGGCGTGTTTCCCTGGTATGCACCGATATCACCGGCTCCGTCCGGGAACAGCAAAACCTCCTGAGCATACTGGCCTACACCTTTGAGCTGGCGGGCATAATCAATGTCCGGGACGGCAGTTTTGTCATGTATACCAGAGAGATGATCCTGGAAAACCTGCCTCCCTACGTCAGCAGGAATTACCGGGCGGCTCAGGAGCGCTTCGCAAAGGCTTACGCCCAGGAGAGCCGGGAGGAGGCCCGCAGGCAGTTCCGCCTGGAGACCATGCTCCAAAGGCTTGACGAGACGCCCGCGGGTTATGAGTTTGTTCTGCCCTTTTGCGGGAGAGGCGAGGAAAAGCTGCAATACAAACAGATCAATGTGCTTTGGGGGAATCAGAGCCACGAAACGATCTGCATGGTGCGGGCGGATGTGACCGAGGCGCTGGCGGCGGAGCGGCAGGCCAAATGCGCTCTGGAGAAGGCGCTGGTCTCAGCCGAGGAGGCCAACAGGGCGAAAAGCAATTTCCTTTCCGCCATGAGCCACGATATCCGCACGCCCATGAATGCCATTATGGGGATGACGGCTCTGGCGCCGGCGCATCTGGACGATCGGGAATGGATGGAGGACTGCCTGGGCAAGATTTCGATTTCCTCCAAACACCTGCTCAGCCTGATCAACGACGTGCTGGATATGAGCCGGATCGAGCGGGACCAGCTCACCTTAAACCCGGTGCCGCTTTCCATCCACGAGCTGACAAGGCATCTGTCCGCCATGATGGAGGCCCAGGCGAAGAAGGCCGGGATTGAATTTACAGTTCGCACGGAGGGGATTTCCCATCCTGCTTTTTACGGGGATTCCCTGCGCATTGGACAGACGCTCATCAATCTTTTGAGCAACGCCATCAAGTTTACGCCCGAGGGCGGCCGGGTGGATTTCCTGACCGAGGAGCTATCCTCCGCCGGGAATGAGGACAGGGTCCGCTACCGCTTCACGGTCAGCGATACGGGAATCGGCATGTCGGAAGCCTTTCTCAAGATTGCCTTTGAGCCGTTTTGCCGCGGGGACGGCGTCGCGCGCATCGAGGGGACCGGGCTGGGCCTCAGCATCGTCCACGGGCTGGTGGGGCTGATGGGAGGCACGGTTTCCGTGAAAAGCAGGCCGGGCGAGGGCTCCTCCTTCCAGGTGGAGCTGGAATTTGAGACGGCGTCCGAGGAGAGCGCGCAGGCGGAGGACATCCCCGGCGCTGACCAGACCGGCGTGGTCAATCCCTTCTCCGGCAGGCGGTTTTTAATCGCGGAGGACAACGCGCTCAACGCGGAGATTCTCTGTGAAATCCTCAAAGGGCAGGGAGCGCAGATGGCGGTGAGACAGGACGGAGCGCAGGCGGTGGAGGCTTTCAGGGAATCACCTCCCGGCACCTACGACGCGGTCCTGATGGATATCCAGATGCCCAACCTGAACGGATACGAGGCCTCCCGCGCCATCCGCGCCCTGGAGCGCCCCGACGCCAAAGCAATTCCGATCATTGCCCTGACGGCCAACGCCTTCGCGGAGGATATCCGGGCCGCCGCCAATGCGGGCATGACTGCGCATGTGGCAAAGCCCATCGATATAGCAGTGCTGCAGGCGACTCTGGCCAGAGTCCTGGAGCAATGAGAAGCGGCGGAGAGATAACAATTTTGCAGCAGATGTCCAGGTTTGGGAATCGCGCGGCGGGAAGAATGAGGAGCTAAAATCCATGCAGAAAACTGTAAAAGCAAAGGAGCGGTCTGTAGTCCGGGGGCAGCGGCTGAGTGTTGTCAGCACGGCGATCCTCATCCTGCTGATGATCTGCTACCTGGTCATGACCATCCGCAACTCCGCCAGCCTGGCAGCACAGACGGAGATCATATCGAACCATCCCTTTGAGGTCGTGATTTCCGCCGGCGACGTAAAGCTCTATGTGTCTGAAATGAGCCTGAGGACCGGGCGGCTGGAGCGCCACTACAGCGCCGACGACGTGGCGTTTGCCAGGGCCAGCCTTGAGGAGCTCTACCAAGCGCTGCAAGCGCCGGTGGATCAGATTGAGGAGCTGTATCTGGGGAACGAGGAGGATATCGGGGCATTAAAGAGCATACTCATGCGCTTGCGGGCGGAGCAGACGGACTATCTGGGCTTCTGCTCCCGTGAAAACATCGTGGCGGGGGATATTGAGGCCTACGCCAGGGAGCACCTGCAGCCCCTCTACGATGAGGCGCTTCGCCAGACGGAAGAGATTATTTCCACCGCCCAGATCAAAAAGGTGGGGTATGGGGCCACTGCGGAACGGCTGCGTCAGGCAAGCCTGTCCGGCTCCGTTGTGCTGATGGGAATGATGATGATGGTGCTGCTGGTCTCCCAGTATGTCCTTCACCGCCAGCGGAAGGAGCTGGTTTACCGCAGCAGGCTGTTTGACAACCTGTCCCTGAGCATCGACGACGCGTTTATCATCCGCGACGCAAGGACAGGCGCCATCAGCTACCGCGGGCTGAATCTGGAGCGGATTCTGGGCGTTCCCGTCAGGGACGAGGAAAGCCTCTACCAGGGGATGAAGGAGGAGGACGCCCGGGAGTTCAGGGAGAAGATCGGCGATCCCGATTTTATTTCACCCTTTGAAAAGCTGGTGGAATATACAAAGCCAGACAGGGAAAAGCGCTATATGCTGATCCGGGTCTACCGGGCGGAGGACCTGAACACGCCGCAGCTCATCACCGTATTTTCCGACCGCACCGAGGAGGTCCGCTCGCGCCAGGTGCTGCAGGAGGCTATGGTAACCGCGGAGCACGCCAACATGGCCAAGAGCGAGTTCCTGTCCCGGATGAGCCATGAAATCCGCACGCCTTTAAACGCTATTATTGGCATGACCACCATCGCGGCGGCCTCGGTCAAAGATCACGTCAGGGTGGAGGACTGCCTGGCGAAAATCAGCTTCTCGTCCAAGCATCTGCTGATGCTGATCAACGACGTGCTGGATATGTCAAAGATCGAGAGCAGCAAAATGGTGCTGCAGAACGAACCCTTCGATATCTTTGAGATTGTCAACGGCTTTGTCTCAACCGTTTACGCGCAGGCAAAGGAGAAGGGCATCAAGTTTACGGAAACCATGGAGGGCTTTGGCGGGGACACCGTATTGATCGGCGATTCCCTGCGGCTCAACCAGATTCTCCTGAATCTCAGCTCCAACGCGGTGAAGTTTACCGCTCCGGGGGGCGCCATCCGTTTAACTGTTTCACGGCATAAGAGCGGAACCACCACCGACGACATTCGCTTTATTCTCTCCGACACAGGAATCGGCATGACCAAGGAGGCTGTCCAGCGCATTTTCCAGCCCTTTGAACAGGCCGATGCCTCCATTGCGAAGCGATTTGGCGGCACGGGGCTGGGCATGTCGATCACCCGGAACCTGATCATGCTGATGGGCGGTCAGATCCAGGTTGAGAGCGAACCCGGCGTGGGCACTACCTGCATTGTGGACCTGCCGTTCAAAAAAGGGGAAGAAAACAGCGTGGTGGAGCCCGATTTTGAACAACAGGGGCTGCGGGCGCTGATTGTGGACGACGAGCAGCAGGTCTGCGAACAGACCGCCGCGCTTCTGGAAAAAATCAAGATATCCGCAGAGTGGCGCCTGTCGGGCGCCCGGGCTGTGGAACGGGTGAGGGAGGCGCACCGGCAGGGGCGGGATATCGACCTGTGTCTTATTGACTGGAAAATGCCGGATATGGACGGCGTGGAGGTGACACGCCGTATCCGCCGGGAGGTGGGAAACGCCGTCCCCATTGTGATGATCTCCGCCTATGATATATCGGAGGTGGAGGAGGAGGCGCGGGAGGCGGGAGTCAACGGGTTCCTTCCCAAACCACTTTACCGCTCCTCCGTCTACGCCGCCATCAAGACGGCGCTGGAGCATAAAGGTCAGCCGTTTGCAGACGGGGAAGAAAAGACGGCAAAGCTGCCCCTTAAGGGCCTGCGTCTGCTGATGGCGGAGGACAACGCCCTCAACCAGGAGATCGCGGCCACGCTTTTGCGCATGAACGGGGCTGCGGTGGACTGTGTGGAGGACGGACGGCAGGCGCTTGAGGCATTTCTGGCCTCAAAGCCCGGCGACTACGATGCCATCCTGGTGGATGTGCAGATGCCGGTGATGGACGGGCACGAGGCTGCCAGACGCATCCGCTGCTCAGAGCACCCGATGGCGCGCAGGATCCCCATCATCGCCACAACGGCCAACGCGTTCAGCGATGATATCTCCGCCGCCCTGGCCTCCGGGATGAACGCCCATGTCAGCAAGCCGCTGGATGTGGCGCAGCTTTGTAAAACGCTTTCGGATTGTATCCGCAAAGCCAGCCTTTAAAAACGGGCGTGGGCGTGTCAGACGCGCCCGCGCCAAGTGATTGCGATATTCCGTAAGAAAACTGAGGATACCGCTTAGAGGGGCAGCAGGAGAATTGCGGCTGTCACGATTGTCCAAAGGAGCGAGATCGAGTATGGAAAAAAGGCTCAAAAAACAAATCAGGCAGGGATTCGCCGTCCTACTGGGCGCGGTTCTATCCGCCTCTCTGAGCACGGAAACGCTGGCAGGGGAGGAGCCGCGCGTCCTGCGGGTTCCTTTCTCTCAGGTGGCGGGACTCACCGAGACGGCGGCGGACGGCAGCCGCCAGGGGCTGGTGGTGGACTATCTCAACGAGATCGCCAAGTACACCGGCTGGGAGTACGAGTATATAGACACCGACAGCGAGCATATAGTCAGTGAGTTTCTTGACGGCGGGTATGATCTGATGGGGGGCACTTACTATTCCCCTGGTTTTGAGGAGCTCTTCGCTTACCCGGATTACAACATCGGGTCCAGTAAATCCGTGCTCATGGCCCGCCTGGACGATGACAGCGTGAACAGCTACGATCTGCGCAGTCTGAACGGCAAGACCATTGGCGTCTATGAACGGGCGTCTGAGAACGTCCGCCGGTTGCAGGAGTATCTGTCCATGAACAGCCTGGACTGTGAAATCCGCAGCTACAGCTTTGAACAGCTGACGCCGGATGGAAAGCTCTACCCCTATCTGGAAAACGGAGAGGTCGATCTGCTTCTGGGAAACGGGTTTGAGGACCCGCCGGAATTTCGGATCGTGGCAGCCTTTGAGTCGCAGCCCTACTATATCGTGACCAACGTGGGCAACCAGGAGGTGTTGGACGGGCTGAACATGGCCCTGGAGAGGATAGCGGACTCCAACCCCAACTTCGGCGCGGAGCAGTATGCGGCCAATTTCTACAGCGAGGGCTCCATTGACATTCGGCTCAGCGAGGCGGAGCGCGACTATGTCCGGCGCAGAGGGGCGGTGACGGTGGCTGTGCCTGAGAGCTACCATCCCCTGTTCTGCCTCAACAGTGAGGAGAGCCTTCACCGTGGAATTGTGCCCGATATCCTCGATGAGGTATCAAGGTTTACAGGGCTTACCTTTACCTATGTCACCGCGGACACCTATGGCGATGGGGTCCGCATGGTCCGGGAGGGGGAGGCGGATCTGCTCTGTTTTTACACGGGCACGGAGGAGCAGTCTGCCCGGCAGGGACTGACGCTCACATCGCCCTATGTGAATATGAATTATATCGTGGTGCGCAATAAGGCGTCCACCTATCCGGACGATGGGCTGCTCTGCGCTGTGGTCGAGGGGCAGCTGCTGCCCGCCGGGATCGCGGCGGACAAGGTGCAGGCGTATTCCACAGTCACCGACGCGCTCATGGCGGTGAACCGGGGCAAAGCGGACTTTATGTACGGCCTGGCCGGCCGGCTGGAGCGGGATATCCAGCGCTACCATTTTTCCAATCTGGTGCCAGTGACCCCGGTCAACGACCGCAGCGACCTCTGCATTGCGCTGAGGCGGCCCTGCGATCCCGATCTGCTGACCATCCTCAACAAGGGCATCAACAATATTTCCCCCAAGGAGCGGTCCATGATCCTGGACCGGAACATGGTCTCGATCGGGACCAGCGGGCTCTCGATGATGGAGCTCATCTATGCCAACCCTGTGACCTTTATCGGCGTGCTGACGTTGATCCTGCTTCTGGTGGTGGCGCTGGTGCTGGGGAGCTACCGGACCCGAATGCGCACCGCCATTATCAAGAACAATTTGGAGAAGGCCGAGGCCGAGAGCCGCGCCAAGGGAGAGTTTCTCTCACGCATGAGCCATGAGCTGCGCACCCCTATGAACGCGGTGGTGGGGCTCACGGACCTCACCGGCATGATGGAGAATGTGCCGGCCGACGTGCAGGAAAATCTGTCGAAGCTGCGCGCCTCCTCCCACTATATGCTGGATCTCATCAACGATATACTGGACATGAGCCGCATCGACAGCGGAAAGCTGTCTCTGGCCAGCGAACCATTTTCTCTGAAGCGCATGCTGGATGAGATTCAGGCCATGATGGAGACGGAGGCGCAGCGGCGCGGCTTGACGTACAAGCTGGAAACTGAGATCGCTCACAGCGACCTCACCGGCGACGTCATTCGCCTTCGGCAGGTGCTCACCAACCTGCTGTCCAACGCCTTCAAATTCACACCGGAGGGTGGATTGGTCCTTTTGCGGGTGACCGAGGAGGAGGGCTCGGAGTCTGAGGCTGCCTTTACGTTCCGGGTGATCGACAGCGGCGTGGGTATCCTGCCGGAGGACCAGAAGCGTATTTTCGAGAGCTTTGAGCAGGTGGGCACCAGCCGTTCAAGGAGCCAGGGAACCGGCCTGGGCCTGCCGATCAGCAGCAATATTGTCGGGAAGATGGGCGGCGAGCTGCGGGTTCATAGCCAGCCGGACCAGGGAAGTGAATTCTACTTCACCGTCACCCTGCCCTTAAGTCCGTCCCAGGAGCCCTGCGGGGAAGGCGGTGACGGACAGCCGGAGGACCTGGGACTTGACGGCGCCGTGATCCTTCTGGCGGAGGACAACGATCTCAACGCCGAGATTGCGGCGCAGCTGCTGGAGATCAAGGGAGCAAGGGTGTGCCGGAGCGCGAACGGCAGGCAGGCGCTGGAACGGTTCTCAGAGAGCCGTACGGGCGAGTTCCAGGCGATTCTGATGGATATCCAGATGCCCGAGATGAACGGGCTGGAGGCTGCCCGCGCCATCCGCGCCCTGGACCGCCCGGACGCTGCCGCTGTCCCCATTATTGCCATGACCGCCAATACCTTCCAGGAGGACGTGGACGCGGCTATGGCCGCGGGCATGAACGGCTTTATCCCAAAGCCGCTGGATGTGAACTATCTCTACCGCCTGCTGGGTGAACTGCTGCACCGCGCGGACTCTGTGTGACGCGGTGAGGACTGGCGGGTGGGAGGGTGATACGCTGGTGGGGGTGGGCATGATATGATGGCGGATGTGATCGGGGAATCGTGACGACTGGGGACGTGATATTCTGCCAGGCTGGAGCGTGACGCCCCGGAGGATGGAAACAGAGTATCACCCCTGTCCGCCTCCCTTCCGGCCTCATTTCGCCCGTCCACTTTTCAATTCTATCAATATGCACAAAAAATCCCCCTCATATTGTTGAAAAAGACAGTAGACTGTCAATCGCAAATGGTTTATTATAAATGTAACGTTTCAAGTTGAGATAAATAACGAAACAAGGCGGAATTTTGATGGAAAAGCAGCGGTATAATCTCAAAGATGTGGCAAAATTGGCGGGGGTCAGCCTGGGGACGGCCTCAAAGGTGATCAACAACCAGTATGTGCGCCCCGAGGCGCGCCTGAAGGTGGAGGAAGCGATGCAGGAATTGTCCTACACGCCCAATGCCATTGCCAGGAGCTTAAAAGCCAATTCCACCAAGACCATCGGGATTATGATCCCCGACATTTCCAGCCCCGTGGTGGGCAAGGTGCTGCGAGGAATTGAGAAGATCAGCCGCGATTCCGGCTACAGCATCCTGTTGTACAACACCACCAGAAGCACCAGGCTTGAGGAGGACGCGATCCAGGCGTTTATGCGCAGCCAGGTGGACGGCATCATCTACCTTGGAAACACGGTGGGCGAGGAGATCGCCGAGGGTTTAAAGCGCACGGGCGTGCCCGTGGTATTTGCCATGACCCAGTATCCGGACAAGTATTTTTCCAGCGTCACCATTGACAATGAGCAGGCGGCCTACCACGCGGTTACCTACCTGTGCGGTATGGGCCACAAGCGCATCTGCCTGCTGGCGGGCGAGGCGGACGACCCCAACTCCGGGATTCCCAGAACCGAGGGGTATTGCCGGGCGCTGAGGGATCAGGGGCTTCCGGTGGACTTGTCCCTGGTGGTCTGCGGCGGATACCGCCTGGAGCGCGGCTATGAGGACATGAAAGAAATTCTGAAGCAGCGGGATGATTTCACCGCAGTATTTGCGGTGTCGGACGACGTTGCCATCGGCGCGATGCGCGCGCTTCTGGAGGCGGGCCGCCGGGTGCCGGAGGATTTCTCGGTTGTGGGATTTGACGGGATCGAGATGGCCGAGTATACGTATCCGCGCCTGACCACCGTATCCCAGCCCTTTGAAAAGATCGGCGAGGAGGCTTCCAGGCTGCTGGTCAGCCGGATGAAGGATGGAAAGCGAGGCGGAAATCTGGTCCTGCCCTTCACGCTGCTGGAGCGCGAGTCTGTTCTCACGCTGGCAGAGGGCGCTGCCGTGAAAAGATAAACGGGAGCGACCGTTTTTTTAAGCAAAAAATGAAACGTTTCAAGTTTTGCAAGATAGATAAAATATACAACAAAAAGGAGGAGCGTATGGTTACAGCTGTAGAGACACATTATCACACCATCGCGTCGGGGCACGCGTACAGCACGGTTTTGGAGGGCGTGATGTACGCGAAAAAGTATGGCATGAAGGGACTGGCGGTCACGGACCACGGGCCAGCGATGCCGGGAGCTCCCCACATTTGGCATTTTGGCAATCAGTCGGCCATCGGTGAGGAGGTGGAGGGCATCCGCATTTTTCGCGGAGCGGAGGCCAACATCATGGACTATGACGGCGGGCTGGACATTACGGAGGAGTACTTAAAAAAGCTGGACTGGGTGATCGCCTCCTACCACGTGGGCTGCTGTCCGCCCTCCTCGGTGGAGGACCACACCAGAGGGTATTTGAAGATTCTGGAAAATCCCTATGTGGATGCCCTGGGGCACAGCGGCAACGACGACTACGTGTACGACTACGAGACGGTGGTCCGGGAGATGAAGCGCCTGGGCAAGGTGATGGAGATCAACAACCACTCGCCCATCGGCCGCCCCGGCTCAGGGGAGCGCTGCCCGGTGATCGCCAGGCTGTGCGCAGTGTATGAGGTGCCGGTGGTGATCTCCACGGACGCGCATTTTGCGGCAAAGATCGGACAGGCGGACTGGGCTTTTGAGATGCTGGAATCCGTGGGCTATCCCAAGGAGCTGATCCTGAACCGGGATCTGGAAACCTTCGAGCGGTATCTGGCCTCCCGGCCGAGAATGCGCGGGTAAGCGCAGCCTGTTACATAAGCCGGCCGTGCGTTGCGGCCCGGCCAGACATGAATCAGTTATCAAATTATAACAAATAAAAGGAGAACGTATCATGAGAAAGAGAATGACAAAGGTTGCGGCGATTGCAATGGCGGCGGCTATGGCGGCGGGAATGCTGGCCGGCTGCGGCGGCTCAGGGAGTTCCGGCGGCGGACAGAGCGCGGCGGCTCCGGCAGGCGGCGACGGCAAAGCGGCTGAGAGCGTAACCCTCAATTTCGCAATCCCCCTGGCAGAGGAGGAGTGGCAGGTGTTCCGCGAGGACATTCTGGCTCCCTTTGAGGCGGAGACCGGCATCAAGATCAACGGAATCCAGATGGAGAACAAGGATATGGAGAGCAAGCTGGAGGCCCTGGCCCAGGCGGGCAAGCACGAGATCGACGTGTTCGCGCCCAGCACCGTGTACCTGCCGGGAATCCTGGGCAAGGATCTGGCGGAGGATCTGACCGGCCAGGTGACCATTCCGGACGCGATTCCGGGCAACCTCTACGAGGAGCTGATGTTCGACGGCAAGGTGTCCGTGGTTCCGATCCGCCCCAACGTCCAGACCAACTACTACAATGAGAACAAGCTGAACGAGTACGGCCTGACCCCTCCCAAAAACTGGGACGAGCTGCTGGAGTTCGCTAAGACCCTGCACGAGAAAGAGGGCGTAGGCAGAGTCGCCATCCAGGCGGCGTCCGGTTCTGCGCTGACCATCACCTGCTTGGAGTTTATCCGCTCTGCGGGCGGCGATCCCCTGGTGCTCAACGACGAGGGCTCCGTGGAGGCGTTCACCTTCTTACAGCAGCTGTGGCCCTACCTGTCCCCCGAGTCCAAGCGGGCCGACTTTAACGGCGTGAACGAGCTGCTGGCTACGGAATCCATCTATTACGGCTCCAACTGGCCCTTCTGCGCCACCACGGTGGTAAAGGACGGCGGCAAGACCGAGGTCAAGTCCTATGTTGGCTTTGAGGGCCCCAAGGGCATTTCCAAGGTGACCACCACCACGGTTGTGGGCGTTGCCAAGGGAACCGAGCACAAAGCGGAGGCCATCCAGTTTATCGAGTACCTGATGTCCGAGAAGGTTCAGAACGTGCTGTTCACCAAGATCGGCTGGGCTCCGGCCAGAAACGACGCCTTAGGCGAGGTGGAAGAGTGGCAGAAGCCCTACATCGAGGATGTGATGACCGCGCTGGATTACGCACAGTCCAGACCCATCGTGCCCTACTGGTCCGACGTGGACAAGGCGATCAATGACGCGTTTACCGAGATCGTGATCAACGGCAGCAGCGATGTCCAGGGCATTCTGGATAAATATCACAACACCATTGAGGAAGCGAAGCAGGCCAAGGGCGAATAGCCGTAGGAGGAGGATTCCATGGAAAAGACAGTTGGAAAGAGCGGGATGTCCCTGTGGTTCAAAAAGCACGGGCTGAATACAATGCTGGTGGCCCCGCTGATGATTTTTGTGTTTAGCTTTACCATTGTGCCCATTTTCCAGACGATCCTCCTCAGCTTCAAGGATCAGATTACCTCCGAGTGGACGCTCCGGAATTACGCCTATGTGTTCGGCCGGAGCTTCTTCTCCGAGGCGGTCATCAACACCCTGTTTGTATCGGCCATCGGGCTCTTGATTCAAATGGTGATCGGTTATCTGCTGGCCTCAATGCTGAGGAAGAGTTTTGTCGGAAAGGGCCTGGCCAGAACGCTGGTTATGCTGCCGATGGGGATTCCCACCATGGTATCCGGCGTGGCAATGTTGTATCTGTTTGGAATATCCGGCTATTTAAACGAGGTTTTATACCGGCTGAACCTGGCCGCCATCCCCATCGACTGGACGGCCAACCGTCTGCGCAGCCTGTTCGTTGTGGCGGTGGCGGACTCCTGGAAGGTGATGCCCATGGTGGTGATGCTGTTTTTGTCCGGATTGGAGTCCATTCCCCTGGAAATGTACGAGGCGGCGGATGTGGACGGCGCGGGCAAGTTCGACTGCTTCCGCTATATCACCATTCCCCAGCTCAAGGCCACGGTGACCATGACGGTTCTCACCAGGCTGGTGGACCTGCTGCGCATTTTCGAGCTTCCCAAGGTCCTGTTGGGCGGCACCACCCCGTTTCTGGCCACGATGTCCTACGAGGAGTATTCCTATGGGAACAACGCCTACTCGGCGGTGGCCTCCACCGTGCTGCTGGTGCTGATCCTGGTGATCGTCATGGCGTACATGTTTGCGTTTGAGAGGGAGAAGAAAGGAGGCAGGGCCAGATGAAAAAGAAATGTGGTAAGATCGCGTTTTATGTTGCGATCATTGTGATCTGCCTGATCATGGTGACGCCGGTGTACCTTTTGGCCAAGGTGTCGTTCAGCGTGAAGGGCGAGATTTTAACCCAGCACCCCACGCTCTTGATCCACCAGTTTACCTGGGAGCACTGGCTGAACGTGTTCCGCTCGGGAAATCTCTGGGCGCCATTGAAAAAGAGCCTGATCGTGTCCTGCATGACCACCCTGGGGTCGCTTATCATCGTGGTTCCGGCCGCCTACGTGGTGTCGCGGATGGAGAAGAAAAAGCGCTACGCCTTTGTGCTGGGCCTGTTTTTTACCAGAATGATCCCCAGCGTGGCCATCGCCCTGCCCATTTCTGTGACCTTTTTGAAAATGAACCTGATCGACACGTCCCTGGGCCTGGTGCTGGCCAACATGATCACCCAGATCCCGTTTATGGCCTGGATTCTGGTATCCACCTTCGCTGAGGTGCCGATAGCCCTGGACGAGGCGGCGTGGATCGACGGCGCTTCCAAGATGCAGGCCATCGTCAAGGTGATCCTGCCGGTCTCCATGCAGGGAATTGCGGTGAGCGCCATGTACGTGTGGCTGAACGCCTGGAACGAATTTACATACGCAATGTATTTATCCAACAACTCCAAAACCCTGCCGCTGCAGATTTACTACTATGTATCCAGGGGAAATGTGTTTGAGCGGGCGGCGTACTCCACGATCCTGGCGATCCCGGTTATTTTCATCACATTTGTGCTTCAGCGGTATTTGAAGCCGGACTATTTGGGAGGATCAGTAAAGGGATGACGACGAATTGTGTATCTGGAATGGAAAAACGGCGGATCAGAGGATTTATTTTTGATCTGGACGGCGTGATCGTGTTCACGGACAAGCTGCACTATCTGGCCTGGAAACGGATGGCGGACCGCCTGGGAGTCTATTTTGACGAGGCGATCAACCACCGGCTGAGAGGGGTCAGCCGGGAGGAATCCCTGGAGATCGTGCTGGAAAATTACAGCGGCCCGGCCCTGGACGGGGAGGCGAAGCGGCGTTTGGCGGAGGAAAAAAATTCCTATTACCGGGACCTTTTGGGGGAACTCACCCCGGAGGCGGTGAGCGCAGAGGTGAGGGACACGCTGGCGCGGCTGCGCGAACGGGGCTATAAGCTGGCGATCGGCTCCTCCAGCAAGAACGCCGGGCTGATTTTAGAGCGGACCGGAATCGCCGGCCTGTTCGACGCCGTGTCGGACGGCAACAACATTGAGCGCTCCAAGCCGGACCCGGAGGTATTTTTGAAGGCGGCCGCGTTCCTGGGCCTTGCGCCTGAGGACTGCGCCGTGATCGAGGACGCCGAGGCGGGCATCGAGGCGGCCAAAAGCGGGGGCATGTGCGCGATTGCAATCCACAGCGCCGCGGGAAGCGAACGGGCGGACGTGAGTCTGGACGCGTTCGGGGAGCTCTTAAAAATAGGGTAAGTTTAAGGAGAACAAGATGGACAAGTATATTCTGTGCGCGGAGGATTTTTCACTGGACAACCAGGAGCTGCTTCTGGGGGAGACTCTGTTTCACAATGCAAACGGCTACCTTGGCGTGAGAGGCTGCTTTGAGGAGGGCTATCCGGAAGGCTTTTCCCAGGTCCGCGGCACCTACATCAACGGGTTTTACGACTTCGCCTATATGGGGCAGGCGGAAAAGCTCCACGGCCTGGTGGAGGAGAAGCAGACGATCTTAAACGTTGCGGATACCCAGACCATCACGCTGAAGCTGGACGGGGAGACGTTTAACATGTTCGAGGGCCGGGTTTTGAAAAGCCGCCGGGTCCTGGACATGAGAAAAGGCGTCACCCTGCGGGAAGTCTGGTGGGAGAGCCCCAGGGGCAAACAGATTCGCGTGAAAATCACCAGGATGGCCTCCTTTGTGGAGACTTCCCTGTTCCTGGTCCGGTACGAGCTGGAGCCGCTGAATTTTAACGGCAGCGCACAGCTGACCTCAGTCCACAGGGGGGATGTGAAGAACTTCTTTGATCCCGACGACCCCAGAGTCGCGGGGGAGGAGATTCAGCACATTTTGATTGGAAAAACCTGGGAGGATGAGGGCGCTTCCTATATTCTTTCCAACACCTCGAAATCCGGGGGGACCGTGTGCAGCGCGGTTAAAAACCTGGTGGAGGAACCGGATTGTCTTACCGGAACCAGCCGCAGCCTGGAGGAAGGGCTGGCGGAGGAGACCTTCACCTTGCAGGTTGAGGCGGGAAAATGCCTTCACCTGATGAAATACACGGTTTTGTGCGATTCCTGCCATTTTAGCGATCCGGCCGGGCAGGCGAGGGAAAAGCTGGAACGCCTGCTGCGCACGCCTGCCGGGGAGCTGTACCGGGATCAGGAGCGGTATCTGGACGCGTTCTGGGACAACTGCCAGATCGACGTTTACGGAGACGGGGAGCTGAACCGGGCGCTGACCTACAACGTCTACCAGCTGCTCCAGTCCGTGACCAAGGACCGCTACGGCAACATCGCGGCCAAGGGACTCAGCGGCGAGGGCTACGAGGGGCATTATTTCTGGGACACGGAGATGTATATCCTGCCGTTCTTCACGCTGACCAACCGGGAGATCGCAAAAAATCTTATCGGTTATCGCTACCAGATTTTGGAAAACGCCAAAGAAAACGCCAGAGCCATGGGGCATAAGCAGGGGGCGCTGTATCCGTGGCGCACCATTATGGGCAGCGAGTGCTCCGGCTATTTCCCATCGGGCACCGCGGCCTATCATATCAGCGGCGACGTGGCTTACGCGGTGATCTCCTACTACCTGGCGTCCGGGGACCTGGAGTTCATGGAGCAGTGCGGGGCTGAGATTGTGGTGGAGACGGCCAGGCTGTGGATGGACATGGGATGCTGGTACCAGGGAAAATTCCACATCAACGAGGTGACCGGACCGGACGAGTACACCTGTATGGTCAACAACAACTACTACACCAACGCGCTGGCCCGGTACAATTTAAACTGGGCGGCCAAGCTGTACCGCAAACTGAGCGAGGCGGGAAAGGCCTCCGGCCTGGTGGAGCGGACCGGTATGACGGAGGAGGAGGCAGGGGAGTTTGTGCGCACCGCGGAGGCGATTTTCCTTCCCTACGACGAGAAGCTGGGCATCAATCCCCAGGACGATTCCTTCCTCCAGAAAAAAATCTGGGACGTCTCCACCATACCGGAGGAGGACAAACCCCTGCTGCTGCACCATCATCCCCTGGAGCTTTACCGGTATCAGGTGTGCAAGCAGGCGGACACGGTGCTGGCCCACTTTATCCTGGAGGAGGAGCAGGATCTGGAAACCATCCGCAGGTCCTACGCCTACTATGAAAAGGTGACCACCCACGATTCCTCCCTTTCCTCCTGCATTTTCAGTATCATGGCCGCGCGCCTGGGCATGGTGGACAAGGCGTACCGGTATTTCGGCGACTCGGCGAAAATGGACCTGTACAACACCCACAAAAACACCAAGGACGGCATCCACACCGCCAACATGGGCGGCAGCTATATGGGAATTGTGTACGGCTTCGGGGGCCTGCGGATCAAGGAGCAGGGCCTGTCCCTGCGGCCCTGCCTGCCAAAACAGTGGGGGGGCTATCACTTCCGGTTCCTCTATGAGGACAGCGTGATCGAGGTGAAGGTCTGCCGGGAAACCTGCGCGGTGGAGCTTCTGCGGGGAACGCCGAAGGAGATTTCCGTGTACGACAGACAGTACCGGCTGAGCGGGCGGCTGGAGTTACCGATGATGTAAAAAAATGGAAAAATCTTGCGGGGAAACACCCGCGATCAAAAGGCAGCCGATGAGAGAAAATCGGCTGCCTTTTTTTGTAGCGCGCCCGGCGGCGTGCGTTTTGTTGGCGCTATTTTTAGGAACAGTCCGCCGCAGCGGGCAGGACAAAAAATAGAAGGGCGCCAATTAATGTCCCCTCTGTCCAAACGTCGTATTTATGACGTTTTTTTGATTGTAAATTGTTTGAAAATATTATATAATTCTATTTAGATTTCAAACACAAAATGGACATGGGGGAGAAATGTGTATTTCTTTGGGATAAAAACGAAAATATGTGGAATTGACCGCGCCGATGGCGTGCGGAATAAACTTGCAGAATGGGGCGACGCGGTTTGGTAGGATGGGTGTAAAGCGTGAAATGGAAGGCAGTGCAAGCCATGTTATGCGGACGCCAAACGCAGGGCGCGCGGGCCGCAGGGACAGGGGGCGCGGCGAAAATGAGCGCGGGTATTTACAAAAAGGTATGAAGGTACGAGGAGGATTTGGGATGAAAAAGACAAGGGAAAACAGCTCCGGGAGAAACAGGTATAGGCTTATCCAGGTATTTCTGCTGGCGCTGCTGTGCGCGTTTGCCATGAGCTTCAGCGCTATGGCCGCCCAGGAGGACAAAATGTTTGTGGCCGGCGCTCTGGACAGCGACGGGGAGATCATTTCAATGGCGACGGCGTTTGTGGTCAATGACGGCGAGGAAGTCTATGTGATGTCAGACACCTCTGTGATCAACGACAAAGCGGCGCTTTACGCCCTGAGCGACCTGTCGGGAAATGGCTATGCGATTGAATTTTCCAATATGGCGTTTCCGGATTACAATGTGGCCCTTTTTACATTTGCAGACGAGCGCCCGCCGGCATCGCAGATCATGATGCTATCGGGGGCGGTCCAAAATCAGAAAGTGGATTTGCTGTATGTGGACAAGAGCGATGAATCGGCATCGTGCGAAGTCATATTAACGGAGGCGTCGCAGGGGACGGCGGACATCATCGCGGAGCTATCGGGCGAGACCCCGGGGGAGGTTCCGGACCCGATGGCATTCCCGGGCGGTCTGATCGACGCAGATGGAAATCTGGTGGGCCTGTACACGAGTACCGGGGCTATTATCAGCTTCGGGACGGACGTGTCCGCTTTTTACGGCCAGTCCTCCGGAGGCGGGGATACGCAGAGGCCCAGAGAGACGGAGAGACCCAGAGAGACGGAGCGGCCCCGGGAGACGCAGGCCCCGCAGAGGACAAAGGCGGAGCGGCCCGGAAGATCGGGAACGGATCAGCCCAGTAACAACGATGAGGATACCATCGCTTTTAAAATCGGGGAGGCGTTGGGGGTCATAATTCTCCTGGCGGGACTGATCGTCATCATTTATGTGATATACCGCATTGTTACGAAGAATAAGCGCAAGGCCGCTAAACAGCCTCCGGTTCCGCCTGCGCCCGCGCCGCGGGCGCCCATACAGACGCCGCCGCAGACGCCGTCCGGTTTTCAGGATTACGCGCCCACAGCGCCCTATGCAGGGCCTGCTCCGTCCGCGCCGCCCAGGCCCCAGGCCGTAGCGGCGAGCCTTATGGGGATCGGCGGAGTTATGAGCGGCAGGGCTTATCCCCTGGGAAATCAGGAGACGTTGATCGGCCGAGACGCCTCCTGCGGCATCCGATTCCCGGCCGACACCAAGGGAATCAGCAGAAATCACTGTAAGCTTATTCGAAACGGCGGGGGGAACGGCCAGTTCATGCTGATGGACTGCGGCTCCACCTACGGGACTTACCTGAAGGGCTATGGAAAGCTGCCGCCCCAGAAGCCGGTCGCGCTCAAGAACGGGGATACTTTTTATCTGGGGTCCAATCAAAACGGGTTTATGATTAAATATTAAAATAAAACATTTTAGGAGGAAACAGTTATGAACATGAAAACCTGTCCGAAGGGACACTTCTATGACGGAGATACCAATGCGTCCTGCCCGGTCTGCGCAGCGGAGCAGAGCGGAGGGGGAAGGGTGGACGACTACGGGGCCACCGAGCCGGTAGGCGGCGGCTTTGGAGGCGGCTTCTCAGGCGCGGGGGCCACGGAGCCCGTGGGAGGCGGCTTTGGGGGCGGCTTTTCGGGAGCAGGGGCTACGGAGCCTGTGGGAGGCGGCTCTGGGGGCGGCTTCTCAGGCGTGGGAGCCACGGAGCCTGTGGGGGCCACGGAGCCCGTGACCGGCGGCATGACCGGAACAAAGGCGCCTACCCACGGCTTTGGAGGCAGCGGGGAGACCATGCACCTGTTTGAGAACAGGGTCCCCGGAGTGGACAATTACAACGACGAAACCATGGCGGTAAACCCCGGAATGGTGGCTGGCTTTACCCCGGTGGTGGGGTGGCTGGTGTGCACGGAAGGACCGGACCGGGGCCATGATTACCGCATCCGCACCGGTTACAACCATATCGGCCGGGCGGAGCACATGGATATCTGCATCCGGGGCGACAAACAGATCAGCCGGGAGAAACACGCGCTCATCGCCTACGACGACACGGAGAAGGTATTTTTCTTCGGCCCCTCTGACGGCAGGAACATTGTCCGCGTAAACGGGAAAATGGTCATGGTGCCCACGGAGCTTCACGCCTACGACATTCTGACGGTGGGCAGCTCCAAGCTGATTTTTGTGCCGCTATGCGGGGAGCAGTTTGACTGGAACGACTGATAAACACTTAAGAGGTGACGGAACATGGATCTGCAATATTTGTGTACCAACTGCCTGACCGGCACGTTGAGAAACGGCGTCTGTACCTATTGCCACAAACGCATCCATGAGATACCAAAAAACCCGGCCAACGCGCTGCCGGCCAGGTACATGCTGGGCTCCCAGTACTATCTGGGAAAGGTGATCGGCAACGGCGGCTTCGGAATCACCTACCTGGCCTGGGACTGCATCGAGCAGCGCCGGGTGATTGTCAAGGAATTGTACCCAAGGCAGGACGTTCAGCGGGACCAGGCCGGCAGGACGGTGATCCCGTTAAAGGGGCAGGAGGACTATTACCGGAAGCTGAAGCAGCGGTTCAAGGAGGAGGCGGAGATACTCTACAGCTTCCGCCATGAGCCCTCGGTGATGAACGTTTACCGGCTGATGGAGGATAACAACACGGTCTATTATTCCATGGAGTACCTTTCCGGTTTTGATCTGAAAACCTACATGGAACAACAGGGAAAGCTGGGCTGGCCTCAGCTTTCCGGCTATATTCGGAAGATTCTCTACACCTTGCAGATCCTTCACGGACAGGGGCTGATCCATAGGGACATCAGCCCGGACAATATTTTCCTCACCAGCGTGACGGATGCGAAGCTGATTGATTTCGGCTCCGTGCGCAATTACAACAGCGGACAGGGGCTTACCACCATATTGAAGCAGGTCTACGCGCCGGTGGAGCAGTATTTTACCAACGGGGCCCAGGGGCCGTGGACGGACATATACGCGCTCAGCGTGACGATGTACCACGCGCTCAGCGGCGTCCGCCCGCCCCGGGCGACGGACCGCGCGGTCCGGGACGGGGCCATCTTAATCGGGCGGCTCTGCCCGGAGCTTCCGGAGCATGTGGCCCGGGCCATCACCAGGGGAATGGAGGTGAGGGCGGAAAACCGCTTCCAGAGCGTGGAGGAGATGGCGGCGGAGTTGTTTCCGGGGGAGATGATATTTACCCCGGAGAAGCAAAACGTCACCGGGAGGCAGCAGGGCGAGCCGCAGCCGCGCTCCGGCGGGGCTGGGAAAACGGGGCCGGAGTCCAGGCCCCATTCCTGTACCTTAAGATGCACGGCGGGCCAGTTTAGCGGGCGCAGAGTCGGGGTGGCTCCGGGGGAGAGCGTGTCGTTTGGGCGGGACAGACAGTGCAGCGTCAACTATCCGGCGGACAGTCCCGGCATCAGCAGAAGGCAGTTCTGCCTGTGGTGCGACCAATCCGGGAATCTTTTTATTCAGGATGAAAATTCGACCTATGGCACCCTGGTTTCGGGGTACCGCATTGAACCGGGAAAGTGGTATAAGCTTGAGCGGGGAAGCACCATCGGCTTTGCCGGGGAGAACTATTACGTGGAGTGAGAGGAAACAGCTTATGAAAAAAATAACAGCATTGATTCTCGGACTGATTATGGTATGGAATATGGGGCAGATGTGCGCCCTTGCCGAGACAAACCAGGCGTTTTTGGAGCGCGCTTATCAGGAGCAGGAAGGGAAATTAGACATTATCTGCGCCATTCCCGGCCAGACGGGGAATGGGGAAAACTTCCAGGCGATGCTCGGGGAAAATAACCTGCCGGTCCTCTCCGTGTCCAGGGCAGGAGAGAGCAAGCTCCCCAAAACCATCTACTGCCTGGTGGACATTTCCGGCTCCATGAAGGGAAGAATAGAGCAGGTGAAAGAGACGCTGACCGCCATCAGCGGCGGCTTGAACGAGGGCGACAATCTGGTGATCGGAAGGATGGGAAACCAGATCACGGATTCCGCCTTTTTGACAGGCGAGGAGGAGATAAAGGCGGGGATCGACGGCCTTGGGTATACCGGAGAGGATACGGATCTTTACAGCGGATTGATGCACGGCCTGAAATTTTTACAGCAGGAGTCCGGGGTCAATCCCTTGAGAGCCCTTGTGGTGTTGTCGGACGGCTGCGACGACCAGGGGGCCGGTTCCACCTGGAAGGAAGCCTACGAGGCGGTGGAAAAGGCGGATATTCCGGTTTACACGGTGGCGGTGATTCTCTCTGAGAAGGATTACGAGCCGGCAAAGGAGCTGGGCAGCTTTGCCAGAAATTCCGCCGGGGGCATGCATTTCCCGAAATCGGAGGACGGCGGGTCCAAGCCCCTTGCCATGACGGGGCAGGAGATGGGGGCGGAGATACTGGCGGGTTTGGGCGACACGTTTGTGGTGTCCCTCGACCTGACCGGAGTGCAGAAAACAGAAAAGGACGCATATTTACTGTCCGTCACCTTCCGCAGCGAAAGCGGAACCGTGTACGAGGACAGCTTGGAGATACTGGCTAAAAATCTGCAGCTGGCGGCGGAGCCGGAAACCCAGCCGGAGAGCCGGACGGAACAGCCTGCCCCGGAGCCGGAACCGAGTCCGGAACCGGAGAAGAAGGGGACGCTTCCCAGGGTGATCGGCGGCGCGGCGCTTGTCCTGGCGGCGGCAGCCGCAGTGATCGCGGTGAGATCGAAAAAGAAAAAGGCCCAGGCGGAACAGAAGCGGCTGGAGGAAGAGCGGCTCCGCCGGGAACAGGAGCGTCTGGAATCAGAGCGGCTGGAGGCGGAGCGCTTGGAGCAGGAGCGTCTGGAGCAGGAGCGCCTGGAAAAAGCCAGGCAGGAACAGGCCCTTGCGGAGCAGAGAGCCCGCGAGGAGGCGCTGCGGCGGGAACGGGAGGCCTACGCGGCCCTTCCCAAGCTGAATATCCGGCTGTCCGCCATTGGGATCACGGGTAAGAACTGCACCGTGGAGCTGGCCAGGGGCTATGAGGTTACTGTGGGCAGAAACGCAAAGGCCAGGGTGGTGCTGGATTCAAAGGACACCCGGCTGTCTGGCGTCCATTTCACCATGCTGTGGGACGGCAGGAGCGTCTACGTGTGGGACAGCCAGTCCAAGAACGGCACCTCCGTCAACGGCGTGGTGGTAAACCAGCTGGGAAAGGTTGCCGTCAGGCCGGGGGACAGCCTGCGGGCGGGCAGCTATGAATATCGCTTATACTGGGAGGATTGACAGATGAATCAGAGATGGAAGAAATGCATATTGTGCGCCGGAACCCTGGCGTTTTTGGCCGCGGCTCCCGCCATGGCCGCGGTAAATCTGCCGGCCTCCCCGGGCAGCTCCCAGCGGGAGGAGCAGGACCCGGAAAAGGGGAATCCCCCGGAAAAAATTCTGGAAATCCTCGAAAACGAGGAGAATGAGGGAGGAACCATACAGACCGGGGAACAGCCGCCGGAAGATGATCCCGGGGACTGGTTTACAAAGGAAAATCTTCTCAAGATCGCCCCCTTTGCCGGCATCGGTCTGGCGGTGGTTCTGGCGGGAGCCGCAGGCTGGCGTTTTTTCTCGCATAAAAACAGAAATAAGCAGGAGGAGGAACCAGTTTCCGACAGCGGCAGCGTGACGGAGACAATGACGGAGACGGAGCCGGCCAGAAAAGCGGCCGCAGGGCAGCCGGTTCTGGATACCGCTCCCAGCGCCCGGCCGCGGCGCGCCCCGGTTTCATTTGTCCCGGCCCTGCCGGATGCCGAGAACGGCACCCTGGGTATGGTGCACAACGTGGGCCGCAGGAAGAACCAGCAGGACACCCTCGGCACCACCATGACCAGAATGGGGCTTCTGGCCGTTGTGTCCGACGGCATGGGCGGTCTTTCCGACGGCGAGAAGGTGAGCCAGAAGGCGGTGATGGGCATGTTCCAGGCAGCCGGCCATGTGGCGCCGTCCCCCTATGAAAATCCGCTGTATGAGATGCTCAGCGAGGCTAACGAGCAGGTGCTGGCCATGCTGGGCCCGGATCAGATTTATAAGAGCGGCGCCACGCTGCTGGCGGTGCTGGCGGATAAGGGAAAATTCCACTGGGCCGCGGTGGGCGACAGCAGGATTTACCTCTATTGCAGCCATCACCTGCTCCAGATCAACCGCGAGCACATCTACAGACAGCAGCTCATCGGGGAGGCTGTCAATAAAAACATCAGCTTTGCCAGGGCGGGCGCTGATCCCCAGCGGGACCGGCTGATCAGCTTCCTGGGCATGGGAGAATTAAAACACATCGACGGAAGCCTGCGGCCGGTGGAGCTGCGGCGGGGAGATAAGCTGCTCCTGATGTCCGACGGCATTTTCAACACCATTTCAGAAGCGGAGATCATGGGGATACTGGAGAACACGAAGAACGCCGCCGAGGCCGCCGCTCTCATGGAAAAACGGGTGCTGGAGGCCAACAATCCCAAGCAGGATAATTTCACCTGCATTATTCTGGACTTTTAAACCGGATGTTACGAGGAGGGACAAAATGAAGCGGATTACAAGAGGGGCGCTGTGCCTGTTTCTCATCGTCGCGCTGATGGCGGGAGGATTTACGGCTTACGGCAAAGAAGGGGAGGAGTCGGCTGCTGCTGCGGCGCGGGAGGGCGTGGTGAGAATCATGGTATTCTGGCCAGATGGTTACTCTTTTGGCACCGGCTTTGGCATAGGAGAGCAGGGAAAAGATGCCGATACGTTCCTCACCAACTGGCATGTGGTTACCAACAGCGGCCAGCACGACTACCGGGACGGCAGGATATTTATACTGCTGGATGATGAAACATGGCTTAAATATCAGTGGTTTCCGCTGGAGCCCGGCGATCAGGTTGTAGATGGCGGGGATTATATACAGGACAGCCGGGGAACGGTATACCAAAGGTTTGTTGTGGATGTCAACCTGGGCGCCGCCGTGGAGTGCGAGGTTTTGTACGCGGAAAATCAATATCCGGACGTCGCGGTTCTGCGCACGGCGGAGCCGGTCAGAAATGTGAAGACCCTGCCTCTGCGGCGGGTGAGCCAGGAGTTTGTGGGCGAGGATGTGCGGGCCATCGGGTATCCGGGCAGCGCCGACAGCGGGTCCGTGACCCATTCGGAGGATGGTACGGAGCTGGAACGAATCAAGGCTTCGGTGGAGGCGGTTTCGCTGTCGGGCGGAGTGATATCTCGGTGCCTTCCATTGGAATTTTTTGGAAATACAGACTGCATCGATCACGGCGCGCACATCAACCACGGTAATTCTGGCGGCCCTCTTGTTTTAAAGAAGGACGGAAGCGTGATCGGCATCAATACATACGGGTATGGTGAAAACTACTCGGAGTACAACGCATCCATCTACATCGATTATGCCATAGACGTGCTGGATCAGCTGGGGCTGACCTATACCATGGCGGAGGATGGGAGCCGGAAGCAGTCCAAGGGGCCTGCGGCCGTTCTCATCGGAGTGGGAATCCTTGCCGCGCTGGCGGTTGCGGCGGCGGTGCTGCGAAAGAAACGGAGGAGAACGGCCGCGGCGCTCCAGCCGGGAGCAGAGTCCCGGTCAGGAGCGGAGTCGCAGCAGGGAGCGCAGTTCCGGCAAGCCGCGGCGTCCCAGCCCGCAGCGGTGTTCCTGCCGGAGCAGCAGGTTTTGCCTCCCGGATTATCGGGCGGGGGTATTGCGGGCGGCGCCCAGTCTGAGCTTCGCCTTCAGGGCTTGTCGGGAGTCTTTGCGGGCCGCCGGTTCCGTCTGAAACCGGAGACGCGCATTGGGCGCGATCCGCAGCGGTGCGATTTCGTCTATCCCGCCGGCACCAAGGGAATCAGCGGTCTGCACTGTGTGATCACCCAGGGGCAGAACGGGTTTACCATCACGGACGTGGGTTCCACCTGCGGAACGACGGTCAACGGGAGAAAGCTGGCGCCCAACCAAGCCTGCGCCCTGAACATAGGCGATAAAATCTGCCTTGGGTCCGTCAATGAAGAGTTTCAGATTACCGGGAAGGGCGGGGCTGTCTGAGTGGAGGAGCGGAAAAATGAGCGACAATCATACATTTTTTAAGAAGGCGAAAGGCGGAAAGCTGGGCTTTGCGGATATTTTCAGCGACGTGTTCCGACGCCACACCAAGGAGGAAAACGCCAGGCTCTTCCTGGCTGGGACGCCCCTCACCACCCCGGACGAGGCATCCATGCTCTCAAAATGGCTGAAGCCCTACCTGTTCGCCAGAATTTTTCTGGCAGGCATTGTGCTGATCATCGCCAGCGTGGCTATGAATAATTCTCTGATTCTGCCGTTTATCTTTATGACGGGCAGCTTTCTGATGCCCGTGGTGGGGATGATCTTTTTCTGGGAAATGAACATCCCGCGGAATATATCCTTTTCCTCCGTGCTGATGATGTTTCTGGCAGGCGGGATACTGTCCCTGGTATTTACAACGATTATAGCAATGTTCTATGTCACCGACAGCGCAGTCTCTCTGTATATCAGCGTGGGCATCGGGGAGGAGGTGGCCAAGATTCTGGCGGCGGCTTTCTGGCTGAGGAAAAAGGACACAAAGTATGTGTTGACCGGAATGCTGGTGGGCGCTGCCGTGGGAGCCGGTTTTTCCGCCCTGGAGAGCGCGGGATACAGCATAGTAAAGTGGGAATGGAATTTCTCCGTGGTGCTGATCAGGGCAATGTACGCCGTGGGAGGCCATGTGTCCTGGGCTGCCATCACGGCCGGAATGCTGGTGTGGGTCAAAAAGGATGAAAAACTGTCGGCAAAGCATCTGGTGAACCCGGTTTTTCTGGGGGCGCTTCTGTTCTCCGCCGGCACCCACGCGCTGTGGGATCTTTATCCGGGCTCTTCGTTATCTCCGCTGCTGATTTTGCTCAACGTGCTGATCATATGGGTGGCCTATCTGATCATGAAGAACGGCGTCAATCAGGTAGTGGAGGATTCCCTGAGGGCGAATGGAGACCGGATGACCTTTGCTTTAAATCACGATTTCCTGGAACAGCTATCCCCGGGGAGCGGGGCGGAGCAGAGGCCGGTTTCGCCCGCTGCAGGCCGTTCTGCGGCGAATGTTCAGGCTCCGGCTTTCCGGCTCCAGTGCCTGGCCGGAGCGTTTAAGGGCCGCCGTTTCGCCCTGACGGGGCGGGTGCGGATCGGCCGGGACCCGTCCAGGAACGACCTTGTATTTCCGGCAGGCACCGCCGGGGTCAGCGGAGTCCACTGCGAGCTTCTCATACATGGGGGACAGCTCAGCGTGCGGGATTTGGGTTCCAGCTACGGAACCTTTGTCAACGGGAACCGTATAAGGCCCGACCAGCTCTGCGAGCTTCGGCCCGGGGATCGGGTGAGCATCGGCTCGGGACATGAGGAATTCCAGATCACGCTCAAAGGTGGGCAGGTTTAACGGATAGGAGCAATGTTTTATGATCAAGACAGAATATGCCGTCCTGACAAACGCAGGCGGGCGCGAGATAAATGAGGACACAGTATTGGCGGTCCCCGCTTCCGTGGGACTGGCGGTCACGGTGGCCGACGGGCTGGGGGGGCACGGCGGCGGGAGCACGGCCTCCCGGGCCGCGGCGGAGGCGGTCTCAGACAGCTTTGCCAGGGGATTTTGCAGGACAAAGGAGGAGATAGAGGCCGCCGTCTGCCTGGCAGATCAGGCGGTGGTGGACTGCCAGACTGAGGCCTGCGCCATGAAAACCACTCTGGTCAGCCTGTTTGTGGAGGGGGAGCAGGCGGTCTGGGCCCATGTGGGGGATTCCAGGCTGTACCATTTCCGGGACGGAAAGCTGGAGGCCAGGACGCTGGACCACAGCGTTCCCCAGCTGGCCGTGATGATGGGCATGATAACGGAGGAGCAGATTCGGTTCCACGAGGACAGGAACCGCGTTCTGCGGGCCCTGGGAAGCGACAGCTTCACGCCGGACATCTCCGAGCCCGTCTCCCTGGCGGAGGGCTTCCACGCCTTTCTGCTGTGCACGGACGGCTTTTGGGAGTATGTGCTGGAGCAGGAGATGGAGCAGACCCTGGCGGACTCGCCCGATCCCAGGCAATGGCTCCTCAAAATGGAGACAATTATGAGGGGGAGGGCTCCGGCGGATCAGGATAACTATACGGCGGCGGCCGTATTTGCCATAGGGGAGAAGTAGAGATGGAGATGTACCGGTGTGTGAACTGTATGCAGGAGGTGGCAAAGGGGGAGCGGTTTTGCAGCCACTGCGGTTTTGACATGGGAAGCTACGTCCAGCCACCTAACGCGTTAAAAAAAGACACCATCCTGTGCGGGAGATATCTGATCGGAAGGGTCATGGGCCACGGCGGTTTTGGCGTCACCTACGTGGGCTACGACCTGAAGCTGGAGCTGAAGGTGGCGGTGAAGGAATATTTTCCCTCCGGCTTCGGAAACAGGAACAGCACCCGCTCCAACCAAATCCAGTGGGGCTTTTCCAACACGGAGTACCGGAGCTGGCAGGAGGGAGTGGAGCGTTTTCTGAGCGAAGCCCGGAAAATGGCGAAGCTGGACGAGGTGCCCGGCATTGTACGGGTGCGGGATTCCTTTCAGGAGAATCAGACCGCTTACATTGTCATGGATTTTGCGGAGGGAATCACGCTGAAGCAGCATCTGGGCCAGAACGGCTGTATGGATTACCCCGCCTGCGCCGCCCTGCTCCTGCCCCTGATGGACAGCTTGGAGGCCATGCACGACAAGGGGCTGATTCACAGGGATATCAGCCCCGATAACCTGATGGTCCAGGCCACGGGCAGGGAGATGAGGGCGAAGCTGTTGGATTTTGGCGCCGCGGTGGACATCGGCGTGAGGCGTTCCGGGAAATCGGAGAGCATCGTGAAGGACGGCTACAGCGCCCCTGAGCAGTACATGGACGACGGGGAGATCGGAGGCTGGACCGACGTGTACGCCATGGCCGCGGTGATGTACAACTGCCTGACAGGAAAGCGCGTTCCCGCCGCACCGGAGCGGATGATGAAGCCCGCGCCCCTGGATATGGAGGGAATCAGGAGCAAAAAGGTCAGGGAAATTCTGGAAAAGGCTTTGAGCATACGGCCGGAGGAGCGCATCCGCACCATGGGCCTGTTCCGGGAAGCCCTGGCCGGAGCGCTTCCCTCGGGAAACCGCCTGGGGATAGGGCTTCTGGCCGCGGCGGCGGCCTTTGTGATCTGCGCAGCTGGGGCGTGGCTCTACGGTGCGAAGCCATGGCTGCCCACTGTGGAGCAGTTGGGGACCAGCAACGCAAACATGGCCTGCTTCGCCGGGTTTGCCCAGAAGATCGGCGAACACATGTACTACATAGACGGGGACTGGAATCTGCACGTAACCCCTTACGACCGGGTGGACGACCGGCTGATCGTGGATTCGGAAGCCGCATACATCAATCTGGGAGCGGATAAGGTCTATTTTCTCCACGACAATGGGGAGGACCCCGAAGAGCCGGATTCCATTATGGAGATGGATTTCGATGGAACCAATGTGAAAACGATCGACAGCGCGGAGCATTACGATTTTTTGCAGTATGTCCGGTATTCCGGCGGAAAAGAGATGCTCTACTACCTGAAAGGGGATGAGGAGGCGGACGACGGCCTGCTCTACACCCTTTGCCGCTATGACCTGAAAACGGGCAGGGAAGAGGCGCTGCTGGAGGAAAAAATCGTCTGGTACAACCTGGACGGAAGGTACATTTACTATACCGTATATGATCCGGTGCGGCTGGAGAGCGGTTTTACCTTAAAACGGGCTTATCTGAACGGTAAAGACAGCGAGGTCATCAATGACAAGGATTTCCTGCTGGCGGGTTTTATTGAGGACGGCAGGGCTTATCTGCTGTCCGCCACCAAGGAGCAGCTGGTGGTATGCGATTTGGACGGACAGCCGGTGGAGAATCCCATGAAGGAGTATGCGGCTCAGATGTACGGCGACAGCTGGTCTTACGGCAACGGCTGGATTTACTATAGCCCAGATGGGAGCGGGGAAATCCACAAAATCAGAACGGACGGCACCGGGGAGACCGTTATTTACAGCGGCGACAAGGTGGTGAATATAGGGTACGCGGATTTAAACTGGCTGTGGTTTATGACCCTGAGGGAAGGGGAGCTTCCGCGGACATTTCTGATGTACTGGGACGGAAGCAATCTGATCCCGCTGGACGACCGGTAAAGCGGGAGGGGAGGCTGCGCCATTGCAGCGCGTAAAAGGAGTTTGGAGGAATGAGGATGCAGATAACCAGATGTACAAAATGCATGGGGGAGCTGAAGGACGGCGTCCGGGTGTGCCCCCGCTGCGGCTTTGAGCAGGACAGTATTGCCCAGCCGGGGATTGCGCTGAAGCGGAATACGATCCTCCACGGCCGCTACCTGATCGGAAATGTAATTGGCCAGGGCGGATTCGGAATCACCTACGTGGGGTGGGATTTGACGCTGGAAATGAAGGTGGCGGTGAAGGAATATTTCCCCTCCGGCGCGGCCTCCCGCACCAACAGCATTTCCAACCAGATC
>JAGZSY010000051.1 GCA_018380885.1 Enterocloster asparagiformis
GGCTGGCCGGGTTGCATCGGCTGACCGGGCTGGCCTCCCTGGGGATAGGCTCCTGGCTGGACCGGGCGGCCCGGCTGGCCTCCCTGGCCGTAGGCTCCCGGCTGGCCGGGTTGCATCGGCTGACCAGGCTGACCTCCCTGGGGGTAGGCTCTGGGCTGAACCGGGCGGCCCGGCTGGCCTCCCTGGCCGTAGGCTCCCGGCTGGCCGGGCTGCATCGGCTGACCAGGCTGAACTCCCTGGGGGTAGGCTCCGGGCTGAACCGGGCGGCCCGGCTGGGCTCCCTGACCGTAGGCGCCGGGCTGGCCGGGCTGCATCGGCTGGCCAGGCTGAACTCCCTGGGGATAAGCTCCTGGCTGAACCGGCTGCCCAGGCTGGCCTCCCTTGGGATAAGCTCCTGGCTGAACCGGCTGGCCCGGCTGGACTCCCTGGCCGTAAGCTCCCGGCTGGCCAGGCTGAACCGGTTGGCCGCCCTGGTTATAGGCTCCCGCCTGAACGGACTGACCCGGCTGAGTTTCCTGGCCGTTCACGCTGTTTCCGCCGCCGGCACCGGCACCGTCCGCCTGGGCTTCCTGGCCGTAGCCTCCGGAGCCGCCTGCGCCGTTTCCGCCGCTGGCCCCGCTCCCGCCGCTCTGGCCGGCCGGTTCCGCCTGGGCCTCACCGGCCGCTCCTTGGGCCGCGGGCTCTGCGGACTGCGCGCTCTCATCGGAAGCCTGGGACCGGCCCTCTGCCTCTCCAGCGGGCTGCGCCGTATCCCCGGCGCGCTCCGCCTTCACATCCTCCCCGTCGCCGGGTTCATCCGCTCCGCCGTCGCCGGCCGCGCCCTGATCCATGCTGTATGTCTCCAAAACCGGCGGAACATCGGTCACAACCGGAGGAATCCCGGTCTCCTCCAAAGACGCCTTTGCCTGGCCGTCGTCGGGAGTGCCTTCTCCGGATGTATTCTGGCCGCCGTTCAGTTTATCGTTGTCATAATCCATCTGAACTTTCTCCTTTCCCTTGCAGGGCCAAAATCCCTGCGTTCTCCAACACGCCGCCCGCCGGAAATACTGCCTCCGAAAGCCGGCTACAGAAAATGCGCCGCGTTTCCCGCCCCGCAGGCGGTCTGCCACAGCTGCATCTGTTCCCACCCGGCGAAAAATCTCCTCGCCAAGTGCTCACAGTATATCATATATGGCAAAAAAATACAATCCGCCCGAATCCCTCCGGACAGATTGTATTTTTGAAAGCCTGCCCGGAGGACTCAAATCCGCCCGGCACCTTAAAACATGGGAACAACGGCTCCCTCGTATTTATTTTCCATGAATTCCTTTACCTCCGGGCTGGTCAGGGCCTCGATCAGCGCCTTGATGTCCTCCCGGTTCTCATCGCCCTCGCGGACAGCCACCACATTGCCGTAGGTCGTCGCGGCCAGGGAATCGCTGCTCTCGGCAGCCAGCGCGTCGGCAACCTTTAAACCGGACTCGATGGCATAGTTACCGTTGATAACCGCGATGTCGCAGTCCGCCAGGGAACGCGGAATCTGCGCAGCCTCAAGCTCTACAATATTCAGGTTCTTGGGGTTCTCCACGATCTCGTTGCGGGTGGCCTCCAGGCCTGCGCCCTCCTTCAGCTTCAACAGCCCCTGGGCCTCCAGAAGCAGCAGCGCTCTGGCCTCGTTGGTCACATCGTTGGGAACCAGCACGGTTGCCTTGTCCGGCAGCGCGGACAGGTCCGCGGTCTTGCCCGCGTAGATGCCAAAGGGCTCGTAGTGGATCACGCCTGCGCTCACCAGCTTGGTTCCGTTCTGCTCGTTGAAGGAATCCAGGTAAGGCTTGTGCTGGAAGTAGTTGGCATCCAGATCCCCGCCGTCCAGGGCCTGGTTGGGGATTACATAGTCGGTGTACTCCTGAATCTGCAGATCATATCCCTTGGCCGCCATCACGGTCTTAGCCGCCTCCAGAATCTCCGCGTGGGGCGCAGGGCTGGCACCCACTACGACGGGCTTTAACTCGGCCGCGGTGGTATTCTCAGCCTCAGCGGCAGTCTCGCTCTCTTTGGACTCCTCCGCAGCAGTGTCGGCCGCTGTATCGGCCGCTGTGGCCGCCGCCGTGGTCTCCTTCGCGCCGCCTCCGCAGCCTGCCAGTGTTCCCGCCGCCAGCGCCGCTGCCAGCAGCGCCGCTCCAAGTGCTCTCTTCTTCATAATTGTTTCCTCCTCGTTTTTTAGATTTCCCTCATAGGGTGTGCTTTTATGATCAGCCGGGGCTTTTGGCGCCTCAGCGGATTCTCTTGTCGCTCTTTCTGGATGTTCTCATAAATACCTCCTGGATCAGCTGCACGATGATCACCAGCAGCGCCACAGTCACCAGCATCATGTCGGTCTGGTAACGGTGATAGCCGTAGCGGATGGCGATGTCGCCCAGCCCGCCCGCGCCCACAGCGCCCGCCATGGCCGAGTAGCCCAGGATCGTGGTGATGGAGATAGCCGCCCCCACCAGCAGGGAGGGCTTGGCTTCCGGCAGCAGCACCTTCCAGATGATCTGCCAGGTGGATGCCCCCATGGACTGGGCCGCCTCCACCACGCCGGCGTCCACTTCCTTCAGGGAGGACTCCACCATGCGGCCGATGTAGGGGGCCGCCGCAATAATCAGCGGAACCACCGCCGCGTTGGGGCCGATGATCTTGCCCACCACCAGGCGGGTAAAGGGGATCACCATGATCATCAGGATCAGAAACGGCACGGAGCGCAGCAGGTTGATCGCCAGGCCCAGCACCTTGTTGAACAGGGGCACAGGCCGGATACCGTCCTTATCCGTCACCATCAGGGCGATTCCCAGCGGGATGCCAATTAAATAGGAAATAAGGGAGGACATGAACACCATGTAAACGGTCTGCATGGTCCCTTCCTTCAGCATATTGATTGTCGTCGCGTCAAACTGCATGTCATCGCACCTCCTCAAACGTAACCCTGGCGGTTTTTAAGTAATTCCTGATCCGGTTGGCATCCGCCTCGTCCTCCGGGAGCTGGATCAGCATCTGGCCCATGGCCTTGCCCTCGATGTCCCTAGTGTCCGCGTGCATGATGTTCACCGGCACCTTGCAGGATAATACCATATTGGAGATAATGGGCTCCGAGGACTCGCGGCCGTCGAAAATGATGCGGATCTGGCGGGAGTTGCCGAAATTCACAGCCGGATGTCCGGCCTCGCCCAGGATCAGCTGGCGGCCGATCTCGGACCTGGGACCGGAAAAGATATCCGAAACCTTTCCCACCTCCGCGATATGGCTGTGGTCGATGATCGCCACCTTGTCGCAGATGGCCTCGATCACGGCCATCTCGTGGGTGATCACAATCACCGTGACCCCCATCTCCCTGTTGATCCGTTTGAGCAACTGCAAAATGGACTTGGTGGTGTTGGGGTCCAGGGCGCTGGTGGCTTCGTCGCACAGCAGCACTCTGGGGTTGGTGGCCATGGCCCTGGCGATGGCCACCCTCTGCTTCTGGCCGCCCGACAGCTGGGCCGGATACGCCTTGGCCCGGTCCTCCAGGCCCACCAGGGCCAAGAGCTCCTCCGCCCGCTTCCTGGCCTCAGCCTTGCCGGTCCCCGCGATCTCCATTGGGAAGCAGATATTCTGCAGCACATTCCGCTGGGACAGCAGGTTAAACTGCTGGAAAATCATGCCCATGGACTGTCTGGCCAGACGCTTCTGCTTCTCGCTCATGGCCGACAGGTTTTTGTCCTGAAAAATCACCTTTCCCGAGGTGGGCACCTCCAGGTAATTGATACAGCGCACCAGCGTGCTCTTTCCCGCCCCGGAAAGGCCGATGATGCCGAAGATTTCCCCACTCATGATCTCCAGGTTGATGTCCTCCAGCGCGGTCACCTTGCCGTTTGCGGTGGAAAACTGTTTTCCCAGGCCCTCCAGCCGTATAATGGGCTCCCGTTTGTTTCCTTCCATTTTCCCTTCCATTCCTTTCGTATGTCCTGTGAGGCCGCTCCCAGCGGCACAAATAAGGGCCGCATGTCTTGTTAAGACTTGCGGCCCTGAATCTACGCGATTCTATCCAAAGCGACATTGATCAATTCTCACAATCCATACAGATGAAACCCGGATTCAGTTTTCGGCGCATGCGGATACACAGCACATGTACATGCTGTTCATCATATCCATATTCATCTGCATGGCTCTGAACTGTCTCATGGTCTCCTCCGATCCGAATTGATATCATAGCGTTTGACTAGGATTTATCTTAGTTAAGAAGATACAACGCCTGGCGCTATTTGTCAAGCTTTTTTTCAAAAATGTGCCATTTAGCTGCAGAGATCCACAATAACCTGGGCAAAGATCTTCGCGCTGACCATCAGCTCGTCGATCACGGCGAACTCGTCCGCCCCGTGCATCCGGTTATCCGTCCCGGGAAGGGCCGCGCCGAAGGCCACGCCGTTCTTCAGGTCGTGCACGTAGGTGCCGCCGCCCATGGACTCGCAGCCGCCCTTAAGGCCGGTGTACAGCTCGTAGGCCGCGTTTAAGGTGCGCACAAAATGGGAGTCTCCGTCCACGTAGTGGGGGCTGGTCATGGTCTCGTTGTGCAGGGTGATGCCCTTGGCCGCCATGTTGTCCTTTATCACCTTCAGCACGTTCTCCTCGTTGGAGCAGATGGGGCAGCGGCTGTCGAACTCGCCGTCCAGGCGCTCGCCGTCCACAGTCAGCATGCTGAACGCCAGGGTCAGATCGCCGGACAATTCATCGCTCATCTTGACGCCTAAGGATTGGCCGTCGGTCTCGCCGTGGGGCATGAGTCCCAGCAGATTCTTCAGCGCCTCAACCTGGCCGCAGTCCGCCAGCGGCAGCCTGGTCAGGTAGCAGAGCAGGCCGGTCAGCGCGTTCTTGCCGTCCTGGGGCAGGGAGGCGTGGGCGCCCTCTCCCACCGCGGTAATGTGCATCCCCGCGGACTCCTCCTCAAACTCGAAGCGGATGCCGGTCTCCCGCTCCACCTGGTCCGCCGCTGCGGTGAGATCGGACAGTGAAACGCCTTCCACGACGGCGTGGGCCTTTCCGGGCACCACGTTGGACTTCACTCCGGCGTTAAAGCTCACCAGGCGGGGCAGAGCCTGGGACTGCTCCCACTCAGCGGTGAAATGGCCGGGCAGGCGGCCCTTCTCAATATTGACCACCGGGAACTCTCCGTCCGGCGAAAAGGTCATGGGCGCTTCCTGCTCCACGCTGTAGTAGTGCTCGATGTCGGAGCTGCCGCACTCCTCGTCCGTGCCCAGGATCAGGCGGACGTTTTTCGTCAGGGGGATTCCCAGCTCTTTTACGGCGCGCATGGCGTACAAGGCCGCCACGGCCGGGCCCTTGTCGTCGGCGGTTCCGCGGCCGAAAAGCTTGCCGTCCTTCTCCACCGGCTCAAAGGGGCCGGTCACGGTCCATCCCTCCCCGGCCGGGACCACGTCCAGATGGGCCAGGATATCCAGCTGGGCTTCCTTGTCGTTTAAGTCCGCCGTACCCACGTAGTTGTCATAGTTTTTGATGGAAAAGCCGTAGCCCTCGGCCATCTCCAGGGCTGCGTTCAAGGCTGCGAAGGGACCCTCGCCGTAGGGTTTGCCCTCCACATAGGGCATCTTCTCGCTGTTGATCCGGCACAGGGCGCAGATGTCGTCCAGCATTTCCTGGCGGTGGCTGTCAATAAACTGTTCGATCTCTTTTTTATACATGGAACTCTCCTTTTTAAGTGGTTTTATGGGATTGGGGACTATTTCATCATGGAGGCCAGGGTCTCGTTTACAACCTTGCCGTCGGCCTTGCCCTTTACCCGGGGCATCAGGGCTTTCATGATCGCGCCTTTGTCCTTAGCCGTGGGGGATTCGATGCCAAGCTCCCCCAGCACCTGGGCGATCACTTCCCGGATCTGGTTCACCGTCATGTCCGCAGGGGCGAACTCCTTGTACACGGCCAGGCGGGCCGCGGCCTCGTCGCGGATGTCCTGGCGGTCCGCAGGCGCGGTGTCGAAGGTCTCCTGGGTCTGCTTGATCTCCTTTTTCACAACCGCGTTGGCCTCGTCCTCTGTCAACGGCTCGCGCTTGTCGATCTCAGCGTTTTTCAGCGCCGACAGCAGCATGGACAGAGCGTTTTTGCGGGGTTTATCCTGGGCCTTCATGGCGGCTACCATGGAAGCTCTCACAGATTCGATTTTCGTCATAATAGGTAAAACCTCCTTTTTCTAAAAATAGTCATTCTAACAAAAGTGCGGTTACGCGCAGACGAGGGCGGGCCGGCAAGCGAGCTCACCGGCCCGCCCTCGGCAGTTCATCCTTGCGCGGTTTATGCTTTGCCGAATTCCGACAGCTTCAGTCCCGGATTTCGCTCCAGCACCATTCCCACGCTCCAGCTGTTGATAAACAGCAGAAGGGGGTTGTCTTTCAGATCTTTGATTCGTTTCATGTCGGAGGTTCCCTGGATGCGGGCCACATCGATCTCCTGGGGATTTTCCACCCAGCGGATGTGCTCGAAGGGCAGCTTTTCCAAGGCCACCTCCACGTTATACTCGTTTTTCAGGCGGTAGGTCAGCACCTCGAACTGCAGCACGCCCACCACGCCCACGATGATCTCCTCCATGCCGGAGTTGAACTCCTGGAAAATCTGGATGGCGCCCTCCTGGGCGATCTGGTTCACGCCCTTGATAAACTGCTTGCGCTTCATGGTGTCCACCTGGCGCACTCTGGCAAAATGCTCAGGCGCAAAGGTGGGAATCCCCTCAAACTGGAATTTCTCATTGGAGGAGCACAGGGTGTCGCCGATGGAAAAGATTCCTGGGTCGAACACGCCGATAATATCCCCGGCGTAGGCCTCCTCCACGATCTTGCGGTCCTGGGCCATCAGCTGCTGGGGCTGGGTCAGGCGTATCTTGCGGCCGCCCTGGACGTGGTTCACCTCCATACCTGCCTCAAACTTGCCGGAGCAGATGCGCATGAACGCGATGCGGTCCCGGTGGGCCTTGTTCATATTGGCCTGAATCTTAAACACAAAGGCGGAAAAATCCGGGCGGAAGGGATCGATCTCCCCGTCCAGCGTCCTTCTGGACAGGGGAGCCGTGGTCATTTTCAGGAAATGCTCCAGGAAGGTCTCCACTCCGAAGTTGGTCAGCGCGGACCCGAAGAACACCGGGGACAGATTGCCCCGCTGCACCCGCTCCATATCCAGCTCGTCGCTGGCTCCGTCCAGCAGCTCGATGTCGTCCCGGAGCTGCTGATTGTAAACCGGCCCCACCAGCGCGTCCAGATCCGTGGACTCCAGGTCGTACTCCTGGCTCTCCACCTCCTTGGCTCCGCCCATGGCGGCGGTGAAGGTGGTGATCTTTTTGGTAAAGCGGTCGTACACGCCCTTGAAATTCTTGCCGCAGCCGATGGGCCAGTTCACGGGGCAGGTGCGGATTCCCAGCACATTCTCAATCTCGTCCAGAAGCTCGTAGGGATCCCTGGCCTCGCGGTCGAACTTGTTGATAAAGGTAAAAATGGGGATGTGGCGCATGACGCAGACCTTGAACAGCTTGATGGTCTGAGCCTCCACACCCTTGGAGCCGTCGATCACCATAACCGCGGAATCCGCGGCCATCAGGGTGCGGTAGGTGTCCTCGGAGAAGTCCTGGTGTCCCGGCGTGTCCAGAATGTTGATGCAGTATCCCTCGTAGTTGAACTGCATGGCGGAGGAGGTGACGGAAATTCCCCTCTCCTTCTCAATGTCCATCCAGTCGGACACCGCGTGTTTGGCTGCCTTTCTTCCCTTCACCGTTCCCGCCAGGTTAATGGCACCGCCGTACAGCAGAAATTTCTCCGTCAAAGTGGTCTTACCTGCGTCGGGGTGGGAGATGATGGCAAAGGTTCTGCGATTGTTTATTTCCTCTTTCATCTGATCTAAGGTCTGTGACAAATCTTTCGTCCTCCATACTGTTTTTCGCTCAAAAGATGGACGCACACACAGCTGAGTACGTCCATTCCTTGGGGAAATATCCATTTCATTTTAGTATGATTATCTGTCAAAGTCAAGGTATTTATAGCGCTGCGCGCAAAACAGCGCGGCCTCCCGTTGGCAGGGATTGGCCGCGCCGGCAAAACAAAATTTGCTCTATGCCTCCTCGTAGGAAATTTCCATCTGGACCTTTCCGCTCTTATAACGGACAAGGGAGAAAATAATGGCCGCGGCCAGCACCACCAGATTGATGATGATCATCTTGATGTCGGCCGACAGGGCGTTGGAGATCAGCTGGAAGGCCGCCACGCCTGCGCAGGAATACATCAGCAGACGGTACGCCCAGTCCGGCATGTGGAACATGGATTTCGCCCACAGCTCGGGGAGCATTTTCGGCATTCTCAGGTATCCGATGGCGTAAACGATGGAGCGCAGATAGGTGATAAACATAACCAGGTCCGCAATCTGGGCCACGCTGAAGTTGAACACAATCGGAACGATACACAGCAGGTACCACACAATCAGCCACTTATAGGGGGTGCGGTACTTGGGATGGAGCTCTCCCATGCTCTTGGGGAACCAGCCGTCGCGGGATGCCTGGACAAGGGGCTTGGTTATGTAGGCCACCGTAACATTCAGGGTGGTCGCCGTTGCGCCCAGAGCGCCTGCCACGATGAAGAACACAAACATCGGACGGTTGAAAATCTCATTTGCCACCAGGGTAAGCGGCTTGCCGATCACCTGCTCCACAGGCAGAACACCTGCGGCCACGATGGACAGCAGCGCGAACATCAGCGCCACAAAGGCCGTGGAGATAATGATGGTGGTGGGGATATCCTTCTTGGGATTTTTGCACTCGCCTGAGAAGGAGATCAGCTCCGAGGCGCCCAGCACCGCGTAGTTTAAGAACGCGCCGCCGGCAAAGATTCCGATCACGCCGTGGGTGGTAAAGCCCGGGTTGGTAAAGTAAGTGCTGAAGTCCACGTGGGGCATACCGCACACGATAAACAGTATGATGGCTCCCACCAGGGCCACGGTCAGCACGTTCTCAACCTTTGCCATAATATTGATTCCGAAGAAATTGACCACAAAGAAGAAGGTTGCGATCACCACGGCCACCACCCGCTGGTTCGCCCCCGGAAACAGCGCCTGGAAATACTCCGCAAAGGACAGGGCGTACATACAGATACACATCTCTCCCAGGAAGTAAACGATCACCCAGGCGCCCGCCCATTTCTCACCCACAAACATGGACCAGACCGTGTAGTTGCCGCCCTTAAACCGGGCGATGCTGGAGCTTAAAATGCTGGGCACTGCGAAGAACAGCGCGAAAAATGTTGCGATCAGGTACGAGATGCACACCGAGCGGCCGGTCCGGCCGATGCCGATTCCGGTCAGGGTCATTACGCCCGCTCCGATGATCATTCCCACCGCGATGCCGAATAAGTCTTTCCTGGTCAGCACCTGTTTATAGCCTACATCATGCTTTTCACTCATATTTTTATCCTCCTCCTGCTGCGGCTCACTTCCGCTCCCGCTGTATACTCAGACAGCTCTCGCAGAGTTTCACCAGCAATTCGTATGACTTTTCCATGGACTGGATGCACGTATACTCGTAGATGGTATGACAGTTGTCACCGCCTGTGAACAGGTTGGGGCAGGGCAGGCCCTTGAACGTGATCTCAGCGCCGTCCACTCCCCCTCTCACCGGGATGATCACCGGCTCAATCCCCAGCTCCTCCATACACTTCACCGCGTTTTCAATGATAAAGGGCGTCTTTAAAATCTTGTCGCGCATGTTGTACATCACGTCCTCAAACGCAAGCTCCACCGTGCCCTGGCCGTATTTGTCGTTGAGGAACCCGGCGATGCGGCGCAGGTCGTCCTTCTTCTTCTCAAAGAGGCTGAGCTCGTGGTCCCGCACCAGATAGCGCATCTGGGTGGTTCCCACGTCCCCCTTTATCTCCGCCAGATGGGTGAAGCCCTCCCGGTCCCTGGTTCCGGCCGGAACCGCCAGGGGATCCAGCAGGCTGTGCAGCTCCATGGCCACCTCCATGGAATTGACCAGCCTGTGCCAGGCGTAGCCGGTGTGGGCCACCCGGCCCTTCACAGTCACCTGGACGATGCCGCAGTTAAAATTGTCGTAGTAAAATTCCCCCAGCTCCCCGCCGTCCATGGAGTAGGCAAAATCGCAGTTGAATTTTTCCAGATCAAAATGCTTGGTGCTGTTTCCGATCTCCTCGTCGCAGGTAAAGCAGAGCTTGACGTCCCCGTGGCGAATCTGCGGATCTTCTGTCAGCCTGCGGGCCATCTCCATGATCACCGCCACGCCGCTCTTGTCGTCCGCGCCCAGCAGGGTGGTCCCGTCCCCAACGATCAGATCCTTGCCCTGGTAAACCTTCAGCCTGGGGAACTGCTCCACGGAAAAGATAATGTTCTGCTCCTCGTTCAGCACAATATCCGTCCCGTCGTAATTCTCAATAATCCGCGGCTTCACGTTGCAGCCGGGCAAATCCGGCGCGGTGTCCATGTGGGCCGTAAAGCCGATGGCCGGTATCCCCTCGCCGCTGTTGGAGGGAATGGACGCGTAAACCGTCCCGTACTCGTCCATGGCCGCGTCGGACACGCCCATCTGGTGCAATTCCCGCACCAGCAGATTTCCCAAATCCTTCTGCTTCTCCGTGCTGGGAAACGTGCCGGTCCCGGGGCGGGACTGGGTGTCAATGGCCACATACCGCAAAAAACGTTCTACCAGACTATTCATGACCTGCTCCTCTCTTCGCCAGGAAATGCTCCACATTTTCAATGGACTTTTGGGACAGCCTCAGGGTGCACTGCTCCGAACTTCCCGCGCATTTGTCGATGTAGATAAAATGATCGTACTGTTTGAAGCGCTCCGCCGTGTCTCCCACGCCCACTTCCTCACAGATATAGTAATTGCCGGGCTTCTGCAGCCAACGCTCCATGGCCTCCTCGTCAAAGGTGGGCCCGATGGACGTGTTCAGGAAAATCTTTCCCTGTCCGAACAGCTCAAACTCCCGCTCCCCGATCAGCCGGGTGTTCTTGGGCAGCTGGGTGGAAAGAATGTCCACGGTCCCCAAAAGCTCATCCAGGGGCAGATACTTTACCCCCATAGCCTCCGCCGCCTCATTCCGCCTCAGGTCGGAATAATAGACCTCCGCCTCCATGAGCTTTAAAACCTTCGCCAGCTTGAAGCCCGTGTTGCCCAGCCCCACTACGCCGATTTTCTGGCCGTACAGCTCGTTGGGCCGCTGCCGCCACTGCTGTTTTCCAAAGCCGTGCAGGAGCCAGACCAGGGAGGCCACGGCAAACTCGATCACGCCCCCGTCGCCATAATCTGTGATCCCGGTCACCGTGATATTCCGCTCCCGGCAGCAGGCGATGTCCACATTTGCGCTGGCTTCGCTGTACAGGGTGCAGCACATGCCCACGTACACAAGGTTGGGACATTTTTCCAGAATTTCCCTGGTAATCGGGGTGCAGTAGGATACCATAAGGCAGTCCGCATCCCCTATGCGCTCGCAGATCACCGCCGGGTCTGTGGGAAAGTCATCGTAGAATACCACCTTCTCCGACAACTCCCCCAGCCGCGCTCTGGCCCAGCCGTTCATCCCGGTGTCGTCAACTACAACCGTTTTTTTAAACATTTCCCCCTCCTGTATGTCAGATTTTCTTTACACAGTTATTATAAAAAAATCCACCTTTTCTCTATATACGAAAAAGTGGATTTTTTGTTAAAAAACCGGATATTCACTTGTCATGGCGCCTGCGGGATCACCAGGCCGGGGGCCGCTATCTCAAGCATCTCCAGGAAATGACCGTATATTTCCTCCGGGGTCAGATCCGGCTGGTGGATAATAGCGTCCACCGCCAGATGGTAAATCTCGTCCAGCTCCAGGTCGTAGGGCGAGAGGGGCCGCTCATACCGCCCCGGCATCAGGCAGTCGGTAAAATATCCCCCCACGTCCTGGCTGCCGAAGCCCTGGATATTCAAATGCTTGTAGGAGGGATCGCCGTTTTGGTACTGGTAGTAGATCAACTGCCTGCATTTGGCCTCCCGGTTGGCCTCAGCCCCCTCCCCGGTCTGGGTCAGATAATGCACAAACTCCCAGGCCGCCTCCTTGTGGGTGCTGGAGGACGGGATACAGCACACCAGCCCGCCCCATTTGAAGCTGCCGCCCGGAGGGCTGATCAGCACCCAATCCTCCTTGGAGTTGACGGAAAACGCCTCATACTGGGAAATCCACAGGCTCCACGGGGCCATGATATAGGAATCGTCGCGATAATCCTCAGACCACTCCATGGACACCTGGGAGGTGCTCCCCACCAGGCCGGTCCGGTAGAGGCGGCTGAGGTCGCGGAAATATTGCAGGAACCGCTCCGGCCGCACCATGCGCCGGTTTCGCACATAGGGCTGGTCGGTCTGGTTGAACATCATGGAGCCCACGTCCCCTAAGCAGTTAAAGAGCATGAACTCCTTCCCCGCCGCCTTCTGCTCCAGCCCCCGCTCAATCACCGCGTCCCAGGTTGGGAACAGCGCCATGGCCTCCCCGGGCGTGTCCACGCCGAACACTTCCTTCATGCCCCCCGCCCTGTAGGCCAGACCGGCCGCGTCCAGATTATAGGGCACCGCCACCAGGCGGCCGGACTCCGAGCGCACGTAGGGCGCGCAGCTCTCGGGGAACAGCGATAAGTCCAACCCGTAGGGCTCCCGGCTCAAATCCTCCCACACGGGAATATCCAAAAAATTGCCCGCATAGTAGTCCTGAAGCAGGCAGACATCCGGCAGCTCATTGGAGATGTCTATGGCGCTCTTTAACTGTCTGGCGTAATCAGAGATGGAGACATTGATGTAATTTAACCGCACGTTCTTCCCGGTGTCCGCCACATAGCGGTCGAAAATCTCCACCATCGAGTCGTCCCAGTACCAGATCGTGATAACCTCGGGCTGGCCTTTGCCGTCCGCGCTGCGCCCTTCCCGCTCCTGAGCGCGCACAAAGCTCAGGAGCACACCGCTGTAGACCAGCACAATCAGGCACAGCGCCGCTGTTGTCCTCTTCCACATAACTATTCCCCCTCGTACAAATCCACCTGGTCCGCAGGTATCAGGACCGGGGCTGTGTTGTAGGGAAGGCAGATCAGCACGGTGGTGCCCTTTCCCTTTTCACTGTAAATTTCAAATACATAACGGTCCTGGTACAGGTATTCCAGCCGCTCCCGGATGCTCTTCATCCCGATGGAATGTACGCCGCCGGAGGTCTCGCCCATGGACTGTTTAGCCGCGTCCAGGGTCTCCTCGTCCATACCCACGCCGGAGTCCGCGACGCAAATCCGCAGCATCTCCTCCTCCCGCTCCACCAGTATTTCCACCGTCCCCGGCTCTTCCAAAGGCGCGATGCCGTGGTAGATGGCATTCTCCACCACGGGCTGCAGAATATTTTTTGGTATGTACGCGCCCAGAAGCTCCTGGGGCACGTGGAGCATCAGCTGGAACCTGTCCTTGTAGCGGTAGCTCTGGATCACGCAGTAGGCAGAAACCACGGACAGCTCTACGGACAGCGGATCGTCGATGCGGCCCGAGTAGGCGGCCATGCCGTCCTGGAGAATCAGGATCAGGGACTGAACCATCTTTTCAATGTCCCCGTTCCCCTCCCGCCTGGCCAGGTAGATCACGGAATTTAAGGTATTGTAGAGAAAATGCGGATGGATCTTTGACATCAGCATATCGAATTTCAGCTTCTTGTTCACCTTTTCATCGTGAATCCTGCGGGTTATGGATTCCTCTATGCTGTCCGCCATGTTGTTGAACTGGCGGCTGAGCACCTGGAACTCGTCCCCTGTGCGGATATCCAGCCGCGTCTTTTTACCCTTTGAAAAATCCAGCATGGCCCTGGAGAGCAGGGAGGCAGGCTTCAGGAACTGGTGCACCAGCATGCAGGTCAGCAGCAGCACCGCCGCCACCGTGGCTGCGGAGTACACGGCAAAAAAATGCCTCAACGGCTCCGCATACTGCCTCAGCTGCTGCCTGGAGGTGTAGATTCCGATGCCAAAGGGACTGCCCGCCAGGGTGCGCCAGGCAAAATAGCCCCCGTCGCTGGGATAAAACACAGTGCCGTTCTCCCCCTCCCGCGGATGCTCCCCCACCTTTGCCATCAGTGCCGGCAGGCGCTGTATATCGCCCCGGCTGAGAACCGCCTCTCCGCTCCTGGTGTCGACGAAAAAGTACTCCGTCTCAGCTTCCACGCCCCGCTCTAAAATGTCCTTGAAATGCTGGACATTGATGTTGAGCAGCACCTGGCCCGCCTCCCGGCCGTCCCCGCCGTGACCGTTGATTCTCAGGATATAGGTGATAAAGCGGCTGTCCCTGGGATAGCCGCAGGCGTGAACCGCGCTGAAGGTCTCGTTCTTGTCCCTCAGTTGGGCGTACCAGGGCTCCTTCAGGCGCTCCTTCATATAGTCCTCAAAGGGGCTGTAGGTCCAATACACCTGACCGCCCTGCAAAAGCACGGCGTTGTTGACGTACACCCGCAGGTTGATAATGCTCTTAATCCGCTGCACCGCGTCCGTCACCGCGAAATAGTCGTGTTCCTCCGCTGCCAGGAAATTTCTGATCTCCTGGCTGGCGGCCACGTTCTGGGACAGCATCTGCACGTCGCGGAAGGTGGTCTGAAATTCGTTCACATACTGGTCCAGAGCCCGCTCATCCAGCTTCTGTCTCTGGCTGTACTGGTTGTTGTACGCGTAGGAATAGGCGAACAGGGAACCGATTGCGGTCATAACCAGTATGATGACCGCGATCCCAGCGCCGATTTTCTTCTGTATGGACTGGTACACTTAACTCCCCCTGTGCCGGGCCGCTTCCGACGGCGGATACCCCATGTATTGGCGGAAGGTGATGCTGAAATACTGGCTGCTCTTGTAGCCCACCTTGGCCGCCGCCTCGTTCACATTGCACTCCCCGCTCTCCAGTATTTCCCGGGCCCGGTTCATCCGAAATCCGGTCAGATACCGGGAGAAACTCTGATTTACCTCTTTTTTAAACAGCTTGTTCAGATATTCCCCGTTCAGGCCCAGGACCTCGGCCGCGTCCTGCACCGATATATCCCTGCCGTAATTTTCATGGATAAACTTCAGCGTCCTGCAAATCCGCTGGCTGTAGCGCTCCCCGTCAAGCCGCGACATTTTTTCCAAAAATTCCCTGAACAATAAAAATAGACCGCCGCAGGAGCAGATCTGGGGCAGTTCCTCATAAAATTCATCCAGCAGCCGCTGAGGGCACAGATTGTCCCTGCCCAGCCGCGCCAGCACGTCCCGCATCCATTCCATGGCAGCGCGCAGCCGCCTGAGGCTGTACTGCCGCCCAAGCTGCGCCTCCAGCTCCCTTGTCTGCCCGATCAGCTCCCCGGCTGTACCGGACACGCTGAGCCGGTGAAGCAATTCCCTTTCTTCCTGCCCAAAGGGTTCCTCCCGGATCCGGTCCGTCAGCTCGCCGGCCTCCCGTATCCTTCCCTCCCCGTCAAAGGCCATGTAGGGAAACACCTCGCTCAGAAAGCGGAACGTCTCATGGACCCAGTTCAAATCCGCGCCCATTTTGGCGCTGTAGAGGACGGTGGCCTGGCCGCCCCGCTGCCGCCGTATCTGCCCATGGGCCGCCCGGGCAGCCCGGCCCATCAGCTCCATGGCCGCGCGATCTGAAACCGGCCGGTCCGCGGAGCACACCAGCACCGCCACCTCCCGCTCCGTGTACGTGGCGCACAGCAGCGACAGCCCCTCCTCCCGCCGCAGCGCGGCGCCGAAGTTTCCATCGCTCAGCGCCGTATCGATCTCATGGCAGCTGCAGCTTAAGTCCTCCGTGTCCACCTGCTCGTCCGGGAACTCCAGGATCGGGCGCGCCTGGACCATCATAAAGCCGCAGGCCCGGACAGTGCCCTCCTTAAGCCCCCGCTCCAGGCGCTCCCTGGCCTCGCCGTCCGCCTGATCGTACAGAAAGCGCTTCAGCACCTTCTGCATCATGATCAGCGTCATATTCCGGCGCCGGGCCATCTCGGCCCCGATCTTCTCCAGCTCCCCCGCCAGGGTCTGGCGGTTTAATTCATTTTTCAGGAGATAATTGGACACCCCCAGCTCTATAGCCTTCTTGGCATAGTCGAAATCCGAGTAGGCAGTCAGAAGGAGGATTCTGGCCTCGGGCAGAATCTCCCGCACCCGGGCCACAAAGCTGAGGCCGTCCATCCTGGGCATACGGATATCCGTGATGATGAAATCCGGGCGCAGCCGTTCCATCTGCTCCAGGGCGGTAAAGCCGTTGCCAAAGGTCGCGACCACCCGGAACCCGTACCCGGCCCAGTCCACCAGGCTCTCCAGGTCCTCCAGCATCAGCAGATCGTCGTCAATCAGGACCGCTTTGAAAAGAGCAGCCTGTCCGGTCATCTCCATTCCCTACCTCCCCAGCTCCAGAAGCCGGTCCAAAATCCTGTGCGCCACCTGGTCCTTGGACAGAATGGGCAGCTCCTGCGCCCCGTCCCTTGTGATCAGCGTCACCACGTTGGTGTCCGTGCCGAAGCCCGCCCCGGCAACCTTCAGATTGTTGGCCACGATCATGTCCACGTGCTTTTTCTCCAGCTTGGCGGCGGAGTTCTCCAGCATATTCTGGGTTTCCATGGAAAAGCCGCAGAGAATCTGGCCCTCTCTTCGGTGGCTTCCCAGCCAGCCCAGTATGTCGTCCGTGCGCTCCAGGGCGATGGACATATCCCCGTCGGATTTCTTGATCTTCTCCGTCCCCACGGTCCGGGGGCGGTAATCCGCCACCGCCGCGGCCTTGACGATCACGTCCATCTGCCCGCTGCGCTCTGTCACCGCCCGGAACATGTCCCGGGCGCTCTCCACCTGCACCACCTCCGCAAACATGGGCGGCTTTAAGTTCACCGGGCCTGTGACAAGGGTCACCACGGCCCCGCGGTAAGCCGCTGCCCTGGCCACAGCGTAGCCCATCTTGCCGGTGGAGCGGTTGGTGATAAAGCGCACCGGATCCACGGATTCCCTGGTAGGTCCCGCGGTGACCAGCACCCTTTTGCCCGCCAGATCCTTCTCAAACCCGATCTCCCGCACAATGTATTCGAACAAGGTCTCCGGCTCCGGCATCTTCCCGGCGCCCGTGTCCCCGCAGGCCAGATACCCGGTGGCCGGCGCGATCACCTCCATGCCGTAACTGCGGCATACCTCCAGGTTGTCCTGGACAATGGGATTCTCGTACATGTTGGTGTTCATGGCCGGCGCGATGATTTTTTTGCAGCGGCAGGCCAGCACCGTGGTGGTCAGCATGTCGTCCGCAAGCCCGTGGGCCAGCTTGGCGATCACGTTGGCGGAAGCCGGGGCGATCATCACCACGTCCGCCTGCTTGGCGATGGAAACGTGCTCCACGCTGAACTCAAAGTTCCGGTCAAAGGTGTCCACCAGACATTTGCGCCCGGTCAGGGTCTCAAAGGTGATGGGGTTGATAAAGTTGGTGGCGTTGCGGGTCATCAATACCTGAACCCTGGCCCCCTGCTTCACCAGCATGCTGGCCAGGGAAGCGATTTTATAGGCGGCGATGCTTCCGGTCACGCCTAAAAGCACCGTTTTATCCTTTAACATTTCCAGTCCTCCTAATGCATTTTTGTTGTATCAAATATCCATCTATGCTACAATCATCATGATATCATAATTCTTCAGTCATTGAAAGGAGTTCCCTCATGATTTTAGCCATAGATATGGGCAACACCAACACCGTAATCGGCGGCATCGACGAGAAGCAGACCTACTTCATCGAGCGCATCACCACGGACCAGGGCCGCACCGCCACGGAGTACGCCGTCAGCTTCAAAAACATTCTGGAAATGTGCGGCATCGACGTTTCGGACATCGAGGGCGCCATCCTGTCCTCCGTGGTGCCGCCCCTAAATTCCGTGATCCTCACCGCGGTGGAGAAGGTGACGGGAATCCGCCCGCTCCTGGTGGGCTCGGGCATGAAAACCGGCATGAATATTCTGATGGACAACCCCAAATCCGTGGGCAGCGACCAGATCGTGGACGCGGTGGCCGCCAGCCATGATCATCCCCTGCCCCTCATTGTCATCGACATGGGCACCGCCACCACCATGTGCGTGGTGGACAAAAACCGCAATTACATCGGAGGCATCATCATGCCCGGCCTCAAGGTCTCCCTGGATTCCTTGAGCTCCAAGACCGCCCAGCTGCCCTACATCAGCCTGGAGGTGCCGGACCGGGTCATCGGCAAGAACACCATCGACTGCATGCGCGCCGGGATCATTTACGGCAACGTGGACATGATCGACGGGATCATCGACCGCATGGATCGGGAGCTGGGACAGCCGGCCACCGTGGTCGCCACCGGCGGTCTCGCCCGCTTCATCACCCCCATGTGCCGCCACAAGATCATCTGCGACGACGCCCTGCTGCTCAAGGGGCTGTTGATCCTGTATCAGAAAAACAGGTAACATTTGTCTCTGCCGGAAGCCCCGCAGGTCCCCGCGCCGGGAAATCAGGTGCCAAAGGCCGCCCACCAGCCGGTCAGACGCAGCTTTTATCCCCGCGTCCCGGCCGTTCCCGGACAGTTCAGTTAAAAATTTCCAATTTTTTCAAAGAGCCCGCAAGCCCTGAAAATTGCGGGTTCTTTTTATTTTTGCAAATTACTGGAAAAGTTTTTCTGGCCTCCCGCCGTATAAAACCATTTCAATCCGTACATCATTCCGTTATAGCAACCGGCCCGCACGGCTGTGATTTTTTTCGCCGCGCGGCCAGTATCGCAACAGCGGAGGTAAGGATCATGTCGGGTTACAAAGTGGAAATATGCGGCGTAAATACCGCCAAGCTGCCATTGTTAAGCAACGAAGAGAAAGAGGTGCTGTTCAAGCGGATCTTGGACGGCGACAAAGAAGCCAGGGAGCAGTACATCAAAGGGAACCTGCGCCTGGTGTTGAGCGTGATCCAGCGTTTTTCCGGCAATCAGGAAAACATCGACGACCTGTTTCAGATCGGCTGCATCGGTCTGATCAAGGCCATCGACAATTTCGACATCACCCAGAATGTGAAATTTTCCACCTATGCGGTTCCCATGATACTGGGGGAGGTCAGACGGTATCTGAGAGACAACAATTCCATCCGGGTGAGCCGTTCCCTGCGCGACACGGCCTACAAGGCCATCTACGCCAGGGAGCAGCTCACCCGGCTCAACTCCAAGGAGCCCACCCTGACCGAGATCGCCCAGGAGATCGGCGTGTCCAAGGAGGACATCACTTACGCCCTGGACGCCATCCAGACCCCGGTGAGTTTGTACGAGCCGGTGTACACGGACGGAGGGGACCCGCTCTACGTGATGGACCAGATCAGCGACAAGAAGAATCTGGAGGAAAACTGGGTGGAGGACCTGTCCCTGGGCGAGGCCATGAAGCGTCTGCCCGAGCGGGAACGTCACATCATCGACCTGCGTTTCTTTGAGGGAAAAACGCAGACCGAGGTGGCCGAGGAAATCCACATCAGCCAGGCCCAGGTCAGCCGTTTGGAGAAAAATGCGCTGAAAACCATGAAATCTTATCTGAGCTGATGTTCTTTTTCCTTGCTGGCAGGTTCCGGATGTGTTACACTGTCTATAGATGAAAATTTTTCCAAACATTCAAATTTATAGAAGAGAGAACACAAAATTATGGAACAGAACGACCGCAGATTTGCAGTATTAATCGACGCTGACAACGTATCACCAAAGTATATCAAATATATTCTTGATGAAGTCTCCGACCAGGGAATCGCCACCTACAAGCGCATTTACGGCGATTGGACGGACATTGAAAAGAAAAGCTGGAAAACCGTGCTCCTGGACTGGTCGGTAAATCCCATCCAACAGTACAGCTACACCACCGGCAAGAACGCCACGGATTCCGCCATGATCATCGACGCCATGGACATCCTCTACTCGGGAAATGTGGACGGCTTCTGCCTGGTGAGCAGCGACTCTGACTTCACCAAGCTGGCTCAGCGCCTGCGCGAGTCGGGCATGTTCGTCATGGGCATCGGGGAGCAGAAAACGCCCAAGCCCTTCCGCACCGCCTGCGACACCTTCAAGCTCCTGGAGATCATCTCCTCCGAGGACGCCTCCGAGGTCGTTGAGAACGTCAAAGGACGGGGCCCGGTGGTCACCATCAAGGAGGACCCGGCCAACATCGCGGCCATCCAGAAAACCATCACCAGCATCGACGAAATCCAGAAGGCCATTTCCAAGCTGCTGATGGAGAACAACGGCGTCAACCAGCCCATCGGCCTGGCCCGGGTAGGCAACTTCCTGTCCAAGCGCTTCTCCGATTTCGACGTGCGCAACTACGGCTACTCCAAGCTCTCCACCTTCCTGGAAAGCCTGAACAACAGCGAATTTCAGCTGGTCAAGCTCCACGGCGGCTACTTTGTCCAGGAGAAGAGCGCCAGCATCTCCAAAGCCGAGATCGAGCAGGAGCTGGTCCGCATCATCCAGGGCTTCGGCGGCCACGTGGACAACCTAAGCATCGTACACGACGAACTAAAAAAAGCCTGCCCGTCCTTCGACGTCAAGCAATACGGCTTCAGCCGAATCTCCAGCTTCATCCGCAGCTTCGGCAAATTCAAAATCAAAGACAATATGGTACAACTAAAATAAAACTAACCCCTTAAATCATCCCCACCCCAAAAACGCCCGCCGGCCCGGACCCCTCAAAAAGTCCCCAGCCGCCAGGCGTTTTTTATCTTTTAAAATCTTTTTCACCTAACTCCCTGCAATCCCCAGCGCCCGGGCGGGGCGGGTTTTCCCGGTCAGGAGTGCGGCGACATGTTTTTTGGCAACAATGCCGCTTAGGCGGCCGCGGTGGGAAAATGCGGACCAAAGGGGCTGTTGCAAAAGTAGATAAATAATCTACTGGAGCAACGGCTCCTTTTCTGCATCAAAAAACAGAAAAGCGGGCTCCGAAGAGTCCGCCATCCGTGGTATAATTAAGTATGCGAATAAATAATTACACTACTAAAG
>JAGZSY010000052.1 GCA_018380885.1 Enterocloster asparagiformis
ATCAAGGTCATCACGCAACGTCTTACCATAGGCCGCGTCCAACGGGTATTTTCCGGGTTCGTTGCACAGCCCGTTGTTGACTAACTGCCCCGCGTGGAGTACGAATTTAAACCCGGCTTTCAGGTTGCTAAAAAATGAAAAAATGCTCGTCCCGCTAACCAGCTTCCCCAGAAAATCGGGGAAGCTGTTAATTCCGGCAACCGTTCCCGAATCATCGTATTCTGGCGATTCAAGACTGTTTACGCGGGTATCCAGCGCCTCGAAATCCGACTTTTTGACCAGCGCCCCCGGAGATACGATGGCCGTTACGCTAGAAACTGATCCGATCAATACGTTGAATGTAATTTCCGCAAATTTACTGATCGCGTCCGTTGACGCATAGATGTACTGCGGATCGCTGGTCAGATCAAGATAGGCATATAAAATTTCTCCATCGTCGGGATCGGTAGCATACACTCCGGCTTCAGTGACGGCGAATCCCGCCGTCACACCGACGGAGCTGATCTGCGCCACCAAATAGGCTACGTCTGCCTGGTCTGCGCTAACACCGTAGGATTCAATCGTAGCGTCCATTTTATAGGCGCTAAGGTCCGTCATATTCTGCGGATCGTACCCGGATGGTACGCTTCCAGTCCCCACGGCGACACGCGAGAATGACAATGTAGCCTGTGCCGCTACTAATTTCGTAATCAGGGATAACCCCTTGTTGGTCAATACTGTTCCTGCCATCATAAACCTCCTATCGACTTGCCGGGTACGCTATGGTCACGCACACCAGCGTGCCGACTCCCGTCCCTAATTCTACTTGCTTGACAGATTTTTTGTTGATCGGGGCCGGCGGAACATCAAGAAATGTCGCCATGCTGGAAGAAATACCGGCATACAATTTCGTTCTGTGCTGGCTGTAGGTGCGGTAAAATATCCTGATTCCTACGCCCCCGGACTTGATTCTCGACATTAATCCCGCGATGATATCGGCCACGTTTTTATGGTCCTCATCCAGTCTATCCTCGTCGATGTATAGATACACTTTAGCCGGGTATATCTCTTCGCACCTAACATCCTCCGCGTCTACACCGAAAAGACTTGCCGCTGATAGGATCAATGTATCCAGATTCCCGGCCGCCAGCATGGCGAGTATTTTGACCTTTATCATTACTCGGTACATTTCATCGCTTGCTTGGCCCCGTGTGACGCCATAATTTCCCCCGAAACTGTCCAGGGTAGCGCCACGCATTTTATCGACGCTATCCCACAGACGGACCTTTTCGGCCTGATCGTGGAAAACGTCAAACCCCCACCCCACAATAGAAAACAACTTCCCAATATATGTTTCTGGGGGCTCCAATTTTTCGATTTTACGAATATCCGTCCGAGCGTACGCGCTGGTAAGCATATCTAACATTTGTGTCGCAAAGCTCATACGCATTAACCTCCCGCCATGCCAACGCTGATTGATGTGGTATCTGTAACCGCCTTTTCTCTATACCCAATCGAAATATTGGATTTAGAATAGTTTGCCCCGTCGGTTCCGATCTCCAGATCAAAATCTTCCACCCCTGGAAGCGCCGTAAGAATCCCGGGAAGTTTAATATATACGACATCTACCCCAATGCTCAAACCCCCCGATGTGTTTCCGCCGATATAATCAATCAGCGCTTGGCGGATGGCTGTATCCCCGGAAAACTCTTCACTGGTCCGCAGGGCAGATACACGAATATAGACTTTCTTCGCGGTCGGTCGTGAAAAATGAATTGGGAGTTGTTGACCGGATGCCGTAACCACATTGACGGTCGTACTGCCCACAGTCTGAATCCCCCCGGCCTTGCGCGTATAGATCGCCCGCGCGATCTCTTCATCCAATCCCCCGTACACCACCGCTTCCAGGCTATGCGCTGGCAAATTATATGTGCTATTACGTTCATCCGTGTCATTCTCATACACGTATGCACTTGACACGCCCTCTACATCATTCATCAGCGCCGCTTGCAGCGCGTCCGCATTGACCCCGCCGGAATAGTCAACAGATTCATAATAGCGGGCCCGAAACTCCGCGTCCGTTTCCTTTATGCGCCCTCCTGTAATCTCGGCGGCATTGGTAATTGATTCTACGCCAGATACAGCGGACGGGTTTACAATCACCTGAATCGTACCAGCGTCCGTGTTATATTCCGGCCCCGTTTCCACTGCTTTTACCAATGCCAGTGCGGACCCCTCATCCTGAATAGTCACCGACGACATTACCGTATACTGTAAACCGCCATGCGTCGCCACCAGAAAGCCGGCAGGAACAATGGTCCCGGCAGACCCGGTTATGGTGATATACCCCGACGCCTTTCCTTCGCTGAGTAGCTGCATACCAACGCTTCTCCCCAGGTTATACAGGCTGTTTCCAACTGCCGTGTCCACAAAATGGCTATTATACACATCTTCCAGGCAGGACCACAGGATACTCCATACCCATGCTATAATGCGCAGGAATAGGCCTAGCGGGGATCTTACGGTCAAATCAATTTCTTCCCCCATCAGCTCCCGGGCCTTGTACTCCAATGCATTCAGCAAAACCGTATAGGTTGGACGGTTAAATCCCTTATCTGTCAATCCCCAATCATTCACCGACTTTCACCTCCATATTGACCGGTGCCCCGTCATTCAACTCCCCGGAAAATTCGATTTTGATTCCCCGGCCCGTTGTCTCCGCCACACTTAACTTCCCAATGCCGGTTAGCCGGGGCTCCTGAAATGCAGCTTCCCGGATCACTTCGTCCGCGGTATCCTCATCGAATGGCTGCCCCAGGATTTGACTGTAGTCGGCCCCATGGCTTGGCGCCAGCGGAAAATCCCCCTGAAACGCTTCGAGCGCGAGACGTATGTTCTGGGCGGTTGCCTCGTTTCCCTCGGCCACCTGTAAAATACCGGATTCATCAAATACTAAATCATGTGTTTCAGGGTCTATCACCCACGCCGTATTTTCCATATTCGTCCCCCTTACCCTGGAGCAATCACGCCCACAAAAACCGCGTCGTCGCCGGAGTGAAGCCTGCTTGACCCTGGCTGGCTTTCTGATCCGGTCTTTGCAGCGGCGTCACTGTCAAAATCCAGATACACCACTACCCCGATATCCCCAGGATTGATATCCGGCTTTACACTTGCTTTCTTTCCGTCCACTTCGATCTCCAGCGGAATATATGCGACCTTGACTCCCAGTACCGGCGGTGGGGACACGTAGGCCCCCGCCAGTTCCCGCTTGACCAGCGGTTTAACGTCTACCGTAGACTTCCCCGCATTATAGGCCGTAACCGCCACCAAATCCGCCACTTTAATTTTCTGGCCTATCCTACGCTCATTTGCTTCCACATTTGCTAAATCGGCAGATTTACGCAATTACCTCGCCCCCTATGCTGATATTTTAAATTCAATTTCTGTAATCCACGACCCGGTTGGCGTCCCCTTATGCTTCCCGCTCGTAACCAGAAATTTGCCTGTCAAATCACGGGACTGTATTTGTATTTGGTCCCCAGGGCCTAACCGATAGTTCAGCAGGCATTGACGTTTCCACGTTTTTTCCTCCTCCGCCTTTTCCTCTTGTGTCGCCCCGCTGGTTAGGGGGGAGGACACGTTTGTAGAATCGGAATCATCGGAGGACATCAAAAGCCCGCTATCCGGGGTTAGCAGATAGCCCTTGGTAACGCCGTCAGCCGGGTTATTGATAATCACCTGATTCGCCCGGATGAGTAACCGGGATTTGCATTCGTTCGTCACAATTTCGGTTAGGATGTCTTTTAGCTTTCCGCAGCATACCCGGCCACGGGGGTATGCCACATTCTCTACCAACTGAAATACACCAATTTCCAATCCGAAAATATTCAGCAAATCCCGCACAATGTCCTCAGCCTTGCTATTTTCGGCATAGGTTTTGTTGATCTGCGTATTTAGCCACTGATCAAGGGCAGCGGTGGCCGTAATTTTAGTCTGCCATTCTACACCGCTCTGCTTGTGACTACAGCTCGCAACCTGCCCGACAAATAGTACGCCCATATCGTCCTCGTACCCTGCGTTGAGTATGACAACTTGATTTTTTTGTATTCCTGCACGGGACGATGGGCTTAGGTTGTTGATCGTGAAGGAGGCTGTCACCAACTGGTCAGAATCATAAAATGGCACATCAAATTCAAAATAGAATCCGTCATTCATGTTGTATTTAAGGGTTCCTATTTGCAGGGTTGCAGACCGAATAAAAAATGCCATATTGGGCCTACCTCCTCTCGTGCAGGTACAACTGCACCTCGTTCCCAAAATTTTCAAATGTCACTTCGTTTACGTCCCCGGTCAAACAGTACGGTACAATGACCGGGAGGGGATATCTGGCGTCCTCGATGGGGCCAAACATCGGGCGCCCGTACCGGACAGGATCGCCATAACACAAAACCTCGCCGGTCGCCATCACAGACAAATCGATCGTGAAGAATCCTCCTGTGTCGTTATATTTGACAGTCATAGTATAGGTACGATCTTCCAACTTGACCGAAAATGTATATGGTACTTTTGATGTGTCGACCGGGATATATTCTACCTCAGCGGTTAAACCCATGCCCTCTGTGCTGTTCATTCAATGCCTCCTGTGCCTAAACTCCGTTGTAGCTTGCCGCTTTTCGTTGGGACGGCCCTGAACTGCTCCCGCCATTGTATGAATTGACATAGGCCGCGTAGGAACTTTGGCTTATTTCTTTGCTCACCGTAGTTTTCAGCCCTGCCGCTTTGGGGGCTGACGTTTGCGCGGGAGCTGCCGTCTGTTCTCCTGAATCCTGCTGGCTCATGAGCGTTGTCTGGCCCATCTCAACGTATTGGCCCGATACGATATTTGCCTTTTGCAGGGTGGCGGTAAACTTGAACCCCTTTTTATTTCCGGGATCATTCTTGATTTGCAGGTTGGTGATCACATAGTTGGATACCCTTACTTTCCCTACGTATGTGACAAGATCACGGCTTTTCCACATTTCCTCCAGCGTGGACCGGTAGGTGCTGTGGTTTTTCACCACAACACCCGAAATCTGTATCTGCTCAGGGTTCAGATACACGTGATCTTCAATGGAACTCCCGCCCTCGATGGCATTCGATGTGATCTTGCTTGTTTTGGTTAGTGTCTCTTGTGTTATCGTACCTGTCGCCGTGGTAAAACGTACGGTTCCCGTTTTCCTCCCGGTAAGCTTATAAGACATCTCGCTCCCTCCCTACGCATTTCCCTGCTGAATTGCCATATTTAACGCACCTTCGCTGCTCCAGGACTCCCACAATTCCCTCAATGCGCGCTTGGTTTCATCCGTTATTAGTTCCATGGTTCCCTGGTCTACGTTTCCGTGTATGTCAATGGTTACTGTGGGGCTGAACGGGGCCGATACTGCAACATTCTGCTGCCGGCTGCTATTGATGATTTGTTCACTCTTGTCGGCTGGAATAATAGTGGAACCTGCTGGCAGATAGGCCATCTCCCCACCGCGTTCATTTATGTGTGTCCACCCACCGCGGAAATTCTCGGTACCGGCAGCGTTGTGCGGGACATCCGCCCCGGAAGATTCAGCGCTTGATCCTCCGCCAAACACGCCCGCAATCTTGTCTAAAATGTTTGCGAGCCCGCCGGCTGCCCATTCTACAACTTTGGCAAGGAACCCTACCACCTTCGACAATACCTCGGCTATACCACTCAGCACTGGTGATATCGCACTGAGAAGTGGAGATATAACTCTCAGACCGGCAGCCAAAGCCGGCATAATTGCGTCTGCAATGCTTTCAACGACGGGCATTAACGGTGCAATTACATTTTCGCTCAATGACTTAAGGATTTCAGTCAATGGGGGCACAACAGTTTTTGCGATATTCGCAATAATCCTGGATAGCGGAGGTAAAATTGTCTGGGCCAACGAGCCAAAAGTCTGAATAAGTGGCATAACCGCAGCAGCGAGGGGAGGCAACGCTGTGGTTGCCAGATCCAGCAACACGCCGCCGATCGGCTCCGCTGCGGAGAACAACTCGCCCAACGTCTGGATGAGGGGAGGGAGCGCTGAGGTTGCCAGGTCCATTATGACCGGCATTCCCGCTGCCAAACCATTGCTCAGCATATCCGCCAGCCCCAGCAACGCCGGTTCGATCTGCGGCCACGCCGTCAAAATGCTGTCCGTCAAAGACGTAAACACCGGCGCGAATTTCTCGCCCGCAGAGGTAAGAAAATCGTTCCAGATTCCTTTTAGACTCTTGATACCGTTTGCGTAACCCTCTTGTTTCTTTGACGCCGCCTGCTGTAGCCCGGTACTGTTTTGCAATAGGGCATTCATCCGCACCTGGGCTTGCGCTGCCTCGTCAAGTTCGTCAACGCTGCTGCCAAGCCCCATCGCCATAGCGGTTTGTTTCAGCACCGTGTCGTCTATCTGTATGCCGTAATCGGCAAGGGCTTTTGTATTCCCGCTAATATAGTCCTGGATAACCGATAACGCTTCGGCGTCGTCCAGTTTAAACGCCGACCCGAGATCATATGCGAGGGACGTCGTGATCTTGGATAGGTCATTTGCCGCGTCCCCGGTGATTCCCATTTGCTGATACATGGATTTGTTAGACGCCAGGAAGCCTTGCACCTCAGTGTTACTTCGATGGACCGCGGCTGAATAGTTTTCTGCCCACTCAGCTACACCACTATCATCCGAAAACAGGGCTTCAAATTTCGCGCCCGTCCGTTCGGCCTCTACGCCCGCATTCTTAATCGCTGATCCTAAATTCTTCACGGCTTCAAAACCAGCTTTTGCGATCTCTATGGCCGCAGAGATCGCGAAGAAGGATTTAACCGCCGAACCCATGGCGTCCTTGATCTTGGCACCTGCGGATTCACCATCGTGTCCCATGTCTTTCAAATCGTCGCCTGTTTTGTCCGCTTCATCCCCGGCTTTACCGATTTTCGCCCCCGCGTGCTCCAGCGCGTCCGACAGCTTACCCTTTATCATTTGGATTGGATGTTTCACGGCAGTTCCAACGTCACCGAACCCCTTTTTAGCCTTTTTGTAGAACTGATCGGCTTGTTTTCCGGCAAATCCGTAGGCGCCTTGCAGGCCAGCCTTTACCGTCTTGCTAAGAGAATTTGTCTCCTTCATGGCCTTGGCGGCCGATTGAACCGCGGCCTCCCCAAAGCTTCCGGCTTGGGCCCCCATCTGGCGGTAAGTTTGTGACGCTTTCTCACCCGATTCTGATGTATCCTCTATCCGGTCCCGGAAAGACCCTGCTGCCTTACTCGCATTCAGTAGATCCTTTCTCGCTTCGTTGGCATTTTCAGATGCCGCATTTCCCATGCGATCAAATTCACGCCTGGCGTCTCGCGCCGAGTCCCGGACATCATCACCAGAATCCGATAACCTGTCCATGGATGTGACTACCCTGGAGGCTTCTTTCCTTGCGTCCTCCATCCCCTTCGCCAACGTTCCGGCACTTCCGGCAGCCTCGTTACCAAATCCATTCGCGCTTTCCTCAGCCTTTTGGAACCCGGCCTTAATACTGTGTATGGTATCCTCAATTTCCGACAGTTGATTTATGGACTCGGCAAGGGAGAATTGCAGCCCCATGGTCAAATTCCGTTTATCCTCCAAGCTTCATCCCTCCCATCAGAAAAGGGCAATCACTGATTTTGATTGCCCTTTATGCTTTCCATATAGTTCAGGTATGCTTCCCGGGCCTCATAGTACTCTGCCAGGTCCATACCCTTCCATTCTGCATATGAAATCTTCCCGGTATTAAATACCAGCGTCCAAAACTCTTTATGCCTCCGTGCCCTTCCCTGCGCCTGCTCCAGATCCGTCTCGTGATCTAAGAAAAAATTCAATTTCGCCCAACAGCTTCTCCGGGGTGGAAATGTCCTCCGTTGCTTCAAAATATGCAATTCCCTGGTTCGATACTTCCTTGGGCGCGATAACCACATTTTTAAACAGACCGTCCATGTAGCTTGCGGTTTTCTTTTTCCCGCCAGTCATCCCGCAGGCGTCGTTGTGATCCAGATACCAGATAGGGGATACGCTCTGAAGGGTAAATTCGACCTCGTTGACCGTTACTTTTTTCTGCTTAGCCATATATTTTCTATAACTCCTTTCTGTTAGTCCCTTGGGCCTTTGGGGCCACACCCGATCCATCATCGAATAACAAGGTTCGGGACAAATATGTTTACAGTGACAGTGCTGGTATTCTTTCCCCTGGCAAGATCCGGCAATTTTAATATTCTGCAATTCGACGCGCTGATACTGATGGAATCATCGTCATTCGCGTCGGACACGGATACCGAAAATTTCTTTCGATTCGCGGCCAGGCTGCGCAGTTTGGACAGCGCCGGAGACGTTGCCTGCAACGTAACGGCGATCGTGCCACTTTCGTTCGCGTTTTCCTCATAGACCACGTCCCCCTGGCAGCCCACGTTGGGCGTGACCGCGTCCTCGCTTTTCGTAACCGTGATCACACCGTCACTCGCGAATCCGGTCAGGATTGTGCCATCCACATTCACATTAACTTTCCTAACATCATAGCCTGTTTCCACTTATGCTACCTCCTTAACTCAGTGATACTTTCAGCGTACCCGATACCTTAACACCATGTACCGCTCCGCCGAGCTGTGCCTCCCACGTAATGTCCGGCATTTTACGGGAAGCTGCCTGCTGATCCGTGGCTTCGGAACGCTTCGGGACTGTCACGTTGTAGATTCCCGCGCCCGAATCAGGGTTTTCCGCAATAATCGCGTATCCGGTTGCCGCGTCCAACGTCTCAAACACACCGGCAGCGATGAGGGTAAATCCGGCATCGGAATAAGGAATATTGGCATTGCTCATGAAAATATCGTACAGTTTTTCCCGCATAGTCATAGCGATCCAGTCGGCGCCCAACACTGCGTCGATCCACTCTCCGTCCATGCAGGTGCCATTTTTAATGTAGTTTTTCTTGTACTCACTGGTAACGAAATTCACGTTGCTTTCCTCCAACGCCGTCACCTCAGATCCTGTGAGCGTAGGGACAGAGATTCCCGCCGGCATTTTAAATTTCCAAGTTACGGACTGAGGATACCAGGGACCGACGGCGCCCAGCCAAGCCGCGTCTGCGTGATCGTCAAGCCTATCCGTGTATATCACCACCGTGCGTGCTGTCTTAGTCGCGTACGCCTTGCTGTCCGTCTGAGCAATATACAATTTCCGATGATCTTCTGCGCCGGATGACAGCTCGGCAGCATTCGGCTCACTGGCTGCCGCAAATGCTCCCAGCTCCCCCAAATATGCCTCGTCGGTCTGGTCGGTCAGGAATACATACCAATCGTTGTTGATCTCCTGGTATGCCTTGATGGAATCCACCAGGTCCGCGGCCGTCGTCGGTTTTGCAAACCCTACTATCGTAACCTTTCGGATTAAACTCTCAGGGGCGGGAGTGGCCGACCCCTGATTGAAAAGTGCAGCCGCCTTTTTATACATGCTGCTCGATTCTGTCCAATCCTTTTTTATCTCATCCAAATCTGTATAGGTCTTTGATGCCTTTTCTCCGGCCGTGGAAATCAGCAGAATGTCCAATGTATCTACCGCCTTTGGCACATCATCCAGCGTAACCACAACCACTACGTCTTTACTCATGTTTAACAGTCTCCTTTCTCACTCGTGGACACGCCGGATATTGTGTCAATATCCCGTGTATCCTCCCTCACGTATCGGATCACAACGTCGAACCCATACCGGCGTGCCTCCTCGTCTACTTGCAGGAATGACCGTTCCTGTACATTTGACACGTCAACCACCGTGATTCCCTTACCGGATATATAGTCATACCCTGTATGCAAAAACCATCCCTGGGCCCTTTCGGCAAAATCCAGTGCTTCATCCTCTCCCAGTATGTACCCGTTGGCGTTACTGCGGTCAATGCTGCATACCGTGAATGACATCGTGCACGTTGGCTGCTCCCTGCGCACTTCCTTGGCGCCACCATTTTCCGTTTTGGACTGGGTGTATTGGCCTAACCCTCCGTCCGGTATATACGGGGCCGTGGAAGAATAGACTACAAAGGGGTATTCCGATTCTGGATTGACCTGGCTGCTGAGGCATACAGGAATCTGTAAATGCGCGTGCAATCCTAATACGATCGTATTTCGTAATTCCCGGTATGTCACCGTTTTCCTGCCTCCCCTTTCCTCTCTACCAGATACCGCTTCATGGGGTGCAACGAATTATGCCCTAATTCCTGGGTCACAGTGTACCGGCTCCCGTCCTGGTCCTCAACACGCGCGCCGATCTGCAGGGAGTGGCCGTTGGTGTATATCTTTTCGCTATACTGCGTATACGTTCCGGCAACATCCCGAATCAGGTCCTTGTCGTTTACCGGCAGCACTACCCCTTTGAATTTCACGCGCTTGTCCGTCCCCGGAATCCATTGGCCCCCGTTATCCTGGTCAAACGTACCGCCGGACTGAATCTCGAACATATCGTGCAGCAACCCCGCGGGGATTTGGGGCTGAGCGCCCCCAAAACAATAATTCTTCAACCTAGTTTCCTCCTTCGATCCGATAGCTGATCGAATTTCTTAGCCGTCCGGTTTCCACCAGCGGATTGTCCGGCCAGTTGGATGTTGACCGTGTGATACTGCTTTTGCCCTTAAAATTAAAAGGCTGATTCATATATTCTTGGATCATACCCACGATCGACGCGCCGATGTTATTGGCCGCCGTCTCCGCGTCCCAACCTGAAAATACAATATTTTGGATTGCCTTTCCCGCAACGGCTTCAATCGCGGCTTTATTGTTGTCATACCCTGCCCGGATAAAGCTTCGTTCAGGGATGGAAACTGATTCCATAAGAATGAAAAGAAATTCGATATTGTCCGATCTGTTCGGAACCGGTTTATCGCTCGGGCCAATCTTCTTAGGCTTTGTATCCGACGGAGAACTTTTCTTTTTAGGCGGGCCCCCCTTACGTTTTTTACTGATACACCCGAACAATCTGTCATCAGTTCGCAGAAAGAAGAGGCCCGGAAAATCCAATGGGCTTTTGCCGATTGCCTTTTTTGATATCGGAATCGCCAGGTTTTTGACGTTCTTGGCCTTAATGGTTGCCCCAAATTCGTTTACGTTTGCGATGGTCAGCAGATCAGCCGGGGCCCCGGACTTACCTTTTCCATCCTTTCCATAACCCGCACTGCCCTGTACACCCACATGAATTTTAATGCCCGCCAATTTGGTAAGCTCCTTCTTGATCCGCTCCAACTCGGGTGAAATATCATCAGTCAGGACCACTAAGACCACCTCACGTATTTACCTATGACCTCCTGCACCTGGCTGCTCAGCTCCTTGTCAAACGTCCAACTTACGTCGGAAATTGCAAATGCAGATAGTCCATTTGCGCCATTATTCGCCAGGTTCCATTGTTGCTGTACCATCTGCCAGACAATGTACTGTAAATCATACGGCAAGTCAGAAGGCCGCTCCTCCGTTGCGTCTTTCGGCAAGATGTACCCGGCGGTATAATCCACCACAAGATACCGCTTTCTGGTTGCGATGTCCCCGGCCAGCCCTGAAGCATATCCCCGGGCCGCCCACCCTTCATCCCGGTAAACAACCCCGATATTCCCAAATTCAGAAATTGAGTAGGAGGACGGGGCTATGTCTGCGTGGTTTTCCCGGTCGGTGATTCGATTTACGGAACGTATCGGGTACTGGCACACACATAGCTCCTGCGATCCGCTGCCATAACAGTTTTCTACATAGTTCTGTAGCGCAAATTTGCGGCCTGTCATAGTTTCGATATAGCTGGAAGCCGCATTGATCAGGCGATCCAAATTGTTTTTGACCTGATCCGGGATCTCCTCATCGGCCGGGGCCTGGCCGATAAATTCCATAACGTCATTCAGCGTCGTCAGCGCATTTTCGGCCAGCAGGCTTTTTCTTTCCGCCATCGCCACCACCTCTTTCACCGGCGGGGGAGATATCCCCCGCCTTGTTGCTTTCCGGGCCGGTCATCATTTTATTTTCCCGCTTTTCCTTTTTCATACTTCTACCGGCGCCTGAATCGGATCGCCCAGCACCAGCACATACGCTGCGTCGTCGGCCGCAGGGGACGTTCCGCCCGTAAACGTGATCGTCGGCGTAATTTTGATGTACCGTTTGCACCCCAAAAGATCAAGGCTGATCTGCACACCCGCGCCGCTGCTCACGGAACCGACTTCTACCTTTCCACCAGTAGTCGTGGCCGACGGTACCAGCTTAGCGTCCGCAACAGCCTCAAACGTACCATTCTTTGTGTCGCAGTGTTCCACCAAAATATCGAATGTCGCACCTGTGGGCTCTCCCGTGTACGTCCCCATATTGGCCGCAAAGACCGCTGATAAAAATCCCTCCCGATCAACTACTTTTTCAGCCGCCGCCGGCACAATCGATACACTGTCAAATAATTCTCTCTTCATCGCTGTTCCTCCTTAAAATACTTTGATGTTCTTGCAGTACAGGAAGCTTTCTGCATGACGTACGCCGATATCGTCATACATCAGCGCCCGTGTCGCCGCTAAGTTCTCCTCGAACGCATTGTGCTGTATGCCATTTTCGTCGGTCCATGTTCCTTCCAGTGTGGTGTACGTTTCTAATCCCATCTGATCACCGATCAGCAGATCAGACCAGTTACCAAAAAACAGATCGGTCTTGCCGTCTGCGCTGGTCGGGATCTGGTTGGATACCTTGTACGGAATACCGCCCAGTTTTCCGGTCGCCATTTCATCGCGGTAGATGTACGCGCCCGTAGTGGTTTTCATGTTTTTAAACAGGCCCTCCAGCAGGCTATTCATAGCCCAACCCGCCTTGATATCGTCGATATTCTTGGCGAACGCCTTAGAGCTTACATATACCGGGAAGTCCGCGGTGATATATCCCTTATCATCCAGCAGATCGGTAAGTTTGGACACGTCAATATGCTCTACGTCTTTATTATTCGCGATTCCGGTAGGCTCGAACTCTGAGCCAGCCCCGTACAGCCCGCCGAAGTCAAGTCCCAACTGCATACGTCTGGTCAGATCATTCGCAAACATGGCGTCTGCGGAAAAAGTGGACATCATCAGCAATTCTCGGGACTGAGGAACGATGGCCTCCAACCGTTTTGCGGATAACTTAATGTTACCGAACTTCGTGGCCGTGGTCTTGATTCTACGCTGTTCACCGCCCCACGTAGCACGCGCCCCGGCCGTCATTTTGGGAAGATTCAAATTGCCCGAGGTTAAAGGAACATTCTGTGCCCCTAATTCCACAATTACGGTCTTGGGGTACAGTAATTCGATGATCTGATCCGAATATACCTCGGGGATCAGATACCCCCCGTCCGTAGGATTCGTAACAGCCAGCGCTTTAAATTCCCGCTCCATGTCCTGATCGTTGTACTTTTTTCTGGCGTAGTAGGCTGCTTTTTCCGGGTCATTACGGCCAAAAACATCCATACACTTGATGGCCCTGGCAATCTGAATGGCCGGCGGTACCTCTTTCTTTTTGGTATTGCTCATATCTCCTCCACGGTTCATATAAATATCGCTGTATTTACGCTGTACGGGCCTCCGGGCGGTCTGTTTCTGGGAAACAGATTTTACCTGCCGGCGTCTTGTGCTCGTGGCGCTCTTTCTGCCCTTGCTCTCCTCATCTGCGGTATCGTCGGACATAACCTCGGCCACCGCGTCCAGGAGGTCCTCAACCACATCATCCCCGATCTCTTCGGACTTGGCGGACTTGCGCTTTTCGTTTACAGCCTCGCAGGCTGCTTTAATCACATCTTCCAGGTCTGTCCCCTCGTCGTCTGATTTGCCCTCATCTTCTGTGCCAACTCCGTCCAGGATTGCCTCGATTAACTCATCCGTATCGTCCGGGTTCAGTTCGTCCGCCTTTGCGGACTTACGTTTCTCGTTCACGGCCTCCACCGCCGCGTCCAAAATCTCGGCCAGATCGTCCGTCTCATCCTTATTCCCTTCGTCAGTACCATCGTCGGACTTTTGCTCATCCAGCGCCTCTTTTACGGCTGCTTTTACCATCTCCTGCAAATCGTCGGCCCCCATCTTCATAGACTTGGCGCCCCTTGTTCTAGCCCTGGCTGCTTTACGGTTAATTCTGTAATTCGACATTCTATGTCCTCCCTTAAAAAATAATTTCGATAGGTCTGTTTTTAGTGTTTCTCTTGCGGCTTGGAGTCCGTGTTTCTGATTTTTTACCACTATCCCCGCTTGCTTCCCGGATCACAGCGTCGATCGTTCGGGCTGATTCTTTCATCGCGCTACTAACATCTTTCAGGGACTTCAACCGCGAATTGCTGATCTTGCGCCCTTCCTTCAGCTCGTGCAGCAGATTTTGTCTTATGGCCTGCGCCCGTTCTGCCGTTTCCTGCATGGACTTGTAATCCGTTATCACAGCTTCGGGATTCATGGCCCAGGTAACAACAGAAACTTCCCACAGTTTTACTTCCCGCAAATGCCTGATTCCGTTTTCGTCGTAATCAAAAATTACAGGGTCGTATCCAATGGACAATTCGTTTAGTACGCCATCCTTCAGCAGCACCTTAATGTCTCTTCCCATGGTAGTATCCGATACCCTGGCACTGATCCACAGCCCGTTTACATCCTCGCGTAATTCGATTGGGCGCCCGATCGGAAGCCAACAGTCGTTATGCAGCGCGAGAATCTTCACGCGTTCCCATCCCTCAGCCAACGTTTTCGTAAACGCCCCCGGCTCTATGATATCCCCGCCGCTATCCACGTTGTCAAACACTGCGCCGTAGCCAGAAAATACGCCCTCTTCCTCGTTGTACTGGTCCATTTTGAATTGCAATACTCTGGTTTCGTGCTTCACGTTTTTTCCTCCTTTCCGCAAAAATTGAATATAAAAAAGACCGGGTGAAAATCCCAGTCCCTCTTACCACTATGAAAATGTTAGAAAACAATGGCAATTTACCGTTTCTTCGGCCACGCTGCACTCCGGGTCACAAGGCATCATCAGCTTGTTTCCCTTGGACGTCACAAACGGTTCGGAAAACGGTACTGTCTTTCCGTTTAGCTCCCTGTGCGTATCCCGGGCCTTACCCGGATTGGTAACATGCCAAGTCTTGAAGGAAAATCCCCCGCGCTTTGCCATATCATAATTTCCGGCAAGCAGGCTAGTATTACACTCCTGCGCGGCAATAACGCGCGCCCGGGTGGCGGAAGTGTTCATCTCATCCATGATCTCCTCGGTTAGCTCCTGCTTTCCCTTTCCCCGCACAAGTCCTTCTGTGACGATACGCCCGATATTATCCTTTGTGGTCTGTGTTACCCGCGTAACGCGCTGCCCGCCCCGCAAACGCGCCGTAGACGTCAAGGCCGGCTGCTGGATCGCCTGTAGGCGATAACTCGCGATCACGTTCTCAACGCCTTTGTCGTACGTCTCAGCCCACAACGGCGTTAAGATTGATTCGAGAATGCTTTCCTCTTTTTTCCAGTCCAGCAAACCGTTTACAAATTGCATGGTCAGTTCCGCCTGCTGCTGATCGGAAAGCTGCAAAAATTCATCCTGCGTCATGTTCAGGGCGTCCCACACGGTCCCGTCTGCCTTTTTATTGCCCAGCAAGGCCCCCTGGATCTGTTGTGCCTGATCCCGCAAATATTTCTCCGTCGCCTGCTCAAATTTTCTCGTCTGGATACGTCTTGCGGCGTCAAGCCCACGCCCGGCGGCCCTTGCCCGCTGTGCCTTGATTTCGGCCGCGCGTTTTAAAACCTTTCCCTCATCCAGATCAACGCTGCTTTGGGCCCCATCGGGCACTACCTCAATGTCATTCCGATCGGCTTCGATCGGCTCCGCGGTATCGGAATACTGGAGGTTTGCCGCCGAAGAGCTAAGCTCCACCGGGTCCTCATCATCCCCGATGTACAGGTCTGCGAAATTCATTTTGAAAACGTCGCCTTTCTTGGCCGGCTCTAAATCCAGTTTTTCGCGGGCCTCGTTCTTCGTCAGCAGCCCGTTGTTCCAGCCGTCAAAGGCAACGCCTTTTTCAAACTCCTTATCTTTCGGGATAATATCGTCAAATTCCCACAGCAGATCACGCCCGTAAATTGGCAGCAGTTGAAGGTTAATCGCGTCCTGCCGATTCATCAGGCGCGGAGTAAGCACGTTGGTTGCGTAGATATAACGCGCAGCTTCCGCCGTAGCCCGGTTACTATTCTGGGTAATTCCCATGATCTCCCGCGGCATTCCGAAATGTTCCATCACCGCGTCACGGGTGAATGCCCGGCCATTGACCATGTCCAAATCCTTCATATTGTCGGACAACTTGGTAACGGATATCGGAACATCCTTCGGACCGCCAAAGGCTCCCACACTATGGCTCTTTTCGGCCCCCTGGAATCGCTCTTTCCAACGTGCCAAAAAGCGGTTTACTTGATCGTCCCCCGCCCCTGGTAGATTGACAATTACGCCCGGAGTCGCGTCGTTGTAGAAAAATTTCTTTTGGAACTTTGCGGCGTACTCGTCGATCTCAATCTCATCCGCCACGGCTTCTGCCTGGCCTAATCCGCGCTTGTAAGGCTCCAGCGGGTCCAGATCGCGCATGACAAACATATCATCTACAGATATATCGATTACCGCGCCATCGGCCATCCTAACCCGATAAAACGGGAAGCCCTGGTACGGCGTCATTTGAACCCAATGCGGGGGAACCGGCCACAGCTCCGCCGGGTAGCCATTTTCATACCGTTCGATAACAAAATATCCTTCTCCCTTTAGCAGGAGGTAATTATTTTGGAGCTTCCACAGCGCGCTTGCCGTAAACTCGTACAACGGATTGGGCCTGGCCCAGAAATCTAAAAATGGATGCGCCTTGATCTCTTGCTTTTCCCCATCCTTGTCGATCCGGTACAATTTTCCCGGAACGTAGGACAGGTCCGACGAGATTTTATCGATCACGGCCATCCGCGGGTTTTTCCCAAATGTGTCCATCCATTCAGACGTGTTACGGTCTGGCGGCGATGTCCACATCGGGATCATATTATTTTCCGATCGCCGGCTATAATAGTCCGACGCCCGTTTTCGTCTAAAATTCAAAATTCCCATGTCTACCCCCAATTAAATGACCATTCAATCGGATCATACAGGGCAAGCGCCAATGCGTCCGCAATATCCGGCGATGGTAGTCCTCGCTTCTTCATTGCCTCTTTTCGCTCCATCTCTATCTTCCCGTCCTTGTTTACAGAATACCGTCGATTACTAAGCTGCGAAAACAGGGTATCATCATCGGGGAGCTGAAGCCGTCCATCCTTCAGATATTTTCTGATCTTGCCCCACATCAGCCCCGTGCTGTTACTGTATTCCACCGGGTCCTCGTCATCCACTTTTCCGCCGGCGGCACCAAAGTGGCATTCTACAATGTCAAGATCAACCCGGGGGATATCCTTGCACTTGTCCCATTGGTTTCCATCATTCGGATTAAGCCCTGCCGCGCGGCAGCGATCCGCCCATATTTCATCGATAACCGCGTCCTTCTGGTCGTATAGATTATCATACACACCGACCCCCAGGCCATCACAGTCCACCTTCACCCGTATTACCGCGTCGGGATACTGCTGGGCATACTGTTTGATCATCATGACCGCATAGCCGCTAATTTCAGTTGTACGATTGTGATTGTGCACCTCGTAGGCCGGAGAGTGAACCTTATCGACCAACGGGTACAGGACCGAGCTATCGTCGCCATACCTGGCAACGTCGATCCCTATATCAACTCGTGTCCGGCTGATATCAGGCTGGAGCTTCGTAGCCGATTCGCACCATTCCATTGCGATCAGGCTGTCCGGGGTAGCCTTGGGAAACTGTCCGGCTACACGCACACGAAAAACGTCCGAGTCCATACCGAACATATCAATAATCTGCTGAACAAATTTTTTCGACACGTGGCAACTGTCCCGGCCGTCCACGTGCATTGCGCTGTACTGCGCCCGGTTGCGGTGGTGGCTGTCATAGAAAAATCCGGTCAGCCTGGTGGGGTTCCCCATCATCAGCAGCTTTGCGTCCTCCCCGGTCATGGCTCCCAGTACCGGCTCAAACACCTTATCGGACACGCCGGAAGCCTCATCGATAATGTACAACACGTGCTCCGCGTGGAATCCTTGCAGTGCTTCCGGGTTGGTAGCCGTCCGGGGAACCGCAAACCATTCCTCGGGGTATCCCTTCATGTACAATTTCTCCTTCGTCCAAATCAGCTCATCCTTCAGCGCGGGATTGTTTCTCATCCATTTACTGATCTCGGCCCACAGTACATCCATTAGCTGGTGCTCTGTCGGCGCCGTGCACGGAATTTTAGGAAACGGGCGGGTGCAGATAAACCATATCACCGACCACGCCTCTACGGCGCTCTTTCCGATCCCGTGCCCTGATCGAACCGAGGTCATGGGATAGTCACGCAGGCTGCGCAAAATGTCCCGCTGCTTCTGGTCCGGTTTTGCCCGGATAATGTCCTCCACAAAATACGTGGGCTCATCCGCATAGAACAATATGGCTTCATCACTCAGCACTTGGTCCACCTTCTTCCCGCTGGGCCTTTCTATTTTCCCACGCCTGTACAACCCCCTGCGCGAGCCCTTGCTGTTTACCAGTTCCCATACTCATATGGTTCGCCAGCCAGTCCATTGCGTCCATGGCGTCGTACAATTCAATGCTGGCCCCAAACTTCCCGTTCTTGACTTTTTTGATCGCCCGGCCGTCCACCTCGTCGGATGATTTTAGCGTTACATTATCTCCACTAAAATTTGCGTAATCCGTAATACACGCTGTGGCAACGTCCAGATACCACTGAAAGATATCGTGCTCGTCAAATAGTTGGGCCTCGAAGCGTTCTTTTTTCAGCCGTTTCACTTCTTCCCGAATCTTGTCCTTCCTTAGCAGCCGCGAACTGTTTGCCATCGCTGTCTCATATCCACAGCCATAGGCTTTCACGTAGGATTGGGTGGCATTTAAGGTCTTGGCGTACAAAAGGCAAAAAAGCTGTTGATCGGAAGTCAAATCCGAATTTTCCACTGCGTGGTCTACCAATCGGCTGTTGATCTTTGCAACGTTGCGCTTCTTCTTGCAACGTTGCGTTTCCTTTCTCCGCAACGTTGCAGGTGTTTCCCCTCCCCAGCCATACCGGCTTTTCCAGCTTCGCACAGTCCCGGCAGAAACGCCTAGCTCCGTGCCTATATCGACCAGGCTCATTCCTTGGTCAAATAGTTGTTTTCCCCGCTCTATCTGCTCTTTCCCCCGCGTCAACCTCCTCACCTTCCAATCTTGGTATAGTCTCCCCAAAAGGAGGCCCCGGCCGCCCTAAGTTTCAGACGCCGGGGATTTATGGACATCAGAAAAGGGCCTGCCGTCTCCGGTAAGCCCAATTCTCATGCAACCATAATATCACGGTTTTCAAAAAAAATCTTGCTATTAGTTGCTGTCTTTCAAAAATTTTTCCTCAAATTCTTTCAGCGCGTCCCCGTGAATGTGGCAAACCCTGGGGTAAGACCGACTCATTTCTCCCGCTATGGTTTCAAATGACTGGTACTGCACATACCTGCGGTAAAGGATGTCGATGTACTCGATCCGGGAAAGCTGCTGAATCTGATTGATCCGCGCATGACGCATATCATTAAACCGGTCTATGTCCCCGTTAATTTCCCGCTGCATGTCCACCAGCTTATCCGATAGGCCCACAAAG
>JAGZSY010000053.1 GCA_018380885.1 Enterocloster asparagiformis
CAAGCCCATCGACAAGGACATTGTGCTGAAGATGAACGAGAGCTGCAAGGCCATCGTAACCGTTGAGGAGCACTCTGTGATCGGCGGCCTGGGCTCCGCAGTGGCCGAGGTGCTGGCGGGCCATGACGGCGCGAAGTTCGGCATGGTGGGCATTCAGGATAAGTTCGGCAAGTCCGGCAAGCCGGATCAGCTGTTCGAGGCTTACGGCCTGACCGCCGCCAACGTGGCTGCAACGGCAAAAGAGCTGCTCAAATAACAGGAGGAGTAATCAGGAGATTTTCCAGCTGCACGAAATCGCTACCGTACCGTACAAGGTGTTGGAGCAGATGACAAAGCATCCGCTGACCGACCAGGGGATTGCTAAGTTCCAGGCGGACTATAAAGCGGTGTTCGGAGAGTGGTGATACATTTCTTTAAAAATCGCAATAAATTCCCGCAGCGCGTTTGACACATAACTGCCCTTGGGCAGAATCAAATCAAAGTGCCGGACCGCCTGGGAGGAATTGATCTTGTAGTACAGGGTGTCCGGGGTGGGGGAGTTCACCAGGATATCGCTGATGAAGGCGGCGCCCAGGCCGCCGCAGGCCAGGTGGTAGGCGGTGACCAGCTGGGCGACCTCAAGGCGCACGATGGGTTCAATCCCCGCGGAGGCGAAGAAGTGGCTGCTGCGGGCGTGCAGATTGTTTCCCTCGGTCAACAGAATAAACGGGGTATCCCCGAAGGCATCAAGGCATATGGAAGGGCAGGCCAATTCCATATGCCTTTTTTTCAGCACGTCCTCCCCGGTCAGGGCGAAATCCTTTAACAGCCCGTTCACCTCGTAGGAGGCCGGAACCGCCAGGAGCACGGTGTCCTGGAAGGCGGGATAGTGGTCGAAGTGATCCTCGTACAGGGGATTACAGCTGAAGGTGACGTCGATGACGCGATCCTTCAGCTGGCCCAAGAGCTCGTAGGACCCGGCCTCCACCAGCTCCAGGCGGATGCCGGGGTGGCGATTTGTGTAGGCCGTCAGCACCGGCGGCAGCACGTAGGAGTTGAAGTAGTGGGAGCCGCCGATGCGTATGGACCCCGCGCTCAGGCCCGATAGGTCGTTGAACTGCCGCTTCATCTCGTCCTCCAGGGCCTGGAACTGCCGGACCTTGCGGATATAGATTTCTCCGGCTTCGGTGAGCTTGAGCGGCTGGTGGTTCCGGTCAAAGAGCGGCATTCCGATCTCCGCCTCGGCCTTCTGTACGGCGATGCTTAAAGCCGGCTGGGTCAGGTACAGGGCTGCCGCCGCCTTGGAAAAGCTGCCCTTCTGATAGACCGTATAGATGTACTTCATTTCCTGCTGCATATCTGATTCCCCCTCATCTGTACTTCAATACATCTTATAAATTGAATTAATAGGTTTATAAAAACTATAAAATTGATTTTATATCATCTTTTATATAAAATAAATATGACAAAAATAACGAAATTCTCGAGAAAAAATCGTTATTTTTTATAATATACCGGTATAGAGAGGTCAGACGAGCAATGAGGCGCATGCATCGCATGTGGAACCAATAAGAAAAGGGGATTTCTTATGAGTATCATTAAAAAATGGAATGGTTTGAGTTTGTTTACGCGGATTATGGTGGGCTTTGTGTTGGGTATTCTCTGCGGCCTGGTGATGGGACCCCAGGCCAAGATGTTCAATTTCCTGGGAACGATTCTGGTCCGTCTGCTGACCATGGTGGTGGCGCCGCTGGTGCTCTGCCTGCTGGTCTGTGCGGCCGCCGACGTGGGCGATTACCGGACGCTGGGGAAGATCGGCCTGAAAACAGTGGTGATTTTCCTGGTGAGCACCGGTTTTGCCATTGTGATCGGCCTGCTCCTTGCCAACATGATCAATGTGGGCACCGGCGTGGCCATCGAGATTCCCAAGGAGGCGGCGGAGTCCTCCGTGCAGATTCCAAACGCCTTGGACACCCTGATCAATATTATCCCGAAGAACCCATTTGAGGCGCTCAGCACCCAGAACCTGCTGCAGATCATCTTCTTCGCGCTGTTCTTCGGATTCGCCCTGATCAAGCTGGGCGACAAGGGCGCCGTGGTGCTGAATTTCTTCCGCGGCTGCACGGACGCCATGAAAGAGATCACCTCCATTGTGCTGGAATTTACCCCTTACGGCGTGTTCGGCCTGATGGCAAATGTGGTGGGCACCAACGGATTGGGAATCCTGCTTCCCTACATGAAAACGATCCTGGCGGTTTACGTGGCCTCCGCGCTGTTTACGGTGGTGGTGCAGGCGGGACTGATGGTGGGCGTGGGCGCCCACATGAGCCCGGTCAGGTTTTTAAAGGGCGTGAAGGAGGCGGCCATGTTCGTGTTCGCCACCTGCAGCAGCGTGGCCACGATCCCGGTAAACTTAAAATGCGTGAAAAAGCTGGGCGTCAGCGATGAGATCGCCAACTTTGTGATCCCCTTCGGCGCTGTGATGAACATGAACGGGACGGCGATCTACGAGGCCGTGGCGGTGATCTTTACGGCCCAGGTGTACGGAATCCACTTGACCCTGATGCAGCAGATCATGGTGATGCTCACGGCCACTCTGGCGTCCATCGGAACTGCGGGCGTGCCCGGCTCCGGCCTGGTGATGCTGACCATCGTGCTCAGCTCTGTGAACCTGCCCATGGAGGCCATCGGCCTGCTGGCCGGAATCGACCGTATCCTGAATATGGGCCGCGTGATTCCCAATATCGTGGGCGACGCCGCCACCGCGGTGCTGGTGGCAAAGACCGAGGGCGCGCTGGCCGATGTGCCGGAAGCTGCGGCGAATCTGTAGAAGTGTGAGGAGGAGTATATGGAGACCAGAAAAATCAACGCGCTGATGATGGATGAGACCGACAACGTGGTGACCTGCGTTGCCAAGGTCGCTAAGGGCGACACGGTCGTTTACCGCAAAGGGGACGGCTACTGTACCCTGGAGGCCAGGGAGGACATCCCCTACTGCCACAAGATCGCCCTGACGGATTTTGCCCAGGGGGACGAGGTGAGAAAGTACGGAGAGATGATCGGCAGGACGAACCGGGCCATCGGGGAGGGCTGCCTGGTGTGCCACGAGAATATTTTCAGCGTTCCCAGAGATTATGAGAGCGAGATGGTGTGAGGAGGAAAAATATGGAATTTTTAGGATACAGAAGGTCAGACGGCAGGGTGGGAATCCGCAACCATGTGCTGATTCTCCCGGCCTGCGCCTGCGGAAGCGAGAGCTGCCGGGTGGTGGCCTCACAGGTGCGGGGCGCTGTGAACATTATCTTTAACACGGGCTGCTCCGACGTGGCGGCCAACACGGCCATGTCCCAGAAGGTGCTCACAGGGTTCGCGCTAAACCCCAACGTGTACGGCGTGGTGATCATCGGCCTGGGCTGCGAGACAGTGCCCCACAGGGAGCTGCGGGAGAAGATTCAGGCTTTGACCGACAAGCCGGTGGCCTCCTTCGGAATCCAGGAGGAGGGCGGCACCTTAAGGACCATCGAGCAGGCGGTGCGGGCCGCGCGCAATATGGCGGCCGAGGCCTCCATGCAGCAGCGGGTTCCCTGCGATATCTCGGAGCTGCTCATGGGCATCGAGTGCGGCGGTTCGGACGCCACCTCGGGCATCGCGGCCAATCCGGCGGTGGGAGAGCTCAGCGACCTGCTGGTGGACGCGGGGGCTTCCACCATGATGAGCGAGACCATCGAGTTCATCGGCGGTGAGCACGTGCTGGCCAGGCGGGGCGCAACCCCTGAGATCCACAACCAGATTATCCGGATTTGCAGGGACTACGAGGAGCACCTGGCAAAGGCGGGCCAGAACTGCCGCGCGGGCCAGCCCACCCCCGGCAACAAGGCCGGCGGCCTGTCCACCCTGGACGAGAAGAGCCTGGGCTGCATCCGCAAGGGAGGCACGAGGCCCGTAGTGGAGGTGGTGGAGCAGGCCGCCAGGCCCACGAAAAAGGGCGCGGTGATCATGGACACGGCGGGCTACGACATTTCCTCCGTGACCTCCATGGTGGCGGGCGGCTGCCAGGCCGTGGTGTTCACCACGGGCCGCGGAACGCCTACGGGCAACGCCATTGTGCCGGTGATCAAGATCACGGGAAATAAGCTGACCTACCAGCGGATGGAGGACAACATGGATATCGACGTCAGCGGTATCATAGACGGGACCTGCACCATCCGGGAGAGCGGACAGAAGCTCTTCGACGAGCTGATCAACGTTTGCAACGGCAAGATGACCAAGGCGGAGGCCTACGGGTTCTCCGACATCGCGGTGGATCACGTCTGCCGGTTTGTGTAGCGGTTGAGGCCGGGCTGTTCCGGGAATCGGAGCGGCGGATTAAATTCTTTTGTTAAAATTGTAACAGAGTGCCGGCCTGTGCCGGCGCTCTGCCATCCCGGGGCGCCTGTCTCCGGGATTTTTTTTTGGGCGGGCCGGGTGACTATGGGCTTATTTTTGTGGGCGGGCCGGGTGACTATGGGCTTATTTTCGTGGAGCGGGCCGGGTGCCTATGGGCTTATTTTCGTGGAGCGGGGCGGTGGACTATGGGACTATTTTCGCGGGGCGGGCCGAGTGGCTATGAGCTTATTTTCCAGGGGCGAGCCGGGTGCCCCCGCGCCTATTTCCGCGGGCGAGCCGGGTGCCCCCGCGCCTATTTCCGCGGGCCGCGTCGCCCGGCTCCGGGATTTTTCCCGTGGGCGTTGGCGGCCCCTCTTTTTCGCTGTCCGGCCGGAAACCTGGTGGTCAAACAGGCGGGGATGTGGTAAAGTTATGACTGTGATCTATAAAACTATGGGATGAGAGAAGCAGGAGGAGAGGATATGACCGCAGAGCAATTCAGAGCAAAGCTTGAGCAGGACCCGGAGTGGGCGCCAGGCTGGGAAGCTATTGAGAGCGCATTTGAGAAGCTGTACCCGGGCCAGGAGCCGTCCCACTACGGCACCAATATGATCGCCAGGGCCATGTTTGGCGGAGACTGTTATCTGGACGGGTATTCGATCTACGATTCCCCCAGGGGATACAAGCACATCGTCACCTTCGGCATGACGGAGCTGTACGCGGACGAGGAGGCCCTGGGGGGCGAGTGGAACAACTGGGGCTACGAGATGACCATCAAGCTGGCGGAGGCGGAAAACGACGGCTGCATGTGGGCCATCGACGTGCTCAGCAACCTGGCCCGCTACACCTACACGGAGAAGCGCTATTTCGAGCCGTTCCAGTATATCGCCGGAAACGGCTCGTCCATCTGCCTGGACCGGGATTCCCGGATCACCGCGCTCATGACGGTGTACGACACGGAGGCGGAGGCTGTGGATACGGTCTACGGCAAGACGGAGTTTATCCAGCTGGTGGGCATAACCGAGCGGGAGCTGGACCAGCTGAAGGCGGACCGGGAGAATGCCCGGGTGCTGTATGAACGGATGAAGCGGGATAACCCGTTTCTGGTGACGGATTTGAACAGGGTGGAGTCGTATCTGTAGGGGGAGCCAGGGGCGGCGCGGCCCCGCATCGCCGGAATCCATCTCAGCCGGCTTCGGTCCCGCGCCGCCCCTCCGCCCAAAACGGCTCATCCCCCCATTTCCCGCTTCAATTTGCGGAAGGACACGATGAACAATCCCACCGTTGTGCAGACGGCGATGGCGTCCGCGATGGGCTCGGCCAGGAACACGGCCATAACCTTGTTCTCAAAGAAACGGGGCAGCAGGTAGATCAGCGGGATCAGCAGGAACACCTTGCGCAGCAGGGCCAGAAACAGGCTGGTTTTGCTGTCGCCCAGGGAGATGAAGGTCTGCTGGCAGGCGATCTGCGCGCCGAACATCAGGGAGGCGGCCATGTAGATGCGCAGCGCCCAAACGGCGTACTGGGTCAGCGCCTCGTCCTGGGTGAAGATGCCGGTGAACACGTGGGGCGCGAACATGGCCACGGCCCACAGCAGGGTGGCGTAGCCCAGGCAGGTGATGAGCAGCAGCCGGAAGGTGGAATCCACGCGGCCGATTTTCCTGGCGCCGTAGTTGAAGCTGATGATGGGCTGGGCGCCCTGGCACATACCCATGAGGGGCAGCAGGGAGAACTGCATGACGCTGCTGCAGATGGTCATGGAGCCCACCGCGATGTCCTGGCCGTACCGCTGCAGGGAGGTGTTGAAGCAGATATTCAGGATGCTCTCCGTGAACTGCATCACAAAGGGAGCGGCCCCCAGGGCGATGGCCGGAAAGAGCACGGAGCGCTTCAGCCTCAGGCAGGGGATGCGGATTTTTAAATAGCTCTTGCCGGATACCAGGAAGGCGACCACGTAGACGGCGCTGATGCCCTGGGAGATGATGGTGGCCAGAGCCGCGCCGCGGACGCCCATGTGGAATACGAACATGAGGATGGGATCCAGGATAATGTTGCAGACCGCTCCGATGAGCACGGTGAGCATGCCGGTCCTGGCGTAGCCCTGGGCGTTGATAAAGGCGTTCAAGCCCAGCGCCAGCTGCACAAAGATGGTGCCCATGGAGTAAATTCGCATATAGCTCCACGCGTACCCGATGGTGCTGTCGCTGGCCCCGAAGGTCATGAGAATTCCCCGGCCGAAGATTTGGATAACCGCTGTCAGCACCAGGGCCACCGCAATCAGGGCAGTGGTGCAGTTGCCCAGAATCTCTTCGGCCTCGTCCTTTCGCCCCTTGCCCAGCATGATGGAGGCCCTGGGCGCTCCGCCCATGCTGACCAGAGCCGCGAAGGCGGAGATGGCCATGATGATCGGGAAGGTGACGCCCACGCCGGTGAGGGCGTTGGCCCCCTCTCCGGGCAGGTGGCCGATATACATGCGGTCGACCATATTGTAGAGAACATTGATGATTTGGGCGGAAATCGCAGGGAGCGCCAGGCTGAACAGGAGTTTCCCCACGCTGCCGGATCCGAGATCCACCTCTTTTGCTTTTTTCTGATCCGCCATAAGTGTCACGTCCTTTCAAAAAGTAATTAACAATTATTTATTATAATCATTTAATAACTATAACGCCAACAGAAGGGAAAGTCAATGATATGATGAAAGCAATCTTTTTTGACATCGACGGTACGCTCAGGGATTTTGAGGAGAAGGGCATCCCGGAGTATACCAGAAGGGCTCTGGATATGGCCCGGGCCGCGGGGCTGCGCCTGTGCATCGCCACGGGGCGTCATTGGCTGGAGATTGAGGAGGAGGGGCTGCTGGACGATTTGGAATTTGATGCCTATGTGACCTTAAACGGCCAGCTGTGCTATGTGAAGATGGAGGGGAAGGCCCCGGGGCAGGCGGTTTTGCGCAGCCCCATCGATCCGGGGCAGGTGAAGCTCCTGATGGATATGATGGAGGAGGAGCCGTTTCCCTGCCTCTTTATGGAGGAGGAGCGGATGTATATAAACTATACGGATCAGCGGGTGGAGCTGGTGCAGAAGGGGATCGGCACAGCGCTGCCCCCGGTGGACGACATCAGGCGGGCCCTGATGAATCCGGTGTACCAGATTGTGCCGTATGTGGACCGGGAGCGGGCGGCGCGGATTATCGGAGGGCTTCCCGGCTGCAGCCATTCCGTGTGGCACGCGGGAAATGCGCTGGATCTGCTGCCGGCCGGGGGCGGAAAGTGCGTTGGGATTGAAGCGGTGCTGCGGCATTACGGTATGGACGCCCGGGAGGCCGCGGCCATAGGCGATGGGGCCAACGATGTGTCCATGCTCAGGTACGCGGGGCTTGGGATCGCCATGGGAAATGGCTGTCAGGCGGCGAAAGCGGCGGCGGACGCCGTGGTTGGGAAGCTCAAAGACGGGGGATTGAAGGAAGGGGTGGAGTTGGTTTTGGGCAGGCGGTGAGGGGCCGCCCGGGAGCGGAAAACAAAGGCCGGCGCCTGCGGGAACGGGAAAATAAGAGAAGGGCAGATAAAAGAGCTGTGTGAGTTTTTGGATTCACACGGCTCTTTTTGGGCGGCTATGTATGACGTTCAGAGATCAGACCGGGAGCCTGCGTTTGTGGAACAGGAGCAGCAGTCCCAGGTAGCTGAGGCAGAGGAACGCGATCTGGAGGGCGGTCTCTACAAAGAGCGGGAGCTGGCCTGTGGGGCGGGAGATAGGGGTGGCGAAGTAGTAGAGGCCGATGGAGATGGCTAAGAGCAGGGAGGGCTTTATGACCATGCTCCAGGCGCTCCAGCGGAAGGGGACCAGGCGCTTCAGGGAGAGAAGGCTGAGCAGCGCCAGGGCCAGTTCGCTGGCCAGCATCCCCCAGAGGTAGCCCAGGATGCCGAAGGTGGGGATGGCAAAGAGGACAAAGGCCAGGCGGATCAGCATGGCCGCTACATTCTGGAGGAAGGTGATGGAGGTTTTGCCCAGGCCGTTTAAGACGCTTCCCAGGGTGGTGGCCAGGTACATGAAGGGGCAGAGCCAGGCCAGGATGGTGATGAAGGTGCCGGAGTCCGGGTCCCGGAACACGCTGACGCCCAGCTGGCTGCCGAACATGGTGAATACGCCGATGCAGAGGATGCCCATGTAGCAGCTGTAGCGCAGGGACATGGAGATCACGGAGGAGATGCGCTCCTCGTTGCCGTCGGACTGGGCCTCGGCCACGGTGGGCAGAAGCAGCACCGCCATGGAGTTGGTGATGGCGGAGGGAAAGAGGATGAAGGGCAGGCTCATCCCGGTCAGGACGCCGTAGACGGAAAACGCCTCGCTGCTGGTGAGGCCGAAGCGCACCAGGCGGTTGGGAATCCAGATGGCCTCGGCGCTGCCCAGGAAGTTGAGCACCAGGCGGTTGCCCATGAGCGGCAGGGCCAGGGCCATCAGGGGGCCGGAGGTCTCCCGCAGCCCGGCGGCCAGCCCGTTAAGCCCGGCGGTCTGAACGCCGGGGCGCAGACCCCGGTCCGGCGGAAACAGCAGCAGGGAGAGGAAGGTGAAGGCGGCCGAGGCCATTTCCCCGATCAGGTGGCCGTAGACGGCCAGGGTGACGGTGATCTCCCGGCCTCGTTCCGCCCAGATGTCCACGATCAGAAACACCGCGGCCATGCGGATCACCTGCTCCGCCACCTGTGAGAAGGCCGGGACACGGGCTTTCTGCATACCATAGTAGTAGCCGTTGATGCAGGCGTGGAGGGCGGCGAAGGGCACGGACAGGGCCATGACGGGCAGATAGGGGGCGCAGCGCGGCTCCAGCAGCAGCCTGGCGGCCAGAAAATCGTCGAACCGGCAGATAAAGGCGGCTAAGAGCACGGACAGAGACATGGAGATGATCAGTCCGCTGCGGAAGGCCGCCCGGCCGCGCTTCATGTTGGCGGCCACGTACTGGGAGAGGGCCGTCTGGATGGAGCCGGCGCAGACTGCAAAGCAGATGCCGAACACCGGGTGGACCATGTTGTAGATGCCAAGCCCTTCCGCACCGACGGCCCGGGACATAAAGATCCGGTAAAAGAACCCCAGAACCCGGCAGAGAAAGCCGGTCCCGGTGAGCAGCAGCGTGCCGGTGATGAACGCCCGCTTCCGCGGGGACAGCCAGCTGCCTTTAGATTGAGAGGAAGTCTTGGGACTTTTCATAAAAACTCCGGGATTTGCGAATTATTATAAATATATGGGAAAGGCGCTTGGTTATGCCCGCAAAGGGGCGAAATCCAGCCCGGAAAGGCGCATATATTATATAGTGGATAAAAAAACTCCATTTTTAATGCAAAATAAGATCATTCCCATTGAAATTGTAGGAATTAAATGGTATAGTAGGTAGCGTAGATGAAGCTTTTAACTTTATGCTATGTATAAAACAAAACGAAAGGCGGATTTGCAATATGAAACAGTTGATTTATCTGGACAATGCGGCCACGACCAAGACGAGGCCGGAAGTGGTGGAGGCCATGCTTCCCTATTTCAGCGAGTATTACGGAAACCCATCCTCCGTGTACGAATTTTCAACCATCACCAAAAAGGCGGTGACCGAGGCCCGCGAGACCATCGCGAAGTCCCTGGGAGCCCAGGCCAATGAGATATATTTTACCGCCGGCGGCAGCGAGTCCGACAACTGGGCGCTGACCGCAACCGCGGAAGCTTACCAGTCCAAGGGCAAGCACATTATCACCAGCAAGATCGAGCACCACGCGGTGCTGCACACCTGCGCCCATCTGGAGAAGCGCGGTTTTGAGGTGACCTATGTGGACGTGGATGAGAACGGCGTGGTCAAGCTGGATGAGCTAAAGAAAGCCATCCGCCCCGACACCATCCTGATCTCCATCATGTTCGCCAACAACGAGATCGGCACCATCGAGCCCATTAAGGAGATCGGGCAGATCGCCAGGGAGCACGGCATCCTGTTCCACACCGACGCGGTGCAGGCCTACGCCCACGTTCCGATCAATGTGGACGAGTACAACATCGACATGCTCAGCTCCAGCGCACACAAGCTGAACGGCCCCAAGGGCATCGGCTTCCTCTATATCCGCAAGGGCGTGAAGATCCGCTCCTTTATCCACGGCGGCGCCCAGGAGCGCAAGCGCCGCGCCGGCACGGAGAACGTGCCCGGCATCGTGGGCTACGGCAAGGCGGTGGAGATCGCCATGGCCACGCTGGATGAGCGGGCAAAGCAGGAGACCGGGCTGCGCGACTACCTGATGGACCGCGTGATGGCCGAGGTGCCCTACACCCGCATCAACGGCTCCCGCAAGAACCGTCTGCCCAACAACGTGAACTTCGCCTTCCAGTTTATCGAGGGCGAGTCCCTGCTGATCAAGCTGGATATGGCCGGAATCTGTGGTTCCAGCGGTTCCGCCTGTACCTCCGGTTCCCTGGACCCCTCCCATGTGCTGCTGGCCATCGGGCTGCCCCACGAGATCGCCCACGGTTCCCTGCGCCTGACCTTGAGCGAGGAGAACACCAGGGAGGAGATGGATTACGTGGTGGAGAAGATCAAGGAGATCGTGGCCTACCTGCGCAATCTGTCCCCGCTGTACGAGGATTTTATGAAGAAATCCGGCCGCTGAGAACTGGCCGGGATCAAACGATATTGCCCGGCGGGGCGCTTTTGACCCGCGGCAGGCCGGAGTACAAGGCCGCAGCCGGCAGGAAACGCCGGTAAAGGGTACAGCGCCCGCCGTTTCCGCAAAAACCATGAGAACGAAAAAATACAGGAGAGATTGAATTATGTATACAGAGAAAGTAATGGACCATTTTGAGCATCCCAGAAATGTAGGAGAGATTGAGAACGCCAGCGGCATGGGCACGGTGGGCAATCCCAAGTGCGGAGATATCATGCGCATTTACCTGGACATTGACGAGAATCAGATCATCCGGGATGTAAAGTTTAAGACCTTTGGCTGCGGGGCGGCGGTTGCCACCAGCAGCATGGCCACGGAGCTGGTCAAGGGCAAATCCATCTACGAGGCCATGCAGGTGACCAACAAGGCTGTCTGTGAGGCGTTAGACGGACTTCCGCCTGTGAAGATCCACTGCTCCCTGCTGGCGGAGGAGGCCATCCACGCGGCGCTCTGGGATTACGCCCAGAAGCACGGCATCACCATCGACGGACTGGAGAAGCCCAAGGACAACATCGGCGAAGAGGAAGAAGAGGAAGATTATTAATCGGCCATGAACGAAGAGAAAAAGACCGTAGTGGTGGGCATGTCCGGGGGAGTTGATTCCTCCGTGGCGGCCTACCTTTTAAAACAGCAGGGCTACAGGGTGATCGGCGTCACCATGCAGATTTGGCAGGACGAGGACAGGGAGACCCAGGAGGCCGAAGGGGGCTGCTGCGGCCTCAGCGCTGTGGACGACGCCCGCCGGGTGGCCATGCAGCTGGACATCCCCTATTATGTGATGAATTTCAAGAGCGAGTTCCGCGAGAATGTGATGGACTATTTTGCCGGGGAATACCTGGCGGGGCGCACGCCCAATCCCTGCATCGCCTGCAACCGCTATGTGAAGTGGGAGTCCCTGCTGCGCAGGAGCATCGCCATCGGGGCCGACTGCATCGCCACCGGCCACTACGCCAGAATCGAGCGGCTGGAAAACGGGCGCTTTGCGCTGCGCCAGTCGGTGACCGCGGCCAAGGACCAGACCTACGCCCTCTACAACCTGACCCAGGAGCAGCTGGGCAGGACCCTGATGCCCGTGGGCTGCTACCACAAGGAGGAGATACGCCGCATGGCCGAGGAGATCGGCCTGAGCGTTGCCCACAAGCCGGACAGCCAGGAAATCTGTTTTATCCCGGACCACGACTACGCCTCCTTTATCAGGGACTACACCGGGAAATCCTGTCCGGAGGGCAACTTTGTGGATCTGCAGGGAAATATTCTGGGCCGCCACAAGGGAATTTCCCACTATACCGTGGGCCAGCGCAAGGGCTTAAATCTGGCGATGGGACGCCCTGTGTTCGTGGTGGAGATTCGACCGGACACCAACGAGGTGGTGATCGGGGAGGGCGAAGATGTATTTACAAATATCCTCCGCTGTAGTAAACTGAACTGGATGGCGGTGGACGGGCTTCACGGCGGGCAGCTGCGGGTCAATGCAAAGATTCGCTACAGCCACAGAGGCGCGGCCTGTACCATACGCGAGATCGGCAAAGACCTGGTGGAATGCGTGTTTGACGAGCCGGTCCGGGCGGTGACGCCGGGCCAGGCCGTGGTATTTTACACCGGGGACTACGTGGCCGGAGGAGGAACCATACTATGAGACGAGATATAAAGAAAATGGGCTTGGCGGTGCTGTGCGCGGGTGCGCTCTGCGCCGGCGGAGCCCTTTCCGCGTGCGGGTCATACAAGCCGGTGGAGGCGTCCGCAAACCAGGACGCCGCCGGGGAGGACGGGGCTATGGAGTCATCGGCCCAGGACGAAGCCCGGGAGGCAGGCGGCGCGGAGACGGCCGCGACACCGGAATCCAGCCGCAACGAGGCGGATTTGACCACCGCCAAGCTGCCGGAATTTGACGAGGTGGACGAGACTGTTTATGTGAAAACAGCGGACGGGACGCCTGTGAACGTGCGTTCCAGCTGCAACAAGCAGAACAATTCCAACGTGGTGACCACGGCCGCGGCCGGCACGGAGTTAAAGCGCACCGGCGTCAGCGGCGAGTGGAGCCGGGTGGTGTTAAACGGCGAGGTGGCCTACATCGCCACGGACTTTTTGTCCACCGAGGTGCCGGAGACCACGGCGGCTTCCGGCTCCGCCAACCTGGAGGCCGGCGAGGTGAAGCTGGACGCCTCCTGGAAGTACGCGGATTTTTCCAAGATCAATTCCGGGGCGGCCAGACTGTACCGCTCCGAGGCGGCCAGCCGCAAGAATAAGACGATCTGCGTTAACGCGGGCCACGGCACGTCGGGGGGCAGCAGCGTAAAGACGTTGTGCCACCCGGACGGGACCCCGAAGGTCACCGGAGGAACCACCGGCGCAGGGGCCACCTCGGCGGTGGCCGTGTCCGGAGGCATGACCTTCTCCGACGGCACCCCTGAGCCCAAGGTGACCCTGGCTATGGCATTGAAGCTGAAGGACAAGCTGCTGGCGAACGGCTACGACGTGCTGATGATCCGCGAGAGCGACGACGTCCAGCTGGACAACGTGGCGCGGACCGTGATCGCCAACAACACCAGCGACTGCCACATCGCCCTGCACTGGGACAGCACCACCAACGACAAGGGGGCCTTCTACATGAGCGTGCCCTCCAATCAGTCCTACCGCGACATGGAGCCGGTGAAATCCCACTGGGAGCAGCACAACGCCCTGGGAACCAGCCTGGTGGCGGGCCTGAAATCCGCGGGCGTGAAGATCTTTTCAAACGGAGCCATGGAGATGGATCTGACCCAGACTTCCTTCTCCACCATCCCGTCGGTGGACATCGAGCTGGGGGACAAGGCCTCCGACCACTCCGCCGCTGCGCTGGATACCTTGGCGGACGGGCTGCTGGCGGGAATTAACCAGTTCTTTGGGTATTAAATTCGGATATCGCTGTGCTGTAAAGTTGGACGCCCTCTCGTAAAAAAGAGGGCGTCCGCTGTCATTTGCCGGACCGCCGGGAAAAAGTTAAAAAAATGCCGTCAACCACTTCCCAAATTGCAAATTTTAGTGTATAATATCATGGTTGGCTATTTTTAGGAGACGTAGCGAAGCGGCCGTAACGCGGCGCACTCGAAATGCGTTTATCGGTTCATCCCGGTACGAGGGTTCGAATCCCTCCGTCTCCGCTCTAAATCCCTTGATTTTTCAAGGGATTTTATTTTTTGTGTTGCATTTCGTGTTGCATAAATTCAATTAGGGCATCATACCAGCCATCAGGATTGCTTGCTTTCAGGGTGTTTATGATTTCTTCGGGTGACTCCTGATTTGGCTTATGCTCTTCTGGAGCCATGAGTTTTTCAAAATATTGGTCGATGATGATATCTACCTTTTGCCGCTCTGGTGTGAATGTATGCGTGTAGACCTGCTTCATTACTTTATCTGTTTTCCATCCACCACGCTCCAGGGCATATTTTTCTGGAATTTGTAGCATAGCCATGACGGAAGCGTTAAGGTGGCGAAGATCATGGAACGTCATGTGAGGAATACCTGCTTTGGCAATAACTCGGGTAAAGTGTTTATAGATCGAATGTGCAGAATAGGGTACGATGATGTCGCCATCAACCTGATCGATCAGCTGCTTTATATATGGAGGGATCCGGTGCATACGATTTCTTGTAGGTACTTTTCCCTGCGGTTTACGATCATCCTTATTTCCCAGATTAACCACGACTTCTCGGATGACGAGATAATCCCCTTCGAGAGATTTTGACTTGGTGAGACCGCGGACCTCAGACATTGAGAAACTTAACCACATAGCGAGAAGAACAGCCAATTCCAGCCGGTCGCCTTTGAATAGCTGTATTATGACACCAGGATCAGGGAGGCTCTTGATTTTGGTTTCTGGCTGTGGAAGGCGAACTGTGCTTTCGAGTGACGGATAATAGGCATTTATAACTGCGGTGATAAGTCCATAACTGTTACGTACAGTCTTGGGGGATATTGCTTTTTTGGTATATGGGCTGATTCGTTTTGATTCTTCGTTCACGGCTTCCTTTAAATTTTCTGTAGTTAAGTCTTTGAAACGTTTTTTCATGATTGACTGGAATGAGTTCTTTTGAATATTGCGGTATCCTCGTATGGTTGATGGTGCAAGGATGCCATCACATGCGGCAATGTATTTAGTAATGCCATCATAGATTGTCATGTTGCCATTACTAACGCTTTTCACCTTCTTTTCAAGTGCAAATTGGGCGGCCGCGAACTCGGCCTCCTTTTTTCCATTTTTGCTAGGATCTTCGCTAGTAAAAGACTCATAGATCCGCTTCTTTTTGGGCTTCCCGTTATTATCGAGCATCGGGGACCCGTCCTTGTTATAGAGCGGGATCGAATGGCTGTACACCTGGCAGCGCCAGGAGCCAGATGGCAGTTTTTTTGCTTTTGGCATTGTATCATCCTCCTGTAGATGTTTTGTTGCGATATCGCAATAGGTTGATTTTCGAGTGCAAAAAATACGTCCTTGCCAGGACGTACCGAGGATGATATAATTCTATTGATGAGATAGATGTATCATTCCGGTGTGTCCGGCAAGAGAATCTAAGCGAAAGCCGTTCCAGTAGGTAGCTGGTGCGGTTTTTCGTTATTTTAACAACATTTTTTGCATTTAGTGAATCCAAGCTCTATAGCTTTTTCCAAATCTATTTCTCTTGAATGCTTTAATCCGCTACAGTGTTTGTTCGCATGGTATTTGCTGCTTGTATCAGTTACCCAAACAACTTGGTGTGAAGTAATATTTATATTAAGTATTTGGCTAAGATATGTAAGATCTTGAGGAAACATATTGCAATGCCTATTCAATTCCCGATTCAAAACTCTGTTTAAATAGCTATAGGGGCCTTGGTATTTCAAAGTATTTAATAAACGTAAAAGTTTACAAAAGCCTTCGGTTGAAAATTTGCCATTATCATCAAAGTGCAAATCCCGATTAGTTTTGTAGTTGTAAATTCGGCCACCATGTGCTGCAATATTTCGGTATTCAAGTGATATGAATAAAGTGTCCATCATTAGTTTGACTTTATTTTTTTCGGACACAATTTCCGTATTTGGATACAACTTTTTTACCATCATACATTGTTCGGGAGCTTTTAATTGATCTATAAAATTAATAATGGTGCTAAAATATACACTTTTAAACAATATCCAAGGAGGAACGATTCCATATTTTGATTTATAATGGTGAATTGGTTCCTTATCAGTGTCTAGTGTCTTTTTCAGAGTTTCTAAGATTCCGGTTAATGTAAATTGGTATTTATACTTTTTCTTATTTTGATAATTTCTATATTGCAGGTAGTTATCTTGGTGTGTGCCAAAAGACTTTGCAATAACGTCTGCAACGGCTTCTTTAATATATTCTTCTAAATCTAACATAGCCGCCATCACGGCAATACGCAAATTTTTATCCAGAATGTACAATGAGCATAGTTGCTCAAAGGTAATATCGGATCGAAATGTTTTTTTACCATTATCTGAAATAATGATATATGGATCACGATAGCTTTTGATAAGGTTGGAGTATCCATATAACTCTAAATATTGTTTGGCAGATAATTCATCGCTAATGATGAGGTTATGTGCTTTTAATTTTTCTATCTGCTTTTCAATATTCGCATATTCTATATCGCTCATAACATTCCTTCCTGTCTCTCTATATATACAAAAAGAGCCTTGGAATACTATTCCAAGACTCTTTTGCGACCGCACAGCAGTCATTCGCTATTACTAGCATTATAGCATATGCAAAAATCTTGTCAAGTATTCTTTTGTTTGATTTTTTAGAGTAACTTTTTGGAAATTTATCCGTTCCCAAGGATTGCCCAGCAAGAGAATCTATGTGAAAGCCGTTTGGTGTTACCAGCATCGGGCGGTTTTTGCGTTATTTGTTAAAAAGAAGAATCTGGCCTACTTGTAAATACGGCTCAAACTGAATATGGTAATTCTCTATCCATACTCCTGTTCCATATATCTGACGATAATATTCTAATGCTTCCGCTAAAGTATCCTCAGATACATCGAGATATTCTGCCACCTCGTATTGGTTTTCACAGTGATGTTCAAAAGCTTGAATGATTCCCTCTAAAGCAATTCTTTTATTGAAGGCCCATAGCCGAGCAATACGCTCTTGTTTTCTTGATTCCGCAGAATCTTGATCTATGATATCCCCTACTGTGGTGTAATAATGGCCAAGTTCCTCGGCGAGAACATCTGCTTTTTTCTTTAGGGTAGGGATGTCTTGTCGGATGGCGATTCGCATTCCGCAGATTCGGCCATCGCTTAATGGGAGTGGCTTTTCCTTGACGATTATTCCGGCATTCTTCGCTTCTTCTAATAAGTCCTCGTAGCCCAATAAATCACCTCATTTAGAAATTAGGATCATTCATAATATCATCTTCTTGATCCAGTAGCGCTTTAGTGTGATCCTCTTTAGGTATGTCAGTGCGAGTATGAGCAGCAATGGGAGTTAGGTGAGATTTTACGGGTGACTGAAGAGATACGTTTCTTTCTGCATAGTTTTCTTCTCTTTTTATCTTCAAAATTCGACAGACCATTTCTTTATCAAGATCTGGTGCATTTCTGTATTGTAAGAGCAACTTCTGCTCAAAATCAGTGAAATCAGAGTATATAAGCCGTCTATTTATTTTTAACGACTCAGTATCTAACAAAAAGTCTATGGGGATATTTAAAAGGGTTGCTAAATTTGCAACTACAGTTATCATGGGTTCTTGCTTGCCATTTTCGTATTTTGATAGCGTGCCTTTATTCATACCTGCTCCAAAGGTATCATTATACAATTCTGACAATTCTTCCAGAGTGTACCCTTTGCTTTTCCTTGCAATTCGTAAATTTTGACCAAACATTTTGTCACCTCTTTTCTTATATAAAATGTTATCATATTCAATAACTAAAATCAATATAAAAATAAAAAAAGTTATTGTAGGCAATAATATTCTTACAAAAAGTTATTGACAACGCAACATTTTGGGGGTAAACTATTACTACAAACAGATGGAAGGAGATGATGGCGCGTGGCTAAAAGTAAGGTTCATAAACCTTATAATCGTTTAAAAGGTGCTTTAAGAGAGCGAGGTTTAACATATTCAGATATAGCTAAAACTCTTGAAATATCAGAAACGGCGGTAGGGTTTAAGATTAATGGTACATCTGATTTTTATGTGAGCGAAGTGGAATTATTATGCTCCAAATATAAGTTTACTGTTGATATTTTTTTACCTTAAAAGTTGCGAATTCAACAACATTTTAAAAATAAGTCTGAGGAAAAAGGAGGTGATTTGAGGTGGAGAGTGTGACAGCTGGAGATGTTATCGGACTTGTTTTTATTTTTACTGGGCTAGTGGTGAGCATTATCGGAGTTGCCCAAGCAATAAAAAGCAAGTTTTATGGCTTGGGCGGGATGTTGCTTTGCGTTATCGCAGTTCCAATAGTTTGCATTGGGACGCTGATAACCCAACTATTATAACTTGAGTTTAAATATGCTAGCTGACCTTTAAGGGCAAGTTCAAGGCCAGTCAATCAATTTTGCACCGAAGTATAGGGTAGAAATAAAAGGCAACTATCTGGCAGGGGTGTCAATGGGAAAAGATGAGAGGAAGGAGAATAAAATGCCAAAAATAAAGCCGTTAGAGATTGAAGCGCGCCGTCGAGTTGTTCGAGCCTGTGTGGCCAGCAAGCGGGAGTTGAATGGTTGGAGCGATGAACAGGCAGCTGCAAGGTGCCGCGTATCCACACAGACTTTACGCCGTCGTTTGGAGAGGCCGGAAGAATTTACGCTACAGGAGCTTTGGGATCTCGGACTTGTGGTTTATCTGTATGATGGGCAGAGTCAGCTTCCGGACACGACGGGGACCGTGGAGCTGTCGGGAAGGCGGTGAGACCATTGAGAAAATGGAGGCAATGTAAGCAGACCGACGCCCGCTACTGGCAGCGCAACGCCATCACCTACTATCTGCTGTGGCTGGTTACGCTGGCCTGGACGGCCTGGGAGGCAACGGCGGGGCGGGAAGGATTCTGGTGGGAGCTGGCTTCTTGGCTGGTGCCGGCGCTGATCCTGGGGGCGGCAGTGTTTATGGGAGCGGTGTTGATCGGTCTGTATTTGCGGGACAAATGGCAGATTTGAAGGGAGGTGAGGCCTATGGGTACAGAAATTAAAATGGACCCCAGTGGTTGCAGCCGCTGAAGGTCCGAACAATTAAGAAAATTCTTACAAGGTGATTATATCACCGGATTGGAGGATTAT
>JAGZSY010000054.1 GCA_018380885.1 Enterocloster asparagiformis
TTTGCAAAAGAGAATCCATACCCCTCTCTTTTCCCAATGTAATGCAACTATAAGTCCCTTTCAAGATCCTGGGTATGGAATCTCGAATTACAATTCAGGTATTCAAAAATGCCGCGAAATCCCCCACAGGACTTCACGGCATCTCTCAGATATGTGTTTAAATATTCGTTACTCCCAATTCCATCTCCCATACCGCAGCGTCACGGCCGCGATCTCCTCCAGCAGCTCCCTCGATATCTCCCCCGGTTTCAGGCGCCATTTCCAATTGCCGCCCACCGTGGAGGGCGTGTTGATGCGGCATTCATTGCCCAGCCCCATATAATCCTGGATGGGGATGATGCAGATTCTGGCCTGGCTGCGCATGACCAGGCTGATGAACGGCAGGTGCAGCTTCCCCGCGGGAGTGTAGTGGTCACAGAGGTAATCCCGGGCCAGCTTCTGCTCCTCAGGCCTGATGGAGCAAAACCAGCCGGCAATGGTCTCATTGTCGTGGGTACCTGTGTAAGCCACGCAGTTTTCCGGGTAATTGTGGGGCAGATAGTCGCTGGCGCAGCCGGAATCCCGGGAATCAAAGGCGAACTCCAGCACCTTCATGCCCGGATAACCGGTCTCGGCCACCAGCCGGCGCACGGAATCCGTCACATAGCCCAAATCCTCGGCAATGATCTCCTTCTCCCCCAACGCCTCCCTCACCCGTCGGAACAGATCGATGCCCGGGCCCTGCTCCCAGTGCCCGTTCACCGCGTTCTCAGCCCCGGCCGGTATGCTGAAATACTGGTCAAATCCCCGGAAATGATCGATGCGCACCACGTCGTACAGCCGGTAGCAGTAGGAAAGCCGCGTGATCCACCAGCTGTACCCTGTCTGCCTGTGATATTCCCAACGGTAGAGCGGATTCCCCCACAGCTGTCCCTCGGCGGAAAATCCATCCGGCGGACACCCCGCCACCGCCTGGGGCACATTGTCCCGGTCCAGCTGAAACAGCTCCGGATGCGCCCAGGTGTCGGCGCTGTCTAACGCCACATAGATGGGGATATCGCCCACAATGCGGATTCCCCGGCCATTGGCGTAGGCCTTCAGTTTATTCCACTGTTCCATAAAAAGGAATTGCAGATACTGGTGGAACTCAATATCAAAATAGAGCTCGCGGCGGTAATAGTCCAGCGCGTTCTGCCACCGCAGCCGGATGTCCTCCGCCCACTGCGTCCACGCCGCCTGGTCAAACCGCGCCTTCACCGCCATGTACAGGGCGTAATCGTCCAGCCACCAGGCGTTTTCCTCCTTAAACCGTATAAACCGCCCGTCGCTGCCCGCATCGCTGCGCTCATATGCCTTGCGCAGCAGCAAAAACCTGTTCTGATAAAGCTTCTCATAGTCCACCTGGCCCTCATCCTCTCCCAGGTCCGCAGCCTCGCACTCCGCCTCGGTCAGCAGGCCCTGGCGAATCAGCTCTTCCAGGCTGATATAGTAGGGATTTCCCGCAAATGTGGAAAAGGACTGGTAGGGCGAATCCCCGTAGCTGGTTGGCCCCAGCGGCAGAATCTGCCAGTAGGACTGGCCCGCCTCCTTTAGCTGGTCCACAAACTCATAGGCCTCTTTTGAAAAACAGCCGATCCCGTACCTCGACGGAAGGCTGGCAATCGAAAGCAAAATCCCGCTCTCTCGTCTCATCGCGCTCTCTCCCCTCTGCCCGGGACCGTCCCCGGCTCGCACTCGATCATCACGCCGCAGTGGTCGGACACCACCGGGCCGTATACCCCGTTACAAATCACCTGGGACCGCGACACAGATAGCTCCCGGTTCGCCCAGATAAAATCCATCCGCATCCCATCCCCATGCGCCGTGTCACGCCAGCCGTCGATGGCTCCTCCCACCGTGATCCCGCCGTCCCGGCGCGCGGCCAGCTCATAGGTGTCCAGCCAGCCGGAACGCCTCACCAGCTCATAGCCCTCGCCCGGTATACCCGCCGGGGCGTTAAAATCACCCATCAGAAAGCACAGCTCCCCATCCTCTGCCTCCGGGCGTACGCCCCCGCGCTCCAGATATCCGGACAGCCGTTCCCACTGCCGCGCAAAGGGCTCTTCCTCGTCTCCCCACCAACCCATGTGGAGGCTGAAAAAGCGGCGCTGTCTTCCCGACTCCTCCACGCAGATTTCCAGGGCCTTGCGCGTTTTCCAATTATTGTAATCCCGGGTGCCGGTGAGATAAAACCACCGGGCCTGCGCTATGGGGCGGCGGGAAAACAGCGCCGTCCCCTCGTCGTACCTGCCGTAGCCGATCTTCGCCGGTACCCACGTCCAGAAGCAGGGCATACCGCCCTCTGCCAGCAGCCCGGCCAGCCGGAAGGCGTGATTGTCCGCCCGGACAGGGACGTTTCCACCCCAATCCCCGACGCCGTGCTCCGCCTGTCCTTTGCAGTTCCCTACGCCGATCTTCCTCATCTCTCCGCAGCCATCCGGGCCGCAGCCTGCGGCCTCCCCGCTCTCCAGTTCCACCTCCCGGCACCGGGTGAACCCGCATTCCCTCAACTGCTCTGTCCCCACCGGCTCCTCATCCACACTCTGGTTGACCTCCTGCAGGGCGATCACATCCGGCGTTTCCCGCAGCACCGCCCGGGCAAACAGCTTCAGCTTATTCTCGTAGTCCGGTTCCGCCAGACTGTGCGTATTCAGCGTAATCAGCTTCATAGTCGCTCCTTATAGTATATCGTTGATGTCGGATTTCAGCACATCGGCCTTGGGGCCGTAAACCGCCTGAATCCCCTGATCCTTCTTGATCAGTCCCATGGCCCCTTCCGCCTTCCAGGCCTCCGTCTCCGCCACCTTGGACACGTCCTTCACCGTGACCCGCAGGCGCGTCATACAGGCGTCCACAAAGGAGATATTCTCCCGCCCGCCCAACAGCGCGATGATCCGCTCCGCCTGGCTGTCCTTGCCCGCCGCGTTTCCCGACCCGGCATTGTCCTCCGTGGCGCTGTCGTCTGTATAATTTCCCAGACGTCCCGGCGTGGCAAAATGAAACCTGCCGATCATAAAATACGCCACCGCGTACCCCACGATAAAGAATATTACCACGCACACCACAAAATTGATCAGGTCGCCAGTCAGCCCCGCCTTAACGGACATGGGCACCCTGGTCAGAAACTCCAGATTGCCGAAGGAGTGCAGCCGCAGGTGAATCACCCCCGCCATGGCGAAGGCGCAGCCCTGGAGCACAGCGTAAACCAGATACAGCGGCAGGGCGCAGAACATAAACATAAATTCCAGCGGCTCCGTAACGCCGGTCAAAAACACGGCCAGAACAGTGGAGAAGAACATGGAGCGGTATTTCTGGCGTTTGTCGGGATCCACCCTGCGGTACATCGCCAGCGAGATTCCCAGCAGCAGCCCGGTGGCGCCGATCATCTGCCCCACCTTGAAGCGGGCGGGCGTGATCGTGGTCAGAAGCTGCTGATATCCCGCCATGTCCCCGGCGTTTTTCAGGTTAATCAAATCCGTGGCCCAAGCCAGCCAAAGCGGATCCTGTCCAAAGACCTGCGCCCCGGCGTTGGCCCCTGTCAGCATGGTGTAGGTACCTCCGAAGGATGTGTAGTTCATGGGAATCGTCAGCATATGATGCAGTCCAAAGGGCAGCAGCATGCGCTCCAGGGTTCCGTAGATGAACGGGGCCAGCACAGGGGAGGTGGCGGAGGAATTGGCGATCCAAACGCCGAAGCTGTTGATCCCCGACTGCACCACCGGCCACACAACGGCCAGCACCAGAGAGATGATCACGGACCAGAGAATCACCACCATTGGCACGAACCGCTTGCCGTTGAAAAATGCCAGCGCGTCCGGAAGCTTGCGGTAATTATAATACTTGTTGTAGATCACGCCGCCTGCAAAGCCCGAGATAATGCCGATGAACACGCCCATATTCAGAGCCGGAGCGCCCAGCACGGAGGTGAAATAACCGTTCACCAGGATTTCCTTGCCGAACAGCGTGTGGGTCACCGCCGCGGGGTCGGCCAGATCCGCGCTGCTGACCGCGAACACCGCGCCTGTGATCACGTTGATCAGGATAAATGCAATCACAGCCGCAAATGCGCCGCCCGCCTTCTCCTTTGCCCAGGAACCGCCGATCGCCACTGCGAATAAAATATGCAGATTGTTGATAACAGCCCAGCCGATGGTCTCCATTGTGCTTCCGATGGTCATAACCACGCCGAAATCCGCTCCGGCCATCTGTACCAGCTTGCCCACGCTGATCATCAGTCCGGCGGCGGGCATAACGGCGATCACGGTCATCAGCACCTTGCCCAGCTTTTGCAGGAAATCAAAATTGATCAGGGCTTTGCCCTTTTTCTTCTCTGCTTTCCCTCCGGAAATGGCCCCGGCTGCCTTTGTCTCCCTCTCCGGCCCGCTCCCCATACCGGTTCCGGACGCGCCCTCTGCCGCGCCCGCTTTGCGCTCATCCCCATTACAATCGTCCAGCACGGTGATGATCTCTGTCTCCCCGGCCTTCACCGGACCTGTGGCCGTATTCATGGTACGTCCCTCCAGGCCGCCGCAGACCAGCACCGGCGTGATGGTGTCCACCTGCTTCTCTCTCAGGCCCGCCAAATCCGCTTCCGCAATCAGATCCCCGGCCTTCACCCGGTCTCCAGTCTTTACATGGCACTTAAAATACTCCCCTTTTAAAGCCACCGTCTCCAATCCGAAGTGAACCAGCACCTCCACTCCCTCTGCGGACCGGAACCCATACGCGTGCAGCGTCTCAGCCACGGATACCACCTCGCCGTCCACCGGACTGAGGATTCTGCCGTCCTCGGGCACAACAGCGATCCCGTCCCCGATAATTTTCTGGGAAAATACCGGATCGGGCACCTGATCCACCGGCACCGCGTTCCCTGTCACCGGCGAGACAATGCGGATCCCCTCACAGCCATCCATACTCTGTTTCATCTCCAACCTCCTGAATTTCATTTGCGCAACTCTGTGCAACCGCTTGCATTAAATATAGAATAGCAAACACATAAATTCAACCACTTTTTTCAATATTTTTGCTTTTCTACCTTTTATCCAAAAACGCTCGCCTGTTTTTGTGCACTTTTATTGCGCAAACCAACGCGAAATCAATGCAAATAGCGCAAATCAGTTTGACAAATTTTGCATAACCCGATAAAATAGAATTGATCGAATAAAACTGTTTTGCACCTTCACAGCTGCAATTAAATATCAAATAAGGAGGCCGCTTATGCCCGTAACCATAAAAGACGTCGCCGCCCTGGCCGGCGTGTCGCCCTCAACCGTATCGCGCACCTGCAAGGATCACCCGTCCATCAGCCGTCAGACTAAGGAGAAGGTGCGCCAGGCCATGGAAAAACTGGGCTATGAGCCGAACTTCCAGGCCAGCAGCCTGGCGACCCAAAATTCCCGCACCATCGGCATCATTCTTCCCCCGTCCCAAAAAGAAGCCTATGAGAACTCTTTCTATCTGGAAGTGATCCGCGGGATCAGCCAGCACTGCAACCAAAAGCAGTATATCAACACCGTGATCACCGGACAAAACGAGGAGGAGATTCTGTCCGCTGTGAAAATTATGGCGAAAAAGGGCCAGGCCGAGGGCCACATCGTGCTCTACTCCAAGGAGCAGGACCCGGTTATCGATTATCTCTATGACGAGGGCCTTTTATACGTGCTGATCGGCAAGGCCTACCGCAATGTGAATCAGACCATCTACGTGGACAACGACAACGTGCTGGCCGGCAAAGAGGCCGCGGACTACCTGTTTGAGCTGGGACACCGCCGGATCGCCTACCTGTCCGGGGATCACTCCCTGCTCTTTAACAACGACCGAAAATCCGGCTATATGCTGTCCCTGGCCGAGCATCAGATTCCCTTCCGTCCGGACCTGTGCATCGAGGTGCCCGCGGTGCCGGAGGAGCGCAGCCATGCTCTGGAAAGCCTTCTGACCGCAGACGGGCGGCCCACCGCGGTCCTGGTCAGCGACGATATCCTGGCCATGGCCCTGGAAAAATCCTGCATCGAGCTGGGAATCTCCATACCAGGGGATTTGTCCATCATCTCCTTCAACAATTCCCTGTTCGCCCGCCTGACCTATCCGCCCCTTACCTCCGTGGACATCAACTCCTTCCAGCTGGGCATAGAGGCCGCCTCCCAGATGATCAGCCACATCGAGACACCCGACCTGATGGCCACCAAAACCATCGTGCCCCACCATATCGTGGCCAGGGAGAGCTGCAGGGATATGAATTTATAAGCGCGCATTCCACAGGAGCCGCGGTATTCCGACGTGAATACCGCAGCTCTTTTTTTATATTCCTTTTAAATTTCTTTTGTTTTTTCTGTGGGAGCAATTTAGTTTTTACCCTTATGATAGCTTTAGCTTACAGAGGGAGGAACTGAATGAATATCCAACTCTTAACACAATTTTTTCTACAGTACGGCGCGCTGTTTATATTTTTAATTGTTTTATTGGAATATATGAACCTGCCTGGATTCCCGGCGGGGTTGATCATGCCGTTGGCGGGGATCTGGGCGGCAAAAGGCGATATCAGCTTTTTGATGGCCATGGTGCTGACCGTGAGCGCCGGGCTGTTGGGCAGCTGGATCCTGTACTTTCTGGGCAGGCTGGGAGGCTCCCTGCTGCTGCCCTGGTACCTGAAGCGTTTCCCCAAACAAAAATCCCTAATCTGTAAAAATCTGGATTTTCTGCAAAAGAAGGGGGCTGCCGGCGTGTTTGTCGGCAAGCTGATTCCCATGATCCGAACTGTGATCTCCATTCCCGCAGGCATGATTCAGATGGATTTCGTCACCTACAGCTTAAGCTCAGCCGGCGGAATCCTGGTTTGGAACTTTGTGCTGGTTGGCGCCGGATACTGGATGGGCGACGCAGCGCTGCAGTGGTTTGCATAGAGGAGGAAAAATAATGAGAATTGCCATGTTTACAAACAACTACAAGCCGTTTATCGGGGGCGTTCCCATTTCCATTGAGCGGCTGGCGGACGGCCTGAGAAAGCTGGGGCACGAGACGGTGGTGTTCGCCCCTGACTACGGCACCAAAGAGCATGAGGACCATGTGGTTCGCTATAAAACCCTTTACCAGAGCGACGACAGCGGTCTGATCGTGGGAAATTTCCTTGACCGGAACATTGAAAAACAGTTTGCCGACTCCCCCTTTGACCTCATTCACGTCCACCACCCCATGATCTCCGGGTACGCCGGACTGTATCTTGGAAAAAAATATAAAATACCGGTGGTTTACACTTACCACACCCGCTATGAGGAATATCTTCACTATTTCAAACTGTTCAGCGAGCTGGAACAGCACAAATTCAGCGACGGCCTGGCCTCCCGGGTAAAGGAGGTGCTTGTGCCGCGATACATGGCGGCCTTTGCCAACTCCTGTGACCTGGTATTTGCCCCCACCGATCAGATGAGGGATTTCCTGGGCGAGTACGGTATCCGCACCAAAACCGAAATTCTGCCCACCGGCCTGGACGACAGCTCCTTTTTCGGGGATTCCGAAGCCGCGGCCGCAATCCGTGCGCAGTACAAAGGCGACAAGGTCTATCTGTTCAATACCGTGTCCCGGCTGGAAAAAGAGAAAAACCTGGATTTTCTGCTGGAGGGCGTGGCAAAGCTCAAATCCATCATGGGAGACTGTTTCCGGGTCATGGTCATCGGAGACGGCAATGAACGCTCCCATCTGCAGGAGCTGGCCGGCCGGCTTGGAATCCTGGACAATCTGGCGTTTACGGGAAAGGTTCCCAATGCTCAGATTCGCAACTACCAGTTTGCCAGCGACCTGTTCCTGTTCGCCTCCAAGTCCGAGACTCAGGGAATCGTGCTCCTGGAGGCCATGGCGGCGGGAGCGCCCGTGGTCGCTGTGCGCGCCAGCGGCGTTGTGGATATTGTGCGCAGCGGATACAACGGGTACATGTCCGAGGAAAATCCAACGGAATGGGCCCAGGCGGTCGTCTCCGCTGTGGGCAGCCCGGATCACTACCGAAAGCTGCGGCTGAACTCAGTTCTGACGGCAAACAATTACCGTTCCCTGCGGATTGCCTCCGCCGCTGCCGGATACTACGGACAGGCCATCCGGCAGCACCAGGCCGACAACCGTTTTGAGACCGTAAAAAACGCGCTTCAATCCATGGATTTCCGCAGCGTTTTCAAGTCCTCACGCTGAAAGCGGCCGCCCGTTTCTCCCCCGCCAACAACACAAAAATCCCGGGCCGCGGCAAAATTACCTCTGCCGCGGCCCGGGATTTCTCAATACTGCAATGGGATTACATTTCCTTGGTACTGATCATCTTTTTCACATCTTCGATGAACGCGTCGAGCTGCGCCGCGCCTAAGTCGCCCTTGTCGCGGCTGCGCACCGTGATGGCGCCCTCCGCCGCTTCCTTCTCGCCCAGCACCAGCATAAAGGGAACCTTCTCCAGCTGGGCCTGGCGGATCTTGTAGCCCACCTTCTCGTCCTTGTGATCCAGCTCGGTGCGGATGCCCGCCGCCTTCAGCTTCTCGTAAACGCCGGTGGCGTAATCCATGGACTTCTCGGACACCGGAATCACCTTCACCTGCACCGGAGCCAGCCATACCGGGAACTTGCCCGCAAAATGCTCGATCAGGATGCCGATAAAGCGCTCGATGGAGCCGAAGCACACCCGGTGGATCATGATCGGGCGCTTCTTGTTGCCGTCCTCAGCCGTGTACTCCAGGTCAAACCGCTGGGGCATCTGGAAATCCAGCTGGATGGTGCCGCACTGCCAGGTTCTTCCCAGGGAATCCCGCAGGTGGAAGTCGATCTTCGGGCCGTAGAACGCGCCGTCGCCCTCGTTGACGATATAATCCAGGCCCATATCCTCCAGCGCCTTTTTCAGGCCGTTTGTCGCCATCTCCCAGTCCTCGTCGGAGCCCATGGAATTCTCCGGCCTGGTGGACAATTCCACAAAATATTCAAAGCCGAACTGGCTGTAAACCTCGTTGATCAGGCGGGTAACGCCCTTGATCTCGTCCTCGATCTGGTCGTCCCGCATGAAGATATGCGCATCGTCCTGAGTGAAGCAGCGCACGCGCATAAGGCCGTGGAGCTGTCCGCTCTTCTCATGGCGGTGAACCAGTCCCAGCTCGCCCACGCGCAGGGGCAGCTCGCGGTAGGAGTGGGGCGTATTTTTGTATACCAGCATGCCGCCGGGGCAGTTCATGGGCTTAACCGCGTAATCCTCCTCGTCGATCACCGTGGTGTACATGTTGTCCTTGTAGTGATCCCAGTGTCCGGAATTCTCCCACAGCTTGCGGCTCAGGATAATGGGCGTGGAAACCTCCTGGTAGCCCTCTCTCAGATGGATTTCGCGCCAGTAATCGATCAGCGTATTCTTTAAGGTCATGCCCTTTGGCAGGAAGAACGGGAATCCCGGGCCCTCGTCCGCGAACATGAACAGGCCCAGCTCCTTGCCCAGCTTCCGGTGGTCGCGCTTCTTGGCCTCCTCCATCATGGTCAGGTACTGCTCCAAATCCGCCTTGTTGGCGAAGGCAGTGCCGTAGATTCTGGTCAGCATCTTGTTCTTCTCGCTGCCTCTCCAGTACGCGCCCGCGATGCTGGTCAGCTTAAACGCCTTCACGCCCTTGGTGTACATAATATGCGGTCCTGCGCACAGGTCCGTGAACTCTCCCTGGGTATAAAAGCTGATGGTCTCCTCGTCGGGAAGGTCCTCGATCAGCTCCACCTTATAGGGCTCGCCCTTCTCCTCCATGAACTTGATGGCCTCATCTCTCGGCAGCACAAAGGGCTTCACCGGCAGATTTTCCTTCACGATCTTGGTCATCTCGGCTTCCAGCTTCTCCAGATCCTCGGGGGTGAATCCTCCCTCGCGGTCAAAGTCATAGTAAAATCCGTCGTCAATGGCCGGTCCGATGGCCAGCTTGGTCTCGGGATACAGGCGCTTTACGGCCTGGGCCAGCACATGGGACGCGGTGTGGCGGATCGCCCGAAGCTCGTCCTCCGCTTCCATAACGCTTCCGTCCGGTAAAATAATCTTCATTTTAAATCTCCTTTCATCCTCTGGAATGTTTTTCTGTGAAATGCCTCCGGCCGCATCCCACCACACGTCAATACGCAGCCGCCCGCCGGAATCCGGCCGCTTCCACGGCCTGGGCCTCTGCGCGGAATGTCGCCCCAGGGCTGAAATTCACAAAAGAAAAACCCCTGGACACATTCCTGTATCCAAGGGTGCATACACACGGTTCCACCTTGATATTTCACTCATTATCCCTTAACGCGGGGGCTCGGCGCCATTTCAATCCATATCTCCCTGGCGCGGCTCAGGACTGGTTTTCATCCGCCTTCCGTACGCGGCCCTCCCACCATATGGGCCTGCTCTCTGTCTACTTCCCGCAGATTACTGGTTCCTTCACAGCTTTTATCTAAACTTGATTATAACATCTGGCGTTTATTTGTCAATACCAATCATCAAACCCTGTCTATTTACTTAGTCTGATAACTTTTATCGAATTTATGCGTGACGTCGATATCAGACAGAACGCCCTTGCTGTACTCAAACCGGACGGAATAATCACCGGAGTTCAGATAATGGAACAGATAATCGCCGTCGTCATCGTCCATCTCCAGCTCGGGGAATATCTCCTTTAGCTCCTCCTGGGTTTTGCCGATGGGATTGACCCCGTTGATGGATATATTCAAATCCTGATTGGTGCCGTCCAAAGCATAGAAGCCCATCTCCTCAATCACACACTTCTTGGCGGGCTTTGCCTCCTTGCTGTCGTTGACCAGCACCAGGGAAGCGTAGCTGACCCCGTCCTTTTTCAAAAAGATCGAGGAGGTCCACGATCTGTCGGGCAGCTCAAATATCATTTTGCCCAAATCGTCCAGCTCGCAATTTTCGCTCTCCAGATCAGAGGGAATCGTCTCCCCGACCACCACCCTGGTGCCGTCGATGAGCACCTCCGGAGGCGTCCCGGGATCCTTCTTCCCGCAGCCCGCCAACAATACGGCCGCCAGCAGCGAGCCCGTAAGCAGCAGCTTTTTCATTTTCCTCATAACCGTTTAATCCTCCCTTTGTTATCAATAATCCTATGTCATTATCCCACAGGACTCTGATTTATTCAAGGAGTTCCGGCTATTTCTTCCACTATTTTCCTGTATAAAAACGGAAACCTACAGCCGTTCACAGCTGTTTTCCCGGATGTGATACGCCGCAAAATAAGCGTTTTCCATGGGAATCCACTCTTCTGTAAACCGCCTCAGCATAAACTCCCCGTTGCGCCTGCGTATCCGCTCCCTCTGCTCCCTCTCGTCCACCTCCAGGAACACCCGGAGATCATAGCAATTTCCAAAATAAGGATGCTGGCTGTACGATCCCTCGATCAGGTTCATCCGGCAATGGGGCGCAAATACCCGCTCCGCCAGCTCCTGCCTGCCGCAGTCATATACCTGGTACTCCACCCCGCCCTCGTCCGAGAGATGGTCGATCACCTGTTCCTTGAAGCGCTCGTAATCCACATTGCCCCCAGGCTCACGAAAACGCTCAGGAACCCGCTGAAAGGGCTGCAGGAAGAAATCGTCCATGTGGAATACATTACAGCCGTAAATGCCCGTTAAAAGCTTTGCAAGGGTACTCTTGCCGCTGCCGCTCATGCCGTCCACCGCGATATTTACCGTACGGCCCGCCGACTCCGTAAGCAGCCGGTCGATGCGCACAAACAGCGGAAGAAATCTCCCGTACATAGCGTTCACAATGCGGTAGGCCGGGCGGTAGGCCTCCCGGTAGGCCGGGCTGTGGCTCACCGCCGGACAGCCCTTGGCCTCATATCCGCGGATGTAGGACTCCGCCTCCCCCCTGTCCAGGGAAATGTCCTTGCCGCACAGCGAAAGAAGTATTTCCAGGCCTTCCCTCATCCCCCGCTCGCTTCCCTTTACCTCCTCTGCAGAGCGGACGAACATCCGGTTCAGCGTCCCGGCCGAGAGCCCCAGATCCAGGGCCGCCAGCTTGACCCGGCACATCCCGCCGCCGGCAGGCTCCACGCAGCTCCAGTCCTCGCCGCCGTCCTTTTGCCCGATCCCGCGGCCCGCCGTGCCTGAATCCCGCTCCAGCGCATCATACTCTGCCAGCAGCCGCTCCAGGCTCTCCCGTGGGTCGCGGATCAGATGTCCGCCGCCAAACTGCGACTGGTAAATCAGCTTTACCATGTCCTGTATTTGCATTTTGGGATAATGCTCCCAGTGCCTGATCAATATATCTCTCACTTTTCCTGCATCTCCATCACATTGGCCCGCTCAAGGGCAATCACAATCAACGGGACCATCACGATCTGCAGTATAATACCCGGAACCGCGTTTAAAAACGCGCCGGCCACAAAAGCGTGCCAGCTGTAGCCCCTTCCGGCGATTCCCAGAATCGGTATCTCCACAAGCCCCCAGACGATGCGCCCGCCCGCCATGGCCGCCAGCAGGCTCACGTACACGGATTTGGTTCCTCTGGGCAGCCTGGCGTACAGCAGGCCGCAGATCGCCCCGTAGGCGGCCATCTCAAAGGCCATGGCCGTAGCTGAGGGGAACAGCGGCGGCATGGAGAAGGTCATGCTGCGCAGCAGGGGCGTGATAAACCCGACAATCAGGCCATACCTCCAGCCGCAGACAAACCCGCAGATCAGCACCGGAATGTGCATGGGCAGCAGCATGCTCCCGATCTCCGGAATCTGCGCCGTAAAAAAGGGCAGGATCATACCCACCGCAAGAAACAGCGCGGCCAGCACCAATTTAAACGACTTATTACGGTTTCTCTTCATATTTTTCCTCCTGTCTGTGAACCTCTTCAATAAAAAAGCCAGAAAGCGCCGGTTCCTTCTGAGCCCGCCTTCTGGCAAGATTGATCACTTTCTGCCGGCAGCCTCCAAAGCGCTGCCCAGCTTACAAAACATGTTTCCGGGCCTTCTGCCCGCTCTATAGCCGGCTTCTGCCGGCGATCATTTTTATTATATCCACATTTTTCAGGCCGGTCAACCGCTTTTTCCACAAACACGGCAGCATTTTCCCCCGTATTTACTTTCCCACCTCCATCTGCTACAATATTTAAGACAGATCATACCAGAAGATACGACAGGGGGAACGCAACCAATGAAAATTGTGATTATCGACGGACAGGGCGGGAGAATGGGCCGTTCCGTCATTGAACAGCTAAAAAAATCCTATCCGGACCTGGAGCTGTGCGCCATCGGCACCAACAGCATCGCCACCTCCGCCATGATGAAAGCAGGAGCCGCGCTGGGCGCCACCGGGGAGAACCCGGCCATCGTCAACGCTCAGGATGCGGACATCATCATCGGCCCCATCGGCATCGTGATGGCCAATTCCCTGCTGGGCGAGATCACCCCCGCCATGGCCACGGCAATCGGCTCCAGCAAGGCCTATAAGATTCTGATCCCGGTCAACCGCTGCAACCATTTCATCGTGGGCTGCCAGAACAATACCCTGACCGACTACATCAGTATGGTCTGCGAGGAAGTGGGAAAGGAAGTGAAATCCCGATGCGAACGGTAGAGTTCAAGATGGAGCGCCAGGGTCTGGTGAACGTGGGCGACAGAGTCAAGGTCATCGAGCGCGAGGGCACCAGCAGCTACAGCTACATCATCGACCCGGCGGTCGCCATGTCCGGCTGCTTTGCGGCCAGAGACCGCATCAAAAACGAATACGGCATCATCAGGGACATCCGGGAGAACTCCCGCGGCTTTTACGTCGTGGTGGAATTCGACGAGGACTAAAACGGGCTGATACTCAACGTCCCCGACAGCAGCACAATTGAAAAAACACCACGGGCGTTCCGTGGTGTTTTTTACGCTTTGTCCTTAATTCACCGGCTCGATGATAATCTCTCCCTGAGTCTGCGGTTCCGATGCGGGCGGGATGGTGGGTTTGTCCGCTCCAGGCGATACCGGCGGCAAGGTGGGCTTATCCGCGTTGGGATCAACGTTGGGACTGGCGGCCGTGGGCTGATCCGTCCCCGGCGCGGCCGCGGCGTCTCCCCCGATGGGGCGGATAACCACCTCGTCGTCCGGCTGGGTCTGCGTTTGGGTCTCCTCCGGCTGAGGCAGGCCCTCGCTTGTCTCCAAAAGCGTCCTGTCTGTCTTTTTGGTCTGGATCGCCTTGCTCCACAGCGAGCTGGTGATCCCCGTGGACCGGTTCCACACCACGTCGTGCCACAGACAGGTGATTGTGTCCCCATCCACCATAACCAGCTCCAGCATATCGTTGTCCGACACGCTCTTTCCCGTCCTTGCAGACTCGTCGTTGATCGTGTAGATCGTTCCGTCAAGCCCGATAGCCGCAATATTCCCATAAGCCCTGTTCCATATCTCCGGGTGATACTCGCCGTATATCTCCCCGGCCTGCTCATAGTAATACATCGTCCCAATCATGCCGGTAAAATGGCCGCTGACAGCCTCTTTCCCGCTTCCGTCCAAATTCGTCTTAAAAATCTGGCTATACCAGACACCGCTGCCGTCCTTCTCCACATAAGCGCTGTAATAAATCTTCTGGCCTGCGATGCAGTAGCTCTGAACGCCGTAGGGCTCCTGCGCGATCACAGAGGAACCGCCGCTGTCCTTGCGGAATATCCCCTGGTACTGGCCGGAAACAGTGTCCATATAGTAGGTCGCTCCGCCGATCTGCTGGTCCGCGTGCTTCACATACTTGATCTTGCCCTGATCGTCCTCGATCCTGTACACCCTGTCCCCGATGGTGAGAACCCCCGTGCTGTCCGGCACGGCCGGCTGATCCATACCGTCCACCATGTAGCAGCTGTCATCCTTCACAATCACGCGGTACTGCTTTTCACCCACGGCGATCTTTGTCCCGGAGGAAGCGGATTTAACCGTACCGCCCTGGGAATAATAAATCACATTGTCCAACAGGAGATAACCGCCCACATGCTCCGCGATCAGCTCCTTCTCCCCGCTGCCCGGGATCATGCGGAACAGGCTGTCGCACAGCCTCAGCTCCTCATCCGTCAGGCTTCCCGCCTGCCCGCTCTTTACCTTGGGGAGATAATACACATAGTCGCCGTAGGCTCTCATAGAATTTCTGGTGGTTCGCTCCGGCCTGCTCTCTCCTCCCAGCGTCATCACCTTGGTTTCCGTGGCCTTGCGGTACATGATCGGCTTAAAAGGCCCGTCCGCCTCGCCCAGATAGCAGAAGAAGGCGTTGGCCTTTACCAGGCTGTCCAGATTCTCCCCCGTATTCTCCGGCTGCCAGGACAAATCCGCCTGAATGTCCTTAAGGTATCCTTTTTCCGAACATATAAACTTCTGTCCCTCCTGGGACCACTCCCCGGTGGCCATCATACCGTTTTCATCAAAATGGTACAAAAGGCCGTCGATCAGCTTCCAGGTGCCGGTCACGTACGTCCCGTCCTCGTTGAGATATTTGTAACCGTCATCCGTCAGCTGCCAGCCTGTCGCCACGCCGTTTTCAATGGCGATGGTCTCGCCCGTGCTCTCGGAGGCCATGGATTGTTCCAGATTCTCGTAATCCTTACTGATCTTTCTGTATACCGACATGACCACCGAAACCGCGCATACCATGATGAAAACAGCGATCAAAGCCAAAAATACCGATTTAACCGGCGATTCCTTTTTTCGTCTCTTTCTGCTTCCCATATGCCTGTCCTTTTTATGTGAATTTATGGTAACCGTTTATGTACTTATTTATCCTATCAAAATTTTACCTCATTTACAACGAAAGAAATCTTACAAAACATGGCAGTTCAGCCGCGCATATCTTCCGCCCGTTGGCGCATCCTAATATCAAAGAACTCAGAACGGAGGTCCAACATGATCAACTATATCGACAACGACGAGCTGCCCATCGGCTTCACCATGGAGCTGGCCCTGCACACCGACATCCTGAACAAATTCGCCCAAATGGACAAACCGCGCCAGGAACAGATTGTAAACGGAGCCAGAACCGTGAACAGCCGTGACGAGATGCGAAACTATGTGGAGAGCATCGCCAAAATGTAAGGTAAAACGCGAAAGGAGAACCGCCATGTACGAATCCCCAACCAGACAGGAACCCCTGGAGACCCCGGGAAAAAACAGCACCTACGGGGACGGCGATATACCGGAGATCGACCTTCCCTCCCCGGACAACGCCTCCCCCGATATTCCCCAGGAATTTCCCAATCGTCAGGTCAAAATCGGCTAAATCAGAATACACCCTCATGGATATACTAAAAAAGCTCTCTGACCGCCTGCGATCAAAGAGCTTTTCTTCTGCCTGCAGAAGATGGGAGTCGAACCCACAAGGTATTACTACCACACGGACCTGAACCGTGCGCGTCTGCCAATTCCGCCACTTCTGCATTTGTTGTGCTGAATTTCTCCTGCACAACGAAAATAATTATACTGGATAATCCACAATTTGTCAATAGATATTCATGAATTTTTTTGCCTCTATTTCATTTCCCGGTCATAGACGCAGAAACAGGATCTGCCCATCTCCTTCGCCTTGTAGAGGGCCGTATCGCTCTGCTGAATCAGCAGATCGATATCCACGTTAAAATCCTCGCTCTGCACGATCCCCACGCTGGCCGACAGAATGCTCAGAGGTTCAATAGCCCCAAAATTCTCCTTCATCCGTTGGATCAGGTCCTGGGCGCCCCGCTCCAACTCCTCCCGCTCACAGTGCCCCAGCTTGACAACAAGAAATTCATCGCCTCCGATCCGGGCAATAAAATCGTTTTTAAAAGACTCGCGCAGCAGCTTTGCGGTTAAAATCAGCGCCTCGTCCCCCACCTTGTGGCCATACGTATCGTTGACTCGTTTAAAGTAGTCCAAATCCACGTAGAGGAGACTGACCTTCTTACCGGAGCTGTTGTTGTGGAGATACTGGTAAAGGCTTCTGCGGTTGTAAAGGCCTGTCATAAAATCCGTATTGGAATTGCGCAGAATCTGCTCCTCCAGCTGGCGCTCCAGCGTGACGTCCCGGTAAATGCAAATCTTTCCCACATTGTTTTGGAAAATGTCGTAAATACTGTCCTCGTGAATCTCCAGAACCTTGCCCTCATTCTCCTCCAGGCGGACCTTTGCCTCCACAAATCCCTCGTTGTTAACAGTGCGCTCCTCATAGAAGGCCCCGGCGTTCCACTCGTCGAACTGCCTGCCTAAAACGTCCTGTTTCTCCACCCCAAAGTATTCCTCAAACCTGGCGTTGACATTTAAAATTCGCTCCCGGTTATCCTTAAGCAAAATGGCGAAGGGCATACTGCTGAGCAAGATTTCGATCTCCGTGCTCATATTCTCCAAATCCGTCACGTCATGGCCGATTCCCACCGTGCCCAGAATCGTCTCCCCGTCCGAGTCAAACAGCGGCGACTTGTAGGTGCGGAACTGTCTGAGGCCCTTCTGGCTCTTTACCATCTCCGTGAATTGCAAGGTCCTTCGCTCCCGCATAACCGCGTCCTCCGTCTCCTTGCACACCCCCTCGCCCTTCTCGAAATCTTCCTTGGAGACATCCCATATATAACAGTGGTCCCGCCCCGTCACATCCTCCCGCGTCTTTCCCACGGTGGTGCAGAACGCCTTGTTCACCTTCACGTGCGTTCCGTCCATCGCTTTAAACCAAACCATATCAGGGATACTGTCAATGGCAGTATCCAGGTAGGTACTTGTCAGATACAAATCTTTTTCCAGTTTGATCCGGCGCAGCAGACGGCCGAACCGATACCTTACGTATTGACCGTTTAAAGGGAGCTCCCAAAACTCATCGGCTGCCTCCAACTCCGCCTCGCTGCAGCCGTCAATCGCCTGACGGTCCCCGCAGAACACAAGCGCGGCTCCCTCCCTGCAAGCTGCGCGCACCTTTGCCGGGGACGTCGCATCCGCAAGATTCCAAATCAAAATATCACAATCCGCTGCGGCGCGGCAATCGAATGTATCAAAAGCTGCCACAGCATGATCGAACCGGTCCAAAGGCGTCATGTCCCGGATCAGGTTCACCAAATCAAAATCCGGGCTGAAAACCGCAATTTTCAACACACAGTGATACATACAATTCCCCCCGTTGTAGTGATTAAAAAATATTAGATATATTATAACTCCTACACATCTTTTAATCCAGCAGAATATACAAAAGTCAACAAATATTCGCATCTAACAATCATAAATCAAAGTTAATGCCGCAAAGCAGATAGTATATATCTCCCCACAACAAAAAAGCACCTATCATCATCTGATAAGTGCTTTCGTGCCCAGAGCCGGAATCGAACCAGCGACACGAGGATTTTCAGTCCTCTGCTCTACCAACTGAGCTATCTGGGCTTCATGAGCGTGCGGGGGCTCGAACCCCGGACAACTTGATTAAAAGTCAAGTGCTCTACCACCTGAGCTACACGCCCATTTAATTTTGGTTTTGTCTAACGACAAAAAAAATTGCGGGGGCAGGATTTGAACCTACGACCTTCGGGTTATGAGCCCGACGAGCTTCCAGACTGCTCCACCCCGCGCTAATATGATATTATAAATTACTTTCAACGTTTTGTCAACTAAACATTGAAATGGATGGAGGTGGATTCGAACCACCGAAGCAATTTGCAGCAGATTTACAGTCTGTCCCCTTTGGCCACTCGGGAATCCATCCATATTCTTATTATATGCACTTTTCAGTAGATAATACGATGAGTGGGGCCTACAGGGCTCGAACCTGTGACCCTCTGCTTGTAAGGCAGATGCTCTCCCAGCTGAGCTAAGACCCCTTAATGGTATTACCCACCAACAGAACATAAAAAGAAAAACGACCCGGAACGGGTTCGAACCGTCGACCTCCGCCGTGACAGGGCGGCGCTCTAACCAGCTGAGCCACCGGGCCATTTCAAGTACATAGTACTGAAACCATATACCTTCAAAACCACATATTGAATGATGTTAAAACCTATTCCGTTTTGGTTAAGCCCTCGACCGATTAGTATTAGTCAGCTACATACATTACTGCACTTCCACC
>JAGZSY010000055.1 GCA_018380885.1 Enterocloster asparagiformis
TTCAAATGCTGGGGTAAATTCTATCTCGAATTCCCGATAACTTTCAGATAATTTCTGAATGTGGAGTACCCCGCTTTGCATTTTCTTTAAATCACTATTTAAAAGATAGAGAATGTTTGATTGTTTTCCCCCCTTACCATATGATATACTATAATAACACCAAGATAATGGGAGGGGAAGTAAAAATGAGGATAAAGAACTTAAAAATAAGTAATACGATAGTTGCTTCTATTATAAGTGGTGCGTGTTGCTTGATTGTGGGCTTTTGGGGTGGACATGCTATAACTAATCAAATTACCATTAATACAAGTGATAATGGATTAACAACCATAACAAAGGAGGATTACTTAAAGCTACAGGCAGAAAAAGAAAGTTTAGCTATTGAGAAAGAACAGTATGGTGCTGCTCTTAAAGAGAAAGAAGATAAAATTGTTGAATTAAGTAATGATTACCAGAAACTATATACTGAAAAAGAAGCTATAACTGAACAATTAAAAGCTATATCCAATATGCAAGAAACTATATCAACACCGTCAAATCAAACACATTCTTCAGAGGCTTCTACAGATGAAACTGTGAGGGCATCTCAGGAACCACAAATAAACGATAATTATGACCTTTTATTGAATATGACGCCATTCCATGATATTAGCCAAGCGAAAATAAAACATAATGTGACAGATCGGCTAGGAAATTCTTTTGCGACGGCCTTAGTTTTTGATACTATAATACTAAAAAGTGATAATGATAAAAATATGGACAATGCATTAGAGTATAATTTAGCAGGTCAATACAGTAAGATGTCATGTACTCTTGCTTTTTCTGATAAAAAGTCAAAGCACCAGCTATACATGATGGTATATGTTGATGGGAAGTTAGCATTTACTTCGCCTGTATTTGACGAAAAGACCAAACCACAGACATTCGATTTTTCGATTGACAATGCTGACTTTATTGAAATTTTAGTCGCAGCAGCAGATGGCAATTATGGTAATGCTGGTGCGCTAATAATTTCTGATGTAAAATTATTTAGATAATTTAAGAAACCTATTAATAAGGATCCGCATAGGGTCCTATTTTATTGCCCGGCGAAAGAATGGAGAAAGGAAAAATCCATGAATGAAAAAATTAAACTGAAGAACAACAAGGAGTACCCGCTGGTTATCGGCGGGACATCCTCCACACCCAGCACCCTGCGGTTGATCTTCCAGACGGGGGATCCGCTGGAGGACATCGTGGCCATGTTTGCGGATCCGGCAGCCACGGCGCAGATCAAGACCATCAACGAGGAAGGCAGCACGCTGGCCGTATACGATGGATACACAGTGCTGGAAAATCCCAAGGCGATTGACGATCACTATCTGATCACGCCGGCGCAGTACGATGAGGACGGCGTTGCCACTACAGAAGCTGTGTATGGCCGTGTGGCGCTCCTGAAGCTCTCACAGCCGAGCGTAGACGCCAAGGTGGATCAGAATAGGGCAGATATCGATTTCCTGGCCGTTATGACCGGGACGGACTTATAGGAGGTGAGTGAGAGATGGATGTGAAAGCACTGGCAGAAAAGTATTATCCCAGGCTGTGGGATATTAATCGGCTGCGGACGCTGGTAGCTGCTGGGAAATTGTCCGAAACGGACTACCAGGAGATCACCGGTGAGATTTACACCGTATAAATTAGGGGGTTTTGTCATTGGAATATCTGCAGATGATACTGTCCATATGCGGGGCAGTAAGCATTGTTGGAGGGGCCGGGGCGGTCATCGTTAAGGTGATCAACCCGGCCTTCAAGCTATCAAAAAGAGTGGAACAGCTGGAGATTCACACCGAAAAGGATTACAAGCGCTTGTTGGCATTGGAGGAAATGCAGAAGCAGCAGTCAAAAAGCTTGGCCGCACTCCTGAACCACCAGATAACTGGAAACGGGATTGAGGCTATGAAAAAGATTCGAGATGAGCTCTTGGAATCTATTATAGATAAGTAGAGAAAGGAAGGTAGACAGATGAGCGACAAGACGAAGAGATGGATTAAGGCGGCCGGGATCCGGGCAGCCAAGACAATGGCACAGACCGCGGTAGCCATGCTGCCGGCGGCGGCCACGATCACGGCGGTGGACTGGCAGACTGTGGTAGGTACGGCGGCGTTGGCTGGCGTGGCGTCGATCCTGACGTCCCTGGCGGGATTACCAGAGCTGGTCAAGGCGTAGAAGGAGGTGATTCTACATCTTCCGGCCGCAGGGTTACGCGGCACTGTTGCGATATCGCAACGGTTGTGACGTCACAACTTTTTGGCCCTGGGGCAGCCCGGGGCCGTATTATTTCAACAGGAGGTATATAACATTGAGAGATATTACATTATGCCATCCCCGCCTACAGCAGTTGGCGGCAAAATGGATCCAGGCCTGCGCGGCGCAGGGGATCATCGTAGGAATTGGGGAAACATTGCGAACCGTGGAAGAACAGGAAGAGCTCTACGCCCAGGGCCGCACCAAACCCGGCCAGATCGTAACCAACGCCCGCGGCACATCCTACCGCTCACAGCACCAGTGGGGCATTGCATTTGACTTCTTTTTGCTCATGGACGTGGACGGCGATGGAAAAACCAGTGACGATAGTTTCAACGACAGCACGGGCCTATTCGGCCGAGCGGCAGGAATCGCCAAGTCCCTGGGCCTGGCCTGGGGCGGAGATTGGTCCAGTCTGGTGGACAAGCCCCATCTGTATCTGCCGGATTGGGGAAGCACGCCCACCAAGCTGATCCAGACCTACGGCACCCCGGAAGTGTTTATGCGGACCTGGGCGTGGGTCCGTACTGGCATTGGTTATTGGTACCAGCGCCCGGACGGAACCTATCCCTCGAATCAGTGGTGCATTATCAACCATCACTGGTACCTGTTCAACCGCGACGGCTACATGATGACCGGCTGGCACCGCTGGGACGGCCGTGCATGCGACCCGGATGATGGTACCGGGGACTGGTATTTCCTGGACAACACGCCTGGCGGACCTCTGGAGGGCGCCTGCTGGCATACCCGGGCCAACGGGGCGCAGGAAATCTGGCGGGTGGAGCTGGATAACCAGATTTAGGGCATAATTATAGCGGATTCTTTTCTTACAGAATCCGCTTTTATATAGTATATATTCATATCACCCATCGGTCAAGACACCAGACAACAATATCTATTATTACAAATATGGTTACAAAGAGATTGAAATAGAATACATAGGGGAGGCGCTTAACTACTTTTTTTATACCACCGCACTTGGCTTTCCCGTCTACCTTACAATTACAAAATTCCATTTCACAATCAGCAAATACACTGCGTCCAGTTAATTTCCCTACCAGATACATTAACAAAAATATTGTGTTGAATAATACGAATCCGCATATTAAAAGAATTAAAATTATTTTACAAATATAGGTATTAGAAGCAATACTGAGTGCATTGCCTAATAGACTAAGTCCGCCAGAAAAAGCAATAACTATCGCAGCGAATATACTCAAGACAGATATAAGCTCAGATTGAATGGATTCCGCTTTTTTAGTAGCTACTACTAATTTTTGAGTTGCTTCATCCATTTTAATACTCAGATTTTCCATCCTGTTTGATAAATCCGCTGTTTTCTGATTGTTTTGTGAAAAATAGCTAACGCGACTTATTTCCAAATTTAAATGATCACACAATTTATCAAAGCTCTTGTGCATATCCTTAAATTCATTTGTTCCTTCAATATAGTCGTTTTCTACATATAATCTTAGTTGCTCAATATTATTCGACAAAAAGTCAATACTATATTTGTTTTCTTCATCGATTTTTAAGATTACTGGGAAAAATTCGGAATAGCTATGACGAAAATCAGGAGTATACAGCTCTCGTAATTCAAGGGCCGTTCTCCTGATCTCAGATTCTTGTAATATTGCTTCTGATAACGCGTAAATTTTTTTAACTAATTCGTCTTGTCTACGTTGTCTTTCGTTCGCTAGCATATTACCTCCAGCATTCTCTTTCTTTTATCAATGTAAACGGTATAATACCTCTATTTCCGTTTCCACCATTGAAAATAATATCCCATGCTGATCCTTTTGCGTGAGTTTCATTTACTAAAACACTTGCAGGTATGTCAATATATTTGTCTATAATCTCGTCTAAAATTTTAGAATCACTGTTGCTGATAATTGTCCAATTAGTCTCGCATATCGGCCTTCCTCCATAAGAACAATATTCATAATACACATCCGGTACAACAGGTCCTAATTGCCAAGCACAAATATTATCAAGAAAGAGAGAGCTAGATGTTTTTTTGTAATAATCAACCCATGCAAAATATAACATTTTTTGCAGTTTTAAATTGCTTACAGGTTTATGCTTCTTATAACATTCAGAGACTATGTAATGAGCTATATCGTTTGCATTATATAACATCTTTTCACCTCCCTGTTGTTGAAAATTATCTTTTGTTTTTAAAAGTAATTTTAAAAATTTGTTCATCAATCTGTCGCACCTTTATTTTATATCATAAAATCTAATAAAACAAGCCTAAAACATTACTATATTTGTAAAAAAATCTAAAATATTATTTCTTAGTAACTCTATTATACAGAACATATGTTCGAAAATCAAGATAATAAGTATTATGTTTTAAAGAAAAAAGTTAATTGGGTAGAATGGGTTGATGTAAGATAATTATGAAAAGTTATATAGAATTATTCGATTTGTAGATAAAATTAAATATGACTAATAGCATAATAATAGTAGGCGTTCAGTCTCTTGGCGGCTGGTTTCAAATAGATTTAAGCAGCTATGGAAGAACTGATCGATGAGCATGAGAAGGGCGGCGCCCGGGGATGACCCGGGACGTGCTCCGCTAAAGATTGAGATTGCCCCTCGTTTGCGGTTGGGGCCAGTTATATTATCTAACGAGAGAGGGGGTATAATTCCTCTCATAATAGTAAACAGTGTTTCACTTTGTGATGTTTGTTCATTGCTATTTCCTTCCTATATATACTACTTTCTACCATCCTATTAGACACAATAAAGTCACAAGCAAACCCTGTAAGTGCCGTAACTACGTTGTTTTTATGACCAAAATGTTAATTTTGTATTAACTTGTTGAATAAATTCCGGCTTAGTGCTACAATAAGTAAGATTGTATCGTAGGCGCAGTAGCTGCATCCGGGTAAAACTGAGGAATAAGCGGGACTGAGATGACAAATACTAGAAATTATAAGAAGCAGTGTCATTGCGCCGGTTGGAAATGTATTTTATATAAGGAAGAAGTTAGGAGAGTATACCATGAACGTAATTGAGAAAGTGTTCGGGACTCACAGTGAGAGAGAGCTGAAGCTGATCAGGCCCATTGTAGCAAAGATTGAAAGCCTGCGCCCGGAGATGGTGGCAAAATCCGACGAGGAACTGCGCGACCAGACCAGGATTTTTAAAGAGCGGCTGGAAAAGGGAGCTACCCTGGACGATATTTTGCCTGAGGCGTTTGCCACTGTCCGTGAGGCGGCAAGAAGAACGCTGAATATGGAGCATTTCCCCGTGCAGCTGATCGGTGGTATCGTACTGCATCAGGGACGTATCGCAGAGATGCGCACAGGTGAAGGTAAGACGTTGGTTTCCACCTGTCCCGCATATCTGAATGCGCTGGCGGGTAAAGGCGTACAGATCGTTACGGTCAATGACTATCTGGCAAAGCGTGACGCGGAGTGGATGGGACAGGTTCACCAGTTCCTGGGACTGACCGTGGGCGTCGTTTTAAATGATATGAATTCCGATGACCGCAGAAAGGCATATGCCTGCGACATCACCTATGTGACGAACAACGAGCTGGGATTCGATTACCTGCGCGACAACATGTCCATTTACAAAGAGCAGCTGGTTCTGCGCGAGCTGGACTACTGCATCATCGATGAGGTTGACTCCGTGTTGATCGACGAGGCGAGAACGCCCCTGATCATTTCCGGACAGAGCGGCAAGTCTACCAAGCTGTACGAGGTCTGCGACATTCTGGCCCGCCAGCTGGAGAAGGGCACTGTCTCCAAGGAGTTCTCCAAGATCGACGCCATCATGGGCGAGGACATTGAGGAGACCGGCGACTTCGTGGTGGATGAGAAGGATAAGGTGGTAAACCTGACCGAGGACGGCGTGAAGAAGGTGGAGGATTTCTTCCACATCGAGAACCTGGCCGACCCGGAGAACCTGGAGATTCAGCACAATATCATCCTGGCCCTGCGCGCCAACTACCTGATGTTCCGCGACAAGGACTACGTGGTGAAGGACGGCGAGGTCCTGATCGTCGACGAGTTCACCGGCCGTATTATGCCGGGCCGCCGTTATTCCGACGGTCTGCACCAGGCCATCGAGGCCAAGGAGCACGTGAGCGTGCGCCGCGAGAGCCGCACCCTGGCCACCATCACCTTCCAGAACTTCTTCAACAAGTTCAAGAAGAAAGCGGGTATGACAGGTACCGCCCAGACAGAGGAGAAGGAGTTCCGCAACATCTACTCCATGGACGTTATCACCATTCCCACCAACCGTCCCATGATCCGTAAGGATATGGAGGATGCGGTTTACAAGACCAAAAAAGAGAAATTCAAAGCCGTTGTGGAGTCCGTGGAGGAGGCGTACAAGAAGGGGCAGCCCGTTCTGGTCGGCACCATCGCCATCGAGACTTCCGAGCTGCTCAGCAACATGCTGCGCAAGCGCGGTATTCCTCATAAAGTATTGAACGCCAAGTTCCACGAGCTGGAGGCGGAGATCGTAGCGGACGCAGGCCTTCACGGCTCCGTGACCATCGCCACCAACATGGCCGGCCGTGGTACGGATATCAAGCTGGACGACGAGGCCAAGGAGCTGGGCGGATTGAAGATCATCGGTACAGAGCGCCATGAGTCCCGCCGTATCGATAATCAGCTGCGCGGACGTTCCGGCCGACAGGGCGACCCGGGTGAATCCCGCTTCTATCTGTCTCTGGAGGACGATCTGCTGCGCCTGTTCGGTTCCGACCGTCTGATGAAGATGTTCGAGGCCATGGGCGTACCCGAGGGCGAGCAGATTGAGCACAAGATGCTCTCCAACGCCATCGAGAAGGCCCAGATGAAGATCGAGAGCAACAACTACGGCATCCGTGAGCAGCTGCTCAAATACGACGAGGTGAACAACGAGCAGCGCGAGGTGATCTACCAGGAGCGCCGCAAGGTTCTGGACGGCGACAATATGCGCGATCTGATCCTGAAGATGATCACCGACATCGTGGAGAACGCGGTGGATATGTCCATCTCCGAAGAGCAGACGCCCGAGAATTGGGATTTGCAGGAGTTAAACACCCTGCTTCTGCCGGTTATTCCGTTAAAGCCTGTGACGCTGACGGAAGAGCGGAAGAAGATGAAGAAGAACGAGTTAAAGCACATGCTCAAGGAAGAGGCTATCAAGCTGTACGAGACCAAGGAAGCCGAATTCCCGGAGCCGGAGCAGATCCGCGAGATCGAGCGCGTTGTGCTTTTGAAGGTCATCGACAACAAGTGGATGGCTCATCTGGACGACATGGATCAGCTGCGCGAGGGCATCGGCCTGCAGGCTTACGGCCAGCGCGATCCTGCTGTTGAGTACAAGATGCAGGGCTACGAGATGTACGAGGCTATGATGGCCTCCATCCAGGAGGAGACCGTGCGCATCCTGTTCCACATCCGCGTGGAGCAGAAGGTGGAGCGCGAGCCCGCCGCCAAGGTGACCGGCACCAACAAGGACGACTCTTCCCCCAGCGCACCCAAGAAGCGCGCCGAGCAGAAGATTTACCCCAACGATCCCTGCCCCTGCGGCTCCGGCAAGAAGTATAAGCAGTGCCATGGCAGAATCAAGTAATAAACTGTGAGAATTGGCCGGTGTGCATAGCATTTACCGGCCTTTTTAAATAAAGCGGCAGACGCCGCCTCAAAATAAATTTCATGAAAGAAGGTGAAGCTGTGGTTGAGTTAGATAATTTTAAGTATACGTTGTCAACGTATGACAAACCATTAGTGGAAGTGAGGGATTCACTTTGACCTGGATAACAAGGTCAGACGAATCGCTGAATTAGACAAATCCATGGAGGAGCCGGGCTTCTGGGACGATCCGGAGAAATCCACCCGCATGGTCCGCGAGGCCAAGAATTTAAAGGACGACGTGGATACCTACCGGGAACTGGAACAGGAGTACGACGACATCCAGGTGATGATCCAGATGGGTTATGAGGAGAACGACGCTTCCGTGATCCCGGATATCCAGGAGATGCTGGATCATTTTGTGAAAACGCTGGAGGATATGCGCTTAAAGCTGCTGCTGTCCGGCGAGTACGACAAGAACAACGCCATTCTGCGCCTGAACGCGGGCGCGGGCGGCACGGAGTCCTGCGACTGGTGCGGTATGCTCTACCGCATGTACTGCCGATGGGCGGAGCGCAAGGGCTTTAAATACGAGGTCCTGGACTTCCTGGACGGCGACGAGGCGGGCATCAAGTCCGTCACCATCCAGGTGAACGGGGAGAATGCCTACGGTTATCTGCGCTCCGAGCACGGGGTGCACCGCCTGGTGCGCATCTCGCCCTTCAACGCGGCGGGTAAGCGCCAGACTTCCTTTGTGTCCTGCGACGTGATGCCCGATATCGAGGCGGACCTGGATGTGGATATCAACCAGGACGACATCCGTGTGGACACCTACCGCTCCAGCGGCGCCGGCGGCCAGCACATCAACAAGACCTCCTCGGCCATCCGCATCACCCATATGCCCACCGGCATTGTGGTGACCTGCCAGAACGAGCGGTCCCAGTTCCAGAACAAGGATAAGGCCATGCAGATGCTCAAAGCCAAGCTGTACATGCTGAAACAGCAGGAGAGCGCGGCCAAGGCCGCGGGCATCCGCGGCGAGGTGAAGGAGATCGGCTGGGGCAACCAGATCCGTTCCTATGTGCTTCAGCCCTATACCATGGTCAAGGACCACCGGACCGGCGAGGAGAGCGGAAATGTGGACGCTGTGCTGGACGGCAGTATCGACTCCTTTATCAGCGCGTACCTGCGCTGGATGAGCCTGGGCTGCCCCAACAAGAACACGTCCATAGACGACTGATCCCACGCAATCCAAATACGAGAGTGAAAGCGCTTGCCGCGGCTTTTTCGCCTCCCCCAGGGGAGGCGAAAGCCGCGGTAATTCTTTGTTATGAATGCTACAAAAATGAAAAATCAGTTGCATTTCCGGAAAAAGTGTGCTAACATCTTCCTCATGAGTACAGATGTATTTCTAATACGGACATAAAAGCCGGGACAATTCACAGGCCGCCGGGGACAAGAATCCGTGAAAGGACGTATATGGAGGACAAGAGTAAATACTTTGTAGTAAAGCAAAAGGCGGTGCCTGAGGTGCTTTTAAAGGTGGTTGAGGCCAAAAAGCTGCTGGAATCGGAGCGGGCCATCACCGTACAGGAGGCCACCGACAAGGTGGGCATCAGCCGCAGTTCGTTCTATAAGTACAAGGACGACATTTTCCCGTTCTACGACAACACCAAGGGAAAGACGATCACGCTGGTGATCCAGATGGACGACGAGCAGGGGCTGCTCAGCGACCTGCTGCACGTGGTGGCGGTCTACAAGGCCAATATCCTGACCATCCACCAGAGTATCCCGGTCAACGGAGTGGCCACGCTGACGCTGAGCGTGGAGGTCCGGGAGAACACGGGCAACGTGTCCAGCATGGTGGAGGAGCTGGAGGAGTTGGACGGCATCCACTATGTGAAGATCCTGGCCAGGGAGTAATCCGCGGCAGGAGGGGTGTCTGTGGCTTTGACAGCGGCCGGGAGCGGAATTGGACCGGCTGTATGAAATAAATAACAGGAGCGTAACGATATGATTAAAGTAGCGGTAATGGGATACGGGACCATCGGTTCCGGCGTGGTTGAAATATTGGACCAGAATAGAGATGTGATCGCCCGGCAGGCGGGCCAGGACGTGGAGCTGAAGTACGTTCTGGATCTGCGGGATTTTCCGGACAGCCCGGTGGCGGACAAGATTGTCCACGACTTTAAGGTGATCGAGCAGGACGAGGAGGTGGAGATTGTGGTGGAGGCCATGGGCGGCCTGAACCCGGCTTACCCCTTTGTGAAGGCCTGCCTTTTGGCCGGCAAGCACGTGGCCACGTCCAACAAGGCGCTGGTGGCGGCTTACGGCACCGAGCTCCTGCAGATCGCCCGGGACAAAAAGGTGAATTTCTTCTTTGAGGCCAGCGTTGGCGGCGGCATCCCCATTATCAGGCCCCTGTACCGCTGTCTGATGGGAGAGCGCATCCAGGAGATCACCGGCATTCTAAACGGCACCACAAACTTTATTCTGACCAAAATGGATAAGGAGGGCGACTCCTTTGAGGGCGCGCTGAAGGAGGCCCAGAACTTAGGCTATGCGGAGCGCAACCCGGAGGCGGATGTGGAGGGACACGACACCTGCCGCAAGATCGCCATTCTGACCGCCATGGCCACGGGCCGGGAGGTGAATTTCGAGGATATTTACACGGAAGGGATCACAAAGATCACGGACGTGGATTTCAAATACGCCGAAAAGATGGGCACCTCGGTGAAGCTGTTCGGAACCAGCCGCATAAGCGGCGACAAGGTCAGCGCCTTCGTGGCTCCGGTGATGATCGGCAGGGATCACCCGCTGTACGCGGTGAACGATGTGTTTAACGGCATCATGGTGCGGGGAAATATGCTGGGCACGTCCATGTTCTACGGCAGCGGCGCGGGCAAGCTGCCCACGGCCAGCGCTGTGGTGGCGGACATCATCGAGGCGGCGCAGAATCTGAAACACAATGTGCCCATCGGCTGGACGGACCAGCGGCAGGCCGTGGAGCCTATGGACCGCGTCTCCTTCAAGTATTTTGTGAGGATCGCAGGCTCTTACCGCAACAAGGAGCAGGATGTGCGCGCTGCCTTTGGGCCTGTGGATTTGGTGGAGCTCTACGGAATGGATGAATTTGCCGTGCTCACCCGGGAGATGAGCGAGGGCGAGTTTAAGGCCGCGGTTTCCGGGTACAATGCCGCTGAGGCGGCCCGCTCGGAGTACGGCGTCAAGCAGACGATCCGGGCCATGGTCTGAACCTCTGCGCTGGAGAGAACAATTTGGATGCGATAATGAAAATAATAGAATTTATGGCAGGGCAGGGTTTTCCCTGCCTGTTCCATCTTATGACGGGACTTTACTGCCCCGGCTGCGGCGGGACCCGCGCGGTGCGTGCCCTGCTGCGCGGAGACCTGGCGATGAGCTTTCAGTATCATCCGCTGGTGCTCTACATGGCGGCGGTGATTCTGGCCGAGGCGGTGAGCTGGGCCGTGGCCAGGGCGACAAAAAACCCCAGATGGTTTCTGGGGCATGTGCTTGGCTTTGTCTATATCGGGGTCGGCATCATCATGGCCAACTGGATTTTTAAAAATTATATGCTGGTGTTTCGCGGCGTTGACCTGATTCCGCTGTGGCCGTACTGGTAATCACGGCATGGGGAAGGAGTCCAGGGGGACGCCGTAAACCTGTTCGAATACCTGCTTGAACTGTTTGATCATCTCGCTGAGATAGGGCCATTTCTCAGGCTCGCGGATGGCGCTGTAGTACGCGATCATGGCGTAGCAGACCAGGAATGTCAGGGCCACGGCCACACCGCAGAGCACCAGGCCGATGACGGCGTGGGTGCAGAAGGATTTCTTGGGCCGGGTGTCCGCGTTCCGGGACATGAGGGCCATGACGATGCCGATGGCGCCGCAGATCAGCCCGCTGGGGAAACAGCAACAGGCGCAGAGCACGCCCACGATGCCGGCCACCATGGAGCAGATGGCAAGGCGCTCGGAAGCCTCGCCGGGCGAGGTGTTTCGCGGCTGGCTCTGGTCGGAGGCGATGTATTTATTTTGAAGATCCGGTTTTTCATTCATAGTTCTGATGGTTGCCTTTCCTGGGATTTGACTGTTCAAATGCTATCTTGGCTATTCTATCACGAAAATTGCGGCCTGTCCAGACGGGGAACCAAGGGAATGTTGACAAACAGGGTAAATCAGGATATATTTGGAGCTGTGAGTTTGAAATGTGAGGAAGAATAAATGGATATTATTAAGACATTAGCTGAAGAGCTGAAAATCGGCCGCGGCCAGGTGGAAGCGACTGTAAAATTAATTGACGAGGGTAATACGATCCCCTTTATCGCCCGTTACCGCAAGGAGATGACAGGCTCCTTAAACGACGAGGTGCTGCGCGACCTGGACGAGCGGCTGAGATACCTGCGCAATCTGGAGGACCGCAAGGAGCAGGTGATCGCCTCCATCAGGGAACAGGAGAAGCTGACGCCGGAGCTGGAGAAGCAGATACGCGGGGCGGCCACCCTGGTGGCCGTGGAGGATTTGTACCGCCCCTACAAGCCCAAACGCCGCACCAGGGCCACCATCGCCAAGGAAAAGGGTCTGGAGCCGTTGGCGGATCTGATTCTCATGCAGATGGCAAAGGAGCCCCTGGAGAAGGCCGCGGCCCCGTTCATTTCCCCGGAAAAGGGCGTGGAGACGGCTGAGGATGCCATAAACGGCGCCAAGGACATCCTGGCGGAGCGCGTGTCCGACAACGCGGAGTACCGCGCCTACATCCGAACCGCCACCATGCGGGAGGGCACGCTCCAGTCCGCGGCTAAGGATGAAAAGGCCCAGACAGTCTATGAGACCTACTACAACTTTGAGGAGCCCTTAAAAAAGGCGGCCGGCCACCGGGTGCTGGCTTTAAACCGGGGCGAAAACGAGAAGGCCCTGACCGTGAAGGTGACCGCTCCGGAGGACAAGATCCTGCGCTATCTGGAAAAGCAGCTGATTTTGCGGGAGAACCCCTACACCGCGCCTGTGCTGCGGGAAGTGGCCCGGGACAGCTATGAGCGCCTGATCGCGCCTTCGATCGAGCGGGAGGTGCGCAACGACCTGACGGAGAAGGCCGAGGAGGGCGCCATCAAGGTGTTCGGCAAGAACTTAGAGCAGCTGCTTATGCAGCCTCCCATTGTGGGCCGCGTGGTGCTGGGCTGGGACCCGGCGTTTCGGACCGGCTGCAAGCTGGCGGTGGTGGACGGCACGGGAAAGGTTCTGGACACTGTGGTGATTTACCCCACAGCGCCCCAGAACAAGGTGGAGGAATCCAAAAAGATTTTAAAGAACCTGATCAAAAAATATAACGTTTCCCTGATCTCCGTGGGAAACGGCACCGCCTCCCGGGAGTCCGAGCAGATCATCGTGGATTTGCTGAAGGAGATCAAGGAGCCGGTCCAGTACGTGATCGTCAACGAGGCCGGAGCCTCCGTGTACTCTGCCAGCAAGCTGGCCACCGAGGAATTTCCCCAGTTCGACGTGGGCCAGAGAAGCGCTGTTTCCATTGCCAGGAGACTGCAGGACCCGCTGTCCGAGCTGGTCAAGATCGACCCGAAATCCATCGGCGTGGGCCAGTACCAGCACGATATGAACCAGAAGCGCCTGGGCGAGGCCCTGGGGGGCGTGGTGGAGGACTGCGTGAACAAGGTGGGCGTGGATTTGAATACAGCCTCCGCCTCCCTGCTGGAGTACATATCCGGCATCAGCAAGGCGCTGGCAAAGAACATTGTGGCCTACCGGGAGGAGAACGGCGCGTTTTCCAACCGCAGGCAGCTCCTGAAGGTGGCCAAGCTGGGCCCCAAGGCCTTTGAGCAGTGCGCCGGCTTCATGCGCATACTGGGCGGGGAGAATCCTCTGGACGCCACCAGCGTGCACCCGGAGAGCTACAAGGCGGCGGGCGCGCTTCTGGAAAAGCTGGGCTACAAGCCGGAGGAGCTGAAGGCCGGAGGTCTGGCGGGCATCCGCGGCAAGGTGCGGGATTACCGGAAAATGGCCGGTGAGCTGGGTGTGGGCGAGATCACCCTGCGCGATATCGTGAGCGAGCTGGAGAAGCCGGCCAGGGATCCCCGCGACGAGATGCCCAGGCCGATTCTGCGGACCGACGTGATGGATATGAAGGATTTAAAACCGGGAATGGTGCTCAAGGGCACGGTGCGCAACGTCATCGACTTCGGCGCGTTTGTGGATATCGGCGTGCACCAGGACGGTTTGGTGCACATTTCCCAGATGACGGACCGCTACATCAAGCATCCCCTGGAGGCGGTCAGTGTGGGCGACGTGGTGGATGTGAAGGTGCTGAGTGTGGATCTGGCCAAAAACCGGATCTCCCTGACAATGAAAGGGCTGAAATAATGGTATATGAGTCAAATACGCCCCAAGATACCTTTGAGCTGGGGAAAAAGCTGGGCGCGCAGGCGGAGGCCGGCCAGGTATACTGTCTGGACGGAGACCTGGGCGTTGGCAAAACAGTGTTTACCCAGGGGTTTGCCGCGGGACTGGGGATCACCGGGCCGGTGAACAGTCCGACCTTCACCATTGTGCAGCAGTATGAGGAGGGGCGGCTGCCTCTGTATCACTTTGACGTGTACCGCATCGGGGACATCAGCGAGATGGACGAGATCGGCTACGAGGACTGTTTCTACGGTAACGGAGTCAGCCTGGTCGAGTGGTCCGGCCTGATCGAGGAGCTTCTGCCGGAGCGGGCGGTGCATGTGACCATTGAGAAGGATTTGGAGCGGGGCTTTGACTTCCGCCGAATCCGGGTGGAGGGACTGGAATGAGAATACTGGGAATCGAGAGCTCGTCCCTGGTGGCCAGCGTGGCCCTGGTGACGGACGATATATTGACTGCGGAGTACACGGTGGATTTTAAGAAAACCCACTCGCAGACCCTGCTGCCCATGCTGGATGAGATCATGAAAATGCTGGGCGTGGAAATGGACACGGTGGATGCCATCGCTGTGGCCGGAGGACCCGGCTCCTTCACGGGCCTGCGCATCGGGGCCGCCACCGCCAAGGGGCTGGGGCTGGCCCTGGACAAGCCGCTGATCCATGTGCCCACGGTGGACGCCATGGCCTGGAACCTGTGGGGAGCCGCGGGCATCGTGTGCCCCATCATGGACGCCAAGCGGCGACAGGTGTACACCGGTCTGTACCGGATGGAGGACGGCATCCGGGTGCTGAAGCAGCAGTGCGCTATGGATGCGGGCGAGCTGGCGGGCGAGCTCAACCGCCTGGGCGAGCCGGTGATTTTCCTGGGGGACGGCGTGCCGGTGTACAGGGAACTGTTTGAGGAGCTTCTGGAGGTTCCCTTTAAGTTTGCGCCCGCCCAGATGAACCGGCAGAGAGGCGCCTGCGTGGCGGCCTTGGGGATGCTGGCGATGACGGGCGCGGCCGGGGAGTACAACGGGGCGTTTGTGGTGTCCTCGGACGAATTTGCGCCGGACTATCTGCGCAAGCCCCAGGCCGAGCGGGAGCGGGAGGCCAGGATGAACCCCGGAGGGGCTGCCGGGCGTCTGGCCGGAGACCGGTAAACGGGCTGAGGCAGAGCCGCGTTTTGACTTGAAAGATGGCTGTGGGACCTGCGGCGCAGCCGGAGCGCAGGCGCCCGGGGACCCACAGCGCCGATGGAAAGGGATGAGCGAAAATGGAACGGACCGGGACGGTGCGCCCCATGCGGGCGGAGGATTTGGAGCGCGTGGCGCAGCTGGAGCAGATGTGCTTTTCTGAGAGCTGGTCTGAGAACATGCTGAGGTCCGGCCTGGACAACCGTCTGGATTCCTATCTGGTCTACCAGGAGGCGGAGACCGTGCTGGGCTACTGTGTGCTTCGCACCCTGGCGGATGAGGGCGAAATCCAGCGGATTGCGGTGGACCCGGCGTTTCGCAGGCAGGGAATCGCCAGGAAATTGATGGAGTCCATGGCAGCTGTTGCCAGAATGAAGGGGGCCCGGGAGGTGGCGCTGGAGGTGCGCGAGAGCAACGAGAGCGCCCGAAAGCTCTATGAATCATACGGTTTCCGGCAGGAGGCGGTCCGCCGGGGGTATTACCGCAACCCCCCGGAGGATGCCATCATCATGTGGAACCGCGGGATTTGAAACAATTTCCACTTAAAATCGACAAGTTTTGCGTATATAATGGAGAGGAATCAGACATTCCTCTCCGTTTTTGACTTTACAGGCCGCGCCGTATTCAGGCGGCAATCCGGCCGTCCCGGGCTTATTGATCGGGAAGGGGGGAGGGGTGGATGGAGGATTGAGAAAGGTGAGGGTAATCCATGAGAAAGTACAACAGGAACGGGCAGCTTGAAACGGTAATCTGCAACTGCTGCGGAAAGAAATTGATTGTGGATCAGGGTATCTTGCGCGAAGGCTGCATCTGCATTGACCACGCCTGGGATTTTTTCTCCGAGAAGGACGGAGAAATCCACCATTTTGACTTATGCGAGAGCTGTTACGACGAGCTGGTTTCCCAGTTTAAAATCGCGGTGGATGTGGATGAACAGGTCGAATTTCTGTAGAAAAAATTAAGAAGGATTAAGGTTGTTTAAGGCTTTTCTTAACGGTATTGAGCCGTGCCCGGATCTATGGTAATGTGAAATTACACATAGACCGGGCGTTTTCATTGTGAGGAGTGAGCGCCCCAGTGAAAAAGGGAGGAACTGTATTATGAAGAAAGGGAGACAACTGACAATCATGCTGTTGATGTGCGCGCTCTTTGCCGGGCTCTTGAGCGGCTGCGGAGGTGCGAACAAAAGCACGGCCGCCGGTCCGGAGGCGGGGGTGAAGGCGGAGGCAACCTATGCCGCCGAGAGCTTGGCGGCGGGCCTGGGGGATGCGGCGCCCATGGCGGAGGCGCAGGCTGCGCCGGAGCACAACACGGAGGAGTACGGCTACATAGCTGAGAACGGGTTCCTGGCGGTGGCGAACGCCCCGCTGTCAACGTTTGCGGCGGATGTGGATACCGCTTCCTATGCCAATCTCAGGCGCAAAATACTGGAGGGAAATGAGGTACCGGCGGACGCGGTGCGCATCGAGGAGATGCTCAACTATTTTACGTACAATTACCCGGAGCCGGAGGAGGGGGAACCGTTCTCCGTGACCACCTTCATCGGAGAATGCCCCTGGAATGAGAATCACAAGCTTTTGCAGATCGGGCTGCAGGCGGAGCGGGTGGACATGGAAAATCAGAAGCCGTCCAACCTGGTATTCCTGATCGACGTGTCCGGTTCCATGGAATCCGCGGATAAGCTGGGGCTGGTGAAGCGGGCGTTCCTGCTTTTGACGGAGAACCTGCGGCCCCAGGACACGGTGTCCATCGTCACCTACGCTTCCAGCGACACAGTGGTGCTTGACGGCGTTTCAGGCGAAGATAAAGCCATGATTATGACGGCCATTGAGAATTTGACGGCAGGGGGCAGTACGGACGGTTCTAAGGGCATTGAGACGGCTTACAGGCTGGCTGAGGAACAGTTTAAGGAGGGCGGAAACAACCGGGTGATCCTGGCCACGGACGGGGATTTAAACCTGGGCATCACCAGCGAGGGCGACCTGACCCGGCTGATCCAGAAGAAAAAGGAGAGCGGCGTGTTCCTGTCCGTCATGGGCTTCGGCACGGGGAACATCAAGGACAACAAGATGGAGGCGCTGGCGGACAACGGAAATGGCCAGTACGCCTACGTGGACAGCCTGATGGAGGCTAAGCGTGTGCTGGTGGAGGAGTTGGGCGGCACGCTGTTTACCGTGGCCAAGGACGTCAAGCTCCAGGTGGAGTTCAACCCCGCCAGAGTCAAGGGTTACCGCCTGATCGGCTACGAGAACCGCCTGATGGAGGCCAGGGATTTTGACGACGACGCCAAGGATGGAGGAGAGATTGGCGCAGGCCACCGGGTGACGGCCCTCTACGAGCTGGTGCCGGCCGGGTCGGACGAGGATTTGGGCGAGGTGGAGCTGAAATACGGGACGGGAAATACCGCCGTGGACGGAACAGCCCGGGAAGCACAGGCGCCGGGCGGCGGGGCAGAGGCCTCCGGCTCCGATTCCGAGTGGCTGACGCTCAAGGTGCGCTACAAGGAGCCAGACGGGGAACAGAGCCGCCTGCTGGAGTACCCGGTGGACGACGGCGCCGTTTGCGGGGAAATGCCGCCGGACATGGAGTTTGCCTCCTGTGTGGCTCAGACCGGCATGCTGCTGCGGGGGTCTGCGTACGCGGGCAGCTCCGACTATCAAACCGTAGCGGAGACGTTGGAGCGCCTGGACGGGCTTCACGGCGATCCGTACAAAGAAGAATTTCTCTATCTGGTAAAGCGTCTGGCCGCCAGGTAAAACCGCTCCGAGTGCAGGCGCCGCCCCGCCGGGAATTGCCCGGCAGGGCGGTAAACCGCAACATTTCGTTGCGCCCACTTGATTATTTCCGCCCAGTTGTGTTATGATTCAGCAAGGAATATATAGAGAATGAGGACAAACCTATGCTGGATATATGTTTATTGGGTACAGGCGGGATGATGCCGCTGCCCTACCGGTGGCTCACATCCATGATGGCCCGGTGCGGCGGCAGCAACCTGCTGATCGACTGCGGCGAGGGCACGCAGATCGCGCTGAAGGAAAAGGGCTGGAGCCCCAAGCCCATCGATGTGATCTGCTTCACCCACTATCATGCGGATCATATCAGCGGGCTTCCGGGGCTTCTCCTGACGATGGGAAACGCCGAGCGGACCGAGCCGCTGACGCTGGTGGGCCCCAAGGGGCTGGAGCGCGTGGTGACGGCTCTGCGCACCATCGCGCCTGAGCTGCCCTTCGAGCTGCGCTTTATCGAACTTTCGGAGAACCGGGAGCGCTTGGAATTAGGCCCCTACGTGATCGACGCTTACCGGGTGAACCACAATGTGATCTGCTACGGCTACGCCGTCTCCATCCCCCGCGCCGGCCGCTTTGACGTGGACAAGGCCAGGGCCCAGGAGATTCCGCAGAAGTTCTGGAGCCGCCTGCAAAAGGGCGAGCAGATCGAGCACGAAGGGCGTCTTTTGACGCCGGAGCTGGTGCTGGGACCGGACCGGAAGGGACTCAAGGTGGTTTACTGCACGGATACCAGGCCGGTGCCCGTGATCGCGGAGTACGCCCAGGACGCGGACCTGTTTATCTGCGAGGGCATGTACGGCGAGAAGGAAAAGGCGGCCAAGGCGCGGGAGTACAAGCACATGACCTTTTACGAGGCTGCCGAGCTGGCTAAAAAGGCCCAGCCGGCGGAAATGTGGCTGACGCATTACAGCCCCTCGCTGACCAGGCCTGAGGAGTATATGAACGAGGTGCGCCAGATTTTTCCGCGGGCAAAGGCGGCCAGGGACGGCTGGACCGTGGAACTGGGCTTTGCGGAAGATTAAGAATACCGGCCTGCGGGCAGATGGAGATAGAGAAATGAAGGAAGATGTTTTAATACTGGCGATTGAGAGCTCCTGCGACGAGACGGCCGCGGCTGTGGTGAAAAACGGCAGGACCGTGCTATCCAACGTGATTTCCTCGCAGATCAGCACCCACACGATCTACGGCGGAGTGGTGCCGGAGATCGCCTCGAGGGAGCATATCAAGGCGGTGAACTACGTGATCCGCCGCGCCCTGGCGGAGGCCGGCGTGACGCTGCCGGAGATCACGGCGGTGGGCGTTACCTACGGTCCGGGGCTGGTGGGCGCGCTTTTGGTGGGCGTGGCGGAAGCCAAGGCCCTGGCCTACGCGGCGAAAAAGCCGTTGATCGGCGTGCACCACATCGAGGGGCATGTGTCCGCCAACTTTATCGAGCACCCGGACCTGGAGCCGCCCTTTGTGTGCCTGATCGTGTCCGGCGGGCACACGCATCTGGTGATCGTGAAGGATTACGGCAAGTTTGAGATTCTGGGACGCACCAGGGACGACGCCGCGGGGGAGGCCTTTGACAAGGTAGCCCGGGCGGTGGGGCTCGGCTATCCCGGCGGCCCCAAGGTGGATAAGACGGCCAGGGATGGGAACCCCCACGCCATCCAGTTCCCCAGGGGCAAGGTGGACGGCTCCCCCTACGACTTCAGCTTCAGCGGTTTAAAGTCGGCGGTGCTGAACCATATCAACCACGCAAAGATGACCGGCGAGGAGATCCATGTGCCGGACCTGGTGGCCTCCTTCCAGAACTCGGTGGTGGATTCCCTGGTCAGCCGCACCGTGATGGCGGCAAAGGAGTATGGCTACAAGCAGGTGGCCATAGCGGGCGGAGTGGCTTCCAACACGGCGCTGCGGGCGGCCATGGAACAGGCCTGCAACAAGGCGGGTATCCGGTGCTGTTACCCGTCGCCCATTTTGTGCACGGACAACGCGGCCATGATCGGCGCCGCGGCTTACTATGAATACCTCAACGGGAATATCGCGGGCTGGGACTTGAACGCGGTGCCGAACTTAAAGCTGGGGGAGCGGTAGCTATGGAAACGGAGGAAAAGCGCGCGGTCTGCACCGCGGTGGTGCTGGCGGCGGGCAGAGGGACGCGCATGGGCATAAGCCAGGCCAAGCAGTACCTGAAGATCGGCGGAAAGCCGGTGCTGGTCTACGCCCTGGAGGCGTTCCAGCAGAGCCCGGTGATCGACCGGATCGTGCTGGTGACGGACCGGGATCACATGGAATACTGCCGGACTGAGATAGTTGAGCCCTGGGGCTTCACCAAGGTGCGGGAAATGAGGGAGGGCGGACGGGAGCGCTACGAGAGCGTCTGGAACGCCCTGGAGGCCATTGCACCGGGTCCCGGCCAGCAGTACGTGTTTATCCACGACGGCGCGCGCCCCTTTGTGACCCCAGAAATAATCGGGCGGGCGTATAAAGCGGTGCAGAAGTGGAAAGCATGTGTGGTGGGGATGCCGGTGAAGGACACGATCAAGGTGACGGACGCGGACGGGGATGTTGTATCCAGCCCGGACCGCCGTCTGGTGTGGATGGCCCAGACCCCCCAGGTCTTTGAGCTGGAGTTGATCAGGGAAGCCTTAAGGCGCCAGCTGCTCGGAGATTGCAGCAAGATCACGGACGACGCCATGGTGGTGGAGCAGCAGATGGGCGTGCGGGTCCGCATGGTGGAGGGCAGCTACGAGAATATCAAAATCACCACGCCGGAGGATTTGGACATCGCAGAAATTTTTGCGAAACAGCAGAGAAGGGCCCGGGACTGAACCTCGTTTTTTCCCGCTAAATAAGGGAAAAACAGGGTTTTTGAAAAAAAATAAAAAAACTTTTACAAAGTGCTTGACAAATAATGAAATATTTTGTATTATAGACGAGCTGGTTCACGAGAGCAAACAACGAACCGCACATGGAGAGATATCGAAGTGGTCATAACGAGGCGGTCTTGAAAACCGTTTGTCCGCAAGGGCGCGTGGGTTCGAATCCCACTCTCTCCGCTGGCAAGGTTTAAAAACGCCTGTGTTAATAAAATATAGCAACAAAGATTCAGTCAAGCAGAAGTACCCAAGCGGCTGAAGGGGCTCCCCTGGAAAGGGAGTAGGTCGTTAGTAGCGGCGCGAGGGTTCAAATCCCTCCTTCTGCGTTCGGCAATGTGCACTGGCTGCACGAGCCAACAGAACCTTGAAAATCAAAGATTGAACAGTATGTAAAACCCTGAAAATTCTAAAAAATAAAGGTTCGGTTTGGACCTTTGGAATTGAGAAAATTCAGAACAAAACCAAGTAATGAAGGTTAAAGATAACTAGCCAAGCTAAGTAGTCTAAGACCAAGAATTAAACTTTTAATTTGAGAGTTT
>JAGZSY010000056.1 GCA_018380885.1 Enterocloster asparagiformis
TTTGCAAAAGAGAATCCATACCCCTCTCTTTTCCCAATGTAATGCAACTATAAGTCCCTTTCAAGATCCTGGGTATGGAATCTCGAATTACAATTCAGGCTCGCCGCGTTTTCCCTGCCCGCTAAATCTCCCGCAAAAACTCCTCCACGGCCCGATTGAACTCCGCCGAATTCTTCCCCGCCACAAAATGGTCGCCTTTCAAAATCACCAGACGGCTCCCCGTTATCCCCTTTGCGATCCTTCTGGTATGGGATTCCCGGATCATGTCCCGGTCGCCTGCGATCACCAGGGCGGGCACCCGAATCGCCCTAAGCTCCCGCTCCGCCACGTGGGGCTGGGTCACCATCAGCCCCAGCAGCTCTTTATGCTTCCCGGCCCGCTTTGAAAACGGCTCCAGGGCCCGGCACATCCAGTATCCCAGCACAATGGGCGCCTGCACCGTAAGCTTTACCCCGCAAGGGCGCAGGTTGGCCCCGTTCAATATCAGCGAGCGCACCATCCCGGGATAGCGCAGGGCAAAGGCCATGGCGATATTTCCCCCGTCGGAAAACCCCAGCAGGTGAACAGGCCCCAGCTCCAGCGCCTCCAGAGCGCAGCGCAAATCCTCCGCAAACTGCGCGATGGAAAAGGGGGCCGTGCCCCGCTCCGACGCCCCGTGCCCCCTGGTATCCAACGCGATCACCCGGTATTTTGCTGAAAAACATTCCATCTGATGGACAAAATAGCCGGAATCCTCCCCGTTTCCGTGGAGCAGCACCAGCGGCTCCCCTGATCCCGCCTCCTCGCAGTGAAGCCGGCAGTCCGAAATACAAATCTCCATATCCGCTCCTCATCTGAATTTCCGTCAATTTACGCTCTCCCGGTACTTGACGATATTTTTGAACACAACCTCGCCCTCGGCTTTTTTTCCGTCCAGTATATCCATCAGCTCCTCGGCCGCCTTCACACCCTCCTGGTACGCGGGGGTGATGATCGCGGCTAAGGGCGGCGTGGTCATGCGGGTCCAGCCGTCGCAGTCGAATCCGATCAGGCCCACCTTTCCCTTGAGAAGCTCCATGTAATCCGGGTACCGGCGCAGGGCCTGGTAAACCACCGGGTACAGGGGCGGGTCCGCCACATAGATCAGGGTCCTGCGCTCCGGGTTCAGATTCTGGCTCATCACCTCATACACGTCCGAGGACCTGCGGCCCTCCGGCATGTAGAACGTGCTGCCGTCCCGGACCGCGTCCTGAAGGGCGTCCTTGTAGCCCTGCATGTTCTCAAATCCCGTGCTGGACGTGGAGGCATCGTCCGAAAACATCATGAAATCCTCATATCCCTTTCCGATGCACTCCGTGATCATCTGATACACGCACTCGTAATTGTTGCTCTTCACACAGCGCCCCCGGTAGTCGTAGGGCTTGGCGTCCAGGTAGACGATGGGGCGCCGCTTCTTCTCCAGGCTCCCCGCCATCATGCCGAACCGGTAGGTGGACTGGATGATAAATCCCTCCGCCCCGATCTTTAACATCCGCTCCACGATCTCCTTCTCGCTGTTAAAATTCATCCCGCTTCCCGCCACCATCACCTGAATATTCTGCGCCCCGGCGGCATCCTCCAGCCCTTTTAACGCCTGGCAGGAGTAGGGGTCCGCCAAGTCCCCCAGAATCACGCCGATGATCCCGGTGCTCTTTGATTTCATGGCTCTGGCCGCCGCGTTGGGCTCATACCCCGTCTCGTCAATGATATGCTGGATTCTGCGCTTCGTCTCGTCCGACATCTTATTCGTCTTGCCGTTCAAGTAAAACGAAACGGTCGTCTTGGAAACTCCCGCCCTCTCCGCAATTTCATTAATCGTCAGCTTTTTCATAGTAACCTCCGCCATTTCTTCCCGATGATGTTGTGAGCCGCCGGCGCACGCGCCCCGCCTTCTCCCGCCGCAGCGGTTCCCGCCTTTGCGGACGCCGGCCGGCAAAACCGCTGCCTCAACCCTTTAATCATAACACAGAACGATTTCCAACGGAATCCTAATTCCGGAAAAAATTTTTACAGCCGGAACCGTTCAACCAGCTTCCCCTCCCGGAAATGCAGCGCCGCAGCGCCGCCGTACACAGGCACTCCACGGCAGGTGAGAAGCTTTGTCCCCCGGCAGATTTCCCGGTTGCGGATCAGTATGATCCAGGACTCCCCTCCGTCCCACAGATATTCCACAGCCGTGACCGTCTCCTGCCCAATGGGACTGCTGTCCCCGGCCCTCGTCACCGGCACGGTCCTGACCCCGATCCCCTCCCCGGCGAAGGCGGTCCAGCCGGTAAAGCGGTCCTCAAACGTTCCGCTCATCACCAGCCGCGCGCTCTCCTCCAGGCAGTTGTACCGCGGGGATATGAGGCAGGGCTCCAGACAAAAATCCTGCCCGCCCCACACGTTCAGACGGCTTTCCCCGGACTTAAGCCTCCAGAGCGGCTCCCCGCGCCCCTGCGGCCCCCGCTCTGCGCGCACTGCGCCGTCCAGGTGATAGCGCGCTTCCACCGCGTGGCTCCCCCTGCAGCAGATATCGTCCACCACCAGCCAGAACCCGCTGTCGTGAACCGCCACCCGGCGTTTGACCAGATAGGGCTCCCCCTGGTCCAAAACGCCGTGGTAGGCCAACTGCGCCACATGCAGCGGGCCCTGCCCCGAGCAGTCGCTCCTTAGGGGCTCCCCGCAGAACCGATAGCTCCAGGACCCGTCGGCCTCCGCCTGGGACCGGCCGTCGATCCTGCACACATTGTGGGCTCCCGCCTCCTTAAGCTCCATCCTGAGCGGCTCGTCCTCCCGGTAGCTGTAGCGGCCGCTGTCCACCAGAAACGGCCGCCCCTGGCAGTACAGGCAGAGCTGCGTCAAGTCCCCGTGGCCGTGGGAGCTTCCCAGCGGCCCGCAGTGCAGGTAGGTGTAGTTGGCGTTCTCCCCCCATCCGCTTCGCAGATAGATATTTCCCGTATCCCGGCAGACCAGCTCCGTCTCCCCGGGCGCTCTGGCCTCCAGGCGCTCATAGGCACCGATCCCCCAGCGCCCCAGCAGCCAGCAGCTGTCAAAATCCAGGGTCTCAAAGCCGCCGAATTTAAACTCCGCGCTGCCGCAGAGCACCGCCGCCTTGGTCAGCACGTCCCGCACGTCCGTGACGTCGCTGTCCGCCTGGGCCAGCTGCCTGTGGTCCGGCCCCGCCGCAAACAGCAGATACCTGCTCATCCTCTCCACCGCGTTTTTCAGCCACCTGGGGGCCTCCACCCCGGCAAAGCGGCAATTCGCCCACAGTTTCATGCAGCTGTTCAACACCTCCACGTGGTACATGACGGACTGTTCCCAGTGGGAGCCGTCGCCCATCACCTGGAGCTCCAGCTGCTCCTCAAGCTCCCTCCACGCCCAGTCTCTGAGGCCGTCTTCCGGCAGGTATTCACCGAACCAGAGGTAGGCGGCGCACATGGCCGTGGTCTGCAGAAGCCCCCAGTTGCTCAAGGTGTATTTTCCAATATACGCTGCCTTCAGATACCGGAACTGATCCCCTATGCTGGCCAGAAGCGCCTCCGTCTCCTCCTTTGTTACCAGGCCGCCGGCCAGAAGCTGTAACAGCATCGAAGCCCAGTTCATGCAGCGGATTCCCGTGTCGATGGTCCGAACCGTCTCCCCTCCGGGTCTCAGCGGATTGTGGCTGATCCAATGGAACAGGTACCACTTCAGCTTCCCGATATAGGCCTCGTCTCCTGTCAGGCGGTAGGCCTGAAGCAGCTTTTGCAGGTTGTCGTGGCGGTTGTGCATGTACACCCACTCCGGGTCCCCGCCCGGCGCGCAGTCCCATCTCATCTCCTCAAAGGCGTAGGGCCTGCTGCACGGCTCCATATCCCACGGATCCGTAAACACAAAGATCTGCTCCATCAGCTGCCCCGCCCGGACCATGGTCCGGTCCGCCTCCGCCGGACAGCGCTCCCGCAGATACGCGGCCGCCGCTTCCGGATCGTACTCCGCCCGCCACGCGGCCGCCCGCTCCAAAAGCCGCGGGAATTTTCCATTTTCTTCCATTATATCATATCCTCCTTCTCATCCCCTCATGCAGTTCAAGGAGGCAGCGCCTGCGGCAATCTCCGCAAGCGCGCGCCTCCCTGAATCCGGAATATGCGTTTGTTCCAACTTATGCGATCAAATGGAGCACGGACAGCACCACGCCCAGGACGATCGTCAGAATCACCAGCCTGTAGGTGGTCCACTTCTTCACCTTGATCAGGTAGAAAATGAGGCCGGTAAAGAGCACGGGCAGGAGCCTGGGCGCGATGGCGTCAATCATCTCCTGGATCGCCACGACCTTCTGCTGGTCACCCGGCATGTTGGCCACGTACTGGATGGGGGTGGTGATCTTCACGAAGTTCACCGCCAGTCCGGAAATCACCGTCACGCCGATCATGCTGGCCACATTGGAAATCTGCTCCATCTTGGCGCTGAGCGTCTCGATGATGTTGGTGCCCAGCTTGAAGCCCCAGATTCCGGTGAGCAGCTTCACCGCCAGGAGAATGGCGTTCATGGCCACAAAGAACAGGATCGGGCCCATGATCAGCCCTTCCTGGGCCAGGGATGCGCCGATGGTGGCGAACAGGGGGGCCAGGCAGAACTGCGCCAGGGAATCGCCGATTCCGGCCAAAGGTCCCATGAGCGCCATTTTGATGTTGCGGATCTCCTTGGCCGGAGTCTTATTCTCCAGCATGACCAGATGGAGGCTGGTGATGAAGGGCAGGAAATGCATGTTGGTGTTGAAGAACTCGATGTTGTCCTTCAGCGCCTCCTGGAGCTTGTCGTCGTCATCCTTGTACATCTTGCGCAGGGCGGGGTACATGACGTTGGCGTAGCCCAGGCCCTGGTAGTTTCCATAGTTAAATCCGTTTTGCAGGAAATAGGCCCGCAGGGATGTCTTTACATAATCGTTTTTTACCAGCTGATTAGATGCCATCTTCAAATTCAACCTCCACTTCTTCTACAGAATCACTGCCGCCCTTCCCCATATGGAAGAACACCAACAGCGCGATTGCGGTTCCCACAACGGCCACGCCCATGGTGGGAAGGTTTAAGTAAGCGATTGCGATATAACCGATCAGCACGAAGGGGATCAGCTCCTTCTTGGCCATCACGTTCAAAATCATCGCAAATCCGATTGCCGGAAGCATTTTTCCCGCAACGCCCAGCCCTGCGGACAGCCAGGCGGGGATCAGGGAGATCACCTTCTGCAAGCCCTCGGCGCTGAACGCTCCGCCGAAGCCGATGACAAAGCCTACCACGGCGAAGATACACACGGTGGCGTTGGCCGCAATGCGGAAGCCCTTGAAGTTCTTCTTGTCCAGGGCCTTATAGGCGTAGCTGGTCAGCGTGGTCGCAAAGGTGTAGGTGGCGGTGATCACGAACTGGAAGGCCACCGCAAAGGGGAACGAGAGCGCCAGGGCCGATCCCACGTCGATGCCGGAGTCCTTGGCGGTGATGGCGATGATGGTGCCCACGATTCCGGGGCCCATGGGGTTCGGCGGAACCGATCCGCCCTGGGACACGCCGAAGCCCATAAATGCCAGCTCGCCCACAGCGCCCATAGCCAGGCCGGTGGGCAGGTCGCCCAGGATCAGGCCGACTCCCGCGGCCATCACCAGGCAGCGGTTGGTGTAAATGCCGAACAGCATGCCCGCCAGGCAGAAGGCTGTCCACAAACCGATTAATACGCACTGAAAAATACTGATTGTCACAATAAACCCCTCCTTTTATTATAAGAACTTATTTAAATCCACCTTCGCGGAACCGTCGTCCCCGGAAGCGGTTGTTTTTGTGTTAAATACCACCCCGTATTTGTCCCGCAGCTCCCGAAGCGCCGCCTTGTCCTCCGGCCCCAGAGCGATGTATTTGCTCACTTCCTCCTTGCCGGGCGCGTGGTGGATATTGCCCACGTTGATCTCCTTCACCGGAACGCCCCCGGCTACCAGCTTCAGCGCATCCTCCGGCGTCTTGCACACGATGAAAATGCTCTGCTTTGGGGACGCCTTCATGATCACGTCGCAGGTGTGCTGCACGGAAAAGAACCGCATGGCGATGGTCTTGGGGACCACTGCCTTCATCAGCGTCTGCTGCATGCTGTCCTCGCTGGCCGAATCGTTGGCCACGATCACGGTGTTCACTCCCAGGGCCTTGATCCAGAGCTGTCCCTGCCCGTGAATCAGACGCTCGTCAATCCTGAATGATACGATATTTGGCTCTGCCATTGTAAAATCCTCCTTTAAATTCTTCTCTTCCCGGCGTCCGCCGCGCCCTTCAAACTCCTGCGCGGCTCAGCCCGGTCCGTTTACCAGTACAGGTTCCAGTCCTTCCAGAACCGCACCAGCGCTTCCATATAATAATAATCTCCCCAGATATTTCCCTCGTCCACGCCTTTGCCGGAATGCCAGGAGTAGACGCCGTGTAGCAGTACGGGCTTTCCGGCCCCTGTCTCCGGGTTGACGTAACGCTCCGTCAGGGACCGCAGAATCCGGTGCATGGCGTATTTGTACACTTCCTTGTCCGGGTGGGTCTCCGGCAGGTATTTCTCCATCTCATGGATTCCGCAGACCGCCACGGCGGCGGCCGACGAATCCCGCGGCTGGCCGGAGCCGTCGGAGAAAATCAGGTCCCAGTAGCACACGTCGTCCCCGGGCAGCCGGTTCAGGAAATAGTTGGTCATCCCCTCGAACAGGTTGAACGCGCTTTCGTCCCTGGTGTACCGGTAGTTGAGCGGAAGCCCGTACACGCCCCAGGCCTGCCCCCTGGCCCACGCCGAATCGTCGCTGTAGCCCTGCCTGGTAACGCCCTTCACCGGCTCCCCGCTCTCCGGGTCAAAGTAAAAGGTGTGGTAGGCGGAGGCGTCGTCCCGGATCACGTTGTTGCAGGCCGCGGCGTAGTGCCGCCTGGCCGCGTTCTCGTACCGCGTATCCCCGGTCTCCCTGGCGGCCCAGTAGAGCAGCGGAATGTTTAACAGGCAGTCGATGATCAGCCGGTAATTGTCCTTGGCTCCAAGCGCTCCCCACGCCTGGATGAAACCGCCCTTTTCCTGAAACCGCTCCATCAGCTTGTCGGCCGCCAGCAGCCCGGCTCTCCTGGCCGTTTCAGAGCCGGTCAGCTTGTACCCGGCCACGCAGGAGAGGGAGTAGAGGAAGCCCAGATCGTGGTGGTCCAGCTCGATGCGCTTCTCCACCCGGTTTAAGAAGGAGGCCACATTGCGGTCCGCCTGCTCCCGAAAGACCGCGTCGCCCGTGTACTCGTAGCAGAGCCACAGAAGGCCGGTCCAGAATCCGTCCGTCCACTCGATGTTGTCGATCACGCCGTAGCTTCCGTCCTTAGCCGCCGGCGTGGGGAAGCGGTCGCCTATGTACTCCATGTTCTGCCGGACCTGACGGACCACCCGGTCCATGGCCTGTTCCACCTCCGCCTTTGTCAGGAGACGGGTGCTCAAATATTTTTCCCGGTTTTTGACCGGCTCAACCTGAATTTTTTTTATCATGTCAATCTCCCCGCTTCGCGCCGACCTTACAGTCCGTCCTCAAACTCCGGCTCTTCGCCGGCGCTTTCCAGATTCTCCAGGCTCACAATCCCTTGCCGGGCCGACTCCGCCACCAGCTTTGCCAGCTCTTCAAATTTCATGATTTTCCTGGAAAATACCGCTTCCACCATTCCAGCCATGTTGATTCCGGCCAGCACCTTCACCGCCTTCTCTGTCAGCTCTTTCTGTATCACAGCGGACATGTTAAATGGCGTGCCGCCTGTCAAATCCGTCAGAACCAGCACCTCCTCCCCTTCCAGTCCCATAATCGCCGCACGCAGCGCTGCCTTTAAATCCTCCGCGCTCTGCCCGCCCTCAAATTCAACGCAGGCCACATTCTCCGGCTTGCCGGCCACCAGCTCGATGGCGCTCAGCAATCCGCCGGCAAAATGCCCATGCCCTGTCACCACAATACCAATCATTTTTACGTTTCTCCTTCCGTCTCGTTGGTAAACTGATTTACTTGTAATTGCAGTATAGTATTTATAACGGCATATGTCAATTGCTTTTTTATGATCGCGATATTTTTGTATATTTTATCTATTTTTTAGTACTATTTTTGTGCCATATGCTTATTATATTTGGAATTTACTAGAAATTTCATTATGATCTATGTTTTCACTTTACCAATCTCGTTAAGTAAACTTTTTCTTTTTACTTAGTAAATCTCATGTCAAAACATGTTTTCTAAGAATTTTTCCCTTATATTCGCAAAAAAACCTGATCTTTACCAGATCAGGTTTACTTGTTTACTCATTTTGTTTACCCTCGTTTTTCTCTCCGGTGATTTTTCTGCTGTCAAAATATACGAATCGGTCGATGGCGTCCAGAATATCCCGGAAATCCTCCCGCGGCGCGATGCGGATGTATTCCCGCAGAATCTCCTGCTCCCGCTCACGGTAAGGGCCATAGAAAATGTCGTACAGGTTGTGACCCCGCATATGGATGCGAATCTCCTCCATGTGCTCCCGCATATCCTCCGGCGAAGTGAAATCCCGGCCCAGAACCCGCTTAAGCTCCTGCCCGCTGCGGATCCGGCTCAAATACTCCCCCCACTTCTGATAAAGGGTCCGGTAAAACCCTTCCTCGCTCTCCACGATCCCCAGCCTTGCCATCACCGCCGGATTGAGGAAATAGTTCTCAAAGGAGTAGTATTTCAAAATCAGCACATTGCGCCGCGTCACCTTTGGCAGGCGGTCCACGTCCTCCAGGTTCCGCTCATCGTAATACCGGCACAGCTGCCCGGCCAGCTCCTCCGGGTCCTTGCCGTCCCCGTCCCGGATCATCAGGAACTGATCCCGCAGATAGACCTGGTTCATATACTTTAAATTGGCATAGGTCTTGATGTTGGTGCAGCTGTTGGTGGTGATGATGGAGATGCGCAGCAGCCGTCCCTGGCTGTCGTAGACCTCGGAATAATACCGCTCCAGCAGCAGTGGCAGGCGGCTTTTGTCCTGCTTTCCCTCCACGATAAACACAAAGCTGACGTTCATCAGGTCGCTGGCCCCGTATCCCAGATCGTCCAGGATGCGCCCGATGTCCGTTTTCTCCCGCAGCACGGAGTAGCGGTCCCCGTCCAGGACCACCTGGCGAATCTGGCGGCTGTTGAAGTTAAACAGCAGGGTGGGCGAATGGGTCTTAAAAATAACCTGGTTCTTCTTGGACAGTCGGTAGAGCAGCTCGCTGCATGTTTTCTCCAGCTGCGGGTGCAGAAAGATTTCCGGGTCCTCCACCATAATGATGCTGGGCAGGCGGTCCGGTTCCCCGATGTACGTCTCCAGCAGCGACAGCATGTAGATGCTGCGCATGCCCTTTCCCATCATCTCCACGGGCTGGGACACGCCGCGCTTGCGGTTAAAGGCCGTGACCTCCAGGTTAAACATCTGATCCACATCGCAGGTCAGGGTATAATTCAGCTCCTCGTAGCCCCCGTTTTTAAAGAAGTTTTCATTGATCTTGCGGGCGAAATCGTTCAGGTTCAGCTGATAGATTTTGTACTCCAGCAGCCGGGAGGTCTCAAAGGCGGTGAGCTCCTCAGGCTTTTTCTGGTTGATCAGGCCGATGCACTGAAAGCAGTGCCGGCATTTCTTAGCCCGCTCAAACATACAACTTCCGGCCCGAATCTGGCGCAGCTGGTCATTTTCCTGGAACATCAGCAGATCGTTCTGCAGCTGGTTCAGCTCCCGCTCCGCGTTGATTCGGTAAAGCCTGGGCAGCACCATGGGGATGTAGGGGTTGTTCTTGCGGCTCACGTCCTCGTAGCGTTTCTTCCCGTCGAAATTCACGTGCAGGGTAAAGGACAGAACCCCGTCCCGGTAGGAGGGCAGCCGCTGGCAGAAGGTCTTTTTCCAGGCCTCATAGCGCCGGTACTGGCTGACCACCCCCATATGGTGGAACAGCTTCAAATCCTCCTCCCCGATGGACAGGCTGGCGTCGATGCGGACCGCCTGCTTTCTCTCATTGAAATCCCGCTCCTGCACCTGGTAGCCGCCGCAGACCGCGCTGACAGCGTCTAACACCGACGTTTTTCCGGTATTGTTCTTGCCCACCAGGATCAGGGCCGCCTCGATGTCCTTTATCTCCATATCGCGTATGGATTTAAAATTCTGTATCCGCAAATAGGTAAACTGCATAGAACGCTCCATTTCTCTTTACGCCGCCCGGATGGCGGACAGCGTTAAACTCCTTGACATGGCTCTCTCACTCTCCAGTATAGCGGATTCCAGCCCGCCGCACAACCACGTTTTCCCGAACCTGCCCCCATTCCCCCAAAACAGCCCAGGGTTCCTCACAAAAACGCTCAGCAGACGCAGAAAAGCCCCCGGAAGAGCAGGCGCTCTCCGGGGGCAAATCATCGCTTGGGCACAAATTATTCAATTGGTCTGATTCGACCTGATTAGTCGTTTCCGTACAGAGTAACCAGCTTCTCCAGGTAAGCGTAACGCTCCTTGGCCTCCTGCTCGTTTCTGGCGAACAGCTCAGACGCTCTCTCAGGATTCTTCATAGCCAGGGACATATAACGAACCTCGCCCTTCAGGAAGTCCTGATAAGACTCCAGCTTGGGAGCCTTGGAATCCAGGCTGAACTTCTTCTCAGCAGCCGGATTGAAGCGGAAGTTGTTCCAGTAACCGCACTCAACGGCCAGCTTCTCCTCGGTCTGAGCCTTGTCCATGCCCTTCTTGATGCCGTGGTTGATACAGGGAGCGTAAGCAAGGATCAGGGACGGACCCGGATATGCCTCTGCCTCTGCAATGGCCTTAACGGTCTGAGCCATGTCGGCGCCCATACAAATCTGGGCAACGTACACATAACCGTAGCTCATCGCGATACCAGCCAGATCCTTCTTCTTGGTATCCTTACCGCCGGCAGCGAACTGAGCAACAGCGCCGGTCTTGGTAGCCTTGGAGGACTGACCGCCGGTGTTGGAGTAAACCTCGGTATCGTATACCATGATGTTGATGTCCTTGCCGGAAGCCAGAACGTGGTCTACGCCGCCGAAGCCGATGTCGTAAGCCCATCCGTCACCGCCGAAGATCCACTGGGACTTCTTGGCCAGGAAATCTTTGTTCTTCACAATATCCTTGCAGATCGGGCAGTCGATGCCGTCCAGAGCTGCAACCAGTTTGTCGGTAGCGGTGCCGTTCAGGGCGCCGATGCCGAAGGTGTCAAGGTATTCCTTGCAGGCAGCCTTCACTTCGTCGGAAGCCTGATCGCTGGCCATAACGCTCTCAACCTTGGTCTTTAAGCCGTCGCGGATTGCGTTCTGAGCAAGCAGCATGCCGTAACCGAACTCAGCGTTGTCCTCGAACAGGGAGTTGTCCCATGCCGGACCCTGGCCCTTAGCGTTCACGGTGTAAGGTGTGGACGGTGAGGAGTTGCCCCAGATGGAGGAGCAGCCTGTTGCGTTGGCAATGTACATTCTGTCGCCGAACAGCTGGGTGATCAGCTTCGCGTAAGGAGTCTCGCCGCAGCCTGCGCATGCGCCGGAGAATTCCAGCAGCGGCTGTCTGAACTGGCTGCCCTTAACGGTGTTCTCTTTGAACTTCGCCAGAACCTCTTCCTTGATCGGCAGGGACTGACCGAAATCGAAGATCGCCTGCTCGCCCAGGTTCTCCTCCAGGCCCTTCATCTCCAGAGCCTTGTTGCTCTTCATGCCGGGACATACGTTAGCACAGGAGCCGCAGCCGGTACAATCCAGAGCGGAGATGGTCATTGCGAACTTGAAGCCGGGCATACCGGTCATATCTTTCAGCTTCATATCAGCCGGAGCCTTGGCAGCCTCATCGGCGGTCAGAGCAACCGGACGGATAACAGCGTGCGGGCAGACATACGCACAGAAGTTACACTGGATACAATTGTCGGGATTCCATACCGGAATCTTCACAGCGATACCGCGCTTCTCATATGCGGAGGAGCCGGACGGAGTGGAGCCATCAACATAATCCGTAAATGCGGATACGGGCAGGGTGTTGCCTTCCTGAGCGCTTACCTTGGTCTGGATGTTGTTTACAAAGTCCACAACGTCCTGTCTTCCCTCGGTCACAACTGCGTAATCCAGGCCTTCGTCCTGGCAGTTTGCCCACTCGGCCGGAACCTCTACCTTGTGAACGCCCTTAGCGCCGGCATCGATTGCAGCCCAGTTCTTCTTAACGATATCCTCGCCCTTGCGGCCGTAGGTCGCCTTTGCGGCAGCCTTCATCAGATCGATGGCCTTCTCAGACGGGATGATTCCGGTCAGCTCAAAGAACGCGGACTGTAAAATGGTGTTGATACGGGTCGGGCCCATGCCGGTCTCGATACCGATCTTAACGCCGTCGATGGTGTAGAAGTTGATGTTGTGGTCTGCGATGAATTTCTTCACCTGTCCCGGTAAGTGCTTCTCAAGTCCCTCGGCATCCCACGGGCAGTTTAACAGGAACGTACCGCCGTCTACCAGCTCCTGAACCATGTTGTACTTGCGGATGTAAGCCGGGTTGTGGCAGGCAACGAAGTTTGCCTTGCGGATTAAGTAGGTGGACTTAATCGGGGTATGTCCGAAACGCAGGTGAGACATAGTCACGCCGCCGGACTTCTTGGAATCGTAGTCAAAATATGCCTGAGCATACATATCGGTGTTGTCGCCGATGATCTTGATGGAGTTCTTGTTCGCACCAACGGTACCGTCAGCGCCCAGACCCCAGAACTTACAGTTGGTGGTTCCCTCGGGAGTGGTCACCAGCGGATCGCCCAGCTCCAGAGACAGGTTGGTAACGTCGTCCACGATACCTACGGTAAACGGAGACTTGGTCTCGTTGTGCAGCACGGCAACGATCTGAGCCGGTGTGGTATCCTTGGAGCCTAAGCCGTAACGGCCGGTCAGGATCTTCACCTGATCGAACTTGGTGCCTCTCAGAGCGGCAACAACGTCCAGGTACAGGGGCTCGCCCATGGAGCCGGGCTCCTTGGTTCTGTCTAATACGTTGATTACCTTAACGGTATCCGGGATCGCGTCAACCAGAGCCTGCGCGCAGAAAGGTCTGTACAGACGAACCTTCACAACGCCGACCTTCTCGCCCTGCTTCATCATGTAGTCGATGGTCTCCTCGATGGTATCGTTAACGGAACCCATAGCGATCACGATGCGCTCTGCATCCGGAGCACCGTAGTAGTTGAACAGCTTATAATCGGTTCCGATCTTGTCGTTAACCTTGTCCATGTACTTCTGCACGATTGCCGGCAGAGCATCATAGTAGGGGTTGCAAGCCTCTCTCGCCTGGAAGAAGATATCCGGGTTCTGAGCGGAACCTCTCTGGCAGGGATGGTTGGGGTTCAGGGCGTGCTTGCGGAACTCGTCCACAGCGTCCATGTTGACCATCTCTTTCAGATCCTCGTAATCCCAGGTCTCAACCTTCTGGATCTCATGGGAGGTTCTGAAGCCGTCGAAGAAGTTGATGAACGGAACCTTGCCCTCCAGCGCTGCCATATGGGCAACAACCGTCAGGTCCATAACCTCCTGAACGCTGGACTCGCACAGCATAGCGCAGCCGGTCTGACGGCATGCGTAAACGTCGGAGTGGTCGCCGAAAATGGATAATGCATGGCTGGCGATGGCGCGGGCAGATACGTTGAATACGCCCGGCAGCTGCTCGCCGGCAATCTTATACAGGTTGGGGATCATCAGTAACAGACCCTGGGAAGCGGTATAGGTTGTGGTCAGCGCACCTGCTGCCAGAGAACCGTGAACGGCGCCCGCTGCACCAGCCTCGGACTGCATCTCGGTAATCTGTACTTCCTGGCCGAAGATATTGGTTCTTCCGTCAGTTGCCCACTCATCTGTGGCTTCCGCCATGGGTGAGGACGGCGTAATCGGATAGATAGCCGCTACATCGGTAAATGCGTATGACGCATGTGCCGCTGCATGGTTACCATCCATGGTTTTCATTTTTCTTGCCATTTTACTTTCCTCCTGCAAATAGTGAATATGTAATGGTATTCATGTTAGCCCCTAAACAGAGACTGACCTGTATACTATTATAGCAATTATTTAACAAATTGCAAATTAAAAATGCATTGTATACAAAAAAGTCCACAACGCCGGACGCCGGCGGTTTCAAGGCCCTATGTGGGAAATCACACCGCTTGCGCCGCCGGGCGCCCTACTGGCGGTCCAGATATTCTTCCAGGGCGTTTAACACATACTCCTCGTCCGGACCGTTGGCGATGATGACAATCTCATCCCCGGTCCTGGCTCCCAGCGCCAGCATGTTCATAATGCTCTTGCCGTCGGCCCGCTTCTGGCCGAACTCCACATGCACATCGCAGTCGTACTGGTTTGCCAGCCGCACCAGCTGTGCCGCGTGGTTTGCGTCCACGCCGCCGGCATGGCGGACAACAAATTTTTTGCTTACCATCTCTCTCACTCTCCTGTCTCGCAAAGATTCTTTTTAATCATAACATAATCATAACACACTGGGGAGAAATTTCGATAAAAAATCTGCAATTTTCTATCAAGTACGCGAAAAAAAACAGGGGATGCGCTCCTGCGGAACGCATCTCCCGTATTATGGGTCACTGTTTAAGTTTGAGACGGATCACGGTCCCGGGTTCGGGGCCACTGTGGGCATATCCGGCGGGCCCTGGGGACTGGTCTCAGGCGCGCCCGGACCTCCGTTGGTCTCCGGCGCTCCTGTGCCCGCATCCGGCGCCGGCGCGGTGCCGGTCACACCCGGTCCCTGGTTCACATCGCCGTTTCCGGCGGGCGCCTGGGTGCTCTCGCCGGGCACATAGCCCTCCGGCATACCGTCCACGGTGGGAACGGTGGAAACCTCCGCGGTGGTCGTCTCGTCGGGAGGAAGCACAACGCCCGAGGTGTTGCGCAGGATAACCGGCGCGTGCCCCTTGTAGGTGGTCTTGTGGTCCACTTCCTCGCTGATCGTCTTGCCGTCCTTGGTAATCACCTTGTAGGTCACCCAGCGGCTGCCCTGGCTGCCCGCGCTCTTGATCTTCTCCACGCCCGGCTCCAGGGTCTGATCCTCCTCGTAGGTGGGGGCCGGCGGGTCCAGCGTCTCCACCTTCTCGGAGCGCATATCCCACTTCACGCCGTCCTCCAGAATCGGAATCCCGTACACGGAAACCGTCATTTTCTGGTTGCTGTAGCTGGCTTTCAGGCCGATCGCCGACTTGGAGTTGTTGATAAACCGGAAATCCGGCTGGTCGTAGCTGACCGTGGCGTCCTGTCCCGGGGTGATGTAGGACGGCTCAAAGGTATGGGAACGGCGATAGCTGATCTCCAGCCCGGCGCGCATCACCGCATTGAACAGGGTGGTGGACACCTGGCAGACGCCTCCGCCGATCTCCTGGACCACCTCGCCGTTGTTGTAGGCGGCGGCGCCCTTGTAACCCTTCTCCTCGGTGCGCTTGCCCACCGTGCCGTTGAAGGAGAACTCCTCGCCCGGCTTGACAATGGTGCCGTTGATGGCCTCGGCGGCCAGGCGCACGTTGGTGTTGCGGTTCTTATTGGCGGTGGTGTCGGTGGTAAACGTGCTTATCGTCTTGTACTTTTCCTTGGCGGAAGCCTGGGTGATCTCCGGCTGTACCTCCCCGCCGTCGGCTGTGATCCTGGCGTCGAACTTCTTGTCCGCCAGCGCTTTCAGGATATCGGCGGCCAGCTTGTCCTCGTCGATGGCAAAGCCCGCCTTCTCCCCGGCGAACACAAAGACGTCCTTTTCCTTATCATAGCTGTCGATCGCGCCGTTCTGGGGGCTCTTGTTCCACTTGCCGGCCGCGGCCTTGGCCTCGGCGGCGGCAGCCTCCTCGAACCCGGCGGTATCCAGGCTGTAGGTCTCCTTGGGATCGCCCGTATAGATCTCGGTCAACAGGGCGTCGATCCTGGAAGCCATCAGATCGGTCACCTGGTAGCTGTCCTCGCCGAATACGACCGTCATATTCCAGGGATACTGTTCCAGAATGGCGGCCCTTGCCTCCTCCCGGGACATGCCGGTGATATCCACGCCCTCCACCGACACCGGTTTCGTAATCTCGGCTTCAGTGGTCTGGATCTCCGTGGTCTCTGCGTCCTCGATTCCCGCCTTTTTCGACGATTTCACCATAAACGCGATCACCGCAATGAGCACCAGCAGTATCACGCCCACAATGGCGATCTTCTGGTAATCCGGCCCCTTCCGCCTGTGGTGGGTGCCGTTTCTGCGCCCGCCGCCCCTGCCCGCGGAGCTGGTCCGGTAGGAGGAGGAATGGCTCCGGCCAGAGGAGGTCTGGCGCCCGGATCCCGAGCCGCTCCTGGAGGAGCTTCTGGATGCACTGCCGTATGAGCTTCTATCATTACCCCTGGCGCGGCTTCTGCCGGCGGAGCTTTTTCTTCTGTTTTCATTCTCTAATTGATTCATCTTTTTCACCTGTTATCAATGCTGTTTCGCAGCTGCTCAGCGCCCTCACCGCTCCTGATCAAAACCGCGGAAAATGCCGTGCCGCGTTCTCCCACGGGCGGGGCATTCCACGCGCAGACCCGCTGAATCGCCGCGCTGTTTCAGAGCTTGTTTTTGAGTCCAGATTGTAGTATACCATACTTTATCAGAAATGGAACTGTCTTTTTTGTAAAATTTCCAACCGATTTTACTTATTATGAAAATCGTGTTACTATAGTATTACGAAATTATTTCACGAGGTGATTTTCATGGGATTTGTCGATTTACATGTTCACTCCACCGCCTCCGACGGGACCTTTTCCCCGGAAGCGGTTGTATCACTGGCCGCCCGGGCCGGGCTTGACGCCATCGCCCTGACCGATCACGATACGGTGGACGGCGTGCCGGCCGCTCAGGCCGCTGCCGCCGGCCTGGGAATCCGCCTGATTCCCGGCATCGAGGTTTCCAGTATTTACCAGGGCACCGAGATCCATATCCTGGGCCTGTTCGTAACCCCCTCAGACCCCGAGCTGGGACGTATGCTGGAAGAGTTCCGCCTGATCCGCGACCGGCGCAACCGCCAGATGCTCTCCAGCCTGGAGCGGGACGGCATGCCCCTGACACGGGCGCAGCTTACCGGAGACAACCCGGACACCGTGATCACCAGGGCACACGTGGCCAGAGCCATGGTGACGGCGGGCTATGTCCAGTCCCTGGACCAGGCCTTCAAGCGCTATCTGCAATACGGCGGGAAATACTGCCCCCGCAAGGAGTCCCCGGCTCCCAACGCCGTGGTGGCCGCCCTGCGGGCCGGAGGCGCCTTCGTCTCCCTGGCCCACCCTTACCAGTACAAGCTGGGGGACGCCGGCATCCGCGCTCTGGCCGCCCAGATGAAGGAGATGGGTATGCAGGGGCTGGAGGTCTACCACTCCTCCCACAACCAGTACGAGAGCGGAAAGCTGCAAGTTCTGGCAAAGGAGCTGGGGCTGCTCCCCACCGGCGGCTCCGACTTCCACGGCGCCAACAAGCCGGACATCTCCGTCGGCACCGGCCGCGGCGGCCTGCGGGTGTCCTCCCTGCTGCTGGACGACATCGACCGCCTGCACGCCGGGCTCTGATGCCCCGCTCCAGGTGGTATTAATTGGCAGTTGTGATATCCAGGACAAGCGCATTCCCCTAAAATTTTATGTATTATTATAATTGTGCTTCCCATTGGTCTCTGCTATAATCATCAAGGAAACACAAGATAAACCAACTGCCGGCATTCAGCCGTCGGCCCACTAAAACAGGAGGATTTGCCATGAAGGTTCAAAACATTACGGATGTGGATAAATTTTTCCAGGTGATCGATCAGTGCAAAGGAACTGTTGAGCTGGTATCCCCGGAAGGCGACCGCATCAATCTGAAATCCAAACTCACCCAGTATCTGTCTATGGCCACTATCTTCTCCAACGGATATATCAAAGAATTAGACTTAGTTGCGCATGACAGAGAGGACATCGAACGTTTAATCAAATATATGTATCAGGGAGAATAAACCAGACACATTCCATTAAAAGAGGGTGTCGCAAAATCATCAAAATAGATGATTGAGCGGCACCCTCGCTCTGTATATAGAAAAAAATCAGGAGAAAATCATTCTCGATTGACTTC
>JAGZSY010000018.1 GCA_018380885.1 Enterocloster asparagiformis
GTACACATCAGGCAGACTGGAGACGGTGGACGTGCCGATTTCCGATGGGGTTCCTGCGGCAGATTGCTTGCGCCCCGGGGATATGCTGCTGTACGCCGGCAATGACGCCAGCCGCCCCAAGAAAATTGGACATGTGGAAATGGTATACAGCGTGGAGGACGACAAGGTAGTTCTGTGCGGCCACGGCAGCGGCCGCCCAAGCTACAAGGACATGGCGGCGTACTGCCGCAGCCGTTACAATACATTGGCCCCCGGGGGATGGCGCAAGGGTCTGGTGTGCGTTCGCCGGTATATTCAGGACGACGCCGCGCCGGTGATCCCAGACAAATTGTCCGGTTGGCGTGAAGAGGCTGACGGCTGGCGTTTCTATTTGGGAAATATTGGCGATTGTGTCCGCAATGCCTGGTACCAGGATACCGACGGTAAATGGTACTGGTTTGATGGCGCCGGCAGGATGGTGCATGACACCTGGTACTGGTATAAGGACCACTGGTATTACATGGGCAGTGATGGTGCTATGTGCACGGGCAGGTTGACGCTGGACGGCAAGTGGTATGTCCTGGACTCCGAGGGTCGGATGATCACAGAGCCGGTGACGCTGACGCCGGATCAGGATGGCGCGCTGAGGTATCCAGGATTGGGAGAATAGAGCATAATAATAGCGGGCTACCGGTTGCACTGGTGGCCCACTATACAAAAAAACCGCCTAGACGGCGGTTTTTATGGAATATACCATAACTGTATATTTTCGACTCACACACCCAACTGACGGGGGTGGACTATCTTGTAATTATTATATCATTATCATTCATTTTCTGCAATCCCTTTTTTTCGATTCCGGCATTCTGCGGCCATCTGCTGCGGAGTGATTAATTCTGTGGTATGGGATTGATAATTTTTCGCCGCGGTGATATAGTCTATCAGTTCGTCGGTTGCGGTGGTATTCTGTTCACCATATTTCACAACCGTGCGGCCATCAGTTGTCTTAACAATTATTTTTACTATCATTATGTTCCTTCCATTGACTTTGTGTGGTTCGATTGGTATACTATCGTTGAACGGGGGAGCGGTGGCAAGCCCGCCCTCCCTTGTTCGTTTCCTGTCCGCCTATTCGGCGGGCTTATTTTTTTGCTGCGGTTTGTACTGCTCCTCACCAGTTTCAATATACAGGATAAAATCATTTATATCCTTTTCATTCCATCCGGCATTTCGAAGCCCTAAAATTAATCTTGCAGTTTCTGACATATTCACGTTCATGCGTACCTCCTTCCCCCTCTTGCCCGGTGATTAGTCTTGGAATCACTTCCTTAACTACTTACTATTATAAACCATATTTGGTTTAATGTCAATGGATTTTTAAACTTTTTTTGGTTTACTATTTTCTACATATTTTATGATATTTCCGGGCTGCATGTCCAGTAGTTCGCAAAGCTGTTCTAATGTTTTTATTCCGACCATCTCACCTTTGCGGATTTTCTGCATAGCAGATTGAGATAGAACGTTATCCCGCAATATCACTGTGGAATTATACCCAGCTTCTTTCAATGACTCAATTACATCAATTTTATACGTCAGCATTTTATTACCTCCTCTATTCTATGATAATTTAAGCTCGTGGAAATGTCAAGAAATTAAACCAAAAAAAGTTTAAAATACTATTGACAATAAACCAAATTTGGTTTATACTTGTATTATCAAATTAACGGAGGAAACAAAAAATGAAAAAATACGATCTTAGCAAAATCATGAAACGGGCATGGGAGTTAGTGAAAAAGGCCGGAATGACCATTTCCTCCGGATTAAAAAAAGCATGGGAGGAAGCAAAAGATATGAAGGAACAGTTGATTGCAGCAATGGAAAACCTGGCTGATATGGCGGCGTGTGAGGGATGGAATTATAAAGTCTATTCCAGAGACTGGCAAAAATACGGAAAGAACAGAACGTATTTTTCAATCTACGAAACACGGAATTGCAGCAAACACAACCGCGAATATGAATGTGGCTACTATGACAACATCAACGGCGTGTACGTTCCTGGAAAGATCGATTTAACCGCACGCTTCAACCTGTCCGGCGAGAGATTCTAATACACACCAGCCGGTGCGGTTCTGCCGGAGAAAGGAATATAAATGAAAACGAAAAACGAATTAAAGCGCATTGTGAGAGAAGCGCTAAGAAATGAATACGGATTTTCTCCGGCGTCAAAAGATATCGTGCTTATGGAAGGCGATGATGATGGAACCTATATCGCATTCCGAGTATCCGATAAGCATTATAAATTCAATTCGTATATGCCCTATGCTGGAGGGTCTACGGTATATGTAGGGAATGGCACGATAACGCGCGTAGAATAATCATTCTGTTGTATATAGAATAAGATATCTAATTGTAAATACCTGGGCCGTTGCACCAGATATTCTCGGAACTACTCTAATACCGATAGTCTTATCTGCCACATTTGTATGTTTAAATACAATTTCTGAGTTCCAGTGGGACGCGGGGGAAAAACCAACCGGTATAATCGCTTTTACAGTACCTGATCCAACATTAACCAGATGGATGTCAATATCACTCTCTGGCTGAAGCGCAGTCGTAACATACTGGTCAAAATATACCTGAGGTAAATCACTATTTGTGCGTGGAAAAACGGACGCCGTGTAAGCCAAAAAAAAAGGGTAAATAGCAACGTTGAAAATGTAGTACGTTAGTGACAAATTAGAGACTAAAAAACACCTGTAACCCTTGATTTTACGTTGTTTTTTCTTTCTAACCCCTTAACATTTCTTTAAATAAAAGGATTGGGGTATAAAAAATTGGCGAGATATGCTATACTTATGCCTAAAGTGGGGAAATATGCAGAAATGAGACAATGGAGAACAGTATGTCAGATTTGAAACAGCAGGCGGAATACGCGATTTCCGTCAAGGATGTGACAAAAGTCTATAAATTATATGAAAAGCCCATCGACCGCCTGAAAGAGTCGGTCAGCCCGACCCATAAGAACTACCACCGCGATTTCTACGCGTTAAACGGGCTGTCCTTCAATGTGAAAAAGGGCGAGACGGTGGGCATTATCGGGACCAACGGCTCCGGAAAGTCCACGATCCTAAAGATCATCACCGGCGTGCTGACGCCCACCACGGGCCAGGTGCAGGTGGACGGTAAGATTTCCGCCCTGCTGGAGCTGGGCGCCGGTTTTAATATGGATTACACGGGAATTGAAAATATATACATGAACGGCACCATGATGGGCTACACGAAAAAGGAGATGGAGGCAAAGCTGGAGGACATTCTGGACTTTGCGGAGATCGGTGATTTCGTGTACCAGCCGGTCAAGACCTACTCCAGCGGTATGTTTGTACGGCTGGCTTTTGCGTTGGCCATCAACGTGGAGCCGGAGATACTGATCGTGGACGAGGCCCTGTCCGTGGGGGATGTGTTTTTCCAGTCCAAGTGCTACCGCAGGATGGAGGAGATCCGCCAAAGCGGCACCACCATTCTCATGGTCACCCATGATATGGGCAGCATCATCAAATACTGCGATAAGGTGGTGCTGCTCCACAAGGGCGAGTTCATCTCCCAGGGTACGCCGGGCCACATGGTGGACTTATATAAAAAAATTCTGGCCGGACAGATGGATTCCCTGCGCGCCCAGCTGGAGCAGGAGCGCAGGGAGGAGGAGCTGCGGGCTCAGGAGGGCAAGGCCTCGGAGGGAGATTCCGCCCGGCCCCAGGCGGCGAAGGGGGCTGACGGTGACGGCGCTGTGGGAATGTCGGATTTTTCCGGCGGCATGGATTTGTCCGGAGGCGGGAAGCCTAAGCTTATGAAGGATCAGCTCACCATCAACTATGACCGCACCGAGTACGGGGACGGCAGGGCTGAGATTTATGATTTGGGACTGCTGGACGAGCGCGGGAACATCACCAACCTGCTGTTAAAGGGGGAAATGTTCACTATCCGGGAGCGCATCCGCTTCAACGCGGAGATTCAGTCCCCCATTTTCACCTTCACTATCAAGGACAAGATGGGCACGGAGCTGACGGGGACCAACACCATGTTCGAGGGCGCGGATATCCAGCCGGTGAAGCCGGGGGACGCCTATACCGTGGAGTTTACCCAGAAAATGAACCTTCAGGGCGGCGAGTATCTGCTGAGTATGAGCTGCACTGGATTTGAGCACGGGGAGCATGTGGTGTACCACCGGCTTTACAATATCACCAACGTGACGGTTATATCCAACAAAAATACGGTGGGCGTCTACGATATGGAGTCCCAGGTGACGGCTGTCAAGGAAACCTGCCGGCCCGGGGCCGCGCAGCAGAATGGCGAACCGCTTTCGCGAGAATAAAGAGGAATACCGATGAAAGATGTCAGTTACGAAATATTAGACCTGTTTGAAACATACGGAAGTGATCCGGAGGGAATCCGCCGCGCGCTGGAGGCGGAAAACCGCCCGGAATATCTCTACGCCCTCTCCGATATCCGTCAGAACCTGCTGGAATGGTATCCGTTTGAAGGCAGCGAGCAGGTGCTGGAGATCGGCTCCGGCTACGGCGCTCTCACCGGCCTGCTGGCGGAGCGCGCCGCCCATGTGACGGTTTTGGACGAGAGCGACGAAAATCTCGAGGTGAACCGGCGGAGAAACGGCGGGTACGGCAACATCACCTACGGGCTTGGGGACGATTCGCAGAAGTTTGACCTGGTGGTGATCTGCGGCGTAAATAAGGGCCTCACTGTCCAGGCTGCGGTGGAGCGCGGCTGCGGCTTCCTGGCGGAGGAGGGAACCCTGGTTCTGGCCTGCGAGAACAGCCTGGGGCTGCGATATCTGGCAGGGGGCGCCCACGGGGCGGATCAGGCGGATTTCACCCGCTCCCAGGTGCTAAAGGCGTTCCAGGGCCGGGATTTTGGGCAGGTGGAGTTCTATTACCCCACGCCTGATTACCGCTTGCCGGTGTCCATCTATTCAGACTATTACCTCCCCGGCAGGGGGGAGCTGGCGGACGGCCCGGCTTACGACGAGCCCCGCTACAGCTGTATGAACCAGGAGGCTGTGTTTGACCTGCTGGGACAGGAGGGGGATTACGGACGTTTTTCCAATTCTTTCCTGGTGATGGCGGTGAAAAAGGCGCGGGAGAGCAGGACCGTGTTTGTCAAGTACAACCGCACCCGGCGGGAGGCGTTTGCCATCCGCACCGGCATCGTGGAGGAGAAGGGACAGCGCTATGTGGAGAAAACGGCCCTGAGCGGCGCTGGGAGCTGGCACATCCTTTCGTTTGAAAAGAAATATGCCCAGCTTAGGGAGCTGAACCCCAATATCCGCGTTTTGAAGCCGGAAATGGGCAAGGACGGCAGGTCCGTGCGTTTTGAGTTTCTCAGGGGCGTCACCCTGGCGGAGCAGCTGGGGCGTCAGATCGTGGACGGCAGGACGCCGGTGGAAGCCATCGGCAGGGCCATGGAGCTGGTGTTCGCGGTACCGGAGGAGCAGATCGGCCCCTTTAAGGTGACGCCGGAATTTACCGAGGTGTTTGGCGCGGTTCCCCAGCTGGAGGACCGGGCGTACAAGGTGAGCAATATCGACGGGCTGTTTGAGAACCTTATGGATGTGGACGGCCGGATCTACTGCATGGATTACGAGTGGGTATTCGATTTCCCGATTCCGGCGGGATTTGTCCAATATCGGAATCTGGCTTATTTCTATTATAAATATCAGCGGCAGCTGCGCTGCGGTTCCCTGGAGGAATTTCTCGGAGAGTTTGGCGTGAGCCGCGAGCTGGCGGCTGTTTACGGAGCTATGGAGCAGGCGTTCCAGGCCTATGTACACGGGGACGGAAACCAGGGCTACCTGGCCAATTACCAGCAGAAGGTGACCACCCTGGAGGAGCTGAAAGCGGTGGACGGTCAGCTGGCCCGGGCGAAGGACCGGATCAACCAGCTTCAGGCTGAGGTGGAGGAGAAAAACCAACAGATCCGCAAGGAGCAGGAGGTCCAGCGCCTGACCAACAACCACGTGGCCAACCTGGAAGTGATGATCAAGGACCTGCGCCATGAGATCGACGAGCTGGGTAAGCTGGCCACCTATTTAAACAGCCATGAGGCGCTGGTGTTCAAGGCCAGGCGGAAGCTGGGGGCCCAGGTGAACAAGGCGTTTCCCAAGGGCACCAGAAAGCGCAAGGTTTTGAATTACTGCTTTAACACCGTCAAGCATCCCTGCCGTTACGGCAAGCTGTACCTGACCGGCGAGGGCCGCAGGCAGATCGACGGGGATTTCAAAATCGGCGAGGATTATCTGAAGTACGGCCGTTTGAAATTTAAAACCTACGGCGAGGAAACGGGGGAGATGCCTCTGGTGTCCATTGTGATCCCCTGCTACAACCAGGTGCACTACACGTACGCCTGCCTGCAGTCCATTCTGGAGAACACCCGGGACGTGCCGTATGAGGTGATTATTGCGGACGACGTCTCAACGGACGCCACGGCGGAGCTGGACAAGTTTGTGGAGGGGCTGGTGATCCGGCGCAACGCCACAAACCAGGGATTTCTGCGCAACTGCAACCAGGCGGCGCAGGCGGCCCGGGGAAAATATGTGATGTTCCTGAACAACGACACCAAGGTGACGCCTGGATGGCTGTCCGCTCTGGTGGACCTGATTGAGTCCGACCCCTCCATCGGTATGGTGGGCTCCAAGCTGGTATATCCCGACGGCCGGCTTCAGGAGGCGGGCGGTATTATCTGGAGCGACGGCTCCGGCTGGAACTACGGGCGTCTGGACGACCCGGACAAGGCGGAGTACAACTATGTCAAGGACGTGGATTACATTTCAGGGGCTGCGATTCTGCTGTCTGTGGAGCTCTGGAAGCAGATCGGCGGCTTTGACGAGCGCTTTGCGCCCGCGTACTGTGAGGACTCCGATCTGGCCTTTGAGGTGCGCCGGGCCGGATACCGGGTGGTATACCAGCCTCTGTCCAAGGTGATCCATTTCGAGGGCGTTTCCAACGGCACGGATGTGAACGGCACCGGCCTCAAGCGCTACCAGGTGGAAAACAGCAAAAAGCTGAAGGAGAAGTGGGCGCTGGAGTTTAAAAAGCAGTGCGTCAACGACGGCAATCCCAATCCCTTCCGCGCCAGGGAGCGCAGCCAGGGCAAGCCTGTGGTGCTGGTGGTGGACCACTATGTGCCCACCTTTGACCGGGATGCCGGCTCCAAGACCACATACCAGTATCTGAAAATGTTCCTGAAAAAGGGCTATGTGGTGAAATTTTTGGGAGATAATTTCCTGCACGAGGAGCCTTACTCCACCGCCCTACAGCAGATGGGGATCGAGGTGCTGTACGGGGACGAGTACGCGGCGGGAATCTGGGACTGGATCAAGAAGAACGGGGACGAGATTGATTTCGCCTATCTGAACCGCCCCCATATCGCCACCAAATATGTGGATTTTATCAGGGACTACACGAATATCAAGGTGATTTACTACGGACATGACCTGCACTTTCTGCGCCTGGGGCGGGAGTATGAGCTGACCGGGGACATCAATGTGAAGCGGGAGGCGGACTATTGGAAGTCCGTGGAGCTGACCATGATGTACAAGGCGGCGGTTTCCTACTATCCGTCCAATGTGGAGGTGGAGGCCATCCACGCCATCGACGCGGGCATCCGGGTCAAGGCCATCACCGCCTATGTGTACGACACCTTCCTGACGGACATACAGGACGATTTTGCCAAGCGGGAGGGGCTGCTGTTTGTGGGCGGATTCGCCCATCCGCCCAATGCGGACGCGGTGCTCTGGTTCGCCCGGGAGGTGTTCCCCAAAATCCGGGAGCAGCTGCCGGAGGTACGGTTCTATGTGGTGGGCTCCAAGGTGACCGAGGAGATCAAGGCGCTGGAGCAGCCGGACAATGGGATCGTGATCAAGGGCTTTGTCAGCGAGGAAGAGCTGGCTGGGCTTTACGCCTCCTGCAAAGTGGTGGTTGTGCCCCTGCGCTATGGCGCCGGGGTCAAGGGCAAGGTGGTGGAAGCCATCTACAACGGCGCCCCCATTGTAACCACAGCCACCGGAGCCGAGGGGATCCCCTTTGTAGATCAGGTGTTAAAAATCGCGGACGGCGCTGATGACTTCGCCGCCGCCACAATCTCCCTATACCGCGACAACATCCGCTGCCGCCAGCTCTGCCACAAAACCCAAGAATACATCCGCCGCCACTTCAGCCTAGACGGAGCCTGGGAAGTAGTAAAGGGAGACTTTTCGCGACAGCAATGAGCCGTGCAAAGGTACGCTTGTGGGCCGCCCCGGGTGAGCGCGCTCATCCGGGGCGGTCCGCAAGTGTAGCTTTATGGGGCGAAGCCCGCGACTGAGAAAACGCAAAGCGTTTTCGAAGTTGCCACGGCGGGGCAGAGGGGAGCGATATGAGCGCGCTCACCCGGGGCGGCCCGCAAGTGTAGCTTTATGGGGCGAAGCCCGCGACTGAGAAAACGCAAAGCGTTTTCGAAGTTGCCACGGCGGGGCAGCGTGGAGGAAGCTGATCGCCATCCCCCCATGCCACCACCTCACCCACATTTCAACAACAGGAGGAATCAGCAATGCAGGCAATACTTCTGGCCGGAGGCCTGGGCACGCGACTGCGCAGCGTAGTCAGCGACCGTCCCAAGCCCATGGCCCTGATTGAGGGCCGGCCGTTTATGGAATACGTGACAAGGGAGCTGGTGCGCCACGGCATCACGGAAATCATTTTTGCCGTGGGTTACAAGGGCTCCATGGTGGAGGAGCACTTCGGCGACGGCTCCGCCTACGGGTTTAAGGCCGCCTACGCTTACGAGGAAACGCTGCTGGGCACGGCCGGAGCCATCAAAAATGCCGGGCGTCTGGTCACGGAGGAACGCTTTTTTGTCCTCAACGCGGACACCTTTTACCAGATCGACTATACCAGGCTGGTGCGCCTCCAGGACGAGATGAACCTGGATATGGCCCTGGTGCTGCGGGAGGTGCCCGACGTGTCCCGCTACGGGCAGGCGGTCCTGGACCGTGCCGGCCGTCTGACCGGCTTTAATGAAAAGACCACCGAGGCCAGGCCGGGCGCCATAAACGGCGGAATCTACCTGATGAAACGCGGATTGCTGGACGACATCCCGGAGGGCAAGGTGTCCCTGGAGAATGAAATGATCCCCCGCTGGCTGGAGGCTGGCAGACCTCTGGGCGGATTTGTCAACGACGGATATTTCATTGACATCGGCATCCCGGAGGCATATTTCCAGTTTCAGGAAGATGTTGTGGGCGGGATTGTCCGTTAGCAGTTGCGAACGGCTTACTGGAGAGGAGAAAATATGGTTATCAGAGGAAGAGCGCCGCTGCGCATAAGCTTTGGCGGCGGAGGTACGGACGTGGCCCCGTTCTGCGAGGAGCAGGGGGGCGCGATTATCGGAAGCACCATCAACAAATACGCTTACTGCTCCATCGTTCCCCGGGACGACGACCAGATTGTGGTCCATTCCCTGGATTTCGACATGACGGTGAAATACAACACCAATGAAAATTACGTGTACGACGGCAAGCTGGATCTGGTGACAGCGGCCCTGAAGGCCATGGACATCAAACAGGGCTGCGAGGTTTATCTCCAGTGCGATGCGCCTCCGGGGTCGGGCCTGGGCACGTCCTCCACGGTGATGGTCGCCATGCTGACCGCCATGAGCCGCTGGAAGGGCGAGATGATGGACGCGTATGCCATGGCGGACCTGGCGTACCAGGTGGAGCGGCTGGATTTGAAGATCGACGGCGGGTACCAGGATCAGTACGCCTCCACCTTCGGCGGTTTCAACTTCATCGAGTTCCACGGCCGCAACAATGTGGTGGTGAATCCCCTGCGCATCAAAAAGGACATCATACATGAACTGCAGTACAACCTGCTGCTCTGCTACACCGGCAAGGTCCATGTGTCGGCCAACATTATCAAGGATCAGGTGTCCAACTACGAGAAGCAGGATCCGTTTAAAGCCATGTGCGAGGTGAAGGCGTTGTCCTACGCCCTGAAGGACGAGCTGCTAAAGGGGAACCTGCACAGCTTTGGAAAGCTGCTGGACTACGGTTGGCAGAGCAAAAAGCGCATGAGCAACAAGATTTCCAACCCGCAGATAGACGAGCTGTACGCGGAAGCGCTGAAGGCGGGAGCCATGGGCGGCAAGCTTTTGGGTGCCGGAGGCGGCGGCTTCCTGTTGCTGTACTGCCCCTACAACGTGCGCCACAAGGTAGCCGCGCGCATGGAGCAGATGGGCGGACAGCTGACGGACTGGAATTTTGAGCTGCGGGGCGCCCAGAGCTGGGTGGCTGACGACGACCGCTGGCAGTATAAGCAGGTGAAGGTGCACATGCCCAACGGCGAGTACAGCTTCGATATATAAGATATAAGCGCCATGGCTCCTGCTGTGAGCCCGGCGGCCAAACATGTCCGTCCGCCTTGCGGATGGATGAGAAAATGACTGAAGGAGCGGACAGCGATGGACAAGGTGGTATTTCTGGACCGGGACGGGACAATCAATGAGGAAGTGCATTATCTCTACCGGCCGGAGGACTTTAAATTCCTGCCCGGCGTGCCGGAGGCCCTGAAAATGCTGACGGATGCCGGTTACAAGCTGGTGGTGGTGACAAACCAGGCCGGGGTGGCCAGGGGGTATTACAGCGAGGAGGACGTGGTAAAGCTTCACGCCCATGTCAATGAACTTCTGAAACCATACGGCACCGGCATCGACGGCTTTTACTACTGCCCGCACCACCCGGAGTACGGGATCGGCAGGTACAAGGCGGATTGTAAGTGCCGCAAACCCGGCATCGGTCTGTTTGAACAGGCGGAGAAGGATTTTGCAGTGGACAAATCCGCCTCCTACATGATCGGCGACAAGCTCCTGGACGTGACGGCGGGAAAGCGGTACGGCGTGACTTCCATTCTGGTGGGGACCGGCTACGGCGCCCGCCACCGCCGCCAGGCGGAGGAGGAAGGGCTGACGCGCGAATACGATTGGTATGCGGACACGCTGAAACAGGCGGTCCGGTGGATTTTGCGGAGAGAGAAGGAGGAAATTCCTATGAGCGAGATGGATTATCTGGAGCAGCTGACCCAGCGGTATCCGGTGCTGGCGCCGGTGCGGGATTCGATTTTGGCGGCTTACGAGGCCATGAAGGAGAGCTTTGAGAACGGCGGCAAGCTTTTGGTGGCGGGAAACGGCGGAAGCTGCGCGGACAGCGAGCACATTGTGGGCGAGCTGATGAAGGGCTTTGTGAAGCGTCGCCCGGTGACCGAGGAATTTGCCAAGGCATTGGCCGAGGCGGACCCGCAGCGTGGCCCCGAGCTGGCGGCCAAGCTCCAGGGCGGGCTTGCGGCCATTGCGCTGACCGGTCACAACGGCCTGTCAACGGCCTACGCCAACGACGTGGACGGCGGTATGGTGTTCGCCCAGCAGCTCTACGGCTACGGCAGAAAGGGCGATGTGTTCCTGGGGATATCCACCTCGGGAAATTCCGCCAATGTGATGTACGCCATGGCGGCGGCAAAGGCCATGGGGATTAAGACCATTGCCCTGACCGGGCGGGACGGGGGCGCCATGGGGCGGTCCGCGGATGTGGCGGTCATTGTGCCGGAGACGGAGACCTACATGATCCAGGAGCTGCATCTGCCGGTTTACCACGCCCTGTGCCTGATGCTGGAGGAACATTTTTTCTAAAAGGAGCCAAGCCCAATGAGACACAAGCATGTATTTGCCATCTGCGCTTACAAGGACTCTCCGTATCTGGAGAGCTGTATCCGCTCCCTGGCGGGGCAGCGGGTCAAGTCGCCGGTGATTCTCTGCACCTCCACGCCCAGCCCTTATATCGACCGCCTGGCCGGAAAATACGGCGTGCCGGTCTATGTGAGGGACGGGGCCAGCAATATGCGGGACGACTGGAATTTCGCCTACCACATGGCGGACGGCGAGCTGGTGACCATCGCCCACCAGGACGATGTGTACCACAAGGACTACGCTGCAGAGCTTCTGCGGGCTTACCGCCGTTACCCGGACATGACCATGTTTACCTCGGACTACGTGATTGTCAAACATGATAAGCTGATCACCCGGGACAAGATGCTCCTGGTGAAGCGCCTGCTGCGCCTGCCCCTGCGCGTTCCCGCTCTGAATGACCGGGCCTGGGTGAAAAAGCTGCCGCTCATGTTCGGCAATTCCATCTGCTGTCCGGCCTCCACTTACCAGAAGCGCCTGCTGGGGGAGCCGCTGTTTCAGGAGGATTACAAGTTCGCCCTGGACTGGGCCAACCTTCTGGCGCTGGCTGAGCGCAGGGGGCGCTTTATCTGCGCGGAACGGCCGCTCCTGTACTACCGGGTCCACGACGGAGCCACGACAAAGCAGTGTATTGTGAACCACGACCGGGCCAGGGAGGAGGCGGAGATGTTCCGCCGGTTCTGGCCTGAGGCGGTGGTGAAGCTGCTGATGAAACCCTACCAGACCGCTTACGACGAGTACCAATAGTCAGGAAGAGACACATGAACAGACGGGAGAAATGGATTCTGGCGCTGGCCGGCCTGCTGGTGCTGCTTTTATTAACCATACAGGGCATCGGATTGTGGATTCTGGGGCCGTTTAAGAAAATTCTTGTGGATAATGCCACTGAGATCATGCTGGCGGAGACAGGGGCCGTGTTCCTCTGGAACCTTTGGTGGCTCAGCCGGGTAAAACGGCCTGGATTGCAGGCCGCGGGCTGCGCGGCGGGCCTTGCGGTGTTCTCCTGGTGCCACCGGATTCTGGTGCCCCTGGTTGGGACGGCGGTTTACGCGGGGGTTCTTCTGCTCGCCGGGCGGAGGCTGCGGCTGGCATTTTCCGGGAAAACGGGACGGAGCAGCGGGAACCGCGGGGCACAGAAAACGGGGGGCGGAAAAAGCGATCCGGCCTCCCCGGAGCTGCCCCTGGCGGAAGGCCTGGGGCTGGACCTGATTCTGGGCTGCGCGTTCTGGATTGTCCTGGTCTGCCTTGTCTCCCTGACCGGCCGGGGCGGAGTGGAGCTTTGGCGGGTTTTGGCTGCGCTTCTTGGCGCGTGCTGCCTGGCCGCAGAGCTGTGGGGACAGCGGTCAAAGGGCGGGCTGCGGGCTGCTGCCTGCGTTTGCCGGCGCAACTGCTCAGGGCTTCTGCCGGAAACCCGCAAACAGGCCCTTCTGGCCGCCTTTGCCCTGACCATGGTGATGGTGCAGATCGGCCGGCTGAACATTTCCCTGGACTACGACTCCCTCCACTACGGCCTGCGCTCCGCCTATGTGCTGGACAACGGCAGGGGGATTTTTGAGAACCTGGGTTTGGTCAATCTGGTCTACACTTACCCCAAGGGGCTGGAGGTTCTGGCGCTGCCCCTGAACAGCTCATCCACCTACGGCTTTGTGCTCTCCCTGTCCCTGTGGGCCACGGCGGGGGTTCTGCTGCTGGCGGGCCATATTGCGGGCCGCCGGGCGGGAAAGACCAGGCGATTCTGGGCCATGGCTCTGCTGGCGGCAGTTCCCGGCGTTATGAACATGGCGGACACCGCCAAGTGCGACAATGTGACCCTCCTGTTCCAGCTGCTGTTTTTCGATTTCGTGTGCTGCGCGCTGGGGGCGGCGGGAAGGGAGCAGGAGCGGGGGCAGCCCTGGTTTCTCATGGGGCTCTCCGCTTACCTGATGACCCTGACGCTCAAGCCCACGGCCATTGTGTTCTCCACCATCATGGCATTTATCTGCCTGCTCTGCCTGATTTGGTGTAAGAAGCTGCGGGTGGCTGTGAGAGATACAAAAAATGGAAGAAATTGGGGACTGCTTCTGCCCCTGATCCCGACGGCCGCGGTAGCGGGCATGTGGTACAGGACCTGGAATATCACCGGAGTCCCGGTCACCTCCATTTTCGCCGGGGTGTTTGAGCGGATGGGCTTTTCGGTTCGAATGCCCTACTCCTTTGCCAATGTGATCGGCAACCCGTCCAGCCTGAGCGCGGGCGAGAAATTGTCCCGGCTGGCCGCGCGGCTCTGGGGAATGGCGGTGCTGCCCCTGGGGGAGGACATGGAGCATGTGGTGATCGCCTGGGGAACCGGCCTGATCACGGTGCTGGCCTTTCTCTGGCTCTGCTGGCTCATCGCCTTCGCGCGGTCCGGCGGGATGAGGCCAAGGCGGGCAGCCGCGACGGATTCGAAGCGGCCTGGCGGGCAGTGCCAGCCCTTCTGCGAGGCGCTTTTGCTGCCGGTTCTGGGGCTGGCCTGTATCTACAGCGTCTACACCCTGTCCCAGGTGGACGGCAATTACTTTATTCTCTTTTACACGCTTCTGATTGTCAGCGCGGCCGGGATCGAGCGCCCGGGCGGCAGAAAGACCGATCTGGAACGCAACCTGTCCGGGCTTATGGTCCCGCTGGTGGCGGCCGGCGCGCTGGCCACCTGCTGCACCAGCTGGGCCGGGGCGCGGGGCTTCACGCCCGTTTCCCTGAGTCATGGGGGCTGGTATGACCATCGGGCTGAGATACGGCAACGCCAGGACAGCGCCGGTTTGACGCAGATCGTTTCCCTGCTGACGCCCAGGAGCCGGGTGGTGGGGCTGGGAGCCCATCCACAGGTGCTGGATCTGCCCTGCAGCGTGCAGAGCTACTACGATATCACGGGCAGCGGCGGCAACGTCTACCTGGTTAAAAAGCTGGACTATTTTAAATGGTACCTGGACATTTCCGGCACGGAGTACCTGTTTGTGGAAAAGGGATTTGAGGAGCAGCAGAGCCGGGCGGGAGAGATTGTCCGCTATATGATCGAGGACAACAGCCTGACCGACCTGGTGTACGAGGACGGCAATCTGCTGGGGCGCGTGTGCATCGGCGGGCCGGATAGCGACGGAAATCCCTATGACCGGGAGCGGATCGCTCGGGAGTTCGAGGAAGGTTTTAACCAATATATGGGAAAAACTGACGGGAGATAAGACAGAAGGAGGCGGCATACATTGGATAAAAAGCAAACCAGGAAATACACCATCGGGTTCTCGCGCATGGAGAAAAAGTATGAGTGGAAGGACCACGTGATTTTTATGGGGCTTCTGCTGGCCCTGGCTGTTTGGGTCAACCGGGGAATCGAAATTAAGGGGCTGTACATGGACGACCTCTATTTCTGGTCCTGCTACGGGGAGCAGAGCTTTTTGGAGTACGTGTTCCCTATGGGCAGCACGCGCTTCCGCTTCCTCTACTATCTGGCGGCCTGGCTGGAGATGGCGGTGGTGCGAAACCACACCGGCCTTTTTGTGCCCATCAACATTCTGCTCAACGCGGCCGTGTCCTGGATGCTCTACAGCATCGGCAGGCGTCTGGCCAATTCCAAGGGCGTGGGCTTTCTATGCGGCGTTATGTTTCTGGTCAGCCGCATGGCCTACTACCAGATCGGCCAGGTGCTGGGGCTGATGGAGACCATGGCCCTGTGGATGGCGATTCTCATCCTCTGGTATCTCTACCGTTATCTCAACGAGGAGGGGCAGGAGCGGCGCTATTTCATCGCCTGCGGCCTGTACTTCGGCGTGTGCTTTGTCCACGAGCGCTACATGGCGCTGATCCCGCTGTTTTTTATGGTGCTGCTGTTTAAGGGCTCCAGAAAGCTATGGGAGTGGCTGGCGCCCGCGGTCTCCTTTCTGCTGGTGCAGCTCATCCGCGCGCTCACCATCGGCACCGTTCTCCCGGCCGGCACAGGCGGGACCCAGGTGGCCGACACGCTGAGCATCTCCAGGTGTATCCGCTACGCCCTCAGCCAGGCGGCCTACGTGTTCGGCGTCAACGCTGGGCCGGAGCACTTAAACGGCCTGCCCTGGTCTCAGAGTCCATGGCTGATTAGGGGGCTGGTGATTCTGGCGGACCTGATGGTGGCTGCGCTGACGCTTGGCTTCCTGATCCGCCTGTTTCAATCAAAGAAGGAGAAGCGGCGTCCCCTGTTGAAAAATGCCGGCCTGTTTCTGGTGTTTTTGGCCATGTGCATCGCCAGTTCCAGCGTGACCATCCGGGTGGAGATGCGCTGGGTGTACGTTTCCCTGGCAGCGGCCCTTTTGTTCATGGCCTGGATGTACGGCGTGCTGACGGAGGATGTGAAGCGGGAGCTGTACCTGAAACGGCTGTGGCCCTGGGGAGCGGCTTTTATCTGCTATGTGGCGCTCATGCTGCCGGTGGAGCTGTTCTACCGCGGTTACTACCCCCAATTGTATCTCTGGCCGGACCAGCTGCGCTACAACTCCCTGGCGGAGGAGACCTACGGGAGGTATGGGGACAGCCTGTTCGGCAAGACGATCTATATCATCGGCGACAGCTATGAAATGAGTGATTTCACTGCAAACACCTTTTTTAAAGTGTTCGACAAGGAGCGCACGGCGCAGGGCACGCGGGTGGTGCACATTAAGAGCATCCGGGATTTCGGCCTGGTGACGGACGGCATGCTGGTGCTGCGGGAGGACCCGGAAAACAACGCGTTCCAGGATATCACCGGATTTGTGCGGGAGCTGAAGCTCAAGCCGGAATACGGCTATTACCGGGACGGATGGATGGACGAGCACGCGGAAATCAGCGTGATGGCGGGCTCCACCGGAAGCATTGACCTGGAGATCATGTACCCGGGCCTGCTGAGCGGCGGCGAGACCATCACCATCACCAGGGAGGGATGGCCGCCGGATACCATTGCCGTGAACTCCAGCGTGAGCCGCACTTCGGTCCATGTGGAGCCGTGGCAGACCGTAAAACTGAAATTCGACTACAACTTCTATATGCAGGACGCCCAGGAACAGAGGGGCGCGGACCGGCTGGCAGCCATTGTCAACATCAAAGCCGATTAGAGGACGGGTGCGACGGACTATGAGACAAAAAAAACAGATAATCTATTGGCTGCTGCCCCTGCTGGGCACGGTCTTTGCGCTTTGGTATGTGAAAAATGCCACCGCCGACGTGGTGTACTCCGACTACATCCGCCTGGTGAACAGCTATCTGCCGGATGTCTGGAATCCGGAGAAATTCTTTGTGCCGGACATTCTGACCAGAATCCCGGTCAGCTTCCTGGCGCGCATCGTCAACGTGGAGCTGTTCGGCTTTTCCGTGACCTTTGAGCGGGTGCTGGGCGTTCTGAGCCTGGGACTGGCCGGCGCCGTGCTGGGAATGTACTGCCGGGAGCGCCGGGTGGGCTGCCTGTGGTTTGCGCTGCTGATGGCGGTGATGTTCAGCCTGAACAAGTGGGAGATGCTGACAAACGGCAGCGGCTGGGCCCATTTCTTCTCCTTTGCCTGCTTCTATTACCATGAGCTGGTGCTGGACCGGGTCTGGTCCGGGGAGGAGAAGCAGCACGACCGGATGAAGCTGTGCGCGCTGCCCTGGCTGATTATCCTGGGAGCGGCCGGCCCTTACTGCGCCGGCTACGCGGCCACCCTGCTGCTGTCCTACGCCTTTTGCATGGTGCGGGATCATTTCCGTCAGGGTACGGGAAAATGGGACCGGCGCTACGTCGTGTACGGGCTCTGCGCCCTGCTGCCCCTGCTGCTGTACATGCTCAGCAGCTCCTTCGCTGTGGAGGAGCACGCCGGAGCCACGGGACGCTCCCTGGGGCAGATTCTGGCCGATCACCCCGATTTCCCGGTGCGCTTTCTGCTGAAATCCTTTGCCGGGATTCTGGTGGGCGGGGAGGAGCTGCAGGAGCTGGTGAAAAACGGCATGATCGCCAACCGCGGTGTCTATCTGCTGGGGCTTTTGACGGCGTCCGGCTACCTGGCGGCCCTGTGGCTGAACCTGAGGCTGAAGCTGTACGACCGCAGCATATTTCCGCTGATGCTGCTGGTGTCGGGGGGGATCAACCACGTGCTGATTTTCATTTCCCGCTATATTTTTGAGAAGGAGGATTACGCGCTGAGTTCCCGCTACGCGCTGCAGTTCCAGGTGGGAATCCTGGGCATTGTGCTGACCTTTGCCCTGGCCTACGGGGCCGTGGCCCGGGGCAGGCGGTCATGGCGGGCGCTGATGGCGCTGTTCTGCCTTGCAATCCTGGCGGGAAATGGTTATACTACTTATCATGAGTTGAAGAAAGCTCCCTACCGGGAGGAAAGCTTTGAGCGCATGGCGCGCCAGGCCGGGGATTTTTCCGGGCTGACGGACGGCGAGCTGGCCGATCTGTACGAGTACCGCAAGGGCCGCGACAAGATCGAGCGGGCGTTTGAGATATTGAAGGAGAACCACCTGAACGTATTTCGTGACAGGTAAAGGATAACGGAGGATAAGCGATATGAAGGTTGTGATTTTAGCGGGCGGTCTGGGAACCAGAATCAGCGAGGAGAGCCACTTAAAACCCAAGCCCATGATCGAGATCGGCGGCAAGCCCATCCTGTGGCATATTATGAAATATTATTCGGAATACGGATTCCACGATTTTGTCATCTGCCTGGGATACAAACAGTACGTGGTGAAGGAATTTTTCGCCGACTATTTCCTGCACACCTCGGATGTGACCTTCGATCTGGCACACAACAAGATGGAGGTGCACAACAACTATTCCGAGCCCTGGAAGGTCACCCTGGTGGACACTGGGCTCAACACCATGACCGGCGGCCGCGTGAAGCGCATACAGCCTTACATCGGCGGCGAGCCCTTTATGCTGACCTACGGCGACGGGGTCGGCACCGTGGATCTGGACGAGCTGGTGAAATTCCACAGGGCCCACGGGAAGATCGCCACCATCACCACCGTGAACCTGGGGCAGATGAAGGGCGTGCTGGACATCGACGAGGACAACACCGTGCTGTCCTTCCGGGAGAAGGACGACAACGACGGAGCGCTGATCAACGGCGGATTTATGGTTATGAATCCGGAGATATTCGACTACCTGGAGGACGACTCCACGGTATTTGAGCAGAGGCCCATGCAGCGCCTGGCCATGGAGGGCGAGCTGAAATCATTTTATCACAGCGGATTCTGGCAGTGCATGGACACCCAGCGGGAGATGAAAAAGCTGGAGGAAATGTGGCAGTCCGGCAATGCGCCGTGGAAAATCTGGAAGGACTGAGTGTATGAATTGGAACGAACTGGAGAAATTTTATAGTGACAAGCGGGTGCTGGTCACCGGCCATACGGGCTTTAAAGGCTCCTGGCTTTCCCGCATGCTGACCCTGGCCGGCGCGAAGGTCACCGGCTATTCCTTGAATCCGCCCACGGATCCAAGCCTGTTTGAGATCGCGGGGCTGGAGGACACCATGGACAGCGTGATCGGGGACGTGCGGGACCTGGCGCATTTGCAGGAGGTTTTCGAACGGGTCCGGCCCGAGGTGGTGTTCCATCTGGCGGCCCAGCCCATTGTGCGGGACTCCTACAAGGACCCGGTGTACACCTACGAGACCAACGTGATGGGCACGGTGAACGTGCTGGAATGCGTGCGCAGTACGGAGAGCGTGCGCTCCTTCCTCAACGTGACCACGGACAAGGTGTATGAGAATCAGGAGTGGGAGTACGGCTACCGGGAGTGTGATCCCCTGGACGGCTACGATCCCTACTCCAACAGCAAATCCTGCTCCGAGCTGGTGACCCACAGCTACCAGAAGTCCTTTTTCCAGGACAGATGCTGCGCGATCTCCACTTCCCGCGCCGGAAATGTCATTGGCGGCGGCGATTTCGCCAACGACAGGATCATCCCCGACTGCGTGCGTGCCGCGGGCTGCGGCAAAGAGATCGTGGTGCGCAATCCCCACTCCACCCGGCCCTACCAGCTGGTGCTGGAGCCGCTGGCCGTGTACATGGCCATCGCCATGCGCCAGTGGCAGGACAAGGCCTTCCAGGGCTATTACAACGTGGGCCCGGACGACAAGGACTGCGTGACCACCGGCAGACTGGTGGACATATTCTGCGCGGCCTGGGGGCCCACTGCCTCCTGGGTGGACAAGTACGACGGAGGGCCTCACGAGGCCAATTTCCTCAAGCTGGATTGCTCCAAGATCAAGCGGGCGCTGGGCTGGACGCCGCGCTACGGCGTGAAGGAAGCGGTGGAAAAGACCGTGGCCTGGTCCAAGGAGTACCTGGAGGGCGCGGATATGCTGGAGGTTATGGACCGGCAGATTCGGGAGTTTTTCGCGTGAAGGCGCAACGAATAAATCAAGGACAAGGAGAATCGATCCCAATGTTTGAACATAAAACCGAAGCAGAAGCAAGAGAACAGATTCTGGGGCTGGTGGCGGAATACTGCGATGTGTTCCACAACCGGAAAAAGCCCTTTGCGGAGGGCGACCGCATCCCATACGCCTCCAGAGTCTACGACCATGAGGAGATGGTGAACCTGGTGGACAGCGCCCTGGAGTTCTGGCTGACCTCCGGCCGCTACACAGATGAGTTTGAGCGCAGCCTGGCCCAGTATCTGGGCGTGCGGTACTGCAGCCTGGTGAACTCCGGCTCCTCCGCCAATCTGATCGCGTTCATGACCTTGACCTCCCCGCTCCTGGGCGAGCGTCGGGTGAAGCGGGGGGACGAGGTCATCACTGTGGCCTGCGGTTTCCCCACCACGGTCAACCCCATGATCCAGTACGGCGCTGTGCCGGTGTTCGTGGACGTGACCATTCCCCAGTACAACATCGACGTGACCATGCTGGAGGCGGCCCGCTCCGACAAGACCAAGGCCGTGATGATCGCCCACACCCTGGGCAATCCCTATGACCTGGCCGCCGTGAAGGCGTTCTGCGACAAGTACGGCCTGTGGCTGGTGGAGGACAACTGCGACGCTCTGGGCAGCCGTTACACCCTGAACGTGGACGGCCGGGAGGTGACGAAGCTCACCGGCACCGTGGGGGATATCGGCACCTCCAGCTTCTATCCGCCCCACCACATGACCATGGGCGAGGGCGGCGCCGTGTACACGGACAACCCGCTGATCAACAAGATCATCCACTCCTTCCGCGACTGGGGGCGTGACTGCGTCTGCCCATCGGGTAAGGACAATACCTGCAACCACCGCTTTGACCGCCAGTACGGAGAGCTGCCCCTGGGCTACGACCACAAATACGTCTACTCCCATTTCGGCTACAACTTAAAGGCCACGGATTTGCAGGCCGCCATCGGCTGCGCCCAGATCGCGAAGTTCCCCGCGTTCGTGGAGCGCCGCCGCCACAATTTCGACCGCCTGAAGGCCGGGCTGGCCGGCACCGAAGGGCGGCTGATCCTGCCGGAGCCCTGCCCCAATTCCAGGCCCAGCTGGTTCGGCTTTTTGATCACCTGCGAGGCGGGCACGGACCGCAACAAGGTGGTGCAGTACGTGGAGAGCAAGGGCGTCCAGACCCGTATGCTCTTTGCCGGAAATCTGACAAAGCATCCCTGCTTTGACGAGATGCGCGCCTCCGGCGCCGGATACCGGGTGGTGGGAAGCCTGGAAAATACGGACCGCATCATGAGCGACACCTTCTGGGTGGGCGTATATCCGGGCATGACGGACGAGATGATCGACTATATGGCAAAGACCATCAAAGAAGCCGTGCTGTGATGGCCCGGCAGGCCGCGCGCCGGCTGTTTGGACCGGTTTTGCGCGGGGCCGTGAGGGAGGGGAACCGCCCTGCGGTTTTACAGTAAAAGGAGGAAGCCATGGCGGCCGAATACGATATGAGCGGCGTCCACAGCGCCAATTTGAAAATATTGAAAGAGGTTGACCGGATCTGCCGCAAGTACAAGATCCGCTACGGCCTGGACGCGGGTACCCTGATCGGGGCGGTGCGCCACCACGGGTTTATTCCCTGGGACGACGACGCAGACGTGTTCCTGACCCGCAGCCAGTACGAGGCCTTCCGCAAGGTGGCGGAGCGGGAGCTGCCCCAGGGCATGGAGCTTTTGGAGCCGGACCAGCTGAGAGGGGGCAAGGCGTTTTACGATTTCACCCCGCGCATCATTTACCACAACAGCCGCCGCCACGGGGATACGCCGGAGATGGCGTACTACGGGGGAAGGCTGAACCACCTGTGGGTGGACCTGTTTATTATCGACAAGCTGCCGGAGGGCAAGCTGGCCGCAGCGTGGACCAGGCTGCTCCACAAGGGGATTTACGGCCTGGCCATGGGCCACCGCTACCATCTGGATTTCAAGAAATACAGCCTGCCCCACAAGCTGTTTGTGGGCGGCCTGGCTACCGTGGGGCGGCTGATTCCCATGAAGGTCATTTTCGCCATGCAGAGGGCGGCGGCCACCAAGGACAGCCGCAGCAAGGGAAATCTGCGCTATTACAGCAATTACCAGCCGGATTTCCTCTATGTGACGGTGGAGAAGGACTGGTGCGACCGCGTGGTGGACATGGATTTTGAGGACACCAGGCTGATGGTGCCCGCGGGCTGGCATCAGATATTGACGGAGGTGTACGGGGATTATATGACGCCGCCGCCGGAAGAGCAGCGGGTGCCCACCCATTCGGGCAAGGAGATCGAGGTGTTCGGCTGAGGCGGGAGGCTGCGCGGGGAAGCGGCTCACATCATCCCCCAGACCGCAGCATTACAGCAGAGGAAAGGATTCAGGACGGTTTAATGGACAGGAAAGTATCGGTTGTAGTTTCCGTCTACAACGAAGAAAAGGCATTGGAAGATTTTTACAGGGAAACGGCTAAGGTTTTAAAGGCGCTGGACTGGGATTACGAGCTGGTGTTTGTCAATGACGGCAGCGGGGACGGCAGTCTGGAGATTCTGGACAGCCTGGCCGGGCGGGACAGCAGGGTGAAGCTTGTGAGCTTTTCGCGGAATTTTGGTCACGAGGCGGCCATGATCGCCGGATTGGATTACAGCAGCGGCGACGCCATCATCTGTATGGATGCGGACCTGCAGCATCCGCCGGAATGTATTCCCCATATTCTGGAGAAGATGGCGGAGGGCTACGAGGTGGTCAACATGGTGCGGACCAGAAACCAGAGCGCCGGCCTGATCAAGAATATCACCTCCTCGGGCTTTTACTGGGTGATCAACCACATTGCGGACGTGCATTTCGAGTCCAACGCCTCTGATTTCTTCGCCGTCAGCCGCCATGTGGCCCAGGTGTTAAAGGACAATTACCGGGAGAAGGTGCGCTTCCTGCGGGGCTATGTGCAGAACGTGGGCTTTCGCAAGACCACCATCGAGTACGAGGCCAGGGCCAGGGTGGCGGGGGAGAGCAAGTACAGCCTGAAGAAGCTGTTCGCCTTCTCCATCAACACGATCCTCTGTTTTTCCAACATGCCGCTGAAGCTGGGCATCTACGCCGGGATCTTTTCCGCCCTGCTGGGCGTGGCGGTGATCGTGTACACGCTGTTCACCCGCCAGGGCGCTCCCAGCGGCTACGCCACCATCGTGGTGCTGATCTGCTTCATGTTCGCCATGATGTTCGTGATCATCGGGATTATCGGGGAATACATCGCTATCCTGTTCATGGAGCTGAAGGACCGGCCTATCTATATCGTGGACCGGACCAGGAATATGGAGCGGGACAGCGGCTCCGAATCGTAAGGTTTTACAGCCGCTTTATAGAAATTTAATGATGCGTTGCTTGACATTGAATGGAAACTATGGTAAAAACTTAAACGTAAGTATGAAAAAGCAGACAGTTCATCTTTCTGCTTTTTTGTTCGCAGTAGGATGACAACTTGTCATAAGTGACAGCTTATCAGTTCTGCGCTCATACATTGCCACACACAGGATAAAAGGGGGACGTAAGACGTGCCAACCCAACGATTTTTTAATTTAAAAGAGGAGAAGCGGTGTTCCATTGTCAAGGCCGCGGTACATGAATTCTGCCGGGTGCCTTACTCCGCGGCTTCCATCAACCAGATCATCAAGGAAGCCGATATTTCCCGGGGGAGCTTTTACACCTACTTTGAGGACAAGGACGATCTTTTGCAGTATCTGGTCAGCGGGTTCCGGGAAAAATGCCGGGAGCAGGTCTACGACCAGTTGGAGCGCCACGGCGGCGATCTCTTTGAGACGGTCTGCGCCATGCTGGAGCAGGTGATGGACGCGGGAACCGGGGGCCGGGGAGCGGAGCTCTACCGCAACGCGCTGACGGAATTGAACCCGGTGACCCAGAGCAGGATGTTCGGCGTAAAGGGCTTTCTGCACGAGGACGACGTCTACCGCCGGTTCATTCACGAGCTGTACGAGCGGATCGACGCCGGGAGCTGCCCCATCGGCAGCGAGGAGAAGCTGGCCTGCCTGGTGGAGATCATGATGGTTTTGGTCATCAAAGCCATCTCCATGTACTATATGGGGGCGGCGGACCGGGAGCGCATATTGGAGGTTACACGCAAACAGATGTACATATTGAAAAACGGCGCCCTGTCCGGGGATGTGCCGGAAGAATATCCGGCCGGACATGTGGACGGAAAAGAAGGAGATCAGTTATGAGAGATAATGGAAAACGGCCCGGCGCGCGCCGGAGCATTGCGGTTTTGACCGCCTGCGTGCTGGCAGGCGCCACCCCGTTTACGGCTTTTGCGGCGCAGCGGCCGGACGATAACCTTTCCGATGTGGAAGCGCCCAGACCGGACGTGAACAAGGATTTGAGCCCGGAGTTCGCCTACACGCAGGATAAGTGGGCATCCCTCAGGGACAATGTGATGGAGTACGGCGAGCTGGCGGACCTGATTCACGAGTACAACCCCACGGTCCGCAGCAACCGGGAATCCTACAACGACATGAGGAGCAAAACCCTCAACGACGTATACCAGGAGGCCATGGACGCGGCCCAGGACCTGTGGGACCAGGCCGGGGACGCGGACGACGACTCCATGCGGGCGACCCTGAATATGCAGGGAAATACGCTGGCTAAATCTGCGGACGACCTGTACGAGGACCCGGAGATGCAGAAAATCAACTACGACCAGGCCGAGGCCGGTCTGGTATCCCAGGCGCAGCAGCTGATGATCACTTACCAGCAGTCGGGATACACTATGGAGAATATGCAGAGCACCAGGAATCTGCTCCAGGCCCAGTACGAGGCCGCCGTGGCCCAGATGGCCGCGGGCAGCACCACCCAGGTGAATGTGCTGAACGCCCAGAAGAGCGTTCAGGATCAGGACGCTGCGATTTTATCCACCCAGAAATCCATCGACAGCGTGCACCGCACCCTGTGCCTGATGACCGGCTGGGCCGCGGACGCGCAGCCGGAGATCAGAACAGTGCCGGAGCCGGATTTAAGCCGCATCGACTCCCTGAACCTGGAGGCGGATCAGGAGACGGCCTTAAACAACAACTATACGGTCCGCTACAACCAGAAAAAGCTGGGCAACCTGACCTCCGCCACCCAGATCGAGGCGACCAAGGCCACCATTGAGGATGCCAGAAACAACGTGATCAACAGCCTTAAGACCCAGTACAACACCATTCTGACCACCAGGGATTCTCTCACCACGGCGCAGATTCAGCTTCAGCTGGCCCAGGTGGACCTTGAGACCGCGGCCGCGAAGCTGACCGTTGGCTCCATCACGCCGCTTCAGTATCAGAGCGCGCAGAACGCCTTTACCACGGCGAAGAATACGGTGGAGACTACAAAGCTGCAGCTTCTGATGGCAATGGAAAACTACGACTGGATTGTAAAAGGTCTTGTCGCCTCTAAATGATGTGAGGAGTGAGCGCAATGAGTTTGATGAACGATAAAAAATGGAAGCGTTTTTGGCTGGCCGGAATGGCCGCCGTCCTCTCGGCCGGGCTGCCCCTCACCGCTATGGCGGAGCCGGAGCCTGCTCCGGGCGGCGACTACCAGCAGTACATGGAGCGGCTGACCGACAACCGCATCGAGTACGACGAGCTGGCCGACCTGATCAAGAATTTCTACGGTCCCTTAAAGAGCCAGTATGACTCCCTGGACAGTATGAAGGGGGATACGTCGGATATCGCCATGCAGATGCGCGTGCGCGCCGATGATATGGTCAACGACGAGGATGGCTTAAAGGATCAGAAGAAGGACAATCCCCAGCTGGCCCCTGTGCTGAACCAGTACATAGCGGCGACCCGGGCGGGGATCAAGGAGCTGCGCAAGCAGGCCAAGAGGGTGGAGGACAATCTGGACAAATTTGATTCCGGGGCCAAGGCGATCGACCGATATGTGAACAAGGCGGCCCAGGGCCTGGAATATCTGATGAACAACTATCAGCAGACCCTCTCAAGCCGGGAGCTGGTGGCCAAGTCCGTGGAGGTGTCCCAGGCGGCCTGGAATTTACAGCAGACCATGCAGGCCCAGGGGCTGGCGGTGGACAGCGATATCCTGTCGGCGGCCTCCCAGCTGGCCTCCTCCAAGCAGCAGCTGGCCGGCCTGGATTCCGGCCTGGAGCAGATGCGCCGCAGTATCTACCAGCTCACCGGCTACGATGTAAACGCCACGGATGTGGAGATCGGCCTGGTGCCCCACGCGGATCCGGCCGCCATTGCCTCCATCGACGTGGAGGCGGACAAGGAGAAGGCGGCGCTGAACAACTACGATCTTATTGCGATGCGGGGCGGCTCCAAGAGCCAGGGGTTGAGCGATGTGGAGAAGCAGACGTTGAAAACCACCACTATGGCCCGCAACAAGATACGCAACGTGGAGTACAGCGAGGATCAGGTGCGCTCCAACGTGCAGACGCTCTACGACACGATTTTACAGAAAAAGGCTGAGTACGACTCCGCCTCCACCGCCTGGCAGAGCGCCCAGATTACCTGGAACGCGGCGCAGGTACAGCGCCAGGGCGGGCTGCTCAGCGATATCCAGTTTATGCAGATGGAGCTGGCTTACCTTCAGGCCAAATCAGGCTACGAGTGCGCGGACCTTGCGCTGCAGCAGGCCATGCGGGACTACCAGTGGGCGGTAAAGGGCGTGACGGTTACGGCAGCGTCATAGTGTTACATATGTTCCCGATTTCGTTGAATTTTCAGAAGATGTAACTTTTGAACGACGAAATCGGGATTCTTTATATTAAATTTATATAAGTTACAGAATTAATGCATAAAAATTGGAAGTTGTCTCTTGCATTTGACCAAAAAAGATGTTATGCTTTTTCTATAGGGGATATATAATGATTAGCAAGGAGGTACGTAGTTCACTGTTTAATGGTTCTGTGTTTTGAATTGAGGTGAGTTTATGTTGATGCGACAAGTTAACCTCAGGGATATGGCCCCCAGGCCGATTCCGATTTCTTATCTGATTCAGACCGCTAATCAATTTTGCTGCGATATTTACGTGACCAGCGATGCTGAGACTGTCAATGCGAAGAATTATGATGAGATCAAGAAGCTCAGAATGTGTGGCGCCCCCTTGACATTCTACTTTAAGGGAAGTGACGAGGGAGAAGCGGGTGACCGCATCGAAAGGATTTTTACATCAGGATAATAAAGAGAAGGGGTAAAGGACATGCATTTTAAGTGCTAAAGGAGAGCCGACGGCAACGCGAGGGCTCTCCTTTTTCTTGCTTTTTTAGCGGTTTTCCTGGTCCAGATAGCGTCCGGCGTCCTTGAAAAAGCTCCACACGATCATCACGATAATAAATCCGATGGGGAAGGCGGCGATGATGGATACCGTCTGCAGGTTCGCCATGGAATTTTCCGAGAAGATCAGCGCGATGGGCAGCAGCATGAGCACCACGGCCCAGAACAGCTTAACGCGCCGGTCCGGCTCCTCGCCGGCCTCCAGGGCCTTGTAGGAGTAGGAGGAGGCCACCATAGTCAGCGCGTCAAAGGAGGTGGCGTAGAAGGCCACCATGGTGACGGCCAACAGGATCAGGCCGAACTTGGCAAAGGGCAGGGTGCCCACCACCGCGATGATGGTCTGATACAGGGCCTGAGTCGGGGCGGTCTGGACGACCTGGGCGTAGAGTCCCATGAGATCCAGTTTCCCGTGCATCTGCAGGCCCAGCCCGTAGTTGCCCAGGATGATAAAGGAGGTAAAGGTTCCGGCCAGCCCGAAGAAATAGCCGCCTAACACCGTCTGGCGGATGGTGCGTCCCTTGCTGATGGTGCCGATGAAGAAGGGGGTTGCCACGCACCAGACCATCCAGTAGGCCCAGTAGAAGATCGTCCAGGTCTGGGGGAAGGAGGAGGTGCGCAGCGCGTCCGTCCATGTGGCCAGGGAAATAAAGTTCTGGGTCAGGTTGCCGATGGCGGTCAGGCCGGTCTCCACAATATAGCGCCCCTCGCCGCCGCCGAAGAATACATAGGCCAGCAGCCCGAAGAACAGGTAAACGCAGGAGGCGGCCAGCTTGGCTACGCCTTCCATGCCGAAATAGACGGCCATGGTGTACACCACGCAGATGACCACCAGGATGCCGATGGTCAGCAGGTTGGTCTCCGGTATGCCGAACACGTGGCTGATCGCCATGGACAGGAGCGGCGTGGCCAGGGAAAAGGTGGTGGCCGTCCCGGCCAGCAGGGCGAACACCGCGGTCAGGTCGATGACCTTACCCCAGAAGCCGTCCACACGGCGGCCCAAAAGCGGGCGGCAGGCCTCGGAGTACTTCTGCTTGCTGCGGCGGCGCACGTGGATCATGAAGCCGAAGGAGACGGCCAGGATGATATAGAAGCTCCAGGGAATGGGGCCCCAGTGGAAGAGGGGATAGGTGCTGGCCCAATCCTGCTGGGACCCCATTTCCAGGATGTGGCTTTCATTGGCGTACAGCATCCACTCGCACAGGGAGTAAAACAGGATGTCGGCGGCAAGCCCGGCGGTGAACATCATGGAGCCCCAGCGGAAGGCGGAGTACTGCGGTTTGTCCGTATCGCCCAGGCGGATTTTGCCGAAGCGGGAGAAGGCCATATACAGGGAACAGATAAAAGCTCCCAGACCCAGGATCAGGTAATAGCTGCCCATCTGGTCGCCCAGGAAAAAGCGGATGGAGCTGAGAATATCGGATGAGGCCTCGGGCAGGGCCATGAACAGGGAGCACAGCACGAGGATACAGATGAAAGGCACAATGGTAACGATCCAGTCCACACGCTTGGTGACAGTGCGGGGAGCGGGGGTATTGCTATCAGGTTTCATAAAAGATTCCTCCTTGGCAGGTATGATCGGTCGCCGGAGCGATATGTTCAAAAAATACTAAAAACAAATGATATTGAACATATTACCACCGGTCGTAGGAAAAATCAAGAGGGATTTCAAATTTTACCAAGAATAACAATAATTTCGTAAGAAAAAAGGTCTGTTAAATTCGGGGAATGTCCGCTATAATAATACCGTTAACGGTCTGTCCACGCGGCGATTCGCGCGGTGACGGGCCTGCGGGCAGCTGCCGGATATTCCAGGAGACGGGGGATACGGACATGCTGCTTTTGTAAGAATGAAGGAGGATTTGATAAAATGAGACATTTCAAAAAGTTATCCGCGTTATTTCTTCTGTGCGCGGCCATCCTCTGCGGCTGTACGCAGAGCAATATTGTTTCCCCGACAGGCGGTACCGTGGAGGGACCGGCCGTTCCGGATGTGGAGACCAGGGACAATGTGGAGATCGACTGGTCCGAGGTGAACCAGGCGGTGCGCGACGAGTTTATGGAGCCCTACGGCCCCTACGGCGACTACGTGATGGATATGGCGGTGTCCTACGATGCGGCAAGCAAGACGATGACCGTGCTGCTGCCCGTGACGGCCAAGACCACCGGCGAGATTGCGGTGTCCTACGGCGAAGCGGTGCTCAAGGTCTGCGGCGACGAGCTGGCGACCCAGGACTTCTCCTACGAGCCCTCCGACGAGGATCAGCTGTACTACGGCAGTTTCTTCGACGAGAACAACGTGGTGGTGCAGATATTCCCCTTCAACACCCAGGACGATAAGAGCACCTATCTGGTAAATGACACCATGAAGGCGGGCGAGCAGAGAGCGCTGGTAGCGCTGACGAAGTAAGCGCGCCGAAAACAGAAAATGAATTAGAAAGAGAAGGATTTGACTATGAGACCAGATTCCTACTGGAAGCAGGCAGCCGTGTGCGTGATGGCGCTGATGATCCTGCTGGTGAGCGGCGGCCGGGCGGAGAGCTATGCCATGGGCGGCGGCTACAGGGCCCAGGCCCAGACTCTCTACTCCCCCGACAAGGTGATCATCACCGACGACGAGCCCGCGGGCGGCGGGGACAATTCCGGGCAGGCCCAGATTACCAATGTGGGCGGGGAAAGCGGGCAGGACAGCCAGGCGCAGCAGACGTCCGGACAGGAAGCCCAGGCCTCACAGCCGGCTCCGGTTACGGCGGCTTTCGGCTCCGTACAGACTGCAGTCACGGACTCCTCATCCTGGTTCGGCGCGGGACGGCTGACCATGCTGGCTAACCACGATACCACCAGCCAGAACCTGTCGGTGATTATTGAGACCGGCGCCGGCGGCCTGATCGTGGTGGACGGCGGGTGGACCAACAATGCGGACTATCTGCTCAACCAGATCAAGCAGAAGGGCGGCCACGTACAGGCGTGGCTCATCACCCATCCCCACAGCGACCATGCTGGCGCGCTGGCGGAGATTCTGTACAAGCACAGCGGGGAGATCACCATTGACGGCATCTACTATTCCTTCCTGGACGACGCCTGGTACCAGGAGAAGGAACCGGGGTCCTTCGGCACCATAGGTTATGTCAGGGGCGCATTGGCTCAGGCTCCCCCGGAGATTCTCCACGGCAACATTGTGGCGGGACAGGTGATCGAGGCCGGACCGGCGAAGATCCAGGTGCTGAACCAGGCTTACAAGACCAGCAGCGATTTTGTGAACAACAGCAGCGTTGCTTACCTTGTCTCCCTCAACGGCACCAACGTGGTGTTCCTGGGGGATCTGGCGCTGGCGGGCGGCACCCAGCTGATGGCGGACGTGGACCTGCGGTCCCTGGGCTGCGATATCGTGCAGATGGCCCACCATGGACAGAACGGCGTGGGCTACGAGGTGTACAAGGCCCTGAAGCCGCGTGTCTGCCTGTGGCCCACTCCCCAGTGGCTCTGGGACAACGACAACGGCGGCGGATATAACAGCGGCACCTGGGCGACCCAGGAGACAAAGAACTGGATGGTGCGGCTGGGCGTGAGCGCCACGTACTGCACCAAGGACGGCGACCAGGTAATCGAATAAAATCAGCGGACGGATACAGGAGGCCGCGGGAGGTGAAGCGATTCATCCCCCGCGGCCTTTTCGGCGTTTGCCGCCGGCTGCCCTTGTCCGCGCATCAAAAAACAGCGCCGGGGCCTATGCCTGAGGCGCTGTCCTTGCGGCGGGCCTATTCCGCACAGGGAAGCCCGCTGTGGTAAGAGTAATTTCCGATTTCACTTAAGAGCCTCCCCAGGGAGACAGGGTCCACGCTGGGGGTGCCGTCGACCATGGAATTGATCATGTAGTAGATGGTATCCAGCTTAGACAGGGATTGCTTGAACAGGTCTGGAAAGGAGGCCTGGGAGGCGATCTGCTTGTTCCAGGGGTTGCACCAGGTCTCGTGGTGCAGGTTCAGGCTCCAGGCGGGGTCCGCCACAGTGTCCGTGACCAGCTTGTTGGAGGCCACGGGATTTTTGAGGAAAATGTTCTCTACAAACTCGATTTTGTTCTTTTTCTTCCCGTGAGGGTCCGCCAGCGTGCGGCAGCCGAACCGGATCGCCAGGATGGACCGGTGGATCATCCGCGCTGTGACCTGGTAGTTGTTCCGGTAGCTCAGCGGGTAGTAGGTCTCGTTGATGCATTTGGACAGGAAGCGGGAGATAAACTGAATCTCCATGCCGTTCAGACAGATGGTGGCCGCCTGGTTGAACTGGGAGGGCTTTTTCTTCTTGTATTTGTGCAGGAGCAGGGCGTCGATGTCGTTCTCCAGCTGGGCGTGAAGCCCGTGATAATAGCCGCCCGGATGGTGCACATCGTACTCGATCCGGCCGTAGACGTATGGATGGCAGATGGAGTCGCCCACGTAGTGGCACAGGAAGCCGCACACGTAGGCCAGTCCCTCCTCGCGCTGCTGGCGCGACTCGATGTTGGTGAGATTTTCAAAGCAGCAGCGGAAAAACTCGTTTACCAGGTGCTCGTGCATATGGGAACCCACGTTGCGGTGGTCGCGATGGCGCAGCACAGGCAGGTTGTAGAAGAAAATATCGGGTCCCTGCAGGCCCAGCTGATACAGCCAGCGGTATTTGGCGATAATAAATTTTAGGGACGTCTGCGGCATATCGTTGTATGCTTTCATGCCCAATATATAGTGTGTGGTAAAGCCCGGCATTGGCATACCTCTTTTCTTTGTAATATAACTTTTATTTTATCATAATTAGCCTTGAAATGCGAGGTATATACACTAGAAAATTCTGTGAACTGTCATAGTCCCGCCCGGCCGCGAATAAGACAGATAGTGAGGACGGCAGCCTTGGGCGGAAGGTGACGGGATATGGGATTTTTGGAACAGATACATCAGATGGTATGGGGGCCGTGGACCATGGCGGCGTTCTTGGGCGTGGGTCTGTTCTTCAGCCTGAAGAGCCGCTTGTTCCAGCTGCGCGGTTTTTCTTACTGGTGGAGGGAGACCGTGGGCAGCCTGGGTAAAAAGGATGAAAAACAGGCCGGCGGGAAGAACGCGAAGAAGGGGATCAGCCAGTTTCAGTCCGTGTGCACCGCGCTGGCGGCCACGGTGGGAACGGGAAATATCGCCGGCGTGGCCACCGCGCTGACCGCCGGGGGTCCGGGGGCGCTGTTCTGGATGTGGGTGTCCGCCCTGATCGGCATGATCACCGCTTACGCGGAGACGGCCCTGGGAATCCGCTACCGGTACAGGGATGAGGACGGCCATTACATGTGCGGCCCCTATGTGTATATGGAGCGCGGCCTGGGCATGAAGGGCATGGGGCTGATGTACAGCGTGCTGTGCCTGCTGGCCTCCATGGGCATGGGCAGCATGGTGCAGTCCAATTCCGCGGTGGGCACCATGGCCTACACCTGGCATATCCCCGAGCTGGCCGGGGGCCTGGTGCTGACTGCACTGATCTGGATGGTGACAAACGGAGGAATCAGCCGCATCGGCACGGTGGCCGAAAAGCTTATGCCCGCGGCCTCGGGAATCTATATCGTGTTCTCCCTGGTGGTGATTTTATCCTGCGCGGAACGGCTGCCCCAGGTGTTCGCGGCGATTGTCAGCGGCGCGTTTACGCCCTCGGCAGCGGTGGGCGGGGCGGCCGGTTACGGGATCAGCCGCAGCCTGCGCTACGGCATGGCCCGGGGCGTGTTTTCCAACGAGGCGGGCTTAGGCACCCTGGCGGTGCTCCACGGGGAGGCAAAGGACACCACGCCCCAGCAGCAGGGCATGTGGGCCATGTTCGAGGTGTTTTTCGACACGGTCATTCTGTGCACGCTGACGGCCCTGGTGATTCTGTGCATGACCGGCTCCGCGCCGGAGCGCGTGCCCTACGAGGGCGCGGCCCTGGCCTCCTGGTGCTTTGAAGGGCGCCTGGGAGCGGCCGGGGAGTTCCTGGTCTCCGCCTCCATGGTGGTGTTTGCCTTCGCCACGCTGATCGCCTGGTTCTATCTGGGCAAGCAGGCCGCCGCCTACACCGCCGGGGCGCTGGGCCTTAACCGGCAGCGAAAGCAAAAGTTTGTGAACAAAATTTATCCGCTGTTCTACGCGGCGGCAGTGTTCACCGGGAGCATCGGACGCCTGGACGTGGTGTGGATTCTCTCCGACATCTGGAATGGCCTGATGGCCTTCCCCAACCTGACGGCCCTGCTGTTTTTGAGCGGCCGGGTGGCGATGCCGGATTGGAGAAAGAAAAAGAGGGAAACATAAAAAAGCGTATCATCCGTTGGGTGATACGCTTTTTAGGAATAAAAGTATTATTAAAAGGGAGGAGAGCTGATAATTGCTTATCAGCTCGAGTATTATGAAAAAAATCTTGTAAGCGTTATTTGGTTTAGTCGTTTTGTCTAACTGACTATGGTTAAAGTATATCCGGCAATCATGAATAGTTCGTGTTGTTTGTGTAAAGAGTTTTTAAATGATTTATGAACAGAATGTGAATGAAAGCGATGGCGTGTTCACCTCAGATACCGATCTTCAAATTCAGATATGGTCAGTGGCTTGGAGAATACATAGCCCTGGACCATGTCGCAGCGGATACGGCGCAGGTATTCCACCTGGCTTAAGGTTTCAATCCCCTCGGCCACAGTGTTCACCTGCAGACGTCTGGCAAGCTCCACCAGGCAGGCGATGATCTCACGGGCCTTGGGGCTGGACATGTTGAGGAAAAAGGAGCGGTCCAGTTTGATGGCGTCCACGTCGAATTCCTTGAGCAGCCCCAGGGAGGAGAAGCCGGACCCGAAGTCGTCCAGGGAGCACAGAAAGCCCAGGTCGTGCATCCTGCGGATGGAGGCTTTTACGATCTCAATCTGCTGGTTGTCGAAAAAGATGGATTCCGTCAGCTCGAACTCGATGACTCCCCGGGGGATGCCGTAGTGTGCGGCGATCCGGGCAAAGTCGTCCAGAAAATCAGGGTCGCGGAAATGCCGGCGCGAAAGATTCACGGAGACCGGGAACATTTTGCGGCCATCCTCCTTCAGGCGGGCCAGGGCGGCGCAGATTTCCGTGAACACGTAGCGGTCCAGGCGGCAGATTTTTCCGTTGCCCTCGAACAGGGGAATGAAGTCCGAGGGATAGATCATTCCCTTTTGGGGATGAATCCAGCGGACCAGGGCTTCCGCTCCTGCCAGACTGTTGTCCTTTAAGCTGATTTTCGGCTGCAGGCAGACCAGGAAATCCCGGCGTTCGATGGAGCCGTCAAACAGGCTGTTTAACTCCTGCTCCAGGCGCAGGCGCGCGGCCAGCCCGTTATCGTAGAAGGCGCACTCCTGGTTCTGGCCCGGAGCACAGTTCTGGCAGGCCATCCGGGCGTGGTCCTGCAGGATGGTGATGTCCTGATCAGGGGAGTCCACCAGGCAGGCGCCCAGGCAGAATACCACGGGAACGTCGGGCATACCGGGGCCGCGGGTATTGTCGATCTCGCGGAGCATGGCCGTAAGGCGGAGCTGTATGGACTGGGGATCGCTCACGCAGAGGCAGAGGAAGAAGTGATCGGACTCCCCTCTGGCTGCGAACTCATTTTGCCCTCTGTCCATGTGGCGTTCCAGCACGCGGTAAAAGTGGCGGAGCAGTTCATTGCCGGCAGAGGTGCCGAACTGCTCGTTGATCAATTTAAAGCCGCTGACGTTCAGATACACGATGGCGCGGGAGCCCGGTATAAGCTGCTTTGCCAGGGAGCGGTACCGGCGCTGGAAGGCCGCGTTGTTCAATCCTCCGGTGAGCGGGTCCGTGAAGGCGGTCTGCTCCAGCTGTTTTTTGTGGGCGCTGTAAAAGCGAAACAGCGCCAGCAGAAACAGGGAGAAGATCAGGATAGTCGCGCCCACAATACAGCTGAGCATCCGGCCGTGAAAGCTCTTGGCAGTGATCATGGCCTGTATCGTTGTTTTGCTGCGTATGCCCGCCAGCACCTGGTGAGCGCGGCCGTTTTGGTACACGGGCACGGCGTATAAAATATTTTCCCCGCCGGTGTAGTGAACGCCGGCCTGCTGAAAGAGGCCGGACAGGTCCGGCGGCAGGTCCGTTTCCGCGCCCTGAGGGGAAAGCTGTCCGCCGGAGGAGATGATTTCACCCTGGGGGCCGACCAGAAGCAGGCGGTCAAATTTCAGTATCTGCGCCTGGAGGTCCAGATACTCGGCCAGGGCGCCGACGCTTTGCCGTTCCCCCATCAGGGCGATGGAATCCGCTATAATTTCCAGGCTGGTCATCCGTCCGGCCAGGGCGCTGCGGATATCCGAAGAGGACTGGCCGGTTACGTCGCTTAAGTAATCCTGGGTGCTGCGATTTAATGCAATCCGCAGGCAGGCGGCATTCCAGACCGTCACGGCTAATATAAGAATGAGTATCAGGGATAATGGCAAAATTGTCCGCCATTTGCCCGGAGACAGCCCTTGACGCTCCTCCGGGCGGCTGCTTTGTTCTTTCATAAATATACACGCTACAACAGGGAATCCAGATCGATATTGATACAGCACTATTTTAAGATTGTGCAATTGAGAAATCAATGATATATTTGTGTACGTTAGCATATAGCATCAAAAATTTCACGGCTTTACACAGATAAAAAACGGCTGGGAGCAGGAGCGCAGCGCCCGGGGAAACGGAGGAATGGATTTGGAGAACAAGCAAACGCTGTCTGAATATGTGTATGGAAATTTGCGGGAACAGATTTTGACGGGATATCTGTGCTGCGGGGATCCGATTCCCTCCCTGAGCCAGCTGTGCGAGACATACCATGTGGGGATAAGGACCGCGCGGGACGTGGTGCAGCGGCTGAAGGAGGAGGGGATGATCCGGACTGAGGAGCGCAGGCCCTCGGTGGTGATCTACCGGCAGCAGGAGGGGGACGGGAATCCCACTGCTGTGGAATCCGTGTTGGAGAGGCGGGAGGAGATCGCGGAGGTCTACGAGACCATGGCGGCCCTGATGCCGGAGCTGTTTGCGTTTTCTGTCCAGGCGTGCGGAAAGCAGGCGGCTCTGGAATGCTTCCGCAGCCTGAAGCGGGACAGCAGAAAGCCGTTGGCGGTCAGATGGAAGGCCGCATCCAGGCCGCTGCACAGCCTGCTGGACGCCTCTCACAATCTGCTGTTTCGAGACGCGTTTACCTGTCTTGAAATCTACGCCAAGGTGCCATTTTTTCTGGAGCGCCATTCAGATCCGCCTCTTCGTCCCGCCTATGAGGAGTATGAGAACCCCCTGTGGATGCTGGACGCCGTGGAAACCGCAGATTTGGCGGAGATTCGGCAGCGGTTCCGGGTGATGTACCGTTTCCTGGCGGACGGCGTGCGGCAGTATCTGGACGGCTTAGAGGGCGGCTTTGGCCGCGGGGAGATAGCGGAAAGGCGCTGTTTTTTCTGGAGCGCCGAGCTGGGGCGCGACCACTATTACATGCAGATTACCCGCAGTCTGATCGACAGGATCGGGGTGGGAATTTACCGGAACGGTGCATTCCTGCCCTCTGAGGCGGAGCTGGCCGCAGAGTACGGCGTTTCGGTCTCCACCATCAGGAAGGCCCTGGCGACGCTTAACCGCCTGGGATTCTGCCGCACCTACAATGTAAAGGGAACACAGGTGACGCTGTTTGACGACAAAGCCACGGTGCGGTCCATGAAGAACCGGGTACACAGGCAGGACACGCTGCTGTACCTGAGCGGGCTCCAGTTCATGGCCCTGGCTGTGAAGCCTGCGGCTCTGCTGGCATTTCCCGGGATCGGACGGGACGAGATAGAACAGATGAGACGGGAAGTGGAGCGGCCCCGCAGCGTTTTGCTGGATACGCTCATACACTGTGTGATGAGGCATATGCCTCTTGAGCCATACCGGATCATTTTGCAGGAAGTCACCGATCTCCTCCACTGGGGGTATTACTATTCTTTCTATGAAGGCGGAGCTGAAAGAAACAATGAGCTGAACCGGAAGGCGCAGAAGGCCCTTGATTTTTTGGAATCAGGGCAGCCTGACGCATTTTCCCGCCAGCTCTCCTGCTGCTACGGCCATGCCCTGAAGGTGGTGCGGGATTCCATGACGGGGATCGGCCTTACTGAGGCGGCCAGGCTCATCACGCCGGAACCGGATTAAAAGAAAATGAAAAAAGCTCATCAGCAGTCAATGTGCGCTGATGAGCTTTTTTGCGCTGTCGCGGGGGCCTTACCGGGAGCAGAGGCTGTTGACAAAGGCGATATAACAGCCGAAGTCCCCGATCCGCTTGCGGTTAATGGGATCATCCTCCTCGTAGCCCAGGGTGTCCCGCCACAGGGATTTATGGCCCTGGAGCCGGAGATATTTGGCCAGCTGGTTGAATTTGACAATCAGGGAATTGTGGCAGGCGGTGCGGCTGGAATCGCGATCCAGCTTTTCCCCGCGGCTCCACAGGGACCATTGGGAGCGGAACCCGATGTAGCGTGCGGTAGCCTGGGCCAGCTCCAGGTAGAGCTCGGCGGCGTCCTGGTCATTGCCGATCTCGGAAACCATGTCTGCGTGCAGCAGGGCCATCTCCTCCAGTGTCAGCGGGCGGTCCGCGGCCAGATACGTTTCATATGTGTGAATCATTGAGCGCCTCCAGATTTGTTGTGTGATGGTTCTTTATTAACTATACCATAAAACATGAAAAAAACTTTTGAAAACTTTTTATTTTTATAAAACCGGCCGGGGGTCTCAAACGTCTTATAGGCAGGAACGGGAAAGGAGGGGAGCATAGGGCAAGGCGAAATGCGGACAGCGGGCCGGGGAACTATACCGGCGGGCAAAAAAGGAGGGTCTATGGATTTATTCAGGATTATAAACGATATTGCGGTGGAGGCGCGGATGGGCATGGGGGAGAAGGTGCACATGCTGATTCAGATTCTGGTGGGAATTTCTCCCAAAAGAATCGAATGCCGCAGGCGGGCGGGGCCGGAGGCCGAAAGCGCTCCCGATCAGGGGGCTGAGGAGGCAGACAAGAAATGCGCGGAGGACACAACATAGTCAGACTGTGCCCGGTTCCTCATCGACATACTCTATGATATCGGATACGCCGCATTTTAAAATACGGCAGAGCTGATTGACGGTGTTGGTGGAAATACTGTTGCCCTGCTTGATGCTGTAGTAGGTGGCGCGGCTGAATCCGGCTTTTTGCAGCTGATAAGAGGTGATTTTCTTTTCCTTCATTGTTTTAAACAGCGGTTCATAGCTAATCATCCTGCACCTCCGGTTGATGTAATGACTTAAGTATAGGGGGCTTAAAAACGATTGAATATGTACGAATATCCGAGTATAATAAAAATTGTAAAAAAACAGAAAAAAGCGGCTTGCAAAACCGGCAGAACGGTTCGGGCCTCATGGAGTCAGGAGGTGGAGGGTATGGACCAGCGTTGGAAGTACCATTTTATCATACACATTCTTTTGAGTATTATTACAGTTCTCGCCATATCTGCGCTGTATTTATTTTATAAGAACTGGCTGGCGGAGGATATGATCCGTGAGCTGAACCGGGATTACCAGGAGCTGGCGAGGGAGCAGAACGCCGCTGCCGGCGGGGATCCGAAAAAAATATAAAAATAATTAAAACCGACAGGGTTTCTCAAACGTCTTATGAGTATCAGCAAACAAATTTCAGGAGGAAAATGAGATGAGTAAAAAGAAATGCGCCGTTTTGGCAAGGCTGGGAGCAGCCGCGATGATGACAGTGGTAACCGCCTCCACCGCGTTCGGGGGAACATGGCAGCCGGAGGCCGCGGGCTGGCGCTACCACAACGATGGAGGACAGCCCGCAGGGGAGGGCTGGATTCAGGATGGAATGGAGTTCTACCATACGGATGGAAACGGCTATATGCAGACCGGTTGGTTTCAGGACCCGGCGGACAACGGCCGCTGGTATTATCTGAACCCGCAGCAGGGCGGCCCTCAGGGAGCCTTGAAAACCGGATGGCTTCAGGACAACGGCAGGTGGTATTTCCTGGACACCAGAATCGGGGGCCCCAGAGGCAGCATGATGAGCGGATGGCAGTGGATTGACGGAAAATGCTACTATCTGGACCCGGCCCAGGGCGGTGCCATGGCAGCGGACTGCACTACGCCGGACGGCTGCCGGGTGGACGCCTCGGGGGCGTGGGTGGATGCAAACGGAACGCCGTATTATGAGGAAGGCAAGGGGATTTCCTCCACCGTCACGGTGGATATCACCGCCCAGGGCGGCGCAGGGAGCGCGGTGAGCGCCGGAGGAGGCGCGGCCGGCGGTTCCAGCGGGGGGAGCGGCTCCGGCGGCATCAACACCCAGGAGGATTCTGCGTGGAGCAATTACTCCGATGACTCCGTGGGCCATTCGGCCAATGATTTTGAGAACGGAAACTATGGGATGATGGATTCCGATGAGCGGGAGGAGATGGAGGACGCCATCGAGTCGTTCAAGAGCACTTATCTCACCGCCGGTATGAGCGACTTTGAGAAGGAAATCATGATTATCAAATGGCTGGTGCAGAATTGCAGCTATGAGAAGGGCGAAAACTGGTCCAACTCAACCGGTTACAGCTGCATCGTCAGGGGCAAGGCGCAGTGCTCCGGCTATGCGGACGCGTTTTTGCAGACGGCAAAGGCCTGCGGCCTGGAGGCGCGGTATATTTACAATAATTACCACGCGTGGAACCTTGTGAAGCTGGACAATGACTGGTACCACGTGGACGTGACCTGGGAGGATCCCATCGGGAGCAACAACTATGGGTTTTCCGGGCTGCGCAACAAGTACATCAACCTGGAGGACAGCGAGATCAAGGGTGTGTCGTACCACCGGGAATGGTCGCCCAGCAGCATCAAGGCGAAGGGAGTGGCTTACGGTCACAAGGTTGTGGCCCAATACTTAAAGGACGGTACCATCGATACCTCCAAGGGAGAGAGCTTCCGGGAACAGATGGACAAATATTTTAACAAAATCAGCAACGAGGACGGCAGCAACATCTTATCCTATACCGGTACCAGCGGTACGGCGGACAAAATCTGCGCCTTCCTTGAAAATGAGATCGACGCCAAGCGCGACAGCTTTGGGTTCGCCGTGCGTTACCCCTCCGAGTATACGGCCCTGGTGACGGGCAATTACAGCAAGCTTGTGAATATCAACAACGAGATCGAGGAAGCGGTGAACAGGCGGCTCAACGAGAAATATAAGGATGTGCTGAGAAATCCTGTCAAGATATCCCTGTATTTGGAGCGGGATGCGGACAACAACTATTACGCCTATGAGACGGGCAACCTCAACTACCAGGAGGGACAGGGCAAAAAGATCAATTATCTGGTGCACTTTGTGGATATAGAAGGCAACGAGGTGGGAACCCAGAGCGGAACCGGGGAGAAGAAGAGAAGCGTACAGCTGGTATTCCCGGAGGGGTACAGCTGGATCAGCAACGGTTCCGAAAACTACAAGGTGAGCCAGGGGAAGGTTTCCTACAGCGGCAGAAGCTTCCAGATTCTCAGCAGCGATGAGGTGGAATTGCAGGTGCGCCTCAGAAAGCTGGAGACTGAGAACACGAAGTCCACAAAACCGAAGAATCAGGATATTGAGACTGAGAAGGAAACGGAGCGTAAAAACGAGAGCGCGGGGAACAGCCAGGCGGAGAAGGCCTCTCCGTCCTCCGCGGACAGAATCTAAAGAACAGCCGCCGGGTCAGGTTCAGATTAAGAGAAAGGTGAGGAGAGGAAAAAATGGGATTATTTTCTAAGAAGGTTTGCACTGTGTGCGGAAAAGAGGAGCGTTTGGGACATACCTTTTACACGGAAGGCGGGGAGAAGGTACAAATCTGCAGCCAGTGCTACAAAGAGATGCATATGGACGGCGTGGTGCGGTATTGCCGCTGGGCGGGCAGGGAACCGTACTACGATACGGAGGTGCTGCCGCATTTGCAAAGGCTTTGCGAGCTGATGGAGGGAACGGGGGACCAGGAAGCTGTTACCATAGGAAATGTGGGTATCTGCGGCCGCAGCATGATGTTTACCGGACTGGACGGCGTGGCGGTCTCCATGGACGACATCTATCTGATTACCTATTTTCGGGTGAACGCAGGGGCGCTTTCCGAGACGCTGGAGTTCGTTTTCCTCACCAAAAACCCACAATTTCCGGCGCTGTTTGAGGTCATGACCTTGCAGGCGCGCCTGCGGGACCTGAGCGGAAAGGCAAAGGAGGGCCGCCGCCTGACGGAGAAATTATACAGTGACCTTTGCAGGGAGACGTTGATTTATCCTGTGATGGACTGCGGGCAGCTGATGAAACAGATCAAGGCCGATTACAAGGCGGGAAAGTCCCCCGAGCTGCAGGCCTTATACCGGCAGCTGGAGGAAATACAGCTGAGCAGAGGGCGGTACAAGATAGAGAAGATTGTGGAGCTGATGGGGATTCCCACGCGATGACCCAGGGCGGAGGCAAAGGACGGTAAAGGAATATACGCTGGAGACAGCGCATATTGATAGAGTGCAGGGCGCAAGGGGGCCGCGGGATTTATGCGGCGGGAAGCAGCCGGAGGAGCAAAAAGATGCTCCGACGGCTGCTTTTTTGCGCGGGCGGAAATGATTTTTTGTGTGGGAATGAACTGGAAAATATCACCAGGTCTGATTGAACTGCCTGGCGGTAAGGGGTATAATAAAAAAGAATTTAAAGAAACTTTTGCAAATGTAAAACCAAAGACGGTTTGGCCGGCACTTATATAACAGAGGCGGATCAAACAGCGGGCGATCAGGAGGGAAATGAGTTGGAAACGGTGAGAGATAAGCAGTTGGAGGAAGCGGTGCGGCTTGCGCGGCAGGGGGATTCCCAGGCATTTGAACAGTTATACCGGCTCACATATAAATATGTATATTTCCACGCAAAGTCGATTTTAAACGATACGGAGGCGGCGTGGGATCTGGTGCAGGACACGTACGTGATTGTTTACCGAAAACTGGATACGCTGAGGGAGGATCGCCTGATAAAGCCTTGGATTGGGGGGATTGTGTTCAACCTTGGATATAAGCGTCTGAAGAAAAAGACGGATGTATTGCTGGGAGAAGGGCAGGAGTTTTTGTTCGATGAGATGGAGGTGCAGGACAGCGGCATGCTGCCGGAGCAAGCGCTGGATCAGAAGGAGACGGTCCAGATAATCCAGGATGTGATCGAGCAGCTTCCTCCCCTTCAGAAGGCTGCGGTCATCGCGTACTATTTTGACGAGAAGGGCGTGGCGGACATTGCCAGGGAGGCCGGCTGCAGCGACGGGACGATCAAGAGCCGGCTCAATTATGCCAGAAAGTCGATCCGGGAGCGGATACTTCAGAAGGAACGGGAGATGGGCGTTACCCTGCACACCGTCACCGGCCCGATGATTCTCTGGGCGCTGATGGAGCTGTTTGCCCAGACCCAGGTATCGCCGCGGCGCGCCGCCATGGCCTTCCAATTTGTGGGAAAAAAGGCCGGGTTTGCCGCGGTGGGAGCCGTTGGGGCCGCGAACGCTGCGGGAGGAAATGCCGCGGGGGGAACTGCCGCGGGAAGCGGAGGAGCGAACGCTGCGGGAGCCGCGGGAGGAAAGGCCGCGGGGGGAACTGCCGTGGGAAGCGGAGGCGCGAACGCTGCGGGAGCCGCGGGGGGAAATGCCGCGGGGGGAACTGCCGCGGGAAGCGGAGGAGCGTATGCAGCGGAAACAGGGGGAGCGCAAAGCGCGGGAGCTGCCGGTGGAAAGGCCGTCGGGAGCACGGCTGGCGCAGGGATCAAGGGGGCCGGTGGAACGGCTGCCGGGACTACGGCTGACGCAGGGATCAAGGCTGCCGGAAGTACGGCCGCCGGGGCAAAGGCCGCCGGGGCCACAGCAGTCGCCGGGGCCAAGGCTGCCGCCGCCGGTGGAAAAGGCATCGCCGCGATTATAGGGGCTGCGAAGATTCCGTTAGTCTGCATCGCTGCCTCGGCGGTGATCGGGACCGGTGTGGGCGTGGGAAACTATTACCAGGAACAGGCCTCCTCAAGCAGGGCGGTGGAGCAGGCCGCAGAGCGGGAAGCGCATCGGGAACCGTCCAGGGAGGAGGCGCGGCAGTCATCTCCCCAGACCGCAGCGGAAGAGGTCAAACCGCAGGAGACTAAACCTGCCCCGGGGTGGGAGAACGGGGAGGACGGCCGGAGGTACCGGGACCGGGACGGGAATTTCCTGGCCCACACCTGGAAGGAAATAGGCGGAAACCTGTACTATTTCAAAAAGGACGGGATAGCCGCCACCGGTCAGCTGCGGCTGGGGCGCCAGACCTACGCCTTCGACAGCGGCGGGAAGCTGACCGGGATGTCTTACAGCGCCGACGGGGTTTTTTACGATGAGGACGTCAAATATTACGGCGGGGACGGCGTGTTCGTTTCCGGATTGGACGGCTCGGATGAGCGGCTGATCTGCCCGGCCCAGGGCGTTATGACGGTGGCGGAATCGGAAGGGGTTCTGTATTATTTCTGTAACGAAGTTTATACCCGGACACTGCCGGGACAAGACGCGGAATCAGAGGGGAAAACGTATGGTTACTGGGAGGCAGCCGCGTACCGTGTCAACGTAGACGGATCAGGCACCTCCAGGTTTGGCAACGGCGGCTGGGTGACGGCTAAGGATATTATCGTCGTGGACGGCAAGGGGTATATGAGCTGGACGGATGTGGGCGAGGGCGACGGGGATCTTCCCCATGGTTCGCTGATTGTGCTGGAGCCGGGAGGACCGGAAAACGGAACTAAAATTATGGATCTGGAGAGTCAAGCCGATTACCGGCAGCTCCAGAAAGAGGACGGCTGGATTTATTTTATCAATACCAATCCGCTGCCCGAGTTTTTCGGCGGTAGCGAAGTTTATAGGGACGCTCTGCTGCGGGTATCGCTGGAGGATCAAACCGTCCAGCGCGTGATCGGCAGCGACGTGGAGGCGTACTTTGTTTATGGGGAGACTATTTATTACATGAAGAACGGCGTTATGAACCGGATGAATATCCATGAGTCCGATCTAAAAATATTATAATATTACAGAAAATGGGAAAACGCCTGCGGAACATTTGTATGGGCTTCGCAGGCGATTTCCAGGGGATAAGAGAGGATGAAAGAGAACAATGAGAGAGATTGGAATTATAATTGACCGGGTGGGAGACTGCCTGTCGCCGAATCAGATTGCGGGCCGGATTGGGCGCTTGGCCGGGATGGAGTCCGCGAGGCGGAGGGAAGCTTTGCTGCGCAAGCTGCTGCGCTTGCTGCTGGTGCTCTGCGAGGTGTCGCTGATTTTGAACATGGCCTCCTGCGGCGGCTCCGCATATAATGGGTTCCAGCTGATCAGGCGAACCGTAATGTTTGAGATCAAACGGGAATATGAGTGGGGAGCGCTGGGGCTGACCTTTATCTCCGTGATGTCCCTGGCAGCGCTGGTGGTTCTGGCCGTGAGGCGGGCTCCCTTCCGGACGCTCTGCTGGATGACCGCTCTGAACATGCTGTTTGCCGTGGGAGCGGTGGGCTTCTATAAAATAAACGAGATGTTTTCGTCTGGATATGGGATTGTACATATGTTGTACGGGGCTTATGCTGTAGCCGTCCTGTACGTCGCAGTTTTTGTCACGGCCTTTTTCGGCCGGGCTTATGAGACGGCGCTGGGGATTGGGCGGGAGGAGCGGGAATACCGCCATAGATTGGAGCGCAACGCGGTCATGGCCCCGTTTGTCCTGGCGCAGATTTTCCTGCTGCTGCTCATGCTGTGGCGGGTGCGCCCCCGCTCCCTGGAGACAAAGATCATGGTGCTGGTGGTACTGGCGATCGCGGTGCTGCTGCTGTTGCTGACCCTGTGCCGTTCACGGTACGCGGGTTCCATTTCTGCGGCGGAAGCGATCGGGCTTTTCTATATGGGATATGCAACCGCAGCCAATGGACGGAAGTTTGGATGGATGTTTACGGTGGAAATTGTGATTGTGTTTGCGCTTTCTATCTGGATAATGGTCCGCCTGAACAGCAGGGCCGGTACAGAAATGGCGGGGGCGCGGCTTGGACGGCCGGAGCGGCTGGTTCACGCAAAGCAGCCTATCCGCCCGGCGCGCCCAGCTCACCAGGAACAGCCTGGCCGCCCGGCGCGTCCAACTCACCAGGAACAGCCTGGCCGCCCGATGCGCCCGGCTCGCCAGGAACAGCCTGGCCGCCCGGTGCGTCCAGCTCACCCGGAACAGCCTGGCCGTCCGGTGCGCCCAGCTCGCCCGGAACAGCCTGGCCGCCCGGTGCGCCCAGCTTATCCGGAACAGCCCGGCCGCTCTGAACGCCCTGCCCGCCCGGTGAATCCGGCGCGCCCGAAACAACCGGTGTGCCCAGCGCCGCCTTGCCGCCCAACCTCCCCCGCTCCTTCTCAAACCGCGCCCGCGGGCCGCGTTCCGGCCCCGTCCAGGCCCTCCATGGCCGAATCGGCGGCCGGGACGTCGCCCTCAGCGCTCCGCGGACAGGGGGCGCAGCCCATTCGCCCGGCCCGGCCGGCCGCCGAGGTAAAGAGCCGATTCTGCACCGAGTGCGGCGCAAAACTGGACGGCGACTCCCGGTTCTGTCCGGGCTGCGGAAAGAAACGGAGCTAGGCGGGAAACGGAGATTGGCAGGGAGAATCGGAGTCAATGGAACGGAATGAGGAAAGGCGGAACCGGCTGGACAAACCCGGCAATATTTGCTATAGTTTAAAAAGACAAAACGGAGCCGGATATCCCGGCCCTCAGCAGAAGGAGAATCGTATATGAGCAACCCGATTGTTACAATTACAATGGAAAACGGAGACGTGATGAAGGCCGAGCTTTACCCGGAGATCGCGCCCAACACGGTCAACAACTTTATCAGCCTGGTAAAAAAAGGTTTTTATGACGGCCTGATCTTCCACCGCGTCATCCGCGGCTTTATGATCCAGGGCGGCTGTCCCGACGGAAACGGCATGGGCGGCCCCGGCTATAGCATCAAGGGAGAGTTTAGCCAGAACGGTTTCAAGAACGATCTGAAGCATACCCCGGGCGTGCTGTCCATGGCCCGCTCCATGATGCCCAACTCCGCAGGCTCCCAGTTCTTTCTCATGCACAAGAACTCCCCCCATCTGGACGGCGCTTACGCCGCTTTCGGCAAGGTGACGGAAGGCCTGGACGTGGTGGACAAGATTGCCTGCGTGCAGACGGACTACAACGACCGCCCCATGAACCCCCAGAAGATCAGCTCCATGACTGTGGAGACCTTCGGCGTGGATTACCCGGAGCCGGAGAAGTGCTGATCCGTCCATGGTAAGAGAGATGGAAGTCCGTGTGGACAATCAGATTCACACGGTCGTCATATCGGATGAACAGGAGGCCCTGCTGGCGGCGCAAGCTGACGGCAGGGCCGTTATCGGCGTGGAACCGGGGATGGGAGCGGCGCGGATTGAAGCGGCCCGCTACATCATCCCCGGCTGGGAGTTTGCCACCGTGGAGCTGGCTGAGCTGGTGCTGAGAAGGCACCTGGGGCTGCCCTGGAATATCGCCAGGACGGAGCGCCTGACGATCCGGGAGCTGACGGCCGGGGACATAGACCAGATTCCCGGCGGCGAGCTGGAGGAAGAGGAAGCGCTGTTTGGTGATCCGCAAAAGCTGCCGGCTTACATCGAAAGCCAATACGGGTTTTACGAGTACGGCACCTGGGCCCTTCTGGGCCGTAGCCACGGACGCCTGGTGGGGCTGGCGGGGGTGAGCCAGCTGCGCCTGCCGCCGCTTCTGGAGCAGCGGTTAAACGATTTCATTGCGAAAAATTGTCCCGGCCAGCCCTTCCTGGAGCTGGGCTACCACATATTCCGTCCCTACCGCCGCAGAGGCTATGCCCTGGAAGCCTGCCGGGAGATTTCCGACTACGCCCGCCAGGTGCTGTGCTGCCGCGTCTGCGCGGTGATCGCCCAAGAAAACAAGGCTTCCCGCCGGGTGGCGGAAAGCCTTGGAATGAAGCCGCTGTCCCAGAGCGGCGAATTTATGGAAACAGGTAGCGGATCATCTGAACCGCTGCTTCTTTACGCGGAGACCCGCTGATCACAGCCAGGTAGGGCGGGTCCATGACGATGCCGGTGATCTCCTGAAAGCGGGTGCCCTCCAGGGACACGGCGGCCGGGATCATACGGCCCTCGGAATCGGCGGCGCCGTACATGTCGGACTCAAGGGCGCTGTACAACTCGGCTGGGAGCAGCTCGCTTAAATCCGCGAAGGCGTCTGCTCCGGCGTAGTGGTCGATGGAATCGCGGTCCGCGATGATCACGTCCAGTCCCTTGCTGGCCACCAGGGCGCTGATTTTGGCCATGGAGGCGTAGCCGTACTCGGAGATGTTGTCGCCGTAGGTGGCCATCAGGCCGGTGTTGATCTCAATAATATCCTTTTTGCCGCAGCCCAGGACCTCCCGCAGGTCGGCTTCCAGCTGCTCCGTGCTGCTGGTCTCCCCGGAGTGGTCGTTGATGACGGCGAGGGACAGCCGGGTGGTGAAGCTCTGGCGGTAAACGGCGTTGCCCACAACGCTGATCAGGGCGATCACCACCGCCACGGCGGCCAGGTGGAACTTATAGTATTCCCAGATGTACCAGATTTTGTCCCTGGCACTCATGTGTTTTAATTTCTCTCTTTCTATAGAAGCTTTTTCTTTTAAAGACATGACGATCTCCCCTTTTTGGCAATATCACGGTGCATGTCCTATCATAACACAATTTTGCCGCTGTGTTCCATAAATTTTTTATGAAATGTGGGTGGGCTGCGAAATGGAACTGGCACGTTGCATTTTCCCCGCAGTTTGATATAATAACTGGTAAAGATATTTAACACTGACTGAGAAAGTAGAGGACATGCTATGCTGCAGGGCTTATTTAACTATGACAATCCGGTGTGGAGATTTATCGGCAAGCTGGGCGATCTGATCATTTTGAACATTCTCTGGATCATCTGCTCTCTGCCAATTTTTACCATCGGGGCCTCCACCACAGCCGTATATTATGTGACGCTGAAAATGGTGCGGGATGAGGAGGATTCCACGATCAAGTCCTTTTTCCGCTCTTTTAAGAGCAATTTCAAACAGGCCACTGTGATCTGGCTGATCCTGCTGGTTGCCGGCGGTGTGCTGGCCTTTGATTTCTGGTTTTTCACCACAGGCCAGATGAATTTGAGCAGCAATGTAAAGACGGTGATGATGGCGGTTTTCGGCGGCTTTCTGCTGGTCCTGTCCTTTATCTTCACCTATGTGTTCCCGCTGCAGGCGCGGTTTTATAATCCTGTGAAGCGGACACTGTTCAACGCGTTTTTCATGTCCATCCGCCACCTGATCCAGACCGTCGGCATTCTGGCCACGGATGTGCTGATCGTGTTCGGCTCCTACATGGCCCTGTTCTACATGCCCCAGGCCGCCCTGTTGATGATGCTGTTCGGCATGCCCCTGGTGGCCTTTGTGAACTCCTATTTCCTGGCGTCGATTTTCAAGCGATACATGCCAAAGGATGAAGAGCAGCACGGCGACGGCATGAAGCCGCTGTTCGAGGATGAGGACGAGGAAACCCTGGCCGCCATCAGGAGCCTGAAGGGCGAGGATGTGGAAAAATAACGGTTATTGCGAAAAACGATCCCCTGGGGCCGATGCGGACCAGGGGATTTTGCATATGGGAAAAGCGGCCCAGGCCAAGGGCATTTTGACCAAAAACGCAGGTAACTTAAATTTTCCACTTGCTATTTCCGCGAAAGTAATGTATACAATATAATGTATAATAAAAACAGGAATACATACAAAATACAATTTCCAGATTGTTCCGGTTCCGCTCCTGGCGGCCGGAAGCATTTTCAGAGTTTTAGATATTACACACAGAGAAGGGAATGTGAAGGGAATGATTACACATTTGCGGCTGAAGGCCTACGGGAAGATCAACTTAGGGCTGGACGTGCTGGGGAGGCGTGAGGACGGGTACCACGAGGTGCGGATGATCATGCAGACGGTACGCCTGCACGACAGCATCGACCTGTACCGCACAAAGGAGCCGGGCATCCGCCTGGAGACCAACCTGTACTACCTGCCCACCAATGAACAGAATCTTGCCTACCGGGCCGCGCGGCTTTTGATGGACGAGTTCGGCATCCGTGAGGGGGTTTCCATGCAGCTGCGCAAGTTCATCCCCGTGTCCGCGGGTATGGCGGGGGGCAGCACGGACGCCGCTTCCGTGCTGTTCGGCGTGAACAAGATGTTCGGTCTGGGGCTGAGCCTGAGGGAGCTGATGGAGCGGGGCGTGACCCTGGGCGCGGATATTCCCTACTGTCTGATGCGGGGAACCGCCCTGTCCGAGGGTATCGGTGAGAAATTGACCGCGCTTCCGCCCGTTCCCCAGTGCCAGGTGCTGATCGCCAAGCCGGGGATCAGCGTGTCCACCAAGGTGGTCTATGAGGCGCTGGACGCCATGAAGCTTATGCCGGAACAGCATCCGGACATCGACGGTATGATCAGGGCGATCCGGGACAAGGATTTGCACCGGGTGGCGGGAAAATTCGGCAATGTGCTGGAGCTGGTCACGGCGGGCAAATACCCGGTGATCGGCCAGATCGAGCAGGCCATGATGGCCTGCGGCGCGGAAAACGCTATGATGAGCGGCAGCGGTCCCACGGTGTTCGGCCTGTTTACCAACCCGCGGGCCGCGGAGGCGGCCTACGAGGCGCTGCGCTTCGGAACCTACGCCAAGCTGGCGAAGCAGGTTTATCTGACAGGATTTTACAACGTGAAACGAGATTAAATACAGGAGGCCAAGTTGATGGAGAACGATTTTAAAGTAAATATGAACGAATATCTTCCGCTGCGCGACGTGGTGTTCAACACCCTTCGCCAGGCGATATTAAAAGGCGAGCTGGCCCCGGGCGAGCGCCTGATGGAGATTCAGCTGGCCGAGAAGCTGGGCGTGAGCCGTACGCCCATCCGCGAGGCCATCCGCAAGCTGGAGCTGGAAGGGCTGGTGCTGATGATTCCCCGCAAGGGCGCGGAGGTGGCCAAGATATCGGAGAAGAGCCTGCGGGACGTGCTGGAGGTGCGCCGTTCCCTGGAGGAGCTGGCCATTGAGCTGGCCTGCCAGCGCATGACCGAGGATGAGCTGTTCCAGCTGGAACAGGCCCAGGCCGCGTTCAGCAGCGCCATTGCCAGGGGCGTGGCCATGCCCATCGCGGAGACGGACGAGCACTACCACGATATCATTTACCAGGGAACCTACAACGACAAGCTGGTGCAGATGTTGAATAACCTGCGGGAGCAGATGTACCGCTACCGTTTGGAATATATTAAGGACGAGGACAAGCGCCAGGTGCTTCTGGTGGAGCACGAGCACATTCTGGCGGCCCTGAAAGGGCGCAATATCGCGGAGGCCAAGACGGCCATGCGGGAGCATATCGACAACCAGGAGATCACGGTGTCGCGGAACATTAAGGAGCAGGAACAGGAGCAGTCGGTGCGGGGGAGAAAATGATGGAAGAGAAAAATTTTAAGGAGCGTTATCTTGCAGGGGAGATCCCCTTTGAGGAGATCGACCGCTATATCAGCATCTGGAACAACAGCGACGATCCCAGGACGCTGGCCCAGTTTCTGGGTTTAAACGCCAGGGAGGAGGACGTCTGGATCGACGTCAGCGACGAGGCGTTGGAGGAGCTTCTGGAGAGCCAGAAGAAATAACGTAAAAGGCGCAGGAGGCCGGACGCATTTGCCCGGCCCTCTGCGCTTTTTCTCCGTCTGCGTGCGCGCCCGCCGCGGATTATTTTCCGCCGTCCGACCGGTCCTTGCCCAGGCCCAAAAGCTCGGCCAGCCGGAAGCGCACCTGCACCCGGGGCTTGCCGGTCTCATGGCCGGTCCGCTGGCTTTCCGGCAGCAGGGCCTCGTAATCCTCGTCCGGGATCAGGGCTTTGAGGGTTTCGCGGGAGGTCTCAGGGACCACGGCGTTCATGGCATCCGTGTAGCACAGCGGCGGATAGAGCACGCACCACCAGTTGTGCCCGCGGCCGCTTCCGATGGTGATCCTGGCCGCGTCGTATGTACCGCAGGGGAATACCATGTCCCCGTAAGCTTTGGTGGGAAAGTAGTCCCGGGCCAGCTCCAGAGTCACAGGGTAATCCTTTCCACGGGAGACCAGGTAGCTGTGGGCCATGTCCTCGATGGCTTCGCGGTTGTCCAGCAGCCATCCGGCCGTCTGGGCCTTGGTGGCGCTGTCGCCCAGATTGCGGCTGACATAATCGATCACCAGACCCTTCACCTCCAGCTTGAGCTGCTGGTCCTCGTCGCTGTCACTATTTGCCAGAATATGGAAACGAAGGATTTCCGGCGCTATGCGGGCCGCCAGGGCCTCGCCGCCCTGCTGTCTCGCGGACATGGCGATTAAAAATGCGGTAAAAAAGCAAAGTGCGCTGACGCACAGGCTGACTCTATACTTCATGATGATATACCTCCCATCGGATTGCCGACATATAAAACAAAATCAATGCTGTTGTAATTATTGACACATATGGTATAATGTAAACACTGCGGAAGAATATATTGTGTTTCAGTATTTTTTCCGGATGGATTTACATATTCATATTTTAAAAGCAAGTCATGAGGAGAGAATCATGGGTAGAATCAGAGTGGCGGTTTTATTTGGCGGGCAGTCGTCGGAGCACGTTGTGTCCTGTATGTCCGCGGCCAATGTCATAGACCGCATCGATAAAGAAAAATACGAGCTGCTGCTGATCGGCATCACCGAGCAGGGGCATTGGATTAAGACGGAGAGCGTGGAGGATATCCGCAGCGGAAGCTGGACGGAGGGGACGGTGAGCGCGGTGATCTCGCCGGACGCCACGGAGAAATGTGTGATCCTGATGGACGGGGACTCGGCCCGGCGCGTGCCGGTGGACGTGGTGTTCCCTGTGCTCCACGGGCTCTACGGGGAGGACGGAACCGTGCAGGGGCTGCTGGAGCTGGCGAAGATTCCCTATGTGGGCTGCGGCGTGCTGGCATCCGCTGTTTCCATGGATAAGCTTTACACCAAGGTCATAGTGGACGATCTGGGCGTGCGCCAGGCGGCGTACGAGCCGGTGCTGCGGGAACAGCTGGCCTGCATGGATGAGGTCGTAAAGCGGGTGGAGGGCCACTTCTCCTACCCGGTATTTATTAAACCCTCCAACGCCGGCTCATCCCGGGGCGTCAGCAAGGCGGAGAACCGCGGCGAGCTGGAGTCCGGGCTGCGGGAGGCGGCGCGCCACGACCGCAAGATACTGGTGGAGGAGACCATTGCGGGCCGGGAGGTGGAGTGCGCTGTATTCGGCGGAGGCGGCGAGGAGATCGTGGCCTCCGGCGTGGGCGAAATTCTGGCCGCGGCGGAATTTTACGACTTTGAGGCCAAGTACTACAACGAGGAGTCCCGGACCGTGACGGACCCCGAGCTGCCCGGGGATGCCGCGGAGCAGATTCGCCGGACGGCTGTCTCCGTATTCCGCGCGGTGGACGGCTACGGCCTGGCGCGGGTGGATTTCTTTGTGAAGGATGATGGGGAAGTTGTATTTAACGAGATCAACACGATGCCCGGATTCACGGCCATCAGCATGTACCCCATGCTGTGGGAGGCCAGGGGCGTGAGCAAGGAAGCTCTGGTGGAGAAGCTGATTGCCCACGGTCTCAGGCGCTTTGCCTGATCCGGCGAACGGATGGATAAAGGAAGGATACAGAAGCATGACGAAGGACGTACTGATTACGATCAGCGGAGTACAGATATTGGATGACGACGATGAAGATGTGGAGATGGTCACCCGGGGGGACTACTACCAGAAAAACGGCAAGCACTATATCATGTACGACGAGCAGATGGAGGGCTTTCAGGGCACGGTGAAGAACATCATCAAGGTTTCTCCCGGAAGCGTGGACATTATCAAAAAGGGCATCACCAGCGCTCATATGCAGTTTGAAAAGGACAAAAAAAACCTGTCCTGCTACAACACTCCCATGGGGGATCTGGTCATCGGCATCCAGGCCAACCGGATTCGCATCGACGAGAAGGAGGACTGCCTGAAGATCAACGTGGAGTATTCGCTGGATATCAATTACCAGCACGCCTCCGACTGTAATATCGTATTTGATATACAGTCCGTCGGGGGTGCGGCGATGCACGGATTATCTGCTTGTTAAACAAAACAGCTACAGCGCGTGGGAGCTGCCGCCATTTGACGATGAAGCGATCGTTGGGGGCGGCGGCTCTTTTTAAACGCAGGTGCGAGGGGGATAAAACATGTACAGGGTACTCATTGTGGACGATGAGATTATGATTCGCAGAGGTCTGAGCAAGATCATCAAATGGGAGCAGATCGGGTTTGAGCTGGCCGGGGCGGCGGGGGACGCCCAGGAGGCCCTGAAGGTGCTGGAGGAAACCGCGGTGGATGTGCTGCTGACGGATATCAGCATGCCGGAGATGAGCGGCCTGGAGCTGATCCGGCTGGCAAAGGAGCTGCAGCCCAGGATCAAGACCGTGGTGATCAGCGGCTACAGCGAGTTCGACTACGCCATCGAGGCCATTAAGCTCAAGGTGGAGAACTACATATTAAAACCCCTGGACCCCAAGAAGATCACGGAAATCTTCGAGGGGCTGAAAACGCAGATAGACGAGGAGAACCGGAATGAGCAGAAGGAGCAGTACCTCCAGTCCGAGTACGAGATGCTGCGGGGAGTGGACGCTGAGCACAAGGGCTTCCAGGAGGAATACCAGGCGCAGCTGATCCGGCTGCTGGAGGAGGGCAGATACAGCGAGATGGACGCGTTTGCGGAGGAGCTGTTCACGTTTCTGGAGCAGGGGAAGATCGACATCCGCGATTATTGCCTGAAGGCTCTCCGCAACGCCGCCCTGTACTTTCATCTGGAGAACCCGCCGCTGTTTAGCATTTACCGGCTGAAGCCCGGCGCGCCGGAATACATCGAGGAGGGGAAGGGGCGCTTCCGCGAGGATTTGCAGCTGCTGGTGGCCCAGCTGCGGGATACCTCGGAGAGCACGGCGATTCTGGTGAGCAGCCAGGCCCGCCGGTATATTGAGCTGAACTACCGGGACAAGAACCTGTCCCTGCGGGAGGCGGCCGACCATCTGGGGGTCAGCTACGGCTATCTGTCCACGGCCTTTGCCCGCACCTACGGCAAGAATTTTAAGGCCTACCTGACGTCCATGCGCATCGAGAGAGCCAGGGAGCTTTTGATGGAGCGCAAATATAAGATTTACGAGATTGCCGACATGACCGGTTACGGCAGCTCCCGGTACTTTACGGAGGCCTTCAAGCGCCGCTACGGCATCTCGCCGGTGGATTACCTGAGCCGCCTGAACGGAGGGATGGAAAGTGAACCCGATGAATAAGGAGATGACGCTGCGCAACCGCTTTATCCTGACCTCCTACCTGTCCATCGTGTTCTCGGTGGTCCTGATCTGCGTGGTCAGCTACGTGCTGCTGAGCAGCAACTCGCGCAAGTTTGCGGTACAGGCCAGCAACGAGGTGGTGCAGCAGAAGAGCGGTGACATCAACACAAAGCTCCAGGGCCTGGAGGTAACGGTGCGTGACGTCATTTACAGCCCGGAGCTGCAAAAGATTCTGGGCGCCTGGGATCCGGAGGCCGGGGAAAAGCCGTATCCCCAGGAATCGGTGGACCACACCATCTCCCTGGCGACGAACTCCCTGTATATGATGCACAATATCGTGATCTTTTCCCTGGACGGGGAGATGATCGGCAGCATGTTCGAGTTCGACCCGGAGCGGAAGGCCGACAGCTATCCCTGGTATCAGGCGGCGGCTCAGTCCAACGGCGAGACCGTATGGCTGAAGGACACGGTGGAGATGATCCGGGACAATTACGGCCTGCACATGTCCATTTCCGGCGTGAAGAAGATCCGCTCGGTCTACGATTCGGATGTGTCGCGCATCGGCCGCGACCTGGGCTACGTTTACTTTACCATGAATCTTGACAGCCTGCTGAATTTCAACCAGTCGGAGTATGTGAGCCAGGGGCGCAAGGTGTTCGTGGTAGCCGGGGACTCACAGATTCTGGGAGGAAGCGACCTGGCGCAGCGTGGCAGCAGGTTCGACGCGTCCCTGCTGGCGCCGGGCCGCAACAATACCTACGTAAATTACGGCGGGCGGGAGTATCTGCTCACCTTCGGCCGCACGGACCCCTCGGTGGACTGGTACACGGTCTGTCTGACGGAGCGCTCTTACATTTTAAAGGACGCCCACACCGCGATCATGTCCTGCGGCGGCGTGGCCGTCGTGCTGCTGGCCGTGTTCTGCTATATTTCCGTGCGCAACGCGGAATCCCTGAGCCGTCCCATCAAAGGCCTGCAAAAGGAGTTTGAGATGGTGGAGGAGGGCAACTTCGACATTGAGATCAAGGGGAAAACCGGAATTATGGAGGTGGACAACCTGTTCTCCCGCTTCCACGTGATGGCCTACCGCCTGGACAACCTGATCCACAAGGTGTACGAGGCCCAGATCAAGGAGCAGAAGCTGATCGTGGAGGCCAGGCAGGCCCAGATCCAGTCCCTGCAAATGCAGATCAACCCACATTTTCTCTACAACACCCTGGACTCCATCAACTGGATGGCGCTGATGGAGGGAAATGAGGACGTGTCCCGGATGATCCTGGCCCTGGGCCATCTGTTCCGCAACAGCATCAACACCTCGGGCATCTACACCACGGTCCGGGAGGAGATCGAGAACGTGAAGCTGTACATGTTTTTGGAGCAGGTGCGCTTTGAGGGCAGGCTGGATTTCCAGGTGGACGTGGACGAGGACGTGATGGAGGGGACCCTGCTGAAGCACACCCTTCAGCCCCTGGTGGAAAATTCCATCAAGCACGGGATTGAACCCTACCATATCAAAGGAAAGATCTGCATCGCCATCACCGGCGGGGAGGGCAGGCTGCGCATCGTGGTCTCGGACAACGGCAAGGGGATGAAGGACGAGGTCCTGGCCTCGCTGCAGCAGATGTGGGCGGACATTGAGAACGCCGAGGAGACCAGGTCCCGGGGCAACGGCGGGGTGGGAATCCGCAACATCATGAAGCGGCTGTGGCTCTGCTACGGGGAGGAGGCCTCCCTGGTGATCAGCAGCAGAGCGGGGCAGGGGACCCGCATGGAAATCAGTTTCCCGATGCGCGCGCCGGCGCAAAAAACAGAGAAATCTGATGCTGAATGAAATAATCTGATGAAAAAGTAAATTTACAACATTGTTCTAAAAAAGGGTCGTTGATATGATATAGGCATGTAGCGGTATGGGCGTCTGCCATACTCCTGCGTGCCTGTTTTTGACCGTTGGACAGTCCCGGCGGGGACTCGGACCAGGGCAGGCTGAGCGTACAAACCATTCATTCAAAGGAGGAAGCAATATGAAAAAGACAGTAGGTTTCCTGATGTGCCTGGCTGCAGCCGGAATGCTGGCGGGCTGCGGCGGAAATTCCGATGCCGGAAGCGCTACCACGGCGGCGGCCAACAGCGGCTCCGAGGCAGTCACGGAGGGGGAGAGCAAGGCGGAGAAAACAGGTGATCCGGTTGTGATCAACTACTACGACTGGGATATCCCGGACCAGAAATTCATTGACGACTTTAACGCGGCCAACCCCGATATCCAGGTGGTTGTCCACAGTATTCCGGCCAACGGCGAGCGCCTGACCAAGCTGGACATCCTGGCGATGAGCGGCGGCGACATGGACGTTATGCCCATCTCCGACGGCGACCAGTTTACCAGATTCGAGTCCGGCATGCTGGCTCCTTTGGATGAGTTTATCGAGAGAGACGGCCTGGACATGGAGGCCTCCTTCGGAAAATATGCGATTTGGGGCCAGTCCGACGGCAAGTATTACGGGATTCCGTTCCGCGCTACCCAGACCGGCATCTATTATAATAAAGATATGTTCGACCAGGCGGGCGTAGCCTATCCGTCCGACGACTGGACCCTGGACGAGTACATTGAGACCGCCAGAAAGATGGCCGAGTGGGGCAAGTCCCAGGGCATCTACGGCACCTACACCCATACATACGCCAACGAGTGGGCGACCGTAGCGGCCCAGAAGGGCGAGTGGTACACCGCCGACGGCAAGTGCAACATCAAGGACCCGGCCTGGAGGACCGCGCTGGAGACCCGCAAGATGTTAGACGACGAGGGCACCCAGATGCCTTACGGACAGATCGTGGCCGTGAAGGCCGTGATCAACAGCTCCTTCTTAGGCGGCAAGGAAGCCATGGTCAACGCCGGAAGCTGGCTGGTGCGCGATATGAAGAACAAGGACAAATTCCCCTTTGATTTCAATGTGGGCGTTGCGTTCCTGCCGCGCTTCGACGAGACCGTGGAGGGACCGCGCAGCAATTATTCCTGTTCCGTACTGGGTATCCCGGAGAATTCCAAGCACAAAGAGGAAGCCTGGCGTTTCATCCGCTACTATGTTGAGGAGTGCTCCAACTACATTGCGGCGTCCGGAAACGTGCCCACCTATCTGCCGGCTTACAACGACGATATCGTGAACATCTTCTGCGAGGGCTCCGGCCTGCCGGTTGAGTACGGCCAGAAGTTCTTCGACAGCAACGTGAAGCTGACCACCAACAAGATCATCGGACCCTGCGGCGCGCAGTACATGCAGATCGGCAAAGAGGAGATCGAGCAGTATTTCAACGGCGAGAAAACGCTGGATGAGACTCTGGACAACATTGAGAGACGTGTAAACGAAGAGCTGGCAAAGCAGTAAGCGGGCTTGTAACTAAAGAGGGGAAGCGGTGTCGGCTATGAAAGCGAAAACGAAACTCAACAAAATTCAGCTGAGGGAGGAGCGGGCCGGCTACGGCTTCCTCCTTCTGAGCTTAATCGGAACCACCATCTTTATTATCGTACCAATTCTGATGTCCATGTTTTTGGGCTTTACCACGTGGAATCCCATGAAGGGCCTGGCCGGCCTGGATTTTGTGGGATTGCAGAACTTCCGGGATATGGCGGGGGACGAGCGCGTATGGGCCGCCCTCAGAAACAACCTGGTTTACTCCCTGTCCTACGTTCCTCTGACGATCGCCATCGCGCTGGTGCTGGCAGGGCTTCTGAACAAATTTGTATTCTGTAAAATTCCGATCCGAATGATGACATTTATGCCGTACATTTCCTCCCTGGTATCCGTTGCCACGGTGTGGATGGTACTGCTCTACCCGGACAACGGTCCGGTAAACGGCATCCTTGCCAACGTATTCCATGTGGCAAACCCGCCCAAGTGGTTCATCAGCTCCGACTGGGCGCTCAAGGGCATCATCATGATGTCCGTCTGGCACGATGTGGGATATTACTGTATCATTCTCTTAGCCAATATGCAGGGGCTGTCCAAGGAGGTTTACGAGTCCGCGGCTGTGGACGGGGCCAACGCCTTCCAGACCTTCTTCCGCATCACCATTCCCATGATGTCGTCCAGTATTTTCTTCTGCATCACCCTGGCGACTATCAACTCCTTTAAAATCTTCGACCAGGTGAATATTATCACAGAGGGCGGCCCGGGATTTTCCACCACCGTGCTGGTGCAGAGCATCTATTACTATGCGTTCAAGGAGTACAAGATCGGCTATGCGGCCGCGGTGGCGATTATCCTGTTCCTTGTGATCTTTGCTTTCTCCTCGGTTTTACAAAAACTGGAAGAAAAGTTTACGTATTAGGAGGGACGAGATGACTTATAAAAACAAACGGCTGATGGCCAGAATCATCACGACGGTTATTGTGGGAGCCCTGGCGCTGGTTTTCATATTCCCGTTTTTGTGGATGCTTTCCACCTCCTTTAAATACGAGATCGATGTGATGGAGTTTCCGGTGCGCCTGATCCCGAAAAAGTGGAATTTCCAGAACTATGTCACAGTGTTTACCAAGAGCGATTTCCCGGGATATTATCTGAATTCCATCAAAGTGACGTTCACCACCATCGTCGGGGAGCTGTGCATTACCACCATGGCGGCCTACGCCTTCGCCAGGCTGAATTTCAGGGGGAAAAAGTTTTTGTTCACCCTGTATCTGTCCACCATGATGATTCCCGGACAGGTGCTGCTTCTGCCCAAATACATCTATTTTTCCCAGCTGCACATCACCAACACACATCTGGCGCTGATTATGCCGGGACTGTTTTCCGTGTTCGGCGTGCTGCTGATGCGGCAGGTGTTCATGCAGATTCCGTATGAGTACACGGAGGCCGCCTACATCGACGGAGCCTCCCATCCCACGATCTTTCTCAAACTGATTCTGCCCCTTGCCAAGCCGGGCCTGATGACCGCGCTGCTTTTGGCCTTCACCTGGTCCTGGAACGACTACATCAATCCGTTGGTCTTTTTGTCCAACGACAAACTGTTCACCCTGACCGTCGGTCTGCAGCGCTTCCAGGAGGACGCCTCCACGAACTACGCGCTGATCATGGCGGGTGCCACCGTGTCCCTGATTCCGCTGATCGCATTGTTTTTGTTTACGCAGAAATATTTCATCGAGAGCTTTGCCTCAGCGGGCGTAAAGGGTTGACGAGAAAGGAGATTTGCACAATATGAATCAAGTACGTTTTGGTATGATCGGTATCGGAAATATGGGAACCAGCCACTGCGGCTGGCTTGTGAACAACCGGATCGAGGGCGCCTGCCTGACCGCGGTATGCGACATCGACGAGGCGCGCAGAAGCTGGGCGAAGGAGAACCTGCCCGCCGACGTTAAGATTTACGACAATTACCTGGATTTGCTGGACAGCGGCGCCGTGGATGCGGTTGTGATCGCCGTGCCCCACTACCTGCACCCGGAGATGGCCATCGCCGCTCTGGAGCGTGATCTCCACGTGATGGTGGAAAAGCCCGCCGGCGTGTATGTAAACCAGATCAAAGCCATGAACGAGGCCGCGGCGAAGAAGCCGGAGCTGGTGTTCGGCATGATGTTCAACCAGAGAATGAATCCTCTTTACCAGAAGGTGAAGGCGATCCTGGAGGAGGGGACCATCGGAAATATCCGCCGGGTGAGCTGGATGATCACCAGCTGGTGGAGAACCCAGAAATATTACGACTCCAGCGCCTGGAGAGCGACCTGGGCCGGCGAGGGCGGCGGCGTGCTGGTGAACCAGGCCCCCCATCAGCTGGATCTGCTCCAGTGGCTGTGCGGTATGCCCATCAATATGCAGGCCCATTTGAAGTACGGTTCCCACCGGGACATCACGGTGGAGGACGACGTGACCGCCTATTTTGAGTACGAGAACGGCGCCAGCGGCACCTTCATCACCTGCACCCACGACGCCCTGGGCACAGACCGTCTGGAAATCCACGGCGACAACGGCAAGATCATCATCACCGACAGCAAGACCGTGACGGTCAAGAAGCTCAACAAGCCCGAGGACGTGCTGAACCACGAGCTGGACTTCCGCCAGATGCTGGCCCTGGTGAAGGGGCAGACCGGCGAAAAGCTTTACACCGAGGAGAGCTTCGAGTGCCCGGAGAACTGGGACCAGCAGCACATCGACGTGCTGATCAACTTTACGGGCGCGATTCTGCGCGGCGAGAAGCTGATCGCCCCCGGCGCGGAGGGCGTGAAGGCGGTGGAGATCGCCAACGCCATGTTCCTGTCCGACTGGCTGGGACGCACCGTGGAGATTCCGGTGGACGGAGATTTGTTCTATGAGAAGCTGCAGGAGAGGGTTCGGAAGGAGCAGGGCGAGGCGTGATGAAATTTAAGACAGGGATTATCGGATTAGGAACCGTGTCCAGGACCCACCGCAACGCCCTGGCGCAGCTGGATAACGTGGAATTGACCGCGGTGTGCGACGTGAAGCCTGAGAAACGGGACGAGCTTGCCGAGGGAGTTCATTTCTATGAGAATTACGAGGAGATGCTGGACCGGGAGCAACTGGACGCAGTGCATATCTGCCTGCCCCACTACCTGCACCTGCCCGTCACCAAAGCCTGCGCGAAGCGGGGGATCAACGTGCTGCTGGAGAAGCCCAGCACCATGAACACCGCCGAGCTGAGACAGATGCAGGCCCTGGACCGGGAGTACGATTTTAAGCTGGCGGTCTGCTTCCAGAACCGCTTGAATCCCACCTTTGTGAAGCTGCGGGAGCTGATCGGTTCCGGGGAGTACGGAAAGCTTCTGGGCGTCAAGGGCGTGGCCATCTGGTCCCGGAACATGGGGTATTACAACGCCTCCCCCTGGCGGGCCAGCATGGCCCAGGCCGGCGGCGGCTGCATGATCAACCAGGCGATCCACACCCTGGACCAACTGCAGCTTTTGGGCGGCCCCATCGTCTCCGTGAACGGGCAGATTTGCAACCTGCTGCACAAGGAGATCGAGGTGGAGGACACGGCCAACGCCCACATCGAGTTTGAGAACGGTGTGACCGGGACCTTTTTCGGAACCGTCACCTATGTGAAGAACTCCAGCATCGAGGTGCAGGCCGTGTGCGAGAAGGGCAGCTTTACCATCAAGGATTACGGGCTGTACTACGCGCCTGCGGACAATGAGAATGAGAAAACCCTGCTGGTGCGCGACCGCCGCCTGCCGGGTTCAAAGGCTTACTACGGAGCCAGCCACGTGGAGCTGATCCGCGGCTTTTACGAGACCCTGGCCGGGGGAGAGGACACCTGCGTGAGCATCCAGGAGGACAAGGTGATCCCGCTGATCGAGGCGATCCGCAGGTCCTCCCTGGAAGGCAGAACCATTATGTGGAAGGAGATGGAAGAACATGAGTGAAGCGAGAAAAGGAGCGCCGAAAATTGCGCTCAACATGTCCATGGTGAAAACGATTATGTGGGACAAGGGGCCGGACTACACCTTTGAGCGGGTGAAGGAGGCCGGGCTTTCCTACTTTGAGCTGTCCCAGGTGGACATGACGGACGAGTTCATCGACCGGACCCTGGAGGCATCCGCGAAGCACGGCGTGACCGTGATGTCCACCAGCTTAAACTACAAGCCCCTGTTCGGGCCAAACGCCAAGGGCTTTGACATTGAGCGGGATTTAGAGCGCATCATCGAGGCCAACAAGCGCCTGGGCGTGACCTATGTGCGGGATTCCCTGATTCCCAGAATCTGTATCCACAGCGAGGAGGGCTACTACAAGGCGGCCGAGGATTTAAACCGCTACGGCAGGCTGTTAAAGGAGCAGGGCTTAAAGCTGTACTACCACAACCATCACTTTGAGTTTGAGAAATTTAACGGCAAGACCGGCTTCGAGCTGCTGGTGGAGAACACGGACCCGGAGCTGGTGGGCTTTGAGATCGACGTGCATTGGATTCAGCGCGCGGGCAACGATCCGGTAAAGTGGATCGAGCGCCTGGCCGGGAGAGAGGACATGGTGCACTTAAAGGATTACCGCATCTACTTCCCGGACGGCGAGCCGTCCCAGGAGATTTTCCACCGGGAGCAGTGCATCCAGTTCGCGGAGATCGGCGAGGGCAACCTGGACATGAAGGCGATCATCGAGGCCTCGGTGAAGGGCGGCGCCATCTATCTGCCCATCGAGCAGGACCAGACCTACGGCAGGGATCCCTTCGACTGCATCCGCACCAGCGTGAAGAACATCCGCGACATGGGCTTTGGCGAGTACCTGTAAGAGGAGGCGGCTATGGGAAATGTTCTCCTGTCCGGCTTTGCGGACGAAATATCGCCGGATTTTAACCGCCAGATCGAGGTTTTAAACCGCCTGGGTATGAAGTACATGGAAATCCGCGGGGTGGACAAGCGTGGGATCGACACGTATTCCGAGGCCGAGGCGCGGGAGATCAAGCGGCGCCTTGACGGCGGCGGAATCAGCGTCTCATCCCTGGCCTCCCCCATCGGAAAGATCGAGATCACCAAGGAATTTTCCGGCCATTTTGAGCATTTCAAGCACGTGGTGGAGCTGGCCCATATTCTGGATACGCGCTATATCCGCATGTTCAGCTTTTTCATCCCTGAAGGGGCGCGGGCCGACGACTACCGTGCCCAGGTGTTCGAGCGCATGGGCGCCATGGTGTCCTACGCCCGGACTCAGGAGGTGGTTCTGCTCCACGAGAACGAGAAGGACATCTACGGCGACAGCGCGGACCGCTGCCGCCTGCTGATGGACGAATTCTACGGGGACAGCTTCCGGGCGGTCTTTGACTTTGCAAACTTTATCCAGTGCGGGCAGAATGTCAAGCAGGCGTACGAAACCCTAAAGCCCTTTATCGAGTATGTGCACATCAAGGATGCGCGCATCGCGGACGGAACCATCGTGCCGGCCGGGGAGGGCGACGGGCGGATCGGGGAGATTCTCGGCGACCTGATTAGCAGCGGCTACCGGGGCTTTGTGTCCTTAGAGCCCCACCTGACGGAGTTCGAGGGCTTAAAGGGCCTGGAACGCGAGGGCGCAAGTCTGCAGGGGATGCGGAAAATGGACGGAGAGGAAGCGTTCACAACGGCCTTTAACGCTCTGGGAAGGATTCTGAAGGCGCTCTAAAGCGATTTAATGCATATAATATATAACACAAAACCAGCCGGAATGGCCTCTGTTCAGACCATTCCAGCTGGTTTTTCTGCGCTTAAGCGGAAATGCATCCGCCGGTTCCACCAGCGTTAAAACGGAAGCTGCGCCCGCGTATACTGCACCGTAATCCATTTAAGCTCAGTAAACTCATCGATGGAGTAGGAGCCGCCCTCGCGTCCCACGCCGCTGTTCTTCACGCCGCCGAAGGCTACGGTGGAGTTGTCGGACACGGTGGCGTTGTTGATGTGAACCATCCCGGCCTCCATGGCAAGGGACAGTTCCATGGCCTTCGAGAGGTCGTTGGTCAGCAGGGAGGAGGACAGGCCGTATTCGTTGTCGTTGCAGAGTCTCACCGCGTCCTCCGGGTCTCTGGCCCTGATAATGGAGGTGACCGGTCCGAAGCTCTCCTCGTAGAAGATGCGCATATCCGGCGTCACGTCCTTTAACACCGTGGGCTGGTAATAATTCCCCTCATGGGTGCCCCCGGTCAGAAGCACGGCGCCCTTGGACACGGCGTCCTCGATCTGGCTGTCGATGATGGCGCACTGTTCCTGCTTGATCAGAGGCCCGATCACCGTGTCCATCTCATGGGGGTCCCCCACCTTCATGGTCTTTGCGTAGGCCGTGAATTTCTCGCAGAATTCGCCGTACACCGGCTCCTCCACGATCAGGCGGGAGGTGCACATACAGATTTGCCCCTGGTGGAAAAACGCTCCGAAACCGGCGATGCGCACCGCCTGGTCCAGATCGAAGTCTTTCAGCAGAATCAGCGGGTTTTTGCCGCCCATCTCCAGGGAATACTTTTTGAACAGCACGGACGCCTTGGCGGCGATGCCTTTGCCCACGGCGGTGGAGCCGGTGAAGGCCACCATCTTGACCCGCGGATCATCCACCAGGCGGTTGCCCACCGCCTCGCCGGAGCCGGGGACCAGGTTGAATACGCCCGCGGGCAGACCGGCCGCGTCCAGCGCTTTGGCGATCATCACTCCGGATACCGGGGTGGCGCTGGCCGGCTTTAAGACAAAGGTGTTGCCCGCGGCCAGGGCGAATACGACCTTTTTCAAGGCCAGCAGCAGCGGGAAGTTGAAGGGGGCGATTCCGGCCACCACGCCGAAGGGAAGCCGGCGGATCATGGAGATTTCCCCGGGAGCCTGCTGCTGAATCTCACCGAACACCCGGCGGCATTCGCCGGCGGCGGCCCGGAATAGGTCCACCGCGAACCCGGCCTCAAAGTAGGCCTTTCCGAAGGCGGAGCCGCTCTCGTCCATCAGCGCCGCCGCCACCTCGTCGATATGTTCCTGCATCCAGTCGCCGGCCTTCAGGAGAATCAGCTCCTTGTCGGCTGCGGGCGTAGCGGCCCAGGGCTTCCAGGCGCTGTCCGCCGCGGCGATGGCCTCCTCCACCTCGGCCTTGCCCGCAAAATGCACCTGGGCGTACACGGAGCCGTCAGCCGGGTTGATATCCGGGACAACCGAACCAGTTACCGTATTTTTCCATTTTCCATTTATGTACAACTGATATTCCATAGAACGTACCTCCTAGTTCATTTTCAGCAGGGCCTTGATCACCTTGCCGCTGTGTGAGGCGTGGAACGCCTCGTTGATGTCGTTGAAATCATAGACGTGGATCAGGCGGTCAAATGGGAAACGACCCTCTTTATAATAGGAAATTAACTGGGGAATGAACAGCTTCGGGTTGGAGTCGCCCTCCACGATGCCGATTAAGGACTTGCCCTCGCCCATCAGCTCCGCCTGGACGTTGATGGTCAGGTCGCCTGTGACGCCGAGAACCACGGCGGTGCCCAGGAATTTCACGCTGGCCAGGGCCTTTTTTACCATGTCCGGCACGCCGCTGGTATCGATGGCGTAGTCCGCGCCGCCGTCGGTGATCTTCTTGATCTCGGCCACCACGTCGCCGCAGGTTTTGCGGTTGATGCCGTGGGTTGCGCCAAGCTCTTTGGCTAAGGCCAGGCTCTCCTCGTTGCCGCTGACGGCAATGATGTTTTTGCACGGGCACAGGTGCGCCGCCATGATGGCGCTCATGCCCACCGTGCCGCAGCCGAACACCACCAGGCTGGAGCCCATGCCGGGCTTAAGACGGTTTAAGACCGCGCCCGCGCCGGTCTGGATGCCGCAGCCTAAGGGGCCCAGGATCTCCAGATTCAGATCCTGATCCACGCGGATGATGCTGTTCTTGTGGACCACGGAGTAGGTGGCGAAGGAGGACTGGCCGAAAAAGGAGGATACCTCCTGTCCGTCCTTGGACAGGCGCTTGGTGCCGTCGCTCATGACGCCGCCGAAGTTGATCGCGTTAAAATTTTCGCATGCGTAAGGCCTTCCCGCCAGGCAATTGTCGCAATGGCCGCAGGAACCGAAGGAAAACACCACGTGATCCCCAGGCTCGAATTCGGTGACGCCGGGGCCCACCTTCTCCACGATTCCGCAGCCCTCGTGTCCCAGCACCGCGGGAAGCGGGACCGGAATCATCTGCTGCTGCGCCACCTCATCTGTATGGCAGACCCCGCTGGCAACGATTTTTACCATTACCTCGCCTTCGCGGGGGTCCTGCAGTTCTAACTCTTCAAACTGAAAGGGCTGCCCTTTCTCCCGCACAACTGCTGCTGTTATTTTCATAACAATTTCACCTCCATATGCAGATTTGTTCATTCATTATAACACAATCCATTAAAATGTAAATAGAAAATGAAATAATTAAATAATTATCAGACTTTATTACAAAAATTTACTAATCTAAAGATTGACGATGAAAAATTAACCAAATTGTCGGATATCCAACAACAATCGCCCGCAGGCTTTGCCAGCGGCCCATTGTATTCAAAAAAAAGAAGCTGCCGCTTCCACGGATGTATCCGTGTCTGCGACAGCTTCTGATCTGTCCATCATTTCTTTGTCTCGTCTTTTTTCTTCTTATCCCGTTTGAACCTTGCAAAAAATCCCTTTTTCTTGGCCGGAGCCGGAACCGCGCCGCCGCGCACGCTCTTGATCTGGGTTATGTAAATTCCGCTCATAACCACCTTGGCCTCAGTCTTTACCGGAAGGGACTGGAAAACGCGCTCATCCGCCATCAGGGTCATCACCTTGGGACCGATCTTGGCCTTCACGATCGGCACCTTGGCCCAGCGCATATACTTGGGCGTCTGGTCGACTACCATCTTGGGAAGTCCGGCCTGCGTGATCTTCATTTTCTTCTTGTCGATAACCAGTAGGGAAACGGTCTGGGCCGCCGCATCGATTAACGCCTGCTGCTCCACCTGGCGCTTCTGGAGCTTGTTCCCCATAAAATAGAGAATAGCCAGAATGATGACGGCAATCACAAGAATGACAAGTACAACGTTTAAAACAATTTGCAGTGTGGGCATAAAAATACCTCCAACCTTATTAATATAAAGCTTGTCCCCTGGTTAAATGTTTCACGTGCCCAAAAGACATTCTATAATAGTATATCATTTCTGTAATGGAAATGCAAGCAAAAAATGCTTGACACCTTGACAAGGCTATGATATTATGGAGTGTGCACTATTGTGGCAAGGTGGGCTTTTTGCGCCCAATTCTGCCCAATTTTGGAACGAAACGTAACCGCGTGTCTTTTTTTGGAAAATATGGACGCGTACACTGTTACAATGATTAAAGAAAACAGGGGTGAAAACGTCAATGGAGAAAAGCAGAATACGTCCGGTACCGGCCGGGAAAAGCGTAAGAATGAGCTACTCAAGACAGAAAGAAGTTCTTGAGATGCCAAACCTGGTTCTTAAAAGAAGGACTGAAGGAAGCTTTTGATGATATCTCTCCGATTGCAGACTTTGCGGGTCACCTGAGTCTGGAATTCGTTGACTTTACACTTTGCAAGGATGATGTCAAATACACCATCGAGGAGTGTAAAGAGCGGGATGCAACTTACGCCGCACCACTAAAGGTAAAGGTAAGACTGTACAACAAAGATAAAGATGAAATGAATGAACACGAGATTTTCATGGGCGACCTGCCTCTGATGACGGATACCGGATCATTCGTGATCAACGGTGCCGAGCGTGTTATTGTCAGCCAGTTAGTGCGTTCCCCTGGTATCTACTACGGCATCGGTCATGACAAGGTCGGCAAGGAGCTGTTCACCTGCACGGTGATTCCCAACCGCGGAGCGTGGCTGGAGTACGAGACTGATTCCAATGACGTATTCTATGTGCGTGTGGACAGAACCCGCAAGGTTCCGGTAACCGTGCTGATCCGCGCACTGGGCTATGGCACGAACGCTGAAATTCTCGATCTGTTTGGCGAAGAACCCAAATTGCTGGCCAGCTTTGGTAAGGACACCTCTGACAACTACCAGGATGGCTTATTAGAGTTATATAAGAAGATCCGCCCCGGTGAGCCCTTATCCGTTGACAGCGCAGAGAGCCTGTTAAATAGTATGTTCTTTGACCCCAGAAGATACGATTTGGCGAAGGTTGGCCGCTATAAATTCAACAAGAAGCTGTCGTTTAAGAACCGCTTAAACGGCCAGACCCTGGCAGAGGACGTGGTGGACACCTCCACCGGCGAGATTCTGGCGGAGGCCGGCACCAAGGTGGATAAGAACCTGGCGGCCCAGATTCAGAACTGCGCTGTTCCCTTCGTGTGGGTGGACGGCCCCACCAGAAAGCAGAAGGTTTTATCCAACATGATGGTGGACCTGGCTGCGTATGTGTCCTTCGACCCCGAGGAAGTGGGCGTTACCGAGTTAGTATATTACCCGGCGCTGGCAGCTATCCTGGCAGAAGCTGGCACCGAGGACACGGAGGCTTTGAAGGAAGCGCTCCGCAAGAATATCCACGACCTGATTCCCAAGCATATCACCAAGGAAGATATCATCGCTTCCATCAACTATAATATGCACCTGGAAGAGGAAGTGGGAAATGCCGACGACATCGACCATCTGGGCAACCGCCGTATCCGCGCGGTTGGCGAGCTGCTGCAGAACCAGTACCGCATCGGCTTATCCCGTATGGAGCGCGTGGTCAGAGAGCGTATGACAACCCAGGACATGGACGGAATTACGCCCCAGTCCCTGATCAATATCAAGCCCGTGACCGCGGCGGTGAAGGAGTTCTTCGGAAGCTCCCAGCTGTCCCAGTTCATGGACCAGAACAACCCTCTGGCTGAGCTGACCCACAAGCGGCGTCTGTCCGCCCTGGGCCCCGGCGGCCTGTCCAGAGACCGCGCCGGATTCGAGGTGCGAGACGTACACTACACCCATTACGGCCGCATGTGCCCCATCGAGACCCCCGAGGGTCCCAACATCGGTCTGATCAACTCCCTGGCGACCTACGCCCGGGTGAACCAGTACGGCTTCATCGAGGCCCCCTACCGCGTGGTGGATAAGACCACGGACCCGGCTAACCCCAGGGTAACGGACGAGGTGGTTTACCTGACCGCAGACGAGGAGGATAATTTCGTGGTGGCCCAGGCGAACGAAGCCCTGGACGAGGACGGCCACTTTGTTCACAACAACGTGTCCGGACGTTTCCGCACAGAGACATCCGAATTCCAGAAAAAAACCATCGACCTGATGGACGTATCCCCCAAGATGGTGTTCTCCGTGGCTACGGCCATGATTCCCTTCCTGGAGAACGACGATGCGAACCGCGCGCTGATGGGATCCAACATGCAGCGTCAGGCCGTGCCGCTTCTGACCACCGAGGCCCCCGCTGTGGGCACCGGTATCGAGGGCAAGGCCGCCGTTGACTCCGGCGTGTGCGTGCTGGCAAGGAACGCCGGCGTGGTGACCCGCTCCGCTTCCAACGAGATCATCATCAAGCGTGATTCCGACGGAAACAAGGACATTTACCACCTGACCAAGTTCAAGAGAAGCAACCAGAGCAACTGCTACAACCAGAAGCCTATCGTATACAAGGGCGACCACGTGGAGGCCGGCGAGGTGATCGCAGACGGACCGTCCACGGCTCAGGGCGAGATCGCGCTGGGCAAGAACCCGCTGATCGGCTTTATGACCTGGGAAGGCTACAACTACGAGGACGCGGTTCTGCTGTCCGAGCGCCTGGTACAGGAGGACGTCTACACCTCCATCCACATCGAGGAGTACGAGGCTGAGGCCCGCGACACTAAGCTGGGACCGGAGGAGATCACCCGCGACGTGCCCGGCGTGGGCGAGGACGCTTTGAAGGATCTGGACGAGCGCGGAATCATCCGCATCGGCGCTGAGGTCCGCGCGGGAGATATCCTGGTCGGAAAGGTAACGCCCAAGGGCGAGACCGAGCTGACCGCGGAGGAGCGCCTGCTGCGCGCCATCTTCGGCGAGAAGGCCAGAGAGGTCCGCGACACCTCCTTAAAGGTGCCCCACGGCGCCTACGGCATCATCGTGGATGCCAAGGTATTTACCAGAGAGAACGGCGACGAGCTGGCGCCCGGCGTGAACGAGACTGTCCGCATCTACATTGCCCAGAAGCGTAAAATTTCCGTGGGCGATAAGATGGCAGGACGTCACGGAAACAAGGGTGTTGTGTCCCGCGTGCTGCCGGTGGAGGATATGCCTTTCCTGCCCAACGGACGTCCGCTTGACATCGTGCTGAACCCCCTGGGCGTGCCGTCCCGTATGAATATCGGACAGGTACTGGAGATCCACTTAAGCCTTGCAGCCAAGGCGCTGGGCTTCAACGTTTCCACCCCGATCTTCGACGGCGCAAACGAGAACGACATTCAGGATACCCTGGAACTGGCCAACGATTACGTGAACCTTTCCTGGGAGGAATTTGAGACAAAATATAAAGACCTGATCAGGCCCGAGGTGATGGATTATCTGGGTTCCAACCTGGAACACCGCGAGCTCTGGAAGGGTGTGCCCATCAGCCGCGACGGTAAGGTGCGCCTGCGCGACGGACGGACCGGCGAGTTCTTCGACGGAGCCGTTACCATCGGACACATGCATTACCTGAAGCTGCACCATCTGGTAGACGACAAGATCCATGCCCGTTCTACCGGCCCCTACTCCCTGGTTACCCAGCAGCCTCTGGGCGGTAAAGCGCAGTTCGGCGGCCAGCGTTTCGGTGAGATGGAGGTTTGGGCTCTGGAGGCGTACGGCGCTTCCTACACACTGCAGGAGATCATGACCGTGAAATCCGACGACGTTGTGGGCCGTGTCAAGACCTACGAGGCCATCATCAAGGGCGAGAACATTCCGGAGCCGGGCGTGCCCGAGTCCTTCAAGGTTCTGCTCAAGGAGATGCAGTCTCTGGGCCTGGACGTACAGGTGCTGCGCGACGACGGAACGGAAGTGGAAATGGCCGAGAACATCGACTACGGCGATACCGAGCTGCGGGCCCTGCTGGAGGGCGACCGCCGGGTGAACGCCGAGGAGCCTCTCGGGGCTTACGGATACCAGGAGCAGGAATTCAAAAACAACGAGCTGGTGAGCGTGGAGGAAGAGGTTTCCGAGGTCATTGAGGACGACGAGTATACCTTGGACGACGACGTGGATCTGGTCGACGATGTGGACGATCTCGCTGACGACGGTGAAGAAGAATAATAGAAGGGAGTATAGCTCATGCCGGAAACTAATGAAACTTATCATCCGATGACATTTGATGCGATTAAGATTGGCCTGGCCTCCCCCGACAAGATTCTGGAGTGGTCTCACGGCGAGGTGAAAAAGCCGGAGACCATCAACTACAGGACCTTAAAGCCGGAGAAGGACGGTCTGTTCTGCGAGCGGATCTTCGGACCCAGCAAGGACTGGGAGTGTCATTGTGGTAAATACAAGAAGATTCGTTACAAAGGTGTTATCTGCGACCGCTGCGGCGTAGAGGTGACGAAGGCAAGCGTGCGAAGAGAGCGCATGGGCCACATCAAGCTGGCCGCTCCCGTTTCCCATATCTGGTATTTCAAGGGTATTCCCAGCCGGATGGGACTGATTCTGGATATTTCTCCCAGAACCTTGGAGAAAGTCCTGTACTTCGCTTCCTATATCGTGCTGGATCCCGGTTCCACCAGCCTGCAGTATAAGCAGGTGCTCTCCGAGAAGGAGTTCCGGGAAGAGGTGGAGAAATACGGCGGCACCGGCGGCTTCCGCGTGGGAATGGGCGCCGAGGCTGTCCAGGAGTTGCTCCGGGCCATTGACCTGGAGAAGGATTCCGCGGAGCTGCGCAAGGCGTTAAACGACGCCACCGGGCAGAAGCGGGCGCGCATAATCAAGCGTTTGGAGGTTGTGGAGGCGTTCTTAAACTCCGGCAACCGCCCCGAGTGGATGATCATGGACGTGATCCCTGTGATCCCGCCGGATATCCGCCCCATGGTTCAGCTGGACGGCGGCCGTTTCGCCACCTCCGATCTGAACGACCTGTACAGAAGAATTATCAACCGCAATAACCGTCTGGCCAGACTTTTGGAGCTGGGCGCCCCGGATATCATTGTCCGCAACGAGAAGCGCATGCTGCAGGAGGCTGTGGACGCGCTGATCGACAACGGCCGCCGCGGCAGGCCTGTGACCGGCCCCGGAAACCGCGCGTTAAAGTCCCTCTCCGATATGTTAAAGGGTAAGCAGGGACGTTTCCGCCAGAACCTTCTGGGCAAGCGCGTGGACTACTCCGGACGTTCCGTTATCGTGGTTGGACCCGAGCTTAAGATTTACCAGTGCGGACTTCCCAAGGAGATGGCCATCGAGCTGTTTAAGCCCTTCGTGATGAAGGAGCTGGTCTCCAACGGAACCGCTCACAATATCAAAAACGCGAAGAAAATGGTTGAGCGCCTGCAGTCCGAGGTTTGGGATGTGCTGGAGGACGTAATCAAGGAGCATCCCGTGATGTTAAACCGCGCTCCTACGCTGCACAGACTGGGTATTCAGGCATTCGAGCCCATCCTCGTAGAGGGTAAGGCCATCAAGCTGCATCCCCTGGTTTGTACCGCGTTCAACGCGGACTTTGACGGCGACCAGATGGCGGTTCATCTGCCCCTGTCCGTGGAGGCCCAGGCGGAGTGCCGTTTCCTGCTGCTCAGCCCCAACAACCTGTTGAAGCCCTCCGACGGCGGCCCCGTGGCCGTTCCGTCCCAGGATATGGTTCTGGGTATCTATTACCTGACCCAGGAGCGTCCCGGAGCCGTGGGCGAGGGTATGATGTTCAAGAGCGTAAACGAAGCCATTCTGGCCTATGAGAATAAAGCGGCCACACTTCACTCCAGGGTCAAGGTCCGCGTGAGCAAGACCATGCCCGACGGCACTGTGAAAACCGGTATCATCGAATCCACCATCGGACGTTTCATTTTCAATGAGATCATTCCGCAGGATTTGGGCTTCGTGGACCGCAGCGTGCCGGAGAACGAGCTGAACCTGGAAGTTGACTTCCACGTGGCGAAGAAGCAGTTAAAGCAGATTCTGGAAAAGGTTATCAACGTGCACGGCGCAACCCAGACGGCTGTGACCCTGGACGACATCAAGGCCATCGGATACAAGTACTCCACCCGCGCGGCCATGACCGTTTCCATTTCCGATATGACCGTGCCTGAGAGCAAGCCGCAGCTGATCGCGGACGCCCAGGCCACCGTGGACCGCATCGCGAAGAACTACCGCCGCGGTCTGATCACCGAGGAAGAGCGTTACAAAGAGGTTATCGAGACCTGGAAGAACACGGATGATCAGCTGACCCACGACCTGCTGACCGGCCTGGATAAGTACAACAACATCTACATGATGGCTGACTCCGGAGCCCGTGGTTCCGACAAGCAGATCAAGCAGCTGGCCGGAATGCGCGGACTGATGGCCGATACCACCGGTCACACCATCGAGCTGCCCATCAAGTCCAACTTCCGTGAAGGTCTGGACGTACTGGAGTACTTCATCTCCGCTCACGGAGCGCGTAAAGGTCTGTCCGATACGGCTCTGCGTACCGCCGACTCAGGTTACCTGACCAGACGTCTGGTTGACGTTTCCCAGGACCTGATCATCCGCGAGGTGGACTGCTGCGAGGGAAGAGACATTCCCTTTATGGAGATCAAATCCTTCATGGACGGCAACGAGGTGATCGAGGAGCTGGAGGAGCGTATCACCGGACGCTATATCGCCGAGACCATCACCGACCCGGATACCGGCGAGGTTGTGGTGAAGGCCAACCACATGGTGACGCCCAAGCGCGCCGCCGCTGTGATGAAGGTGTTAAATAAGACCGGACGCAAGTCCGTTAAGATTCGTACCGTGCTGAGCTGTAAGTCCCACATCGGTGTCTGCGCCAAGTGCTACGGCGCCAACATGGCCACCGGACAGCCCGTGCAGGTAGGTGAGGCGGTTGGAATCATCGCCGCTCAGTCCATCGGTGAGCCCGGAACCCAGCTGACCATGCGTACGTTCCATACCGGCGGCGTGGCCGGCGGCGATATCACACAGGGTCTTCCCCGTGTAGAGGAGCTGTTTGAGGCGCGTAAGCCCAAGGGCCTGGCGATCATCACCGAGTTCGGCGGCACCGTTGCCATCAAGGACACCAAGAAGAAGCGCGAGATTACCGTGACCGACGAGGAGAACGGCAATTCCAAGACGTATCTGATCCCCTACGGCTCCAGAATCAAGGTGATGGACGGACAGGTGCTGGAGGCCGGCGACGAGCTGACCGAAGGTAGCGTGAACCCCCACGACATCTTGAAGATCAAGGGCGTCCGCGCGGTGCAGGATTACATGATCCAGGAAGTGCAGCGCGTGTACCGCTTACAGGGCGTGGAGATCAACGATAAGCATATTGAGATGATTGTTCATCAGATGTTGAAGAAGGTGAAGCTGGAGGAGAGCGGCGACAGCGACGTGCTGCCGGGCGTTTCCATGGACGTACTGGATTACAACGAGATGAACGAGGCTCTGATTGCGGAGGGCAAGAAGCCCGCCGAGGGCAAGCAGGTTATGCTGGGTATTACCAAGGCATCCCTTGCGACGGATTCCTTCCTGTCCGCGGCGTCCTTCCAGGAGACCACTAAGGTTCTGACCGAGGCGGCCATCAACGGTAAGATCGATCACCTGATCGGTCTGAAGGAGAACGTCATCATCGGTAAGCCGATCCCGGCTGGTACCGGTATGAAGCGTTACCGCAAGGTGAAGCTGGATACCGAGCTGATTGACGACGAGATCGTGCTCTCTGAGGACGACGAGGAGGTTACGGCCCAGGAACCGGATGAGAACAGCGCCATCAACGAGGACAATGTGGCCGAGGAAGTGCTGGATATCGACGACATGGAAGAGGCTGAGGATGAGCCGGTGCCGGATGAGGCCGACGAGGCTGAGGACGGCGGCGAGGAGTAAGCCGGAGCTTTGAGATTTGAGAGATTTGTTGAGAGGCGGTCTGCTAGGGAGCAGGCCGCTTCTTTTAGATGCGTTTGGGCGGGCGTGCCGCCGTACTGCGCTGGGGCTTGAGACCACGCAGTGCGGCTTCTGACCCCAGACGGTGCATTTTTGCGATTATAAGCATTGTATTTTCTTCAATGGATTTTGTCCCATCTACTCGTATAATAGGACATTTTAAAGATTTCACCCATTCTTTAACAAGATTCTCTGCTCTGGATTCGACGAGATGAAAGAAGCGTTCTTCCTGGTCATGTAAATCTCCTCCCGGCAGCATCCGCTTGCCAAATTTCTGAAAAGAGCGATTTTTAACACGCTGCATCCTGAGGTCTTTGGGAACTTCAATGAGTATGGCATACTGGAAAAAAGAATTGACGGATTCTCCATAGTCCCCTTTTACGGAAGTAAAGACAAAATTTTTATGTGCTGTCATCTCGCTGAAAAGGAGCTTTCCCACTTCCTCTCCGGTGCGGGGGGTGGCGTAAGGCGAGAGAGGATCTGTCTTGGGAAAATACAGGTCCTCGATATCAATTAAATGGAATTTTAATTGGTCTGCCAGGGCTTTACCCAGCGTGCTCTTTCCAGCGCCATTTAAGCCGCATATGATGATTCCCGTTCCCATAAATTTTCCTCCGTTCTGGCGGTTGGCGGGGGTCGCTTCGCGATGTTGTAAATAAAATCTGTTTCTTTAATTCTATGATCCGTCCGCGCAAATGTCAATAAAATCAAAGTGATTACCGCTCCGGCAGACTGCTGTGAAGCCTTCAGAAATATGGGTTTACGATGGAAATAGATGGATGAATCCGACATTTTCAGCGTAAATTGTCAGGTTTGTGCCGGGCTGCCCGTTAAGCTCCAGGGGCGATCAGGAAAGGGAGTCAAATCTGTGCCCGGGCGAACTGCCGGCCGGCTGGTTTCTTTACTATAATAGGAGGCATAAGATGGGTGAGGAGGGGAGCCGGATGGAGGCGGAACAGGTGATGCGGACGGTGAGGCGCCGGATTATGAAACGAATCCCATTTCTTTCGCCGGTGCTGGACGCGATTGAATGGAGGGTATGGGACTCTGTGGAGGGACTGGGAACGGACGGGCGGACCCTGTTCTACTGCCCCCAATATGTGTGCGAGGCAGCAAATGATGGCAGGTACGGGCCGTTGGAGCTGGAGTATCTTCACGTGGTCTGCCATATTATCTGCAGGCATCCCTCACAGTGCCCTCCAGATGAAAGGGACAGGCTGTTGTTTGGGATTTGCGCGGACCTGAAGGCTGGCTGGCTGCATATGCAACTGTTGGAGCATACGGCGGGAAAGCGGCGGGAAAATGACGCCCCGGAGTTGTCCTGGAGGTACTGCAATGTAATTGAACATGCGGGGGTGGAGGACGTCTTTTTGAGAGAGTTATACGGGAAGGTGAAGGGAAGCGAAGGGCGGCGGGCAGAGATGGAAAACCTGGGAGAAGTGATCCGGGTGGACGATCACTGTCTCTGGGGACGGATTGCCGCCATGCCCGTCAGCGGCACAGGCGTTGCTTCGCACTCCGGCCGGCCCGGCTCCGGTTCGGGCGCGGGCAGGTCCGCGGACGTCAAGCCGGAGAACCGGCCGGCTGACGGCGGAAAGGGGAGAAGGGAGGCGGTCGCGGATGGAAGCGGTCAGCCATTTCCCGCTCCGCCCGACGTACAGTGGTTTGAACGGCTGAAGCGGGTTATAGAGGCGATGCAGATTATGGCGGGGCCGGAGGTCAGCCGCCGGCTGCTGGGGAGTTCGGGCGGCAGCCTGGGGTTCACCTGTTATTACGAGGCGGCGGAGGAAAACCACCGCAGTTACCGGGAATTTCTGGAGCAGTATCTGGTCAGGGAGGAGACCTGCCGGGAGGATGACGGCGAGATTGACTATATCTGGTATACCTACGGCATGGACTGCTGGGGAAATATCCCGATCATCGAATCGCCGGAGGTGACGGAGCAGCCTGCGCTGAAACAGATCGCCATTGCCATTGACACCAGCGGAAGCTGTCAGGGGGAGCCGGTCCGTCGGTTTCTGCGGGAGACCTCAAATATACTGAGAACTTACGAGAATATGGAGCTGGATATCCTGATTTTTCAGGCGGATTCCCGGATTTGCCGGGAGAACCGGATCACCAGCCTCAACCAGCTGGAGCGGTATCTGGCGGAGGGCAGGATCAGCGGGGGCGGGGGCACGGATTTTATTCCCGTGATCCGCCGCATGGAGGAGTTGAACCGGTCCGGGAGGGAGCAGCCCTTTAAGCTTCTGATCTACTTGTCCGACGGCATGGGCATTTTTCCGGAGCGAAAGCCTGCTTTCGACGTGGCGTTCGCGCTGGCGGGGGATTGGGGAGCGGGTGAAATGCAGCTGCCGGAGTGGGTGCTTCCCCTCCGGCTCAACAGGGATGAAAGCCAGGGAGAGCCGCCGGAGGGGGGCGCGCCGGGAAGGGCGCCTTCCACCCCAAAAGGGGGCTTGAATTCAGATGGGACAGAAGGAGGTTTTTGCGGTGGAATTTGCAGTTTCGGTTAAGAAGGCCAAGGATATGATTAAGGAGAGCGTGACCTGTTACCTGCGGCGGGACGGGGAGGGAAGGTTTCTGATTCCGGTGAAGGAGCAGATGCCTCTGGAGCTTGTGGGGCCGCCCGGCGTGGGCAAGACGGAGATCGTGGAACAGACGGCCGGGGAGCTGGGGATCGGCTTTGTCAGCGTGAGCATCGCCCACCATGTCCGGCAGACCGCTCTGGGACTGCCGGAGATCGTGGAGATCCCCTGGGCGGGCAAAACCTGCAAAACCACCCGCTACACCATGAGCGAGATTCTGGCTCCTGTGTATGAGGCTTACGAGGCAGGGCAGAAGGAGGGGATTCTGCTGGTGGATGAGTTTAATACCGCCTCCGACAGCCTGATGCCCGCAATGCTGGGATTTCTGCAATTTAAGGCCCTGGGCGCCCACAGACTGCCTGAGGGCTGGCTTCTGGTGCTCTGCGGTAATCCCAAGCAATATAACCGCCATGCCCGGGAGTTTACCGCGGCCATACGGGACCGGATCAGGCGGATTTGCATTGAACCGGACCTGGAGGCGTTTCTGGAATACGGGATGGAGCGCGGGCTTCACCCGGACATCCTGTCCTTTTTAAAGACATCCCCGGATTGCTTTTACCGCTGCGAGGATTTGGGGGACAGAGAGGTGATTGTCACGCCCAGGGACTGGTACAATTTGAGCGGCGTGTTGGCCGCCTATGAGGAGCAGGGCTTTGCCGTGATCGCGGAGCTGGTGGCGCAGTTTATCAAGGACGAGCAGACCACCGTGGCTTTTGTCAACCACTACCGGACCTATTCCCGCCTGTTCGGCACCGGGGATGTGGAGCGCATTCTGGCGGGAAATGATCTTGAGGTGTTGGCCGGGAAGTACGGCAAGGCTGATTTTGACGTGAAATGGGCGTTACAGGGAATTTTGCTGCGCAATATTGTATACAATTCCGGCAAATTGAGAGCCGGGGCGCTGTCCGTGGCCGGACGGGATGAATCGGTGCAGGCAGTCAACCGCCAGATCGGATTTATGCTGCAATTTTTAGAGAGCGCTTACGGCAAGGGGATTCTGCTGGAGGTCACGCTGGAGTATATGTCCCGCAATTCCGCCTGCTGGAAGGTGCTGGCTCTGTGCAAAAACCCGGATTATGTGCGCCTTTCAGGGGAAATGATGAATTTGGGGTGCGCTTAAATTATTTAAAAAATATAAAACCGGCCGGCAGTTTCAATCGTCATTTAATCAGAACCAAATAAAAACCTATGGAGGATGAGAAAATGATGAATGGAACAATGAAGCGGAAGGTTGGAAGAATTGTTGTGGCGGTGCTGGCGGCGCTCAGCTTGACGGCTTGCGGTAAGAAGGCTGTCTGTAGTTTCTGCGGGGAGGAAAAGACCTGCCAGACGAAAACCGTGTTCGGTGAAGAGCTCTATATCTGCAGGGAGTGTGAGAAAGAGCTGTCCGGGAACTAGGAAGTGTTTGGAAATTGCAGATCAGCACATCATGATGGCGGAAAGGGAGAAACAAACAAGATGAAAACGCCAGGAAGTAGAGCGCCGCAATAGGAAAACTGTAAAAAATGGATATCAAAACCCGGAAGGAGAAAACCACATGTGGGATGAGTGGGAGCTGAACTCACCGCAGGTAAAGCTGTATATGGCGGTCTGCGAAGGGGATGAAGGTAAGATACGGGAGGCGCTGGAGGCGTATCATCAGAAATATCTGGAATATAGCAAGTTTGGGATGCCGGTGGGACGAGGGATCTATGAGGACGGCGTGTTTATGGATACGGCGATTCTCTCAGGCCGCCGCGACATTGTCCGGCTGCTGCTGGAACTGGGGTTTTGTCCCGTATTCTTTCACGGGTGCAGCAAGGGGGAACGGAGCGTGGATCAGGCGGTCCTGCGGGAGTACTACCAGGCGGTGGGGCCTGTTGGGAAGCAGATTCACGGACCGGACCGGATTAAGCTGGCCTATATGAATATACCAGGCCGTCCGGTGTGGCCCATTGCGGACGATGAAATGTTCTACATGCAGATTGAGAAGTTGAAGGATATCAACTGCACGGAAGTATTTGGCATCACTCAGGCCGGACAGGAGAACGGGCAATTGTGGGCGAGCAGCTGGCAGATTGAACTGACGCCGGCAGGGTTTGCCGTGCTGACCGGAAATCACCGGCGCCTTTCCTGGCTGCTGGCGCGGGGCGCGGTTCTGGAGCACGGCTGGCCCCAGTGGAGGGAACGGGAGCTAAAGCCGCTTCTCAATCCCTTTGGCAGGGAGTACAATTTTTATTCCCATCCCCTGGAACTGGCTATTCTTTCCGGCGATCCGGAAATGGTGAGGATTGCGGTGGAAAATAGCGGAGAAGCCGCGTTTTACTGGGCGGGGAATACCGTGCGCGGGACTGGCAGGAGCTGGTATCCCAAGCCGTGGCAGTACGGGAAAGGATATGGGCGGCGCCTCTATCGGACGTACCGCATGGAGCGGGCTGTCAACCTGGCCGACCGGCCGATGTGGGATTTGCTGTGGGCGCATTTCCACATGAAATTGGAAAAAATCCCAATTTGCGCCGCGTTGGAGATGGGGGGAGGCGCGCTGGCGGACCTGATGTTCGAGAGACAGGTACAGCCTGCAGGCGGGGAAGCACATATGGCGGAACTGGAATTGTGGGCGGAAAAATGCCTGCGCAGAGATGAGGTGCCGGAGCACCAGCTGGAAATCTGCCAATATTTTTCCCGCCATAGGTTGTGGTATCGGAATCACATGGGGGAGGCTTATGGGAAGCTGCGGGCGTTTCTGCTGGGAGTGGGCTGGCACGAGAGCCGGCATTATTCAACAGGGACGCAGCAGTACGGGGAGGCAGCCTGGCTGGAGTTTCCGGAACTTCTGGCAAATTGTAAGACTGACATTTCTGCTCTGCTGAGATGGCATTTTTTCAGCCTCCGGCCGGATGTGGAGGAGATGAGGGAGATGGAGGTCTGCCTAAAGCGGTTGGAGCGGGAGCAGAGCGCGAAGCTGTGGGTGGATTTGAGCCGGATTAACCTGTCCAAATGCGCAAAGGAGGATCGTGCACAGATATGGCAGGTGCTGATGCTGTTTCGCGCCTGCAGCGCCCCGGCGCAGGGGCTGGAATTGCTGCGGGAGGTCTGCGGGCACTGTGGGGGGCTTCTGCCGGAAGCGATGGTGGAGGCCGCATTTGTCAATGGATATTTGACAGAGGCCACGTATATGGACTTGCTGCAATTTCTGGAGGAACAGGAAAAATACGACATGATCGCCCAGTTTATCCGGGGAAGCAACCGGTATGCGCTGGCGGCGGGACAGGCGGGCGGCGCTGCGGCAGACGGCGAGGCCAAGCTTTACCAGCAAGCTGAAAGGGAGGAGAAGAAAGAAATACTGGACGCCCACCAGCTAAAGGTTTACTGCGCCCTGCGGCGCGGACAGATGAAGGAGGAGACGGGTCTTTTGCGCCAGGCGGGAAATGAAACATCGAACGGCCTGCTGATGGAGGCAGTGCGCAGCTCCGGCGGCAGATTTCTGGAATCGCGGCTGCGGATTCGTTTCTGGAATCAGGTGTACGAGTTCGAAGGGGATTTGAATTTGGTAGGAATTGCCATTGTGATGGGGAATTTGGCGCTGGTAAACGAATTATTGGAATTTTGGAAGGAAATGGAAAACCAAAAACGAAATCCCCGTTCAGCCTATCTGAGTTCAGATATTTCCTATTACAGCAGGGTAGGGGACCGGTACAATGTACGGCTGCAGTACCGGGATGGGGGCTTGGAGGAACGGCCAGACGGGATAATTGTGGGAGAGGCGGCTCTGGGTTTGGAAGGGGAATACCCGATCGATGCCATCGGCATGGGCCCGGCAACGTTGGCGATCGCCATGGGCCGCCTTGAGATTGTGGCGGCCATTGACGGTCTGGGACTGCTCACGCAGGAGGAAATCCGACGCGGACTGCTTTACACAGGGGATTCCGGGGTGCTGGAGTATTTAAACCGGGACGGCCGTCTGGCGGCGGCGCTTTCCGGTTATGGAGGTTTGGGCCGTTACCTGAATATCGAACCGTGCTGGAATTGGGTTGCGCTGGAATGGTTTACCGGCCGGGGGCTGCTGACCGAAGAGGACCGCCGGGAAATACTGGGCAGGGGGAAGCACTTCTCACTGCCCAAGCAGATGATTTCAGAACCGCTAAAGGAGCCTATGGAGTCCCAAAAGCTGCTGGACGCGTGGGAGAGGGCGCTCCAGGGGGGAAATGCGCCGCAGACGGCTGCCGCGCCTATTTTGCCGGAGAACGGTGTGTAACGTTTGGCCGGGGGCGGGATGAACGGCTGGCGAGGTTTCGGGCGGATGCGGCGGGAATCAGGGCACGGGCGGCAGAAGCGGTCTTTTGTGAACCGTGTATCTGAGGTATCGCTATCGCATGGACGCCCGGCGGGAATCAGGGCACGGGCGCCAGGAGCGGCCTTTTGTGAACCGTGTATCTGAGGTATCGCTATCGCATGGACGCTCGGCGGGAATCAGGGCACGGGTCCAAGAGCGGCCTTTTATGAGCCGTGTATCCCAGGTGTCGCATGGATGCCCGGCGGGAATCCGTGTGCGGGTGTCTGGCGAGGTCTTTCATGAACGTAATATCTGTGGTAAAATAGAGGATATTATGGAAAATGAGGTGCGGTAAAATGGAACGACATATCAAGCGCCTGCGTCTGGCGCATGCAGCAAATGTACGGGATCTGGGCGGTTATGAGACGGACGGCGGCGGGATTACACGCTGGAATACGCTCTACCGGGCCGGTGACCTGTCACGGGCTGATGAAAATGACTGGGAAAAAATGGAAGAATCAGGAATCAAAACCATCCTTGACCTGCGCAGCGTGTCGGAGCTGAGGACAAACCCCGACCGGCCGCCCCAGGGTATTGTCTGGTATCACATGCCGCTCCAGACCGAGGACATTGACCTTGGCCATCTGGAGGAATCTGCCGGGGCGGCGTTTATGAAAAGCCTTCGTGAGGGATATCTGGCCATGGCGGGACAGAATACGGGGCTGCTGGCCGCAGCGCTGGGACAGCTCACCAGATCCCTCTGCGACGGCGCGGTGCTGTTTCACTGCTCCGCGGGCAAGGACCGCACCGGCGTGCTGGCCTCGGCGGTTCTCTGGCTGTGCGGCGTGGACCGGAAGGATATAATCGCCGATTACGAGGTTTCCTTCACCTACAACCAGGGCGGGCTCAACGCCATAGCCGACAATCTGCCGGACCGGGATCGGTTCATGCCGCTTTTGCGCTCGGATGCGGAAAATATGGAGCGGCTGCTGGATTTTTACCAGGAGTTCGGCCTAGCCCACCGCCTGGAGGAGAACGGGTTTACGGCGGATGAGCAGAGGCGGCTGCGGGAGCGGATGGTTCAGCTGTGACGGCGAAAGACCGGTGAGGCGGTCGGGATTTGCGGCATGGGGAGCAGGCCGGGGCGCGGCCGCGGCGGCAGATCCCCCCGCCCCGCAAATCCTGCTGTATCTTTCTGGGAATCTATGGTAAGATGGATATCGTGACAGCATAAAAACATACTGTGAGGAAAAAGAAAATGGATATCCTGATTGTGAAACTCTGCGCCGTGTTCCTGGTCATTATCGCCATCCTGTGGTGCAAACGTCCGCTGTTTGCGGCAATTTCCGGCGGCCTGGCCGCGGCGGTGCTGCTGTACGGCATCCCTGTCCTTCAGGCCCTGGCGATTATGGGAAAATCCCTGATCAGCCCCGGGACCATCACCGTGGTGCTGAGCTTTTATTTTATTACTTTTTTGCAGCGGATGCTGGAGCGCAGGCGGCGTCTGAAGCAGGCGGAGGAATCCCTGGACGGCCTGTTCAACAACAGGCGGATCAACGCCTCGGCGGCTCCTGCGGTGATCGGTCTGCTGCCGTCGGCCGGCGCAATGACCATCTGCGCGCAGATCGTGAAATCCTCCTGCGAGGACTATATGAGCCCGGAGGACATGACCTGCGTCACCAGCTTTTACCGCCATATTCCCGAGAGCTTTCTGCCCACCTACTCCTCGATCCTGATCGCCCTGGCGTTGTCCGGCGTGGGGGCGGGGCAGTTCGTGCTGGCTATGCTGCCGCTTGTGGCTGCGCTCTTTCTGATCGGATACGTGTTCCACCTGCGCAGGCTGCCCAAGCGCACGGGCCAGCGCCCGGAGGGCAGGAAAATCGATTTTGTCCGCGGACTGTTTCGCAGCCTCTGGTCAATCATTCTCATTGTATTTCTGATTATCGCATTCGATATCCCGGTTTACATCGCCACCCCCCTGGTGACGGTGCTCAACGTCTTTGTGGACCGCCTGGAATGGTGGGAAATCCGTCCGATGTTTATCACGGCTTTTGAACCGGTGATTATTTGCAACACGGTGCTGATAATGATGTTCAAGGACATCATCACCTCCACCGGCGTGATTCACGAGCTGCCGGTCTTTTTCGGCGGTCTGCCGGTTCCGCTGCCGCTGGTGTTTGCGCTGATCTTCTTTTTCGGCACGATTATCAGCGGTTCCAACGCCATCATACCGCTGTGCCTGCCCATGGCGATGGCGGCGGTCCCCGACGGGGGCGTTGCCCTGCTGGTGCTGCTCATGAGCATGGCTTATGCGGCCATGCAGATTTCCCCCACCCATGTGTGCCTGTTTATCGCCTCGGAATGCTTCAAGGTCAACATCGGAGCTCTGGTGAGGCGCAATATCCCCATGGTCCTGGTCTTTTCCGCCGTTGCGGTGGCGTACTCCGCTGCTCTGGGCGTTTTTTCATAAAGCGCCCGGCCTTTCCCTGCCGGCAGGACGCGCCGGATACAACTGCACGACATCCTATGTATTTTAAAATCGGTATGCTTCGGAAAATGTAAACAGCCGGATACAGCGGCGTTTGCCGGATGTGGCTGTGAAAGCGCTTTCCCAAATTGGATCAGAAGTAGGATGTTTTTTTCTGTAAAGTCTGGTATAATGGAGCATGAGATTTTAGGGGAGGGACATGGTACATATGGAAAGAAATCCTGGAGAGGCGGCGCAGGAGCGGCCGGATAAGAAGCCGGACGTAAAGCTTCTGGCGGAGCAGGCGGCGGACCAGATTGTGGACCTGATCGTGGACAACAACTGGGAGAGCGGCAATAAGCTGCCCAACGAGTACGAGCTGGCAAAGCAGCTGAATGTGAGCCGCAACACGCTGCGGGAGGCGATCCGCGCGCTGGTATCCCGCAATATATTGGAGATCCGCAGGGGAGACGGGACCTACATTGCCGAGAACTGCGGAGTAACCGAAGATCCCATGGGACTAAAGTTTATCCGGGACAAGCAAAAGCTGGTGTCGGACCTTCTGGAGCTGCGCTTTATGATCGAGCCGGAGTTGGCCTCCATGGCGGCTTTAAACGCTACGGACGCCCAGGCCGGGAAGCTTTATGAGCTGTGCAGGGAGATCGAGAAGCGGATTTTGCGCAAGGAGCCTTACGAGGACAGGGACATGGAGTTTCACGTGATGATCGCCAGGCTCAGCAACAATATTATGGCGCCCAATCTGATTCCCGTGATCAATCAGTCGGTGATCCCTTTTCTGCAGGGGCGCAGGGAGGATATGGAGCGGGATATTCTGGAGACACACCGGGACATTGTGACGGCTATACAGCGCCACAATCCGGATGAGGCCCACGATGCCATGTACCTTCATCTGCTCTATACGCGTAAATGCATCAAGAGAGTCCGCTGATCTGCGGATGATTTGTATAAAAAATGCCGGATTCCACTGCGGAATCCGGCATTTTTATGTTTATCGATATAGACATTGGATGTATTTTTGAAAAATATATCTAAAATAAATTGACTTATCCACAATATTGTGATAATATCTGCTTAACAGGTAGGATGTATGGAGGGAAACGGAATGATTTTAAAAAACGGAAGGATTGTGAACGAACAGTTTCAGTATGAATTTGCCGATATCCGCATGGAGGGAGGGACCATAGTTGAGATCGGCCGGGAGCTTCAGGGCGGGGAGTCGGTGGACTGCGGGGGAAGGACGATTATTCCCGGCCTGTTCGACATTCATACCCACGAATGCATCGGATATCAGCTGGCGGAGTGCAGCCAGGAGAGCCTTTTGAGGATGGCGGGATTTTACGGGCGCAACGGCGTCACCTCCTATCTGGCCACCATCGACTCCCAGCGGGAGGATACGCTGGAGGCTATGTGCGCGGAGATCGGACGTTACCGGTCACAACGGCATGAGGGGGCTGCGATCCGGGGCGTACACATCGAGGGCATGTTTTTTTCCGAGAAGCGAAAAGGCGGCCATCCTTCGGAGCTGCTGATTCCGCCCAGCGTGGAGCTGGTCCGCAGGCTGAACAGTCTCTGCGGCGGAGCGGTTAAGATCGCCTGCGTGTCTCCCGAGCTGGAGGGGGCGGATGAATTTATTGAGGAGCTGTCCCGGGAGATGGTGGTTTCCATCGCGCACACGGATGCGGACTACGCTGTGACGAAACGCGCGGTGCGCCTGGGAGCCAGGAGCTTTACCCATCTGTTCAACGGCATGAGGCCTTTGAACCACCGGGAGCCGGGGGTGGTGGGCGCAGCCTTTGACTCGCCGGATACGTATAAGGAAGTGATCGCGGACGGAATGCATTTGGCCCCCGCCATTGTGAGGAGCGCCTACCGTCTGATCGGACCTGACCGGATGATATTGATCAGCGATTCCTGCGTGGCCACCGGGCTTGCGGACGGGATCTATGAGATCGGTAAGGACCACGGCCGCAGAATTGAAGTGAAGGATGGTCTGGCCCGTCTGGAGCACACGGACACGATCTGCGGTTCCACCTTCTGCCTCTACCAGATGTTCAGAAACGCGGTGATGAACATCGGCATCGATTTTATGGGAGCGCTGAAGGCCTGCACCATCAATCCGGCCCGACTGGTGGGTCTGGATGGGGAGATCGGCTCCATTGCCCTGGGCAAAGCCGGGGATCTGGTGGTGATCGACAGCAATATGGACATCTGCGATGTTTATATAGAAGGAAAACGAGTTGAGAGAGGAGGCAAGTGATGTTTTTCAGGGCGAAACCTGCGGTTGAAATTGTCGCCCCCATCACAGGCGTCGCCATGCGCCTGTCGGAAGTGCCGGACCCCATTTTTGCCGAGAAGATCGTGGGGGACGGGGTGGCGATTGTGCCGTCGGGGCAGGAGGTGGTGGCGCCTTTTTCCTGCGAGGTGGTGCAGATCGCCCACACGAAACACGCGCTGGCGGTGCGCAGCGAACAGGGCGTTGAGTTTCTGATCCACATGGGGATCGACACCGTGCAGATGAAGGAACATGTATTCCACTACTGCGTGGGGGTCGGGGACAAGGTGAAAAAAGGGGATGTGCTGCTGCGGGTGGACTGGGACAGAATCCGGGAACAGTCCTACAACACCATCTCCCCCTGCCTGATTTTAAATTATCGGGATATGAAACAGACAAAATTTTATTATGGGGACATGAAGGCCGGGGAGACGAAGCTGATGGAAATCGCGCGCTGAGCCGGGCAGGTATGAAGAACGAGAAATGGAGGGGTTTGTATGTTTCAAAAATTATTGAACAATTTGCAGCGTCTGGGTAAAGCTCTTATGGTGCCGATCGCGGTATTGCCCGCGGCAGCCATATTTTTGCGGCTGGGATCAGGGGATTTGCTGAATATCAAATTTGTGGAGGCGGCGGGTTCCGCTGTATTTGGAAATCTCCCGGTGCTCTTCGCCATCGGCGTGGCATTTGGACTGGCGTCGGACAAACACGGTGCCGCCGCCCTGGCCGGCGCGGTATCCTATTTTATCATCACGGAGACGGCTCTGGCCATCAATGAGAACAACGCTCTGGGCCATCTGGCAGGCATCATTGCCGGCTGCATCGGCGGCTATTGCTACAATCATTTCCGCAAGGTGAAGCTTCCGGACTGGCTGGGATTTTTCGGCGGGCGCAGGTTTGTGCCTATCGTGGCGGGCGGCATGTCCATTGTAACCGGCGGCGTGCTGGGTTATATTTTCCCCGTGATCCAGAAGGGACTCAGCGGGCTGTCCAATGTGATCCAGAACGCGCCCCAGGGCGTGGGAGAGTTTATCCAGGGCGTGCTCAACCGTGCGCTTCTCCCCTTTGGGCTGCACCACATCCTGAACACCTATGTAAATAACTTCCTGGGCGAGTGGAACGGTATCACCGGAGATTTGAACAGGTTTTTTGCCCAGAACCCAGCCGCGGGCCTGATGGACCCCACCGCGGGCCGTTTCGGCGTGGGCGGCTTCATCATCGATATGTTTGCGCTTCCCGCGGTGGCATTAGCCATGTACACCACCGTGAAGAAGGAAAACCGGAAAGCGGTCTGCGGCGCTTACATATCTGTGGCTCTGACCGCGGCGTTAACCGGAATCACGGAGCCCATCGAGTTTATGTTCATGTTCATTGCGCCGGGTCTCTACGTATTCCATGCGATCATGTTCGGCGCCTGCGGCGGAATCGCCTCCATCCTGGGCGCAAGACACCGGGAGACCTTCTCCTCCGGACTGATCGACTACGTGCTGAATTACAACCTGTCCACCAAGGCGTGGATCATCATTCCGCTCGGAATTATCACGGCCGTTATCTATTTCCTGGTATTCCGGTGGGCCATCAACAAATTTAATCTCCCGGTTCCGGGCAGGGACGACGCGGAGGGAATCGGGCTGGCCGAGGCCATCAAGCAGAAAGGATGGAACGGAGTCGCCAGGGAGTTTGTGGAGAAGCTGGGCGGCAAGGATAATATTATCTTTATGGAGCCCTGTATCACCAGGCTGCGCATGCAGGTGAAGAATCCGGCTTTGATCAACGACGACGAACTGAAAGCGGCGGGAGCCAGCGGCGTGATGCACATGGGCAAGGACGCCATTCAGGTGGTGATCGGTCCGCAGGCGGAGAACCTGGCGGACGAGATGAACCAGTATATGGGAAAATAGCAGAAATCAGCGACAGAATACCCTCGGGAGAAAATCCCGGGGGTTTTTGCGCGGCGTCCAGTGCAAAATTGTATTTGGAAGGAAATGGAATGTATGGTTGAAACTGTATGGATATCCGAGTATAATTGGAGATGACAGTTTTGCATCCGAAAATAAATTTTCAAATTTTAAAACCGGGCGTGCGTCTGATTCGTCTTTTGATCAGAGGCTGATGAAATGTTGATGAAAAGAAAAGAGAGGGATAAGAAAATGGCGGGTATGGCTGCGGGATAAAGCGATGGAGAGGCAGGGAAAATATGCTGTCAATACAGGGATGGCTGTGGTAAAATATTGGCATGTCGTATTTTGGAATTATTTGGGATGAACGGAATTTATTCACATTTTAATTGACAGAGACGGTGGAGGGGGAGTTATCGCGTGGAACAGAGTATGAGACAGTTGGTTGAGAGGGCGGGAGCGGGTGACCAGCAGGCCGTAACCGCCCTATATGAGCAGACGAACCGGAAAGCGTACTACCTGGCGCTGCAGCTGGTGAAGGATCAGGACCAGGCCCAGGACATTTTGCAGGACGCCTATCTGAAGGTATTCACCAATCTGCACATGCTGCAGCAGCCGGAGAATTTTCAGGGCTGGCTGGACACGATTGTGATCAACAAGAGCAAGGACTATTTGAAGAAGAAAAAGCCGGTGCTGTTTTCCCATATGGCTGGGGAGAGCGGGACGGACACAGAACCGGATTTTGAGGATGAGAGCGGGTATTTTTCACCGGAAAAACAGGTGGATTACGCGGAGACAAAGCGGCTGGTCCAGGAGATGATCGACCGTCTGCCCGAGCAGCAGCGGATGGCCGTGGTGTTGTATTATCTGGAAAACCTCTCGGTGGGTCAGATCGCGCGCATGATGGAGTGCTCGGAGGGCACGGTGAAGAGCCGGCTGAACTATGGCCGGAAAGCCATCAAGGAGCAGGTGCTGGCTTTAGAGAAGAAGGGCACCAAGCTGTACTGCATGCCGCTTGTTCCCTTCCTGTACTGGATGTTCCGCCAGCAGGTGCTGGCCGCGGTTGTGCCGGGCGCCGTGGGATCGGCGGTTGTGGCCGGAGGTGCGGCAGGGGCCGGGAACGCGGCGGGAGCTGGTGCGGCAGGAGCCGGGAATGCGGCGGGAGCTGGTGCGGCAGGGGCCGGGAACGCGGCGGGAGCTGGTGCGGCAGGGGCCGGGAACGCGGCGGGAGCTGGTGCGGCAGGAGCCGGGAACGCAGCGGGAGTTGGCATGGCCGGCGCCGGCGGTGCGGGAACTGCGGCTGCCGGCAAGGCAGGGCTAGCGGTTTTGGGCAAGGCCATGGGCGTTAAGGGGATCGCCATTGTGGCGGCGGCTTGCGTAGGTGTTGGAGCCGGAGCAGCGGGCGGTGTATATGCTGTAAAAAGCCACCAGGCGGCTGAGGCGGCAAAGGTGGAAGCGGAGAGAGCGGATGAGGCGCGTTCGGGAGTTCAGAGGGAGCGGGAAACGGCGGGGACTGTCGATGACGGCGCGAGCCTCATGGATGAGAATCGGGAAGCTGACAGGATCAAAGCAGCCTGGACCCCGCAGCAACAGCGAATTTGGGAGGCTGCGCTCTACACGGCGATGGATGAGCGGGTTGCAGCCGCTGATCTTGGAAAGGAGCCGGGAACGCTGTCGCAGAAGAGCCGAAATATGTTTTTGGAGGCAAGCTACTCAATTACTACGTGGGGATTGATGACGGAGGCCATTGGAAGCGTCAACAGGGGTGGCTATAGCATTTATGATAAGGACACGGTTGATCAGATCATAGAAGAGTGTTTCGGCTACCCGCTGGAGGAGTACGTGGCGGGAACCGATCAGACCCTGATTTTGTTGAAAGACGACACATACTGGCTGTCCGGCGGGGACTGGGGAACGACGTGGCCTTATAAAGAAATCGCGGGAATCGAAGTACGGGATGACCGCTTATGCGTCTATGGTTACAAGGGCTGGGAGACGGACCTTGAGGAAAATGCGAACGTTAACTACAAGTTTGATTCGGATCAGAATACCTGGATTTTTAAAGAGCCGCTGGTGATGGAATTCAGTTACCATCCGGATGCAACCTACAGCTTTTTCCGCCTGGAGGATATTCACTATAACCGGGACTGGGAATCCGGAGAGGGGAGTGATCCCGGCAAAACGGGAGGTTTGGAGGAGATTCCGCAGATGGAGGCGGGCCGGTATTATGTGGCGGACATACTGGTTCAGGGAGAGCATGTCGACTTTGAACCGGACCTCACCTACTATACGATAACAGCGCTGACGAACCAGGAGGCGCGCATGGTCTGCCACTATGAGAATAAGGACAGCGAGGAGGTCTACACGAAGAATGAGGAGGGAGAATACCTTCGGCCCATGAAAGATAATTTTGCAGGTTGGTTTGCGGGGATGTCTTTTGATTCGCCGACTCAGATTAGCAGAGTCCGATATCGCCCCGGGGCGGACGGAGGACTGGAAGAAGATGTGCGCTGGGTATACCGGGCCGGGGAGGAGCCGCGGACGGGAGCGGCGGAGGTTTCGGCTCAACAAAAGCATGTTATGGAACTACTGCTAAGCCCTCTGGTCTATGCCAAAGTCCCGGAGGACGGAATTGTCCGGACTGCGGATTTGAGTCCGGAGAGAATTGTCAATCTCATGGAGGGACATTTAAATGATATTATGGAGGACCCTGCGGAGAGCATTTTCTCACCTCTTGCGGAGGCGGGGACGCACAGCGTGGAACAGGGACTGGTATACCAATACATAGAGGACATGTACGGGCAGCCTGTATCGGAGAAGGCTGTGGAAAAGGAGCTTTCCCGAGAAGTTCAGTTTCTGAAGCTGGAGGACGGCCGGCTCAGCGTGACGGGAGCCAGTGGAGAAGCTTGGTGTGGTGTGACGCTGGAGGATTTCACCATAGAAAATGGAAAACTTTCGGCCAAAGGAATTTACCGGATCGAGTTGGGGGATGAGACGATGGGCGGACAGGTACAGGCGGTATTTGAGGTGGCCCCCGGCAGCTTTTTCGGTTATACCTTGGAGTCGGTGGAGGTTACCGTTGTAAAGGACGGAAATTAGCGCGGTATCTGAACGATAGGAAGCATTTGGAACGGGCGCAGATAAGTGAGGAAACGTAAAATATGGAGCAGAGTATAAGAGAGCTGGTGGAGCGGGCCAAATCAGGGGATCAGCAGGCCATAGCCGCCCTGTATGAAAGGACCAGCCGCAAGGCGTATTACCTGTCAATGCAGCTGGTGAAGGATCAGGATCAAGCGCAGGACATCTTGCAGGATGCCTATTTGAAGGTGTTTACAAACCTGAATATGCTGCAGCAGCCGGAGAATTTCCAGGGCTGGCTGGATACGATTGTGATCAACAAGAGCAAGGACTATTTAAAGAAGAAAAAGCCGGTGCTGTTTTCGCATATGGCTTCCGAGAACGAGCCAGACGTGGAACCTGATTTTGAGGATGAGAGCGGATATTTTTCCCCGGAAAAACAGGTGGATTACGCGGAGACAAAGCGGCTGGTCCAGGAGATGATCGATCAGCTGCCCGAGCAGCAGCGGATGGCTGTGGTGTTGTATTATCTGGAAAATCTTTCGGTGGGGCAGATCGCGCGCATGATGGAGTGCTCGGAGGGCACGGTGAAGAGCCGGCTGAACTATGGCAGGAAAGCCATCAAGACCCAGGTGCTGGCGCTGGAGAAGAAGGGAACCAAGCTGTACTGCATGCCTCTTGTACCCTTCTTGTACTGGATGTTCCGCCAGCAGGTGCTGGCGGCGGCAGCGCCCACAGCCGTGGGTACCGCGGTATTGCAGGCGGCCGGAGCCGGGGCAATGGCCTCCGGAGCCGGAAATGCGGCAGGCGTTGGAGCGGTTTCCGCGGCCGGTAAATCCGCCGGAGCGGGGACTGCAGCGGGAGCCGGAACAGCCGGGACGGCGGGAACTGCCGCAGCGGGAACTACGGGAGCTGGGACTGCGGGAGCTGGGACTGCGGCGGGAGCCGGGACAACCGGGGCGGCGGGGACTGCTGCGGGAGCTGGAACGACCGGAACAGCCGGAGCTGGGATCACATCAGGAGCCGGGGTAACCGGGGCGGCTGGAACGACCGGAACGGCGGGAGCTGCCGGCACCGGGACCGCAACGGGAGCCGGAACAGCCGGAGTCACCGGAGCTGCCGGCGCCGGCGCAGGAGCCGTCGGGACAACAGCTGCCGGAGTGGCTGGGAAAGCCGGTCTCACGATTTTGGGCAAAGCCATCGGCGTGAAGGGGATCGCCGTTGTGGCGGCGGCCTGCGTGGGTGTGGGCGCCGGAGCTGCGGGCGGCGTATACGTTTACAGAAACCACCAGGCGGCGGAGGCGGCCAAGGTGGAAGCGGAGAGGGAGGAAGAGGAAGCGCGTGAGCTTGCTGTGAGCGCGGCAGCAAACGAGGAAAACGGTGACGCGGCGGACCGTGAGCTTGGGGGGTATGAGCTGTCCGCAGAAGAGAGGGAGGTGCTGAGCCGCATTTACCAGGCGGCGGAGCAGCGGGATTACAAGGCGCTGTCGGAGGCATTTCAGCCGGAATTTGCCAGGCTGTACAATTTGCAGCAGGAGCATTTTGGAGATCAGTATATTATTTTTGACGGGCAGGAAATCAGCAGCGAGCTGGATGGCAGCAAGCTGGCGATCCGCGCCGTGAGCACCAAGGCCAAATCCGGCAATCATGCCGGGCAGGCGGCATATCATGTCACCTGCTATCAGGGGAACTTTGAGGACGGTGTTCCCGAGGGAGAGCTGCTGGCTTACCGGGTGGAATATCGAACCTGGGCCAGCCGGCCGGGCAGAGCGGTGGATATAACCTTGGCGGACTATGAACACGGGACGCCGGTGGGCACGGCGGCAACTGAGCGCTGGCGTATGGAGGACTCCGGGGAGGCTTCAAAGCAAATCTATATGAAAGGCGGATACACGGAAGAACATTTCCCGATAGGGATGTTTGAGATCGGCTATCCCGCAGGAATCCAGTGGGCGGTTGATCGGAACGACAGAGTGATTGACGAGGGAAGCACGCCGGATCTGTGGTTCCGTGTTAACGTGGAATACGGCGATACGGATGCGTTTGACGCGCTGCCGGACGACATGAAGCAGTCCCGGGTGAACATGGAGTCGGGGATAGGATATTTGGTGAGCGACACCACCGGTGAATACCTCGTTGACAATTTTGCGCTGGTGGAGGATTTGGAAGCCCAGTATGCCGTGTTCTGGAGCGCTAAGGGTTCCACCCACGCTGAGGGCACTGAAGGCCTGTTCCCGTTTGAGACAGCGTCAGATAACGGAGGGGCACGGGAAGAGGAAAACGCTGAGGTTGTGGGAAATCTGGAGCCGGAGGTGATGGGGCCATACCAGGCGGCAATGAAATATCCGCAGTATGAACCCGGCGTACAGGACGACCGCTATTACGGCTGGAGGGTGACTGCCTCCACCTATTTGGATCAGGCGTGGAATCCTGTCCCCAGCGAAGTGATTAGCCATGAGAATTATTATGAGATCACAAACGCTGCGATACGGGTACCTTATATTGTTTCTGCCGACGAATTTAGCCAGGTGAAGCCGGGATACATCTTATACATGCATGTGATGGACAACAACGGAGTCGTATCCTCTGCCGAGTTTGAGGTTTTGGACAAGGACAGCAGTGGATATTACAATCTTACCAAGGATCACTCCGGATACGAGGAAGCCTACCTGTTTCCGCGGCCTAATGGGACTGCCGTGATCTGCTCCTACGACTCCGACGCATTGTACACGGGAGTGATCTATATGGGAAGTATTTATTTCTCCAAAGATTGTAAGGTATACGATGTCAACGGATTTGATTCCTCTACAGCGCCGATTACCTTGGAGGCGTATACTGCGGAGGAACACACCATGTCCTTTGACAACGGGATGAGCGGGTATGAGTATGGAAAATCCGGGGACTCCTTTGAACTGTACGGCAACCCCATCTTTGATCCGGCCACCGGTCTGATTACGAAGTACGCTGAAATTTATACACCCTGATAATCCAATAAAATAATAAATTTGAAATATGTCCAAATAAGTGAGGAAACGTAAAATATGGAGCAGAGTATAAGAGAGCTGGTGGAGCGGGCCAAAGCAGGAGATCAGCAGGCTATAGCCGTCCTGTATGAAAAGACCAGCCGCAAGGCGTATTACCTGTCAATGCAGCTGGTGAAGGATCAGGATCAGGCCCAGGACATCTTGCAGGACGCCTATTTGAAGGTGTTTACAAACCTGAATATGCTGCAGCAGCCGGAGAATTTCCAGGGCTGGCTGGACACGATTGTGATCAACAAGAGCAAGGACTATTTAAAGAAGAAAAAGCCGGTGCTGTTTTCCCATATGGCTTCCGAGAACGAGCCGGACGTGGAACCGGATTTTGAGGATGAGAGCGGATATTTTTCGCCGGAAAAACAGGTGGATTACGCGGAGACAAAGCGGCTGGTCCAGGAGATGATCGATCAGCTGCCCGAGCAGCAGCGGATGGCCGTGGTGCTGTATTATCTGGAAAACCTTTCGGTGGGTCAGATCGCGCGGATGATGGAGTGCTCGGAGGGTACGGTGAAGAGCAGGCTGAACTATGGCAGGAAAGCCATCAAGACCCAGGTGCTGGCCCTGGAGAAGAAGGGAACCAAGCTGTACTGCATGCCTCTTGTACCCTTCTTGTACTGGATGTTCCGCCAGCAGGTGTTGGCGGCGGCAGCGCCCGCTGCCGTGGGTACCGCGGTATTGCAGGCGGCCGGAGCCGGGGCGATGGCTTCCGGAGCGGTAAATGCAGCGGGAGCAGGAGCCGCCTCCGGAGCGGGAAACGCGACGGGTATGGGCGCGGCCTCGGCGGCTGGTAAGACGGCCGCCGCCTCTGGCGCAGGAAATGTCACCGGAGCGGCAGCGGGAGGCACCGCGACGACCGGTACGTCAGCCGCCGGAGCGGCAGCCGGAGGTACCGCGACGACCGGTACGTCAGCCGCCGGAGCGGCAGCGGGAGGCACCGCGACAACCGGTACGGCCGCCGCCGGAGCGGCAGCTGGAGGCGCAGCAACAACCGGTACGGCCACCGGAGCGGCAGGTACAGCCGTCACCGGAGCGGCAAAGGTAGGCCTGACAATCTTGGGCAAGGCAGTGGGCGTCAAGGGGATTGCCATTGCGGCGGCGGTCTGCGTTGGCGTGGGAGCCGGGGCGGCAGGGGGCGTGCACGTCCTGCGCAGCCGCCAGGAGGCCAGGGCGGCAGAGGCCCGGGCTGAGGCGGAGGAAGAAGAAAATTCCGCCCTGGAGTCCGCAATTGCGGGGGAACAGCCGGAGACTGATAACGACGACGGCCAAAGCCGCCTGAAGGCGGAGGACCGCGAAGTGCTGAGCCGTATTTACCAGGCGGCGCAGCGGCGGGACTATAAAACGCTTGCAGAGGTGTTTCAGCCGGAATTTGCCAGGCTGTACAATCTGGAGCGGGAACATTTTACGAATCAATATATCATATTTGACGGAACAAAAGTCGGCGGGAAGCTGGATGGGTATAGGCTGGCGTTCCGGACCGTCAGCAAAACCAGCAAAATTACCAAGTATGCGGGGCAGACCGCGTACTATGTTGTGGGCTATCAGGGGAATTTTGTAAATGGAGAACCGGACGGGGAGCTTTTGGCATTCAGGATCGCATATCTGCCCTGGGCAAAACATCCCAACAGAGAAGTTAACATAAGTCTGGCGCAATACGAGAATGGGAATCCTGCAGGAGCAATCCGCACACAGAACTGGTACATAACGGATGAAGCCTCGCAGGAGGTTTGGATTGAGGGGAGCTACAGAGGGGTGCATAAACCGGAGGGAGTGATTGAGGTGGGATTCCCGGCCGGTAGCGATGCGATACAGGCGTATGATCTGAGCGGTGAAACGTTCCAGCTGGAAACGCTGCCGGAGCTGTGCTTCCGCCTCGAGGTGGAGTACGGCGGCGCAGATGAATTTGACAGCAGTCCCGATTCTGAAAAGCTAAACCGCATGAATATGGATTCATCCATGTCGTGGCCGTTGGCTGACACGACGGGAGAATACTTTGTGGAGAGTATCGAAGTGCGCGATATACTGGAGGCGGGCTATGAGGTAACATGGAACGGCAAGGGCACGTTCCACGAGGAAGGAACGGAAGGACGGTTCACCGACGAAACGGCAGCGGGAGAATCTGTAACCGCGCCCGAAGAATCCGTCGGCGCTACGGCTGAGGAGCCCCTGGCAGCGCAGCAGGCCGGAGCGGACAGAACCGCCATGGCCCAGGCGTACCGCGAGGCCCTGGAGGGGGTATATGATCACAACGTATACCCGGACGGCGCAGACTGTATGTACAGCTCTAACAGAAGCATCTCGGAGAACCGGTTTGCGGTTTGCGATATCGATCAGGACGGCGCGGACGAGCTCATTTTAAGCTTTACCACCTCCAGCATGGCGGGGATGACAGAAACGATATACAAGTTTGATCCGGCCTCCGGTACGGTAAAACCGGAGCTGCGGGAATTTCCGGCATTGACCTATTACGACAACGGGATCATTAAAGCGGGGCTTTCACACAACCACACCCTGTCGGAGGATTTCCAGCCATACTCCTTATATCGGTATGATGAGAAAAACGACCGGTATGAACAAATTGCCTCAGTTGAAGGCTGGCAGTTAAGCAACTCCGACGTCAATTACGACGGTCAGCCATATCCGGCGGAGGCGGACCCGGACCAGGAGGGGATTGTATTTTACATTATGCCGGGGGAGGAATATGCGCCGGATCACCCCGTCAGCAAAAAAGAATATGAGGCATGGTATCATTCAATGATCGGGACGGCTTCCGAGATCGACGTGCCCTATCAGATGCTCACGCCGGAGAATATAAGCGCGATTCAGTGACGGGTCTGCGCCTCTCCGCCCAAAAAAATAAGTCCGCGCTCCCAGGTAAGCACCGGGGGCGCGGACTTATTTTTAATTGTTAATCCGGCGTCCCGGTGGTGTAAGTGTAGATATCCCCGTTGTAATAGGTCTCCGTGTACTCGTAGGGGATCAGCTCGTCTACCTGGCGCGTGTAGGTGACATGGGCGGAGCAGAGCAGGGCGATATTGTCCGCGCCCAGCAGCTCCTTCTGGCTCTGTGTGGGGAGCGTGGCTCTCAGCTCCATGCGTTTAACCTCCCGCCCGAGTCCGAGAGAGTCCACAAAGCTGTAAAATGATGAGTTGAGGCAATCCACATTGATGGCTGGGATGATTTTCGCGGACACATAGGTATAGCTGATGGCGATAGGTTTGCCGTTTCCGGTGCGCAGGCGGACAAAGTAGTGGATCATGTCGGAACCGGACAGCTTAAGTCTCCTGGCGATGTCCGGCCGGCTTTCGCTGCGGATCACCTCATAGGACACCAGCTTGGCCCCGGCTACCAGACCGATGCTTTTCATGTCCTCGGTGAAGCTGAAGCTGGTGCTGGTACTTTTCTGGATGTGGGGCGTAGTCACAAAACTCCCCTTGCCCGGGATGCGCTCGATGTACCCCATATCGCTCAGATGGTTCAGAGCTTTGTTGATGGTCATCCTGGAAAAGTTGAACTGTTTACAGAGCTGCTCCTCCGTCATAATCTGATCGCCGTTTTTTAAATTCTTTCTGGCAATTTCAAGTTTGATGTAATCCTCAATCTGTTTATATTTCGCTATATTTGTCATAATTGCAACCCTCCCCATTTATTTTACTTTGATTTCCTGATTTTGGCTACAAGGTTTTCCTGTTTTTAACAGTTTGTACAGACTTTATTTTGTAAAACGGAATATCAATGTTTTGTGTTTTTAGTATATCACAAAATATTTTTATATACAAATATAAAAAATGCTATTGCAAAATAAAAACAAATGTATTATTATATGTATATACAAATAGTCAAAAGGCACAGAACATGGCTTTGGCTTATTTGAAAAGAGTACAAAATACACAAGGGGGAATGGCGATGAATCAACCGAGCATGCTGGGGTACATCAGGGATCAGGGAAGAGCGCTGCGGAATACGTTTGAGACAAGGTCTGTTTTCTGCGAACCGATGACCCGGTTGTTCCAACAGAGGGATGTGAGAAAAGTCTATCTTCTGGGCTCCGGAACCAGCTACAATGCGGCTTTGGCAATCTGCCGGTATCTGGAAACCTACCTGCCCGTGGAAGCGGAGGCGATGATCCCCACCGTGTTTACCAACTACACCCGTCTCAACAACAATTGTATATACAAAGATGGACAAATCCTGGTGGTCGGAATTTCCCAGTCGGGCACCAGCGTTTCCACCATCGAAGCGATGAAGCGGGCCAGGCGGGAAGGGTATTACACGGTGGCTGTGACCGAGGCGGAGGACAGCCTGATCACCGGGGAGGTGGATTTGACTGTGAAGCTGACCTGCGGGAAGGAGCTGATTCCCGTGGAGACGAGGGGATATACGGTTACGCTGCTCCAGGGATTTTTAACTGCTGTGGAGACGGCCTACGGGCTGGGGCGTATGGCGGAGGCCGGTTACCGGGATATCATGGAGAAAACCTGGAATTTTCTCCAACAGTACGATCAGATTTTGGAGCGGACGGAGCGCTGGTATGAGAAGAACCGGGCGGAATTTCTATCCATGAAGAGGGCGCACATCGCATCCTATGGTCTCAATATCTGTACCGGCGCAGAGGGGGAGCTGAAGCTCTATGAGACATTCAAAAAGCCGGTTCGCGCATACGAGATGGAGGAGATGATCCATGGACCGCAGATGGCGTTTGACGAGGAAACCTTTGTATTTCTGGTGGCCTCCGGCGAGAAGGAGTTTGCGCGGATTCCGCTGTTTGTCCGCTTTTTTGCGGAGAACCACATCACGGAGCACGTGTTTGTGATCACGGACCGTGAGATGGAGCTGGGGGAGAAGGATCTGTATCTGGATTTTGATATTCCGGTCTGGCTGAGCCCGCTGGCCTTTACGCTTCCGTTCCAGATCATCGCGGCGAAAAACTGCATCGCCTGCGGTATCGACACAGCAAAGCGGCCCGCGAACCGGAAATCGTTCGCTCACATTTACAAGGAGGAAGCATAGATGAACCAATTTATCATCGCCACCCACGCCACACTGGCCGGAGGATTTGCAGACGTGATCCGTTTCTTTAAATCCGATTTGGAAAATGTCCGCTTTATCAACGCCTATGTGGAGAGTCAGGAATTTGAGAAGGAGCTGAGAAAATGCCTTGGGGAGGTCCAGGGGGAGCCGGTTGTGGTTTTGACGGACATTCTCGGAGGCAGCGTGAACCAGGTGGCCACAAAGCTGATGGGGGAGTACGGTTACCAGCTGATCACGGGAATCAACCTTCCGCTGCTTTTGGAACTGGTCTTTATACCGGATCCCATTGCGCCGGAGCGGATTGAGGAGATCGTCCGCTGCGCCAGGGAGCAGATTATTTTTGTAAATGGATTTGCAGGAACGTCCGATGAAGCGGGGACGGACGATTCCATGGAGCTGTAGGTTAAGCGCAGCTGTTTCGTACTCTCAAAGCTGCGATTGAGCACATTACATTATTATAGAAAGAGGAGGTTGGTATATGATTATCATGACAAGAGCGGACGACAGGCTGATTCACGGGATGGTGGCCGTTTCCTGGACCTCGCATCTGCAGCCCCAGACGATTCTGGTGGCCAACGATGTGACGGCAAAGGATTCATTTAAGACCATGACCATGAAAATGGCGAAACCGGCGGGGGTGAACCTGGTGATCAAGACGAGGGACGACTCGATCAAGGCGTTGAATAATCCCATCAATGACAAGAAACGCATTTTTCTGGTTACGGAGAGCGTGGAGGACGCACTGTACATATACGAGCGCACAGCCGGTTTTTCAAAGCTAAACGTGGGAACCGCCGGGGTTAACAAAAAGGAGGGGGAAAACTACATCGCCACTCTGCCGCAGGTGTTTATGACGGCGAAGGAATTTGCCTGCGCCAAACAGATGGCGGACAAGGGCGTGGAAATTTTCGCGCAGATTACGCCCACACGGGAACGCATGGAGTTTAAGGATATCGAAAAAATCTTTACAAAGTAGGAGGAAAAGAATATGCTTCAAGGCTTTTTAGTGGCGTTGGTGGCAGCGCTTGTTTACATGGAATCGAGAATTGGCGGACAGCACATGATCGACCGGCCGATTATCATCGGACCGCTGGTCGGCTTTATCATGGGCGATCCGGTTACGGGCCTGATTATCGGCGGCGAGCTGGAACTGGTGTGGATGGGCCTTGTGGGAATCGGCACCTCCACGCCTCCGGACGTGGTCATCGGCTCCGCCCTGGCAACGGCCCTGGCGATCCGCACGGGCGCAACCTATGAGACCACGCTGGCTCTGGCGATCCCCATTTCCCTGCTGGCGCAGGTGGGCTCCATCGGCGTGTGTATCTTAAATACCGCCTTCGCCCACAGAGCGGACGCATGCGCTGAGAAGGGTGACTACCGCGGCGTTGAGATTTCCAACTGGATGGGCTCTGCACTGTACTTTGTTTTTAAGTTTTCCATGGTATTTTTGGGCTTTTTGATCGGCTCTGATCTGATCACCGCCATTGTGGCGCGAATTCCTGAAGTGATTCAGAGCGGCCTCGGCCAGTCCGGCAACCTGCTTCCCGCCCTGGGAATTGCGATGTTGATTCAGATGACCTGGGACCGGAAGTTCGGAGCGTTCCTCTTCCTGGGCTTTGCCCTGGCGGCGTTCTTAAACGTCAGCACCATCGGAGCGGCAGTGTTCGGAGTGGTGATCGCAGTGCTCTATTATATGCTGTCCGGCAGCTTTGGACAGATGGGGATGGCAAATTCGGATGAAAGCGAGGAGTTATAATTATGGCGTCGGAAAAGAAATTAAGTTCAAAGACATTAAAGCATGTGTTCAACCGTCACTACCAGCTGTTAGGCTGCTTCAACTATGAGCGCCAGATGTCCACAGGATATGCCTGGACGATGATGCCGGCCCTGCGGGAGCTGTATCAGGATAATCCGGATGAGATGAAAAAAGCCGTGAAGCGCCACCTGGAATTTTTCAACTGCGCCACCACGCCCAGCCCCTTCATCATCGGCATCTCCTGCGCCATGGAGGAACAGAACGCCAGCGCGGAGGCCGGAACATACGACGAATCCTCCATCACCGCTGTGAAAGCGGCCCTGATGGGGCCTCTGGCCGGAATCGGCGACAGCTTTTTCTGGGGGACCTTCCGCGTGATCGGAGCCGGCGTCGGCGCGCCGCTGGCGGTTGCCGGGAATTTCCTGGGCCCGATTCTGTATTTCCTCATCAATGTGATTCCCTCTGAGTTTGTGCGCCGCTTTGGCTTTAAGATCGGTTATGAAGGCGGAAGCACGTTTTTGACCAGGATTTCCGAGGACGGAACGCTGCAGAAGATGACCGAGGCGGCCAGAATCATGGGGTTGATTGTAATCGGCGCCATGATACCGTCCATGGTCACGCTCAATTTGGCGGCCACGCTGAACATCAACGGCGCAGAGGTGGTGCTCCAGCAGATCGTGGACCAGATCTGCCCTCAGATTCTTCCGCTGCTGTTGGTATTTGCCTGCTACAAGCTGCTGAAAAAGCGGGTGTCCGGCACGGTGATTATGATCGGGCTGCTGGTGTTTGGCGTAATTGCGGTTGCGCTGGGGATTTTATAAGGAAAAGGAGCGTTGGCTGTTATGGATAAACAGAAATTGATTGAGAGCTTAAAGGACGGTTTGATTGTATCCTGCCAGGCCGTGCCCGGGGAGCCCCACTATATGCCCGGGATCACCACCATGTACGCGGAGTGCGCCAAATGGGCGGGAGCCGCGGGGCTGCGGGTCAACTCGCCGGAGGACATCCGCGCCATCAAGGAGAAGGTGGATTTGCCGGTGATCGGCATCTGGAAGATTGACCGGAATATCAAGGACGTATATTTAACCCCCAGCCTGGAGGCCGCCCGGGCGGTCTGGGAGGCCGGCGCGGAGATAATCGCCGTGCAGGCCACCAACCATTACCGGGAGGACGGAAAGCTGGCGTATGAGACGATCCGGGAGGTCAAGGAGAATATTCCGGAAGTCCTGATTTTTGCGGACGTGGCCACGGCCGAGGACGCCAGAATCGCTGCCTCCTACGGGGCCGATTTCGTGGCCCCCACCCTGTACGGCTACACCAAGGCGGGCTGCTTTGACAAGCTGGATATCAAGGACGCGCCGGATTTCATTCTGCTGCGCGACATTGTGGACGCGGTGAAGGGAACAGATTCACGTGTGATCATGGAGGGCAAGGTTTCCACCCCGGAGATCGCCGTGCAGTGCCTGTATATGGGCGCGCACGCGGTTGTGGTGGGAAATGCCATCACCAGACCGCACATTACAGCCCGGCGTTTTGCCCGGACTTTAGCGAGGTATCATGAATAAAATCCTGATGGGACTTGTGATCATATGTCTGATTGGCAGCGTGCTCTATAAGAAATGGGCTTCCTCCTACACCCTTAAGAAGCTCTATCAGCTTCGGGCAGCGGGAGATTCCGAACAGTTTATCCGGGCCGTGGACTCAGATTTCGCGAGCTTTCATTTCAGCGCGTTCACCCGCGGCTTTATGAAGCTCAATTATTGGATCGGCCTGGAGAACGACCGGGAGGTGGAGGCCCTGATCCCGGCTCTGGAGGCGGTAAAGAGCACGCCCAGGGACAAGATCGCCCTCTATTCAAAGCTGTTTGGGTACGCGCTGCAGCGCGGCCGCGGCGATGAGGCCGTACGGTATCAGAAAGAGCTGGAGCAGCTTCTGAAAAACAGGACGGACCGGCAGTCCGCGGCCATGCGGCGGGAGGTCCGCCAGTTGGAGCAGATTTACCTGAAGCGGGACGTGTCTGTGATCCCGGAGCTGGAGAAGTCTCTGGCCGGGGCGGACGGGGAGACGGAGGCAGTCGTCTGCTACCGCCTGGCAAAGCTGTACTATGCCAAGGGGGACGAGAACCGCGTGGCGGAATATCTGCAGCGCGCTTACCGGCGGACCGCGGGCGTTCAGTCCAGGCGGCATCTGGAGCAGGCCATCAGTGACCATTCTATATTAAAGTAAAAGGAGAGCATAAACATGCAGGAAAGAAATTGGGATATGTACGACTATATCCTTGAATCCCGGGACGCGGTAAGGAATATTGTGGAACGCCAGGAGGAGATATTCGCCGGGGCGCTGGAATACTGCAAGGGTAAAAACATTGAACAAATCTATATTCTGGGCTCAGGCACCAGCTACCACGCCTCCGTGGCCGCCAAGGCTGTGGTGGAGGAAAAGCTGGGGGTCAAGGTGTTCAATATGTACCCGATGGAGTTCGTGGACAATGAAAAAGTATTCACCCCCCACACCCTGGTGATCGGCATCTCCCATGCGGGCAGAAGCACCAGCACCATCAAGGCGTTGGACAAGGCCAGGGATATGGGATTTATGACCATCGCCATGTCCGGGGAGCGGAACCGCCCCATCGTGGAGCACGGGGATTGCTGCGTATACATTGAGATCGGCGAGGAGCTCGCCGGGCCCAAGACCAAGGGCTACATCGGTTCCATCGCAACCATCGTGCTGCTGGGGCTGAAGCTGGCCGTGCAGAACGGCAGGATTACGGAGGCCGAGAAAAATGAGCTGACGGCCCGCATGGTCGCCACCTCGGACCAGATACCGGACATCGCAAAGAAGGCGTGGGCGTGGTATCGGGAGAACGCTGAGGTGCTCAAAAAGAGCCGCCGCCTGATCGTGCTGGGCTGCGAGAACTGCATGAGCGCTATGCTGGAGGGGACCCTGAAAATTCTGGAGGCGGTCCGATACAGTGTGGTGGGTTACGAGCTGGAGGAGTTTATGCACGGGGTTTACCACTCCATCAACAGCGATACCTATCTGCTGTACCTGGGGTATCCGGGCAAGCATTTCGAGCGTATGGTGCGCATGAAGGATTATTTTGAAAATGAGACCGGCGCCCACAATTTCATGGTTACCTCCGACCCGTCCCAGAAACGCAGGGAAAATTTCGTATACCCCTTTGTCAACGACGTTTATTTCGCTTCCATGGAGTACGTGGTGCCGCTCCAGGTGATCGCGCGCAAGCTGTCCCTGGACCTGGGAATCGACTGCAACTGCTCCAGCGACCCGGATTTCCACAAAAAGATGGGGAGCTACACGTATTAAACGGGCGATTGCGGGAATCATATCATAGAAGCCTTTGTCTCTGCCGGCCATACGGCGGGACAAAGGCGTTTTTTGCTTCGTAAGGAACCGCAGCCCATAAAACCGCCGGTTTCGCCAATATGCGATTTATGAAAAAAATACCTTGACAGGAATCAGGCCGACGGATATAATTATATGGCGTGCACGGAACACGCAGTGTTTTCGTGTGCAAAAAGCTGATAAGCAGCAACCACAGACAATATCACAGGAGGTGAAAGGAATGCCAACATTTAACCAGTTAGTGAGAAAGGGAAGACAGACCAGCGTTAAGAAGTCCACTGCTCCTGCTCTGCAGAGAGGCTACAACTCTTTACAGAAGAAGGCTACAGCTACTTCCGCTCCGCAGAAGCGCGGCGTATGCACCGCTGTTAAGACTGCAACCCCCAAGAAGCCTAACTCAGCACTGAGAAAGATCGCCAGAGTTCGTCTGTCCAACGGTATCGAGGTGACAAGCTACATTCCGGGAGAAGGTCACAACCTTCAGGAGCATAGCGTTGTTCTGATCCGTGGCGGAAGAGTTAAGGATCTGCCCGGTACCAGATACCACATCGTAAGAGGTACGCTGGATACGGCAGGTGTTGCCAACAGACGTCAGGCCCGTTCCAAATACGGCGCCAAGAGACCGAAAGACAAGAAATAAGTCACTGAGAAATTGGAACCACTAACAGCAGTAAAGTGAAATTAGTGCCGGATTTGTGATATTGAACCTGTAGGTTGCAGGAAATATATTTACGCCCGAGCACGAACACATTTTATGGAAATATGTGAGTACCGATGAATTAATGGAAAACTGCTCCTGCTGTCACAGCATGAGCGGCCCGTATTAAGGAGGGAAGTAACGTGCCACGTAAAGGACATACTCAGAAGAGAGACGTTCTGGTAGACCCGATCTACAATAACAAGGTTGTGACCAAGCTGATCAACAACATCATGTTAGACGGTAAGAAGGGTGTTGCCCAGAAGATCGTATATGGCGCTTTCAACCGCGTTGCAGAGACAACCGGTAAGGACGCCGTAGAAGTATTTGAAGAAGCAATGAACAACATCATGCCCGTTCTGGAAGTAAAGGCAAAACGTATCGGCGGCGCCACCTATCAGGTACCGATCGAGGTTAGACCTGAGAGAAGGCAGACGCTGGCTCTGCGCTGGATCACTCTGTATTCCCGCAAGAGAAACGAGAAGACCCAGGAGGAGAGACTGGCAAACGAGATTATGGATGCCGCCAACAATACCGGCGCTTCTGTAAAGAAGAAAGAGGATATGCACAAGATGGCGGAGGCAAACAAGGCATTCTCCCACTATCGTTTCTAAGCTGCAAATCGTCTTTGCTTGAGTATTTAAGGAGGAAAATCCGTTGGCTGGAAGAGAATATCCATTGGAGAGAACCAGGAATATCGGAATCATGGCTCATATCGACGCGGGTAAAACCACTACGACCGAGCGTATTCTGTATTACACTGGTGTAAACTATAAAATCGGCGATACCCATGAAGGTACCGCTACCATGGACTGGATGGCTCAGGAGCAGGAGCGCGGTATCACGATTACCTCAGCCGCTACCACCTGTCACTGGACTCTGCAGGAAAACTGCAAGCCGAAAGAGGGCGCTCTGGAGCATCGTATCAACATTATCGATACTCCCGGACACGTTGACTTTACGGTTGAAGTTGAGCGTTCCCTGCGCGTGCTGGACGGCGCTGTCGGCGTTTTCTGCGCAAAGGGCGGCGTTGAGCCTCAGTCTGAGAACGTATGGCGTCAGGCAGACACCTACAACGTACCGCGTATGGCCTTCATCAACAAGATGGACATCCTGGGTGCGAACTTCTACGGCGCCGTAGATCAGATTAAGACCAGACTTGGCAAGAATGCAATCTGCATTCAGCTGCCGGTTGGCAAGGAAGATGATTTCAAGGGAATCATCGACCTGTTCGAAATGAAAGCCTACATCTATAATGATGACAAGGGCGACGACATTTCCATCATTGATGTTCCCGAGGATATGAAGGATGACGCCGAGTTATATCGTTCCGAGTTAGTGGAGAAGATCTGCGAGCTGGACGACGATTTAATGATGGCTTATCTGGAGGGCGAGGAGCCCAGCAATGAGGAACTGAAGAAGGTATTGAGAAAAGCTACCTGCAACTGCGAGGCAATCCCCGTATGCTGCGGTACCGCTTACAGAAATAAGGGCGTTCAGAAGTTACTGGATGCGATCATCGAGTTTATGCCGTCTCCTTTAGACATTCCCGCGATCAAGGGCGTTGACCTTGAGGGCAATGAGGTGGAGAGACATTCCAGCGATGACGAGCCGTTCGCAGCTCTGGCATTCAAGATCATGACCGACCCGTTCGTTGGTAAGCTGGCGTTCTTCCGCGTGTATTCAGGAAGTCTGAACTCCGGTTCTTATGTACTGAACGCAACGAAGGGCAAGAAGGAGCGCGTTGGACGTATCCTTCAGATGCACGCCAACAAGAGAAACGAGCTGGATAAGGTTTACTCCGGTGATATCGCTGCCGCCGTCGGCTTCAAGGTGACCGGCACCGGCGATACCATCTGTGATGAGAAGAACCCCGTTATCCTGGAGTCCATGGAGTTCCCGGAGCCGGTTATCGACATCGCGATCGAGCCCAAGACCAAGGCCAGCCAGGACAAGATGGGCGACGCTCTGGTAAAACTGGCAGAGGAGGATCCGACCTTCCGCGTCCGCACGGACGAGGAGACCGGCCAGACCATCATCTCCGGCATGGGCGAGCTTCATCTGGACATCATCGTGGATCGTCTGCTGCGTGAGTTCAACGTAGAGGCCAACGTGGGCGCACCTCAGGTTGCGTACAAAGAGACCTTTACCAAGGCTGTTGACGTGGACAGCAAGTACGCGAAGCAGTCCGGCGGACGTGGTCAGTACGGTCACTGTAAAGTGCACTTTACTCCCATGGAGGCAAACGCCGAGGAAACCTTCAAGTTCACCTCCTCCGTTGTCGGCGGTGCGATTCCGAAGGAATACATCCCCGCAGTGGGCGCTGGTATCGAGGAAGCTTCCAAGACCGGTGTGCTGGGCGGATTCCCTGTACTGGGCGTTTGGGCGGATGTATACGACGGTTCCTACCACGAGGTTGACTCCTCCGAGATGGCGTTCCACATCGCCGGTTCCATGGCGTTCAAGGATGCTATGAGAAAGGGTAACCCCATCCTGCTTGAGCCGATCATGAAGGTTGAGGTGACCATGCCCGAGGAGTATATGGGCGACGTAATCGGCGACATCAACTCCCGCCGTGGCCGCATCGAGGGTATGGACGATATCGGCGGCGGTAAGATGATTCGCGCATACGTTCCGCTGTCCGAGATGTTCGGTTACTCCACCGACCTGCGTTCCAGAACTCAGGGCCGTGGAAACTACTCCATGTTCTTCGAGAAGTACGAGCCCGTACCGAAGAGCGTGCAGGAGAAGGTTCTGAACGACAACAAGAAATAATCGCCGCAAAGTCCTGTGGGCGCGGGGGCGCAAAGCTTTCGCACTCACAGCGCGGACTGGCGGAGAAAACGTAAATTGGGCTTGTCAATCAAAGGAAAATAGAATATAATGATAAACAGCCTGAGAACTATAAAAGCCCTGTGAGATGGGTGTAAATTAAGGAGGACGTTAAAGAAATGGCTAAAGCTAAATTTGAGAGAAACAAACCGCATTGTAACATCGGTACCATTGGCCACGTTGACCATGGTAAAACCACTTTGACCGCTGCTATCACCAAGACCCTGCATGAGAGACTGGGCACCGGTGAGGCTGTTGCTTTCGAGAACATCGATAAAGCTCCCGAGGAGAGAGAGCGTGGAATCACGATCTCTACCGCTCACGTTGAGTACGAGACCGAGAATAGACACTATGCACACGTTGACTGCCCCGGACATGCTGACTACGTTAAGAACATGATCACCGGTGCTGCTCAGATGGACGGCGCTATCCTGGTAGTTGCTGCTACCGATGGTGTTATGGCTCAGACCAGAGAGCACATCCTGCTGGCTCGTCAGGTAGGCGTTCCCTATATCGTAGTGTTCATGAACAAGTGCGATATGGTTGACGATCCCGAGCTGTTAGAGCTGGTTGAGATGGAAATCCGCGAGCTGTTAAACGAGTACGAGTTCCCGGGCGACGACACCCCGATCATTCAGGGTTCCGCTCTGAAGGCTCTGGAAGATCCGACCAGCGAGTGGGGCGACAAGGTTCTGGAGCTGATGAAGGCTGTTGACGAGTACGTTCCGGATCCCGTTCGTGACACCGACAAGCCGTTCCTGATGCCTGTTGAGGACGTGTTCACCATCACCGGCCGTGGTACTGTTGCTACCGGTAGAGTTGAGCGTGGTACTCTGCATCTGAATGACGAAGTTGAGATCATCGGTATCCATGAGGACGTTCGCAAGACCGTTGTTACCGGTATCGAGATGTTCCGTAAGCTGCTTGACGAGGCTCGTGCAGGCGACAACATCGGCGCTCTGCTGCGTGGCGTACAGAGAACTGAGATCGAGAGAGGTCAGTGTCTGTGCAAACCCGGCTCCGTTAAGTGCCACAAGAAATTTACCGCTCAGGTTTACGTTCTGACCAAGGACGAGGGCGGCCGTCATACTCCGTTCTTCAACAACTATCGTCCGCAGTTCTACTTCAGAACAACCGACGTTACCGGCGTTTGCGAACTGCCGGCTGGCGTTGAGATGTGTATGCCTGGCGATAACGTTGAGATGACCATCGAGCTGATCCATCCCGTAGCTATGGAGCAGGGCCTGCGTTTCGCTATCCGTGAGGGTGGCCGTACCGTAGGATCTGGCCGTGTTGCTACTGTTATCGAGTAATCACAGCGATCGACGAAAATTTAGATAAATTTGTGCCCAAGCGTAAGACGCCCGCAGGACTTCGTGTTCTGCGGGCGTTTTTTTGCGTGCGCGGATGCTGTCCGGCGTGGGGTATTGGTTGACAAAGGCTGGTTCCTGTGATAAAATTAGTCTGTTTTAGGACTAATTTTTCGGAGGTACAATCGTGGACCACATATTTGAGAAAACTAAATTATATACCGCGCTGTGGCGGGAGACCAACGCCCTGTACGCGGACTGGGCCAGGAGCAGGGGCTTGTCCTACTATGAGCTGCTGGTGATCCTGTCCCTGACGGGGGCGGGAAGCTGCTGCACCCAGAAGGAAATCTGCCGTACTTGGCAGCTGCCCAAGCAGACGGTCAACACAATATTAAGAAGCCTGACGGAGCGGGCGCTGGTGGAGCTGTCCCCTGCGCCTGAGGACCGGCGCAACAAGATCATTTCCCTGACCCCGGAGGGCGGAAAAGCGCTGGGGCGGATCGCCGCGGATTTGCAGGCCCACGAGTGCGCCGCGTGGAAGCGTATGGGCGACGGGCTGGGGGATCAGCTGATTGAGGCGATGATGCGCTTCAATCAATTCTTTCAGGAGGCCGGCAATGAAAATCTATAAAGAGTTTTTCCGCTGCGTCATCCCCTCCATGCTGGCATTTGCCCTGTCCGGGGTCTATGCCATCGCCGACGGCTTTTTTGTGGGCAACTCGCTGGGGGACAACGCCTTGGCGGCCATCAATATCGCCTACCCGCTGACCGCGTTTCTCCAGGCGGTGGGAACAGGGATTGGGATGGGAGGGGCAGTCCGGTATGCCATCAGCGAGGGGACCGGAAACAGGCGCGGCAGCAGGCAGTATTTCGGCATGGCCCTCGTTCTGCTGATTGCCGGCAGCGCGGTTTTCACAGCGCTGTTTCTGGCGGGGGCGCCGGCGGCCCTGCGCCTGTTCGGGGCCTTCGGTGAGATCGAGCAGTTGGCCGGGACGTACATCCGCTACATCGCATATGGCGCGGTATTCCAGATTCTGGGAACCGGACTGGTGCCCTTTATCCGCAATATGGGAGGCGCTGTTGCGGCTATGGCGGCCATGATCGCCGGGTTTGCCACCAACATCCTGCTGGACTACCTGTTCGTGTGGCGGCTGCCCTACGGCATGGCGGGGGCTGCTGTGGCCACGGTGATCGGCCAGGCGGTGACCTTTGGCGTCTGTGCGGCGTTTCTTCTTGTGAGGAGGAAGGCTCCGCTGTTTCGCTTTGACGGAAGCGGGAGAACGCTGTTGCGGGGGATTCTCAAGGTGGGCATGTCCCCCTTTGGGTTGACATTTTCGCCCAATATCACCCTGATCCTGGTTAACAAGAGCGCCGTTTTGTTCGGAGGGGCCCTTGCCGTCACCTGCTACGCGCCCATCAGCTATCTGTCCGCGGTTATTCTGCTGCTGCTCCAGGGCGTCAGCGACGGCGCCCAGCCTCTGTTGAGCCTGTATTACGGCAGGGGGGAGGCAAAGCTGGTGAGCCGGTTTAGAAACCTGGCTTACTGCTTTGCCGGGCTGACCTCCCTGGCCTGCATGGCGGTCCTGCTGCTGACCCGGCGGCAGGCGGCCGCACTGTTTGGGGCTTCCGCCCAGGTGACGGGGAGTGTGGCGGAAATCCTGCCGATTTTCGTCAGCGGTTACCTGTTTGTGGCCGCGTCCAGGGTGACCACAGCCTACCTCTACGCCACGGAGAAAAATCTGTGGGCGTATGTCATGATCTACGGCGAGGTGTTCTTCCTCTTTGTTCTGCTGTTGTTTCTGCCGAAGATGGCGGGCATTACCGGCACCTGGCTGGCAGTGCCGGTCTCCCAGCTGCTGGCCGCAGCCATGAGCGCGGCGGTTGTGGGCCGGGAATCCGGAAGGACGCGGACGGGAGAGTGCGACAGGTAAGCGTGGTCCCACGGCCGTTCGATGTGAACGCGGCGGCTGAGGCAAAAAAATGAACGCTGCAGGCGCGGAACAGCCGGAAGCTCCCTTTTTTGGCCGGCGCCGCTGTTTCTACTGCTGCTGCGTTATCCTCATAGAGAAATGGCCGCGGAAAATGTTTCCTCCGCGGCCATTTTTGCGATATGGGCGATCCTTATCCCACGCTCCAAAGGTATTTTCCGCTGTCCTTGTCAAAACCGTAAAAATCGGCAAAGGTGAGGCGGAAGATATCCCGGTCGCAGCGGGGCAGGGGGATCTCATTCTTGATCAGATATTGGAAAATACCGCTGGCGGAGATATCTCCTAACATCAGGATCGCTTTCAGGCGGTTGTTCTCCACCAGGGCTTTCCGGTAAACCCGGCTGTCCTCCTGGATGATCACCTGGGTGTCCTCTCCAGCGCGGTTGATATCGCCCAGGCACAGGGCGGGCAGGCCGAAGAAATTCATGGTGTTCTTCATGGCGTAGGTGTCCTCGTACCGGGTGGGCAGACCGCACATATTGCGGGCCGCAATGATCCCCTGCTTCATGGCGTTGGGCCAGATGCCGGAGAGCCCGCAGACGTCGCCGGCTGCGTACACATCGGGCGCGGTGGTTTTTAAACAGGCGTCCGTTTTGACGGCGCGGTCCACCTGCACATCGCAATCCTGCAGGAAGCGCGCCTCGGGCCGCACGCCGGCGGCGACGATGACAAAGTCGCATTCCAAAGACTCGCCGCTATCCAGCACTACGGCGGTGATGCGGCCGTTCCCGTCCCGGCGGGTGTCAGCGGCCTTGGCGGATAGGAAGAAACGGCAGCCGTGGGCCTCAAAGCGCTGCTGATACTCGGCAGCGGCGTTTGCATCCAGCTGGAGCGGAAGGATGCGGTCCGCCATCTCCACCACAGCAGGCTTGATCCCACGCTCCATCAGCGCGTAGGCGGCGTCCATTCCCACCAGGCCGGAACCTACGATCACCGCCCTTGAGCCTGTGTCCGCCGCGCGGTCGATGGCCTGGGCGTCGCAGAGATCACGGAAGCCGTAGACATTGTCCGCCTCCCGGAAACCGGGAATGGGCGGCACCAGGTAGTAGGCGCCGGTGGCGATCAGCAGCCGGTCGTAGATCAGGTCGCTGCCGTCGTCCAACAGGACGCGTTTTCCCGCGCAGTCCAGGCCGGTCATGGCCCGTCCGGAGATCCATTGGATGCGGTTGTCCGTGAAAAAGTCCCCGGGCACGAAATTGATTCCCTCGGCGTTTCTCTCGCCGCTCAGAAATTTGTGGAGCATACAGCGGGAGTGCACCTGGTCGTCTTTGGAAACCACCACGATCTCGTCCTCCGGGCGCAGCCGGCGTATCTCCCCGGCGGCGCTGATCCCGGCCGCCCCGGCTCCGATGATGATATGTCTCATGACTCCACCTCCTCGATCCAAATGGCCTTTTTGGGACAGGCCTTTACACAGCTGGGTTCGCCGCCGCTGTCACGGCAGAAGTCGCATTTGAGGATGCGGCTTTTTGTCTGCCCGTCGGGCTTTAAGACCCCGAAAGGGCAGTTCATCACGCACATAAAGCAGGCGGCACAGCGGGTTTCATCGTACTCCACCAGCCCATTTTCCGGGTTCTTGGTCAGGGCGCCGCTCATGCAGGAGCGCACGCACTCCGGCTCGTCGCAGTGGCGGCAGAAGATGGGGCGGTACTGTCCGTCGCCCACGCGGCGGATCACGTTCCGGCTTTCATTGGCCGGATCTGTCAGGTCCAGGTCGTAGATTGTTCCCTGGTCCTCCCGGTGGGCGTTCATGCAGGCCAGGGTGCAGTTCAGGCAGCCGTCGCAAAGGCCGGCGTCAATCCAGATTCGTTTCATAGCAGGCCCTCCTATATGTTCAGCGCTTTCCGCTTGTCCTCGATGATGCGCTCCAAAATGTCGGCGGAAGCCTTGGCATCACCGTTTACGATCACCTGGCCGCCGGTCAGCTTGCGCATGTCGTCGGTGAGCACCTGGGTTACCAGGGCGCTTCCGGTGATAAAGGGCGGCAGTCCCAGATGGAGGGGCAGTCCCAGGGCCAGTCCGAAGGCGCCGTCCGCTAAAGCCTGTTCCTCCAGCCACTGAGCGGCGGAGAGCACCAGGGGCAGGTCGGGGATATCCACGTTCAGGGCTTCCGCCAGCTGGGTGGCCACCATCTCCAGCCGTCCGATGGCCAGGCAGGGACCGAAGTTCAGCACCGGCGGGATTCCCAGGGACTCACAGACAGCCCGCAGCTTGGGGCCGGCCAGCTTGGCGGCGTCAGGGGTCATCAAGCCGCAGTTTTCCAGGCCGCCTGAGGAGCAGCCGGCGGTCAGCACGATGATGTCCCGGGCGATCAGCTCCTTGGTCAGCTCCACGGTCAGCACGTCGTGGCCTCCGGCCGTCAGATTGGAACAGCCCACCACGCCGGCCACGCCTTTGATATCGCCGGATACGATCAGATCGATCAGAGGCTGCCAGCTGCCGCCCAGGAACTTCTTTAAGGATACCTCGCTGACGCCGGTGACCGTGTCAAGGTTGCCGTGGTCCGCAAAGAGGTTTAAGGACACGCGGCCGCGGCGGGCCTTGTAAGCCTCCAGCACCTCGGAAATGATCTCCTCGCTGATCTGCTCCCGGTCCTCGAACACAAAGGGCTTCAGCTCCGCGTTTTTCTTCTTGGCCACGTCGTCCAGACAAATCTGCTTGATCAGCAGGGAGTCGCAGATGGGTTCGATGCCGGGCAGGGTGCAGTTGAACTCCGACAGCACCGCGTCGATGGCGCCGGTTGCCAGCACCGCCTCGCTGGTGTAATTGTTGCCCGCGTGGCCGCTGAAAATGTCCTGATAGTGCGCGCCGCGCAGCTGTAGGTCCTGTCCCACGCAGGTGCAGCCCACCAGGCGGATGCCCCTGGCTCCGGCCAGCACGGCCCGCTCCTGAACCTCTTTTGAGCGCAGCTTTTCCTGGAGATGGACAAAGGTGGAGTGCTGATGCCCTGTGATCATGATGTTCACATAGCTGGGGTCAATGACGTTTAAGCCCACCGGCGCCTTGATGATCTCCGGCTCGCCCAGCATCACGTCGTTTAACAGGTTGGTCAGCATAAGGCCGTATACGCCGGTGGAGATGCCCAGCTTCAGGCAGTGAAGCAGCATGTCCACGGGATCGGAGTTTAAGTTGGTGGAACATTTCACCACCCCGGAGCAGACCTCGGATTTTGCGCCGCCCGGGAGGATTCCCATTTCCTCCCAGCGCTTGAGACGGGGAGCATATGCCAGCTTTTTCGTCAGCTCCATGGGCTCGTAGTCGGGCTTGTACAGGTCCTCCAGCACGGCCTGGGCTACGGCCGCCGCCTGCTGGTGGGGATCGCCCTCGGGGATGCCAAACAGCTCGCACAGGTGCTTTAAGGCGTTGGGCCCCTTGATCTCGCCGCCGGACAGGGCGGTGTTTTTCAGGTTCAGGGCTGTGGTCTCGATCACGTGGATGTAGCAGCCTGAGCCGCAGGCCACGGCGCGCAGGAAGTTGCGGGCCACGATCACGTCCGCGGAAGCGCCGCAGATGCCGTGGGGCGCCTCGGGGGTGATGCGGCAGGGGCCGTTGGAGCAGAGACGGCAGCAGACGCCTTGGAGGCCGAAGCCGCATTTTACGGACTGTCCTTCCACCCGGTGGTGGGACGTCTCCATGGGAAGCCCGGCTATGTAGCCCTCCAGCGGCTTATCCGCACTTTTGCAGGTTGTGCAGCTGTAGCAGTTGTTCATAAATAGATACCTCCTGTTATATGGGATTTTTAATGGCTGCGCGCCGCAGAGCAACGGGAGCGGCAGCGGGAAAATTTATATAAAGTGGATAAAAAATATCCACTTTAAGGGCAAAAAATAACATGGGAGTGAGTGAGGACCGGGCGGAAAAAAGCTACGGACAGTTCATCCCCAGCAGCTCCGCCATGGTACGGGACTGAAGTTCTCGTTCCAGGACGCCCTGAACCCGGGCCAGTTCCCGGTGGATGGTGCAGGGGGACTTTGCCAGGTACTCGCAGTCGAAATTTCCCTGCAGGCAGTGGGTGAGGAAAAACTCCTCATCCGTGGCGCGGATCACGTCGTAGAGCGTGATGAGGGACAAATCTCTGGACAGCGCGCAGCCGCCCCCGGCGCCCCGTTTGATTTGGACCAGGCCGGCCAGATCAAGCTTTTTTAAGATTTTGTACGCAAACTGTTTGGGGATGCACTCCCGCTCGCAAATCTGCTGTATGGTCATCAGGCCGCCGCCTCTCAGCGCGCGGATGATGCGGACCGCGTAATCCGATTCCCTTGTAATCATCATAATGTGCACCGCCTGTTTGTTAATCTTGTAACATGTACGTATTATAACAAAGTTGACAAAAATTATCAAGTATATTTGTAAAAATAAGCGTTATAGACGAAAAAAGGTGTAAACGGGCGGGGGATGGGAGGGGCCGCGGGGGGATTGGGCGGCCGACGCCGCGGCAGAATTAAGATTTCTTCAGAATTTCATCCCATATTTTCTTGGATCATTCCCTGTAAGATAGTTCCAGTGAAAGGGAGTGGACGAATGGAAAACAGGAAACCCATGATTCATGTGAAGGATATCAGAAAAGTGTATCAGATGGGGGACGAGAAGGTGGTGGCCCTCAACCGCATCAATTTGAAAATATACCGGGGAGAGATATGCTGTATTTTCGGCACCTCGGGTTCGGGCAAGAGCACGCTTTTGAATCAGCTGGCCGGCATGGAGAAGCCCACCAGGGGGGAGGTGCTGATCCGCGGAATCAATGTCTCGCGGATGAACGAGGAGGAGCTGGCAAAGTTCCGGCAGGAGTACATCGGCTTTATCTTCCAGTCCTACAATCTGCTGCCCACCATGACAGCCATTGAAAATGTGGCGCTGCCGCTGATGTTCTGCGGTATGAAACGGCAAAAGAGGGAGGCGATCGCCGGGCAGCTTCTGTGCAAGGTGGGGCTGGGCCACCGCCTGGACCACTATCCGGGGCAGATGTCCGGCGGACAGCAGCAGCGGGCAGGCATCGCCAGGGCCTTTGTGACCAGGCCCCAGGTGGTATTTGCCGATGAACCCACAGGCAATCTGGACTCCAAAACCACGGCGGAGATCATGAAGATGATTACCGGTTTTGCCAGACGGTACCGCCAGACCATTATCCTGGTGACCCACGACCCCGGCATGTCCAGATATGCGGACAGGATTGTGACTTTGGTGGATGGAAATATAATCGGAGACGAGCGAAAAGGAGTGGAAATATGAAGTGCAACGGAATTGTAAAGCGCGGTGTTTCCGTGCTCATGGCATTGGCCATAGCCGCGGCAGCGGCGGGAAGCGCCTGGGCCGGCCAAGGGGCTCAGGAACAGGAGCGCGCAGCCGGGGAGGTTTCAGGCGCGCCGGCAGGGGCTGCGGCCAACGGTACGGAGGGTGAGGGGGCTGCCGCCGCTTCTACGGACAGCGCCCCGCCGCCTGAAGCGCCGGCGCCCACGGATCGCCCCCCGGACGACCCCGAGGCGGGAGCCGGTTCACCGGCGGGCAATCAGCTGACCGCCGACAGCTACGAAGTGTATGCCACCGGCGGGAGCAAGGATACCCTGGATGTGATCCGCAAGGGGCGGCAGGCAAAGCTTGTGGTCTACGTAAAGACAAGCGGAATCAAGACAAACGAGGTGAAAAAGAACAAGATCAGCGTCAGCAAGCTGCACGACAGCTTCAGCGGCAGCGGCGCCAAGGTGAAGGTTCTGTCGGACAAGGAGGACGATCTGGAGTTCTCCGTCACATTTTCCAAATTGACATACCGCGGAACCGGCGATGAGCTGAAATTCCGGGTGAGCTATCAGGACTCGGGCATCCCCTCCGACGTGGTGACGGCCAACATCATGGAATGCGAGGAATACGGCGGCAGCGGTGGCGGTGGCGGGGATACGACCGGGCAGCCGGTAATCAAAATCAAGCGCTTGAGCCCGTCGGCTCCGGTCAGGCCGGGCGAAAGCTTCACGCTGGCTTTGGAGCTGGAGAACACCAGCAGGGACGGGGATATCGAAGATTTGGTGGTCAGCGTGAACCCTTCAAGCGCTGTGTTTATCACCGACGACTCCAACTCCCGCGTGATCCGGCGTCTGGACACCAACAGGACGTCGGAGGTGCGGCTGAACATGGCGGCGGGGGAAGGGATTTTTGGCCCCTCCCAGGTGATCGATCTGGAGCTGAAATTCAATTACTATTCAGACGGCCGCCTGACGTCCGGCTCGTCCGCCCAGAAGGTGCTGATTCCCGTAAGCGGCGGCAGCGCCGGCCAGCCCTTCATCAAGGTGAGCCGCGGGGATTTGGCTGGGCCGGTGCAGGCGGGGCAGGCGTTCACGGTGACGGTGCGCCTGGAAAACACCAGCAAAGACAAGGCCCTTCGCAGCCTGTCGGCCACCTTTGAGCCCAATGACCAGATTTCCCTGCTGGATCAGACGGACACGCGCCTGGTCGGGGACCTGGAGCCGGGGCAGACGGCGGAAATCCCCGTGCGTCTCCAGGCCGGGGCGGAGCTGTCCAACGCGGCCTCCCAGCTTCTCGGAATGAGCCTGAAATTTGAGTATGACACGGACAAGGGGATCGCCCAGGGCACCTACGGCGAGAAGCTGGTGATCCCGGTCAACGCGGGCCGGGGCAAGCAGAATTTGCCCACGCCCAACGTGATTATCAAAAATTACTCCTACGGGGAACGCGTGACGGCGGGCCAGGTATTTGACCTACAGATGGAGGTGTCCAACACCAGCTCCCTTATCCCGGTGGAAAACCTGGTGGTTTCCATGGATACGGGCGAGGGGATTTCCATCAACTCCTCCTCCAACACCTTTTTCATTCCCAAGCTGGAGGCGGGAAAGGATATCCGGGAGCAGGTCAGGGTGCAGGCGCTGTTTCAGTCCAAACTCCAGTCCCCCAAAATAACCATCACGTTTAAATATGAGTACCTGGACCAGAAGGAGCGCAGGCAGGTGACCTCCAGCGAAGTCATTGCCATCCCGGTCTATCAGCCGGACCGCTTTGAGATAAAAACCCCTGTCTATTCGGAGAATATGAGGGCCGGAGAGGAGGGCACCATCACTGTGCCCTATGTGAACAAGGGCAGAGGCCAGGTGTTCAATGTGGAGGCGCGGCTGGAATGCGACGTCAAGGCCCTGGAAAAGGAGCTGACGCTGGGAAATTTCGAGTCGGGCAAGAGCGGGACCATCGATTTTGTGGTCACCGCCGAGACTGCGGGGCCCTTTGAGGGAAAGGTGGTTGTGCGCTATGAGGACGAGGCAATGCAGGCGAAAACGCTGGAGGCTCCGGTGAAATTTACGGTTCAGGAGGCCGGGGAGGCGGATATGGCCTTTGCCGGGGAGGACGGCATAGGGGAGCTGCAGCCGCCCGGTCCGCCCAAATGGGTTTGGCTCATTGCCGCCGGGGCGGCAGCCATCCTGGCCGCCGCGCTGTTCAGGCTTAAAAGGCTCGGGAAGCATAGCGGGGAGACGGAAACCTGGGACGATGAGGCGGACGACGGACTCTGGGACGATCAGGCCGGGGAGGAGGCGGAAGGCTCTGAAACCGTCGAGGGCGGGCCGTTTCAGGTCAATCTGTTGGAACAGGACGATGAGGAGCGGGACAAATGAAGCTTAAGGATCTGTTCAGAGTGTGTTTGCAAAATTTGAACCGCCACAAGGCGCGGACCATGCTGACGGTTCTGGGCGTTATTGTGGGCTGCTGTTCGGTGGTGATCATGATTTCCATTGGAATCGGAATGAAGGACAGTCAGGAGAAGGCGTTGGCGCAGATGGGCGATCTGACCATCATCACCGTTTATTCCGCCGGAAAGAGCGCGAAGGCCGCCAAGCTGGACGAGCGGGCGGTGCAAAAATTCAGGGAAATGAGCGCGGTGAGCGCGGTTATGCCAAAGCTCACCGCGGATAACGTTCCCATCACCCTGTACGCGGGGAAAAACAGGCGGTATAAGGCCGAGTATGTCAGTATTGTAGGCGTGGACATGAAGGCCGCCAGGGAGATGGGCTATCAGCTGGAGCAGGGAGACTGGGATCAGGCGAAGAAGGGAAAGGTGTTTACAGGCAGCAGCTTCGCCTACTTCTTTGCGGACACCAAACGGCCGGAGGGGCGCAACATGATGGACATCTACGGCGCCGAGGGCATGGATTCCCAGCCGTCCAGGGCGTTTTTCAATCCCTTAAAAACGCCGCTGTTTCTGGAGCTGACCGGCGGTAAGGACGAGGAAAGGAAAGTGACCGTCCAGCTGGAGGCGGCGGGAAAGCTGAAGGAGGACTACGGAAAGGGGGAGGAGACCGTGGGCGGAATGCTCATGGATTTGGGGGAGCTGCGCGCCCTGCTGGACCAGCAGGCCCGCCTGAGCGGGAAAAGGAACACGGGAAAGGGCAGATATTCCAACGTGCTGGTGAAGGTAAACGACATCGGGCGCGTGGCGGAGACGGAGCGATTGATCAAACAGATGGGCTTTCGCACCAGCTCCATGGAGAGCATCCGCAGGCCCATGGAACAGGAGGCCAGACAGAAGCAGATGATGCTGGGCGGCCTGGGAGCTATCTCCCTGTTTGTGGCGGCCCTGGGCATCACAAACACCATGATCATGTCCATTTCAGAGCGGACCAGGGAGATCGGCGTGATGAAGTCCCTGGGATGCTTTGTGCGGGATATCAGAAGGCTTTTCCTGCTGGAAGCCGGCTGTATCGGGCTGCTGGGCGGCGCGGCGGGGGTGGCGGTCAGCTGGGGCATTTCCCTGGTGATGAACCTGGCGGCAGGGCAGGCGCAGCCCGCGATGGCGGATTACGGCATGCCTGTGGATGCGTCGGCCCGGCTGTCCATTATCCCCTGGTGGCTGGCCCTGTTCGCGGTGGTATTTTCCGTCCTGATCGGAGTGGGTGCAGGCTATTATCCGGCCAACAAGGCGGTGGGCATCCCGGCGCTGGAGGCCATTAAGCATGATTGACGCCGCCGGCCGGGCAGGCCCCGGCTCATGGAGACCAGGCAAGGTCTTTCGCGAACCAGGCGTCTGTGGTATAATCGGCGTATATTTACGGAGGACACGAGGGAAAGGAGAACGGCCGGGCGTGAAAAAGATATTGTTTGCTGACGATGATCCGGAGATTCGCGAGGTGGTGCGGATACTTCTGGAAAGCGAAGGGTTCGAGGTGTTTGAGGCGGCCAACGGGGAGGAGGCGGTGGCCATGGCCGGCGATTCCCTGGATTTGATCATACTGGATGTGATGATGCCGGTCCGGTCCGGCGTGTCCGCCTGTGCGGAAATCCGCAAAAAGTCAAAGGTTCCCATCCTGTTTCTCACCGCCAGGACCCAGGACTCGGACAAGACCGTGGGATTCGGGGCGGGAGCCGACGATTACCTGGCAAAGCCGTTTTCCTACTCCGAGCTGGCGGCCAGGGTGAAAGCCCTGATCCGCAGATACCACGTATATAAGGGAAAGGACGAGGAAACCGGCGGGGAGATTGTCACGGTCCGGGACCTGGAGATCAGCCGCAGCTTTAACGAGGTGAAAAAAGCGGGGGAGGAGGTTCTCCTGACCGACCTGGAGTACCGGATTCTGCTGCTTTTGGCCTCCAACCGGAACAAGATTTTTACCATCGAGAATATTTATGAGAGCGTGTGGGAGGAGCCGTTCTTTTACAACGCCAACAACACGGTGATGGTGCACATCCGCAACCTGCGCAAAAAGCTGGAGAATGATCCCAAGAATCCCAAGTATGTGGTCAATGTCTGGGGAAAGGGGTACCGCGTTGAGTAGAGAAACCACCTGGAACCGGCTGGGAACCCAGCTGGTGGCGGCAGCGCTCTGCTGCGCCTTGACGGCGGGGCTCCTGTTCTGGGGCTTGGATCAGGCGGCCTATCTGGGGCTGAACCGGTACCTGACCCGGGAAAACGTGGGGCAGAAAAAGGAGCAGGCATATCTGAACAGCCTCAAACGCTATGTCGCGGAGCACGATCTGAGCCTGGATCAGGTGGAGCAGCTGGACGACTGGACGAGAAACGAGCGGTATCTCCTGGTCATGGTCTACAGGGACGGGCGCTTGATCTACAGCAACGACCCGAAGATTTCGTCCCTGCAGACGGCGGCCGGCGACGGGGCCTTGGACGCGCAGACGGATTTGCCCTGGACCTACGAGGTGCAATTTGCGGACGGCACGGCCAATGTGGACTTGTACTATTTTTTCGAGAGCGCTTACTACACGGTGGCGGACGCGCTGTGCGGCGCCGTGGCGGTGGTGTTCTTCGTAGTGCTCATGTTTGCCCTTATCCGGCGCAAGATGCGCTATATCGCGCTGCTGGAGCGGGAGATGGGCATTTTAAAAGGCGGGGATTTAGACTACCCCATCACGGTTAAGGGAAATGACGAGCTCGCCTCCCTGGCGGCGGAGATGGACGCCATGCGGCGCGCCGTCAGGCAGCGCATGGAGCGGGAGGAGGAGGCCCGCCAGGCCAACCGGGAGCTGGTAACCGCCATGTCCCACGATCTGAGGACGCCGCTCACCTCGCTGTTGGGGTATGTGGATATTCTGCAGATGGACAAGCTGACGGACGAGGGGCAGAGGAAGCGCTGCCTGGAGGCCGTGCGCCAGAAGGCGTATCAGATTAAGGAGCTGTCGGACAAGCTGTTTGAGTATTTTATCGTCTACGGCAGGGAGCAGGAGTCCCTGGAGACGGAGCTGGTGAACGGAGCCGAATTTCTGGGCCAGGTGGTGGAGGAGAGCCTGTTTGATCTGGAGAGCGAGGGCTTTGAGGTGCTGCGCTCCTCCGATGAGATCGACTGCGCGCTGTACATGGACGTGGCTCTGATCCGGCGCGTGTTCGGAAATATTTTTTCCAATCTGCTCAAATACGGGGACAGGAGCCGCCCTCTGGAGGTGGAGTACAGGCAGGGCGACGGCGAGCTGCTGATCCGCTTTAAAAACAGCGTGAACCGCCATTCACGGCGGGCGGAGAGCAGCGGCATCGGAATCAAAACCTGCCGGAAGATCATGGAGGACCACGGCGGCAGATTTGAGTGCCGCGGGGAAGGCGGCACCTTTGCGGTGGAGGTGACGTTCGTCACCGGCCGCGGTCCGGTTGAGGGAGCGAATTGAACAGAGAAAGCCGGGATTTTAGTCCCGCCCTTTTGGAAACAGGAGGGCGGGGCTTTTTTGCATTGTCCCCGGGGCCGCTTTTGCCGGCTGGGGACGTAGGGAGGAAACGGTCCGGCTATGGGGCAAATGCGCGCATTTCCGGCCCCGGCCGCCGGCCCGGAAACACTCCCGGGGCGCTGCCCGGGTGCGGAGGCGGAAAATGGCTTGGGAGAAGCGGTGCGCCGCCACGCCCGGCATGCCGCTCCCCGTCTGTGGGTGCGAAAAACGGCCATAATTTCCTTTGAATTGATAAATTAGAAATAAATGTAAAAATTACTTGTATTTATACACAAAGTTTCACATATGAAATTATTAATTTTTGTAAATATTGTTGACATTGCAAAATCATTCGGTTATGATGCTGTATATAATTTCAACAGTTTCATTTAAAGTAAAATTAATTTCATATACGAAACTTTTGCCTGGACGCGGAGGCCGCAGGCATTGCCTGCGAGACATTGGACAGGGGTCAAGGAGGAGAAGCTATGGATGTTCCGAGAACGCCGTCATGGCAGATTAAACTGAGGGGAGTAATCGGAAGCCTGGGCGCGCAGGAGCGCCGGTTTGCGGAGTATCTTTTAAACAGCTTTGCCGGAATCGAGAGGGAGCCTATCGCCGTGCTGGCGAAGGAGGCCCAGGTCAGCGAGGCCACGGTGGTGCGGGTCTGCCACAAGATGGGGTATTCCGGCCTGAAGGAGCTCAAGATCGTGGTGGCCCGGGAGAGCGAGACCGCCGGAAGCTTTGACGGCGAAATCGGCGGGTACATGGATGAGCTGAAGGAGCGCGTATTTTTGGGCGCGATCCGCTCTCTGCAGGATACTATGAACCTGATCGATGAGAACGAGGTGGAGAGAGCCACTGAGGTGCTGTGCAACGCCAAGTACATTTCCATCTACGGGGTGGGCGGTTCCGTTCCTGTGGCCCGCAGCCTGAAACACCAGCTCATGAAGCTGGGGATTCCATCCAACGTTTATAACGAGTTTCAGCCCGCCATCATTGCGGCGGAAAAATATAACAGAGGGGACGTGGCCATCGGCATCAGCCATTCCGGCGAGTCCTCCCAGGTGGTGGAGGCCCTGCGGATCGCCCGCGGGAAGGGCGCTACGACCATCTGTATTACCAGCTACGGGGATTCGGCCATTACCCACTGCTCGGATATGAAGTTTTTTACCACCTCCGAGACATTGCTGAACGGTGGAGACAATTCGCTGGCGCGGATCGCCCAGACCTCGATCATCAACCTGCTGTATCTGAACGTTGCGCTGAAGTATAACCGGTATCATCAGGCCGGGGAGCAGGAAAACTAATAAACCGTGAGGGAAGGAGTTACATATGCAGAAGGAACAAAAGCGGAAGCTGGAGCTGGCCGCCGCCAGGATCAGGAAATACGGCCTGCAGGCGGTGAAATGCGCAAATTCCGGCCACATCGGGGGATCGTTCTCCATTGCGGAGATTTTAGCCGTCCTCTATTTTGACAAGATGAGACTTGACCCGGAAAATCCACGCTATGAGAACCGCGACCGCCTGGTCCTGTCAAAGGGCCACTGTACGCCGGCCGCTTACGCGGCCCTTGCTATGCGGGGATTCTTCCCTCTGGAGGACCTTTGCACATTCCGTAAGATCGACAGCTACCTGTCCGGGCACATGGAGATGAACGACGTGCCGGGGGTGGATATGTCCACCGGCTCCCTGGGGCAGGGATTGTCGGCCGGCATCGGCATGGCGCTGGCCGCCCGGGCGGATGGCAGGGATTACCGGACCTATGTGATTTTGGGGGACGGCGAGATCGAGGAGGGACAGATCTGGGAGGCGGCCATGTTTGCCGGAAACCACGGCCTGGACAATCTAGTGGCATTTGTGGATTACAACAAGCTTCAGGTGGACGGAAGCGTGGAGGAGGTCAACTCCCCCTGCCCCATCGCGGATAAATTCGAGGCCTTCAAGTGGGCGGCGCTCACCATAGACGGCAACGATGTGGAACAGGTGGAGGCGGCTTTGACGCAGGCGGAAACGATCAAGGGCCGGCCTGTCGCCATCATCGCGGACACGGTGAAGGGCAAGGGCGTATCCATCTTCGAGGGCGGCGTGAAGTGGCACGGGAACAGGCCCAACGAGGAGGAATACCGGATCGCGTTTGAAGAGCTGGATCAGAGAATCAGGGAATTGGAGGAAGCGTGATGGGAGAGATGATTGCCACAAGGGCGGCTTACGGCGAAGCGCTGAGGGAATTCGGCGGCCGCGAAGATATTATGGTTCTGGATGCGGATCTTTCCAGCTGCACCATGTCCTGCCGGTTTGGTGAGCGCTACCCGGAGCGGTTCTACAACGTGGGAATCGCTGAGGCCAATATGGTGGGAATCGCCGCAGGTCTTGCGGCGGCGGGCAAGAACGTGTTCTGCCATTCCTTCGCCATGTTTACGGCAGGGCGCGCTTACGATCAAATACGCAACAGCGTAGCCTACACTGGGCTAAATGTCAAGATTGTGGGCAGCCACGGCGGCCTCACGGCGGGCGAGGACGGCGGCACCCACCAGTGCATCGAGGACCTGAGCCTGATGCGCACGGTGCCCGGCATGACGGTAATCTGCCCCTGCGATGCCAACGAAGCCCGGGAGGCGGTCAGAGCCCTGGTGGAATACAAGGGGCCCTGCTACATGCGGACCGGCCGGATCGCGGTGGAGAACATCACGCCCTCGTACCCGGACTACCATTTTGAGATCGGAAAGGGCGTTCTGCTGAGGGACGGCTGCGACGTGACGCTGATCGCCGCGGGACTGATGGTCCAGGAGGCCGTCCGGGCGGCAAGGCTGCTGGAGGAAGAGGGCATATCGGCCAGAGTGATCGATATGCATACCATAAAACCGCTGGATGAGGATTTGGTGGTGAAGGCGGCAGCCGAGACCGGGGCCATCGTCACCGCCGAGAACCATAACTGCTACGGAGGCCTCGGCAGCGCGGTGGCCGAGGTGCTGGCCAAGAAGTGCCCGGTCCCCATGGAGATGGCGGCGGTGGACGACCGCTTCGGCCATTCGGGCAACGCGCTGGAGCTGCTGAAACGGTACGGGCTTGACGCAGAGCAGATCGCCGCAAAGGCGAGAACGGCAATGGCGCGCGCCAAGGCGCCGGGCAGCGGGAAGGTCAATTACTCCGACGCGCCGGGCAGCGCGCAAGCCGGGCGCGCCGCCGGCCGGGAAGCCGGACACGCCGCCGGCCCGGAAGCCGCGCAAGCGTGCCCGCCCACAACGGATTAAAGGGGGAGCATGGCAATGACAGTGGACATTTGGGGTATCGGGCATTGCTGCCAGGACAATATCTGCGTGGTGGAACAGTATCCCCCTGAGGACGGCTCCACCCACATCCTTGATATCGACGACTCCCAGGGCGGAGGCGCGGCGGCCACGGCCATGGTGGCGGCTTCCAGGCTGGGGGCCGCGGCCGGGGTGATCGCCAATCTGGGGGATGACCCGGTGGGAGACCGCATTCTGGACGGGTTCGCCAGGGAGGGGGTTCACACCGGCCTGATCCGCAGGATTCCCGGAGGGCGCAGCTCCACCTCCTACGTGATGGTCAACCCGGAAAACGGCAGCCGCACCAAATTCCCTTACCGGGATCAGCTGCCGCCTCTGGAGCTGTCGCAGGAGATTCGCGGCGCGCTGGCCGGGGCCAGGATCCTTCACCTGGACGGAACCCAGTATGAAAATGCGCTGAGGGCCGCCCGGCTGGCCAAAGAGCTGGGGCTCACCGTTTCCCTGGATGCCTGCTCCATGCAGGAAGATAATGGGAAAAACTGGGAACTCGCTTCCCTGGCCGACATATTGATTGCCAACGAGAAATATCCCCGGCGCCTGACCGGAAGGGACGGCGTGGAGGAAGCGCTGGCCGAGATGGCGGCCCGGGGCCTGGGTCCAAGGGCGCTGGCCTGCACGGCAGGGAACCGGGGGTGCTGGTATGTGAAGGACGGCAGCGTAAGGCATCTGCCTGCGTTTTCGATCCGGGCGGTGGACACCACCGGAGCCGGCGACACCTTCCACGGGGCGTTTCTGGCCTGCTGGCTGACCCGGCCGGAGCTGGAATACTGTATGAGGTTTGCCAGCGCGGCTGCGGCGCTCAAATGTCTGAGGCGCGGCGGGAGGGCGGGCATACCGGACCGGGCGGCCGCCGAAGCGTTTCTGGAACGCTCCGAAGAGGCGGAGCCTTAAAACGAGCTGTATTTATTTTTTATAAATATGCAATCAAAGAAAAGGAGGATATTAAGATTATGAGGAAACAAGTAGCATTACTGTTGGGGGCCGTGATGACGGCGGGACTGATCACCGGCTGCGGAGGCGGAAAAGCCGCTGATCCCACCACCACCGCCGCTCCCGAGACCAAGGCTGAGTCGCAGGCGGAGGCTCCCGAGAGCAAGGAGGAGGCCACAGAGGCTGAGAGCAAGGAGGAGGCCGTGGCCGCCAGCGGGGACTTAAACATCTACACAACGGTCAGCGATCTCCAGTACAACGCCATCGTGGGAGCGTTCCAGGAGAAATATCCGGACATCAAGATCAGCTACACCCAGGCCGGAGCCGGCGAGTGCAAGACCAGAATCCAGGCCGAGGCCGACAATCCCCAGGGCGACGTGATGTTCGGCGGACTCGTGTACGCAGACACCCTTACATACGGCGATCTGTTTGAGAACTATGTGTGCAAGAACGACGACAAGATGCCCGATGAATTTAAGAACACCACCGGCGTGCTCACCTACCACGACGCGCAGATTCCCTGCCTGTGGGTGAACGACGAGCTGGAGAAAAAAGCGGGCGTCACCATCACCGGCTATGAGGATCTGCTGAATCCTGCCTTAAAGGGCCAGGTTGCCAACGGCGATCCCACCGCCAGCTCCAGCGCATGGAATCAGCTGCAGTGCGTGCTCACCGATTTCGGCGGCTATGACAGCGACGAGGCCTGGGCCTTTATCGACAAGCTGATGGACAACATGGTGATCACCGACGGTTCCTCCGCGGTTTACAAGGGCGTTTACAACGGCGAGTACACCGTCGGAATGACCTACGAGCCGGCCTGCGTGCAGATGCTTTCCGAGGGCGCCGAGGGCGTGCATATCGTATACCCCAAGGAGGGCGTGACCAGCATCGCATTCGGTTCCGCGATCATCAAGAACTGTAAGAATCTGGAAAATGGCAAGCTGTTCATGGATTTCCTGGAGAGCGACGAGTGCCAGGCGATCTACAACGAGTGCGGCGCCAGACAGGCCAACGCCAACCTGGATATCGAGAACGAGTGGCTGCCCGCGCTGAGCGAGATCAACTACAAGGCGGCCGACACCGAGGGGCTGGCCAAGAACCAGGAAGAGATTTTAAATCACTGGATCGAGCTGTGGAAAACAAAATAGGATTCGCATGAGATAGACGGTAACAGTTCATACGGCTTATCTTCCCGGCCGGGAAGGCTGGTGCGGAAAGCTGCCTGGGAGCAAGCCTGGCGCTGCCTTCCGCACCGGTTTTCACGCCGTCGGGACTGTTACGATAGATAAATGAATGAGGGGATAGGGGAATTATGGACAAAGTGAAAATTAAAATCAGTCACGCGTTGAAACAGTATGGCAACAATGTCATAATTCCCGACCTTTCGGTTGTGATTGAGGAGGGCGAGTTCTTCACCCTTCTGGGACCGTCTGGTTGTGGAAAGACAACATTACTGAGAATGATCGCCGGATTCAACACCATTGAGGGCGGAGACTTTTATTTCAACGACCAGAAGATCAACGATCTGGCGCCAGAAAAGCGCAACATTGGCATGGTGTTCCAGAACTATGCGATTTTCCCGCATTTGACCGTAAAAAAGAACGTTGCCTTCGGCCTCCAGAACCGGAAACTGCCGAAGGATCAGATAGAAGAACGGACGCAGAAGTTTCTGGGTCTGATGAAAATCGAAGAATATCAGGACCGGCTTCCCGAGCGGCTTTCCGGCGGGCAGCAGCAGCGCGTGGCGCTGGCCCGCGCACTGGCCATCGAGCCCAGCGTCCTGTTGATGGATGAACCCCTGAGCAACTTAGACGCCAAGCTCCGCGTGGAGATGCGCGAGGTGATCAAGGAAATACAGAACAAACTGGGAATCACCACCGTCTACGTGACCCACGACCAGGAGGAAGCAATGGCGGTGTCGGACCGCATCGCGGTTATGAACCAGGGCGTGATCCAGCAGATCGGAACGCCCAAGAGCCTGTACCAGCGCCCCTCCAACCTGTTTGTGGCCACCTTTATCGGGCGCACCAACGTGATCAAGGTGGAGTCCTCCCTGAAACAGGACGGCCAGCGCGGCATCACGTTTTCCGACGGCTACTACGTGACCATGGACAGCATGGTGCGCGGCGTGGAGGATAAGACGCCTCTGACCGCCTCCATCCGCCCCGAGGAGTTTGAGATTGTCCCCGAGGATCAGGAGGGAATCGGGGCCACCGTGGAGTACAGCACCTTCCTGGGACTGAACACCCACTATTTTGTAAACCTGGATTCGGGCGAGCGCGTGGAGATCATTCAGGAGTCCAGAATCGACGATATCCTGGAGAAGGGTTCCAGAATCCGCCTGCAGGTCAAGAAGGAAAAGATCAACCTGTTTACCGAGGACGGTTCCAAGTCACTGATGCGTTAAGGAGAGGGCCTGTTTATGAAAAAGAAACAACATATCGATATGTGGATGGGCATCAGCATCGGGATACTTCTTCTATATATTGTATTCATGCTTTATCCACTCTTAAAAATCCTGGTGCAGTCGGTCCTGGACAATGAACAGGGCACCTTTACCATGCAGTATTTCAAGCAGTTTTTCAGCGATACCTATTATTTCTCCACGCTGTTAAACAGCTTTAAGATCGCCGTGTGCGTGACAATCGTGACTCTGGCGCTGGGCGTTCCGCTGGCCTACCTCTACAACATGTACGAGCTGAAGGGCAGAAACTTCCTGCAGGTCATGATCATCCTCTGTTCCATGTCCGCGCCCTTTATCGGCGCCTACTCCTGGATTCTGCTGCTGGGCCGCTCGGGCGTGATCACCAAGTTTTTCAGCCGCAATCTGGGGATCGAGATGCCAAGCATCTACGGCTTTAACGGAATCCTGCTGGTGCTGGCCACCAAGCTGTTCCCGCTGGTGTTTTTGTATGTGTCGGGCGCGCTGAAAAACATTGACAACTCCCTTCTGGAGGCTTCCGCCAACATGGGCTGCCGGGGCGTCAAACGGTTCTTCAAGGTGGTGGTGCCGCTGTGCATGCCCTCCATTCTGGCCGCGGCCCTGATGGTATTCATGCGGGCTCTGGCCGATTTCGGCACGCCGCTTTTGATCGGCGAGGGCTACCGCACCTTCCCGGTGGAAATCTACAAGCAGTACGTGGGCGAGACCTCGGTGAACCACAACTTTGCGGCCGCAGTCAGCGTGATCGCCATTATCATCACAGCCGTCGTGTTCCTGATCCAGAAAATGCTGTCCAACCACTACAGCTTTACCATGAATGCGCTGCACCCCATAGAGCGCAAGAAGGCCCACCCGGTGCTCAGCTTTTTTGCCCACTTTTACGCCTACGGCCTGGTGGCGGTCTCCTTCCTGCCTCAGTTTTACCTGATTTACTGCTCGTTCCGCAACACCTCCAAGACGGGCAATATGTTCAAACCCGGCTATTCCCTGATGAGCTACCGCCAGATTTTTGAGACCATGGGCGACGCGGTGAAAAATACCATCGTCATCTGCGGCAGCGCGCTGGTGCTCATCATCCTGCTGGCGGTTCTGATCGCATACCTGGTGGTGCGCAGAAGAAACCATGTGAACAACATCATCGACACGCTGTCCATGCTGCCCTACATCATCCCCGGTTCCGTTGTCGGTATCGCGCTGGTTATGGGCTTTAGCAAGGGGCCGCTGGTGCTGACCGGCACCGCGGCGATCATGGTGGTGTCCATGTGCATCCGCAGAATCCCCTACACCATCCGCAGCAGCGTGGCGATTCTGCAGCAGATACCGATCACGGTGGAGGAGGCGTCGGCCAGCCTGGGCGCGTCCAAGTTTAAGACGTTCTGGAAGGTCACGACCCCCATGATGGTAAACGGCATCATGTCCGGCGCCATTTTGAGCTGGGTGACCCTGATCACGGAATTGTCCTCGTCCATTATCCTGTACAGCTCCAAAACCATCACCCTGAACCTGGGCGTTTACATCATGGTATCCAGGGGCACGGACGGAAAGGCATGCGCCATCTCCACCATTCTGACGGTGATGACCATTATTTCCCTGATATTGGTTACCAAGCTTTCGAAAGGAAGAGAAATTACGCTGTAAACCTGCAGTGGAAAAAATATAAAAGGAGAGTAGTATCATGAGATTAGTAAATGCGAAGGAAATGCTTCGGAAAGCCAAAGAAGGCCACTATGCGGTGGGCCACTTTAACCTGAACAATATGGAGTCGGTCAGAGCCTTTTTGCTGGCGGCCCAGGAAACCAATTCCCCCATCATCCTCGGCGTTTCCGGGGGCACGGCCAAATACATGGGCGGCTACAGGACGATCACGGACATGGTTGAGGATTTCATGGAATACCTGGACATCACGGTTCCGGTAGCCCTGCACGTGGATCACGGCAAATATGAGGAGGCGCTGGATGCGCTGGAGGGCGGCTTCAGCTCCGTGATGTTCGACGGCTCCAAGCTGCCCATCGCAGAGAACCTGGAAAAGACCCGCCATATCGTGGAGCTCTGCCGGGAGAAGGGCGTGTCGGTGGAGGCCGAGGTGGGCTGCATCGGCGGCCAGGAGGACGGCCACGTGGCCATGGGCGAGTGCGCGGACCCGGCGGAGTGCGGGCAGATCGCCAAGCTGGGCATCGACATGCTGGCCGCCGGCATCGGCAACATCCACGGCAAGTACCCGGCGGACTGGAAGGGCCTGAACTTCCAGGTGCTGGCTGAAATCCAGAAGGCGGCGGGGGACATTCCGCTGGTGCTTCACGGCGGCTCCGGAATTCCGGACGACATGGTCCGCCAGGCTATTTCCCTGGGCGTCTGCAAGGTCAATGTGAACACCGAGTGCCAGATCGCCTTTACGGAGGCCACCCGCAAGTTTATCGAGGACGGCAGGGACCTTCAGGGCAACGGCTTCACCCCCAGGGCGCTGCTGGCCGACGGCCTGGTGGCGACCAAGGAAAAATGCATTGAGAAAATGACGCTGTTCGGAAGTCTGGGAAAGGCTTGACATCCGGTCCATTTTGTGCTAAAAACTATAGATAACAGACATCTGCATATCAGAACATAAGAAAGGCTATGAAGAGAAAGAGTAGCGGTCAGGAAGCCATACAGAAAGCAGCCGGTTGATGAGAGGCGCATGGATATGGACGGTGAATACATCTCGGAGCTGCGCACCCAACGGAACGGAGGTATTTTCCGGACCAAGTAGGCTGCGACGGAGGGACACCCCGTAACCGCGTGTCAGGGTATCGTTTCAGGCAACACGGAGCCGTACCTGCTGAGGCTGTCGGCGCGAGCCGGCCGCGAACGAAAGGTGGTAACACGAGATCAGGTCTCGTCCTTTTGGAAACAAAGGGGCGGGACTTTTTTGATGCAATGGCCCCCGGGACATTGCGTTATCAGAGGTAGCAAATGTTTCTTATGATGGTTGCAGGGCCGATACCAACACAAAATTGAGAGGGAGAGATCGCGATGATGAAGGAATTTTTGCTGGACTGGGAGAAGGACACGGTTGAGGGAGCTATCGAGGGCTTGGTGGGAATGGGCCTGGTGCGCGACGAGGATGAGTTTCTGCGCCTGCTGGGCCAGGGCCAGGTCTCTGTGGAGGGGGAGATGCTGGCCGAGGACGATCTGAGGGGCGTGCTCTACACGGGCGACGTGATGCGGATCGGGCGGGAGAGCTTTGTGCGGTTTATTAAATAGAGGGCGGATTCAGGCATTGGCTGGGCGCAATGCGGAAAGGAACTACAAGGGATGAGTGATATTTTAACATGGGTGAACGGAAATCGGGAGCTGTTGAGTCTGGGTGTTTCCGCGCTGTCGCTTCTCACGGCCGCGGCCGCGATCGCCGTCTCCGTGCGGATGGATATCAGAGGCAGAGCCTTCAACCAAAACAGCGTCAAGCCGCTTCTGAGCTTTGAGCTGGTGGACCTGCCGCAGCGGGTTGCGGTGAAGCTCAGAAATGACGGAGTTGGAGTCGGGATTGTGACGGATATCCGCATATACGATTCCGACATTGGCGGAGGCCGGTGGAACACGCTGCTGAGCGCAATCGAGGGGCTGGACGAGGAAAAACAGCTGTCCAACCGGGGAATATGGAAACGCTATCAACAGCCCATTAAGGGGATTGCGATTGCGCCGGGGGCAGACCGGTTCCTGATCGAGCTGGAGGGCCGGAGGCCGGAACAGCTGGCGGCGCTGCGGAAAATTCTGCAAAGGCTGGAGGTGGAAATCACGTACACGGATATTTACGACAAGCCGCAAAAACGGCTGGACAGTGATTTCAGCTATTTTGACAGAGCTGACGAGTACACGATTTAGCGCAGCGCATGAAACGCCGCGAGCTGCCGTCCGGGCTGTGCGCGGGAACGGATCGCACACCGCACCGGCGGCAGGCCGGGAGTTCACAAAGCCCTTGACATCCGCCCGTCCGGGTGCTACCATAAATCTGAACCTGGGCAGAGGCCCCGCGGCGTTTCGCGGGACATTTGACAAGCGGGCAGCCATTTGGGCGTCTGCGCCGGCATAGCCGTGCGGACCGCTGCCTGTGCGGGGACAGAGGGAATGGACAGACGGATGATCAGGGACGACGGCGGGCGCTTGGCCCGCATAAAACCACAACTGAATGCGGAGAATCGACGGCAGAGCTTCTGCCGTTTTTTTATTGGAAATTTTACTATAGTAGAGTGAAAAAGGAGTGGAAGAAATGCAGAAAAAATGGACGGACGCAGCCATCAGGCTGGCAATGATCGTGTTCGGAAACCTGTTGTACGCGCTGGCGGTGACTGTGTTCATCGTGCCCAACCAGCTGATCACCGGAGGGACCACCGGCCTGGCGCTGTTTTTTAACCGCACCGCGGGTATCCCCATCAGCGCGTTTGTGTCGGTATTCAACATCACCATGTTCCTGCTGGGAGCCTGGGTGCTGGGCAGGCAGTTTGCGGTGACCACGGTGCTCAGCACGGTGATCTATCCGCTGCTTCTGGGAATTTTAGAGCGGGCCGGGGTGACGGGAATCGTCATGGAGGAGCGGGTGGTGGCGGTGCTCTACGCGGGGCTTCTCATCGGCGCGGGCATCGGCATCGTCATGCGGGCCGGGGCCTCCACCGGCGGCATGGATATCCCGGCGCTAATTCTTAAAAAGGTAAAAAATGTAAATGTTTCCGTGACCATCTACCTGTGCGACTGTGTGATCCTGGCGCTGCAGATGATGAACTCCGACGCCCACGCCGTTCTCTACGGCATCCTGCTGATCGCGGTGTACACGCTGGTGCTGGACAAGGCGCTGATGCTGGGCGGGGCACGCATGCAGGTGAAGGTGATCAGCCGGGAGTACGCGGCCATCAACCGTCTGCTGGCGGAGCGGATCGACTGCGGAACCTCCCTGATCCACATGGAGACCGGCTACCTGCACAAGGAGCAGGACATGGTCCTGGCGGTGATTTCCAGCCGCGACCTGCCCAAGGTCAACCAGCTGGTGCTGGGCGCGGACCCGGAGGCCTTTATCATCATCAGCCAGATCAACGAGGTGAGGGGCAGAGGCTTTACATTAAATAAGGTTTACCGTGGCGCGGACAGGGAAGATATGTTATAATGTTGCCAGATATGATAGCGCGCCGGTTCGGTTCTTGCCGGCGGAGGAAAAATGGCCGGCAAAAACCTGGTGCATTCCCGGCGGGAAAGGGAGGCCGGCCGCCTTGCAGGGGGGAGCATTATGTTCATAAAAAAACTTTGTCTGACCGCATTTCTTTTCTATCTTTCCATGACCAGCCAGGAGATCAAAAACAGCCGGACTTCGGAGGCCATGGTCTCCCAGTTCGATTTCGGCAGCCAGGGCCAAACAGAGCTGCCGGCAGATACTGAGGCGGAAAACGGCGCAGCGCTGCACAAAACCGGAGCCGAGCTGGCCGCCGAGCTGGAAGCCTTCGGAATCGACATACCGGATGCGCTTGTGCAGGAGATGGACGACAGCTACGATTCCTATCCGGAGATGTACAACGATTATCTGGAATTTGACCCGGCCTTCGAGTATCGCACGCTCTTGAGCTATTACGGCATGGGCAGCTATGACGGCAGCTGGAACTGGATACCTTCGTCCAATCAGGTCTATTCCTTTGACTGCGAGGTTTTTAACCTGGACACCATGTACACGGAGTTTATGACGGGCGTGGAGGCCATCGGCGGCGGAGAGTTTGAGATCACCGACGTGACGGAGAACACGGACAATGTGGACTACGACAAGGGCATTGGCACCCAGGTGCTGTCCTTCCGATACAACGGCACGCCCTACACCTACGAGGCGGAATTTTACGGCGACTGGCTGGACTGCGGCGTGATCGCGTTTATGAACGGCGTCTTTGAGGCCGAGGGCAATCCCAAGCGCCTGCTGGCCACCGACGACGGCGGACAGGGCTGCATCCTGCTCTACAACACCGAGGAGTGGGGCCGGGAGCTGGAGGCTCAGACCGGGCTGGAGCTGGAGACGTATTTTTATTAGGAAAGGCTGAGGCATGGCTTTAAATCAAACATTTCGGGTTCCGGTGCGGGAGCTTCTGGACCCCTTTTACACGGAGCGGGCCGGGCCGCATGACCTGGCCCGTTTCACACGCCGGACCGCAATCGGGAAAGGGATGCAGGCCGCCTCCATCTGGCTGATCGTGATCTTTACCGCCTACGAGCTTATGAGCGGTCTCAAGCTGGTGATCCATCTGCTGTTTCTGGCCCTGGCCCTGGTCGTGGGGCTGGCCGGACCGCTGGTCTCCCGCAGCGGACAGCGAAAAATGCTCGGCGTTATGGAGCGCCGATGCGATCCCGCCCTCTATGCCGCCCTGATGTACGAGAACGCCCTGGAGCTGCAGCGGGCGCGCATGCTGAAGAAGAGCGTGCGGGAGCAGGCCTGCGGCGTGTGCGCCGGCAATTTCGCCGCGGCGCTCTGTTACATGGGGCGCTGGGAGGAGGCGCGGGAGCTGGCGAGCCGCCTGATGCGCTGCGAGCCCACTCTGGCGGAGGAGATGAACTGCTTCCATGTGATGGTAAGGTATTATTATCACCACATGGAGGCGGAGGCGCTGCGGGAGACGGTGCAGGACATGCGCTGGGCGGCGGCCGGGCTTAAGTCGAAGCAGGCCAGGCTGCTGCTGCGCAGCGCAGAGCGGCTGGAGGAGATCAGCAGGGCTTTTAAGGAGAGCGGGCTGGAAGCGGCTTACCAGGTGTGCCGGGACCGAAAGCCAGTGAAGGACACCCCCCTTGCCCGGGTGCAGCAGGCCTGGGAGCTGGGGCGGATGGAGCTTGCGCTGGGCCGGACGGAGCAGGCCACGGAACACCTGGCCTACGCGGCAGAGCACGGCCGGGACGTGTGCGCGGCCCGGGAGGCGAGGGCGCTTCTGGAGCGGAAGCCCTTTGACGGCGGGGTGTGATAACCCGGCGCCGGACGATACAGACAGAGAGAGAGGAACAAAACAATGAGCCTGATTGTACAGAAATTCGGCGGTTCATCCGTTGCGGACGGAGACCGCCTGCGCCATGTGGCGCAGATTATCACGGATACATATAAGGCGGGAAACCAGGTGGTGGCCGTCCTGAGCGCTCAGGGCGACACCACCGACGACCTGATTGAGAAGGCCAGGGAGATCAACCCCCACGCGTCCACGCGGGAGATGGATATGCTCTTATCCACCGGGGAACAGATTTCCGTGGCCCTCTGTGCGATGGCCGTCGAGGCGCTGGGCTACCCGGTGGTGTCCCTGACCGGATGGCAGGCCGGGATGGTGACCAACACCATGTCCATGAACGCGCGGATCAAGAAGGTGGACACCGAGCGCATCGAGTCGGAGCTGGACGCCCGCAGGATTGTGATTGTGACCGGCTTCCAGGGAATCAACCGCTTAGACGACGTCACCACCCTGGGCCGCGGCGGGTCGGACACCTCGGCCGTGGCGCTGGCGGCGTCCCTCCACGCCGATCTCTGCCAGATTTACACCGACGTGGACGGCGTCTACACCGCGGACCCGCGGCTGGTGCCCCACGCAAGGAAGCTGGATGAGGTCACATACAACGAGATGCTGGAGCTGGCCACCCTGGGCGCCCAGGTGCTGCACAACCGCTCCGTGGAAATGGCGAAGAAATACAACGTGAAGCTGGAGGTGCTGTCCAGCTTTTCAGGAAATCCGGGGACAAAGGTGAAGGAGGTTGCAAAACGAATGGAAAAAACATATATCAGCAGCGTGGCAAAGGATACAAATATCGCGCGAATCGCGCTTTTGGGCGTGCCCAATGAGATCGGCACGTCCTTTAAGGTGTTTTCCCTGCTGGCGCAGCACAATATCAACGTGGACATTATTCTCCAGGGCATCGGCCACGAGCAGGGCAAGGACATCTGCTTCACGGTGGCGGAGCACGACTTAGCCACGTCGGAGCAGCTTCTGCGCGAGAATCAGGAGCGCATCCGTTTCCGCGAGCTGGAGACAAACGCGGACGTTGCCAAGGTGTCCGTGGTGGGCGCAGGAGTCATCGGCAACCCCGGCGTGGCGGCCCGGCTCTTCGAGGCGCTCTACGACGCGGGCATCAATATCAATATGATTTCCACCAGCGAAATTAAAATATCCGTGCTTGTGGAGCGCAGGGATGCGGAAAAGGCTGTACAGGTTATACACGATAAGTTTTTTGCTATATAGGTTATAAGGAAAAAAGTTGTTAAATCCTTCACCAATTTTGATTTAAATGTCTTGAAATTTGCACAGATTAAATATATAATTATAATCGGCAAGATTTTTGTATTCTTTGGGCGACGGCTTTTCAGATGCCGCCGCCTAAGTTGTAAAATACTTTTTTATGGAGGACTGCAATATGAGTAATTCAGCACAAGCTTCAGCAAGCAGCCGGATTGCGGCACTGCTTGATGAAAACAGTTTTGTTGAAGTCGGCGCGTACATCACCGCCAGGAACACAGACTTTAACATGACTGAGCAGGAGACCCCTGCCGACGGCGTGGTGACCGGTTATGGTACCATTGAGGGCTGCCTCGTGTATGTGTACAGCCAGGACGCTTCCGTACTGGGCGGTTCCATGGGTGAGATGCACGCCAAGAAAATTTCCAATATCTATTCCATGGCTATGAAGATGGGCGCTCCGGTGATCGGACTGATCGACTGCGCGGGACTTCGTCTCCAGGAGGCAACGGATGCGCTGGCAGGCTTCGGCCAGATGTACTTAAATCAGACCATGGCTTCCGGTGTGATTCCGCAGATCTCCGCTATCTTTGGCACCTGCGGCGGCGGCATGGCCGTATCCGCGGCCATCACGGACTTCACCTTCATGGAGGACAAGTCTGCCAAGCTGTTTGTGAACGCGCCCAACGCGATCAAGGGCAACTATACATCCAAGTGCGACACCTCCAGCGCGGCGTTCCAGAGCGCAGAGGCCGGCCTGGTGGATTTCACCGGCGACGAGGCTTCCATTCTCGGACAGATCCGCACCCTGGTGTCCATTCTGCCGTCCAACAATGAGGACGACATGTCCTACGGCGAGTGCCAGGACGACTTAAACCGCATCTGCGGCGAGCTGGCAGGCTGCGCAGGGGATACCGCGCTGGCGCTGTCCATCATTTCTGACAACAACTTCTTCCTGGAAGTGAAAAAGAGCTACGAACCCTCTATGGTAACCGGTTTTATCCGCTTAAACGGAACGACCGTCGGCTGTGTGGCAAACCGCAGCGAGGTTTACGAGAACGGCGAGAAAACCGCGGAGTACGAGCCGGTGCTGTCCGCTAAGGGCTGTGAAAAGGCTGCGGACTTCATCAACTTCTGCGATTCCTTCAACATTCCCGTGCTGTCTCTGGTAAACGTCAAGGGCTACAAGGCCAGCAAATGCACCGAGAAGCTGATTGCCAAGGCTGCGGGCCGTCTGACCTACGCTTACGCCAACGCCAGCGTTCCCAAGGTGACCGTGATTGTGAAGGACGCTTTAGGCAGCGCATACCTGACCATGGGCAGCAAATCCATCGGCGCGGATGTGGTTTACGCCTGGGACAACGCCACCATCGGCATGATGGATCCGGCGGAGGCCGTCAAGATTATGTACGCCAAGGAGATTGAAGCTGCAGAGGACAGCGTGGCTCTGATCAATGAGAAAACTGCCGAGTACACCGCTCTTCAGTCCAGCGCTCTGGCAGCGGCCAGGAGAGGATATATCGACGATATCATCCAGGCAGGGGAGACCCGCCAGCGTGTGATCGCAGCGTTTGAGATGCTGTTCACAAAAAGAGAGGACCGTCCGTCTAAAAAGCATGGCACGGTTTAAAGAGAGGTGACAGGCATATGAAAGGATTATTGAAACGAGCGGCGGTAGCGCTGCTGACAGCGGCTTGCCTGATGAGCCTGTCGGCCTGCTCCGCTGAGGACTCTGCTGAAAACGCGCCTAAGATTTCCACCGAGGGCGTGGAGGCGGATGCCTATACGGGGCAGATGGTGGTCCAGCAGGCGGTCAGCCTCCTGATATCCAACGAGGAAGGCCTGCTGATCCAGCGGGATTTCTATCAGGCTCAGGGCAATAAAGGGCTGGCGGAGGCGCTGGAGGTCCTGAGAGAGGCCAAGAGCGAGTACGGCACCATCCACGGTCTGGATGTGCAGAACGCCAGGGTGGTTCAGCTTGCGGACGGCACGTACACCGTTTCCATGGGCGCGACCTTTGACGAAGGCGAAATGAACTACGTGATGAACATCAACGCGATGACCGGCGACATGCAGGTGGAATTTATCCCTGCCGGCGGCGACGACGCGGGCCAGACCACTTCCCAGAAGATGGAGGCCGGCGGCTTGTACGCAGCGCTGGGAATCGGCACCGTGTTCGGCGTGCTGGTTTTCATCAGCCTGCTGATCTGCTGCTTTAAGTTTATCCACCAGTGGGAAGAGAACAAGAAGAACGCAAAACAGGAGCCTGCTCCTGCGCCCGCACCTGTGGCGGCGCCCGCACCCGCGGCTGCTGCGCCTGTTGCGCCCGCGGTGACGGAGGACCTGATGGAGGACGCGGAGCTTGTCGCTGTGATCAGCGCGGCCATCGCAGCCTACCAGGGCACTTCTTCCAACGGCCTGGTGGTGCGTTCCATCCGCCGGCTTCCCGGTTCCAAGTGGAAACAGAATTAAACTGAATAACCGATTTATTTGATAATAAGTAACTGTTCAATCGGTCTGCGCGCTTGCTGCGCTGACCGCACGGAAACTTAAGCTTGCAGGCAAAAATCCCATCGACGGAGTCGATTTTAAATGGATTTTTGCTCGTAACTGTGAAGGGCACTGAACAGTTACGATAATAAAAGAATCATACCCAATTCAGGAGGAATTGAACCATGAAGAGTTATACAATTACAGTGAATGGAAAAGCATATGCAGTAACGGTTGAAGAGGGCGCGGCTGCCGGCGTGGCAGCAGCACCTGTGGCAGCTCCCGTAGCCCCTGCGGCTCCGGCTCCGGCAGCAGCTCCGGCCCCGGCCCCCGCGGCAGCTCCGGCAGGCGCAGCGGGCGCGGTTAAGGTTTCCGCTCCCATGCCCGGCAAGGTAGTCGGCGTGAAGGCTTCCGTGGGACAGGCGGTGAAGAAGGGTGATACCCTCCTGGTTCTGGAGGCCATGAAGATGGAGAACGACATCGTGGCTCCGCAGGACGGCACAGTTGCCAGCATCAATGTATCCACCGGCGATTCCGTTGAATCCGGCGCGGTTTTAGCTACTCTGAACTAATCATAACGATGGATTTACAGCAATGTGGATCCACATGGAGGGAACATTATGGATTTTGGCAATATTGTGAACAACCTCCTGGATCAGATGGCGTTTTTCCATCTGCAGCCAGGCAATTATGCTATGATCGGAGTGGCCCTGGTTTTCTTATTCCTTGCAATTAAGAAAGGTTTTGAACCGCTGCTTCTGATCCCAATTTCCTTTGGTATGCTGCTGGTAAATATTTACCCGGAGATTATGTACTCTCCCGAGCAGACGTCCAATGGAACCGGCGGACTCCTCTGGTACTTTTTCCAGCTGGACGAGTGGAGTATCCTGCCGTCACTGATTTTCCTGGGCGTAGGCGCCATGACGGACTTCGGTCCCCTGATCGCCAACCCCATCAGCTTCCTAATGGGCGCGGCCGCCCAGGTTGGAATCTATTCCGCTTACTTCTTTGCAATCCTGCTGGGCTTCAACGGAAAGGAAGCGGCTGCGATCTCCATCATCGGCGGAGCCGACGGCCCCACCTCCCTGTTCCTGTGCAGTAAGCTGGGACAGACCCAGATCATGGGCCCCATCGCCGTGGCGGCGTACTCCTACATGGCGCTGGTACCGATTATCCAGCCGCCTGTGATGAAGCTTTTGACCACGAAGAAAGAGCGCGAGATCAAGATGGAGCAGCTTCGTCCGGTATCCAAGCTGGAGAAGATTTTATTCCCCATCATCGTGACCATCGTGGTGTGTCTGATTCTGCCGTCCACCGCTCCCCTGGTAGGTATGCTGATGCTGGGCAACCTGTTCCGTGAGTGCGGCGTGGTAAAACAGCTGGCGGAGACAGCTTCCAACGCTCTGATGTACATCGTAGTAATCCTGCTGGGAACCTCCGTAGGCGCGACCACCAGCGCGGATGCGTTCCTGAACTGGACCACCTTAAAGATCGTTGGTCTGGGCCTGGTAGCCTTTATCTTCGGCACCGCGGGCGGCGTGCTGCTCGGAAAGCTGCTGTGCAAGATTACCGGAGGCAAGATCAACCCGCTGATCGGTTCGGCCGGTGTATCCGCCGTTCCCATGGCGGCCCGCGTGTCTCAGAAGGTAGGCGCGGACGCAGATCCCACCAACTTCCTGCTGATGCATGCGATGGGCCCCAACGTGGCGGGCGTTATCGGTACGGCTGTGGCCGCCGGTACATTTATGGCGATCTTCGGAGTTTAATTTGAGCACATTTCACTGAAATTTTAGGAGGATTATAAACTATGGCAGAGATAGAGAAAAAGCCGGTAAAGATTGTTGAAACCGTCCTGCGCGACGCCCATCAGTCTTTGCTCGCAACCAGAATGTCTACAGACCAGATGCTGCCCATTGTGGACAAGATGGATCAGGTCGGCTACTACGCGGTAGAGTGCTGGGGCGGAGCCACCTTTGATTCTTGCCTTCGTTTTCTGAAGGAAGATCCCTGGGAGCGTTTGAGAAAGCTGAGAGATGGTTTTAAGAACACGAAACTGCAGATGCTGTTCCGCGGCCAGAACATCCTGGGCTACAACCATTACGCGGACGACGTGGTGGAGTACTTCGTTCAGAAGTCCATCGCCAACGGTATCGATATTATCCGTATTTTCGACTGCTTAAACGATATCCGCAACCTGCGGACCGCGGTTAAGGCTACTAATAAGGAAAAGGGCCATGCGCAGATCGCGCTGTGCTATACCCTGGGCGACGCTTACACCCTGGACTACTGGAAGAACATCGCCAAAGAGATCGAGGACATGGGCGCTGATTCCCTGTGTATCAAGGACATGGCGGGTCTGCTGACCCCCTACGCCGCGGCTGAGCTGGTGACGGCTCTGAAGGAGGGCACCAGCCTTCCCATCGATCTGCACACCCACTACACCTCCGGCGTGGCCTCCATGACCTACTTAAAGGCAGTGGAAGCAGGCTGCGACATCATTGACTGCGCAATGTCGCCCCTGGCACTGGGCACCAGCCAGCCGGCTACCGAGGTTATGGTTGAGACCTTCCGCGGCACGCCCTACGACACCGGCTACGACCAGACGCTGCTGGCGGAGATCGCAGATCACTTCCAGCCGATCCGCGAGCAGGCGTTAAAGAGCGGCCTGCTGAATCCGAAGGTGCTGGGCGTGAACATCAAGACCCTGCAGTATCAGGTACCGGGCGGCATGCTGTCCAACCTGGTAAATCAGCTGAAGGAAGCCGGACAGGAAGATAAGTACCGCCAGGTGCTTGAGGAGATCCCGAGAGTCCGCAAAGACTTCGGCGAGCCGCCCCTTGTTACCCCGTCCTCCCAGATCGTGGGCACCCAGGCTGTGCTGAACGTGATCATGGGCGAACGCTACAAGATGGTTCCCAAGGAGTCCAAGAAGATTATGCTGGGCGAGTTCGGCCAGACCGTTAAGCCCTTTAACCCGGAGGTACAGAAGAAGATCATCGGCGATGAGACTCCGATTACCTGCCGTCCGGCTGATCTGATTAAACCGCAGCTGCCGCAGTTCGAGAAGGAGTGCGCACAGTGGAAGCAGCAGGACGAGGACGTTCTCAGCTACGCCCTGTTCCCCCAGGTTGCCAAGGACTTCTTCATCTACAGGGAAGCGCAGCAGACCAAGGTTGACCAGACTGTGGCGGATAAGAACAGCAAAGCCTATCCGGTATAAAAGGCAACAGATCGGAAATACAGATAAAACAAACGGACATCCCGGTTTCGGGGTGTCCGTTTTTAAATATAATGTAATGGGCCGCTGGCGATTGTTGGCCTTAAAGCCTTATGTTCCGGTCCGCCTATGGACGGGCGGAGGTCACTGCAGCCCGTAGGCCATGGCGGCCCCGGCGTCCAGCATCCCACCGCTGAGCACCTTGCCGGCCAGGCTGTCGGTCTTGCGGGCGCCGTTCAGGATCACGTTTTTGACGGCGATCAGGTCCAGGTCCGGGTGGGAGGAGTATACCATGGCCGCCACGCCGGTGACCATGGGGGCCGCCATGGAGGTGCCGCTCATGTGGGCGTAGCCGTGATCGGAGATGGTGCTGAGGATGTACACGCCGGGGGCGGCGATATCCACGTTGTTGGGGCCGTAGTTGGAGCTTTCGTCCAGATTGCCGTCAAACATCAGGTTGGCGACAGTGAGCACGTTGTCGTAGGGCAGGCTGGCCGGGTACACCGGCGAAGTGTCGATGTTGTACCCCAGCTCCCGGTCGTCGCCGTTGCCCGCAGCCACCACGAAGAGCATCTTGGAATCCCGGATGGCCTGGGCGATGGATTCGTCCGAGTGGGTGGAGCCGAAGCTCAGATTGCAGATGGAGGCGCCGTTGGCCTCAGCGTAGTGGATGGCGTCCAGCACGGCCTGGGTGTTGCCCTTGCCCTCGTCGCTTCCCAGGGCCTTGAGAACCATGATCTTCACGTACTGGTTGTCCGTGATGCCGACCATGCCGCCGTTGCCCTTGGCTGCGCTGATGGTGCCCGCGGCGTGGGTGCCGTGGCTGTCGTCCGCGCCGGTGTAGATGGTGTTGTTCCCGTCGTAAAAATTCCAGCCGTGGACGTCGTCCACATAACCGTTGCCGTCGTTGTCGATGCCGTCGTCCGGAATCTCGTCCTCGTTGGTCCAGATGGCGTCCTTTAAGTCCGGGTGGGTAATGTCCACGCCTGTGTCGATGATCGCCACGACCACGGGGCGCTTGTTCTCGGCTTTGTCGTACAGATCCCAGGCCGGGAGGATGTTGATGTCCACGCCCTCCACTGCATCTGTGGTGATCTTGTCGTAATTTCCAGGGCCTACCGGGGGCAGCGCCACTGCGTCCACGTCGCCGCTCTCGTCCTTGTGCACGTACATGTGGTCCAGGGATTCCATGTTCAAACGGGATTCGGTGCGGCGGATGCGCCCGTTGTTGCGCAGCGCCCACTGGCGGTCCGCCAGCGTGTCGGCCGGGGAGAGGTTGGTGACGCCGGGACCTACGGCGAAGGCGCGGTAGGGGGAGTCGGGCGCGGTATTGAAAGCGGTATATCCGGCGGAGGGCAAAACCTTTGTCGCCGCTGCGGTCTGCTGCGGCGCTGCGCTTGAGAGGAGAAGCCCCTCCGGCGCGCCGCTGTATTGTGAGCCGGCCAGACAGAGGGCGAGAGCCGCTCCGGCCAGCTTTGTAATCATTTTCATAGTACGATCTCCTGTCATTCTGGGAATACGCACCTATCATAACACATCCACAAATAAAAAGGGTGAATTTATTGCGAAAAAAAGTTTAAGAATTGGAGTGGAAAAAACTTACGAAATCTTGACAAAATGGGGTAAAATTTCCTATTATGGATAAAACGGGCCGGATTTTACAGCGGAGAGGGGATTTACAGATGCAGGGAGACTTTATTACCAGAATCAAATCAGCGTACAATCAATTTACCAAGACGGAGCGGAAGGTGGCGGACTTTGTGCTGGACAACCCCAGGCGGGCGCTGTTCATGTCCATCACGGACCTGGCCGAGGGCTGCGGCGTGGGGGATACCAGCGTGTTCAGGTTCTGCAAAACCCTGGAACTAAACGGGTACCAGGAGTTCAAGATGCTGCTGAGCCTGAGCCTCAACGAGGGGAACGACCAGCTGGATCAATTCGCCGGCAAAAATGTGACGTTAAACGACACCTTTGAGCAGGTGGCCCAGAAGGTGCTGAACGCCAACGTGCAGACGCTGAACGAAACCTACTCCCTGCTGGACGAAAAAAGATTCTCGCGGGCCATAGACCTGCTCAACAGCGCGGACTCCATCTACTTTTTCGGCGTGGGCGGCAGTATGCTGACGGCCATGAAGGCTATGAATAAGTTCCTGCGCATCGAGCCCAAGGTGCGCTGCCTGCCGGACACCCACATGCAGGCCATGGCGGCCTCGGTGATGGGGCCGCAGGACGTGGCGGTGCTGTTTTCCTACTCCGGCGCCACCAAGGACACCATCCACGTGGCGGAGCTGGCCAAGCAGGCGGGGGCCGCGGTGATCTGCGTGACCAGGTTCGTCAAGTCCCCCCTGACCTCCTACTCGGATGTGACCCTGTTAAGCGGCGCCAACGAGGGCCCCTTCCAGAGCGGTTCCACCTCCGCGGAGATCAGCCAGATGTTCCTGATCGACCTGCTGTACACGGAGTATTACCGGCGCTATTTTAAGCGGTGCAGCAAGTACAACGAGAAGTCCACGGCCTCGGTGGTGGAAAAGCTGGTCTGAGGCTGCCAGGCCGGATAGGCCGCGGCAGCGTTTGTCTGCATTTTCCAAAGCCGCCCGCAGCGATCTTGTAAAAATCGCTGCGGGCGGCTGTTTGCGTTCAGGGCCGGAAATACTAGCGCTCCAGCTTCCAGATATCCCGGTTGTACTCCCGGATGGTGCGGTCCGAGGAGAAGTAGCCGGCCTGGCTGATGTTGATCAGCATTTTTTTTGCCCAGCCGGTGCGGTTCTCGTAGTCCGCCAGGGCCTGCTCCTTAGTGCGGCAGTAGTCCTCAAAATCCGGGAAGGTCATGAACCAGTCCTTGTTCAGCAGCTCGTTGTACAGCCGCTCCAGGTTTTCAGGGTCGCCCACAGCCAGCATCTGGGGCCCCACGATGAAGTCCACGGCTTTTTTGAGGTCCGGGTCCTTCTCGTAGTAATCTCTGGCGCAGTAGCTGCCGTCCTTGTAGCGGCGGATCACGGTCTCGCTGGAGTCCCCGAAAATGTAGATATTGTCGTCGCCGACCAGCTCGTGGATTTCCACGTTGGCGCCGTCGTCGGTGCCCAGGGTCACGGCTCCGTTCAGCATGAATTTCATGTTGCCGGTGCCGCTGGCCTCCTTGGAGGCCAGGGAGATTTGCTCGGAAATGTCGCAGGCGGGGATCAGCTTTTCCGCCAGGGTGACGTTGTAGTTGCCCACCATCACCACATTCAGGTAAGGGCGCACCTGGGGATCGCGTTCGATGATCTGCTGCAAGCAGAGGATCAGGTGGATGATGTCCTTGGCAATGGTGTAAGCGGGAGCGGCCTTGGCCCCGAAAATCGCTGTGACAGGCGTGGTGGGCTTGCGGCCCGCCTTGATCTCCTGGTATTTGCGGATCAGGTACAGGGCGTTCAACTGCTGGCGCTTGTACTCGTGCAGCCGCTTGATCTGGATGTCGAAAATGGAGCCGGGGTCGATTTCAATGCCCTGGGTTTCCTTCAGGTAAACGGCAAGATCCCGCTTGCAGTCGTCCTTGACGGCCAAAAGCTCGTGCAGGACCTTGATGTTTTTTAAGAACCGTTCGTCGTTCAGCGCTTTCAGGCAGTCGGCATTTTCCTTGAAACTGTCTCCGATCAGCTTTTCGATGTAAGCGGCCAGGCGGGGATTGCTGTGGAGCAGCCAGCGGCGGAAGGTGATGCCGTTGGTCTTATTGTTGAATTTCTCCGGGTAAAGCTTGTAAAAATGGTTCAGCTCCGTTTCCTTTAAAATCTCCGTGTGCAGCGCGGCCACGCCGTTGACGCTGAATCCGTAGTGGATGTCGATGTGGGCCATGTGCACGCGGTCGTCATTTCCGATAATATACACGGACGGGTCCTGGCAGCGGCGGCGCACCTTGTCGTCCAGAATCTCCATAATGGGGATCAGCTGGGGCACTGCTTCCTTGAAGAAGTCCATGGGCCAGGTCTCCAGGGCCTCGGCCAGGATGGTGTGGTTGGTGTAGGCGCAGGTGCGGCTGACCACGTCGATGGCGTCGTCCATCTCCAGGCCGTGTTCGGCGGTGAGCAGGCGGATCAGCTCAGGGATGACCATGGTGGGATGGGTGTCGTTGATCTGGATCACCGCGTAATCGGGCAGGTCGTAATAATTGCAGCCCTTGGCGGCGGCCTCCTCCAGAATCAGCCTGGCGGCGTTCGCCACCATGAAATACTGCTGGTAGATGCGCAGCACTCTTCCCGCGCGGTCGCTGTCGTCCGGGTAGAGGAAAAGGGTCAGGTTCCTTTTGATGTCGGTCTTGTCAAAGGAGATGCCCTCCCCCACCACGGATTCGTCCACGGATTCCACGTCGAAGAGATGAAGCGTGTTGGTGCGGTTGTTGTAGCCGGTCACCGCGATGTCGTACATGCGGGAGGTGAGGGTGAAGCCCTTGTATGGGATGGTGTAGGTTTTATCGGTCCTGGTGAGCCAGGACGGTGTCTCCAGCCAGGGGTTCGGCTCCTCCTCCTGCTTGTTGTCCGCGAAGAACTGCCTGAACAGGCCGAAGTGATAGTTAAGGCCCACGCCGTCCCCGTTTAAGCCCAGGGTGGCGATGGAGTCTAAGAAGCAGGCGGCCAGGCGGCCCAGGCCTCCGTTGCCTAAGGAGGGCTCGGGCTCCATTTCCTCCACCTCGCTTAAGCTGTGGCCGGAGTCTGCCAGCAGCAGGCGGACCGGCTCGTAGATTCCCAGATTGATCAGGTTGTTGGAGAGCAGCTTACCGATGAGAAACTCTGCGGAAATATAGTACAGCTTTTTCTTGCCCTCCGTGGAGCGGCGCTGTCCGGCCAGCTCCTGCACCAGACAGAGAAGCCCTGTGTAAAGCTCGTGGTAAGAACAACGGGCCAGCGGCTTGCCGCAGATTGTGGTTAGCTTCTGTTCCAGTACTGCCTTGTCGGCGATTGTATTGTTCATCATAGTCATCATTCCTTTTTTTGCTGCCGTCCCAAAGGTCTGCGCGGTCTGCCGGCTTTGGGCGGCGTTTTATTGTTTGTCTGCAATTATAATACGTTTTGGCAGGTAAATCTTGCAGCATGATGGGATAATATTGTACAATACAATCATAGAGGAGGCGGATATGACCGGTACGGAGTATTATCACGAGATTAAAAAGCACGCTGGCAGGGATTTTCCCTTCAATATATACCCCTGTACCATCCCCCTGGACTTTAGGCAGGTGCCGGTGCACTGGCACGAGGAGATGGAGCTGATCGCAGTCAAGAAGGGCCGGGGGACGGTGACCGCGGACCTGGTGCCCTATGAGGTGCAGGCCGGGGAGGCGGTGGTGGTGTTTCCGGGACAGCTGCACGGGATCGGACAGCTGGGCGGAGCGTCCATGGAGTATGAAAATATCATTTTTCAGCCATCCATGCTGATGGCCTCGGCCGACGACGCCTGCGCTTCCCAGTTTTTGCTCCCGCTGGTGATGGAGGGCGGGCAGGCGGCCGTGCACATCACGGCAGAGAGCCCGGGATATTGCGAGTTCATGCGCTGCATCGAGATGATGGACCGCATGTGCGGGGAGCGGCCTTACGGCTACCAGCTGGCGGTGAAGGGGGCGCTGTTCGGCTTCCTGTTTCAGGTGTTCACCCACTACCGGGAGGCGGTGCCCGAGGGGAGCAGGAAATACCGGGAGAAGCTCAAGACGCTGCTGCGCCATATCGAGGACCACTACGGGGAACGGCTGACCGTGGAGGAGGCGGCGGGGATGTGCTATTACAGCAAGTCCCATTTTATGAAATTCTTCCGGCAGCACATGGGCTGTTCCTTTGTTGACTACTTAAATGACTACCGCCTGGCCATGGCCGCGGGCTTTCTGGCCTCCACCGGGGATACGGTGACTGAGATCGCCCAGCGCTGCGGCTTTGACAATATCTCTTATTTTAACCGCATGTTCAAGCGTAAATACGGCCAGGCGCCGGCCGCTTACCGAAAGGCGGTTGTTTTCAGGGGATAAATATGATAAAATAAGGCGTATTTCAAGCGGGGCACAGGCCCGCGCGTGCATCCGGGAAAAGCCGGATGAGTGAGGAGATTAAAATGCGGGAATGCGGAATGTTGCTGCCGATCGCCAGTCTGCCGTCGCGGTACGGGATCGGGGCGTTTTCAAAAGAAGCATATGAGTTTGTGGACACACTGAAGGCCGCGGGCCAGTCCTGTTGGCAGATTCTGCCGTTGGGGCCCACCGGATACGGGGACTCACCCTACCAGCCCTTCTCCGCCTTTGCGGGGAACCCCTACTTTATCGATCTGGACCGGCTGGAGGAGGAGGGGCTTCTGACGACGGAGGAGTGCGAGGCGGTGGACTTCGGGGAGGACCCGCGCAAGGTCTGGTACGACAAGATATACGAGGGCCGTTTTCCGCTGCTGAGAAAGGCCTACGAGCGGTTTAAGGCGGCTCTGGCAAGGGGCGGCGAAGAGGCGGCTGAGAACGGCGGGGGAGACGGCGCGGTGGAAGCCGTCCACAGGATGGCCGCCGGCCTGCTGGGGGACGAGACGCTCGAATACTGCTTTTACATGGCGGTGAAGAATCATTTCGGGGAACAGAGCTGGAACCTCTGGGACGAGGATATCCGTATGCGCCGCCCTGAGGCGATGGAAGGATGGCGGGAAGCGCTGTCGGACGACATCGGATTCTACGAATTCCAGCAGATTAAATTTGAGGAGCAGTGGGAACGCCTCAAGGGCTACGCCAACGGCCAGGGGATCAAGCTGGTGGGGGATATCCCGATCTATGTGGCCTTTGACGGCGCGGACAGCTGGGCCCACCCGGAGCTGTTCCAGTTTGACGAGAAGAATGAGCCCGTGGCCGTGGCCGGCTGCCCGCCGGATGCGTTCGCAGCCACCGGACAGCTGTGGGGGAATCCGCTCTATGACTGGGAGTACCACCGCAAGACAGGGTACGACTGGTGGATGAAGCGGATGGCGTACAGCTTCAAGCTTTACGATTTGGTGAGGGTGGACCATTTCCGGGGATTCGACGCCTACTACTCCATCCCCTACGGCGACCCCACGGCGGAGTTCGGCCACTGGGAGCCGGGGCCGGGCATCGAGATTTTCCGCCGGATGCAGGAGGTATTTGGCAGGAAGCTGCCCATTATCGCAGAGGATTTGGGCTTTCTGACCCCGTCGGTGCGCAAGCTTTTGACGGACACCGGCTTCCCGGGCATGAAGGTGCTGGAGTTCGCCTTCAACTCCAAGGAGGAGAGCGACTACCTGCCCTACAACTACAGCAGCAACTGCGTGGTCTACACGGGAACCCACGACAACGACACGCTGGTGGGCTGGTACAAGCACATGGAGATCGAGGATAAGGAATTTTCCATGGCCTATCTGGGCAGCGAGGACACGCCGCTGGCGAAGATCCACTGGGATTTCATCCGCCTGGCCCTGTCCAGCGTGGCCAAGATGGCGGTGATCCCGGTGCAGGACTATCTGGGCCTGGGCTCAGAGGCGCGGGTCAACGAACCATCGACAATTGGAAAAAACTGGAGATGGCGTATGCTGCCCGACGAGCTGGACGGACATACGATCCGGAAATGCCGCCGGCTGGCAAAGATTTACGGGAGGTTGCGCGAGGAGCCTGAACGGGAAGCGGCGGAGCAGGAGTAAGAGAAGCGGGATTAAGCGCGAACGCAATAGAAATAGAAACAGCGCCCGGGGCGGCCGGCCGATTTGGCCGGCTGCCCCGGGCGCTGTTTGCAGCGGTGACGCGCTCTGGCTGCCGCAGACAGGGGGAGTTAAGGCAGGCGGAGGATGGAGCCGTCCCGGTCGAATGAGATTTCTGCGGGGGCGGTTTCGACCTCCAGGCCGTCTATGGCTTCCGCCTGGGCCAGATAGGACTGGGACAGCCAGATATGCTCTAAATCCATGGTGTTTTTGATCAGCACCACCCGGGGATTTTGCCGGTCGATGTCATAGCAGCCCTTGACGCAGGTCTGGATTGTCAGGCGGTCGTTCATCATGACCATGGGAATCCGCACGTTTATGTGGGCCGTGGTGGTGATAGCGTTGGGGTAGGTGGTGGCGGCGTCGATTTTGTCAAAGGCCCGTTTGCAGATCACGTCCGCCAGGCCGATGCCGTTGGCGTTTCCGTGGGTCTCTTCGGAGAGGTCCAGGACCCCGATGCGCTGGGCGTGAAAATTTCCCTGAAACAGCGGGGAGGCGAAGCGGCCGGTGATGTTGGGGTCCATTCCGCCTCCGCTGTAATTCTTGCCCAGCTTTTCCACGATCAGCGCATCGCAGGAGCCCACTGAAATCCGCGGCATGTACGCGAAGGCCTTTTTGAGCAGGAGCGGCTCTTTGGACAGGATTTCGTCCGCCTCCAGCACATGCAGCTGGGCGGTTTCGTCGTAAGCGTTTTCCAGCACGGCCACGCCCAGGAGAATCCGGGAGCGCTCTAAAACGGCCTTGCCGAACAGATAAATATTGTCGGCCAGATGGGTAATCCCTTTGGAGTGCAGGACTTCGGCCCCATACTGCTTGCCCAGGCCCACGGCCATCATTTTCACCAACCCGCTCTCGTATGTGCCGCGGAACCCGCTGTGGGGTTTGATCCGGTTGAATACGATGACGGCGTCCGCCTCCCAGGCCGTCCGGTCCATGTAAACGTCAACGCCCTCGTCGTTTTGGCCGATGCGCACGGTTTCCATGCTGCTGCGGATGGGGCACCCCGCAGAGGCCTCCGTGATGCCCAGGCCCGCCAGCATCTCCTGCTGGCCCCGTGCGGTAGCTCCGGCGTGGCTTCCCATGGCGGGCACAAGAAAGGGGCTGCCGCCGCTTTTGCGGACAAATCCGGCGATGCACCTTAAAATAGCCGCGCTGTTGGCGATCTGACGGGAGCCGGCGGTGATGGCCACGGACATCCCGGGGGTGATTTTACGGCCGGCGGCGGAGGCCTCCAGCTGCTGGGTCAGCAGTTGGGGAATCTGTTTTGGATCCAGGGCCGGCCGGGGAAAAGACTGCCGCGCCCGAAACATTTTCGGCAGAAGGGTATTGTCCACAAGGGCGTTGACCGCCTCCATATGTGCCAGTCTCATACGCTCCCTCCTTTGGGTGTCAGGTCATGCGTTCGCGCTGAGCCTGCGGGTCAGCAGGTCGGGAAAATTGACCGTCATGCCGTCCACGCCGCAGCTGCAGGCGTGTTCCATGATCTCCTCGTTGTAGATTCCCCACGCCCGGACGTTGAAGCCCATCTCATGGTAGCGGTCCACTGTTTCGCGGTCCAGTGACTGGGCCAGGGGACATAACTCCTCCCCACAGATCGCCTGCACCTTGCCCACCGGGTCCGGCTCATCAGGGCCGTAGAGCAGGCCCACCCGGTAACGGGGATCGTAGGCCTTGGCATTTTTGATGCTCTCATAATTGAATGAGGTGAGAATGGTCTTTTCCCGCACGCCGAAGGCCTCCAGCATGTCAATGGTTTCTTTTTCCACGTGATCCTGCTTTAATTCCACGGCAAAGGTCAGGTCGCGGTACCCGAAATATTTGAGAAAATCCTCCAGCGTTACCACCTTGTCCGTCCTGTCCCCGGCCGGGTTGAATACGAGAAAGTCCATCATCTCCCGGTAGGTGTAGTCGGAGACTGCGCCCTTGCCGTTGGTGATCCGGCTGATATCGTCGTCGTGGAACAACACCAGAACGCCGTCCTTTGTCCGGTGAATGTCGGTTTCAATTCCGTTGGCGCCCATGTTGAGGCCGGCGTAGAATGAGCTGAGGGTGTTTTCCGGGTAATAATGGCTGGCGCCCCGGTGCGCGTAATTGATAAACATAAATACAGTACCTCCATATCAGAATTCGCATCAACTGCGTTTTTCGGCCTGCCCTGTTCTGAACCTGCGGAATTTGCCGATCAGGACAATGACCACGGAGATCAGCGTGGCGGTTAAAAATACCAGCGCGATGGGTGAACCGGCAAAGCCTTTTAACAGATTCCCCCTGGAATACTGGATGGCGCGGATCAGGTACGTCTCGGTCACGCCGCCCAGAAGAAAGCCCAGGATAAAGGGGGAGAGCGGGAATTTGTACCGCGTCATCAGGAAACCGATCACGCCGAATATGACTGCCGCCCAGATATCAAAATATTGGTTGTTGCTGCCGTAGACGCCCACCACGCACAGGGCCATAATCACGGGAAGCAGGTAATGCTTGGGGATCATCAGGATTCTCACAAACAGCTTCATGCCCATGAGCTCCACGATGAACATCATCACGGCCGCGATCAGCAGCGCAAAGTAGATGCTGTACACAAAGGTGGCGTTGTTTTTGAACAGCAGCGGTCCGGGGGTGATTCCGGCGATGGTCAGCCCGCCCAGGAGAATGGCCGTGGGGCCGTCCCCGGGGATGCCCAAGGTCAGCAGAGGGATCATGGCGCCGCCGATGCAGGCGTTGTTGGATGTCTCGGAGGCGATCAGGCCGTCGATGATGCCGGTGCCGTAATCCTTGCCGTTTTTGCTGGTCTGTTTGGCCACCGAGTAGGCGATGACATTGGAGGTGGAGCCGCCGATTCCCGGAAGGATACCGATCAACAGGCCAAGAACCGCCGAGCGCAGAAAGTTAAAGCCGTTGCCGATCAGCTCGGAAGGCCGAAAGCCCAGGCCTTTGATTTTGTAATCCTGAACCACCTCCGCCTTTTCCGTCGCAGGGCGTTTGATGGAGGATTTCAGGATATCGGCCACTGCGAAGAGCCCGATCAGCACAGGCATGGAGGCGAAGCCCAGGTTGAGGGCGCGCACGCCGAAGGTGAAGCGGATGGCGCTGCCCACGGGAGCGACCCCGACCATGGAGACGAGGACGCCGAACACAGAGGCTGTAAAGCCTTTGAGCATGGAGTCGGAGACCAGGGCGCTGAGCAGAACCATGGCGAAAAAGCAGACGGCGAAATACTCGTAGGGGCCGAATTTCAGCGCCAGGCTGGCCACCGGGGCGGCCACGAACATCAGCACGAGCACGGAGAACAGGGTCCCGACCAGGGAGGAGAATACTGCGACACCCAGGGCCTTTCCCGCCTGCCCCTTGCGGGCCATGGGAACCCCGTCAAAGGTGGTGGCTACCGACGAGGGCGTGCCCGGGATATTTAACAGAATGGCGGAAATCAATCCTCCGGAGATGCCGCCGATGTACAGAGAGATCAGAAAAGCGATGCTCATGGTCTGGGACATTTTGTAGGTCAGGGGCAGGCAGATGGCCACGGCCATTGTGGTGGACAGCCCCGGAATTGCCCCGAATATAATGCCAATTATAGTGCCGGCAAACATGAAGGTCAGGCAGAGGATATTGAGAATCCCCATCAATCCATCCATTACCAATTCAGCTCACCTCCTCACAGGATACCGCCCAGGATACCGGCGGGCAGAAGCAGATTCAGTCCTTTGCTAAAGACGACATAGATCACGGCGGCGGAGACGACCGCCAAGACGGCGGAGATGAGAAAGCTTCGCTTCTCCGGTGGCACCATCAGCTGTGTCTGGGCAAATATGTAAAAAATTGTCATAACAATAAAGCCAACTGGTTTTAAGAGCGCCACATAGATGGCCAGCAGGCCCAGCGCTGCTCCGAAGCGTATGACGGGAAGCCAGCTCCACTTGGCGGCTTCCTTTTTCTCGCCGGGCGTCAACAGGCCCTGGGCCAGAAAGGAGACGGCGCAGAAGGCCAGCAGGTAACCGACGATCTTGGGCATGAAATCCGCGCCGAAGCCCAGCTCCCCGCCGGCGGGAATGCGGTTGGCGCTGTAGACTACCGCAGCGCTGAGCACTGTCAGGATCACGAAGAGTGTCAAACTTTCTTTTTTCGAAGTCATAAATTCCTCCTCAATTCATTGGTGCGGCAAGGGGCCCAGGGAACATGCCCTATGGCCCCTTTGGCTGTGACCGGTCAATCCCACTTCAGAGCGGCCAATTCGTCCCAGAGATTCTGGACAAATTCTTTGCCCTCTACGGCATCCTTGTAGAACGGCTTCTGCTGGTAGGCGTTCATGATGGATTCCGCATAGCTGTCGTCGTGCAGGATAATGTCCTCCAGCAGCGTATCCAGCTTGGCTACGATGGTCTCGTCCACACCCTTGGGGAACATCATCTGGTAGTAGACGGGACAGCCGATCACTTCGTCCAGATCATTTTCAATCTCCACCAGCTCGCCGGTTTCCAGATAGTCCTTGGCATTTCCGACGGGAACCGCCACCATGTCCACATGTCCGCCCAGAATAGCGGCCATACGGTCGGCGGCACCGCCGGTGTCCACGATGGTGATGTCCGCACCGGCCGCTTTTAGTTGAAGGCCGGAGACAAGAACTGTGGTGCCGGCTGCGGAACCGTAGAGAAATTCGCCGGGATGCTCATGGGAGTATTCCACTACCTGGGAGAGCTTGGTGATTCCCAGCTCCGGGCGGCCGACCAGCAAAGTGGCGTCCAAAAAACCGCAGACAGCGCCCAGGGTCACATCGTCATAGGTCAGCGTGGAGTTTTTGGAGAAATAGTTGATGGAGAAGGCGGTGTGGTTAAAGAGGATGGTGTATCCGTCCGGGTCGGCGCTGAGCGCCTGCAGGCTGCCGGTGGCTCCGCTGTTGCCGTTTACGTTCTGTACAATAAAGCTCTGGCCGGTGCGCTCCGTTAGCTTTTCGGCCAACGCCCGGGCGTTGAAATCGGAGTCGCCTCCTGCCGCAAAGGGCACGATGATGGTCACCGGTTTTTCAGGCCACGATGTCTCGGGAGCTTCGGCCGCGGTGGTCGCGGGCGCTTGCGCAGAGCTTTCCTGTCCGGCGGTGGTTGCGGCCGCTGTCTGGTTGGACGATGATCCGGAGCAGGCGGTGAGCAGCGATGCCATTAGAGAAATCATAAGGAATTTCGCAGTTGCTTTTTTTGATTTGTTCATTTGTAACCCTCCTGTTTCTGATTGAGAACCCCATAGGTTTTATAGAGAATATTGATAAAATCTATATCTTCATTATAACGAAGCGGTTGCGCTTTATCAATAAAGACTTTATAATAGATCATAAGCAAATGCTTATGATAAGGCTGATGGGAGGATATGGAGATGCAGTTTAAATCCATTCAGTATTTTATGGAGGTTGCCAGGCTGGGCAGCTTTACCGCTGCCGCGGAGGCACTGTTTATCAGCCAGCCGGCTCTCAGCCAGCAGATCAAAAAGCTGGAGGACGAGGTGGGCGCGCAGCTGTTCGACCGGAGCAGGCACACGGCGGAGCTGACGGAGGCGGGAACCCTGTTTTTGCAGGAGGGGAAGCGCATTTTGCAGATTTATGATCAGGTTCTGCGGCACATCGCGGCGATGGAGAACCCCATTGCGGATGTGGTGCGCTTTGGGATATCGCCTTTTTACAGCCGCTATTATCTGCCCAGGCTGCTGCCGCCTCTGGTCGCGGCCCACCCGGCGCTCAAATACGAGGTGACGGAGGATTATTCTTATGTGATCGAATCAGCGGTGATCGAGGGTAAGCTTGATTTCTGTCTGGTTCCCCTGGAGCCCAAGAATCCGCTGTTGTCCTACGAGACAATTTACCAGGAATCCATTCTGCTGGCCGTTCCCAGGGATAGCCTTGTCAATGAATTTGCCGTACCGGCAAACGGGATTCCGTACCTGGATTTGAAATATGCCGCCCGGGAGAATTTTATAGCGCTGAAGTCCGTGCAGAAGTTTTCGGATTTTGGCCGGGAGCTGTGCCGTCAGGCCGGTTTTGAGCCCAACGTAGTATGCGAGCTGATGAACTGGGATACGCTGAATATGCTGGTGAGCACGGGGCTGGGGGTGGGCTTTGTCCCCGATCTGCTGATCGGGCAGATGGAGGAGGAGAGACGGCCGCGGTACTACCGTCTGCTGTCGGATGCCAGGCGGGCCTACACCATCGCCCGGAGAAAGGACGAGACGCCGCCGGCTTCGGTGCGCATGGTGATTGAGAGCTTCCGCAGTACATTCCAAAATCTGGAACAGGCGCGGTTTTAGCGGGAACAGAAAATAACAGACCGCCGGTCCGGGGAGAACCCGGTCCGGCGGTCTGCCGCATAGCGCGAAAAATACGAGCGGAAACCGCTGCGTTTGCAAATTCCAATTGCTATTCCGTCTCGTAAGGCCAATCCACGATGCCTCCGAAGTCGTACACGTTCTGATATCCCATCTTCACCAGCTTGTCGGAGGCCGCCTTGCTGCGGATTCCGGTGCGGCAATGGACCAGCAGGACGGCGTCCAGATCAGGCAGGTCGGCCGGGGGTTCGGCGCCGATGTCCTCGTTGGGCACGTTGACGGCGCCGGGAATGTGCTGGGCGGAGTATTCGTCCGGGCGGCGCACGTCCACCACGGTCACGCCGCCGTTGTCGATCATTTCCTTGGCTTCCTGGGCGGTAATCTTGTGGTAGGCCTGCTGGGGATTGGCTGCGGCCTCCGTCATGGGGGAGCCGAACCCGGACGAGGTCCCGCCGCTCGTTTTATCAGCAGACCCGGCTGCGGTCTCAGCGCTCGTTTTGTCCGCCGGAGCGGGAGCGGGGCCGCCCGCCCTGGCGCAGCCGGTGAGAGCGAAAACTGTGATCAGTCCTGCGTAAAGCAAATTTTTCATCTTCATGGGGTGTTCTCCTTTTTAAGCCTTCGCATTCCGTTTGCAGGAAATGCGGGTGAATGAGGGGCGTTGGGGATGGACGGGGAGCAGGGATCGGCTACCGGCTACCGTGACAACGCCGGACCCTGTGGGGAGAGGGCCAGCGGAGTGGCGTTTTCCGGAGAGGGCACGATTACTTCCGGCGCTTGGGAGGCTTCCGGCTGTCCGGGGGCCTCGGTCTGAGGCTGGGGGGATTCCTGGGGCGCGGGGGAGGTCTCCGGCGTCTCAGCGGGGGCTTGGGGCGTTTCCGGTGCGGTCGGCATCTCTGTGGGAGCCTGGGGCGCTTCCGGCTGTCCGGGAACCGTGGTGTTCTGGTGGATGATTCCGGCTTTGGGGCGGTAATTGCTGCTGTGCAGCGGCGTTTCCTGGACGACTTCGCCGTTTTTGGTGACCACGCGGAAGCTCTTCCAGGCAGCGCCAGGTTTTGAGGATTCCACCTGCTTTTGGGTGCCGAAGGGGATATTGGGGTTCTCCTCCACCACGCTGTCCGGCGCTGGCGTCTCGCCCACCTGTTCGGAGCGGATGGAAACCTCCACGCCCTCCTCCAGGACGGGAAGGCCCACGATGGATATCTTCAACTGGTTGTCCTGGAACTTGGCGCGCAGGGCGATGGAGGTATCGTTGGTGTTGACGAATTTTAAGTCGGGGCCGGCGTAGCCGTCAAAGCTGACCATGGCGTCCTGGCCGGGTTCCACGTAGCCGGGGGCAAAGCTGTGGGAGTTGCGCTCCGTGGTCATAAAGCCGGAGGTGATGATGGCGTGGTACAGGGTGGTGGAAACCTGGCATACGCCGCCGCCCGGCTCCTCGATCAGCACGCCGTTTTTGTAGGCGCCGGCCGGCTGATAGCCCTTTTCGCTGGTGCGGTTGCCGGTTGCCAGGTTGAAGGAGAATTCCTCCCCGGACTTCAGAATCCGTCCGTCAATGGCATCCACGGCCAGGCGGATGTTCTGGTTGCGGTTCTTATTGTTGGTGGTCTTGGTGGTGAAGGTGCCGATCACCTGATACTGTTCCTTGGCCTGCGCCTGGGTGCGCTCCGGCGGGATAATGGTCAGGGATGGGGGGATGGAGGCTGCGTAGGAACCGGACTTCACGGCCGCGAGCACATCGGCGGCCAACTGGTCACGGTCCAGGCTGAGCCCGCTGACCTCCTTGGAATACTGGTATTTGCCGGTCTCCCGGTCGTATGACACCAGCTGGGAGTTCTCCGGCGAGCGGTCGAACCGTGCGGCAAAGCTGTCCGCGGCTTCCCGGATCCGGCCCTCCATGGCCGTGAGGTCAAAGGAATATTCCGCTGTCTGTGACTGGGAGGAACCGTAGACCTCGTCCAGTATGCGTTCAATTTCCGGCGCCAGCTGGTCGGGGAAGGGGAGCCGGTCGTTCTCGTAGGCCACGGCGATATCCCAGGAAAATGCGCCGGTCAGCTTTTTTTCGGCCGCGGCGCGGTCCAGGCCGGTGATATCAACGCCCTGGACCGCGACGGTGCGGGCGATGGGCACGGAGGCGGTTTCCGCCGGGGAGCCGGGCACGTAGGCGGCGGAAGCGGAGGGCTGTTTGGATTCCCGCCTGTCTTTCCCAAAGGTGGTCCACGCCGCGAAGGCCAGGGCCGGCACAAGCACGGCCAGAGAGAGGACGAGGCCGCGGGGCAGGACGGCGGTGTGCATCCGGCTCAACCGGCTGCGTTTTCTGCGCGATCTGAATCTGTTGCTGCGAATTCTGGTCATCTATGCTGATTCCTTCCTGAAAAATAGAGTAGTATCTGTAATTATTAACTTTACAGTTTATACTGTAACAATACCAGATACAGTTAATTCTGTCAAGTATTTTCTTTTATAACATAATTTTGTCCGCTTCCGGCCAGGGAAAACATGGAAATAAAACATTTCCCTGTATTTCACAGAATTTCCACAAACCGTTCATGATTTTATCACCGGCCGTCCGTTAAAATAGCGTTACGGAAAACGGAGAGGAGAGATTTTATGAAAAAGGAAACGATGATCCTGGCCGGGCTGGGAGCGGTGATGGCCCTCAGCCTGGCGGAGGCGGTGACCACCCTGGCCGCGGAGGCGGGATGGACCTCTGTGGACCGCGTTTGGAGATATGTGGATTCCAGCGGGAATTATGCGGCCAACGTGTGGAAAAACTCGGGCAATGATTCATTTTATCTGGGCGGAGACGGCGTGATGGAGACCGAGGCCTGGATCGATGATACATATTATGTAGATGAAAATGGAGCAATGGTAAAGAATGCCTGGGTTCAGGTGACGGAGAAAGGAGAGGCGAAGGAGCCGGGCCCGGGGGACGGGGAGAGCCTGCCTGCGATCTCCTGCCACGGCGAGTATGATCTGAGGTGACGAGAGGATTTATCTATAATGAAAGCGGGAGGATGACCGGTTTGCAATAAAACGGTTATCCTCCCGCTTTTGGTCTGTGATTGCCAGGGGCGCTTTGGCATGGCTGTCCCTTTACAGGAGATCACCTGGAAGAGAGTAGAAATCCAGCTGCCTGGCCGCCTGCTCCCGGGACGCATAGAGGGAAACGGAGTGTTCCTCCTTCAGGTTGGATTTCCAGCCGGCCGGACCCTTGGCCAGCTCCAATAGCTCGGCCAGGGAACCGGCGGCCCGGTAGAGCTTCCGCTCTGGGGAAATATAGCAGACCGGCCGTTCCTCCTCGAGATCAGGGCTTCCCAGGATGGTTCCCAGCAGCCCGCCCCTGCGGTCGAAGGCGAACAGCTCCACCTGGGGGACTGTGTAGAAGTCCACCTCGGGGAGGCTGTCGTCAAATATAAAGTGCAGGCCGTACCGGTCCCCGTACATTTGGTACACGGCGTTGCGGTCCTTTGCGCTCATGGAATAGACGGTGGTTCCGGCGGGAACGATTTCCGTATCCGGCTCATTGGTAAAAAAAGCCACGGCCTTCCTGGAGGAGGTTAAATCTATATATAACCGCTTCATGACAAGCTGCTCCTTTCAAAATACGGCAGGGAGGATATGCCGGGCCGCTGCGGACAGCCACGTAAGCGGGGCTGTCCGGCTTTTCATGTGATACTTTAGTTTAATGTTCGGAAATGAGAATGTCAACGGCCCGGCGGGCGAGAAAAAATTTTTACCACAAAGTCCATTTTTGTGGTAACATAGGGGAGAGGGCTAATACTGTATACAATAAACAAAACTCCGTGGAACCCGTACGGGGCTGCGGCGTTGGCTTCGGTTGAAAAAATGACGTTGGTTTGATATACTGGAGCGGAGGGCGGATATTCCCTGAGAAATGAGGAGACCCCGGCGATTTCTCGACCGGGGCAATTATGAAAAATCTATGTGCAATTTTACTATTAAACATATTTTTTGTATTTCTTTTCTATACAAATAGTATAAAAAATAAATATGAACGAAATATGAATGCTATGTAAACAGATTATGAAAAGTTAAAAATTAGAAAATAGAAGGAGAGAAGGATGGGACAGGAATTAAAACGAAAGACAACGGTCATCGGACATCGGAACCCGGATACGGATTCCATCTGCTCGGCTATCTGCTACGCCAATCTGAAGCGGATATTGACCGGTGACGAGTATATTCCGGGCCGGGCCGGCCACGTGAACGGCGAAACCCAGTTTGTGCTGGACTATTTCGGCGTGGAGCAGCCCAAGCTGGTGGAGGACGTGAGAACCCAGGTGAAGGACATTGAGATTCGCAAGACAAAGGGCGTGGCGGGAAGCATTTCGCTGAAAAAAGCCTGGAAGATCATGCAGGAGAACAATGTGGTCACCATCCCGTCGGTCCGCGAGGACGGGGCTCTGGAGGGCCTGATCACGGTGGGCGATATCACCAAAACGTACATGAATATCTATGACAGCAGCATTCTGTCCAAGGCCAATACCCGGTATTCCAACATCATCGAGACGCTGGAAGCGGACCTGATCGTGGGGGACGAGACCGCGTATTTTGACCGCGGCAAGGTGCTGGTGGCGGCGGCGAACCCGGACCTGATGGAGTTCTATATCGAACCCCACGATCTGGTGATACTGGGAAACCGGTACGAATCGCAGCTGTGCGCCATTGAGATGGGGGCGGATTGCATCATTGTGTGCGAGGGCGCGGGCGTTTCCCGCACAATCAAGAAGATCGCCCAGGACCGCGGCACCACGGTGATCGCCACCACCTACGACACGTACACGGTGGCCCGTCTGATTAACCAGAGCATGCCCATCAGCTATTTTATGACCAGGGAGCATCTGATCACATTCGACAGCGACGACTACATTGACGAAATCAAAGAGGTGATGGCCAGCAAGCGGCACCGCGATTTCCCGATTCTGGATAAAAACGGCTGCTATCTGGGCATGATTTCCCGCCGGAACCTGTTGGGCGCAAAGGGCAAGCAGGTGATCCTGGTGGATCACAATGAGAAGAACCAGGCTGTGGCCGGAGTGGAGGGCGCGGAGATCCTGGAGATCATCGACCACCACCGCCTGGGTACGGTTCAGACCATGGCGCCGGTGTTCTTCCGCAACCAGCCTTTGGGCTGCACGGCCACCATTATCTATCAGATGTACCGGGAGACGGGGACGGAGATTGATCAGAAAATCGCCGGGCTGCTGTGCAGCGCCATTATTTCCGACACGCTGCTGTTCCGCTCTCCCACCTGCACTTCCGTGGACGAGCGGGCCGCCAGGGAGCTGGCCCAGATCGCGGGGCTGGATATCGAGAAATACGCGGTGCAAATGTTCTCCGCCGGCAGCAACCTAAAGGACAAGGGCGACGAGGAGATCTTTTACCAGGATTTCAAGCGCTTTACCTCCGGCAAGGTGGCCTTCGCGGTGGGGCAGATCACGTCCCTGGACGAGGGCGAGTTAAAGGCGTTAAAGCCGCGGATGCTGGCGTATATGCAGCGCTCCCACGAGACGGACAATCTGAATATGGTGTTCTTTATGCTGACCAATATCCTGACCGAGTCCACGGAGCTTCTGTGCGTGGGTCAGGGCGCGGTGCAGCTGGCGTGCAAGGCGTTTCACCTGGATCAGGAGGAGGCGGCGCAGTCGGATGAGCCGGTGGTCGGCCTTCCGGGGGTGGTATCGCGCAAAAAGCAGCTGATTCCCGAGCTCATGCTGGCGGAGCAGATGTAGGAGCGCCGCCGTACGGCGATGTTATCTTGGGCCTCTTATTTGCTGTGATATAAAACGTATAAATTCATAGAAAGACAGGTAGCTGTAATGGATAATCAAAATAAACGCAGGCCTGACGCGGAGGGCGAAAAGTCTTACTGGAAGCCGGGCAACATGCTCTATCCCCTGCCGGTGGTGATGGTCAGCTGCGGACGGGAGGGCGAAAAGCCCAATATTATCACAGTGGCCTGGGCGGGCACGGTCTGCTCGGACCCGGCCATGGTCTCCATTTCTGTGCGCAAGGAGCGGTTTTCCCACCAGATTATCAAGGACACGGGGGAATTTGTGATCAATCTGGTGAATAAGCCGCTGGTGCGGGCCACGGACTATTGCGGCGTCAAATCCGGCCGCGAGGTGGATAAGTTCCAGGAGATGAGGCTGACGCCGCTTCCGTCCCAGCACGTGAAGGCGGTGGGAATCGGGGAGAGCCCGGTGAATCTGGAGTGCCGCGTTGTGGATGTGAAGGAACTGGGAAGCCACGACATGTTCATCGCCCAGGTGGTGGGCGTGACCGTGGACAACCGGTATATGAACGACAAGGGCAAATTTAATCTGAACGCCTCCGGCCTGGTGACCTATTCCCACGGGGAGTATTTTGAGCTGGGGAAACGCCTGGGCAGCTTCGGCTACTCCGTAAAGCGGCCGGTGAAAAAGCGCGGGTCCAAGGGCGGCGCCGGAAAATCAGGCGTTTCTGCCGGCGAGGGAAAAAAGAGCAGGAGGACAAACGGATGAAAGCGAATATAACCATGATCGGCATGCCCTCGTCGGGCAAGAGCACCATCGGCGTGCTGCTGGCCAAGCGGTTGGGTTATTCCTTTGTGGATGTGGATATTGTGATCCAGGAGAAGGAGGGGCGCCTTTTAAAGGAGATTATCGCCTCCGAGGGTATGGACGGATTTCTGGCAGTGGAAAACCGCGTCAACGCTGAGCTGGACGTGAAAAAGTCGGTGATCGCCCCCGGCGGCAGCGTGATCTACGGCGCCGAGGCCATGGAGCATCTGAAGGAGATCAGCGAGGTGGTTTACCTGAAGATGAGCTATGAGGAGATGGAGAAGCGGATCGGCAACGTGGTGGACCGCGGGGTGGCGCTGAAGGACGGAATGACGCTGCGGGACCTGTACAATGAGCGGGTGCCGTACTACGAGAAATACGCGGATATTGTCATCGACGAGGAGGGCATGACCCCGGGCGAGACGGTGGACGCGCTGCGTGAGATGATTGAGGAGAAGATTCGTTCCGGGAAATAGACAGCCGGACGGAAAATGCTGCCGGGACACTGGAGACATTGTTCCGGCAGTTTTTGACGGGGAGGCGGGAAAATGGCGGAAGAGCTGTTCGCGTATGCGTTTTTGATGGAGGCAGGGCTGCTGCCCGCAGAGGACTATTGGAAAAAATTGGATGAGCTGTTTGAGGCGCACATGGACGATGAGCTGCTTCTGGAGTTGGAATACAGCGCGCGCCATGGGCTGAGGACGGTGAATCTGATCCGGGAATACATGCTGGACGGCCGGCGGCCGGTCGATATGGGGAGGTTTTGCCGGGGCCTTTTAGGGCTGCTGGAGGAAATATACCGCAGACGGACAACGGCTTTGCCGGAGTTTGGGGCCAGGGCTTATCTTTTGTGGGAGGCACTGCCGGAGCGGGTATCCGGGCAGGAGCCTTTTTTGCGTCTGTGCTGGGCCAATGATCCGCTGTCCTACGGGGATGAGGCGGGGGCCAGGGAAATCTATGAGGGGATATTCTCATATGATAAGGAGGATTCGCGGGGCGCATCCCAGGCCGGCGGGCATATCGCGGATGCCTGAAGCGCGGGAAACTGCGATTTTGCGTGTCGGTTCTGCGGAAGCTGTAAATAAAAAGACGCCTGTGAAGCGGCGGGGCAGGGATAAACTGCCTTGGGCTTCGGGGCGTCTTTTTTTGACCTGCCTGTGGGATTGGCCGGCAGACCGGATTTGGGGTCAAGGGTTACAGCATCTCCATGTAGGCCAGGAGCTCATCCAGCAATCCCAGACCTACGTAAACGGCCAGTCCCAGAATGATCAGGGCTACCAGCAGGAACACCAGCTTGTAGAGCAGGTAGGCCCTGGCAAAGTCCTTTAGCTGGGTGTTTTTCCTGCCAAAGGCCTTGACCAGCAGGTAAATCCAGCCGATGACCGGAATGTTCATGCACATGAAGGTGATAAACCATTTGCGGGGCGGTACGCGGTAGTCCGCCTGGGGAGCGGTTGGGGCGGGCTCAAACCCTTCCGCCGCGTCCTCGCCGGGTTCCGGCAAATCGGCTGGGAGATCGGAGTCCGGAGTTGGCCCGACGCCGGACTCCTCCGGGGTAGGCTCATCCTGTTCATGCTCTGACTCCGCGGAAAGCTCTGTCCTGTTGGCGGAAGTCTCCGCCCCGCCGGCAGAAAGTTCTGCTCCATCAGCGGAAAGCTCCGCCCCTGCGGGGGAAAACTCTGCCTGAACCGCGGAAAGCTCCGCCCTGCCGGAGGAAGTCTCCGCCCCGCCGCCGGAAGTCTCCGCCCCCTCTGCGGAAGTCTCCCCTCCTTCTGCGGGAAGCCCCGCTCCTGCGCCGGAAAACTCTTGCCCGCCGGCTTCCAAAGCTTCCATCGTATGATCCGTCATATTACCCGTCTCCGCCCCACCGGTCCGGCCCCTTTTCCGGCTGCGCCTGAAAAAGCCTGTGGCGGAGGAGTCGTTATTCTGTCTGTTCAATGGTTCATTCTTCATTGCTTCCTCTGCCTCCCGGTCCGTAGAATTCCATGTTGTTCCACTTGAACTGCTCATGGCTCAGCGTGGATTGCAGGCGCTTCTGCTGGGCCTGCACCTCCTGCTGGGCCTGGCTCTCCTCGGCGGCCTTCTTCGCCGCCTCGTCGTCCAGCTTTTTCTGCCATTCCTGGGCCGTGGGCAAGGTGGAGATGCGGTTGATCGCGGCGTCCAGACGGTTGGAAAGCTCCTGCTGCTGGGGATCGCCCGCTACCAGGGGCAGCTTGCTGATGGCATCCTGCACCAGCTGCTGGGCGTTCGTCTGCTGGTATTCCAGCTCCTCCACCGCAGTCAGGGCTTGCAGAAATTCGTTCTTGCGCGTCTGCTTTTCCAGCTCCTCCCGCCGTTTCTCAGCGTCCTTCTCCGCCTGCTCCTGGGCTTTGGCGGCATCCACCGCTTTCTGCTTCTCGTACATGATGATGGTGTCGCTCATCCCGGCGATGGTGGTCTCGAACTCGTCGTATTTTGTCTCGGTTCGCTCCAGCAGTCTGGCCCGCAGATCGCCGTCGTCCAGCAGCGGCAGCTTGGTGGTGATGTTCTTGTAGCGCGTTTTCACATCGTATGTATCCTCCACCGTCTGGATGGTCTTGGCCTCGAACTCATTTACCATGGTATTCAGATCGTCGGTCAGCTTCTGCTGCTCCTTGTCGTGAAGGCTCTGCTCCGCCCGCAGCTGGGCCGTCGTGCTGAAATAATCCTCCACGCCTGTCTTTTCATCCGCTCTCAGCTCCACTGTTTCCGGCTGCTCCCAGTCCAGAGGCGGCAGATCCGTGTGAATCTTGTCCATGACATTTTTCCATATTTTTCCGGCATAGGTGCTGCCGTACACGCCGGGCATATCCCGGGGGATTTCATAGCCCACCCACACCGCGGTGGTGTAGTACCGGGTGTAGCCGCAGAACCAGGTGTCGCGGCTGGCGTTGGTGGTGCCGGTTTTGCCGGCTGCAGGCATGTCGTTTGCCAGGGAGAGGCCCCGGCCGGTGCCGTAGGGCGCTGTCATGGTCCCTTTCAGGATATCCGTCAGCATGAACACCGAATCCTCGCGGTAGACCTGCTTGGCGGACGGCGTCATGTCCTTTGTCAAATCCCCGTCGTGCTCATGTTCGATGCGCCGGATGCAGGTGCGGTCGTTGTAAACGCCGTTGTTGGCCAGGGTGCTGTAGCCCTTGGCCATGTCCACCACCCGGACGCCGTAGGTGAAGCCGCCGATGCTCAGGGAGGGCACGTCGTTGTCCACGTAGGACAGCTTCTGAAACTCCATCTGCCCAAGGTAGCCCAGGCCGTAATTGATCCCGATGTCCTCAAGAATCTGCCAGGCCACGGTGTTCAGGCTGCGGTTTAACGCCTCGCGCACAGGCACCGGACCGTAGTAGCTGCCGCCGCTGTTGGAGGGGCCGTCCTCCCATTTGTGGTCGTCCACAATCCGGGTGGGGTAGTATTCACCGGTGTCAAAGGCCGGTCCGTAGTCGATCAGCGGCTTGATGGTGCTTCCCGGCTGCCGGGCGCTCAAATAGGCGCGGTTGAACTGGTCCTCGCTGCCGCGGCCGCCCACAATGGCCACCACGTAGTTGGTGCGGTTGTCCACAATCACTCCGGCGCCCTGAAGGGCGTACTTGCCGTTGTCCTGCAGCTCCGTGTAGGAGGCCAGGCCGTCGTCCACGGAGGCCTGAAGCTCCGCCTGCAGGCCGCTGTCCAGGGAGGTGTAGATTTTAAAGCCGCCGGCCCGGATCAGATCGGATTTCTCGCTGTAGGCCGCCTGGTATTTCTCCGTGTAGGCGTTGTAATCCGCCTTGTCTGCGTAGGTGTACTGGAAGGGGAAATTGTCCAGCTTCATCAGCTCCAGGGCCGCGCAGTGGATGGCGTAGCTGCTCTGATAGTTTTCATCTGTGCCCTCGGTCTGGGACTGCACAATGGTGAACGGCGCATTGACAGCGGCCTGGTAATCCTCGTCCGAGAGCTCGCCGATCTCGTTCATGCTCTTTAACACGTCGTTGCGCTTCTCCCTGGAAGCCTGGGGGTGGGCCACCGGATCGTAGGCGGACGGGCTGTTGCTGATGCCGGCCAGGGTGGCCGCCTCATAGACGGTCAGATCCGCCGCCTCCTTGCCGAAGTAGTACCGGCTGGCCGCCTGGACGCCGTAGCACCGGTGACCGTAGAAGTTGGTATTGCAGTAGAACTCCATGATATCCGCCTTGGAGTATTTCTTCTCGATCTCCGGGGCCAGCAGCATCTCCGCGATCTTGCGGGTGAAGGTCTGCTCCTGGGTCAGGTAGGTGTTTTTGATCACCTGCTGGGTGATGGTGCTGCCGCCCTGGGTCACCCTGCCGCCGTGCTTGACCAGGGCCAGGCCGGCCCGGAAGGTGGCGATCCAGTCCACCCCGGTATGGCTCTTGAAACGCCGGTCCTCCTGGGCGATGTAGGCGTTCTGCAAATTCAGGCTGATGTGCCCGATATCCACGTACTCGTAGTGGCCCGCGTTGATCAGGCCGATTTGATTTCCGTCCTTGTCGTATATGACGGTGTCCGACAGCATGGAAAAGTCCGTCCGGCTCATCTGAGCCAGCTTGTCGTAAGCGATCTCCCGGCACTGGTCCAGCTCAGGCTTTACCTTGGCGTACAGAATGGTGGCGGCGATCACGGCGCAGATCAGGCCCACGGTGAGCAGGGTCATAAGCGCGCGCAGAAGCCATCCGAATATGCCAAGGATGCTGATGAGGAGATGCCACAGTGCCGTTACGGCGCGGACCAGGATACGCTTTAAAGTCTCAATCATTTCCGTTTAATCCTCCGCAATTTGGGCATGCAGGAAAGTTTTTCCAGCATGCCGGGCTATAGCTATTATAAGACAAGATGTGGGAATTGGATAGTGAAAAAATGATGAAAAGCAGGTAAAAAGGGGGATTCAACCGCTTTTTAGGGCCTGTTTGTGAGAAAATCCAGCAGATGCGGGTCGATGCCCATACTTTTTTCCTGCATCAAGGCAAAGGCTTCCAGCAGGCGGCGAATCTCGCTTTCCGAGGACGGGGCCAGGTGATTGTCCAGCGTGACGGTGAGCACAATCAGCACAATCTGGGCGGTCTCCTCCGGGTAATCGCAGCAGATGGAGCCCTCGCCGATGCCCTGGCGGATGATGTCGGCTAAGATGGGCTTCAGCCGGGACACCAGGATGCGGATAAAGCGCTGGTGGATCAGGGCGCTCTGCTGCATCTCGTTGAAGGTGGCGCTCTGCTCCTGGCGCTTTAACTCCGAGGAGGAATCCAGGCAGGCGTGGAAAATAATTTCCAGTTTCTGGAACGCATCCATGCCCCCCGATGCCGCCAGCCTGCGGGCTTCCTCGATGGCCCTGGAGTAGGAACGCTCGATCACCGCCTCGATAATATCATTTTTTGAAGAAAAATAATAGTAAATACTTCCTTTTCCGATGCCCGCCTTTTGGGCAATATCACTGACTGAGATCGCCTGGGCTGAGGAACCGTTCATCAGCTCCTGCATGGCATCCAGGATCATCTCACGTTTATTATGATTTTGCATAAAAAATGCTCCCTTTTGTATTCAAAACTAGCCCCAGTATAACAGATATTGCGTGAAAAGACCACACTTGACTGGCGGTCGAAAACGTGATAATGTGATTTGGTAAATATTCGACCAGCGGTCGAAAGGCGGGACTGCGGCGTGAGGCTTGCCGCAGCGCGGTGCTTACCCCATCGCCGGACTATGTCCCGGAAAGGAAAAACATGATCTATCTGACGACCTACACGCCCAGGGACCGCCTGACGGACCGGGAAACGGAACACCGTCTGGGCCGTCTGCTGCTGGACGCGGGGCTTTCGCGGGAGTACGGGCGTACCTGGGAGATACAGACTGGGGAGAACGGACGGCCCTGTATCGCGGAGGATGGCCGCATTGCGGCAGAGGGCAGGACCTTGGTGGATTTTAATATCAGCCACACCCGGGGACTGGTGGTCTGCGCCGTAAACAGCGGGCGGGTGGGCGTGGATGCCCAGATAATCCTTCCGCGCCGCGGCGGCGCGGTCCGACGGGCGCTGGCCCCGCGGGAGCAGGAGATGCTTGAACGCGCACGCCGGGAGCGGGGGGAGGCCGAGGCCGACGAGCTGTTTGCGCGGCTGTGGACGTTAAAGGAGAGCTATGTGAAGGCCACGGGAGCGGGGCTGTCCTTTCCGCTCAGCCGGGCGGTCTTTGAGCGCAGGGGCGGCGTCTGGCGGGGAAATACCCCGGGCTTTCGCTATCACCAGGCCAGGGTGTACGGGCGTTATATCGTAACCGTCTGTCTGGAGACGAGCGGGGCTAAGCAGGCCGCGGCAGATCAATATGAGAGGGGATTAGAGTATGACATTTCAGGAATTGTTTGAGCAGGTAAAGGCAAAATTTATGGAGGCGGATGTCAGCGGAGTGAAGGAGCATCTGGCGTTCCAGTTTAACATCACCGGCCAGGCCGCGGGAACATTTTACGCGGAGGTGAAGGACGGGGCGCTCTATGTGGAGCCCTATGAATATTACGACCGGGATGCGGTGTTCACCTGCTCCGCAGAGACGTTAATCAAGCTGGCGGACCGGAAAATGGACCCTGTGGCAGCCTTTACCCTGGGCAGGCTTAAGGTGGACGGGAGCATCGAGAAGGCGCTGATGGTACAGAGGTTCTTGTAGGCCCCGGCCTTCGGGCCTCGGGTAACGCAGCGCTCGGGCGCCGCGGCTTTTGCGGAGCGGGCGGCGGCTGCCCTGCCGGGCGGACGGCAGCGGCCTCACGGGGCCGGAAAGGAGAATGACCATGGGAATGGGAAAATGGATACTGGGAGCAGGCTTGGCGGGAACGGCGGCGGAATACGGGATCGCCGGATACTTTTTCCACCGGACGATGGTGCGGACCAACGCCAGCCGGCAGCGGACCCGGGATATGGCGGGAACGGACTGGGATCAATACATACCGGAAATACGGGAGAGCAAGGCGTGGGTGCAGAGACAGCCCCACAAGGACGTGTTCATCGAGTCGGAGGACCACCTGCTGCTCCACGCCACCTATTTTCCTGGAAATGGTTCCGGCCGGGCCGCCATCTGCTTTCACGGCTACACCAGCGAGGGGCTCAACGATTTCTCCTCCATCGCCAGGTTTTATCTGGAGATGGGCTACCGTCTGCTGGTGGTGGATGAGCGGGCCCACGGGAGAAGCGAGGGAATCTACATCGGCTTCGGCTGCCTGGACCGCAGGGACGCCATGCTCTGGATCAGGGAGATGATCCGGCGCATGGGGGAGGACTGCCGGCTGGTGCTCCACGGCATCTCCATGGGCGGGGCAACAGCGTTAATGACCACGGGGCTGGACACGCCGCCCCAGGTGAGGGCCGTGATCTCCGACTGCGCCTTCACCTCGGCCTGGGAGGTGTTTTCCTCCGTGCTGCACAAAACCTACCATATGCCGGCATTCCCGGTGATGCAGATCGCGGACCGGATGACCCGCAAAAGCGCGGGCTACGGTCTGAACGAGTGCAACGCCAGGGAGGAGGTCAAAAAGGCCAGGGTGCCGATCCTGTTCATCCACGGGGAGGCGGACACCTTTGTGCCCTGCAGCATGGTCTACGAGCTGTACGACGCCTGCCGGTCGCCCAAGGAGCTGCTGGTGATTCCGGGGGCCGGACACGCGGAGGCATACTACAAGGACACTGCCGGGTATGAGGGAGCGATCAGGGCGTTTTTGAGCCGGGAGGAGTTGAAATGATGAGGACCAGGAAGGGCTATCGGGTTTACCCGCTGACCGCAGCGCAGAAGCTGCATTTCTACTGTCTGAAATACTGTCCCAAAAAGCAGGTGCTAAACATCGGCTCCAGCCTGACCATCGAGCAGGACCTGGACCGGGAGGTGCTGGAGCAGTCCATCCGCCTGGCCTATGAGCGGTGCGAGGCCATGCGCCTGCGGTTCGCACGGGATCAGGACGGCACGGTGTACCAGTACGTGGTGGACCGGGAGACCCGGGAGATCGGGCACTTTGATTTCACCGGCTGGCGCCCGGAGGATGCTGATAAAAAGCTGCGGGAGTGGACGGAAGTCCCCTTTGCCCGCTACGACTCCCCCATGAACCGGGTGGTGATGGTCAAGATGCCGGACGGCTTTATGGGACTTTACATCGCGGTGGACCACATGACCATGGACGCCCAGTCGCTGATCGTATTTTTCAAAGACGTGATCGAGCTCTACTGCAACAAAAAATACGAGGGCCTGGACTTTCCAAAAGATATGTCCTCCTATATAAAACAGCTGGAAAAGGACCTGGCCTACGAGGCGGGCGGCAGGACCTGCGACCGCGACAGGGCGTTTTTTGAAAAGCTGATCGCCTGCTCGGAACCGATTTTCACGGATATCTACGGCAGGAAAAAACTGGAAAATGAGCGGATGGAGAAGGGGGATCCGCTGCGCCGGGCCGCGGTGAACACCTCCGACAGCGTGGAGGCCAATATTGTCAACTTTCATCTGGAGGAGGAACCGTCCGGGCGCTTGCTGGAATTCTGCGAACAGAACGGAATTTCCATGGTATGCCTGCTGCTCATGGGGCTGCGCACCTTCCTGCAGAAGGAAAATGACGAGGACGACGTTTCCATCACCACCACCATCGCCCGCCGGGCAACTTTGCTGGAAAAGCGCTCCGGCGGCAGCCGGATTCACTGCTTCCCCTTCCGCACCATTGTGCCGCGGCAGGACAGCTTCCTCGAGGGGCTATGCAAAATCCGCGATGCCCAGAACCAGTATTTCCGCCATGCAAACTACAGCCCGTCGGAATACTATAATTACCGGAAGAACTACTACCATCTGGAGGACGGCCAGACCTACGAGTGCATGAGCCTGACCTACCAGCCTCTGACCATGAAGGGAAACGGCCCGGGCCTGGAGAAGCTGGGGGACATCCGCTACAAAACCGGGCGCTACTCCAACGGCGTGGCCGCCCACACCTTGTACCTGACGGTCAGCCACCGGGCCAGCGACAACGGGCTGGACTTCGGCTTTGAGTACCAGACCGGCGTGGTGACGCCGGAGATGCTGGAATACATCTACTACTATTTATGCCGCATCATGTTCCGCGGGGTGGAGGATCCACAGCGGACCGTGGGCGAGATCATTGATATGGTTTGACCGGACGCTGGGCGCCAACGGTTTTTAGAAGGAGGAATTGTTTTATGCTGGAAGAATTGAGAGAGATCATCTGCGAGTATGTGGACGTGGAACCGGACCAGGTCACGGAGGAGGCACGGTTCGTGGAGGACCTGGGCTTTAACTCCTACGATTTCATGAGTATGGTCGGGGAAATCGAGGAGCGGTACGACGTAGAGGTGGAAGAGCGGGAAGTGATCAAGGTGAAAACGGTGGGCGACGCCATTCGGTATATCAAGTCGCTGGCGGAGTAGGAGCCGGCGGATAGAGGGCGGCGCAGGCCGGTTGGATACAACTGCGGCAGCGCTGGGAAACCGGCCGTTTAAACGGCCGCGCCCGGGCGAGGGAGGAGTCAGAATATGACAGTACGGACAATGAAGGATATAATCGACTGCAGCGCGCAGTCATACGGGGATCAGGCGGCGTTTCGCTACAAGGTCCGAAAGGAAATTGTGGAGAAAACATACCGGGACCTGAAGCAGCACAGCGAGGCCTTCAGCCGGGCGCTGGCGGCTCTGGGCCAGTTGGGGAGCCACGCTGCGGTGATCGGCCCCACCAGCTACCAGTGGGTGGTGAGCTATTTTGGTATCGCCAACAGCGGCGGAGTGGCGGTGCCGGTGGACGCCGGGCTTCCGGCGGCGGACGTCTGCGAGCTGCTGGAGCGGGCCGACGTGAACGTGCTGGTCTACGACGAGCTGCGGGCGGATGTGGCGGAGCTTGCCAGGGAGAAATGCCCGGGAATCCGGCACATGGTCTCCATGCAGGCGGAGGAGTCAAATGACAGTGTCCTGTCCTTTGCGCGGCTTCTGGCGGATAACAGGGGGAGCTTTGACGTTCAGCCGGACCCGGATAAGCTCTGCGCCATCCTCTTCACCTCGGGCACCACGGGCAAGAGCAAGGGCGTGATGCTGACCCACCGCAATCTCACCGACAACGCCGCGGGCGTGGATATGGGAATCCCGTCGGGCACGGTGTCCATGACCCTGCTTCCCATCCACCACGCCTACTGCTTTACCATGGATATTTTGAAGGGGCTGTACATCGGGCTGACCATCTGCATAAACGACTCCATCATGCACGTGGCCCGGAACATGAAGCTGTTTAAGCCGGAGATCGTGCTGCTGGTGCCCATGGTGATCGAGTCCATTTACGCCAAGCTTCAGGAGGCGGGCAAGCTGATTCCCAAGAAAATGGCCGCAAAGGCCGCCTTTGGCGGAAACTTAAAAACCGTGTGCAGCGGCGGCGCCTATCTGGACCCGGAGTACGTGGAGAAATTTGCAGAATACGGGATCACGATTCTCCAGGGCTACGGCATGACGGAGTGTTCCCCTGTGATCAGCACCAACCTGCCCTGGGACAGCCGCAAGGGCTCGGTGGGCAAGCTTTTGCCCAACTGCCGGGCAAAGGTGGTGGACGAGGAGATTTGGGTTCAGGGGTCCAGCGTGATGATGGGCTACTACAAGATGCCCGAGGAGACGGCGGCCGCCCTGGAGGACGGCTGGCTGAAAACCGGCGACCTGGGCTACGTGGATGAGGACGGTTTTGTTTACATCACCGGCCGCAAAAAGAATCTGATTATCCTGGCCAACGGCGAGAACGTATCGCCCGAGGAGCTGGAGAACCAGCTGAGCCGCAATCCGCTGGTGAAGGAGATTCTGGTGCGGGAGACCGGTCAGGTGATTCAGGCGGAGATATTCCCCAATCTGGAGTACGCCGCTAAAAAGCGGGTCCGGGACGTTCCCGCCGCGCTTCAGCAGATTCTGGACAACTTCAACCGGGATATGCCGGTGTACAAGCGGATTCACAGCCTGATTGTGCGGGAGACGGAGTTTGAAAAGACGCCGTCGAAGAAGATTAAGCGGTTTTAGCGTTTATGGCATCAGGATTTTCTGATGTTGCGATTTATACAGAGAGTTCACGGTCCCAGGCGGCCGGAAGCATCCTCTAAAGGGGTGGTTCCGGCCGCTTTCTTTCTGCCGGGGGGAGGGGTAGAATCCGCGGCGTTTACTTGAAAAACGGTGATCTTAATGATAAAATATTTATAACTATAATCTTGCAATCCTCAGCTCGTGTTAAAAGTACATATCAGCGGTTGCGCCTTTTTAGCTGGCGATACGGGACATGACCGCTTTTTTAACAGCTTCTTTGCCGTTGTAGGCGCTGCGGGAGAGTTGGGACGAGAGCTTTTTTTCATCGGTCACGTCAAAATGGACGGGGGCGTGACAGCTTCTTTCTACCAGCGGCGAAAAGATTTTTACGCTGATGCCGAATATGCTGCTGCAATAAGAGAGAACCTCAACCATGGCTTGCTCGTGCCCCTTTTCTTGGAGGACGACGGCCAGCCGGCCTGTTTTCCAGCCGAGAATATTGGTGGCCAGAAACGCTACGGCCTCCCAGGGTTTGGCCGTACAGGCCATGATTTGGAGCGCGAGAAGCGCCATCTCGCGATTGATAAACGTTTCTTCCAGATTGACGTCGGACGCAATCATATCCCAATCCTGTTCAGCGCGGACAGGTCCGCCCTCAACCGTATCCGCAGCGCCGGGGGCTTCCGGGAAGGTTAATAAGGCATAGGTTCTGTGCCAGGACCGCACCTTGTCGACCACCTTGTTATTGCTCATTTTCATGATAAGAGGGATGCGCCGGTCCTCCGGACAGGCAAATATGGCATCCAGATGGTCGAGCAGATACAGCGAAATGTCGTCGCAGAACTCTGCGTATTCGATGCCGGTTGATCGGATACGGCTGCGGTTACGCCTGGTGAGCACAACCGCGTTGCTGACAAAGGCATAGATGTGGGCAGCCAGTTCGTTATAAAGGCCCGGATCGGCCTTGATTTCATCTCCGGTCAGATTCAGCGCTGCGACGGTGTTTAGAGTTTCCATAAAGCTTTTTTCAATGACAGCCGTATTCATATTGAAGCCCTCCTTCACATATTCTGAGGGGCGCCGGAGCTGATCGCCGTGTGCCGCCCTCTGGAATGATCTTAATTTGGGGCGGCTAGGGGGGTAAATTGGGCTTGACCGGCTGTTGCTCGGGAATGGAGCGCTTTTGCAGGGGGAGAATGGGGGACAATAGGGGGATCAGGAGAAAATTTCGGGCGGCTTGGGGGAATTTGAAGCGGTTGTGGGGAAGGAGGCTTTCGATATGGAGCAGTTAAATTTGACCATTAAAAATTTGTGGAACTGCATATTTGAAGCCCTGAGGGAATTCGGCGTTGTCCTGGTTGTGGAGGAGCGGGGCCAGGCGGTATATATGATCTATGACGACGCCCCCAATATACCGAATTGTCTCCATATTCTTTTCCCCGAGACTGTTATAAACGCCATCTCGTCAAAATCGAAAACCAATAACCGTTATCTGTTGGACGCCACTGTGGCGGGACAGCTATTCAAGGGCAGTATCTGCCAGGACCAGCATGGAGCATTGGGCAAATATAAGAAGGTTCTGAAACTGTTTGTCCAGGGGGGCACCAGTGCGCTGATCGACGAGCGCAGACACATTGAGCGGGTGATCAGGGACAGCGTTTGCGCACATAAATACCGCCAAAAGAAGGGCGTGTCTGCCTACAGAGTCTCGAAAGCGGAGGCGGAAGCGGGCGCAAGCGATCTGGAAGAGTACTGCAGCGCTGTCACCAATCTGTTGTGCGGGCAGCTTGGGCAGCTGATCGACGGCCTGAACCGGCAGCAGAACGCGTGGCTTCTGGGGATTCTGCCGTCGGTCGATAGAAATAACGCCCTCTATCTGTATACGGCGCTGCTGGCCGCAGCGATCTGTGAAATGACTTATGAGCAGGAGCTTTCCGAGGCCGCCGCCCGAAAGCTGGCCGTACAATTAGAAACGCTGAGGAACCATATTGTAAATTTTCTGAATTTGGCATCGGATATGAGGAGCGAGGAAGGACAAAGCGCTTCCGCAGATAAACGGCCGGCCCCCAATCCGTCATATGATAATCTGAATGAGGAGAATGTGGGCAAAATTGCGGAGCAGCAGGAGCGAAATCTCCTGAAAGAACGGTTCCAGGTGCTGACGGATACCATTGCCCAGAACGATGACGTCACAGCGGTAATTGACGACCTGGAGCGGACCTGCAGGAGACTGTCCCTGAAAGCCAGCACTGATTTGGCGGAATACTGGATAAGCAGTTTTGCGGCGCTCACATCGGATGGTACAAGATTTTCGAAGGGTATATACCTGCGATTGGTGATTATCCATATATCATTGATTATCCGAAGGCTGGAGGGCGAGATCAAAGACCTGGAAGAAAAATTGAGCAGCGCAAAAAAAATAGATCAGCGCATCGAGTCGCTGCAGCTTGCGCTTGAGGACAAGAAAAAGGATTTGTATTTGTACCGGGGGGATCGCAGGGCGTACGAGCAGGAACTCGAGAAATTCCAGAACGCCGATTTGAACAGGGAATCCATTATTCGCCTCAATCTTTTGAATCAGCAGGGAGAGAAACGGAATTAATTTATATCAAGGAGAAAACGATGACAATGAATTCTGGATTTGAAAATTTGGAAAGAATCAAGAAAAAATGTCAATGCTTCAACTTAATCACCCACCGGTACGAGCAGCCTAAAAAAGGAAACAGATACACAGGCGGCGTTCCTCTCTTTTACGATGCGGCCAATCAGAAGGTTTATGTGGATCCGGACGATACCCACACGCTGGTGTACGGGGCAACCGGTTCGCTGAAAACCCGTTCTGTCGTCATGCCCACCATCAAGCTGCTGGGGATAGCCGGGGAATCAATGATCATCAACGATGCCAAGGGAGAGCTGTATTCGCGCCTGGCGGGAGAGCTGTGCGAATTGGGCTATCAGATTGTCGTGATTAATCTGCGGGAACCGTCTGTGGGGAATTGCTGGAATCCGCTGCATATACCGTATCAGTTTTATAAAAACGGCGATATTGACCGGGCCTGCGAGTTTGTCAACGACATTGCCTGCAACCTGACAAAGGAGGCGTACGCCGCTCAGGACCCGTTTTGGGACAATTCGGCCGCGGATTTGACCTTTGCTCTCATTCTGCTTTTGTTCAAATATTGTCTGGAACACGATGAACCGGAAAGCGCTGTCAATATCAGCAACGTGCTGGAGCTGAGGCGGAGGCTGTTTTCACCGGAAAACCACAGAGAACCCAAATTTACAGATATTTGGAAATACGCGGCCAAAGATGAATTGATAAACGCCAGCCTGAGCGGGTCCGTATTTGCGCCCAATGACACCAGAAACAGTATTTTAAGTGTGTTTGACCAAAAGATGAGGACCTTCTCAATTCAGCCCACCCTGATGGAAATGCTCTCAAATAATGATTTCGACATCGCCCGGATCAGCCAGGAAAAAAGCGCGCTGTTCCTCATCATTCCTGATGAGAAAACCACCTATCACCGCCTTTGTTCGCTCTTCATCAAGCAGAGCTACGAGTATCTGATTTATATTACGACCCGCAACCAAAACAAGCGAGTTGACAACAGAGTTAACTACTGTCTGGACGAATTCAGCTCGCTCCCATCGGTCGCGGATTTTCCGGCCATGATTACCGCGGCCCGCTCGCGGGATATCCGTTTCCTGTTGGTGGTGCAATCGCAGAGCAGTTTGAAAAAGCGCTATGCGGAGGAAGCGGAGACAATCGTTTCAAACTGCGCGAACTGGATTTTCTTTACAAGCCGGGAATTGGAGCTGCTGCGGGAGCTTTCGGAGCTGTGCGGCACCCCCAAAAACAGCCATACACCGAATATCTCCACATATGAGCTGCAGCATTTCAGCAAGGAGAACCGGGAGGCCCTTGTTCTCTGCGGCAGGTACAAGCCGGCCAAGGTTACGATGCTGGATATCGATAATCCGAATTTCAGCGGCAGGAAATACAGCGTTCTAAAAATACAAACCTCTGAACGGAAGAAACGAAAGCAGATTACGTTTGATTTCGGTCCCCAGGAAGAAGAGGAACAATTGACGTTCAACCCGTGGGCGTCTCAGCGCGGCCTGAACGCGGGGATCAATCTGCCCCGGAAAATGGAGGATTGGAAACCTCCGCAGCAGCAAAATGATCTGCCGGAGGACCACGGCGACGACGAAATTGAAGATATTTTGAAGGATATCAACAAGCGAATTGCGGATATCCACAGTGACGAGCGGAAAAAAGCCGGCGCGGCCGACCTGGAAGCCGCAGAACATGGGGAAAGGCTCTCGGGAGCGGACGCGGTCAGAGAACTGATGGACCGGCTGCTCGCGGATCTGGATACACCTGAATAAAAGGCAAAGGAGGCTGAAGGAGTATGGAAATAGAACGTGAGGTTGTCCTCGGCGCTGCGGACGGCCCTGATGAAAACATATCCGGCGGGCCGGCTTACTACGAGCTGCCGGTTACAAAGGCCAATGCGATGGCGTATTATCTGCTGCGGAATATTTATTCAGCGGGAACCGGAGGCGAGGACGATGCGGAAGCACGCGGAGAGCTGATTGCCCTGGTCGATCGTTTTGCCGGACAGAAAAGCGGTTCCGGCTCGGCCGACGATTTTCACAACTTCGCGGTTGAACTCGCCAGGTTTAACGAGTATGAACTGTCCTGTAAAATTGTGGAATTCGGACTAAAATTTTTCCCTAAAAATTGCGATTTGCTGGCCGATTACCTCCGAAGTATTTTAAGATTCTATTCAGTGTGCCTCACCGCAGATGGACGTGGCGCAGCTTTTCATTTGTGGTAAACTATCTGCAGTTTCTTGCGGAGCAGAGCGACGGGGAGCGGGTGATCAGCCAGATATTTGACTCGCTGGGACAGCCCGTAGCGGGTTTTGAGGAGGCGGGGGTGGAGGAACGGGCGATGCTGTCGGTTGCGGCGGAGTTTAAAAGGTATTTCCCCCACAGCGAGGAACCCTACCGGGTTGAAGCTCAGATATATACCTATTTAAAGCGGGATGACCTGGCCTTAGAAACGCTGGGCGCTGCGGAGCGGGAGCTTTCGGTATGCCCCAAGTGTTCACTGCGCCGGGCGGATATGCTGTTTAACCGCGGCGACTATGATGAGGCCGGCCTGTCGGTTCAGAGGGCGCTCAACGGCTCCGTCCAGACGCAGAGCAGTGTGAACGAGGGCTACCTGCATTATCTTTTGGCGCTGTGCATCTTTGCTGGCAGCAGAAAAAAGGACGCTGTGTTAAACGGCGAGGAGGCAAAGCTGATTTACGGCCATTTTAATGATGCCCTGGTGGAATTCGGAGACGATCATCAGAGCTTCAAGGACGTAATCCGGCGAACGGCAAGGAATGTCAAGAGCGAGAGCCGCGAGGACATCCCTGACGAGTGTGGCTACCTAATTGCTTTGACGGAAGATTAAAGCGGGACGGCACGGGGAGAAAATCTATGGGAGATACGCTGGCGAAAGAAAATGTTAAGACGTCTTGTTTTAAAGACGCATTAAACGAGCTGAATAAATCCCTGGCGCTTCGGGAGGAATCAGAGTGCGGCGGGATTTTGGAGGAATGCAAAAGTGATTTGATCTGGCTGTGGGAGCTGGCGGTTCAACCGGAAGAGAAGCGGCAGTGCATCGATTTAACCGCAATGCTGGGGAATGAAGCCGATTGCCACGGACTGCTGTCGCGTTTCGCTTTCACATCCTACGAGGCGAAGGACTACCAAACCGCGAAACATGGTTTTCTGCGTCTGGCGCAAATGGGCAGCCAGGCGGGGAAGAATAATCTGGCTTATATGGCGCGCAGAGGCGAGGGAGATCACCTCTGGTTTTTCCAGACAGAGGAAATTCTGCGCCTGCTCAAATCCGGCGTCCAGGAGCGGGAGGTATTTTCTGTCATCAACACGGCGCTGGTATTCGCCCTGCTATTGCAGACGGCGGAAGATTGGAAATTTGCGGACCGGCTGATCGCGCTGCTGCAATCTGGAGCGGTATTCGCCGCCAGCTGGTGGTACGATCTGGCCGCCCGGGGGGAGGCGGAGGGCTACCTGGTGCACTGGTGGCTCCTCAGGCATGGGAAAATGGAGACCAGCCCTCTGGGAACACTTGAGACGCTTTCTGTTAAAGTAAAGTCGTTGTACCCGGATATTCCGGAGGACCTTCTGACCCCTATACAGACAAAACTGTCCCAGGAACAGGTTGACGCAGAGGATATTGCGGAAGATGAATAAAACCCAGGCCCACATAGGCCGGAAGATATCTGAAAGGATGTCTTCCGGTTTTTTTTGCAAAAACGCGGGAGATTTTAGAAAATACAGCGGTGTATAAGGTGTAAGGACTCATAAAAATCAATCAGAACAAAGAGGAGGAAGAGAGTTATGCGTGATTATAATTTTAATGATACCGAAGCCATTTTCCCGGGGAATATCAACGAAGCCCATATGCCCGTCCTGATTTGCTGCGATATTTCCGGCAGTATGTGCGGCGTGCCCATTCAGGCCCTGAACCGTTCGGTCAACCGCTTTGCTGCTGATGTGTGTAAAGATTCGCGGGCCGCAGGGTGCGTGGATGTGGCGGTGGTGGGATTCAACGAGGCCCCTCATTTGGAGCAGAACTGGCGCCCCATTACAGAGCTTCATCCGGTAGAGTTTTCCGGGGGAGGCGGCACCAATCTCAGCGCGGCGTTGGAGATGAGCGTTGAAAAGCTGCGCGAGCGCAGTCATCTTTATGAAGATAATGGCATCGAGGTTAAAATGCCCTATCTCATCCTGATCACCGACGGCTACGGCGGTGATGTGACTGAAATTGCCGAGGACATTAAAAAACGCACGGCCGCCCGGAAGATGAAGCTGTGGATTCTTGCGGTGAAGGGATACGACAAGGAGACGGTGGCCAAGCTGACAGACGGAAAGCGGGTATTCGAGCTGGTCGATGAAAACGGTTTTGATTTCAGCGAGTTTTTCGATTTTATGGCAGTCAGCATCAAGGCTGTTTCAACCAGCGCGCCGGGGCAGGACAACGTGCATATCAAACATAATATCGGCCGCGAGGGCTCGAGCTGCCGTGTCCCGGATCTCGACGAGTGGTTGAACGACTAGAAGAGGAGGCTGCCGTGATTCTTTCCTATCAGGTTTGTATGGCAGGGCCTTATCATATTGAGAACGGCCTGCCCTGTCAGGATGCGTATGCGGTCCGGGAGGGCGCGGACGGTATGGCAATAGCCGGATGCGCGGATGGGCTTGGCTCCGAATTGTACTCGGACGCGGGCTCTGAGATTGCGGTCAAAAACGCCGTGGAATATTGCGCCGAAAGGGTCCGACCCTCCATGGAATTTGCCCAGGTGAAGGCGATTATGAACAATGCGTTCGTACACGCGTACAAAGCGGTGTTAAATGAGGCGGCGGAAGCGGGAAACAGCGAAGATGAGTATGATACCACCCTGTGTCTGGCAATCTATGACGGCCGCCATCTGTACTTTGGCCAGTCCGGCGACAGCGGAATCGTGGCGCTGCTGGAAAACGGCACCTATGTGAAGGTGACGGAACAGCAGCGCGACCAGGACGGCTGCGTATATCCGCTTTGCTGGGGGCCGGAAAAGTGGGTCTTTGGGGAGCTGGACGAGCCGGTGTCCTCCGTGATGTTGATGAGCGACGGCGTTTTCGAACAAATCTGCCCGCCGGCGCTCAAGCGCAGACAGGTCAATATCAATGTCGCTCTGGCGCAGAAATTTTTGGATCAAAACCAATGCGGGGCGGAGAATCTGGAAGCGCTGGAGAAGGGAATACACGGCTTTTTAGAACATTATCCCAGGAGGCTGTTGGACGATGACAAGACGGTTGTTGTGCTGCTTAACACGGAGAGGCCGGCCGCCAGAAGGGATGAGGACTATTACAAAGCGCCCGACTGGGAGGCGATTCGGGCGGAGACGAGGAAACGCCTTTATCCGGATGAGGAGGTGACGGCCGCAGGCGGGGAACCCGCGCCTGAAGCGGCGTTGGAGGAGGCGGAGCAAAAAAAAACTCCGCCCTGGCCCCCCGGGAGGCTTAGTTGGAAAACCCGGATTCCGCTCTGTGCGCTGATGGTTTTAATCCTCATGGCGGTCAGTATTTTTTCCTGGGCGGCGAGGGACGTCGTCTCGGCCCATGTTCCGGAAAGCTGCCTGGGCGTTTTGACCGCCTGCTTTTTGGCAAATGCTTCTCTTTTCTTTCCGGCTCCCAGCATTCTGCTGGTAATCCAGTATGCAATGCTGATTGATCCGGCGCCGGTTGTGCTGTGCGGGGCTCTGGGAGCCTCGCTGGGCGAGATGGTAGGCTTTTTACTGGGAAAATATGGGGGAGGCATGCTTCCCCCAAAAGCGGCGAAACGACTGCGCTCCATTTTCCCGCGCTACCGGTATCTATGCATTTTTGTGTTTGCCGCTTTGCCGCTGCCGTTATTCGATGTGGTGGGCATTCTGGCCGGAGCCGCGCGGATGAAAACCGGCAGATTTTTTGCGGTCTGCTTTGCGGGCAAGCTGGTCAAAATGGCGGGGCTGACCTGGCCGGCCGTGGCGGTTTTAAAAATACTGACTTGACAAAGGGGAGATGAGGAGTGGAGGTCTATACCGTAACCGGGAAACAGCTTGCGCTCAGAGAACCGGCCGTCAGCTCCGGCGGCGAAGGCGCGATCTATGAAATTAAGGGCTATCCGGACAGGCTGGTGAAAATTTACCATGATATCGGCGACGCCCGCAAACGCGAGGCAAAAATTGCTGAGATGATAAAAATCAGCAGGACATCCGGCTTTTGCAGCGCCAATATTGCGCGGGACATCGCATGGCCCAGGTCTCCGATCTACGACAAGGGGCGCCGCTTTATCGGGTTTGGTATGAACCGCATAGCGGCGGCCACTGAGCTGGATGATTTGTACGCGTATCCGCCCAAGAAAAACGCAGGTGTTACAATCCGCTGGAAAATTAACTGTCTCATCAGCCTGTGCGATGTGATAGAGCGCCTGCACCGGACGGGCCAGGTGTTCGGAGACTTTAACCCTAACAATATTAAGGTCAGAAGCGACGGAACCATGGGATTTGTGGATGCCGACTCCTATCATATCATAAGCGGCGGAAGGGAATACCGCTGCGTGGTCTGCGCGCCCGGGTATGTGGCGCCTGAGCTGCTTAAAGCTTGCAAAGGCACGACCTACGCAGATTGCAGTAAGCCTACGTTTACCAGGGAGACTGATTATTTCGCGCTGGCAATCCATTGCTTTCGGATGCTCATGAACGGCTGCCATCCGTTTATCTGCGAACGGCATTTGAAAAAAGCAGGCTCAGCTCCTGCGGCCAGGCCAACGGATAAGCGGGTAGAATATGGCGAGACGCCTTTCTTTAAGAAGATACCCAATTATACCACGCCCCATTATGCGCCGGATATTAATTCATTTCCGCCGTATATCAGAGATTTGTTCCGGCGGGCGTTTGTGGACGGCCACAACAATCCCGGCGCGCGTCCCACGGCCGGCCAGTGGAAACAGGCGCTGCTCCGGTTTTCCGGCGAGCTGAAAAGCTGCGCGGCCAATCCCGCCCACGATTACTGGAGACAGGAGGCCAAATGTCCGTATTGCGAAGCGGACAAACGGCACGCCGCCAAAGCGCTGCCGGCTTCCGCAGCCTCACACAGCGGCGGCCCGGCGGTTTATACTGCGCGCAATGCCGCTGCGGCAGCTGCACAAAGCCCTAAGATCAGGTTCAACGCCTCCACGGTCTGGTTCTGGGCGGCCACCGTCATTGGGACTTTGGCCATGCTTGTGTATTTGAAAGAAAATATTCTTCCGCAAATATATTACGCGCTATTTGAAAATCAATCCCTGGTGTCCGTCGGTGTATACGGCAGTGTGATTTCCGGTCTGGCAGGCAGTATTGTGTATAACGGCTGGTGGACGCCCGGACGGAGGGCGGGCTGCTATGACTGGTGGGAGTACCTGGTGTCGCCGCTGACCGCCGCGGGCTTTGTCTGCGGTTTTGGCCTGGCGATGTGCGCGGTTCTGATTGTTTTGTATCTTTTCGCCGCCTTTTTAGCCGTTGCGCTTGTCGTTGGCGCGGTGGCAGCTATGCTCACAGGAGGGTAAGGTCAGATGGAAGCTGAATTGAACGCGTATTTAAAAAAATATTTGGAGTATTCGGACTATGCCGCGTCGGTCACAGCCCATGATTTATGCGCGGTAAAGCACGGCGATATCCGTTTTGGGTTAATGCGATGGCTCAGGAATCAGGAGACGCCCGACATTCGTGAGGGCCGGTTTTCAACGGACCTGCTGATGGCGGAATACGGGATGACGTACCCCGCAGCGCTGATTTATGTGGATTGGCTGCGCAGCGATCCGGAAACGGCCCGCAGCGCCCTTGACAGGGCATGAGATGAGGAGGTGTCCGGATGACCTATCAGGAAGGGCTTTCCCTGACCGGCCCGGGGTGGGCCGGATTAAGCGAGGAAGTGAAGCTGGAAGCGCTTCAGGCCATTGAAAACCACATGGCGTTGGAAGGAGGACGGCTGCCATGTCCCGTGAGGGGAGAGTTTTTGTATACCGGTATCGATGGCATTGTCATAGGAACCTATGATCCAGGGAAGCGGACTATTTATATTAACTCCTCACAATTTGACGGGGAAGCCAAATATGGGAAAACCCCGGAAGCGCTGGTCACAGCGTGCCTGCACGAGGGCAGGCATGCATATCAGCACCAGGTGATAAACGGTATGGTGAAACATGACAACGCACAGGAAGCGGAGGAGTGGAAGGAAAATCTGTCACCCGGTCGCTACATATCATTCCGGCAAAACCCGCGGGCGTACTACAGCCAGCCGGTGGAAGCCGACGCCCGCTCCTTTGCGGAGGCCCGTTATCAGCAGATGACGGCGGAGCGGGAGCGTATCATTACCTCGGAGCAGATTCACGAAAATCCGGCAAAACAAATTTTTATGGAGCAGATGAATGGCCGCGGCAGGGGGGAGGCGGACCGGGCGGCGGATTACCGAAGTAGCGAGGACCGCGCCTGGCAGGATATGAACCAGACGGCGGGACAGGGGAGGTCGCTATGATTGCGCGCAATACGTTATTGTGCGGCAGCGCCCTTGACGCAAATCCGGTGCCGGTCCTGCCCTGCGCTCCCTTTGTGTCCTTTCCCGGTTTTCATAATGGCGTGAATGCCAGGCTCGGCCTTTCAGAGGAACATTTTACCACGCACTGCCTCCTGGCCGGGGCCACGGGAGCCGGAAAAACGAACGCGTTAAAGTTTATGCTGGCGCAGTTGATTTCCCATATGACTGTCAATGACAGTATGCTGGTCTTTGACTCCAAGCTCGACTTTACATCCAATCACCGCGTGGGAGATATGGTGATCTCCAATTGCTCCCCCACGGAGCATGTTTGGAATATCTTTATGGACGTCGTGGCGGACGGGTGGGAGGAAAAGCCGGTGGCCCTCAACGCGGACGAGATTTCGGAAGTGATATTTTCGGATGCGGTCCGCGCCGGCTCACAGCCCTTTTTCCCCAAAGCGGCCAGGGATATCTTCTCCGCGGTTGTCCAGGCCATGACCCGATTGGGAGCCGGGGACAGTCAGTACCGCCGGGAGTTTCTTAACAACCGCGCGCTGAGGGAATACCTGTCCATGCTGGACGCAAAGCGTCTGTGCGAATTTTTGGGCCGGTTTGCGGGACTATCGGGCGTGTTAAAATATGTGGGAAACGGCCAGTCGGATCAGGCGCTGGGGGTGTTCGCCGAATTGCAGTCCGTGATAAACCGTGTTTTGTCAAGAAATTATGGGGAGGACGGAAGATTTTCCATGCGGAAGGCCGTGCAGGACCGAAAGGGCCGGATCGTGTTTATCGAATATGATCCGTCGTGCGGTAAATCACTCCAGCCTGTTTATCAGGTTCTGGTGGATTTGTATTTAAAGGAGGCGCTGTCGCCCCGCCGCGGGGGAACGGGCCGCGTGTATGTGGTTTGCGACGAGCTGAAAATGCTGCCGCATTTAAACCATTTTGAGAACGCCCTCAATTTCGGCCGGTCGCTGGGAGTCTCCGTGATTGCCGGTATCCAGTCCATGGAACAGCTCTATGAAGTGTACGGCGAGCACGGGGGAAAAAACATAGCGGCGGCCTTTCAGACCGTGTTTTGCTTCCGCACAAATGACGGGGCCACCAGAGAATATATTCAGGGTATTTTTGGAAAAAATTGTTCGGTGCTGCAATACTTAACGCCCTCCGGTAAAACAGCGGAGGAGAAAATAACGGGAAATTGCGTTGAGGATTGGGATTTCGCCGAGCTAAAGCGCGGGGAGGCCATAGTTGGCATACCCTATGAAAAGCCGTTTAAGTTCCAGTTTAACCAATACAGCAGGAGGTGATGATATGGGCCGGGCAATGAATACGGCGGCCGCGGTGACCGCGGCCGTGGTCAATCGTTCTGCTCAAAAGAAAGCAAGGCGCAGGGCTGATAAAATCAATCAGGCGAACAGGAATGTGGCGAACCTGGGAAGAGTTTTTTCCGACCAGTTGATCCCCTGTAATACCCAAATGGGGAATATCTGTATATCGGGCGGAACAGATCAGGTGCGGGCCGCGCTGTTGGTGCAAAATTGCCGCCAGAGCGTTTCAATCGGTGTTCCCACGATTATCCTGCATGAGGGAAACTCAGCTTTGGAACAGGCTCTGCGGCAGAACTTTTCAGGACACCGCTATATGCGCATTGTCAACCGCTCCGATCCATATTATGAGCCGGTATTCCGGCTGTCGGACGATGGGCTCGCCAGGCTGATTGTGGAGGCATCGCTGCCTGAACAGCGCATTGGACCGGCGGGAATGCCGTACCTGAAAGCGGTCTCCCTGATTTTGCGAAAAAAGGGGATCACGCCCTATATTCGGATGCTGGCCAGCTGCCCTCATCACGCGCTGGCCGGACTCATACTGCAGTTAGAGTCTGCCGGCGTGATTGAGGAGCGGGTCTCGGATTCCATGCGAAACGATATAGAGGCAGGGAGCGCGGCCTTGCCGGCCGTAAAGTGCTTTTTCAGCCAGCTCGATCTGGAATCCGATATCCTGGCATGGAAGAGCAGGCTTTCCCGCTGCACGTCCATTGCCGAGTGCATTAAAATGAATGGAATCCTGTGCCTGGATCTGACGTCCTGTGCAAAAAAGGCGCAGATGTCCCTGATTGCGGCGGAAATTGAAGAGAGCTCCAAAGCCGGAGTCCCCTTTCGGATTATCATCGACGCTGTTTCAATCGCTGAAAATGAAAAGCTGGTCAAGGCTTTGAAAACAGCCTCCGGCTCTCTCGCATGGACCATTTCCTGTCCTGATCTGAACAGAATGACGGGAGCGGCCCCGGGGGAGCTGGCGGCATGGCTGGCGCTGTCCCACCGGGCGGTGCTGTTTTCCCACGGCGTCCAAGCGTGCAGGCTTTTGTCCGCTGAATTGGGGGAATACGATCATATTGACGTGGTTCAGTCCCAGGCGGGAAACAGCAGCATAGGTCAATTGGGATTTCACTTCGGTACAAACGCAGGGCTCAGCACTTCGAACAAGCGGGAGCGGGTGTTCAAGCCCGAGGATATTGAGGGACTTGCGGATAAAGAGTTTATTCTGCTGGACAATTATAACGCTTCTCTTGGCCGCGGCGTTCTGACTGTGTAAAGGGGGCGGGCTTTGTTGGATCTGAGTCGTTCTATTTCAAACAGTCAATACCGTTATTATTTCGGCCTGCTGAAGCCGGAACAGAGGCGCTGCTATGAGACGCTGCTATCGGGGTATATGCGTCACAGGGAGAAAATCGTGGTTCACGCTTCATGCATTGAGGAAGTGTGGGAGGTTCAAAGGAGCCTCTGCTATGATGTCCCGGAGCTGTTTTTTATTAAAACGGTGAGAGCGGACCGCAATCCTGTTCTGAATACGGTGACTGTGATACCTGAGTACCGCTTTAAAAAAGAAGTCTGCGTCAATATCCTGGACGAGATGGAAGCCGCTGCCTCGGCGCTCCTGCAAAGGATCGCCATGCTTCCGGAATACGGCCGCGTAAAGCAGATTCATGATTACCTGTCCAGAACCGTGAAATACAGAGACCTTCAGGCGCCCTACAGCCACGAGGCTCCCGGTGCGCTGATCTATCATATTTCTGTGTGCGAGGGCATTGCGAAGGCGTTCAAATATTTGGCGGACCGCAGTGGACTTAAGGCCGTGGTGGTGACAGGGGATTCGCGGGACATGGCCGGTGAGGCGGAGGGCGGGACCGGCCATGCGTGGAACGTTATCGAGGTGGATTCGCAGAATTATCATATAGACGTTACCTTTGACGCGGGTCTCTCCCAAAACGGCACCTTGCGCTACGACTATTTCCTTCTCTCGGACGAGCAGATTCGGGGAGATCACACCTGTGACGAAAGTCCGCGCTGCGGGCGCAGCTATGAGTACTATCAGGAGTGCGGCTGTTACGTGGATTCAAAGCGCACCCTGCGGGAGCTGGTGAAGGCCAGGCTCCGGCCAAAAGCGCCCCTGGTTTTCAAGCTCCCCGACTTTGAACCGGCCGGGAGAGCGGGGGTTCCTGAGATGGTATTGGGAACAGTCTCCCAGGCGGTGGCAGTTCCTTATGCGCTTTGCACGAATGTTTCCCTGGACTGTAACCTGAACAGAATGATCTTTCTGGCGGAGCTGTCGGGCCCCTCGCGGCAGGATTAATATAAAACCGTTACGGGCCGCCGCAGGGAAAGCTTTGCTGTATTCGGTCCATTGAAATACCGGAGCTGCACAACAGCGTATTTCAGGCGCAGGAGGTCTCGCGCCGGCTCTGTTTTGACAGATTGCAGAGGGACACAGCCCGTTTACAGCAGCGGATCAGGTATGCTATAATGAATCAATATATTTCTGATTATCAACCTGTAGACGGCGGTAATACGGAATCAAGGGCATTCAAGTGGAAAATTCTCCGGGACGCGTGTCCGCCCCGGAGACGGAAAACAGAGAGATAAGGCGGTAATAAGCGATGACAAAAGAGGAATTGGCAGAGGAGATTGTAAAACGGCTGAAAAAGGAGTACCCGGACGTGGGCTGTACCCTGGACTATGACCAGGCCTGGAAGCTGCTGGTCAGCGTGCGCCTGGCGGCCCAGTGCACGGACGCCCGGGTGAATGTGGTGGTGCAGGACCTGTACGCGAAATACCCGGACGTGGACGCGTTGGCGGACGCGCCGGTGGAGGAGATCGAGCGGATCGTGAAGCCCTGCGGCCTGGGGCGCAGCAAGGCGAAGGATATAAGCGGCTGCATGAAAATCCTGCGGGACAAGTACGACGGCAAGGTGCCGGATGATTTCGACGCCCTCCTGAAGCTTCCGGGGGTGGGGCGCAAGAGCGCCAATCTGATCATCGGGGACGTGTTCGGCAAGCCGGCTATTGTGACGGACACCCACTGTATCCGCCTGGTGAACCGCATGGGCCTGGTGGACGGGATCAAGGAGCCGAAGAAGGTGGAGATGGCCCTGTGGAAGCTGATTCCCGGCGAGGAGAGCAACGATTTTTGCCACCGCCTGGTGTTCCACGGCCGGGATGTGTGCACGGCGCGGACAAAACCCCACTGCCAGCGGTGCTGCCTTAAGGACGTCTGCGGAAGGATCGGCGTGGAGGAATAAAATATTAAGAAGAAAGCTGAGAAAGGCAGGAAGGCCTGACGCCAAAGGAGCGTCCCTTCCTGCTTTTTGCTGCGCGCGCTCAAAAGGGCGGTCCCGACTCGGTGATAAAAAAATATTTTTTGTCAAGTGCAAAAATCACTTGACAAATATAATAATGATAATTATTATTAATATTAAGAGAGCTGATCGAACCATACCAAAGACAAAGGAGAAGAGAAAACATTATGAGCAAACATTTATCACCCGAGGTGCGGGTACCCATCGAGAGAGACAATGTGTCGATTTTCCGTGATGAGGACAAATGTATCAAATGCGGCCAGTGCCGGGATATGTGCCGGGACTACATCGGGGTTTTGGGCCATTACAGCCTGCGGGCCACCGGCGACCGGGCGGTATGCATCAACTGCGGCCAGTGCGCTAATGTCTGTCCTGTGGAGAGTATTTCCGAGGTGAAGGAGTACCGGCAGGTGGCGGAGGCCATAGACGACCCGGATAAGATCGTGATTATGTCCACTTCCCCCTCCGTGCGCGCGGCCCTGGGCGAGGAGTTTGGCATGGGCAGCGCCTTTGTGCAGGGGAAAATGGTATCCCTGCTGCGCGCCCTGGGAGCCGACTATGTGCTGGACACCAATTTCGCGGCTGATTTGACGATCATGGAGGAGGCCAGCGAGCTGATCGGGCGGGTGACCAAGGGCACCGGGCCCCTGCCGCAGTTTACCAGCTGCTGCCCGGCCTGGGTGAAGTTTGCGGAAATTTATTATCCCGATATGCTGGATCACATCTCCTCGGCCAAGAGCCCCATCGGCATGCAGGGGCCTACTATCAAGACATATTTTGCCAGGAAAATGGGCATTGATCCCAGGAAGATCGTGAACGTGGCGGTGACGCCCTGCACGGCGAAGAAGTATGAGATACGCCGGGAGGAGATGAATGCCGCGGGCAAATACCTGGGCATTGAGGACATGCGGGACATGGACTATGTGATCACCACCCGCGAGCTGGCCCAGTGGGCCAGGGAGGCTGAGGTGGATTTTAAAACCCTGGAGGACGGCAGCTATGACCGACTGATGGGGGAGGGCTCCGGCGCGGGCGTGATTTTCGGCAACACCGGCGGCGTGATGGAGGCCGCGCTGCGCACTGCCTACGAGTATATAACCGGGGAGAAAGCGCCACAGACGCTCTACGAGCTGGAGCCTGTCCGCGGCCTGGAGGCGGTGAGGGAGGCCAGCCTGCAGGTGGGGGATCTGACCGTCAACGTGGCCGTAATCTTCGGCACAGCCAACGTGCGCGGCTTTATCCAACGCATGAAGGAGAGTCAAAAGCAGTACCACTTCGTGGAGGTCATGACCTGCCCCGGAGGCTGCATCGGCGGAGGCGGGCAGCCCAAGGACAAGGAGTTTGAGGGCGACGGGCTGAGAGCCAGACGGATTGCCAGCCTGTACGGCCGCGACCGCTCCATGGCAGTGCGCCTCAGCCATGAGAATGAGGAGATCAAGGCTCTGTACCGGGAATTTTACGGGCAGCCCTTAAGCGAGCTGGCGGAGCAGATGCTGCACACCGGGTACGAGGACAAGAGCAGTTTGCTGGGCGATTCGTCCCTGGAGCGCGAGGCGCAGGGCGGCGGGGACGCTGACCTGGCGGGCGAAAACAGCGCTCAGGGCGTCCCTGCGGGCGGGAGCAGTGCGCCAGGCGTCCCTGCGGGCGAAAACAGCGCTCCGAACGCCCCTGCGGGCGGAAATAGCGTTCCCGGCGCGCGCCGGTTCGTCTGCCAAATCTGCGGCTATGTATACGAGGGTGACGGCGCGCCGGACCAGTGTCCTGTGTGCAAGGCGGGGCCGGATAAATTCACGGAGCAGAGAGCGTCCATGAGCTGGGCCGCGGAGCACGCGGTGGGCGTGGCCGCGGGCGCGCCGGAGGACATTCTTGCGGATCTCCGGGCCAATTTTTCAGGGGAGTGCTCTGAGGCTGGCATGTACCTGGCTATGAGCCGGGTGGCCTTCCGGGAAGGATATCCCGAGATCGGGCTGTACTGGGAACAGGCGGCCCATGAGGAGGCGGAGCACGCCGCCAAGTTCGCGGAGCTTCTGGGCGAGGTGGTGACGGATTCCACCAGGGAGAATCTGACGCTGCGCGTGGCGGCTGAGAACGGGGCCACTGCGGGCAAGGCGGACCTTGCCGCCAGGGCCAAGAAGCTGGGATTGGACGCCGTCCACGACACGGTGCACGAGATGGCTAAGGATGAAGCCAGGCATGGAAAAGCATTTGAGGGACTGCTGAAACGGTATTTTGAATAAAAATACCAATACATCCGGGAGGGTGTAATCTAAGCTTGCGGGCAAAATACCGGCGGGCTGCGTGAATATGCGCAGCCCGCCCTTTTGCGTTCCCGCCGTAGCGCAGGGTACCGCATCGGCCGCCACCGGGCAAAGCGCCGGCCACCACCAGGCACAGTGCCGGTCGCCACCAGGCACAGTGCCGGTCGCCACCAGGCCCAGCGCCGGCCACCACCAGGCAAAGCGCCGGTCGCCACCGGGCACAGTGCCGGTCGCCACCAGGCCTAGCGCCGGCCACCACCAGGCACAGCGCCGGCCTCCACCGGGCAAAGCGCCGGCCGCCGCCGGGCACAGAATATTCCATAGCATAGTCCGCAGTACCGCCCACAGCACCGCCCGCTGGAAAAATTATCCCTATTTTCTTGCCGTTTCCCTCGTTTCCGTAGTATAATAAACCCCATACGAATGAAAAAGCTGCCGCAAGGCAGAAATCCCCGGAGGCCGCGACGTGCTGTTTAATTCCTTATCCTACGCAATATTTCTCCCCATTGTATTCGCATTATACTGGCTGCTTCCCCACCGGCATCGCTGGTGGCTTCTTCTTGCAGCCAGCTACTATTTTTATATGAGCTGGAACGTGCGTTATGTGGTGTTGATCCTGTTTACCACCATCGTGTCCTACATAAGCGCCCTGTTGGTTGAGCGGACGCCCTCTGTGAGGCAGAAGCGGGCGATTCTCACCGCCGCGCTGGTTTTGTGCCTGGGGGTGCTCTTCGTATTCAAATACTTTAATTTCGTCAGCCGGTCGATCAGCGATATCTGCCGGGCGGTCGCCATTCCCATGCACCCCGTCACGCTGAAGCTGATGCTGCCGGTTGGCATTTCCTTCTACACCTTCCAGACCCTCAGCTATGTGATCGACGTGTACCGGGGCGAGATCAGGGCGGAGCGCCATTTCGGCGTTTACGCCACCTTTGTTTCCTTTTTCCCCCAGCTGGTGGCCGGCCCCATCGAGCGCAGCAAAAACCTGCTGCACCAGATACGGGAGGAGCACGTATTCGACTATGATCAGGCGGCCTACGGCATGAAGCTGATGACCTGGGGATTCTTTAAAAAGCTGGTGGTGGCGGACAACCTGGCCGTGTACGTGGACCGGATTTACAATCAGATTCATTTGTTCCAGGGACTTTCCCTGATGGTGGCCACCGTGTTCTTCGCCTTCCAGATTTACTGCGATTTTTCCGGCTACTCGGATATCGCCAGGGGCACGGCAAACCTCTTCGGGGTCAAGCTGATGACCAACTTTAAGAGTCCCTATTTTTCCACCTCCATCAAGGAGTTTTGGAGCCGATGGCACATTTCCCTGTCCACCTGGTTCCGGGATTACGTGTACATTCCCCTGGGCGGCAACCGGGTGAAAAAATCCAGGCATTACTTCAATTTGGTGGCGACGTTTCTGGTCAGCGGCCTGTGGCACGGGGCCAACTGGACCTTTGTGATCTGGGGCGGAATCCACGGACTGTTGCAGGTGGGAGAGCAGGCGCTGGGGCTGGTGAAAAAGAAGCCGGAGGGTCCGGCGCGCCACGGCCTTAAATGGTGGCTGAACGTGATCGCCGTGTTTATCATCGTGTGTTTGGCCTGGGTGTTTTTCCGAGCCAATACCCTGGACGACGCGTTCTATCTTCTGACCCATATGTTTTACGGCATCGGCAATCCGCGCCTGTACGCGGTGCAGGCCTGCGTGGACATGAATATCTGGATCGGCAGGGCCGCGGTTCTGTCCCTCTACCTGGTGATCCTCATGGCCTACGACTACGCCTCCCTCAGGCGGGATGTGATCGCTTGGGTGGGAGGACGCCGTGCGGCGGTGCGCTACCTCTTTTATTTTGGGCTGGTGACCTTTATCATTTTTAACCGCTCCATCACGGAGTCGGCGTTTATTTACTTCCAGTTCTGATTTGGAGGATGCGAACGATGAAACGATTTTTGATCAAACTTCTGCCGTTTATCATATGGATAGTCCTGCTCATGGTTGTGGTGCCGGTGGCCATTGACCCCTACAATGTATTTCACGTGGAGCACATCCGGGACAACGGCATCGAGCCCAACAAGAACTTTCTAAAAACCGAGTATGTGATCCGCCATCCGGACCGCTTCGACGCCTTCCTGTTCGGCTCGTCCCGGGTGTCCTCCATCCACACGGACCGCATCGAGGGCTACCGCTGCTACAATATGACCTACTCCGAGGGGGTTCCCAGGGAGCACTTGGAGAATTTGCAGGTCATGCTGGAGCACGGGGTTCGCCCGAAAATGGTCCTGGTGGGCGTGGACAGCATCTCCTACATGATCGATCCGGCCGTGCACCGGGACAACCGCCTGCGCTGCCCCTACCCCATGACGCGGGAGGAGAAAAAGGACTTTTATTTGCAGTACCTGGAGCCCATTATGGCGGTGGAGTCCCTAAAGACCACGTTCTTTGAGCCGCGGTTGGTGGCCTACGACCAGAAAATTTACGACGTGGGCTGGACCCTGGACTACGGCGTGGAGTCCCACACGGACTGGAGCCAGGCGGAGGCGGATTGGACGGTTCAGTACGAAAACCGGACGCCTCAGGCCCTGGATGAGATTCGGCAGCTCAAGGAGCTGTGCGATGCGGAAAATATTGAACTGGTAATTTTTACCAACCCCATGCACTGCCTGACCTACCGCAAAGCCGTGGAGAACGGCTACCGGGAGTTCCTTTCCGGTCTGGCCCAGGTGACGGATTTTTATAATTTCAGCGGAATCAACGACATTACCACGGACAACGACAACTATCTGGAGACCAGCCACTACAAGCCACAGGTGGGGGATCTGATGCTGGACGTGATGTTTAAGGGGGAGAACGATGAGCGCCTGCTTAAGCAGGGCTTTGGCTGCTATGTAACCCGGGACAGCTGCGGGGAATTTTTGCAGCGGTATGTGGACGGGGACTGTAACTGAAAATCAGAATTGTCAGGCTGGACGCCGCATATGATTTAGAGGCGGGCTGTCCCGGTGAGATCGTCGCCGGGGCGGCCCGCTGTTTGATTAAATGCAATGGGCCGCCGCCGAACTGTCCGTATAGGGCGGACAGGTGGGAAAATTCACAATACCGTAATAAAAACTTTATTGTTTCAGGGCAGGAAATGGGGTATTATGTAAACGCTACTAGTTTTGAGATGCGGAGGTAAAAATATGAAAAAAACGTTTGGCGCTGCGTTGGGGCTGCTGCTTGCTGCTTCGATTTGCGGCGCGGGGACAGTGACCGCCTGGGCGGACACTGCGGACCAGACGGCTGCGGCTGAGGAGACCGCGGCTGAGGAGAAACCAGCGATACAGGTGAGCGCACAGATCAGCTCCTGCACGGTCACTTCTGATAAACAGAATATCCATATTACCGGGAGCAGCGGCGGTGACACGGCGGGCACGGACGGAAATATCTATATGTTTGAGCTCCAGCCCTATGAGAGCGGCATCGGGGACAGGCGGGACTACCTGTGGCAGACGGCGGTGGGCCAGGCCATAGATTTCACGCTGCCCGCCAACTGGAGCAGCAATACCCCGGACCGGCTCTACGACTCCTATGTGGCGGCGGTGTACGACGGCGAGCGGTTTGTGGAAGTCAGCGCGCCCCACTATGTGACCAACCCCGAGCTGGTCGCGGGCAACCAGAACCCCTTCAACGCGGCGCTGACCAAAAAGGGCCTGCGCATCCAGATCGATATGCTGGACGACGCCATGGACCTGGGTGTGAAGCACGCGGGCACGGACATCATGTTCCAGCAGATTCTTGGCGAGGGTATTGTGTACGAGTACGGCGGCAAGACCTACCATTTCAGCGCCCCGGTGATGGCGGAGTACGACCGCACCATCAGCGCGCTGTCCAACAAGGGCATCAGCGTGACCGCGGTGATCTTAAACGGCTGGAGCGACAACACGCCGGACCTGATCTATCCCGGGGTGAAGAAAACGAGCAGCGCCTACCACTACATGTTTAACGTGGCGACGCCCGCCGGCTACGAACAGACCAGGGCTATCGCCTCCTTCCTGGCGGAGCGCTACAACGGCTCAAACCCCAACTACGGCAAGGTATCCAACTGGGTGATCGGCAACGAGGTGAACAACCAGAAGGACTGGAACTACATGGGGCCCATGGACTTAACCAACTATGTGCGGACCTACCAGAAGGCGTTTCGCGTGTTCTACACCGCCATCAAGACGGCCAGCGCCAGCGACCGGGTGTACATTTCCCTGGACTACAACTGGAACAACGAGATCGATGGCAAACTGAAGTACGGCGGCAAGAACATTGTGGACTCCTTCAACTCCATCGCCAACGTGGAGGGGCAGTACGACTGGGGCCTGGCCTACCACCCCTACCCCTACCCCATGACGGAGCCGGAGTTCTGGGACGACGACCAGTCCGGGCTGGTGACCAATGATTTTAACTCGCCCATTATCAACTTTAAGAACCTGAACACCCTGACCGACTATTTCGCCCAGGAGACGCTGCGGACACCGGCGGGCCATGTGCGCCACATCATCCTGACCGAGCAGGGCTTCACGGCCAAGAGCCTGACCAGGGGCGACGTGCCTTACATCCAGGCCGCGGCCTTCGCCTACTCCTACTATCTGGTGGACAGCAACCCATATATCGACGCGTACCTGTTGAGCCGTCAGGTGGACGGACCGGCTGAGGTGGCGCTGGGGACGGCCCAGGGACTGTGGGAGTGCGATTTGAACCAGCCCAACCGGATCGTGGCGACCAAGCGGCGCAAGATATGGGAGGTGTTCAAGAACATCGACAAGAAGAACAGCACCCTGGAGACGACGGAGTTCGCCAAGTCCATTATCGGGATCAACAAGTGGTCCGACGTGGTGCCCAATTTTAAGTGGAGAAGCCTGGAAAAATAAGGCTTTTATTCCCTGAGGGGCGGACGGCGGAAGTGAATTTTCAAACATATCCCGGAAACGAGAGGACAGCCGGCCCGCATATGCCATGAGAGCGTATGCGGGGCCGGCTGTTTTGACGCGCGGGGCGGGGAATGTATGGGGCGGGGAATGTCCGGGGCGGGAAATGCACCTGGCTGCGGTCAGTCGGAAAACAGCTTGTCCAACAGGACCTGCCGGCTGTTGATAAACATTTCCATCACCTGGTACACCTCCGTCTCCTCGTAGGCCACGGGATGGATGTCGCCGTCGTCGAAGCACAGAATCTGCGCCCCGGGCAGCCCCAGGAGGATGGGGGAGTGGGTGGCGATGATGAACTGGGAGCGCTCCCTGGCCAGGCGGCCGATCATCAGCAGGGCGGTGAGCTGGCGCTGGGGCGAGAGGGCGGCCTCTGGCTCGTCCAGTATGAAGAGACTGCGGCCGTGAAAGCGGTTCTGCATCAGAGCCAGAAAGCTCTCGCCGTGGGATTGGCAGTGGAGGGAGCGCCCGCCGTAATAGTCCAGGTAATTTACACGCCCGATGCTCTCGGCCGCGTAGTCGTCCACCTGGCTGGCCACGTTGTAAAAGCTCTCGGCCCGCAGAAAAAAGCCGTCCTGAGGCTTCCTCACGCCTTTTCGCAGGCGCAGGGCCGAGCTGAAATCCGAGTGGGTGTCCCGGGTGGAAAACAGAAAGTTTTTTGTTCCTCCCTCCGGATTGAACCCGTAGGCCACGGCCACGGCTTCCAGAAGCGTGGACTTGCCGGAACCGTTTTCGCCGGTGAAAAAGGTGACGGGGCAGGAAAAGTCCAAATCCTCCAAGTCCCGCAGAGCTGGAATATTTTGGATGTAGGAGCCGGCCGGGATGCGGTCGCGCAGGACCTGAAAGCCGGTGATATAGTTGGTCTGGGAGAGGGAATCCATGGGCGGGCCTCCTGATTCTAAGGTGATATGGGACAGTATAGCGACAGTATAGCGCATCCGCCGGGCGTTGGCAAGGGTCAGGCCCGGCCATTCGCCGCTTGTTTTTGCGCCCCGTATGGGGTATGATGTACATAATAAAAACAGGGAGAGCAGACAGATACCAAATGAGAAAACAGGACGATAAGATCAGCCGCCTGGTGAACATTGCCAGACTTTATTATGAGGAAGATAAGACGCAGAGCGAGATCGCTTCCCGCTATCAGATATCCCGGCCCATGGTCAGCAAACTGCTCAAGGAGGCGAAGGAGCTGGGCATTGTGACGATCCGCATCCAGAACCCGGCGGAGGACGCCGGGGACCAGGAGGCGCTGGTGGAGCAGATTCGCCGGGCCTTTGGGGTGTACGGAGGCGCGGCGGTCGCGGACGGGCCCAACGACAGCGCCACCAACGCCGGAATCTCGCGGACTGCGCTGGAGTATCTGGAGCGCCTGGAGGAGGACAGCTTGGGGCTGGGATGGGGCCATATCATTGGCGATCTGGTGGCGACCGTGGAGCGGGAGAACCGGACTCTGAAGGTGGGAAGCCGGATCTGCCCGCTGATCGGCAACGGGGGAGTGGGCCTGAAAAATTACCACTCCAACGAGCTGGTCCGGGTGATCGCGGAGCACAGCCAGGCTGAGCCGGAGTTCCTGTACTCCCCCGCCTGCATGTCCTCGGAGCAGGAGCTGAGCCTGATTCAGGAGCTGGACAATTACCGGGCGGTGTACAATGCCTGGGAGCGGTTGGATGTGGCGCTGGTAAACATCGGGAACTTTCCCTCTGTGCCGGACTTTGCCACGGAGGCCAGGTTCGGGGATCTGCTGGTGCGGCGCAAGGCGGTAGGGAGAATCCTGAATTATTTCGTGGACGTGGAGGGGCGGGTGATTCACTCCGATATGGATTTTGCCGTGCAGATTCCCCTGGAGTTGCTGGGCCGGGTTCGGCACGTGGTGGGGATTTGCTCCGCCAACACCAAGGGGCGGGCGCTGAGGGGAGCGCTGCGCACCGGGTATATCAACCATGTGATTGCGCCGGAGCACGTGATGCGGGCGGCGCTGGAGATTTAAAAGTTACATATGTAACAAATGCGCGCAGGCGGCGGGATGGCGCTCTGCGCATTTTTTGTGCATAACGGTAAAAATATAAGAACAATAACGGGATTTATTGACAAGTACATGTAAAAATGTTACGCTTGTGCTATGGCAAAAGGTGCAAAATGGACGAGAGGAGGTTACATATGTTACTTTTGAAGCCGGAAATAGAAAAAATGTTCCGCAAGGTGGCGGAGGTCTGGCAGGAGAACAAGGATTATCTCAGCGAGATTGATTCGCGGTTCGGCGACGGGGACCACGGGGTGACCATCGGCAAGATCGCGGCGTTGATCGAGAAAAAGCTGGAGGCCTGGGAGGACGACGACATCGAGGAATTTTTGGAGGATCTGGGGGACAGCACTATGGAGATCGGAGGCGGCAGCGCCGGCCCACTGTACGGCACGCTGATCGGCGGCCTGTCCGGTCCTTTAAACGGCGGCGGGGCCATCGACGAGGGGCTGTTGAAGGAGATGTTTACCGAGTGCCAGTCGGCCATGGAGGATATCACCAATGCCAAGGTGGGCGATAAGACCATGATGGATGCGCTGATCCCGGCGGTGGCCGCGGCAGAGGCGGCTCAGGGCGACTGCGCGGCGATCCTGGAGGCGGCAAAGGAGGCTGCGGCCAGAGGCGCAAAGGAGAGCGAGCAGTATATTTCCAAGTTCGGCAGGGCCAGAAGCTATAAGGAGCAGACCATCGGCACGCCCGACGCGGGCGCCGTGAGCACGTCGCTGTTCTTTGCCGGACTGTGCGACGGGTTGAAATAGGGCTGCCGCGTTTTTTTGCGGGGAACATGAAAACTGGGGAGGGATACGGGCCCGGGGCCCTGAAGCCCATTTCCCTTTGGTGAACATAAAAAGGAGAGGTAGAACGCTATGAAGATGAAAAAATTTATCAACGATCCGGAAAATCTGACACCTGAGCTGCTGGAGGGATTTGCGGAGGCCCACAAGGACCTGGTGAAGCTGGGCGACGAGCGCATGGTAATCAACCGCAAGCTGGACGAGGCGGACCGCGTGACCATCGTGACCCAGGGCGGATCGGGCCATGAGCCGGCCATCAGCGGATTTGTGGGCGAGGGCATGGTGGATATCTCCGTGGTGGGCGACGTGTTCGCGGCTCCGGGACCCAAGGCCTGCGTGGATGCCATCAAGATGGCGGACAAGGGCAAGGGCGTGCTCTACATCGTGCTGAACCACGCCGGCGACATGCTGACCGGCAACATGACCATGAAGAAATGCGCCAAGGAAGGCTTAAACGTGGTCAAGGTGGTGACCCAGGAGGACATCGCCAACGCGCCCCGCTCCAACGCCGACGACCGCCGCGGCCTGGTGGGCTGCATCCCCACCTACAAGATCGCGGGAGCGGCTGCTGCCGAGGGCAAGAGCTTAGAGGAAGTGGCCGCTGTGGCCCAGCGCTTTGCGGACAACATGGCGACTCTGGCCGTGGCTGTGAACGGCGCCACCCATCCGGCTACGGGAAGCCTGCTGGCGGACCTGGGCGAGGACGAGATGGAGATCGGCATGGGCCAGCACGGGGAGGGCGGCGGCGGACGCCAGCCCATGAAATCCGCTGACGAGACGGCGAAGATCATGCTGGACGGACTGTTGGCGGACTTAGACATCAAGGAAGGCGAGAAGATCATGCTGATCTTAAACGGCACGGGCGCCACCACCCTGATGGAGCTGTTCATCGTGTATCGCAAGTGCGTTTCCTATCTGAAAGAGAAAAATATTGAGATTGTGGCAAATTACGTGGGCGAGCTTTTGACGGTCCAGGAGCAGGCCGGCTTCCAAATGTTTATGGCGAGAATGGACGACGAGCTGCTGCGCTACTGGAACGCGCCCTGCAACACGCCTTACATGAAGAAATAACGGGGAGGGAAAACGATTATGGCAGCGGAGTATATGCACATTGGAATACCGGTTCTGAACAAGAAAGAGGGAATGACCTACAATGAGGCCATGAAGTTCTGGGTGAGCAACGTGGACGACTATGATTTCAAGATCGAGTATCTGAAGTTCGAGGAGGGGACCCCCTTCCCGGAGATTCTGTCCAAACAGCCCCACGTGGCCTACAAGGTGGACGATCTGGAGCACTACGCGGATCAGGCGGACCGGGTGATCTTCGGCCCCCTGGAACTGGGCCCGGGCGTGCGCCTGGCGTTTGTGATCTGGGACGACGCCATCGTTGAGCTGTACGAGGAAAAGTAAGGAGACGGATTTATGCTGGTAAATATGAATGAGGTCTTAAAATACGCCGAGGAGAAGGGCTGCTGCGTGGGCGCGTTTGACACGCCCAACCTGGAGATACTTATGGCGGTGCTCCGGGCGGCCGAGAAGCGTAACGAGCCCGTGATCATCCAGCACGCCCAGCTCCACGAGCCGGAAATGGCCATCCGCATCATCGGACCCATCATGGTGCGCATGGCCAAGGAGGCGGCGGTGCCCGTCTGCGTCATGCTGGACCACGGCGAGGACATGGACTATGTGAGGACGGCTCTGGAGCTGGGATTCTCGGCGGTGATGATCGACGGCTCCTCCAAGCCCTACGACGAGAATGTGAGCCTGACCCGGGAGGCCGTGGCGCTGGCAAAGGCGTACGGCGCCAGCGTGGAGGCTGAGATCGGCATCGTCACCGGTCACGAGGGGAAGGAATTTCACATCGAGGAGCCGGGAGCCGCCTACACGGACCCGGAGCTGGCGGCCCGCTTTGTGAAGGACACTGGCATCGACGCCCTGGCGGCCTCGGTGGGCACGGTGCACGGTTTTTACGCCACCAAGCCCAAGCTGGATTTCGACCGCATCGTGAAGATCAAAGAGCTGACCGGCGTGCCCCTGGTGATGCACGGCGGATCTGGGATCAGCGTGGAGGACACCCAGCGGGCCATCCGCTGCGGCATCCGCAAGATCAACTATTTCTCCTACATGTCCAACGCGGGCGTGCGCGCGGTGAAGGAGCTGCTGGCGGAGCGGGAAGTGAAGTATTTCCACGACCTGGCCAACGCGGCGGTGGACGGGATGGAACAGGATGTGCTGAGCGCGATGGAGATGTTTGCGCTGGAATAGGATAAAACAAATTTATGTGGAAGGTCCCCGGGCTGCGCCTGATATGGCGCGGCCCGGGGACTTTCCACATATTGGTATTCCTTTACATTCATTTGGAGAATCGCTATAATGAAATTTGGAGCAACTTGATGGCAAAAAGATAGTGATATGAGGGGGGAAAATCATATGACGATTGAGAATATTGGGTATATTTTGGAGGTGCTAAAGTGCGGGAGCATATCTTCCGCAGCGAACAAGCTGTTTATGTCCCAGCCACTGCTCAGTCAGAAAATACGCAATATTGAGCAGGAACTGGGGATCGTGATCTTCAACCGGTATTCCACCCCGATCTCGCTGACCTATGCAGGAGAGATTTTTGTCAAATATGCGGAGGAGATTATCGAGAGCAAGCGCAATCTCTGCAAAGAAATTGAGGATATTAACGGGGGCCACTCAGGCAAGCTTCGGATCGGTATTTCCACCCACAGGGCGCTGTACACGCTGCCTCAGCTGTTGAGCGAGTACCGCAGGGAATATCCGGCGGTGGATGTGAACATCATGGACTATTCCCTTACCACATTTACCGATGCGCTGCTGGCGGACAGGGTGGACCTGGCCATGGTCAGCCATAACAAAGTTAATAAAAACCTGGAGTATACGTTTTTGCGAAAAGACAGGATCATACTGGTTGGAGGCCTTAACACCCAGATTGCCCATCGTTTTCCGGTGGGAGGGACAATCAGCATCAAACAGGCGGAGAACGAAAAATTTGTATCGGTTCAGGAAAAGTTCGGTTTTCGCACGAATCAGAACGAAATATTTAAGACGGGCGGTATTGATCCGGAAATTGTGCTTGAAACCTTCAATATTGATCTGGCCTGCCGCCTTGCGATCGTATCGGATTTTGTATCCCTGTGCCCGGAGGCCCATCCGCTTGAAACGGAATTTCTCAAGAAGGACAGCTTCTACTGTTACATAAAAGAGCAGGAATATTCGCGTAAGTTCAGCATCTGCTATCGCAAGGGAGTCTTTCTCCCGAAATATATGCGGGCGTTTATCGAAATGGCCGTGAAGCTTTACAGCGAATCATAAATTGAAAAATTAGTGAAAGCCTTATGTTTGTCATCTGATAAAACATAAGGCTTTTTTATAATTAATATAAAAAAATGACTCCTTCTGCAAGTTTGTTGATAATGATATAATTTTAAACAAGATATCTGACTAAAATGGGAGGGAGGAACAGGATGTACAAGTACATAGTGAGGCGAGTTTTAATGATGATTCCGGTTTTGTTGGGGGTTATTTTCATAGTCTTTTTTATTATGAGCCTGACGCCCACCGATGCTGCGGAGGTGATTCTGGGAAATGAAGGTACGCCGCAGGAAATTGAGCGGCTGCGGGATGAGATGGGGCTGAACCGGCCGCTTCTGGTCCAGTACGGCAGCTATGTGGTGAACCTGCTTCGGGGAGATATGGGGGTCTCCTACAAGAACAACATGAGCGTGTCCGCTCAGATTTTTGAAAAGCTTCCAAACACCATGATACTGGCCAGCAGCGCAGTCTGTATTGCCATTGTGATCGGCGTTCCCGCCGGAATCATATCGGCCCGGAAGCAGTACACGTTTTTTGACCATACGGCCACGGTGGTGGCGCTGATCGGCGCCGCAATGCCCGGATTCTGGCTGGGGCTTATGGGGGTGTTGCTGTTCTCGGTCAAGCTGGGCTGGCTGCCTGCGGCCGGGATGGGGGAAGGGTTCTTTGGACTTTTAAAAAGCCTGCTGCTCCCGGCGTTTACGGTGAGCAGCAACACATGCGCTATGATTATGCGCCAGACCCGTTCTTCCATGTTGGATGTGATCAAGCAGGACTACGTGGATACGGCCCGCTCCAAAGGCTTAAAGGAATCGGTGGTAACTGTGCGCCATATGCTGCACAACGCGCTGATTCCCATTATCACGGTGATCGGATTGCAATTCGGGGTGCTGCTGGGAGGTTCGGTGATCTCGGAAAATGTGTTCGCATGGCCGGGGCTGGGCAGGTTTGTGGTGGATTCCATTAAAAACCGGGACACGCCGGTGGTGCTGGGCTGCGTGGTGGTGATTGCAGTGCTGTTTTCGCTGGTGAATCTATGCGTGGACCTGTTGTACGCCTATGTTGATCCGCGCATTAAATCCCAGTATTCCAGACGCTAAAGGGAGGAAAACAGATGATAAAACGGCAGAAAACGTACGGTGCGGAGCTGGCCGAAAATGGAAGCGGGAGAACGCTGTCCCAGGAGATTGTGAGGAGATTCCGGAAAAACCGAATGGCGGTGGCGGCGCTCTGTGTGGTGGCGCTCCTGCTCCTCATTTCCGTGGGCACGGTGGTGGTGGACCTGGTGACCGGAAAACAGATTTACCGGCAGCTTGTGGTGGGACAGGATCTGATGATGAAGCTGAAGGGGCCGTCCTTTGGAAGTCCCGCAGACTGGTTCGGAAGAGATGAGTTCGGCAGGAGTATTTTTTTCAGGGTGCTGTGGGGAACTCGGTATTCCCTGTTTATAGGGCTTTTTACAGTGGGAATGGCAACGGCTGTCGGCGGATTACTGGGGGCCGTAGCCGGTTTCTACGGCGGGAAGCTGGACAATACGATCATGCGGATTATGGATGTGCTGCTGGCGATTCCCTACGTGCTTTTTGCAATCGCGATTGTGGCGGCACTGGGGCCCAGTATTATGAACCTCTTGATTGCAATGACAATTCCAAGAATACCCAGCATGGCCCGTGTGGTGCGCGCGGCGGTCATGACGGTTAAGGACCGGGAATTCGTGGAAGCGGCCCGTGCGGCCGGCTCCAATGATTCACGGATTATCGTCAAATACATCCTGCCCAACGCGGCCTCCTCCATTATTGTGCAGGCTACTCTGAATGTGGCCCAGTGTATACTGGGGATTGCCGGTCTCTCGTATCTGGGACTTGGGGTTCAACCGCCGTTGCCCGAGTGGGGAGCCATGCTCTCCTCGGCCAAATCATTTATACGGGACGCCTGGCATATTACGGTGATTCCCGGGCTGGCGATTACGGTCACCGTGCTGGCGCTCAACATTTTCGGCGACGGACTGCGGGACGCCCTGGATCCCAAGCAGAAAAATTGAAGGAGGGCTTAGATGGAGCATTTGCTGGAAATCAAAAATTTGACGATCCGTTTTGATACGGACGACGGCATTGTGAGAGCGGTCAATGGTATTGATCTGAGCATACGAGGCGGCGAGACCCTGGGCGTGGTGGGCGAGACTGGGGCGGGAAAAACGACCATGGCCAAGGGGATTATGCGCCTGACGCCCTGTCCGCCGGGAAAAATAGAGTCCGGAGAGATTCTGTTCGAGGGCAGGGACCTGTTGAAAATGAGCGACAACGAGATACGCGGGATTCGCGGCAAACATATTTCCATGATTTTTCAGGACCCCATGACCTCCTTAAATCCGGTGATGACAGTGGGCGCGCAGATCGCGGAGGTGATTGCCACCCACGAACATTTGACGGAAAACGGGGCACGGGAAAAGGCGGAGGCTATGCTGGAGATGGTGGGAATTACAAAGGAGCGCTACGATGAGTACCCCCACCAGTTTTCAGGCGGAATGAAACAGCGCGTGATTATTGCCATTGCGCTGGCCTGCAATCCTCAGCTGCTGATCGCGGACGAGCCGACCACAGCCCTTGACGTGACGATACAGGCCCAGGTGCTGGAGATGATGCGGGAGCTGAAGGACAAGCGGAATACCGCGCTGCTGCTGATCACCCATGATTTGGGAATTGTGGCGCAGAACTGCGATTACACGGCCATTGTATACGCGGGAAAAATCATCGAGTACGGCTCGGTGCGGGAAGTCTTTAAAAAGCATCTGCACCCCTATACGGAAGGGCTTTTGGGTTCGATTCCGAAGCTGACCGAGGATGTGAAGCGGCTGACCCCGATTGAGGGGTTGATGCCGGACCCCACCTGCCTGCCGGAAGGGTGCGCGTTTCATCCGCGCTGCAGGTACGCCTGTGACAGGTGCCGTTCGGAGGCGCCGGAGCCTGCATGGATCAGCGAAACGCACTATGTCCGCTGCTGGCGGCAGCACAAGGAGGTGACGCAATCATAATGGAATACAGACAGGAGTTGTTGCGCGTGAACCATTTGAAAAAATATTTTCAGACGCCGGGAGGACTGCTCCACGCAGTGGATGACGTGAGCTTTTCGATAAGCAGGGGAGAGACGCTGGGAATCGTGGGGGAGTCCGGCTGTGGAAAGAGCACGCTGGGGCGGACCATTCTGCGGCTGCACGAGCCAACCTCCGGGGAAGTGTATTTTAAGGGGGAGGATATCCGAAACCGGAGCAGGGAGAAGATGAAAGAGCTTCGGAAGAATATGCAGATCATTTTTCAGGATCCATTTGCCTCCCTGAATCCGCGGATGACGGTCAGCCAGGCGATTGCGGAGCCGCTGCTGATCCAGAAGATGTACACCGCGCGGGATAAGGATCAGATCACGCGCCTGGTCCGGGAGATGATGGATTTGGTGGGGTTGGCGCAGAGGCTGGTGAATACATATCCCCATGAGTTGGACGGAGGGCGCAGGCAGAGAATTGGAATTGCCAGAGCGTTGGTTTTAAATCCGGAGTTTATTGTGTGCGACGAACCGGTCTCGGCTTTGGATGTGTCCATCCAGGCGCAGATTCTGAATCTGATGCAGGACCTTCAGGATAAGCTGGGACTCACCTATCTCTTTATCACCCACAATTTGAGCGTGGTAAAGCATCTGTCGGATCACATTATGGTGATGTATCTGGGACAGATGGTGGAGAAGGCTCCGGCCAAAAAGCTGTTTGCCAATCCCCAGCATCCGTATACCAAAGCCCTGCTGTCCGCAATCCCTGTTCCTGATCCGGACTTTAAGACGGAACGGATTATACTTCAGGGAGAGCTGACCAGCCCCATTAATCCCGGGGATGGCTGCCGTTTTGCCAAGCGCTGCATCTATGCCCATGAGGCGTGTTTTAAGTGCAGCGCAGAGTTGAAGGAAGTGGAAAAAGAACATTTTGTGGCCTGCCATCTGATGGCATAGGCCCTGTATGAAGAGAGGAGTAAAAAGCGTATGAAAAAGAGATTAGCGGTAATGTTGGCGGCGGCTATGGCGATATCTGTATTGGGCGGGTGCTCAGGCGGGACATCTTCCGGAACTGCAAATACGGAGTCCGCTGCGGGAGTGGGGAAGGAATCAAATTCCGGCGGCGTTCAGACGGAGGGACGGAAGATTAAAGACACGATCAAGATTGCGCTGGCATATGACATCACCTCCCTGGATCCGCATATCGGCAAGGAGATGCGCGCCTGTGTCATTTCACAGCAGATTTTTGACACGCTGGTGGAGTGGGACCCGGAGGGAGGCATCGGTTCCGAGATCGTGCCCTGTCTGGCCACGTCCTGGGAATATCTCTCCGATACCGCGGTTCAGTTTAAGCTGCGGGAAGGGGTGAAATTTCATGACGGCAGCACCATGACCGCCGAGGATGTAAAGTACTCCATTGAGCGCTGTATGAATTCCCCACAGGTTGGATACAACGCCACAGCCCTGGATTCCGTGGAACTTGTGGACGAAAATACGGTGATTATCAATACCAAAGAGCCTTACGCCCCGCTTCTGGCCAGCCTGACGATCACGCCTTTCTCGATTGTCAGCAAAGCCGCCGCTTCCGCGGACGAGGACGGCTTTGGCGCACATCCCGTGGGAACAGGGCGTTACAAGTTCGTATCCTATGAGACAGGAGCTTCCGCGAAATTGGAGGCCTTCGGGGAATGCTGGCGGGGCGCGCCCAAGACAAAATATCTGGATATGATGATTGTGCCGGAGAACGCCCAGCGCACCATTCTGCTGGAGACCGGGGAGGTGGATATTGCCTATGAAATTCTGCCGAATGATGTGGAGCGGGTGGAGCAGGCGGAAAATCTGAAGATGGCGACCACCACCGGAAGCAAGTGCTATCTGGTGAATTACAACACGCAGGCGGAGGGGCGGCCCATCGGAAATAAACTGGTGCGCCAGGCAATCGAGTGCTGTATTGACAAACAGCTTCTGGTGGATATGGTGCTGTACGGAAAAGGGTCTCCGGCCTACAATATCGTTTCGGAGAACAATGTGGCCTACCAGCCGGTGGAGGAGAGGCCCTGCGACTTGGAAAAGGCCAAGGAGCTGTTGGCGGAAGCGGGTTATCCCGGCGGCGGTTTCAGCCTGAACATCTGGCTGGATACAAACGATGTATGGCTTCAGTACGCGCAGATTATGCAGGCGGAACTGGAAAAAGTTGGGATTAGTTTAAACATTGAGACGATGGAATCTTCGGCCTTAGCCAGCCGCGAAAAATCAGATTTACAAAATTATGATATGAGCGTGCGGTTTATTAACTCCCTGACGGGTGACTCGCGCTTTACGGTTTATAACCTGCTTTTCTCCGACTCTGCCAGCAATAAGTCCTTCTGGAAGAATGACAGGGCGGATGAGCTTATGCTGGAAGGACGGGCTATTTTAGACGTGGAGGAGTCCAGGGACGTCTACAAGGAGCTTTATGGGATTATACGGGAAGAGATGCCCTGCCTGCCAATGTGGTTTGACCAGATCCTGGTGGGATTAAATGGGAACGTGGAGGGATTTATTCCGCGGGCGGACGGAATCCATGTGTACAGCGGGGATGTGGTCTGCTACGAATAAGTGATAGAAGCGGTTGGAGGAAGAATGATGAGAGAGATTGAACAATATTTAAATTACCCGGTATCCATTGACAGGCTGATGGATAACCTGCACCACATCTGTATGTGGGAGCGCCTGTCCGGTACGGAGGAGGAGCTGGAGGCGTTCTGCTATATGGAGAAGGAGCTTCAAGCAGCCGGCGCGGAGACGAAATTGATTTTTCACGACGCCTACATCAGCCTGCCGAAATCGGCAAAGCTTTATCTAAACGGGCAGGAATACCTGTGTCACACGGCTTCCATGGCAAAGAGCACGCCTCCCCAGGGGGTGAAGGGCACGCTGGTCTACATGGAAGGGGACGCGGATGAGATCACGGCCGAGCGCTGCAAAGACAGAATTGTGATTCTGGGAGGAAGCGCGGGCTTTGAGAAGATTTATAAAGCGTGGAAGGCGGGGGCCAGAGGGGTGATCGGCTGCCCGGGAGAGCATTTCCACGAGAAAATTATTTCGAACGCTTGGGGGTCTCCCACCCCTGCCACGCGGGATTTGATCCCCGACGTTCCGTATGTGTCCGTGTTGGAAAAAACGCGGGACGAGCTGGTGAAGCTGGCCGAAAACGGCATCTATGAGGCCCATATGATAACGGAGGTGGATACGGGATGGCGCAAGATTCCGCTGCTGTTTGCCGACGTCCGGGCGGAACAGGAAACAGATCAGTATGTGATGCTGAGCGGGCATTTGGATTCCTGGTATTACGGGGCCACGGACAATGGGACGGCCAACTGTATTCAGATTGAGCTGGCCCGCATAGCCGCGCAGCACCGAAAAGAGATGAAGCGCAATATCAAGATTGTTATTTATTCCGGACATTCTCACGGCCGTTACGCCGGATCGGCATGGCATGCGGACAACTACTGGAATGATCTGCGCAGGAACTGCGTGCTGAACATGAACTGCGATATAATCGGAGGAAAGGGGGCCACTGACCTGACGCGTTCCATTATCATGCCGGAGGTCCGCGGCGTGGCGGCGGACTTTATAAAGGCCTACACGGGATGCGAATTTAAGGGAGGCAGATGCGGGCGGAATGGAGATCAATCTTATTACATAAACGGAGTGTCCAGCGCGTTCTCGTCGTTCTCGAAACAGCCGCGGCCTGAAAATCCGGAAAACCAGCTGCTTCAGACCCGATCCGGGGCCTATGATTTCGGCTGGTGGTGGCATACCACGGATGACTTGGCCGATAAGGTAGAGCCGGAATTCTTTCTCAGGGACGCGAAAATTTATATTTCGATCGCCATGTATTTTGCCGGCAGCAGCGTCATACCGTTGGACTTCCGGGAGACGGCCCGGGAGCTGAGCAGCCTGGTATCGTACTGGACACAGCGGGCGCAAGGGCGGTATGATCTTTCAGAGCCGCAGCAGCTGGCCGACCGCCTGGCGGAGCAGATGGATTGCCTGTATAAAGGACAGCCGGAGGATGCGGAGGCATTTAACCGCCTGCTGCTGGCGTTGGGGCGTATTTTGGTGCCGCTCAATTATACCACGGGCAATATTTATGAAAACGACAGCGGGATTCCCCTTCCGCCGATGCCCTCATTGATGCTGATAAACGAACTGATTCAGACGCCTGTGGGCAGCAGCGATGCCTATGATATTACCACAGCGCTGAACCATAAGCGGAATTTCGTGCTGGACAGCTTTGAGCGCGCAATCGCGCTGACGGAGGAATATTTGGAAGGACTGCCGCGGGAGGTCTGGGATGGAACGAAAAATATTTGATGAAAAATGGAACGCAGCGGCCGGGGAAAATGAGGCGCGGTGGATTGAGGAGTGGCTGCGGCTGGTGAGACAGCCCAGCGTCAGCTCCACCGGCCAGGGGGTTGAGGAGTGCTGCCGGATGATCGCCGGGTATATGAGACAGCTGGAGCTGGAACCGGAGATCTATCCGGTGCAGCCGTATCCGGTGATCATCGCGAGATATGGAAATGTGCCTGGCCGCCTGACCGTGCTGATTTACGCCCACTATGACGTGGTGGAGGCCGGAGATTGGGCGCAGTGGGACACCCCGCCTTTTGATCCGGTGATTTTGGACGGGAAAATGTACGGCAGAGGCGCGGCGGATAATAAATCTCCGCTGATGGCGCACTTAAAGGCCTTTGAATTTTGGAAAAGCACGGGGGAAGAGCTGCCGGTCAACTTGATTTTTCTGTTTGAAGGCTGCGAGGAGTCAGGCAGCAGAGGCTTGCCGGAGTTTTTGAGACAGCACAGGGAGGACTTAAAAGCAGACCTGGTGTTTTTCAGCGACGGACCGAAGAACGAGCGGAATCTCCCGATTATCGCCCTGGGGGCCAAGGGGAGTATTACGGTCAGGCTGAAGCTCAAAACCATGAATCGGGACGCCCATTCCAGGTATGCGCCGGTTCTGCCCAGCGCGGCGTGGGAGATGGTAGAGCTGCTGGGAAAGCTGAAAACAGGCGACCATGTGAATATTGACGGGTTTTATGACGGGATTGTGCCGCCCTGCAGGGAGGAGCTGGAAATTTACCGGTCTCTGCCGCCGGTTGAACGGGAGATGGAGGAGATATACGGGGTGCGGCCCATCTGCGGCCCGGACGAGGACTATTATGTGAGGCTTAACACGACGCCGACGTTTAATATTAAACAGATTTTATCCGGAGACGGCAGGGGGGTGGTTACCAGCACGGCGGAGGCGTTGATCGACATACGTCTGGTAGAAGGACAGGAGCCGGAGGATATACTGAAGAAAATACGCGCCTATATCGAAAAACTGGGCTGTCACAATGTAACGGTGGAGTCGGAGGGGGGAGTTCTGCCGTCTAAGACACCGGTTGGAAATCCTTATGTCCCTGTGATCGGCAGAGCGACTAAGGCGGTTTATCAGGATTTTGTGATTTATCCCTGCCGTCCGTCCACGGCCCCGGATTATCTGTGGACGAAGATTCTGGACGTACCGGCGATCCAAGTGCGCTGGTCCGATCCGGATTCCAACAATCACGCGCCCAATGAACATTTGAGCGTGATGGAATATATGAAAGGAATCGAGCTGACCGCCCGGGTGATCTGGGAGCTGGGAGAGCTGAAAGCGGCTCTGCGATAAAACAATACACTCCTTGCATTTCTCCATTCCTCCCGATATAATATGGATAGCTATGACAGAAACCGACGTTTGAGGAGAACGAGAGACATGGGGGAGCAGGAAGAAAAAGAGGTGATGGAGCTGGCCCTGCAGGCGGGCCACCTCCTTTTGGAGAACGGGGCCGAGATATTCCGGGTGGAGGAGACCATGGACCGGATCTGCCGCTATTACGGGGTGCGGTCGGGAAATGCCTTTGTGCTCAGCAACGGGATCTTCGCCACTGCGGGCAGCGAGCGGGAGCGGTATTTCGCCAAGGTACAGCACATCCCGGTGAGCGGCACCCACTTGAACCGGGTGGCGGCGGTGAACCAGCTCTCCCGGGAGATTGAGAGCGGCAGGTACAGCGTGGAGGAGGCCGCCCGGGCCCTGGAGGACATCAAGAACATGCCGGGCAAGCGCAGGCGCACGCAGGTGCTGGCCTCGGGCATCGGCAGCGCCGCCTTCTGCTATCTGTTCGGCGGCGATATCGGGGACACGCTCTGCGCCTTCTGCGCGGGCCTGGCGCTGTACCTGTACGTGCTCTATATCAGCGCGCCCCGCCTCACAAAGATGGTGGGGAACATCGGCGGCGGCGCGCTGGTGACGGTGATTTGCAGCGGGTTTTACCTGCTGGGGGCCGGGCATCATCTGAACTTTATGATTATCGGCTCCATCATGCCCCTGGTTCCCGGCGTTGCCTTCACCAACGCCATCCGGGACATCGCGGATGAGGACTATATTTCCGGCTCCGTGCGCATGCTGGACGCGCTGCTGGTGTTCTTCAGCATCGCCATCGGCGTGGGCATGGCGTTCTCGTTTATCAGCAAGGTGACGGGAGGTGCGCTGCTGTGATACAGGAGATTTTGGCGGCAATGGTGGGAACCATCGCATTTTCCCTGCTGTTCGGCGTGCCGCGCAAGTATTACCTTTACTGCGGGCTGATCGGCGGCGCGGGCTGGGGCGTGTACAGCGCGGCAGGCCTTCTCTGGGCTCCGGCCCAGTCGGCTCTGGCGGCCACCATTGTGGTGATTCTGCTGTCCCGCCTGGCGGCGGTGCGGGAGCGCTGCCCGGTGACTATTTTCCTGATCTCCGGTATCTTTCCGCTGGTTCCGGGCGCAGGAGTCTACTGGACCGTGTACTACATGGTGACGGACCAGCTGTATTTGGCGGTGCAGACCGGGTACACGGCGGTGAAGGTGGCGGTGTCCATTGTGCTGGGGATCGTGTTCGTATTTGAGCTTCCCCAGGGCATGTTCAGGGCCTTGGTGGGGAGAAAAGGGTGATTCCCGGCCCGCACGGGTTCAGCTTATTGTCTGCTCCGGCTTGCGTGCCCGGGCGTGGGACTCACGCCGCTTGGCGCTTTGGCACTTAGGGGGACGGGGACCGGACTTTCTGCTGTCCGTCCTCCGGAGTTCACGGGGCTTTCGTCGTCCTGCGGGTGCGGTTTCCCGGCGCTGCAAGGCGGGCTGCCGGGAACAGAGGCATTGACAAAGGGGCGGCGGGATGGTAACATTTTTGTAGGTAACAGAAGGGGTCGCCTTTGGGCGGGAACACAGGGACAGGAGAAATGTGTCGTGAATAACAGATTGACCGATCAGATGAGGAGACGAATCAGCTCTGTATGGATGGTGCCGGTGAAACGCTGTGCGGAGCTTAAACTGGAAGCGTAGACGCTTTTGTTTCGCCGGAAAATGGGATTTGGGCGGCGTACCCTGAAGTACGCCTGTTTTCCGTTCCCATTTTCCGGGGGATACATTCATGTTTAATGGCTGCGGGCAGTATTTTGCCCGCATTTTTTTGACGATCAGCAGACGCGGGAGAAGCCTGGGGCTGAGATGGAATCAACTGACGATTAAACACATGAATGGAGCTCACTATGATCAATAATACCAATAACTGGAAACGAAACGTTTCCTGCTTTCTGACAGCCCAGACGATTTCTCTGTTCGGATCCTCTCTGGTCCAGTACGCCATTGTCTGGTATATCACCCTGACCACGTCCTCCGGAAAAATGCTGACCCTTTCCACGCTGTGCGGCTTTCTGCCCCAGATCGGCATCTCACTGTTTGCCGGCGTGTGGATCGACCGCTACAACCGGAAATGGATGATCATGATACCGGACATCCTGATTGCAGGCGCCACCCTGGCGTTGGCCGCCGCCTTCTGGCTTGGGCACCGGCAGGTCTGGTTCCTCTTCGCCGCCCTGGCGGTGCGCTCCGCGGGCACCGGAATCCAGACTCCGGCGGTAAATTCCGTGATCCCTCAGATGGTGCCCCGGGAACAGCTTATGCGGGTGGGCGGGATCAACAGCACGCTGTCGTCTCTGACCATGTTTTTGGCCCCTGCGGCCAGCGGCGCCCTGATGTCCGTGGCGCCGCTGGAGGCAGCTTTGATGATCGATGTGGTCACGGCCGCGGTGGGGGTGGGAATTACGGCTTTTGTGCGAATACAGGCATATGAGCGGAAGCGTACCGGAAGGTCCGCCGCGTTGGTCGAACTCAGAGAGGGCTTGGCCTATCTGAGGGGGAGCGCATTTGTGCGCCGGCTATTGGCGTTTCAGGTGGCGGTCCTGTTTCTGATCAGCCCCTCGGCGTTTTTGACGCCCTTGCTGGTGAGCCGCACCTTTGGCCCTGAGGTCTGGCGGCTGACGGCCAGTGAGATGACCTACAGCCTGGGGATGGTGGCGGGCGGCCTTTTGATCACCGCCTGGGGAGGCTTTAAGCGGCGTTTGGACACCACGCTGCTGGCCGGCGCGGTTTACGGCGGTCTCATGGCCGGGCTGGGCCTGGCTCCGTCGTTCGGGCTGTATCTGGCGTGTAACCTGGCCATTGGGATCACGTCCCCCTGCTACAATTCGCCCATAACGGTATCGATCCAGGAGCGGGTGGAGCCGGCCATGCACGGCCGGGTATTCAGCCTGATGCAGATATCCACCGCCTGCGCGCTGCCGATGGGGATGGCGGTTTTCGGACCGGCGGCGGATCTTGTGCCGATTCGGCTGCTGCTGGCTGCCGCGGGGACCGCGGTGTTGACGGTGACCGGGGGAGTGTGGATAACCCGGGCGTTTTACCGTGATTGTGTTGACAGTGCCGCAGGAAAATGACAGAATGAGAGAGCGGGCCGCCTTTGCGGCGGTCCGGTAAGAGAGGCGCGGAAGGAGGAGAGGCGTATGAGATCGGGGATATTTGATTTCAGGAGCAAGGAAGAGAGGGAGCGTGACTACAAGGCGTTTTACAAGCGGGTATTTCCCGGCGGAGAGGCGCAGAAGGACCGGGTTACCAAGCTGCTTGAGGAGCGCCTGCCTGGGGAACAGATCACGTACCTTTTGATGTATTATATTACCTTAAAGGACACCATGGCGCTGGACGATGAGCTGGATTTTTACGACGCTGCCGCCCGGGCCCAGCGGCAGCTGAACGTGATTAAGGTGACGCCCCAGATGCTGGAAATCATCAGGGAGATTATGGCGCAGGAGGAGAATTAGCGTTTGATCCGTAAGGTAACGCCGTCGCGTCGCTGTCTGTTTTGCCGTCTGCCGCGTTGGCGGCGGGCTGCGGAGGAATCCCGCCGCGTTTTGCCGTCTCCCTGCAGGCTGCAAATGATGGGAACTATCGCGGCTTAAACCGGCGGGGAAGGGGGAACGGTATGCACAAACGAATGGCCGCGGTGATTCTGGCGGGCTTGTCCGCCTGCTGTCTCCTTGCGGGCTGCGCGAAGGTTGGGGAAAAAGGGACGGCGCAGGGGGAGGAACCCCGGGAGAGCGGGATACATTTGGAGGAGGACGGGTACCTGGCGTCCAAGGCGCGGGAGAGCTGGTCGGAATTTTACCGTTCCTGCGAGACTCCGTGGGAGCGCGGGCTGTGGCAGGAGGCGGTTGAGGGGGTTAAGCCGTACCTGGCGGAGGGAGAGTTTTTGGCGCCCGACTGGATTGAGGCTGAGGATGAGGCCTTTCCGGATTCCGGGACTGCGGTGCTTAAGTGTACCAGGTGGGCGCCGGACGGCAATTTTTTGTCCTTTTGTCTGTGGATTGAGGTGGAGCCGGGCGGGACTCATACCTGCCATCACAACTATGTCAAGGAGCTTGCGGCCCAATATGCCGTCAGCGAGGGCCTGACGGTCAGGAATCGGGAGAATGAGCCGCCCTACGGGACGAAGGAAACCGTTGCCGTCTATGGGGACAGCCTGTTGATCAGCTATGGGGAGTACCGCGACCTCCACAACTGCATGGAGGCGTTTGGGGAGGCCTGGCGGAAGCTGGGGGAGCATCAGGCGGAGCTGGGGATCGAACTGAGCCAGCAGGTGCGGTTTGCGGAGAGCGACAGGGAGACAAACCTGAATTATTTTGAAACGTATTATCCCCAGCATGAGATTGTGTTCTCGTCGTACTCCCAGGAGGCGCTGAGGGAGCTGGAGGAGCAGGTGGGGCGGGAGCAGCTGGCGTTTATGAAACAGTGGGAGCCGGAGCGCTATGAGGCCGTTCAAAAGGGCACGTATCTGGCCAGGTCGGATTATGTGAAGCCGTACCGGATTCCAAAGTATACAATGTGCACAGTGTACTCCGGGCCCGGCGGCTGGTCCTTCCCCTATCGGGAAACGTACGTGGACAGCGTCAGGGAGCGCGATTCCCGGTATGAGGAATACCGGCGGCAGGTGGTGGAGAGCGGCGGAGCGCCAAATGAGCTGGAGTCGGAGCAGTGGCCTGTTTACAGCTTTTTAAGCGAGGACTGGACGTGGGATGATCTGCCTGGAAGGCCGTCACGCGGGGGCGGCTGGGTGGTCAACAGCAATATGTTCACCTTTTGGTTTCCCAAGGATTATTATTACTGCTACCACGACGAGGCGGCCATGGACATGGTGATTCCAGATACAGAGACAAAGCCGTACCATCCGCGCTCCTGGACCTGGGATATGGAGATTCCGGAGAACCGGGCCGGGGACCTGGGGCGCTTCTACCTGCTGATGTTTAAACAGGAGGGGGAGGGAGAGTTCGACCTTGCCCGCTGGCTGGAGACGGAGCGGGTGAAGGAACGTTTGGAACCGCTGCTTTTGCAGGAACCGTCCTGGGGTGAGCGGGGGATGTTTGAGAGCCGTTACCACCGGTTTCAGTGGGCGCTGGGGGAGACGCAGCTGCGCAATGTGGCTGTTTATATGCCGGAGATGCGGGAGGGAGAGCGATTCGTCTATTTGCTGGTGTTTGAGGGGTTTAAGGACAGCGAATCGGATCGTGATCTTTATAAAAGACGGGAGCAGATGGTCGGAAGCTTTGCGGTCCTTCCTTATTGGCATGAGTGCGTGGAGGGGGATACGCTGGAAGGGATTTCCAGACGTTATGCGGGGAGTAATGCGTTTGTGCGGGAGATTTGCGAGGACCCGCTGAATGAGATTAGGAATCCGGATTTGATTGAGGTGGGGAGAAGGGTTGAGATTCCGATGCATGTGTTGGGGGGATGGGGGAGCGCGAAGTGATTAGATGCATCCGTTCGTGAGAGCCAGGCGCCGCGGGAGGCGCAGGGGCTGGGTTGCGGACCGCGTAATCCTAAGGCCCTGGCGGCGCAAAATGGGAGGCATCGAGGACAAACGCAGAGAATTTCTGATGAAATTCTCTGCTGAGATCCTCTCGAAAGCTTGCTTTGAGGCAAGCTTTCGTCCTCCCATTTTGCACCGCCAGAACCTAAGGATTACTGCGGTCCTCCACCACGCCCCTGCGCCTCCCGCGGCGCCTGGCTCTCACCCGCTGGGGATCGATAGAGAGGGGGCGGGACGCTGGCGCTTCTGTTTGGTGGGGGAGGGGAGTTTGGGGCAATAAAAAACCTGTAAGCTTGTGCTTACAGGTTTTTTCGCGCGCCAGAGAAGATTCGAACTCCCGACACTACGGTCCGTAGTTCCCGTATTTTTTATTTATATCATTCGGTGAGTTTTATAAAATCTGAAAAAGCTCGATTTTAAGCGGGTTTGCAGGCTTTTTGCATTTTGTAAATTTTGCCCAATTATATGTTTTTTGCCACTATTTTTAAATTCTGTCCATAAATAGTCCATAAATTTTTCTGATTTATCTCCCATATAAAGCCTGTGCAATCATATCGGATGCGTGTTGATCTGCCTTCTGTAGGACGTGTCCGTATATGTCAGTCGTGGTACTGGTTTGGTTATGCCCCAGTCGCGCTGCAACGGTCACAATATCTATTCCAGAGTATAATAGGATACTGGCCTGCGAATGTCGGAATTTATGAGGATATATATGGGGTAGTCCTTCCGCGGTCTCAAATTTTTTGGTCCAGATATTCAGGCTGTTGGGATCCATTACGGTGCCATTTTCTTGGATGAATAGATAACCCTCTTTATTATAAGCCGGATTTTCAATATATGCCAGTTCGTTCTCCTGATAATTCTTATATGCTTTTAACAACGAGGCCATTTCATCTGATATATGGATAGTGCGTGAGCGACGTCCCTTGGGCGTGTCTGCAAATAGTCCGAGATTTTTGACACGCTGGATATTGCGATTTATTAAAATCTCATTCCGTTCAAAGGAGATTGCAGACCAGCGGATTCCGAAAAGTTCCCCGCGTCTAATTCCAGTGTCAGCCAGTAGACATATCATGACCCGGTATTTCATGGGGTATTTCTCTAAGGCTTGCCGGATTTGGATGATCTCGTTGATCTCAAAGAATTCGGCCTCCTTGTGGATGACAGTCGGCGCCGTTGCAGCGGAGGCAGCATTGGAGGCCAACTGCTCCTTTGTACGCGCCATTTCCAGCACAGAATGTAGAAAAGTATGATAATGGTGGATTGTTTTAGCGGAAAGACCATTTTCTCCTCCAGGAGAAACAATATCAAATAAATCTGAAAGCTCTTTTCCGAGAACAGCGGATAGTTTCCGGGCGGTCTCGATATTCAGGTTATGCTTTTTTATTGCGAGGGTGACTGTATTGGGACAGATTCCAGCGGCCTCGGCCAAAGCTTTGTTCGTTAATTTCTGTCGATTACGTTCAGCAAGCAGTTGGTCTTTGGCCACGGCTTTGGCATCCTTGCGCGATTCAGGTTTTTGTAGCTTGATATAGAAGTCGTCGAGATGCTTTGGTTTGAGTTTGTCTAATCGGATAAAACCTATCTCTGTATCAATTCTGTCCATGAGAGATTCGTAGAAGGCAACTGATTTTTTCTTGTTTCCGCTTTTAAGTTCAATGTAGCGCCGACAGTATTCGGACAATGTGCTGGTGTCAGCAGATACCCTGCCGGCCTTGCACTGGGCTTCAAACTCGCCCATAGCTTTTTCCAGAGCCTTTTTGATGGCCTTCTCAGATTTGTATGTCTCCGGGACTTTCCAACTCGTTGTGTACGGTTTGAGCTTTTTGCCGGAGTTGTCCCGGCCTCGGAATACCTGGATCTGATAAGAGACGATCCGGCCGTCTTTGTCTTTGTAGGGTACGGCAGTTGCCATACTACCATTCCTCCTTTGATTTTGGGTATAAAAAATACGCCCTTGCCAGGACGTAGCAGGAATGATATAATTTGGGTGTGAAGCAGATTATATCTTCCCTGGGATGACCTGGTAAGAGAAAATCTATGTGAAAAGCCGTTCCTGGTTGCCGCCAGGGGCGGTTTTTTGCTTATGCGTTCAATTTCATGCAATTCTCATACGCCAGTCCCTGTAATAATTTATAAAGAGCCTGTACGTTGTACTTTTTGGGGAATTCCAGCTTATGTGCTACATACTCAACTGAATGCGCCTTGAGATATGGCGTTTTGATGTATGTAAAAGTAAGTTCGCTATCGTCAAATCCAAAGCCGGATGTTTCCATCTTTACACTAACAACGGAATTCAGGTTGATTGACTCAACGCTCATTTTTGTGCCAGTAGCTCCTTGTTTATCGAAAAAGATGATGCGCTTGTCAGTAAAAATCAAGACATCTCTCACGAGCTTAAATCCCACTTGAATCTGTTCATCATCAATCAGATAAGAGCTATACTCTTTCATTAAATCATCTGTTGATACCTCGCTGTAATTTGCGGCTAAACCGCCCTGCAGAATGTTTTTCATGCCGAATGCCATAATTCTTCCTCCTAAAAGTAATATTTTTAAAAGCAACAGGCTATTTAAAATCAAAAACTATAACGATACATCAGGTATTCATTGATGGGAGTGCCATGAATGGAAGCTTTTCGTTGTTCATAAAAAGAATTTTTCAAGTAGGTAAGTAGCCTTTTATCTGTAATCCCTTGATCATCCGATACGAACGATTGTTTCGGACAGAGTAAAGTTTGGGTGTACTTTTTATCAAATTTCTGCGCCAATAATATTTCCGGAGAAGTTGGCTGGATAGCTGCATAATAGGAATGATGAAACCATCGCTGGTAGTCTGCAAGTGCTCGGTTAGCCGCCGCATAAGATAGACCGAAGGTTTCATGTATTTGATCGGCGTTTCGATAGCCACCTCGATGAATCATGATTCGCGGGGCCAGAAAATGACTGGCAAAGCAATCACAATAATCTTCCGATTCGGTTTCTAAGAATATATGTCCCAGTTCATGCGCGATTGAAAATTTGATACGTCCTGGATGAGCATTCTCCTCATAATATAGTGTATCATCGATCAGGCAGGCATCGCCACTTAACTTCTGGCATGCCGCCTTTTTCTTTTGGGAAAGTTCGGAATAGCCTATGATTTGATAGCCATATTTGCGAACTACTTCAAAGCAGTCAATGGGAAATTCTACTATCCCGCAATCTGTATAGATCATGTAGATGATTTCATACAGTCGTTCAAAATTCATTTAATTATTCCTCGTCGTCATCTGATAATATGATACGAGCAAGTCTCATTTTTTCTTCTTGGGAGAGGTTTTTGCGGCTTCTGGTGTAGACAGTAAGGACATCCTTATAAGCGGGTTCGATCTTAACGCCTTTAGACATCTCATCCAATTCTTCAACTGTAATCCCAAGAGCTTTACACATGACTATAACGTTATTAACGTTGGCCTTGCCGGCTCCATTTTTAAGGATTGTATATACCGTTGAATACGGAAGGCCGCATTTTTCGGAAAAGGAGCGAGCATTCATACCTTGTTCTTTGATAAGCCGTTCTAAAACCTTCGCTTTTTCCATGGTTCGTACCTCTCTTTTATGATACCTCAATTATATATGATAAAACATAAAAAGTAAACAAAAATATTTGGAAATCCGTATAATTTTAAAAATGAGAATAAAAATATTTGGAAATCCGTATATTTTTGCTTGACAATAAACGAATATCCAAATATAATACGGGTATAAAGTTTGAAAGTCCAAACATGAAAGGAGGATATCAATGTACAATAATTTGCTTAAGGCAATGAAGGATAAGAAAGTAACCTTCACGCAAATTGCAGAATTACTTCATTGTCAGCTGAATACGGTGTCGGATAAGGCAGATGGAACTGTCAAGAGTGGGTTTTCTATTGACGAAGCTTTGCTTATCAAAAAAGTATTTTTCCCGGAATACGACATCGTATATCTTTTTGAAAGAGAGGTTAATGCAGCGTAAAAACAAACACTTGTTCGATAGAATAACTATACTACTATCGGGCAGAGGTGTCAATGGGAAGATGAGGAAAGGAAGGTGAGACATGATGGATGCAAAGAAGCATGTAGCGGAAGGCGAACGACTGAATCAGGCATTGAATGGCAAACTGGAAGAATTGTCAGAATCTATGAAAAAATTGCTTCTGAAATACAATCTGGATTCAATGCCCGAAGTAGCATCTGACGCATTCCGGTATGTACTTGAAGAATTACACCTTGAGCGGTTTAATCCGCCAACGTGTTAATCGTTATAGCCGGAACTAACATTTGAGGTTCGTTGCGCTCGGAGTGCCATTTTAAAATGTGATAATTAAAATCGGCTAATTCAGCCATGGCGGACCGTAAAGACTTCCAAGACTCAACATCCATAACTGCTTTGCACTGTGGACAAACGGGTGGTTCTTCTAAGGAACTTTTTTGAAAGTCTGCGCTGAACATACATCCGCACGAACAAGCTATCGTAGCTCTAGGGTACATTATTTTATTTACCTTTCTTATATACTCGGCCGGGCGTGGCCTGTAAGTACAGTATAGGACAGGGAAACGAAAAAGGCAACTATCGGGTAGGTGTGTCAATGGGAAAAGGAGGTGAGAAGATGCGGTTTACAGTGAAAGAATGGCTGGATATGCAAAGGAATACGGTGAGAGTATGTGCTGGGCCAGAAAACATGGTACCGAAAGTTATTTTTGTAGGTACCATGACAGAAGATGGAACTATAGAAGCACGCATGAAGCTGGTGACAGCTATAGAATGGGAAAATTTTGAAACAGTTTGGAGAAGAATAAGCGGAGCAAATTGTCTCGATAAAGGCAAGTCACTCCGCCAAACGCCTCAATTTTTCTTGATTTGACGTTGATATGCGGTTTCAGTCATATCTTCCCATGATTCGAATTCTGAATGCATACTAATGGATTCATCAAAATATCCACTATCCAGTTTATCTAAATCGTCTTGGGAAGTTATATCGCAGCCTATAGCTTCGCAAAAATCAACGAAAGTATTGTGTTTAGTGAAATCTTGCATGAATGAATCGGGAAAAACATCGAAAATGCTTCCAGATGATATGTATTCCAAGCGTTTTTCGATATCCCCGCAGTGGTCACCTATGGCAAGTTTGATTTTAACCATGTGAGTTCTCCTTCCATTTATACTCGGCGCTGCAACGCCTGTAAGTACAGTATAGGACAGGGAAACGAAAAAGGCAACTATCGAGCAGGGGCGTTAATGATGAGGGGTGGAAGCAGTGGGAAAATACTACAGATAAGAAAGGAGTGAGGGCAGCGTGGTAACAATGCAAGTTCCCAATTTTTGTACGATAACACAGGTTTGCCAGGAGCTGGGATTCACCTATTACACAGTGGCGTACTGGTTGGATCACAACATGGTCAAGTGGATCCCGGCGGGGTCCAAGCGACTGATCAACATGGATGACCTTAATCGGTTCCTGAATGGGGGGTCAGAAAAGGTAGAGAAAGAAGGTGAACACGGTGATCAAAGTGTTGAATGACCCCGGCTACACCGAGCTGCAGGAGGAGAATACCTGGCTGCGCGGCAGCTTGCGGGAGGCCAGGCGGGGCCGGGAGAGC